>NZ_JAAGVZ010000002.1 GCF_010882125.1 Peribacillus alkalitolerans | reverse complement strand
ATTCCAAAAACGACTAAACCATCGTGCTCCGATTGAGTATCGAATCACGATGGCTGCATAGTCTTTTTTAGAGCTGTCTACTTGACGGGGTTAAGTCCAATTTACGGTCTTTTTTTTTGTGACATCCATACCTACAAGCACCAATAGAAGTAGCTTCATCATTAATAGTCGGAAGATTTAATACCTTCGTCAGCTAACCCTTTTTTTAACTGAAAGTTAAGAATAGTTAATTTTTGTGAATTATACATTATGAATTTTTTATATGAGTAAAAAAATATTAAATAATGAGAAGTTCTCAGTATTCCAAATTAACCCCTGAGCTTAAAGGGACTCTTTCTATATCTTTCGTACTATACACCTAAAACAAAAGGCACTTACAAATTACAACAATTGTTGAGCAGTCAAAAATAGAATAAGGCATTATACTCAAATTATAGCTTGCCATTCTAAAATGAGCTTGCAGCCGGTGATTGGCTAGTGGATATTTTTCCATTTTGCCAGTGCCGGTTTTTTGTTAGATAATAATGGTTGATAGATTCATTGAAATAAAGGGAGGTGGCGTTATGAAAAAAATAGATTCAATTACTATGAGGGAAAAGCTAGCAAGTTTTTATCTTTATTCTATTTCTTTTTTTGGTATGATTGCTGTTATCTTTTCCATTTTTAAAAGTGAAATGCCTTCTGAACCCATAATCCTTTTGCTGTTAGCTGTTTTTATGGGAGTTACTGAGTATTTTCCTATCCGTATTGGAAGAGCAGGTATTACACTCAGCCTCACGCTTATTTATCCAATGTATTGGGAGTTTGGAATACATATAACGGTTGTTGCTTGTGTATTGGCGATGGCATTTACGCATACTCTTCGCCGCATGCCAATGCAAAGGACACTTTTTAATTGCACACAATTTGCTTTTAGTATCATTTTGGCAGAATGGTTTTCCAACGAATTTATTTCTTTTTTTATTACGGAGTTGAACCTGCCAGGTTTATATGAAGTATTAATAAGCTTCCTTTTATTTACCGTCTTTTTTTGCCTGATCAACACCCTTTTATACGATCTTTTAATGGTGCTTCTTCCACAGCCATATTCACTGGAACAGTGGTACATGAAAAATATATTATTATTTTTGAGCGCAAGTTTTTGTTTATGTTATGCCTCCCTTATATATATTTTAGAATACCGATATCGTGGAGAATTAGATGGAATTAAAGTTCTGTTCTTCTTTTTCCCGCTTGTATCAATCTGCATCATCAGCTCCTTCATTCGGCAGATACGGATTGAAAAAGAACGATTATATAGCCTTTTTACCATTACGACGGAGTTAAGTCACGGGCTGTCTGCCGGAAACTTACATCAGATGAAACAATCACTTAAAGGATTCTTGGGGATACAGGCGTATGCTTTATGGACAAAAGATGAAGAAAACTGGATGATTCTGCTAAAGGATGGAAAAGTTCATTCCAATCATTCAAGTTCTTCTGATCTCCATCCAAATTTTGAAGAGGTATCCGAAACCTTTGTTGTTACTGAGTGGAAAACAGGTATGGCTCCGGGAGATGAAATTTTTGAAGATGTCATCCGTTCCCTTGTCTACCTGCCTCTTAAAGTAAATCATGAATTGGTAGGGATGTTTGTTGCAGGAAAGAGCAGGGGGGCCAGTTTTATTACCGAAGATATACAGTCCTTATCTACGTTTGCCAATCAATTGGGCAGCTTGCTTAAAACACGGTCACTCGTCGCCGAACAGGAAAAACGAATGATTCTGGAAGAAAGAAATCGACTTGCCCGGGAAATTCATGATGGAATTGCACAAGTATTAGCAGGGGTCATATTTCAGCTGGAATCTGCCCTGAGACAGTCCGCAGATCAATCAGGAAACATGGAGCAGGTGGTAGACAAGAGTATAAAAAAATTACGGAAGAGTTTAGGGGAAGTTCGCTATTCTATCTATGCGTTAAAGCCATATCCTACCCAAAGGCTAGGGCTAAAACAAGCAATTGCCAATAAAATTCAATCGATAAAACAAGAAAATGATCTAGCAATTAAATATCATGAAAGGGGCCGTTCCCGATCACTCGGTTTTACAAAAGAACGAGCCATCTTCGATACTGTACAGGAAAGCTTGCAGAATATTGTAAAGCATGCAAAAGCGGACGAAGTTGACATTCTCCTAAGCTATCAACGTGAACATGTGCTTTTAAAAGTAAAGGACAACGGGGTTGGCTTTTCCCTTTTTGAATCCATGATTAAAACAAAGCATGAGCCTCATTATGGGATATTGCATATGAATGAACAAGCTGAACAGCTAGGTGCAACCCTTCAGATTGATAGTTCCAAAGGAAAAGGTACAGAAATTACATTGTTAATTCCAGATTCAGAAACAAAGGAGGGGTATCATGATTCAAGTATTATTAGTGGATGATCATACAGTTTTACGAGATGGAATTCGGAGTATATTGGATCTCGAGACTGACATCCAAGTTGTAGGAGAAGCCGTTTCCGGGGATGAGGTATTGGAGAAAGTAGAGGAGTGCAGACCTGATTGTATTTTGATGGACATCAATCTCCCAGGGAAAAATGGAATTGAGGTTACGGCACTCGTGAAAAGTCAGTATCCGAATTGCCGCGTTCTTGTGCTGACGATGTTTGAAGATGATGAATACTTAATGGAAGCGCTGCGGTCTGGTGCAGATGGCTATTTATTGAAGGATTCATCATCTGAAGAAGTGGTGGAGGCCATTCGAATGGTATCGCAAGGAGATTCTATTATTCATCCTCGCATGACCAAAAAGCTAATTACATATCATCACCAGCATACGAAATTAGAATCAAATGAAAATATGCTGACAGAGCGTGAAAAAGAAATACTGTTTGAATTGGTCAAAGGTCTTAGCAACAAAGAAATCGCTGAAGCATTATTTATCAGTGATAAAACCGTCAAAATTCACATAAATAAGATATTCAAAAAACTGAATGTGAAAAGCCGTTCACAGGCAGTCATTTATGCCGTTCGAAATCAACTTGTGCCGTTTTCTTAAGGACCAAGATAAAGCCATATCTTTACCCATCCCAAATATGGGCTTCTATGGAAAATGGGATGAACTGCGAAATATCGATGCGTCATCTTGGGAAAAACTGCCTTCGTAGGATATATGGCGTTTTGGAATGATAGTTCAGAATGCACTCCATTGGGTTACAAAGGACGTAACTTTGATCTTAACTACCAAACTATATTAATATAGGTATCTATGGATCATTCCATGCTTTTCGAAATTTAGATAAGGTTGAATTGTATGTTGAAGAGCAATCTGGTAATCTTCTAAAATACTTAGGCGACTTTAGTGAATATACTGGACAAACATGGAAGTTTAGTAAAATCATTAAATGGCACAAACACAATTACAGCAAATATCGTGACAAATGGCGGTCTTATAGTGACAACAACGCCTAAACAAGTAACGGTTCGCCAACAATTAGCAGATTGCTACCCAAGTGAGGTTCATTCACTTGGGTTTTTTCATACCCGGTGCTTGGTGCCATTTCTATTAGCAAAAGATGAATGTTTAAATAGAAAGTTCACGAGTAGTACCTTTGTTATATACTGATATAGAACCAATAACAGCAAAAATTACTCCCTATGATTAATTTTCAGAAAAGTAGAAATGTGGGAAGATAATTATCGAAACATAGTTTACTAGCTTCATTTATTCATTTTTAAATAAGCAATTAAATTAGGATAAGGGGTTGCGATATGCAGAGTAAAAAAATAAGGAAGATCCTTACAGGAACGTTAGCTGTTGGATTGTTGATGTCTCAAGGCGCTCCATTTAACGTATTGGCGAAAAGCCCACATGAGCTGAATCCAGTGGATCATGCGGAAGAAATTCTTCAGAGTCTATCTGCAGAACAAAGAATGGCATTAGAGCAATTGGATGCAAAACCTAACTTTACGATTTCTCCGGATATTAATACGAATAGTCCGGAATTAGTCAAAGTCATCGTGGAATTCAATCAGGCACCTGCGAAAATTGAAGTGATGAAGCAAGCGGCGAAAGGAACGAAACTTTCCGCTAAAGCTGCCAGTGAAAAAGTAGAAGAAGCTCATAAGACGTTTAAACAGCATGTACAATTATTAAAATCACAGAAAAACGTAACCAATTACAAAGCAGAAGATGTAAACATCACAAGAGAGTATAAAAATGCCATCAACGGTGTAGCGATGACGCTTCCTGCTGTGGCCGTGCAGGATTTGCTTGAATCAGGAGTAGTTAATCGTATTTTTAAAGATTACGAAGTAAAAGTTGAACCACCGGTAAAAACAAAAGAAGCGATCGATCCAAAAATGGCGGACAGTATTCCGCAAATTGGCGTGGACAAGCTGCATGCCGAGAACATCACCGGTAAAGGGATTAAAGTCGGTGTCCTTGATACAGGTATTGACTACAATCATCCAGATTTAAAAGATGCTTTTAAAGGCGGATATGATTTTATCGATAATGATGCAGACCCAATGGAAACGACATACGAGGATTGGATCAATGCTGGCAAGCCAGAATATCCTGGTTTAGTGTATTACACAAACCACGGGACACATGTCGCGGGGACGATAGCAGCACAGAAGAAAAACAATGTCGATTACGCTGTAAAAGGGGTAGCACCTGAAGTAGATTTATATGCTTATAGAGTATTAGGACCTTGGGGAGGGGGAGATTCAGCGGGAATCCTTGCTGGAATCGATCAAGCGATTACAGATGGTATGGATGTCATCAATATGTCGCTCGGCGCTAACACCAACGATCCGTTATATGCCACTTCTGTTGCGACAAATAACGCCATGCTTTCAGGGGTGGTGACAGTTGTTGCCGCTGGTAACGCTGGACCGAATGAAAAAACGCTCGGTTCTCCGGGAACAGCAGCTCTTGGCATTTCTGTTGGAGCAAGCGATGTTTCGATGTCGATTCCGACATTAAATGGTAGCGCTTCCGGCGAAAAATTTGAAAATATACAGCTGCTGGGTAAAGATTTTTCTAATAAGTTAGAAGATTTACAAGGACAATCCTTACCAATTGTTTATGCAGGTCTTGGTAAAGCGGCTGATTTTGAAGGGAAAGATGTCAGCGGGAAACTTGCGTTGATTCAGCGTGGGGAAATAACGTTTGATGAAAAAATCAAAAATGCTAAAAATGCTGGGGCTAAAGCAGTGATTGTGTATAACAATGTTGACGGGCAAATATCTGCCTACTTAGGTGAGGCCGACGGTTTAATCCCGGCTTTCCGTCTATCAAAAGCGGATGGTGAGCGGTTAAAAGGGTTGGGCGAAGGTTCTTTCACCTTTGAAACGTTAAGCAACACAAAAACGGAAGGCGATCATTTAGCAGATTTCAGTTCACGCGGGCCGGTAAATGGAAATTATGATATTAAGCCGGATGTAGTCGCTCCAGGTGTGTCGATTTTCTCTACAGCACCGGAATATATCAATAATCCGCAAGATGGCATTAATTACGGCAATGCCTATGTACGCTTATCGGGCACGTCTATGGCTAGTCCTCACACAGCAGGTACAGCAGCATTGATTCTGCAGGAGCATCCGGAATACACTCCTTTCGATGTAAAAGCGGCACTCATGAATACATCGGATGATCTAAAAGGAGATTATTCTGTATACGAAGTAGGTGCAGGACGAATCGATGCCTATCAAGCGGTTCATACAGATACTTCTATCAAAGTATGGGATAAGACAAAAAATATCGAAAATGGAACCATCGTAGAAATTGACGAACAAACCGGCTCCATCGCATTCGGCAAACATTATAAAAATGGTGATCAGCCAATTGAAGCAAGTAGAAAGGTGACGGTACAAAACAACAGCCTGGAAGAAAAATCTTTTAACCTAGAAGTGGAGTATCATGGCGAGCGTAAAGGCATTCAAGACGCAGTGAAGAACGGCGTAAAAGTAGCTGTGCCTTCATCGATTACAGTGGGAAGCAGCCAAGAACAGGAGTTTCAGCCAAAAATGACGATTCCAACCAGTGCTGTGACAGGAAGATATGAAGGGTATATTCATGTGACCAATGCGAACAATCCAGCCGAAACGTATCAAATCCCATTCGCTGTCATGGTGACGGAAAAGGGGTTTGATTATGTGAAAACGAGCAGTCCATCCGTGACAAATACGACGCCTTTCTGGCAAGGTTTAAGCTCTACGGTTCACGGAATAATTAAGTTGAATAGCCCAATGAAAACAATCGATGTGCTTGTTAAGGACAGTAAAACAGGGAAAGCTGTAGGTTTTGTGGGAACAGCGAACACTAGTAAGTTGGTAACGGACAGAGAAACTTATCTTCCAGGAGCATTCCCCGGTACTGTCTATCCATTTACAAACGATCCTTCTAAGCCAATTGGCGATCTTCCCGTGAAGCTTCCAGCAGGCGATTATATACTGGAAATGATTGGGCACGATGAGGAAGGGAAATCATATGTTGCAGATAATCCGCTTATTGTGGACAATACAGCACCGGAAGTAAATATGGATAAAAAACCGGGTGTAATCGAGGTTAATGACTCCATGTTTACAGTAGAGGATGGACAAAAAGCGGTATGGCTGCATGGAACAGCTAAGGATGAGACAGTGGACGTATTACAATCCAAAGGCTTGAACGTTGACCAATCCTCCAACAGCATGGGTTACTCTGCAAACTCTTCATTCATAAATGGGTACTTCCCAATACAAGCGAATGGAGATGTAAAATTCGGAGTTGAGGCAAATGATATTGCAACGAAGCCTCTAAAGCTGACTTTGACTACGTCTGATATTGCAACGGCAATGGGTAAACAACACTATGTCTTCGTAAAAGAAGGCACGGAATATACGACTTCTAGTTATGATAAGAAAGATGTAAAAATCGGTGATACTGTAACAATGACACTTAGCCTCAATAATGCGAAGCAGCTTGTATCTGGGGAATTCCAAGTCGAATTCAAGAATTATCTGTTTAAGTTTGAGAATGTGAAGCTGAACAGTGCGGCAAATGAGTATGCGATGGAAAAAGGCTTGGAGGTATCGCTGCAAGAACCTGTGCTGACTGAAGGAGCTCAAACTAATACAGTGAATGTTGGCGCATCTATGAAAGGGAATGCATTTAGCGGTATGGACGGCGATCTGCCTTTCCTTGATGTTACGTTCAAAGTATTTAGTGATGCATTTTACGATAATGTTACCAGTTTAAATGTACTACAGGCGTCTTATATGAAAGCGGGACAAACAGCCGCTACTGCCATTCCTTTTTACAATACGGAAAGTTTTAACTTTATTCCAACGCATTCCAGAGTGCAGGGTGCTATCCTACCTGAAGCATTTTTGAGAAATGACGGTTCTTTGCTAACAGGTGATTATACAAAAATCGGTGCTCAAATGTATGTGATGTCCCCTAGCGGTATAAAATATCAAGCAACAATTGATAATAGAGGATTCTACACCATTCATGGTATCCCAGCTTCTACGGAAGCATACACAGTTGTTATTGATGTACCGGGACATCTGAAAGTGATGAAGAAATTCATTCCTGGATATTCTGTAAACGGTGAGATGCGCGGGCAACATTTTAGATTAGGTGGTAAAGGTCTTGCGGGGGACGTGAATGGTGACAGCATGATTGATATTCTCGATATACAAAGTATCGCAGAAGCCTATGGTACGAATGATTCATCGATCGTGCCGCAAGATCTCAATCAGGACGGCGTGGTGAATGAAACCGATATTCGTTTCGTTGAGAAAAACTTCTTAACGAAGGGGCCAGATGCACCTGCTAAAAAGCAGCCAAAAGAATCACTCGGCAATGGCAAGAAAGATTTAGCATACTTCCTGCGTCTTGTCGGCCTTGAGCCGAAACAATAACAAGGGATGTTGATAAAAGGGAGGAATGCTTCTGCATCTCTCCCTTTTTTCCATTTTATACAAAATATTGGTTAAGTATTTTAAGAGAATAAGATGACAGCTCAACTAAAATTCTTATTAGAAATACTGAAAAAGTCCTTTATACAAAACGGAGGAGAAAATAGTATCTAGGAATATTATAGAAGATAGATTCGGAAGGTAAGTAATTCTGTGGAAACAAATAGTGCGATCAATAAAATACTATATTCTTAAATAATTTGAATTTATATCCATACCCGTTATAATAATAAATAGACATATGTAAGCGATTACACAAGAATGATTAAAGTTAATAGTTAATTCTTTAATTACTAGGAGGCACTTATGGGAAGATTAGTTCATTTCGAAGTTCATGTGAGTGACATGGAGCGGGCAAAGAAGTTTTATGGAGAGGTATTCGGATGGTCATTCCAAGATTGGAGTGAGTTTGCAGGTATGCCTTACTTTGGAGCAGTGACTGGCGATGAGAATGAAATGGGGATCAATGGAGCTTTGATGCAAAGGCAAGGTGCTGCACCTGAACCAAACCAAGCTATAAATGGATTTGCTTGTACAATGGGTGTGGAAGATTACGATGTTACCGAAGCTAAAATTCTTGAGAATGGAGGCAAGGTGGCAATGGCCAAATTTGCCCTGCCTGGAATGGCGTGGCAAGGATACTATATTGATACTGAAGGCAATATTATTGGAATTCATCAACCTGATACCAATGCGAAATAAAAGGAATAAAAGATGAAAATACAAGACACGGCAGGCATGCTTGAAAAGCTACGCAATATCTGTCTTGCACTGCCTGAAGCGGTTGAGGTTGTCGACGGTTTTGGCCACAAAACTTTTAAGATAAATGGAAAATCCTTTGTGATATCAGGTGAAAGCGAAAAAGGATTCAGCTTGTCGTTCAAGTCAGATAGGGAAACACAATCAATATTGCTTCAAAGAGAGCATTTTTCCAAAACCCCATACATAGGGCATCACGGTTGGGTATCTATTCAAAATCCCGACGGGAAAGTCTGGGATGAATTAACCGATCTAATTCAAGAAGCCTATTTACGTGCGGCACCTAAGCGTTTGGTTAAAAATTGGATGGAGTTACATAAGAAATGAAGAAAGGCGGATTTATCTGTCTTTCTTTTTTTACGTTTACTGTGCTATTACAATTTAAGATTTGAATTCATAAAAAATTTCTTTTTGCATTTGAAATAATATTTTTTTAAAGTAGAAAAAGCTGCTGTACGGGTGTTTGTCTCATTAATCTTCGATATAATTTAAAGGTGTTCTATATCAAAATATAAATATTGATATTGTAATATATCAAAATACTCATTATAATACTATTTAATAGAAATACAGTTGTCTTTGCTGAGTGGAATGAGATGGGGGGTCAACCATCATAGAAACATATCATCAAGAAATTTGACCGCTAAAAGAATTACCCTTAAAAAGACACTGATAAAGCATCGTTGTAGGAAAAATACTAGGAGTGAGGTGGGGCGTTATTTCATAAAGTCATTTATTATTCGATTTGAATAGTAGACTTAATTCTATCGAAGGTGCTCGAAATTAGCAAGGTTACATAAATCTTTAACTAGTGGGGGAACATCTATGAAAAGTATACTGAGGACATGGACTCAAATGAGTCTAGTAAAACAAATTATTATTGGTTTGATTATTGGTATTATCTTAGCTGTATCGATCCCGGATTTAGCAAAACCTGTTGTCATTTTTGGTTCATTATTTGTCGGAGCATTAAAAGCTATCGCACCTGTATTGGTACTTTTCTTGGTAATGTCAGCTATTGCCCAGCACAAGAGTGGTAACCAAACGAATATGAAATCTATTATCGTCCTATATCTATTAGGAACCTTTTTAGCTGGATTAATCGCCGTTATTATAAGTTTTATTTTTCCTGTAGGCTTAACTCTTGCAAAGGGTGCTGAAGGTTTCACGGCTCCTGGTGGGGTTGTAGAGGTTCTTAAATCATTACTTTTAAACGTAGTTGATAACCCAGTAAAAGCACTGTTTAATGCGAACTATATCGGAATTTTAGCTTGGGCTATTCTACTTGGATTGGCATTGAAAAATGCGTCTGATACGACTAAAACTTTGATTTCTAATTTTTCAGATGCTGTATCTAAAATCGTTACATGGGTAATTAAGTTTGCACCTTTAGGAATTATGGGTCTAGTATTTGAGTCTATTACTACAAATGGAATTGATTCGTTATTAAGCTATGGTAAATTACTGGTTGTTTTAATTGGCTGTATGTTACTTGTGGCACTTGTTGTTAATCCAATCATTGTATACGCATATATTCGTCAAAATCCTTACCCTCTTGTATTCAAGTGCTTAAAGGAAAGCGGAATTACAGCATTCTTTACACGTAGCTCAGCTTCAAACATTCCTGTGAATATGAAATTATGTGAAAACCTAGGGTTGAATAAGGATAGTTATTCAGTATCCATTCCGTTAGGTGCAACGATCAATATGGCTGGTGCCGCTGTAACCATTTCTGTTTTAACACTGGCAGCAGTTCATACACTTGGAATTGAGGTCGACCTTCCTACAGCATTCCTACTTAGCATCGTGTCAGCGATATGTGCATGTGGTGCTTCAGGGGTTGCTGGCGGATCTTTACTACTGATACCTTTAGCATGTAGCTTATTCGGTATCCCAGCTGACGTTGCGATGCAGGTAGTAGGTGTCGGCTTTATCATTGGAGTTTTACAAGACTCTTTTGAAACAGCACTTAACTCATCTACAGACGTACTTTTCACAGCTACAGCGGAGTATAAGGAATGGCGCAAAAAAGGTAAAAATATCAATATTCAAAAAGCAGCTTAATGATTAATCTGAACTGCACCTCAATTGTTAGTTTCGACTAACAGTTAGGGTGTAGTTTTTTTATTATAGTAAGAACTTTAGTGATAATCGTAATAAAAAATGGCGGTATCCGTTGTTAATGGATACTCGCCACCTAACTAGAGCAACTCTTTAATTAAAGAGGTGTTTTCTCTGTATATTTTTTAAAATTATCTAGAATCGCCTGCCATCCTTGTTTTTGTAGCTCAACTGGATTCGCAGTTTCAGCATCAAAAGTTTCTATAATTTCGGTTACGTTATCTTGACCTTTAAAGAGAATTTTAACTTTTCTTCCATCTCCCAGTGTATAAGCAATAACCTCATGTAATTTCACTTCATCATAAATTCCACCAAAATCGAAACCAAAACTGCCATCTTTGGCTTCCATCCGTGAATGGAATTTCCCACCTACTTGTAAATCGTTCTCAGCAATTGGTGTATGCCATTCTTCAGAAGCAGTGTTCCATTTTGTAATATGAGTTGGCTCTGTCCAAAATTCCCATACCTTTTCTACTGGTGCTTGAACTGTCGTTTGTACTGTAACTTTTTGAGATGTTTCCATTACATTTACCGCCTCTCTTAATACGATTATTATTTTCGGTTTTCCGCATAAGATGTCTGTCTATATTGTAGATGATTTTAAGAAGATATGCTACTTCTACAAAGTATGAGTTATTGTCATGTTCTTTTTGGTTCTCCATCCTAAGGTGACAATACCTTTTTATTTAGAAGTAATAGGTCAATTTATATCCTGTTTTTTCCGAATATTTAGTACAATGGGATATAAGTGGAAACCGTTTTTATTAGAATCAGATTGGTATAACTAATTAAATTGGCTGTTTCGTAAACTTTGTTGCAATTTTACAATGAAGTGGTTGATTGCAGCTCCAGGATGCTCGCTTTCCGCGGGGCGGGCGGTGAGCCTCCTCGGCGCTTAACCCCTGTGGGGTCTCACCTGTCCCGCTGCTCCCGCAGGAGTCTCCCACATTCCACTTAAATCAACCTGGTTATTAACCGTTTCCTTTTATAAAACCAATAATAAAACAACAATCTTTTAGAAAAGAGCCAATAAATTAAACCAATTAAATATAATCAAGGGGGAAATGACTATGAAAACAATAGACAATGATTTGATTTCTGCACTAAGAAGTGTTCTTCCTGAAGAGCAAGTCACGATTAATCAAACCATATTAGAACAGCATAGCAAGGATGAATCGTATCATGCTCCTAGTTTGCCGGATATTGTGGTTTTTCCGACAACGACAAAAGAAGTGAGCAAGATTATGAAAATAGTAAGTCAGTTTAAAGTACCAATTGTTCCATTTGGTAGAGGTACAAGCTTGGAAGGGCACGTTATTCCTTATGACCATGGGATTACGATTGATTTTTCACTCATGGATAAAATACTAGAAATCAGGGAAAATGACTTTCTCGTAAAAGTTCAACCTGGAGTCACACGAACACAGCTGAATAAAGAGCTGAAAAAATATGGTTTGTTCTTCCCGGTTGACCCAGGGGCAGATGCAACTCTAGGTGGCATGGCAGCTACCAATGCAAGTGGAACAACTTCGGTTAGGTATGGGGTAATGCGTGACCAAGTACGAGATTTAGAGGTAGTTCTTGCAGATGGAATGGTGATACATTCGGGGAATTTAGCTGCAAAGTCTTCCTCTGGTTATAACTTAAACAACCTTTTTGTAGGTTCAGAGGGGACACTAGGTTGCTTTACGGAATTGGCACTAAAAGTATACGGAATCCCAGAATTTGTTATGGGTGGGAGAGCATCCTTCCCAACCGTCCTTGATGCAGTCTCAGCGGTCGTGGGTATATTACAAGCGGGTATACCCATCGCACGTTGTGAGCTTGTCGATCAACCTTCTATGAAACAAGTAAACTTACATAATGAAACGTCATATAAAGAACAGCCTACACTATTTCTAGAATTCCATGGAAACGAAGCGGGTTTAAAGCAGGACGTGGAATTTATGAAGGAAATTGTGGCAGATCACAATTGTGAAGGTATTGAATTTGAGTCCGATCAAGCTGCACTTAATAAATTGTGGGAAGCACGTCATAACTTGGCTTATGCCTATGTCCATGGATATCCTGGGAAAAAGCTGATGGTAACGGATGTTTGTTTACCAATCTCAGAATTAGCAGGAGCCATTGAACATGCGAGAAATGCTGTGAATTCACTAGCTCTTCCAGGTGGGATTGTAGGCCATGTGGGGGATGGGAATTTCCATGTACTCTTAATGATTGATTTAAACAATCCTGAAGAATTGAATAGGGCGGAAGAATTAAACGAATTGATTGTTCTGTATGCACTGGAGCGTGGAGGGACCTGTACAGGAGAGCATGGTGTGGGCATCGGTAAAGTGAAATATCAAGAGAAAGAACACGGAAATGCGTTGCTGGTCATGGAAAGAATTAAACAAGCGCTTGATCCAGAAATGCTTCTGAATCCAAATAAAAAATTCAAGGTGAAAAAAGAGAAGGCAACTTTATGAAGCTTTTAGAAACAATCAGCACGATCGTCGGAAAGTATTTCGCAGATAAAGACTAGACAACTCAGCTTTAGGTGTAGTATTAGCCACTGCACACTTTGGACCATTTGTGGCACTTCCTAGTGTAGTGGCGGCAGTTTGGCACAATTTCACTGGACCGATTCTTGCTACTTATTGGTCGAAGAAACCGGTGAAGGTTGAGTAATCAATAGGTGAGCAGGTAACAGATTAAAAAGAACATATACAAATTCATAATCCGAAACTATTAAATCATCAAACTTTACCCCTAAAAAGTAGGGAAAACATGAAAGTGGCCTTAAAAGGTCTCTTTCAAACTTTTGTCACCGAAGCTAGAGTTCTACATAGTTTGACCGCTATCCACCGTAATGATCTGACCAGTCATCGATTCCTGTTCCAAGGCAATGCAAATCATGTCGGCAATATCTTGAGGTGATGATATACGCTGCAAAGGAAGGTGGGGTGCGAGACGATTCATTTGGTCTTCTTTCCCTGCCCACCATCTTGTCGCCACAGCTCCAGGCACGATACAGTTCACTCGTATTTCCGGAGCTAGAGCCCTAGCTAACGATTTCGTCAGTCCATGTACGGCTGCTTTGGATACGGCGTACGGAAGCGAGGAGCCCAATCCGGTATTTCCAGCAATACTTCCGAGATTCACGATCGCACCTTTTTGCATCTTCAAGAATGGAGCGACAGCTCGTGCGCAGTAGAACATCCCTTTCACATTCACATCGAACAACTCATCCCATACTTCCTCCGTTGCACTCTCCAAATCATCCATTGGAATGTGCTTAGTGATACTGGCATTATTAACGAGCAGATCGATTGTACCATAATGCTGGACAGCTGTTCGGATCATAGCTCTCACTTCATGATCCTTGGATACGTCAGCTTGTATGGCGATAGCTCTCCCTCCTTCGCCGTTAATCCATCTTACGGTTTCATCAGCATCTGACTCAGAGCGCGAATAGTTCACAATAACCCATGCCCCGCGTTTAGCCAGGGCGATGCTGGTTGCTCTGCCAATCCCAGTACCGCCTCCCGTAACGAGAGCCACTTTGTTCTTTAATTCCATCATAAATCGATTCCCCCTGATTGTTTCGATGGTTTCATTGTATTTCGATATTGGTGTTTTGTATAATTGAACTAATTGAAGCTGTTGTTCAATTTTATTGAATTGAGGAATGAATCCATGGATTTTAAAACATTAAAAACCTTTCAAATGATCGTGAAATACGGAAGTTTTATTCGTGCCGCACAAGAAATGAACTATGCGCAATCTACTGTCACGATGCAAATTCAAAAGCTTGAAGCTGAATTAGATGTTCAGTTGTTTGAGCGAGGTAAGGAAATCAGCCTTACGGAGGCTGGCAGAATTTTTTACGACCAGAGCTTACAAATTGTAAAAAACATGGAGATGCTTCAGTCTAGCTTATCCGATTTGAAATCAGGTGATGCTGGACATATTCGAATAGGGGTGACGGAGCCAACTGCAAGCTATCGTTTGCCTGGCATTCTCAGGTATTTTATGGATATCTATCCGAACATCCACATTTCCTTGGAAATCTCCAATACACCGGTCCTTAGCGAGCGAATCCTCAAAGGAGAAATCGACTTTGCGCTTTGTACGGCACCTGGCATAGGCGCCGAATTATATTTTGAGCCCTTATTTCAGGAAGAGTTCGTCGCCTTAATGCCCGAAAACCATCCGCTTACGGATAAAGAGGTAATCGTGCCGGAAGATTTCCAGGGGAATCGTCTGCTCGTCACTTTAGAAACTTGTCCTTATCGTAGGAAGCTGGAGATGGTTTTACAGGAAAAAGGTAATGTGAAGCTCGACACTATGGAGATCGGGAGTATGACAGCGTTGAAGTTTTATGTAGAGAAGGGATTAGGAATCGCACTTGTCCCTAAAATTTCGATAGAACCTTTAACACCGGGGACAACGTTTAAGAGGATTAGTGGCAGCCTCATCCACATGACATTCGGGATTTTATGTAAGGAATCGGCGTACCCATTCCAGTTGGCGAGTCAAAAGCTATATAACTATTTAAAGCAGGAATTAACTTTACAATCTGGGTCATGAGCTAAGCTAGTTAATCTACTTTGTAAGTAGCCAATTGGCAAGCCTACCAATTTAAATAGTAGAAATAAAGACCCAATCTTACTAGACAAAGTAAGATTGGGTTATTTAATTTGTTCGATTTGTATTCATTATTGAACATAAACTATGAAAGTTACTAAGATCATAAAATAGATAGATTACTTAAGGCACTATTACTATCAAAAAGAGATTGTCTTCATATCATGATACGAGGAAGGTCAATATATACAAGAAAGTAGAGTGATAGATTTCATGGGATCTAAAGAGAAAAAACATAATAAGAATGTTTTTGATTACATTGTCATTGGTGCTGGAACAGCAGGTGGGGTAGTAGCAAAGAAATTAACAGATGACAAACATACTTCTGTGCTAGTACTAGAGCCTGGAATAAATAGTACAGCTCAGTTAAATAGTGCGAGCGTTTTAAGGGCAATAGAATTTCACAGTAATAATAAATTTGCTTCTAACCTTAATTCTTCTTTTGAGACCTCTATAGGACGACAGCTCCTTACGGTCAATGGAAGGGTCATTGGCGGGAGCTCAGAAGTGAACGAAATGTATGCTGTCCGCGGGAGTAGAGAGTTGTATGATCAATGGGATGCCATTGTTGGTAATCCCGACATCTGGAGCTACGACCAAGTAAGTCCATTGTTTATCGAAAATGAAACCTATACGGGATCAACAGAAAGCCCGATTGAGAGGGGGAGTAATGGGCCAGTATTTGTTAGGCAGCAGCATATTCCTCAGAATAGTATTATTCAAAATTTAGTAAATGCAACCAACACTGTATTGGATATTGATATTGTAGACGATTATAACACAGGTGTTCGTGACTGTACTTTTTACAAAAATCAATTTATTCAGAAAGAGGTTGGCATTAACATAACCCGCTCATCGACAGCAACAGGTTATTTAAATGAGAGTATTGTGACTCAGGGGAATGAATTTAATCCAGATGAGCTAGGGATTGGAAAGAGAAAGCTAATCATTTTCGCAAAAACGACTGTGAATAAAGTTTTATTTAAGAATAAGGGTAGAGAGAAAATCGCCATTGGAGTCGAATATGTCAAGGACGGTATTTATCATAAAACGTTTGCCCGAAAAGGCATAATCGTTTCTGCAGGATTTTTATCTTCCGTCATACTGCAACGATCAGGGATAGGAAAATCCAGTGATTTGATAAATGCAGGAATTACTCCATTGATTGAAAATCCTAACGTAGGCTACCATCTGCAAACTCAAGCGTATGCCGGTATTGGTGTCCAGTTAGATACAAATCAGGTAATACCATTATTAGTTGACATTAATCAACCGATTGCTCTAGGCGCTTTTGTAGCTGAAAATAGGGATAGTTTAGAAGGCCGTCGCCTTCAAATTTTAGGAGCACCGGCACCACTCTTTCTTCCTTCTGCGGAAGTGGCTAAAAATGGGTGGGAATTTGATATATTGAATAAGCCAATCAACATTATGAGTTTTGGTTTAATAGACCTTAATCCAAGAAGCAGGGGAACCATTATGGCTTCCCATAGTGACCCTGAAGCTCTTCCAACATTCTCCTTCAATCCATTGCAGGATACTACAAATGATCTAAACTTCTTGGTGGATCAATATATCAACATGTACAACATCATTGTTAAGGCTAGAACTAATATGAATAGCGGTATTGGTGATGTGGTATACCCACCTGAAAGTGTCTTTACAAATCCTAACGTAGCAGAAAAAAGAACACAGCTAGCGAATTTTGTACGAGCCTCTTATTCGAACTTCTTCCATTATGGTGGGCAATGTAAAATGGCGAAAAGCATTCAGGAAGGTGTTGTTAATGAATACCTAGATGTCTTCGGTGCAAAAAACCTTAAAGTAGCCGACCTATCTATAGCGCCTATTTTGCCAGACGGCAATACGTCGATCCCAGCTCAAATCATTGGATTAAATGCAGCTCGCATTATTCAAAATAATCGCCACCCATATGTTGCAGATGATGAGGATTTTGAATCAGTAGATTAATATAATAAAAAAAAACAATTTGCAGGATGCCACTCCCACTTCCTAATGAAATAGTGAAGGAAACCGTTTTTAAAAACGGTTTCCTTTTTAGTTGTCTGCTATTTTTGTGTACCAGGCAACATCACTAGTACTTCTGTTCCTTCTTTAGGCGAACTTTCAACCTGGATATCACCTTTATGCAGTTCAATGATTTTCTTTACAATGGCAAGTCCTAACCCACTTCCTTCAGATGAGCGGTTCCTTGATGGATCGGCCTTATAGAAACGCTCAAAGATATGCATTTGGACCTCTTTCGTCATCCCAATTCCCGTATCTTTAATCATCACCATGACCTTATCCATATCATGGTTTATTAATTTTACCGATATTTTCCCATTATTGGGTGTGAATTTAATACTATTATGGATTAAATTAATCCAAACTTGATCCATCAGTTCTTCATCAGCATGGATGGTCATTTTTTCAAGAGAAACATCCATTTCAAGGTCTTTCTTTCTCCAATGTGGTTCATTCGAAAGAATCACTCTACGTAATTGTTGATCTAGGCGATAGGGTTTTGGCTCAAATGGCGTATGATCGGACTCTAACGAAGTAAGTTTTAATAGATTATCGCTTAGCTTTGATAGCCTCATACTTTCCACCTCAATAATTTGTAGGTAGTGCCTACGTTCTTCATGAGATAATTGGTCATTTTTTAATGTATGAGCAAATCCTGAAATGGAGGTGAGTGGGGATTGAATTTCATGCGAAACGTTAGAAATAAACTCTTGGCGCATTTGTTCCATCTCTCCTAGCTCTTTTGCCATTTTGGGTAATACTTTCTACTAAATCATGAAACGGATGTTTTCGATTCCCAATCTGTTTTTTGTACCAAGAAAGATCTACATTAAAATTCCCTTGAGCCATATTTTTCATAGCGTCAACCATGGGACGGAAATAACGGCTCTGCTTTTCTTGTACAAAGCTAATAAGTGAAATCCCATACATGATAAGACCAAAGAGGAAAAATCCCAAAAAGGAATTGATGATCTGATTCATATAGAAAGATAAACCATTGATTGAAAAAACGTCTAATAACCAAGGGGTAAGGAAAAAAGCTATCGTCCAGCATAGATATAATAGTAGAAAAATGGCTAAAAACTCACCGATTTTTTTTAACAACCCGATGATTTTCATTTTTTTACCTCTAAACGATAACCAAGCCCGCGAATCGTCGTAATTTTAAATGGACAGTCCTCCTCGGAAAAACGCTGGCGGAGTCGTTTTATGTGAACATCCACTGTTCGTTCGTCCCCTTTGTAATCATAACCCCAAATATCCTCAATCAACTGTTCCCTTGAAAAGGTTTTACCAGGGTATGCTGCGAATTTATATAAAAGCTCAAATTCCTTAAGGGGCAATGGGAGTTCGTTCTTTCCATCAAACACATGGTAGGTAGAGCGATCTAGCTCTACAGGTCCGATTTTCACCTTATTTGAAAGAATTATGTGGTACCGTTTGAGTAATGACTTTATTCTTGCAACTAATTCAGCTGGATGAAAGGGTTTGACCAAATAGTCATCTGCCCCTAAATCAAAGCCTTTTACTTTTTGGATTGTTTCTCCCTTTGCGGTCAGCATCAAGATTGGGAGGGAATCAGAATAATAAGCTCTAATATTCCGACAAAGTTCCCAGCCATCCATGTTTGGCATCATAATATCAAGAATGATAAGGTCGACTTTTTCGGAATCAAGCAAGGTTAACGCTTCATTCCCATCCTTCGCCTCCAGAATCGATAAGCCTTCCTCAGTCAAAATGACATGAACCAATTTACGAATATGAGGGTCGTCATCTACTATTAAAATTTTTGTCATGATATTCAATCCTTTTTCAAATTGATTATGAACGAACTGTAAAATTTTACTTCCATAAGAAATATTCAAGTCTTATTAGCATACTCCTTTTTTATGAACTAAATATGAACAAGAAAGTGGAGTGTTTATGGGTTGGGAAGTTCATATTCAGTTCATAAAGGCCTGTTACCATGTATGTAGTGATTGAGGAGGTATGAAAATGAATCAATTAAAGCCAAATACTGGTGAATGGGCTGTTGAAGCTCACGGACTTATTAAAAATTTTGGAGAGAATCGTGCGGTTGACGGAGTTAATCTGAACGTGAAAGCTGGTACCATCTACGGTTTACTTGGTCCGAATGGAGCAGGCAAAACGACTACAATCAGAATGCTTGCGACCTTGTTACGACCAGATGCTGGATCGGCTCGCATCTTTGGGCATGATGTCGTGAAGGAGTCCCAAATCGTGCGTCAATTGATTGGGGTTACTGGTCAGTATGCCTCGGTCGACGAGTCGTTAAGCGCTACCGAGAATTTGGTCATTTTCTCCCGGCTACTAGGGTTGGGGCGGGCAGAATCAAAGCAAAAGGCAGAGGAGTTGCTGGAGGAATTTGGGTTAACGGAAGCAGCGAAGCGTCCGTTGAAAAACTTTTCTGGCGGTATGCGTCGCCGACTGGATTTAGCGGCAAGTCTCATTGCACAGCCACCGCTAATCTTTTTAGACGAACCAACTACGGGACTTGACCCTCGTACACGTAATCAAATGTGGGATACGATCCGCCGTTTGGTTAAGACAGGCTCGACTGTCGTGTTAACTACGCAATACCTACAAGAAGCAGATGAACTCGCTGACAGAATCGCGGTAATCGATCGAGGTATAGTCGTTGCTGAGGGTACCGTCGATGAGTTGAAGGCATCTATTGGCAGCTCATCCATGCATTTAAGAATCCAAAATTCGCTGGATATTGATAATGCACGTCACATCGTAGAAAAGGTGCTCCAAGCCAAATCTAATGTGTCATCTGAAGGCGGGAAGATTATTGCACCGTTGGCGGATGCGGACCGGGTCACAGATTTGTTGATCGCTCTCCGAGAAGCGGGAGTCCATCTGGAAGAGCTGAGTGTGCAGAAACCGACCCTCGATGAAGTCTTTTTGACCATTACTGGCCATAGCGCGCAGGATGACGCTTCTAGCGCATCAGAAGAAAAGGCCGAGTTAGAGGAGGTAAGAGGATGAACAATACAGCATATCAGACAAGTGCCAACAGCCAACTGAAAAACAACACGAGTTTTGGCCAGACAGTTCGAAATTCGTTTACAATGGCTTATCGAGGCTTGCTGAAGATACGACGTACACCCGAGCAATTGTTCGACGTGACGCTCCAGCCTATCATCTTCACCCTAATGTTTACCTACATATTTGGCGGTGCCATCTCAGGTAACGTGAAGGCCTATTTGCCGGTCATCATTCCCGGCATCCTCGTGCAAACGGTGATTACAACATCCATTGTCACAGGAGTCCAGCTACGAGAGGATATGGATAAGGGCGTATTCGATCGATTCAAATCACTTCCGATTGCGCGTATTGCGCCGTTGGCTGGCGCGCTGTTGGCAGATACAATCCGGTATACCATTGCGACTGTGCTTACTTTTGCCATGGGGTATATCATGGGCTTCAGGCCAGAGGGAGGTCTAGGTAACGTTGTCATTGCAGGAGTTCTCGTCATTGTCTGTTCCTGGGCAATAAGCTGGATTTTTGCCTTCTTCGGTGTGATTGCGCGAACTGCTTCTAGCGTACAAGGGATATCAATGCTTGCGCTGTTCCCGCTCACGTTTCTATCCAATGCTTTTGTTCCGGTCGATACCATGCCCGACTGGCTCCAGTGGTTTGTAAAGATCAACCCGCTCTCACACCTTATCACTGCTGTCCGTCAACTTGTAAACAATGGCAAAGTTGGATGGGATCTTTCTGTTTCCCTCATCGGAGCTGCTGTCATAGTGGCGATATTTGCACCTATTACAGTACGTGCTTACATGCGTAGGACGTAAATTTGAATGATAGCTAGATTTATAGGACCCTTAATCAAGGGTTCTATTTAATTTGGAATCTACAATGTGCTACGATGAACCGTACCATAAGTAAATGAGGTTTTTAAGTGAAGTTGATAAAAAAGGATTACTTCTTAAACTTTGGGTCCAACAACCAGAAAGAGGAAATAAGTTGAGCTGTAAAATTTTGTCGATAATTTAAATGGATTTTAAATAATTAAAACATTCAAAAAATTAAGATTAGTTGTATAATGGAATAGTCTTATATCCTACAAAGTAAGGGGGAATTAAGTCTTATTTTTTCAATGGTAGAATAATAGAATAATTAGGAGGAATGGACATTTGAATTGGAAAAAAAGAATTACGACGCCAATTTTATCAGCAGGTCTTGTATTTAGTGCATTTGCACCAGGTGTTATGAATCATGAGAAAGTAATAAAGGAGGCTACCGCTAATGAAGTAGCACCCATTGATTTAGCCATTGCAAACGAGAA
The DNA here is from genome assembly GCF_010882125.1 of Peribacillus alkalitolerans. Lineage (GTDB taxonomy): Bacteria > Bacillota > Bacilli > Bacillales > DSM-1321 > Bacillus_BN > Bacillus_BN alkalitolerans. The sequence continues at coordinate 405,668 of NZ_JAAGVZ010000002.1, read as the reverse complement.
CAGACTGATTGAAATGTTAAAGAAAAACGGAACCATTCCACAAAATGCCACCGCTGCTGAAGCAGACAAGGCATTGCAGCAGTATTTACATAAGCTAGCGGTAGCTTCTGCAGCAAATAAAGAAACCGATACTTTTGCGAAAAATCGTGCTGCTCTAACAGAACAAATTAAAGCAAACATGGAAAGTAACGGTATATATAAAGGTAAAGGAAATAAATTAGGAGTAGCAAAACAAAATACTGTTTCTTCTGTTAAAGAAGAAAAATGGGATGGAACTAAACGACAAGATGAAGTACTTGTACTATTAATTGATTTCCCTGACCATCCACATGGACAATTATCACCAGATGAAACAGATATGTATTATAGTGGTTCTGATGCGTATTCTCATCAACACTATCAAGATATGATTTTTGGTGAAAATGGTTATCTTGGACCTGACGGAAAAACAAAAATTTCAATGAAGCAATATTATGAGCAACAATCTGGTGGTAGTTATACTGTTGATGGTGAGGTTGCTGGATGGTATAGGGCATCAAAACCTGCGGCCTATTATGGTGCGCATACTGCTAATGGTGGTAATGATGTGAGACCAAGGAACTTAGTTTACGAAGCTTTAACAAAGGCAGCTAGTAATGGAGTAAATCTAAATAAATATGATATAGAAGATCCTTTTGATTTAAATGGAGATGGTAACACGCGTGAACCGGATGGAATCATTGATCACCTTATGGTCATTCACTCTGGTGTCGGTGAAGAAGCTGGAGGCGGTAAAATTGGTGAAGATGCGATATGGTCTCATAGTTGGGATTTAGGTGGAGTGGCTACAATTCCAGGTACGAGCACTGATGTCCCTTATTGGGGTGGGAATTTAGGCGCCTACGCCTACACCATTGAGCCAGAAGACGGGGCAGCTGGAGTATTCGCCCATGAATTCGGTCATGATTTAGGCTATCCGGATGAATATGATACCACCTATGGTGGCTCAGGTGAACCGGTTAGCTACTGGTCAATCATGTCAAGTGGAAGCTGGGCAGGTAAAATACCAGGTACAGAACCATCAGGCTTCAGCCCAAATGCAAAAGCGTTTTTCCAGGAGTCAATGACATCAGCTACGTTTACACCAAATTGGCAATCAGGAACTACAGTTAATTTGAGTGATGTGACATCTAAAGGGACAGAGGTCCTACTTGACGAGGCAAGTTCAAAAGGAACAAACCATGATGTTGTTAAAGTAAACCTTCCAAATAAAGTAACAGTTGTAAACACACCTACAAGTGGGCAATTTGAGTATTTCAGTGGCAGCGCTAATGATTTAAGTAATAGCATGTCAACTACAGTTGAATTGACGAATGCTACTACTGCTCAACTTAGCTTTAAAACTTGGTACTCCATCGAAGAAGGTTATGATTATGGTTCTGTACAAGTAAATGGAGAGACGATTCCAGGAAATATCACTACTACGGATCCGGGTTATGATGAAGGTAATCCAGGCAATGGAATTACAGGTGATTCGAACGGTTGGGTAGATGCCACTTTTGATTTATCTCAATTCGCTGGTCAGACTATTGAATTAAGCTTCAATTATGATGCTGATGCGGGTGTTGCACTTCCAGGTTTCTATGTTGAGGATGTAAAGGTTACAGCTGACGGTTATGTGATTCTAACTGACGATGCAGAAGGAACATCGAAATTTACCCTTGATGGATTCTCGAAAGATTCTGGTAAAAAAGAAACAAGTCACTACTACTTATTAGAATGGAGATCTCATAACGGCTCCGATTCAGGTTTAGCCAATGTTAACCGTAGAGGAACAATGCTATCATATGATCAGGGTCTTGTGGTTTGGTATGTAGATAATAAATATGATAATAACTGGACAGGACCTGGCTACCATCCTGGTGATGGATTCTTAGGTGTTGTCGATGCAGACCAGCATAACAATATCTGGCATAATAAGAATTGGAAGGATCCTAATGATTTCTATCAAATTAATAAGCTCCTTGGCTCAAACAGCTACCAAATGCATGATGCTGCATTTAGCTTAAATAAAGGTAGCAATGTAACAATTGGTGATTCATCTTTCTACATGAAAGATAACTTTACTCAAAGTAATGCCCTTTTTGACGATAGTCAAGATTATAGCAACCCTCAAGATCCAGATGTTGGACGAAATGTTCCAAAATACGGATTAAAGTTTCGCGTAGTGGGGCAAAGTGCTGACGGAACTGTAGGTAAAATATTAATCTTTAAATAAACATCAAAAAGAGGGGTTAGTTCCTTTACAGGAGCTAATCTCTTTTTTTGTACTCGGATGCACCTTTTACTAAAATTAAGAGTTTTTCCTCTGAAATGTCATAAATATGGTGACGTGGATCAAACTTACATATTGTAAAGTCAATGCCTAAAAGTAAAGCCATCATACCGTATAATTAGAGGTGTAGGCGGAGTTAAGAACATTTACGTAAAGAATTTTGAAAAGAGTTTTATAAGAGAAATATCACAAGAAAAAAACAATTATAATTATTAAAACACAGTTCTTATCTAACCAAATGAACAGCTCAGTTTCAATTAAAAACGGAGTGCCAAAGAAGGCGCTCCGTTTTTTCTGTTTTATATTTACGTTTTAGTAAGGAGAGTATGGAATATTATAATTTGCATCGTATGGGTACGGGTATGGCGGATAATAAGGGTATGGTGGATAACCATAACCATAACCATAACCATAACCATATCCAGGTCCTGGGGCCAATAGTGCACCAGCAGCAAGACCTCCTAAAAAGCCTAAGCCTAAGCCAAAGCCTGGTCTACCAAAGCCAAAACCAGGTCTACCAAAACCACCGAATCCAAATCCAGGGCGTATTCGTTGATCATTGAAGTCAATGAAATGAGTCAAAGTAAATCCCTCCTATTTATTTTATACCCTAAAGGATATGCCTAAGTAGTCTATTGGGTTTGGGCATATGCCCTAATACTATAAAATTAAAGCAAATGAGTCAGAATCCGCGTTTTTAGATCCAAAAATCGTATAGTTTACCTTATTCTTAGGTTAAACCTAAGTTAGAATCGATAAGGTGAACCGTATCATAAGTATAAGTAAATATGGTTTTTTGAACAGTAAAAAAAAGCTGAAAGATCTCCTGTAATACATACCCCTGTTGATATTAAGTCCTCAACATCTTGACCATGTAATTGGCAACTATGGGAACAACCATGACTACTGTAGGAACTGCACTTTTCTCTCCAATGCTTTTGAGCCGGTTGATACCATGCCCGACTTGCTCCAGTGGTTTGTAAAGATCAACCCGCACCACATCTTATCACTGCTGTCCCTGAACTTGTAAATAAAGGAAACGTTTGATGGGATCTTTCTGTTTCCCTCATCGGTGCTGCTGTCATAGTGGCGATATTTGCACCTATAACAGTACGTGCCTATATGCGCCGGACGTGAAATTGAATGATTACTAGAATAATAGGCCCTACATATAGGGCTCTATTTATTGTGGAAGCATATAGTGAACCGTGCATTTTCCATCAAGCTTTTCATTCAAAAATTAAATAAGGATTTATCGGTTCATTAGTAGTAGTGCCTTTGTCTGCATATAGAAGGCATAATCGCACTTCATGCTAACACCTAAATCGGGTGTTTTTTTCTTCAATTATTTCCAATCGATGTCACAACTAAGACGCCTGATTCGTCTTGTTTTTGAAAAAGGAAAAAGGGAGCGATTAAGATGAAAAAACAACAAACCATTGTGATTATTGGCGGAGGTTATGCAGGGATCAATGCAATTGATGCATTAAAGAAGGAAAAATTTAATAAAGATTATAGAATTGTCTTAATAGATAAGCAGCCTAATCATTTTAAAAAGGTGAAATTGTTTAAAGGCATTGTGGATGAAGACTTTTCTGAGTTATTTATACCATTTTCAAACTATTGTACAGATGGGGTTGAATTCCTTCAGGGAGAATTAAAAGCCGTCAATCATGAGAAGCAAAAGATTGAGGTGCTTGATGTCAATGGAGAAATGATTCATTTACATTACGATTTAATGATCATGACTCTAGGAAGTGTGATAAAAGAGGTAAATCCAATTTACGGTGGGACCACATTAAGCAGTCTTCAAAATGCACGAAAAATAAGACAGGATCTCTTAAATGAATTGTCGGATAAATCGAAGCTCCGAATTTCCATTATTGGAGCTGGGATAACCGGAATTGAGACATCAGCAGAAATCGCTACTTGGTTACGAAATGAAGCAGAACAAAAAGGGTTGAAAGCCTCTGATGTAGAAATTTATCTTTTGAATCAACATGATAGATTGATGCTTGATATCCCAGAAAAAGTGAGCCGGAATTTAGAAAAAAGGTTAAAAAATTCAGGTGTTACCACAATTCATCATATAAATGCGCATAAATTTGAAAACAGTAAAATCTATTACAATGAGGGTTCTGAAATGGCTTCTGATTATTGCATTTGGACAGTGGGAATGCAACCACACCCTTGTCTACAGGATCTAGGGCTTCCTTTGATGGATCATGGAAAACTTTTGATTGATTCTTGGTATCGATTGAAGGGGTGTAAAAATATATACTCGATTGGGGATTGTGCTCATATTGTCGATTCAAGCACAGGCCAAGTTGCAGGAATGACTTGTAAAGAAGCCGTTGCAGAAGCAAAAAGCCTTGCTAAAATAATAAAGGCTGATCTTGCAGGATATGGCATTGAGGGTCACAAAGCCTATCCAAGTCTTTATTGTATTGGTTTAGGTCCAACAGACGGATTTTTTTGGGCACAAAAATGGGGCATGGATTTTGTCCTTACAGGAAAATTAGGTGTGAAAATGAGGGATTTTACTTGGAATATTGCTAGTTTGGTTAACTAATAGATATGGAGGAAAACAAAATGGAATGGCAACAACTCTATGTAGAGAATCGACCACTACTGTTTTCAATCGCTTATCGTATACTCGGAACGGTTACCGATGCAGAGGACATTGTTCAGGATGTTTTCCTTCAAGCGAGCGGCATGGAATTGGAGAAGGTGGAAAATAAAAAAGCCTATTTATCTAAGATGGTGACGAATCGGTGTCTTGACCATTTAAAATCAGCTCGAGTAAAGCGTGAAGTGTATACAGGGCCGTGGTTGCCAGAACCACTGATATATCAGGATAACGATCCCATCTCTGAAGTGATGAAAGGGGAAGTCATTTCAATCGCTGTTTTGTTTTTACTCGAAAAGTTAAACCCAATAGAGAGAGCTGTATTTATTTTAAGAGAAGTACTGGAATATGATTATACAGTCATCTCTGAAATCGTTGGACGAAATGAAGCGAATTGTAGAAAAATCTTTAGTAGAGTGAAAACCAAAATCCCAGGAATGGATGTCGAATCTACTAATATTGATGAAGGCAAAGAAGATATCGTACAAAACCTAGTTGCAGCCATCCATGAAGGTAATCTTCAAAAATTAGAAAACTGGTTATCAAATGACGTTATCCTATATACTGACGGTGGCGGTAAAGTTACTGCAGCTATTAAACCAGTCCAATCAAGGAAGCTTGTATTCCGTTTCTTTACACTTTTGCTTGAACACTTTTCTAAAGTGCCAATCACTATCGAACTCGTAAATGTGAATGGGGAAGCAGGTATCTTGTTTATAGAACCAAACCATTTGAAAACTGTGGTAAGTTTTAAACTCGAGCATGAACAGATTAAAGAAATCTATATTATGAGAAATCCTGATAAACTTAGTCATATTAGTTAATTGCGAAGGTTGGGTGATTCCCAACCTTTGTGGTTTATAATCTAGTTATAAAAGAAGACTTTGTTAAATATCTATATTGATTTTTATAAAAAAAGGGCTGCCCCAGCAAGCACATATAAACTATACAAATTAGTTTTTTATGGGGCAAAAGGGAAGATGAAATCAAGCAGAGGTAGCAATGAAAATAATAAAAGTAACACCGTAATCGCTACACCTAGAAACCTAGTAAAACGTATAAAATTTACCTTTTGTAACCAATAGGACAAGAAAAATAAAACAATGACTAAATAAGGAAGCATATTACTTCCAGAAAAAATAACTTGAATCATCGAACCTATAATAATGATTCCTGCAACTATATTAAAAAGATGAAAATTTTTACTCATTTTACCCCTCCAATTTATAAAGCAAAGGTTAAGATCTGAAAATAATTTTAACAAATAATCCCAAATAAGGTAATGATTTTTTAAAAGCATACTTCACTCGGTAGATTAAAGAAGTAAATCAACTTTGTTGTATAACAGAGTCTAGTATTATGAGTTTCTTATTTAACACAGCCTAAAAGAAAAAAGGGGAGCAATGATGATAAAAGTATTTGTTTATGGAACCTTACGCAAGGAAGAAAAGAACCACCGACTAATAGAAAGTGCTATGTGCATCTCGGAGAATTGCTGGACAGAAGGTAAACTGTATGACACAGGATATGGGTATCCAGCTATGACACAATCAAGCTCAGACAAAACATACGGTGAACTGTACTCAGTAACAGATAATGAATTAATTCAACTTGATCTTTTAGAAGGATATACAGTTGGTGGGAAAGACAATCTATATGAAAGAATTGAACAAACCGTTTATACAGACAAAGGCAATCTCGTTGCATACATGTACATAGCTAATAAAAAGAATTTGTTGAAAAAGGAAATATCAAACGGAGATTGGAAGGAATATAGTCTTATTTAGAGTCAAACTGATCCTTATCTATTTTTTGCTTTTAAAAGTTGTATGGATCAAATGATGTTAATATTTGTAGTTAATTTCAAATGTCGCCAAAGAAGATAGTCTTCGCGTTGAAACTGCAGTGTACATTTCTACAATACACAGCCACGTAGACTCTATTAAGTGATTTTCATAGCGATCCCAACAATGACCCAACATCTCTAACAATGATGATGCAAGTACCATCTCGTTAAACATGATAACCTTTTTACTGTGTATTTAATGTATAGAGAGACCTTGTTTTTACATAAAAGAGGATTTTCCATATTTCTAAAGAAATTATTAGTGAAACACATCATAATGAAGGAGGTAATTATAATGGCTACAACAACAGGAATATTGGAATGGACGCTGCTTTCTGAATGTCCAATTCCAGATGACGTTAATAAGATTTTGGTCGGAGGGGAAGAAGCGGTTGCTGCATACAAAACATTTCGGGATAGTGCGATCTTTACAAATAAAAGATTAATTGTGAGAGACTCACAAGGGTTAACAGGTAAAAAGGTTGAAATATATTCTTTGCCCTATTCATCTATAACGATGTGGTCAACAGAAAATGCGGGCAGCTTTCTTGATGTGAATGCAGAGGTAGAACTGTGGACAAAAGCTGGTCGCATTAAAGTGAAGTTAAAAAAGGACATTGATATTAGAAAGTTTGATAAGCTGATTGCAGAAGCCCTATTGTAGAAATATAGCATCTTTACATAATACGGAAAGCAATCGTGTATGTCCTGAGACAAGCTCAATGATTTGAGAAGTGAACCCGAAAAAGTTTGTTTTTATCTTTCAAATACTATCACTGCTTTTTCAGTAAATAACCATCAGGCACCACTCGTAGATAAAAATCCTACGGTTGGTGCCTGAATTTGTTATTAGGAGTTAACTGATAGGGAATAATGCGACCATAGGTGGAAATCATCACCAGAAGTTGACGAAGATTGATAAATATGAGAAGTTATATGATTGTAGAAGCAGATACGATTAATTCATTTTCATAGTGTAATTTATTGGAGGAATACATATGGATAACAACGATATTTTGATTCGATTACGATATGCCCTTGATTTAAAAAATTCCGAGATGGTTGAGATATTTAAGCTTGGCGGGGTAGAGGTTGCAAATGTTGACTTGCCGAAGATTCTTACAAAAACAAAAGACAGCGACGATGAGGATGAATGCGTAGCTGAAACTGAAGATCAGATTAAGTGCAATAACATGATGTTGGATTCATTTTTAAATGGGTTCATTACGTTTAAAAGAGGAAAACAAGAGCCTAAACCTGGACAGACAGCTACACCTGAACCGTCCATTAACAAAACCCCAAATGTAAATAATCTCTTGTTAAAGAAAGTGAAAATCGCACTACAATTAACAACAGAGGATATGCTGGACATATTCGATGATGGTGGAATCAGGGTGTCAAAAGGCGAGTTAGGCGCTTTATTAAGAAAAGAAGGACACAAAAATTATAAAGAGTGCGGAGATAATTTTGCCCGGAAATTCATAAGAGGTTTGACGGTAAGATACAGGGGATAAGGCATTAAGGAGATAACATGATACATTCCTATTCAGGGGAAACCATACATTACGAAATACAATACAAAAATCGCACCTCCTTCGGGATCCAAATCGATGGCTATGGGAATGTTCAAGTTCTTGCCCCTAAGGGAACATCCAATGAACATGTGCTTCGATTGTTAGAAAGCAACTGGGATCTGATTCTGCAAAAAGCTAACGAAATGAAGGATAGATTACAAGGACCAATGAAAAAGGTCTATGAACATGGGGAGAGTTTTTTGTATTTAGGAAAAACCTTTCCAATACAGATTCATCATGATCCAAACATTACACAGGACCATATTGTGTTTGAAGAAGATAAGTTACATATTTACGTAAAGCTTCATGAGGATGAAAAAATTAAACAAGCTCTAAAACGATTCTATTATAAACAGTGCAAATCGTTAGTAGAGAAGAGTATCTCTTCCTATCAAAGCCATTTCAAGACAAAACCGCGTGCTATCACTATTTCTGATAGCAAAGCCACTTGGGGAACGTGTGATTCAAGGCTACAGTTAACCTTCAATTGGAAGCTGGCAATGGCACCACAAAAAGTGATTGACTATGTCGTCGTTCATGAAATGTGCCATATGCACCATCTAAATCACGACCGATCCTTCTGGCGACTTGTTGGGAAGATTATGCCTGATTATAAAGAACAAGAGAGGTGGCTGGAGTTATCTAGTTGGAGAATGACTGTATAATAGAACAAAGTTGAAGTGTTTTAGGTTAATCAACGGAATACTAGACTAGCCAAATATCAAAATATTAAAGTGCTGATGGGGTTGACCGCATTATTTCCGACTCTAAGCTGTCGGAAAAAGTATTGAAGAAGTATGAAAAAGAGGGCATAGAGATCGTAAATAAATAGAATCATGCATGTTACGTTGAGGAAAAGCGAATGTTGGCTTTTCCTCTTTTTATTTGGTTGGAGTGGTGAAAATATGATTATTTGTGTAATTTACATTAAAATCAAAAAAATCACTTTATATTAACGCTATCTTAATAGTTTTTGTGTATTCTTAGTGTCGAAAAGAGGCTAAAAAAAGAGAAAGCTACAAGATGCCTTTTCCAGCTTTAAGAGTAGAGTGAACTACTGAAAAACATGAACTATAAGGTGGTGGCGGAATCCATGATATGAATTCATCTATATTACCAAAATTGAATTATTAACAATATCAGCTAAAAACACCTTAAAATCAGCTTTTCTTCTATTCTTAATCAGAAAGTTCTTAATTGAAATCAATAAAAGCATCCTATCCAAAAGAGGAGTAGATATCAATGAAAGACGAGCAATTAAAACACGATTCAGAAAAATTGTCGAAAACAATCTTTGAAAAAGGAATGGATCGACGCAGTTTTTTGGAAGGTACAACGAAGATTGCTGGGCTTACCCTTGGATTATCGCTAGTAAACTCACTAAATCTTAAGTCAGCTGGAGCGACATCGAAGCTTGGATTGCATAAAAACTCCGATTTAGTGTTTCCAGTTGTTAGTGATGTACATATTTTGAAGAGTGGTACAACGGATCTACAAAAGTGGGGCAGCGCATTGCATCAATTGAATGAATTAGTACCAAAACAAGATGCATTCGTAGTTGTTGGTGATTTAACAGAGTATGGTTACGTAGAAGAGTATGATCGCTTTATGTCGCTTTATAATATCAAAAAACAACCGCAGGCTGAATCTATGTTTGCAATCGGAAATCATGACTATTGGAATGGTTTATCAGTAGTAGATTCCCAAAAACGATTTAAAGAGAAAACGGGAATGGAGTCTATTTACTATCACAAGGTCATCAAAGGATATCATTTTATTGTACTCGGTACGGAAGATGGTAAAACAGAGGGAACCTTTTCAGTGAAGCAAATTGAATGGTTGGGTGAGCAATTAAAGATAGCAAACGCTGATGATCCGAAAAAACCAATTTTTGTCTTCCATCACCAGCCTATCAAAGGAACCATTTATGGAAGCGAATGGGGCTTCTCTGCAAATAGAGACCTTTTTTACGATACTTTGAAAGAATATCCTCAAGTAATCACGTTTTCTGGTCATACACATTATCCATTAGATGAACCAAGAACAATCCACCAAAAGGATTTTACTACCATTGCAACTGCTTCTCTAAAAAACATGTGGGTTGAAGCAGGGTATATTCAAGGAGAATTACCTAAAGGATCCGAAACGTTTAGCCAAGGTCTAATTGTAGAGGTGCATGGAGACGAAGTGTTCATTCATCGCCGTGATTTTACTCAAAATGATTGGATAGGCGAACCATGGGTAATTGACTGTCGAGGTAAGAATAATTCATTTAAATATACAGAAATGAGAGAACAAGTAAAACCTCGTTTCCCTAAAGATTCAAGCATTTCGATTGTTGATACCACTAGTACTGAGATGAATATCATGTTTAATCAGGCCAATGATAATTCGCTGGTTCATTCTTATAAAGTAGTAGCGAAGAACAATCTAACAGGACAAATAGCCAAAGAGGTTCGTGCTTTCTCAGAATTCTACAAAGATCCAGTTCCTAATCCATTCGTTCTGCCAGTTAAGGGTTTACAGCCTGGTACAAGCTATAGTATCGAAGTATATGCTATTGATTCATTTGGGAATATAAGTGACACATTTTTGAAAATAGATGGAATAACGAAAGCATAGGCCGCTCTCTATTTTAGCTTTATATTTCAGGAGATTGATAAGAGGACATTTTGATGGAAAACAAACCGTTAAATGTCGTATGGATAAAGGAATCTCCTTCCAGTTTGCATCTGCCGATGTAGAAGCAAAATTAACCGGAACAAGTTTCACTCCGGATGAAAAGACCTTATTCTTGTCCATTCAACATCCTGGTGAAGAAATGAAAGATATGAACAATCATAAAGTACATAGCCACGCCGTAAATGTAAAAACGCCTCGTCCTGCAGTTGTTCCGATTACAGGATTTAAATTTTAAGGAGGAATGAAAATGTTGCAAAATATTGGAATACCTGGATTAATATTAATTTTAGTCATTGCACTTATCATATTTGGACCATCTAAATTACCAGAAATTGGACGTGCTTTTGGCAGCACATTAAGAGAGTTTAAAAATTCTACTAAAGATTTGATTTCTTCAGATGAAAAAGAAGAAAAGACGCAATCCAAGTAATTTTGAAGAAGATGTAGGCAACAGGCTTGCATCTTCCTCTTGTTTTTAGGAAAGGAGAAGTTTTATGACTAATCAAGAAATGCTTTTGGTTGATCACCTCGGAGAAATCAGGAAACGGTTAATCTATACTTTGATCGCTTTTATCGTTTTTTTATTTGGATCATTCATTTATGTACAGGAAATTTACGCATGGCTTATCCGTGATCTCAACCATAATTTGGCTGTATTGGGGCCAAGTGAAATCCTCTGGGTGTATCTTATGATTTCAGGAGTGATCGCTATTGCTCTTACCATTTCGATTGCTGCCCAACAAACGTGGTTATTTGTAAAGCCGGGGCTTTCAGAAAAAGAACGAAAAACGACCCTATCTTACATTCCTGGATTGTTTATCCTCTTTATTGCCGGATTATCATTTGGTTATTTTGTTGTGTATCCAACCGTACTTACCTTTTTATTATCCTTGTCTGAAGGGCAATTTGAAACGTTGTTCACATCTGAAAAATATTTTAAGTTTATGATTAACTTGACCCTGCCGTTTGGATTTTTATTCGAAATCCCGCTTGTCGTTATGTTCCTCACCTCTCTTGGTGTCATCAATCCTATGATTCTATCAAAAGCGCGAAAGGTATCTTACTTTTTGCTTATCGTTGTGTCTATTTTAATTACACCACCTGATTTGATATCCGATATATTAGTTATTGTACCGCTTTTAGTGTTATACGAATGTAGTATTGCATTATCAAAAATCGTATACCGAAGAACTAGAACTACTGAAAATTAACTCATCTGTGTGATTTTCGTGAGCTGTATTCAGCTCTTTTTAATTATCCTTGCTCTCCTTTTTTCCCCGTAAAGCTCTTCTAAATGCTTTTAATTGTGCCAACCCCCATTTCAAATCAATGATTTTATATGGGGGTTGGCGACAGTAAGGAAGACACCACTTTATAAATGTGGTGCCTTTTTCCTTATTGCTTTCGTTAATCAATAGTTCCTGTTTGTTCGATTTCTACATCTGCATTTACAACGACTTTTACGTTTGGATAATACATTTTCCATTCTTTTTCATTAAATCCGCGAAAATGTTCTTTATATTTTGCTCCTAAACCTAAAGGATCAACTTGATGCTTCTTAAATTGGTTTACGATATTAATGGCGTTTTTTTCTAATTCCTTTTCAACCTGTTTTTGATACTTTTTTTTATCAAAAGACTGCCTTTGTTTCTCTGACGGAGCGAACTCATGAAGTCTTGTTTTCATTTTTAAATTAATCGTAAATTCTGGTTTACCGTGTACAATTTTTACTTTATATTTTGCATTTGAATCGATAGTGTCAAGAACTACCTTATCACGATTATCTAAAATAAATTGGCGTAATCCAGGTCTTTTATCAACAAGCGTCTTAAAAATAAAAAGATCTTCCATTGGAATAGATGTAACAAATTGATCATGCTTAAAAAGTGCCAAGCCAGTGATTCTAATGTTGTCGCTTTCCTTTTTAATAAAAGGTAAATAAGGATCCTGTCCTATTTGAAATAATTGAAATAAATAGGATTGTAAATTAGTTTGAGGAAGTAGTCCCATTTTCATATTTTGTTCCAGCAAATCTTGGATATGAAGTGAAACATTCTCATTTTTATATTTCTTCATTTTAAATAATTCATTAGCATCACCATCAACTATTGCCATTTGAACAAGGCTCCCAATAGCAGGATCACGATGTAAGGTATCTACGAAATCATTAATCCCTTTCTTTGCCATTTTTTTGCCATAAAGAGCTACACGAAGCTGACCACTTACCAATGGATATCGAGATTCGTTATTTAAGATCGAACGAATATCTTTACTGGATTTCCCTATCGCTGTTCTGACCTCTGTAGTAGAAGTTTTGTCTCTTTTAAAAATAGGAAATACAATCGTTCCCTTTATGTCCTTTTTTCCGGCCAGGTCGTACCCTACCCCCTGTGACATATCGATTTCATTGACAATGTAGGTAGGGAGAAAACTGCACCCTGACAATAATAGTATAAGAAACAAACCAAACGTTGACCTATGAATCATTTTGCTTACCCCTTTTTAAAAAAGTTAAAACAAGTAAGAGTATGGGGATATAGCCGTAAAATATCCATAAATTCATTTGAGTGATATATTTATTCAGCATATCGTTGAAGGAACCGTTAAAATGACAAAGGACGACACTAATTAAACTAAGAATGAGTAATGTATACTTTTGCTTCCTGTTAAAAATTTTCTTTAAACCTCTGCTGGAGCACCAAAGTAAAAGTGAGATTAATACACTAACGATAATTAAATACATGGATATATACAGGTATTCAAATCGCTCCAAGAAAGACATGGTAATCATTTTTGTTAAAGAAAGTTCAGGCCAAATGGTCGTTTTTAACTGTTTTTCACTATAAAAAGTAAAGGAAATAATAGCAGAAATCGTATACAGTAAAGTAGTAAAGAGAACACCTAAATGAGCAAATTTCTTTGAGGCTTTAGGATCCCTTATAAATGGATAATACATCAGTAAGGTTTCAGTTCCCGCTAAAGTATACATCGAGCTTTTGATGGAATCTGTGATTTCCATAAAGGAATGGTTCATGATGGGCAGCAAATTTGAAAAGTGAGCAAATTTTAACGGGAAAATAAAAAGGACGATTAGCAAAATTTGTGGGAAAATAAACGATAAAAAAGACATGCCGACAATAACCCGAAATCCTCCAGAAACACAATAATACACGGATAGTAAAATTATAGTAGAAATAATCCATGAAGGCATGGAAGGAAACAACCATACTTGAATGATCTCGATAAACCCAATTAAAACAGAAACACTTGCTAACCAATAATAAATCATGATAAAAAAGCTCATAAATTTGCCTAGCACATTTCCAAAAATAGTTGTATGAACATCGATAATATCTCCGTCTGCTTTTTCCAGCAGTATGTACATCATCCAGATAGACAATTGAACAATGCACCCTGCCACTAATACACCAATCCAAGCATCATATCCTGCCTTCGCGGCAATGGTCTTTTGGAAGGATAAAATGCCAACACCAACCTGCGAATTGTAAATGATAAAGAAGACTAAATAAGGAGAAACTTGATGTCTAATATTTGCTTGCAAATTGGTTTTCCCCTTTACGATTTATTCATAAAAATCGTTCGACGGCCCCGTTTTTTTTCCTGTACCGGTTGATTTCCACTTCTTTTGAGGTCTCAATGTTTTTGGGTTTTCTTTTTGCATGGAAAAAGGTAGTCTTACCCATAAATCTTGAAAGGAAGTTTTCCGTAATGGATACTGGCTTAAATAAGGTCGCCCTAGTGACGTTAACCGGAGTAAATGGATTTGTGTAATTAGTAAGGCTAGAAACACCCCAAACAAACCAAACCATTGGGCAAGAAAAATGACAGGAAACTTGATAAACCGAATCGTATTACTAAATTTATATACAGGCGAGGTGTATGAAGCTAAAGATCCTAGTCCTACAAAAATAAGCAGTACATTACTAGTTAAACCGGCTTCCACCACAGCTTGTCCGATTACAATCCCACCTACAACACCAAGGGATTGCCCAATTTTAAACGGTAGACGGATACCTGCCTCTTTTACCATTTCAATCATTAACTCTAAAAAAAGAGCCTCTAAAAATGGGGGGAAAGGAACGGACGCCCTTGAACCAACTAGTGTCTCTAGTAAGCGCGAAGGGATCAATTCATAATGATAGGTCATAATTGCTACATACATAGGGCTTAACAATGTCGAAATAAACAATGCAGTTAATCGTAATAACCGAAAGAAGTTTGAAATGATCCAGGAATAACTATAGTCTTCCATTGCAATAAAAGATTCCATAAAGGTTACGGGAAGAATGACAAGATTCGGTGAACCATCTGCCGCAATGATTATTTTTCCTTCTGTTAGTCCAGCAGCAACTCGGTCAGCCCTTTCCGTTGATATCGATTGTGGAAACAACGAATTAGAATTGTCTTCGATCATCGACGCGATATAAGAACTGTCCTGAATATGATCATATTGAATATCATTTATTCTTTGTATTACCGTGTTTACATTTTCTTGATCGGCAATCCCATCCATATATATAACCGCTACTCTTGTTTTTGATAGTTCTCCAACCTTCATTTCCTTGATGAGCAGTTCCGGTACAGGCAATCTTTTTCGAATAAGATTAATATTAGTGTCTAATTCTTCAATAAATCCAATTTGAGGTCCTATGGCAGAAACTTCCATAGTCGGTAAGCCAACATCACGAAATTTACTATTTGCAATATTAATTAATAAACATTCTTCGTCATGTTGATACTTTTGAATAGCTACTGACCCAATTAATATGTTTTGGATGATTGTATTTTTATCCTTAGTCAAAATAATCTCTTGGACGGGGATTTTACTCTTTAATCCTTCGAGTGATAACTGGTCCTGCAAATATGGCAAGACATCTTTATGTAAAATGTCTGATGAGATGAGGGTGCGATAATAAGAAAGCCAAAAAGGTTCATTGTCATTTAATGAAGTATGTTCGTGAACAAAATCATTTGATTTAGATAATTGTTCAACCCAAGTTTGTTCAATTAAATTATGTGGTTCCTTTTCCTTATCCATTTTTTACCTTAATCCGTTTCATCTGTATCCCTCAAAACTAATTTTTTCTCATTATGCGTAAAAAGTGGGAATTTATGCAAATATTATGGGATAACAGATATTAAATTAAATACCGCTTTTCAGGAATATAAATTCAGCCAACATACAGTTAAACGATCTTCCGCAATCTGGCGTTTTTCTGTAGCAAGGATTGCGCTTCTACTTTATGTATAGGGCCAGATTGTTGAGGAACTTAAAGGGTGATCTGAGTAAAATGGAGAACTGATTACTCACTTAATTTCCATCAAGACTATCGTGTTAGGGAAGGGAGGAATTATCTCGATGCCTATTCGTTTGCGCGATCATTCAAACTTTTTAATTGAAGATGAGAGAATCTGTTTTCTTATAACAGGATAAATCTTATAAACGGAGTTTGAACTAACCAGCACCCCATGAGTTGCCACATACACTATGTTGAGTGCATGGGTAGATTACGCCAGTCCATGTCAAGAAGAGGAAACTGTTGGGATAACGCCCCCATCGAGTCATTCTTTGGTCATCTTAAAGATGAAGTAGAAATAATAGCATGTAAAACATTTGAGGAGCTTCAAAACGAAATTGACAAGTATATCCGCCACTATAACCATACTAGAAATCAATGGAACCAAAAAAAGATGACTCCTGTACAATTCAGGAATCATCTTCTTCAGGCAGCCTAAGGCCTTTTTTAAAAATGTCCTTTACAAAGAGTACACTTTATTTTGGATGCTGCCTTTATTACTTATAAAAATTAAATTATTTTTATAATAAATACTAGATTTTCTCATTGATTAGTAATTGATACAACTTAATAATGAAGTTAGTAATCTTAAGATACATGACTTACAATCTAAAATATTTATTTACATGGTGTTCTTTTAATACACCAATTTTACCTTTTGCAGTTAGATAGTTTAAATATGCATTGGTTTCTCCGAGTGCAATCCATTGGTCAAGGACAGTTGTATTATTTGGAAATAAAGTGTTTGATATTTCAAATGCGCTCATCTCTCCTGTTACAAGAGCGAGTACATGGCTTATCCGAGTTTCATAGTGATGTATTAGTTCAATAATTCGCTCTTTTGCATCTGTAAAATTGGGTCCATGACCTGGTAGTACCAATGAAATTTTCATAGAAAGCATGTTCATTAATGTTTCAAGGTAGGTGCTTAATGGATTAACATCTCCATAGCCGTGATAGGAAATATAAGGGATAGTTTCTCTAGTTAAGTGATCGCCTGAAATGAGAATCTGTTCTTCTCGGTTATAAAAACAGATGTGTCCATCCGAATGTCCAGGCATCTGTATAGCTTCAAAGTGAAGTTCACCAATAGGATATTGGACATTCGGGTCAAAGGTATGTATATTGTTGGGAAACTTTTTAGTTGAATGATTAACAGGGTGTAATTGCATTACTAATTCCTGTGGCATACCTGCTGTTAGGTAATATGATGAAAATGATTCCTTTTCAAGAAATATCAAGTTGGATTGTTCTTTCTGATTGATAAAAATATCAGCACCTGTCTGTCGCTGTAATTCACTAGCGTATTCAAAATGATCAGGGTGATGGTGTGTTATAAAAATCCGCTCGACCTCTCGCTTTGGATTGATTTTGAATCTAGAGAAGGCTGCTTCCCAACATTGTCGTGTTTTCTCATTATTCATCGATGTATCGATTATTGTCCATTTTCCTTCATTTTGTCCTAAGTAACAATGAACACTGTCATTCCAGTAGGGTAGAGGGATTGATACTTGATAGATGCCAAATTGATTCATTTTTTCCATCCTCCCATTAATTAATAGTAATGGGCTATAGTAGAAAAACTATAGCCCATGAACATTATGTTTTGTAGTTATATTACTTGTTTATTTACTTGATTTTGAACTGTTTCTTTGATTTCAAGCGGTTTTTCTTTTAGAAAGAGAGCACTAAGTGCTGCCAAGCCTGCAAGGCATGAGAAAAATATAAACACTTTCGTGAAGTTAAAACTTCCACCTGTACCGACAGTAACCAGATAACCAGCTACCAATGGTGTTACAAACGCCCCCAACTGTCCACAACCATTAACAATCCCGGTTGCTCTACCGACAACCTCACTCGGATACCTCTTCTGAATGGCAGCCGTAAGAGAGCCGGAATTAAAAGCAACGAAAAATCCCGAAAGTAGAAGCAAAGTTACTAGGGCAGTAGTATTTCCCTTTTCAACGGAACCAATCATCCAAAGCACAGGAATACAGCCGATATATGCAATTAAAGCGATTGGTTTCATTTTGTTAAGTTTATCCATAAGCCATCCGCCCATTAAGATACTGACAATACTAATAATTGGAGGCAATGATGCGATATATCCCATTTGCTTAATATTAAAGCCATGTTGCTGGACTAAGAAAGTACTAATCCATGCGGTGAAACCCCAAAGAATGCCTATTTGGCAAAACATAATTAAACAAATGACATAAAAGGTACTATCTTTCAAGAATATTTTACTTTTCACTTTTTCCGTTGGGGATACCTTCAGAACAGCCCCTTTATTCTCATTGATTAAATCTAATTCCTCTTTACTTAATCGACCTTTATTATACATTTCCTCTGGTGTGTCATAAAAGAAATACCAAAGCAATAAGACACCAATAATACCAGGAATAGCTAATGTGAAGAATACAGGTCTCCATTGACCGTCAAATAGAGAAGAAGAAAGGTTGGTCAAAATTATAGGAACTAGTGCTAATCCGACGTAATTGGATGTATTAAAGATAGAAAGTGCTGTTCCACGTTGAGAGTAAGGGAACCAATTACTAATTGCTTTAGCGGATGGAGGGAAATGATGTGCTTCTCCAAGTCCTAAACCAATACGAAGGGCTATTAACTGAGTAAAGTTTTTGACAAATCCAGTCACAGCAGTTACTAAAGTAAAAGCGACGATGGCTACATTCATAACTTTTTTCGGTCCGAATTTATCTGCCAGAAATCCAGAAGTAACTTGACCTATTGCGTAGGCAAAGAAAAATGCCGATGCAATTTGTCCTACTTGAACTGGTGTTAAATTCATATCTTTTTGGATAAATGGTAAGAAGGTTAACACAGCCACACGGTCGAAGTAATTGACTATATATAGTAACCAAACAATAAACAAAATTACGTAGCGATATCCCCAAACCTTTTTCACTGCATTTGTCATATATATTCATTCCACCTTCTTTTTTTGGATAATATGCACATCATGCTTTTATTACATTGGTAAGTTCCGTAACGATGCGTTCCCAGGACCTAGACTTCGGATCAATAATTTCAAAATGCTCGACATTAGGTAAGGTAACCATTTTTATTTGGTCACCGGCTTTTTCCGCAAGTTCTTTATAAAGAGCACTCAATTTAACTGGAACATTTACATCTAAATCTCCATGTACTAATATTTGAGGAATATTTAGTGGAAGTAATTGAGTAGGTGATGCTTCTGCATACCTTTCAGGCATTTCAATTGGACTCCCGCCTATTAAATCAGTTACAGGGTTTTCGATTTTTATATTTTTTACGATACGTTGTTTATAATTGATAAGGTCATGCATCAGTTCTAAGTCAATTATACCACCTAAACTGACAACCCCTTTAAGTGATAGGGGAATACTAGAAGTATTCAATATACTATCTTCTTTAAGATTGTTACGCCCAGCTAACCAGAAAGCTAGATGTCCACCAGCAGAGTGGCCTAGTGCAATCACATTTGTTAAATCTAATGGGTATTCCTCGGCAATTATTTTTAAATAGTCTGTAGCATTTCCAACGTCTAACAAGGTACCAGGAAATGCACCTCCAATATTTCCTACTCTCCTATATTCAATATTCCATGTGGCTACTCCGCGATTTGCAAGATCATCACAAACATCATCCATTAAATCCGATTCAAATATCGATTTCCAAAACCCACCATGAATAACGACTACAACAGGATGCGGCCCTGCACCAGGAGGAATCCTTAAATCTCCATACTGCCAGTGATCATCTCCATAAGTTAGCCGTAACTTCTTTGTTTTTACATTTTCAAGATTGGTTTTAACATTCATGTAAACGCCTCCATTATTTGGGATAACAAGGAATTTAATTATTTATGTCATTGAATTCGTGCCTCCTTTTTTTACTTTTGGAAATCGATGAAATTACACATTGAAGTATAAGTAGTGTTGTGCAATACTACTCTTAAAATGAATATAAAAAATATTCGAAAAATTGTCAACGTTATTTATAAAAAAAGAAGTATTATTTAATACTACTATTTTTTAGTGTGGTTATATATAATAAAATGGTGTATAAAAGTTGGAAATTAGTTGAATTTTAGTATCCATTAATATAGGAGGTATATATGATAGAGTTGTTAAAAAAAATTGGGTTATCAGATCTTGAAGCACGTTGCTATTTAACCCTCCATGAAGAGCCTGGAATTTCAGGGTATGAGGTTGCAAAAAGAGTTTCGGTTTCGCGTACAAATGTATACTCCGCACTTAGATCATTAACGGATAAAGGTGCTTGCCGATATATTGAAGGAGATCCAGCTCGCTATGATGCTGTTCCTATCGAACAATTAACGAAACATTTACAGAATGAATTTGAACAAGTAACAAAAGTTTTGGTAGACCAATTAAAGACTCCGCCTAGAATTGCTCCTAGTTTTTATAATTGGCAAGGTGACAAACAACTTAGAACAACAATTCATAGAATTATTGCGAATGCAAAAGATTTCATCATTGTAGATATTTGGTCAGAAGATTTACACTGGGTTGAAGGGGACTTACTAGATGCAGAAAAGAGAGGGGTCAATGTCATCCTCATTACGATAGGGGAATGTCAATCATTGCTTAAGAACATATTTGTCCATATCCGAAATGATGATTGGAGCATTTCTAATTTAAGGAATTTTTCGATTCTTTGCGATTCTAGTAAAGCGATCCTTGGTGGATTTGGAGATTCAACAAAACTCACTGCCTTAGAGACCGACCATCCATCAGTAGTGGGAATGCTAAAAACAGCTTTTTATCACGATCTAATCATGCAACATATTGAAAATGATTTCGAAGCAGAACTGAAAGAGAAGTATGGTGAAAAATACAAAAAATTATTAGACTTCTATTCTAATGAAAAAGGATGGAATATCTAATAGTATATCTGTATCTGTTCACCGGCACTGTATACTATTATTTTGCGCAAATCAACAATAAAGGCAGCTATCCCATTTAGGGACGCTGCCTTTAATAACGAATTGACACACTATAATAAATGAAGTTAGTAATCTCCTACAACCGAGGAAGCGCTTACAAATTTTGCTAAAAAAATATTACACGTTTATTTTACGTGGATACAGAGGTACGATTCGAAGTTCAGCTGCTTCATCTTTAATTGCAAATAAGTAAGCTATCAAACCTAATAGAGCTGTAATGATCAGCATAATGATGGATGTACTGAAGTCCCCACCTGATAAGTCACGAAGCCAGCCCATAATATAGCTTGAAAAACCGCCCATTAGATTGGTGAAACCTATTAAACCAGCTGCACGTCCAGCTGTTTCTTGTGTTGAGTATTTTACTAAGAACATATTGCTTAGGTGGAATACGCCGCCCTGACATCCCATGGCAAGTCCCATACAAATACCTGCTAAATATGGATTTGGGGCAAAAACGACAACTGTCAAAAAGATGACAGTCATTGAAAACAAAATGGTAGCCATTAAACTCGGTCGTCTCGTTTTATCAGCCAGGAAACCACAGGTAAGAACAAATCCAAGCGCAAATAACCAAGAGAGGGAAGTGATGCTCGTCATTCCTTCACGAGCAAACCCTTTTGCTTCAATGAGATACGTTGGTAGCCAAATACTGATTCCAAAGAAAAGGAAGGAACAGACTAGCATACCAAACCAAACAATCCAGAAACGATAATCTTGTATAAAATTTTTATTTTCATTCAAAAATCGTTGTTTTTCGTGAGCATCTGGTTTGTGGATGAAAGCCACTTCTTCCTTACTTACCCACGGATGCTCTTCTGGCTTATTTCTTGTCAGAAAAATAAACATAGGGATATTAATTAATAAGTTAAAGCCCGCGAGCATAAAGAATGCGGCCTGCCAATGAAGGGATGAAATGACAAGTACTAGTATAATAGCTCCAATCGCTGGTCCTAAATAGTTCCCTGTAAGCCATGAAGCTTGAGCGCGTCCTAATTCCCGTTTGTTAAACCACGCAGAAATGAACTTTCCAGAAACAGGAATCATCATTCCTTCCCCGAAACCGAGGATAATTCGACTAATTAAAAACGTTTCATATGTAGTGGAGAGACCTGATGAAATCATAGTTAAAGTCCAAACAAATAATCCGGCAATTGCTGTTTTCCTTGCACCAAATTTGTCGATAATGAAGCCCCAAAAAAGATTGGAAACTCCATAAGCAATTGTAAATACAAAAGAAAGAAGACCAATTTTTGCATTTTTGTCAGCACCTGACATGCCGAGAGCATTCAAGAATTCTGGATCTGTTTGAATAACAGAAATACCAACCTTATCAATTTGTCCGAAGAACCAAAAGAAAAAGATTGGTAAAGCAATGAATATCCATCTTTTCTGATTCTGAAGCATAAAATCCTCTCCCTTTTTTAATGATCAAATAGAACAAATCCAGTCGAAACACATTGAGAATGGCTCCACAAAATTGGCCAACTTGATGATCTTTCACTCCCTTCTACAAAATATCCCCTTTGATGTTTTACATACAAAACATAGTTTCTGTTTTTTGATGTAAAAGCAGTTTTAACGATAAAATAATAAGAATAGTTTGTCAATTGTGCATTTTTCCTATTACATACTTTTTTATTGAATAAACGAGGTAAATATTAGTCGTACCAATAGATTGATTCATTGACATTAAATTCTGACAAATCTATAATTCATTTGAAAACTATGTTTTTTATATAAAACATCATAAACTATTTGATCCAAATTGAAGATGGTAATCAATACCTTCAATTTGGTAGAGTATAAGGGAGGTATTTGATATGCCAATTAGTCACTTAGATGAATTCAGGGTACATTACCGGGAATCTGGTAATGGAAAAGCAATTGTCATTTTACATGGGCTAGGGAATAATTCGCAGTCATGGAAACATCAGTTAAACGGATTGGAAGACCAATATAGAATCATTGCTTGGGATGCACCAGGATATGGAGAAAGCTCGGATCCAAAGGAAGAATTCCAACAATTTTCCCAGTTTGCAGATGTATTAAAAGAATTTCTTTGCAGTCTAGGACTTCAATCTGTTTACCTACTGGGACATTCGATGGGATCCGCCATTGCGATCGATTTTACAGTGCGTTTTCCGGAAATGGTAGATGCCTTGATTATTTCTGATGCGACGCGTGGTGCAGCTGGATTGAGCCAAGATGAAAATAAGAGTAAACTTGAAAATAGATTGCATTCTATCAACACACTGGAGCCTAATGAATTGGCGAAAAAAAGAGTCAAAGCTCTATTATCACCGAATGCATCTCCAGAGGTAATTGAAGAAGCAGAACGTATTATGTCGCAAGTCCGACCTTCAGGCTATCGTTCGGTATCTTATTCCTTAGCAAATTTAAACCAAATGGAGTTGCTTTCTTCGATACAGGTTCCGACACTGGTTTTGTGTGGCGAACTAGATCAAGTAACACCAGTAAGTGAGTCGAAAATTTTTCACGAAAAGATTTCGAATTCAGAATTTGCCATAGTTCCGAATACAGGACATTTATGTTATCAAGAGGATCCTGAGACATTTAATAAACTGGTTATCGACTTTTTACAAAAGCAAACCGTTGGACAGAGATAAAAAACAGGATGATTTACATACGGGGAGGAGAAATGGAATGGAAACGGGAGAGAAAGAAAAGTATAATGCCAACTCATTAGTAAGAGGGTTGCAAATTATTACTCTTTTTAATGAGGATCAGCCAAGTCTGTCACTATCAGAAATTGCTAAACAGTTAGGAGTCAGCAGAACAGTACCTTATCGTTTATTGTTTACGCTTCAAAGCATGGGTTATCTTACTCAAGATGAGCATACCAAACAATATCAATTGACTCCAAAAGTACTGGAATTAGGCTTTAGTTATATCAATAGCTTAAAATTGCCTGAAATTGCCCAACCATATATGGAATCATTGCGCGATGAAATTGGTGCTTCATGTCATCTTTCGATTCTAGATGGTCATGAAGTGGTGTATGTAGGAAGCGCTCCAATAAGAGGGGTTTCGGCTGTCAATGTTAATATTGGCTTGAGACTCCCAGCTCATGCAACAGCAAATGGGAAATTACTTCTTGCTCATGAGTCAAAGGAAAGTATCATGCAAATGTTTCAAATCTCAAACCTAACTCCATTTACGGATAAAACGCTCACCATCCCTAGTGAGTTCCAGCAACAACTAGAAAACATACGTCAAAAAGGCTATTCCATGACAAAGGGTGAATTCCATCCCGGAATTAAATCTGTTGCCGCACCTATTTATGATAAAAGCGGAAAAATCTTGGCAGCACTGAATGTAGTTGCGACAGAATCAGCTTATCAGGACGATTTTATGGAAAAAATCGCATTGCCTAAAGTGTTGGGAACTGCTCATTTACTCTCTAAATTTATGGGCTATAGTGGTGAATTTGCTAGAGAGTTTAGCCAAAAGGAAGTTTAAGCAATCGAAAAATTTAATATTTCTCAAATAAGGATACTCCTCAACTTGGGGGTATCCTTATTTTTTTTGTTGAAAATCGGGAATTTAATTCAGAAATTTTAGTTTTTTTCATAGTAGGTCTTTCTTTCTAACTTTTAGGACATATTCAAATTTTCTAATAACTTTATTGACACATTAAAAAATTCATTCTAGAATTGATTCATAGACAAAACACTGTTTTGTATATAAAACACATTCGACAATTAAGGGAGGATTTTTAAAATGACAAACTCAACTTTTTCAATTCAAGATTTTGAAAAAAAATATGTGGCACGCTTAGAGGATCGCAAACTTGATTGGAATGTCTTGAAGTTCCAAGAGGAAATTGATCCAGCATATAGACGTGCACAGATGAGATATATTGGACGCGGTGCGACAGCGAATAATGATTCAAATGTAGTTGCAGCAGAACATTTTACGCTAAGTACAATGGTACTTCCTCCAGGATGTATCGGACCGTTGCATTTGCATGATGATGTAGAAGAAGTATTTTTCGTTCTTGAAGGTGAAGTTACGGCTTTGATTCAGGAAGATAGCAATAGTGAAGTTCATGAAATTAAGCTTGGTGCAAGAGACTGCATCAGCAGCCCTCCAGGTGTATATCGCGGAATCAGAAATGATGGGAAAGAAGAAGCGCGCATGCTTGTTATGCTTGGAGCAGTAAAACCCAACCTACCAACATATCCAGTGGGCAGTGCTCTTGAAGAATTACGTATCCAACGTTCAAAAGAAAGAGAAGCAATCATTAAAGGATAATCATTCATGTTGAAAAGAGACAGCTGCATTATAAAAAAATAGTGCAGCTGCTTTTTACGATTATAGATTAATAGAGCGTTTTCTTTCAGACTCATAAAGATTAATGGGGGGATAAACGATGATAGGGATCACTCATTTACGACATGTAAGTTTAATTTCTTCGAACCTAGACGAACAGGCAAGTTTTTATGAAAAGGTTTGGGGTTTAGATAGAGTAGAAGTTTCTGAAAAAGAAAATTCACCCGCCTATTTTCGAGGGGCTGGACCAGAACATCATATATTAAGCCTTCACAAAGGGGAAACTCGTGGTTTGCACCACATTGCATTCGGTATGATCGATAAAAATGCAGTGGATCTTGCAGCTGAAATACTGGAATCGAAGGGTGTTCGTATTATCCAACAACCAGGTTATTTGGATGAAGCGGGAGCTGGATACGGACTTCGACTATTGGATCCTGATAATCGAGTGATTGAGCTTTCCGCTTGGGTAGAGGTTCAAACGTCAGTCTGGAACAATAAAAACGTTGACCCTGTGAAATTGAATCATGTGGTTCTCAACACCACAGACATTGATAGAATTGTAGAGTTTTATACAAATGTATTAGGCTTCAAGGTTACAGACTGGAGCGAGCACCAAATGTGTTTCTTGAGATGTAATAGAAAACACCACTCTATTGCTTTCAATCAAAATGAACATAATTCAGTGAATCACATGGCTTACGAGGTTGACTCGGTGGATGAGTTAATGCGTGGGATAAGCAATGTTCGTAAGGCTGGGTACAGTGAATTATGGGGTCCGGGACGTCACGGCCCTGGAGATAATATATTTTGTTATTTTCAAGATCCAAGTGGTTTCGTAATGGAATATACCTGTTACCTTGAAACGATTGAAGATGAGGCTGAATGGAAAGCAAGAGTTTGGAAACGTGTACCGCACTTAATGGATAAATGGGGGATTGCAGGACCGCCAACAACAGAAACGCGTAAGGCGATGAGTGGAACTCCTGATCTAGGTTGGGTAGATGCAACCGTTAAAGCTAGATAGATAAATAGAAAGAAATTCAGTTTATGAACATAACGCATGACATTCATAGAATTACGTAAAGGAGTGAGGAAATGGATTTAGGTCTAAAAGGGAAAGTGGCTGTAATTATGGGGGGCACGTCCGGTGTCGGGTTAAAAACAGCCGAAATGTTTTTAGGTGAAGGTGCAAAAGTAGCGGTCTGTGGAAGAAGTGCAGAACGTATGGAAAACGCTCGTAATCATTTACTTTCGTTTGGTGAAAGCCAGGACATTTTTGCTTCAACGTGTGATGTCACGTCTAAAACAGACGTAAACGCTTTTATTCAACATACAGCCGAAAAGTTTGGTGGAATTGACATTCTAGTAAACGCAGCCGGACAAAGCGTAATGGGATACTTTTTTGATGTAACGGACGAACAGTGGACTGAACAGATCCAATTAAAATATTTTGCTATCATTTATGCAGTTCGTGCTGCTCATCCATACTTAGTTAAGAGTGGTGGCGGTCGAATTATTAATATTAATGCGACTCTCGCCAAAGAACCTGAACGTCATATGGTGGCGACAGCTGCTACTCGAGCTGGACTTTTAAATTTAAGCAAAACGTTGTCCCAAGAACTTGCGGCAGACAATATTTTAGTGAATTCAGTTAGCCTTGGATTGATTCGGACGGACCAATGGGAGCGTAGAAGGTTGAAAAATGCCCCTGATATGGATCCAGAAGAATATTATAGTGATCTTGCAAAGAAACGCAATATTCCACTTGGCCGTGTAGGTGAAGCGGAGGAAGTGGCTAGTGTCATCGTATTTCTTGCTTCAGACAAAGCGAGCTATGTAGCTGGATCGACGATTGAGACAGCAGGAGCAATTGGTAAAGCGCTTTAATTTAACTATTAAACGAAGGTTGGGTATCCCGATGAAAATACAAGAAGAACAAGTGTTTACAACTGCAGATGCCATTGTCAAAGAGCTAGTTGAAGCAGGCGTAGAAGTCGCTTTTGGAATTGTCAGTATACATAATATGCCGATATATGATGCCATCTTACGAGAAGGAAGCATTAAACTGATCTGTTCACGCGGTGAAAGTGGAGCAGTGAATATGGCAGATGGTTATGCACGTTCGACAGGAAAATTAGGTGTAGTCATTACAAGTACAGGTACAGGTGCTGGAAATGCTGCAGGTTCATTAGTAGAAGCATGGGCTGCAGGCGTTCCACTTCTCCATCTTACAGGTGAAGTCGCATCTCCTTATCTTGGAACAGGTAGAGGCTATATCCATGAATGCAAGGATCAACTCTCGATGATGAGCGGTGCAAGTAAAAATGCAGTGAGACTTAGAAAGCCTGAACAAACAGCCGCAGTTGTACGAAAGGCCATTCAAGAAGCAATGACTGCACCGGCTGGGCCAGTGACTTTAGAAATTCCGATTGATTTTCAATCAGCGATTATTGAGGATGTTTCCCTTGAGGGCGTACAACTAGTAACATCTCAAATAACATCCACAGTCATTCCAGAAGAAATCGTAGAAAAAATTGTTGAGGCTAGGCGTCCTGTCATTTGGGCAGGTGGCGGTGTCATCACTGCGAACGCTTCGAATGAGCTGACAAAATTGGCGGAACTGCTCGGTGCGGCAGTGATTACAAGCCAATCTGGAAAAGGTTCGATTCCAGAAGACCACGAGCAATGCATCGGACATTTTGCAGCCTATGAGTCTACTAAAGAGTTTTTGCGAAAAGCGGATTTATTGATCAGTGTAGGGGTTCGATTTAGAGGGAACGAAACCTCCAATTGGAAAGTGCCCGTACCAGAAGAGCATATTGCAATCGATGCCGATTGGCAGGCAATCAACCGTAACTATAAAGCAAGCTTCGGTTTAGTTGGCGATGCGAAAGATATGTTAGCTGCACTCGTTCAAAATCTCGAAGAAAAATCAGTTTCTGCAGTACCTACTTATATAGAAGAAGTACGTTCACTTAGAAATGAAGTGCGAGCTCAACTTCGTGAAACGCTCGGACCCTATGAGCAATTTGTAGATAGCATGAGAGAAATATTACCGCGCGACACCATTTTAGTTCGAGACGTAACGGTACAAGCAAATGTTTGGGGAAGCCGTTTATATGAAATTTATGAACCAAGGACTTCCATTCACGCATCTGGAGGCGGAATCGGTCAAGGCCTACCAACTGCTATTGGTGCACAAGTGGGCTGTCCAGATAAAACCGTTGTGCTAATGGCTGGAGACGGTGGGTTTATGGTGAACGTTGGGGAAATGGTTACGGCTGCTGAAGAAAACTTACCTATCATTATTGTATTGTTTGATGACGCAGGCTATGGGGTTCTTCGAAATATCCAAGAGGCAGAATATGGACGCCAAGTAGCGGTTGATTTATTGAGCCCTGAATTCGTCAAACTTGCTGAGGCTATGCATTTTGACGCCGTACGGATTGGATCTGGTGATGAATTTGTATGTGAACTAAAGAAAGCAAAAGATAGACGCAAACCATCCATGATCGTAGTCGATATGGAAGCGGTTGGACCAATGGCAAAACCATTTGGCGGACCTCCAGGAGCGGCAGAAGCCTTTAAACCAAAAAAGCTATAAAGGAGGATGAAAGATGATTTCAACATATCCAGTAGTCTCAGGGAAAATCCTCATTGAGGGAGAATGGAAGGAAACAGAAAAAACAAGCAATGTCATTAATCCTGCAAACACTTCAGAAGTGATTGGGGAAGTCGCCATTTGTTCTGAAGAAGAGGTATATAAAGCAATATCTTCAGCAGATAAGGCTTTTGAGTCCTGGTCTTGTTCAGATATACATGATCGTACTGCCCGAATGAATGCGGCTGCAGATGTGCTCAAGAATATGATTGAAGAAAACGTAACATTATTTGTACGTGAAAATGGAAAAACACTCGTGGAAGCTAAAAAAGATTTACTGCGTTGTGTTGAAGTGATGAATGGTGCTGCGAAGGAGCTTCATAACTGGTGGCAGCCAGAAGTACTTCCAGGTTCCCAAAAAGTTCAAGTACGAAGAAGGCCAAGAGGGGTTACAGCTGTGATTACACCTTGGAATTCACCTATGATCTTAACCTTCAAACGAGTCATACCGGCTATTTTAGCGGGAAATACAGTTGTAGTAAAACCTGCTACCAATTGCCCTTTAACGATCATGACTTTTTTAAAAGTGGTGGCTGACCATTTTCCACCAGGTGTGATTAATATCGTGACTGGTTCAGGGAAAGTAATCGGTGACATCCTTTGCTCTGATTCCCGAGTGCGTACTGTAGCTTTTGTAGGTAGTACCGAAACAGGTAAGGATATTATGAAGAAATCAGCAAACAAGCTTCAAAAAGTATATATGGAACTAGGTGGCAATGATCCGGCGATTATTTTGGAAGATGCGAACTTAGATGATACAGCTATTAAACGTTTAAGAATGAGCATTTTGCGAGCAGCAGGCCAAGTATGCTCAGGGGTTAAACGCGTGTATGTCCATGAATCGCGATTTGATGAAGTAGTGAAGAAACTAACGAAAGAATTTGAACGGGTGGTTGTCGGTGATGGGATACAGCCAGATGTGACCATGGGTCCATTAAACAATCGAGCCCAGTTTGATTATGTAAATGCGTTACTTGAACGGACAAAAAACTCCGGGGCAAATGTAACCACTGTTGGTATCCAGCTAAATCCTGAGAATTGGAATCAAGGCTATTACATGCTTCCGTCGATTGTAACAGGTGTTACTCAGCAAAGTGAATTGGTTCGGGTTGAGCAATTTGGACCAATCATCCCTATTTTACCATTCACTGATTTGAATGAAGTAGTTGAGTTAGCGAATGATAGTGAATTTGGTTTAAGGGCGTCTGTTTGGACGGAGGATGAAGAATTAGCCATACAAATGGCTGATCGTCTCCAAGCAGGAGCTGTATTCCATAACAATCATACTGTATTCAGTGATTTAGCGCTTGATTTTCCTGGTTTAAAAGAAAGTGGTGTCTCTCGCGAAACGAGACATTGTGGTTTGGAATTCTTTGCGGATTCATATGGATTTGCTGATTGAGGAAGGGTGAAAAGTTATGAAAATAGGGCTCATTGGTTGTGGTAATATTGGTCAGTTTCTCCTTCAAGCCATCAATAAAGACAGACTTCTTCCTGATGGGAACATCGTATCGATCTATACCAGACGTGAAGAATTCGGAGCTAAACTTACAGTTGAATTTTCGACTCAATCGTTTCATGATATAGACTCTTTCTTAAATTCTGATTTGGATCTTGTCATAGAGGCTGCAACAATTGAAGCCGCTGAAGAATACGCAATAAAGGTACTTGAAGCTGGAAAAGACCTTGTAATAAGTAGCATCGGAGTCATGGCCGATACTGCTTTTGAAGCAAAAGTAAGAGAAGTCTGTACAAGAAATAATGTAAACGTTTTCCTTCCTTCTGGTGCGATCGGTGGATTGGATGTCATTAAATCGGCCAAAGCGTTGAATGAACTAGAATCAGTGTCAATTACAACACGTAAACCGCCAAACGCCTTATCAAAAGATACTTTAATAGAACAAGAGACGATTTTATTTGAAGGAACTGCAGCTAAAGCAATTAAGCAATTCCCTAGAAATATTAATGTAGCCATAGTGTTATCTTTGGCAGGTCTGGGCTCTGAACATACGAAAGTTAAGATTATTGTGGATCCAGCTGTGGTGAAGAATAGTCATACAATAGAAGCAACAGGTTCATTTGGGAAATTTAAGCTTGAAATAGAAAATGATCCTATGCCGAACAATCCGAAAACAAGTTATTTAGCAGCTTTAAGTGTATTGGCTAAGCTGCAAAACAAAGATAATTCTGTGCAAGTCGGGTAGTGAATGATGAAGCCTATAGAGGGGGAATACGACAATGCTTAAAACAGAAAAAACCTTAGAGGAAAAGTCGAAAGACCAAATCATCAATTATTTGAATGAAACCGTCAAACCAGATGAAGGAGTAATCCCTGCTTATCTTCTGGGCGATCCAGCCGTTTACGACTTAGAGCACGAAAAAGTCTTCTTAAAAACGTGGGTGTTTGTTGGTCATGAATCAGAGATTCCTCATAATGGAGATTTTATGACGCGTGAGGTTTCAGGATACTCGGTTATTATTTCGCGTGATAGTGAAGGGGAAATTCGTGCTTTTTATAATATGTGCACTCACCGTGGAATGAAGCTATGTAGAGCGGATAAAGGAAACAAATCCTTATTTACATGCCCATACCATGGATTTAACTTTAAAAATACAGGTGAGCTTGTGGGTGTCCCCCTTCAAAAGGATATTTATGGAGGGAATCTTAATCGCTCCAAAATGGGACTTCATAAGGTGAACCTACAATCATATAAAGGTCTTTTATTTGGAACATGGAATGAAGAGGCTGAGCCGCTCGAAGATTTTCTCGGTGAATTTAAATGGTACTTAGATATCGTCGTTGGACGTGCGGAAATGGAGGTCATTGGGGCTCCACAACGCTTTATTGTCAATTCAAACTGGAAAGTCGGCTCTGATAACTTTGTGGGTGATTCTTACCATACCATGGTTACTCATGGTTCCATAGCGAAATTAGGCATGGTACCAAATGCGACTTACTCCAAGCGAGGCTTTCAAATTCACACAGAAAACGGACATGGTTTAAATCTTGGAACACCTAATCCTGACTTTGCTTTTCCAGAAGAATTGAAGGATGAATATAAAAGTAATTTGTCAGAAGAGCAGTACTATGTTCTATCAAACTTGAAAAATATGATTGGAAACGTGTTTCCGAATATGTCATTTTTAATATCGCATACAAAGATTAAAGATCAATTAATCTCTAACACTTCGATAAGAATGTGGCGACCAATCAGCCATAATCAGATGGAAGTCATTGCATGGATGCTCGTTGAAAAAAATGCTTCTCAAGATTGGAAGGATCGCTCAAGGGATTCGTTTATCTTAACGTTCAGCCCATCCGGCATTTTCGAGCAGGATGACACGGAAGTATTTACGGATATAACAGAGGCTGCCCAAGGTCCGATGCCGTTTCAAAAGCTGTTAACATATAACTATACAATGGGACTTCATCGTGAACCTGTTGATTTCATCGGACCAGGTGTCGTGTACGATGATAAATTTACAGAAGCAAGTCAACGAAATTTCTACAAATATTGGCTGGAATTAATGACAAAGTGACAAGGGGAGGGGGAAGAACATGAACATGGAAAGAATGCTGGCAAAATATGAATTCGAAGAGTGGTTGAACATTGAGGCAGAATTACTGGATGAGATTAAATTTGATAATTGGTTTCATTTAATGCACTCGAGCTTACGCTATCAAATGCCTGTTCGAGTGAATAAAGAGGGAACAGAGCGTCCTGATTACTCAACAGAGATGTTCACTTTTAATGATGATATCGAGTTATTAAAGCTACGTGTGGATCGTTTAAAAACAGACTATGCATGGGCGGAAATTCCACCCTCCAGAACTCGTCGCTTTGTTAGCAACGTACGGGTGAAAGAGTATATAAAAGGAGAAAAGGCCATTGTCAGTAGTTATCTCCTCATTTACCGCAGCCGAAGTACAGATATTCACCATGATTTAATATCCGGTGAAAGAAAAGATGAATTTACATTCGAAAATGGTGAATGGAAGCTTTCAAAACGGATATTCATTGTGGATCAATCTACCATTAATACAAGAAATCTTGCTATTTTCGTATAACACTTCACGTTAGAATTTTACCACGAGAGGTTGGTTTACATATGTTATTAAAAGACAAAGTAGTGTTGATTACAGGTGGTTCTTCGGGGATAGGAGAAGCTGTCACAAGACGATTTATTGAAGAAGGCGCAAAGGTTAGTATAATTGGTAGATCAATCGAACCTCTAATTAGAATGAAAGATGAATTTGGAGAAAACATCATCACCCTTCAAGGAGATGTAAGTAATTACAAAGACAATGAGCGAGCGGTCGAGGCTACCGTGGAGCAGTTTGGAAAGGTAGATGTTTTTATCGCGAATGCTGGAGTTTTTGATGGATTCGCTAAATTTGCTGATGTGAGTCCAACTGCTCTTTCTGAAGCCTATGATTATCTTCTAGACATTAACGTAAAAGGATCTTTTTTCGGAGCAAAAGCAGCACTTGAAGAATTACAAAAGACGAATGGCAATATTATTTTCACCGTGTCAGGTGCAAGCTTCTATCCTGATGGGGGTGGTGTTTGGTACACAGCAAGTAAGCACGCTCAAATAGGACTGATGCGCCAGCTTGCTTTCGAATTGGCTCCTAAAATACGGGTAAATGCAGTGGCGCCAGGGGGGACAATAACAGCACTTTCCGTCATCCCTCCACTACGTTCTTTCGTTAAAACTGTAGATAACGAAACAAAAGCAAGCAAAATTAAAAAACGAAATCCACTTCAACTTGCACAAATGCCTGAAGATCATGTGGGAGCATATGTACTCCTGGCTTCCGATCAATCACGTGCAATCACCGGTGAAGTCATTTCTAGTGATGGTGGATTGTCAGTTCGAGGGCTTGGTTAATAGTATAGTGAAAATTCAAGTGATTACAAAAAGTGTTACTTAGTTAGATTTAGTTCTAAGCTATGGTGACACTTTTTTTAATGAATTTTATTGGTATAGGCAGTTCTATCAACATTCATTGAGTTGCCTATTTCGCAGAGGGTTTTGTTTTTATATCAGTTTTCTTCCTATTAAATATATAAGTTTAAGAGCGTAAGAAATTGGGGGAAGACAAAATGTAATTGATTTGGGAGATGGTACCTATTTTGAACATGGATTTGAAATCAGGACTCATGATGATATGATTGAACTTTTGAATGAAAAAAGAAAGCCAGGAAGTCAACAGTCAGCTTATTTAACAAATTTATGTACAAGGCATCTTTTAGGCAAAAATCTCATGGTACTAACGAACTGATAAAACCTACAAGATACAACATGTGGTTATTCACCATAATCAATGTTCGATATCATACGCCCAGTTTTTATCTTACTTTCATATCTACACCTATAATAAAACGAATGATGCCCACCTTACTAGGATGGGTTTCATTCATTTTACGAAGTGTAAGATATACCTAAAATCATTGTCCTAGCCCGATACACCTTGTACATGACACAAACTCTGACAAAATAAGTAATATCGATTTTTCATCCTGGACGGGCTCCTTTTTCGTATATACGTGTATAATGTAGTGTTTAGAAAAAGTAAATTTCTTTAGTAACGAAGGGAAGTGTTTAAATGTATAGAATGGAAAACGCACAACTTGTATTAGGTGCCAACATACCTCATCCACCTACTCAAGTTCTACCTACTCAAGTTCAACCCTCTTATTATCCGCCTCCTGCCTTTTGCTATGCCGATTCTGTTAATAGATGCGACGATTTTGTGCTCATTGTTGTATTGTTTATTTTATTAATCATTGTTGGGGCCACTCTTTGCTTTTGCTAAAACTAATAGATTATCATAACCATCCATAAAAAACTCCAGTATACATACTGGAGTTTTTTTTATTGGCTTTTAAAGTGATTATCCCGGGTGCTGAATCCGAGGGACAAGGCGACACTTCTTGATCCATCTAATCACTTTAATAGATCACAAATGTTGATTTCAATGTTTGTGACTGTTGGTTGGAGAGATGAATCCCTTAGACAAATCATTTTAGTGTTAACAGGTGCGTGATAGGTACCACTGAATTGTTTTGACATAAACTATTCACATTTATATGAAAAACATACTAACCGCATTTTTTATATTTCCATATTTCTTCTATGAAGATTAAAGAAAGGGCAGTGGTTGAAGGTGACAAAACATAGCGAACCGGTTGATTTCATCGGACCAGGTGTCGTGTACGATGATAAATTTACAGAAGCGAGACAACAGAACTTCTATAAATATTGACTTGAACTAATGACAAAGTGAGCAGGGGAGATGGAAGAAAATTAGCATGGGAAAATTTCTGGCAAAATATGAGTTCGAAAAGCTAAACAATGACAGACATATACCCCAGAAACGTCAATCAACAAAACTGTGAAAAATCTCTTGTTAAAGTACTAGTGAAAGGTAATATTAGATTTATTTAACTTAACTTAACTTAACTTATTTCAACTTATGATAATTTTTAGTCAAATAATTTAACTTATCATATTAATATTTGTTAGTCAATAAAATTATTTACATTATTTTGTGATTCTGATAAATTTATAAGTAAATAATAGACAGAAAGGTATGTAAATAAATTTATGGAGAAGAAATATAATGTAACTAGTAATTTGAAATTTGTGGATGTGCAGAAATTTGATGAACTAATGAGAAAGTTCAAGAAAGAATCATTAGGAAGATTTTATCAGGCTGATTGTGTTAGAGAGTGTATAAGATTTACTTGGGAAAATATTACTAATGTTGAAAACTTAAAATGTGAGATTGCTAGATTAAATAAAATCCTTATTAAGCTAGAAGAAGAATTGATAGAAAAGAATAAACAGATAGAGAAAGCCACTCAAGTACTCCAAAAAAATTATTAAACACTGATTAATCAGTTAAATATGATTGTCTGTAGTCAAGTGGCAGTTCTATTAGTAGTAGTTAATCCTAAAGTAATATTGTCATTTGGGATTTTGCGTTAATGATGATCTTCTTAATTCTAATATTTAGATATGTAAACTATTTAGCATCTCTTGAGTTGAAAAAGAAGTACTTAAACTGTACGATGAAATAAAACAAAAGATAGCTAAAAAGATCATGAAGAAAACTGATGCAATTGGGAATAAATGCAGATGTTATAAATACTGTTGTATAGGATATCTCATATATAACTGTTTAACGAGCAGATAAATTTAAGAGATTGTCGTAACTATACTATTTTATGGTCCCTTTTAGTATTTACGAGGTGGATTTTTTTGTTAGAAGTTAGGATTAAATTAAAAGAAATTATTATCGAGCGTGGAATTACCCAAAAAGAATTATCAAAAAAATCAAAAGTCAGAGAAGCTACTATTAGTGAAATTGTTAGAGGATCTCGAACTGTAATCAATTTCAAACATTTAGCATCAATTGCAGAAGCTCTTGATATAAAAAAGATTGAAGACATCATGGAGTTTCAAGAGAAAAGTAAATGAACATTTTAATTAATTCTACTCCAACTGTTTAAAAAAATACATACATTACATAGAACATGTTGAATTGTAATGGGGCAAGTAATCCGTAAGAATAAGGAGAGCGGACAAATAGAATTCTTTACTGTGATGATTGGTATGCAGCCTCATTGATTAAAGATTATATTTTGCTCAAGACCTTCCCCAGTTTATTTTTGAATTGTTTGAAGGGTGACCATTGAAACAGAATATTCAAATGGTCCCTTCATATATAGATGAAATTAGTCTTTACTTAGGTTATATCTTAAGGGTTTAGGTTTATTTTACCACCTTTCATAATTGAAGTTTTTTGTTAGATTATTTAGGAGACTTTAAAATAGTCATACGTGTGAAAGATAGCATAAACGTATAATAATTGTTGTATAAAGTTGGGGGATCACATGGGAGAAATAAGAGGAATAAGTGATTTTAATGCACTTGAATTATTAGGTGGTTATTCTAGAAGTGAAAAAGAAAATAATATTGAATACTTTTATTTGAAAAATAGTGATATTGTAACGATTAAATGTTCCAAACTTCATAATGGGAAATCATCATATTGGTTTGGGGTAACTCCAAATGCAATAGCTTTATATAAATCAAGAAATATATCTCATATTGTATTAATCTTAGGATACGAAGGATTACTTAAACTGCCAATCGATATTATGTATAAATACATTCAAAATGCAAGCGTTACAAATAATGAAATAAATGGTAAGATAAAACGTTACCATATTTTTATTAGTTTTGATAGAGAAATAGTCTTATTTAATCCCGTAGAGAAGTTTATTGTAGATGAATACTATATTTATAATGAAGAAATTGTTGAACAGGATCTAAATCAAAAAAGTAAGGAAGCAATATTAAAAGAAGCTAAGGAATTTACTGATTATAAACAACAATACGTCGAGAGTGAGAAAAGAACTTCTAGAAGAAAAGAAAGTAAAGCACAAAAAGAAAGAATAGCAATATTAGAAAGTCATACCTGTCAGGTTTGTGGTTTTATGGAAGAATATATAAATGCTAGTAATAAAAAGTTATGGATAATAGAGGTAGACCATATCATCGAAAAGTCAAAAGGAGGAGGGGAAACCTTTGACAATCTTTGGGTTCTCTGTCCTAACTGCCATAATAAAAAAACAAGAGGAATCATAACAATTGATCCTTTAAAAAGAGTTGTAAAAGATAAAGGAAAAATAATCAATATTAGAGATAATCATTTAGGGTGGTAAAGTTACTTATTTAATTAACAAAAAATACAAGATATGAATACATGTAGTGTGGGAAATGGGTCGTTAGAATATTACTAACGACTTTTTATTATTTGGTGTGATTAGATACATTTTAGTTTGTTAATTTAAATTGACTAATTCTAAAAAACACGGTTAGGCAACAACCTTAATCACATATTGATTGTTCTATGATTTTTAATATCGAAACGAAAAATTTGAGTACAAATTTGAAGAAAATATATAGAAATTTTTTAGGGTTAGAAGAAAAAATTCGTATTCACATCGACCATTCATTAGCGTCTACATTCAAAGAAAATCGGAATGAACCATGTCAAATATATTAAAACCAATGTTAAGAGTATTCAATTGATCTAACTAAGATTCTAATATAAATGTTCAGTAAGTCTACATTACCTTTTTATATTTAATTCAACTAGAATGTGGAAATTGTTATTTTTTCGGTATAGGCCTTTAATTTTGTAGCAAACTATGCCACATAAAGGAGAGTCTGGCATGTTTGTAAAAAAGATGATTGGTGAAGTGGAACTAACAAAAGATTTATTAATTTTATTATGTATTGGTGGGCTTTATAGTTTAAGTATTGCTCTATCCAATACTTTTGTGAATGTATTTTTATGGAAGCAGTCGGGTGAATTTTCAGATTTGGGAATATATAATCTGACGGTAGTGATTTTACAGCCTCTGACATTTATTATTGCAGGGAGAATGGCAAAGAAAATGGACCGAATCATCGTATTGAGACTGGGTGTTATTTTTTTAGCTATTTTTTATGTCGCTGTTTTATTAGTTGGGGCAAGAGCTAGTGAATTTATCATTCTTTTAGGGGTATTACTTGGAATTGGTTATGGTTTTTACTGGCTTGCATTTAATGTTTTGACGTTTGAAATAACAGATCCGGAAAACAGGGATTTTTTCAACGGATTTTTAGGGATTTTAAATTCGATTGGTGGGATTATAGGTCCTATTTTAGCAGGATGGATTATCACGAGGTATGTAGGATTTCAGGGGTATAGTTTTATTTTTGCTACGTCCTTAGGGTTGTTCGCTGTCGCTGTAATTTTAAGCTTTTCATTGAAAAGACGCCCTGCAACTGGGAGATACTTATTCAAAGAAGCATTGCTTGAAAGAAAACAAAATCTCAATTGGAGAATGGTGACGAATGCTCACGTCTTTCAAGGACTTCGAGAAGGTACATTTCTATTTATCATATCGGTTTTTGTTTTCATTTCGACCAAAAGTGAGTTAGCTTTAGGGACATTTGGGATGATTAATTCTTTCGTATCGTTTATTTCCTATTATTTTGCTTCGAGGATGATCAAGAAAAATGTTCGCAAAAAGGCAATTCTATTTGGTGGGATTGGATTGTATGTCTCCATTTTCTTAATCGCTTTCGATCTTTCATATGGAAAACTATTGCTTTATTCAGGGTCCATCGCCATTTTCTATCCGATGCTATTGGTTCCATACATATCTCTTACATATGATGTGATTGGTAGGGCAAAAGACGCTGCTGAAAGAAGGATTGAGTATGTGGTGGTAAGAGAACTATTCCTTAATTTTGGGAGGGCAATTTCAATTACTGCATTTCTTTTTGCCATTTATTTTTTTGAGAAAGACAGCATTCCGGCGTTATTGCTAATTCTTGGTGCAGGTCACAGTTGTATTTACTTTTTTATTCGAAAAATTAAACTCACAACACCATAGTGTTTCTATATAAGATTAACATAGGAAGAGGAACCTTTTTGTAATTATTATTAAAACTATTATTAATTAAATGAGACCACCTAAAATGAACTTTAAGCGGTCTTTTTATATCCCATGTGAGTGATAATTTTGCATTGATAATATCTGTAATAACTAAAAGTAAATATTATTAATCGATTTCAATAGGGCCAAAGCCAAGTTGTCTTTCAACCCGTTGTAATCTTGTGTTAATTCGCTCTTGCCGTCGATTTATCCTTTCAAATTGTCGTTCTAAACGATCAATTCTTTTCTCTAACTCTGTAATGTTATATCCTGGTATGTGTGAAAATACTGGTATGGGAATAATTCCACTGGGTAATTGTTGTCGATGATACATAGGTATGCCTCCAGTTATTGGCTATATGTGTGTGTAATATTATATGGTTAAGTATTCATTATTGCCAATGCACGAACATAATTATTTTAAACTCTTTATTAGAACAGTAGTTTTTTAGGATTATAGCTAAAAATTCGGAAGTAGGATAAATCATAAAAATATTAACTGGTAATATCGAAATGAGGTTAAAATAGAATAATTAATAGTTGTTAATAGATTTAAAAACAAAAAATAGAAAGTAAAAAGTATTTGTAACACTATTGGTAGTTATCATTAACTATGATGGATTTATTATTGTGATACTTTCTGAGAATGTATACCAATATGTATAAACAATCCATTTTACATATCTATTAATCATATCTATAATAATATTTATTAAAATTGTCGAAATTAAGGACTATTAATTTAAAATTCATAGATTATAATAAATATATATTAACAGAACATACGTTTGATGTTTGGGAGGTTGCATATGAATAAAAAACCAACTGTTATATCTTTATTTGCTGGTGCTGGTGGAATGGACTTGGGTTTTGTACAAGCAGGTTTTGATGTAGTATGGGCGAATGATTTTGAACAAAATGCTGTAAATACTTATAGAAAGAATATAGGAGATCATATTGTATTAGGTGATATTACAAAAATAGAAAGTTCTAGTATTCCAGGTGAACCAGGTGAAATTGATGTGGTGATTGGTGGTTTTCCTTGTCAAGGATTCTCTGTTGCTAATACAAAAAGAAGTATGGAAGATAAACGAAATTTTCTCTACTTAGAATTGTTACGTATTGTTAAGGATAAACGCCCAAAATTTTTTATTGCAGAGAATGTTAAAGGTCTAATATCCATGTCAAAGGGTCAAGTATTAGATATGATAATAGGAGATTTTAAGGATTTGGGTTACAAAGTTGATTTCAAAGTTTTAAATGCAGCAGATTTTGGGGTCCCACAATTACGTGAGCGTGTTATTATAATGGGAAACCGCTTAGATATTGATAATCCATTCCCTTTTCCTACTCATTTTTCAGACGGTCTTCAATCAGGTCATTATCAAACGGATTTGTTTCATTATAAAGAGGACAAGAAAAATCTTCCAAAGCACGTTACTGTTAAAGAGGCTATAGACTTTTTAAGTGATGTTAGAACACGAAATGAATCCTTTGTATTTTCAGAAAATGATTTAAATAACAAGTTTGAAAATGATAGTCATATGAATGATGGCCCTTCAAATGGTGTGAATATGAAGAGGTTTAAGCTAAATAAAATTGATAAAAATAACTTTCGCTCTTACCCAATGGAATGGGTAGAATCAGGTGGTATTATCCATAATCATGTTGCTTCAGAAAATGTTAGTGATAAATTTTGGGGAAGAAAACACGAGGTTAATCAATTCGATATTTGTGACTATTTGAAAGAGTGGAGAAAAAAATCTGGAATATCAGTAAAGAATATTGATAAACATTTTGGATATAACCATACCGCTGGTCATTGGTTTAGGAAAGATAATAATTCTGGTAGTATACCTAAGCCAGAGGATTGGTGGGGTTTAAAAAAACTACTAGGTTTCGATGACAAATACGATAAACAAGTTACTGAATTTGTTGAAAAAGAGATTAAATTTGAACAATCGTTAAGAATAACTAACTGGGATCGGCCAAGTGATACAATAACGGCATCACAGCCCGAAATACATGTTAATAAGAAAAGAAGGTTATCAGTTAGGGAGTGTGCCATTCTTCAGACATTTCCTATGGACTTTGAATTTACAGGTAGTTTAAATGCTATGTATAGACAAGTTGGAAATGCAGTTCCAGTAATGTTGGGTAAGGCTATTGCAGAAAGTGTATTTAATGTATTATCAAAGGTAGAAAATAGTAATAGTATTGAAGTGAAGAGTAATGAAAAAATGAAGAAATTGTTAGCTAGAGTATAAATATAAATAACTAAAACCCCTAATTCAAATCACACATTTGAATTAGGGGTTTTTTATTAATAAATGTTAATTTCAATATACAACAAATTGGTGGGTGAAGATTTCTTTTATAAAAACTAACTGAATAATTTGATTCAAGATAGGAAAATATAGCTTTAACAATATTGGAGTTAGGCAGATGTTTAAGCAAGAAAATGATTAGTCAAATAGTGAAAACTATTTAGTAAACAATATGCATTCTGGAGGAGGATATAAAATGTCATCTAATCATCCTATTCAGGGATTAATGAATTCTGCAATGGAAAACCTAAAACAAATGATAGATGTGAATACAATAATTGGGGATCCGGTAGAAACACCAGATGGAAGTGTAATATTAACTGTTTCTAAAGTAGGATTTGGATTTGCAGCTGGAGGTAGTGAATTCCATTTAAATTCTTCTGAAAATGGAATCAATCACAATAATCATCCATTTGGTGGAGGAAGTGGTGGGGGTGTCTCAATTACACCAATAGCATTCCTTGTAGTAAATAGCAGTGGTGTAAATATGTTGCATTTAGATCAAAACACCCACATTATAGAGAAAATTATTGATTTGGCTCCAACAACTTTTGAAAAAATAAAAGAAATTTTTAAAAAAGATGTACATTCGAACAGCAATAAGAATAATTTAAACGAGTCAAAACATGATTTGGATATCTAGAAAAAACCATCTAATTGATGGTTTTTTAGTTTAATTTTTTTATTTTTCTTGAAAATAGAGAGACTCTAATAAATTCAATTTCATCTTAAGTGAATCTTCCATATTTTCATTCCAAAGCAGGACTTTTATTCTAGAAGGTGAATCATTCAATAATAAGAACTTACTACATTTTGTGTAATTAAATCTAATTTTTCCAGGATTTTTACCTGCACTGATAACATCATCACCGTAAATTTCATTTAGCTTACCATTAGGCATACAAACAACAGCAATTGATTGAATATCTAGATTAACTTCATTGTATAAAATAATAATAAAATAGGTAAGACATATCTTTTTTTCACCATTATTTTTTGTATAGAAAAAAGGAAGATGTCCTTTATATGGACGAGATTCTTTACCTCGAACATTGATTGATCCATAGTAACTATTTTGATTATCTCCAACGAATATATTTTTAGTAAAATCACCTACGTTTGCTAATGTTACAGTTTTAACATCAATGTGAACATACGCATTATACGTTTCAAAGAACATATCTGAACCTACGGGGGAAGAATTAGGTTTGCCAAATTGATTAAATAGCCAATAGAAAATACGTTCTGAACCTGTTGCAAAAGAGGATGTTTGATCCCCAAGGTGAGCTACCCAATCATCCTTGATTTCTTCTTTTGTGTTAAAACCACTCAACATTTTTTCTCGGTCTAATTTTAGTGAATAAAATATTTGTTGTAAATATTGATGTTCCCAGAATTCAATTTCATTTAAATGTATGAGTTCATTCATTAAGTAATTCATTATATCACCTCTAGATAATTATACCATTCCCTCACAAAGAAAATAATATTTTGGCAATTACAATTTAATGAATTTCAATATTATTAAAGAGAAGGGATCCAATAATAGTTCAGTCAAATATAGAAATGTTTTGGAAATTATTTATAATCTTTTGGTTTAATAGTTTTCATTTACAAAAAGTTAATAATAAATTAGTATAATATGGTAAATGTGTTTATATTAAGACTTTGAGAGGAATTAAATTAATGTCATTAACAGATCATTTATTAATGGAACTTGAAAAAAAATATTTTTTTATTATTAAGAGACTACTTGAAGAACATCTTGGTGAGATAATAAATCAATTATATAGCCAACAGAATATACCAATGTATCCATCTGGAACTAATACAATACAAAAGGGTGCACAGAATATTATTGAAGGTATTATTGATAGATCTCAGGGTTGGAATATAGCCTCTATGGGA
Source organism: Peribacillus alkalitolerans (assembly GCF_010882125.1). Lineage (GTDB taxonomy): Bacteria > Bacillota > Bacilli > Bacillales > DSM-1321 > Bacillus_BN > Bacillus_BN alkalitolerans. Next base: position 361,636 of record NZ_JAAGVZ010000002.1, on the reverse strand, counting down.
GCATCAAGTGATAGTTGTTTTGAATGCGGAGATTCAATTATTCATTTGGAAGTGAAAACTATTAAAATAACTGATGATGATTATAGAGAAAACAGAGTATTGCTAGAAAGAAATCAAACTTCGTATAATTCTACTTCTTCATCAATAATTGCAGGAAAAAATTGGCTTGCAAATCTTAGGTTTTATGAAAATCATATCCGTTTCGGCAAAGTTCCTAACTTAACCTATGCTGTTAGAATAGCCTATAGTCCTACAAACCTTGTAGAAGAAATAAGGCTAATGAGTATTCCCAATGGCCAATTTTATACAACATTCTTTGATACTATATTATATCCAGGAAAAAGACCAGGTACTTTGACTCGTCCTAATATTAGATTTAAAATGAACGAAATAACTCAAAAAAATGGGCATGAGTGGAGATCCAGTGTTCTATTTAAAAGACAATAGAGCTGTATTTTTATTCTATATTTCATTCTAAATAATAAATCTATAACCTGATTAAAGAAAGAGATCTTTAGAGGTCATATATGTAATTTATGTATTCATGCTAGAAAAACTTTCAGGCACAAACCCTTGTACAAAATTTTGTGTTTTGTCCAATAATTGTGCCAGACACTATTTTGCTACGTACCTTTTTTCCTTAAAAGTTATTAAAAGGTAGGTGAAGACTCTCTACCCTTTTGGTATGGAGTCTTTTTTTAAATGTCATGGTGATACGGTTAAAAGGATAACCTCCAGGCAATCGAAAACATTATCAATAAGTAGTTAACAAGAGAGACAGACTGGAAAGATTCTGGTCATTTTTTTTCATTTATTTTGCATTTTTCTATTGCAAAAATACTTTCTTATTGACATTCTAAATAATATTTGTCAAATATATGAGGATTTTGGTGATATGCAGGAGAATTTAAAAGAGATATGGAATTTTCTGAATATGAGATTAGAATGGGAGAACAGAACTAATGAAGATTATAGTACGATGTCCTGTATGCACAAATATTTTTAATTCAGACGATTATGTTTTTTTGGATTTTTTAAACACTATTTATCACCAGGGATGTTTCTATGATTTGCTCAATCAACCTCCAATGAATGATTGTGGAACTTTTTTGGAAATTGTTCATAAATATGTATTTTTCCATGAATTAATAATAAATTAATTTATATCAATAACACTATTATTGATTAAATAATAATATCTCAATTTATTTAAAGAGTTTTATTGTAATGATATATCAAAAATAATAATGAAGAAGTATTAACAATGATAGATCTATATAGAAAAACAGAAGTATTATTTTATACTTCTGACATGGACAAAGGTAAAGATTTTTCTATCGTTTTTTAAAAGAAATGCTGGAATAATTTACTTCTCATTAAATTAATAACAAAATATTATAATCATATAATTCAAATAGAATACAATAATTCTCAAGCTAGAAATGAAGGCAGAAGAATAGCTATAATGATGGCTAACTTCTGCCTAATTTAATTTGTAACACTATTATAAAATAAAGGTAGGTTTATCAAAGATAATGGAAGTTGGAAATCCAAAAATAATAAATGATGTAAGAATCCACGTTAGTACATTTGAGGAATTCTTTAAAGAAAAGGCACTATATCCTATAGGAATTGATACATATCAACGGCCATATATTTGGGATATCGTTAAAGTTAAAGAGTTAATTAATGATCTATTAGTTCACCTAGAAACAGAACCTGAGATACCTTATTACATGGGCAGTATATTGTTGCACCAAAATGACGAAAAAAAGAAATTGTTTATCATAGATGGTCAACAGCGCTTGACAACCTTGAGTATTCTTTTTTTTATATTAAATGGGAAGTTATTAAACGACAAAATGGTTATGGAATATAACTCGCCAATCTCCATTCAGAATATCAAAAACATTCAACTGTTTTTTAGTAATGATGAGAAAGAGAACTGGAAAGAAAAAGTTTCCTTATTGTTCCCTAATATTCAATTTACCTTTATTATCACTTCTTCGGAAGATTTAGCCTTTACTTTTTTTGATACACAAAACTATCGAGGAGTAAAATTAAAACCTACTGATTTACTCAAAGCTTATCATCTAAGGGCAATCAATAATTTAAAGTTACAAGAGTATTGCGCAAAAAGTTGGGAAAATATCCAAAGTTTCCAACCTCTAATTGGCAAGAAGGGGGACTTTGCTGCTGAATTAATTAATAAATACCTTTGGAGAGCGCGTAGTTGGCGGGGGCAAAAGCAAATTAGTTTAGAAAACGATGATGGTATTTTAAAGGTGTTTATGAGTTACACAATATCAAATGATAATGATAACTCCATAAGGTTGTTTCCGAATAATAACAATTCTTATGGGATAAAACTCTATTTAAAAGATAATAAAGATTATGAAATACAACTAAAAAAAGTGAACTCACAAGATGATGTAAACCTTCCTTTTTTATTAAGACAGCCAATAAGTAAGGGACTTGGATATTTTCTCTTTTCAATGAAATATGCTGAGATTACCCAGTTACTTTTTATCGAAAGGAACATTCGAAGTAAGGAAATTAAAAGATTTAGAGAGTTTTATAATATTGTTTGGAAGAATATTTCAGTTTATTTAAAGGAATTATTCATTCTTGCAACAATAATGTATTATGACAAATTCGGAGAAAGAGAATTTTTTAGGTTTTCACTATGGTTAGATCATGTTTTAGGGGCAATAAGATTAGAAAAGCAAAATGTTGTTAAACAAGCTCCAATAAAATTTTTAATGGAAAGAGATAATAATTTACTAGATATAATTAGTCATGCCTTTATGCCAGAAGAAGTATTTGAATTTCTAATAAATTGTTATGAAAAAATTGATATATATCAAAAGGAGAATATAGAAAGTGGTAAAGGTGTACAAGGTTATTATAAAGAAAGATTACTCACTTATTATTCAAAAGATAGTTTAAAATATAAAGAATGCTGGATGGAACAATTGATTGAGGAGATAGTTTATGCAAATAAAGTCTAATTTGGTTACATTAAAAAGCATTGCAGATCAGCATTACTTGTTCAATGTTCCTATCTATCAGAGATTATATGTCTGGGAAGAGGACCAAGTTAGAACTCTATTAGAAGACATAGAAGCAGCATATGAAGATGAAAAAGAGCTTTTTTACTTAGGGAGCGTTTTAGTTGTTAAAAATAGAATGTTATCAAAAAAAGAAAGTAAAGTTTTTGATTTAATTGATGGACAACAACGATTTACAACTCTCTGGATGATTTCCATAGTATTTGGTGGTGATTTAAAACCTTTCATTGAACTGGAGCGGACGAATAGGATAAACTTTGCTATTAGGGAAGAAATTAATAAACAATTTAGGTTAATTATTGGTGGTAATAAGCAATGTCTAAATAAATTACCTGCTAATATAACTGATGCACTTGCATTTATTGATAAATTCTATACTCAATTTGAGCTAGAAGAAGTTGGGAAGGCAGAAAAAATTGCTGCTTTTATTAACGAGAAAGTACAATTGGTTTTCACAGAAGTACCAGATAAAACAGACTTAAATAAATTATTTGAGGTTATTAACAATAGAGGTGTACAACTACTGCACCATGAAATTTTAAAAGCAAGAATGCTAGATAAATTATCAGGAAAGGATCGGATAAATTACAGTATCCTATGGGATGCTTGTTCTGTGATGGAGCAGTATATAGAAAAAAATATAAAAGATATAACTAGCATAAAAATACAGGACTTATTTGATACTGTTGATGCTAAGGTTGGAATGGAAAAAATAGCAGATCCAGTTAAAGTATTATCTACTATAGATGAAAAAGAGGTTTCCAATAGCAAACCTAGTACATTGTTGGAAATATTGGATATAGATTATAGCTATGATACAAAAGATAATGTGAGAGATAAAGAATACGAAGAAGACGAATATATTGGAGATGATGTTAGAAGTATCTTAACTTTTCCAATGCTTTTACAACACACACTAAGAATTTACCTAGTATACAAAAGTCATGATGATATTCCTAAAATATCAGATAATGAATTATTAAATATTTTTACAAACCATCTTCTCAGTAAATTTATTAACGAAGAAGAAATAAAAGAATTTATTGAGTTACTTTGGGAAGTTCGATACTATTTTGATAAACACGTAATTAAATGGGTAGGACTTAAGGAAAGTGAAACACATTTCATTCGTAAAATAGAAAAGTACAAAAATAATAGAAAGAACAAGAATTTCTATTTTTTACGAAGAGGAGAACCTACATCAAAAGGTGAATCTCTACTACAAAGTATGTTATATCATTCACAACAAATAACAACACATTATTGGTTAACTCCATATTTAAAATTTCTTATAGAGAATAAAGGCGAAAATAGTTATGAGTATTTAAAGTATTTAGACAACCATTTGTTATGTGCAGAAAAAGATGATGATCCATTAGTGTTTAGGACAAGGAGATTCTTGGATGATCCTTATTATGATACCACAATAAAGATAGGGATCTTAAATCAAGATCTTGGGACGGAATTCCCTCATTATTGGTTTTATAAACTCGAATATGTACTTTGGGAGAAATATGCCTCAAGTATGGACAGAAGGTGGAAAGAATTTAAATTGACTGCCAAAAATTCTGTTGAGCATATATCACCACAAACTCAAAAGGATACTGATGTCAATACGGTATCAGATAATGAACTTAACAGATTTGGTAACCTAGCGTTAGTATCAAGAAGTATAAATTCAGAATATAGCAATCTACCATTTAATGAAAAGCGCCAACGATTTATTAATAATAATAAAGAAAAATTAGATTCCTTAAAGATGGATTTAATTTATCAGAATGAGATTTGGAATGATCAGCTGGCGCAAAAGCATCACACAGAAATGATAGAAGTGTTGAACCATTATTTAGGGATTGAATTGAAATGAAACTTAGCTTTTTATTACATGAGTAATGATTTTTTATATATTATTTTTGTATTTCGATAACAATGCCAAATTAAATTCATAAGACTACGAAGTAAAAAGTTTAAATACAAAGAGGGTGGGAACAGATTCCATCCTCTTTCATGTCCTAAAAGACAAAAAACTTTCGGTTCTAATAGAAATTAAGTGTTTATTGATAAAATGATTTTAATAGTTCCAGATGAACGATAATATTTGTAATATAGGGCATAAGGCACTTATAAATAAATTTCGTTTCTAATTTCAATTTTTGAAATGGAGTGATGTAAATAACTTAGGACTGAAAAATTCAAAAAGACTTTTTTAACTCCTTACCTCCATTGTTCAGCCTTGTATACGGTATATTAGATAAATTCCTCTCAAATAATTTCCATAGCAGGATTCTGTTGAACAGACAAGATTAGTATAATTATTTTATAGGGACAGAACTCTGGTTGTTGGAGGTCATTCTATTGCACAATTTCCATCCGCGTCAAAGAGAGATTTTAAAAATATTATCAGAAAAGAAGACTTGGGTGAAGGGCTCAGAATTGGCTATAGAACTTGGGGTAACGGATAGAACCGTTAGAAACGATATCTCTTTTATAAATTCAATTTTAAATGAAGAATTTATTGTTTCGCAAAATAAAAAAGGCTATTTTCTATCCGACCTCAACAGAGCCAGGGAAATCATGAAAAGTGAAAGTGAAGGCATTCCAACTCACCCTGATGAACGCATAAACTATATACTAAAGAATCTCCTTCTTAAAAGCAGGGAAATAGATTTATATAATCTTTCTGAAAAACTCATGGTCAGTGAGGCAACCATTGAAAATGATTTGAAGAGAATCAAGGAGATGATCTCTGAAAACCAAAGAGGCCTGAGTTTATCAAGGAAAGCAGCATTGATCTATTTATCGGGGAGTGAAAAGGATAAACGGGCTCTTTTAAGTGAACTTTTATTTAAGGAAACGAACCGAAGCTTTTTTAGTCTATTGAAATATGAAAAATACTTTAATGACTTTAGTTTGGCACTGATCCAAAGAAAACTTATCGAGTCTGTCAAAAAATATAACATCCATCTTAATGAAATGGCAGTAGTCAATCTTGTGATCCATATCGCTATTACCATAGACAGGATAAAAAGTGAAAATATACTCGATATACAGTTCGATTTGGATAGTGTGGAGGGAACTCCAGAATATAAAATGTCTGAAGATCTTTCCAGAGTATTAGAGGAGGAGCTTGGAGTGAAGTTCCCCTTAGGGGATATCATTTATCTTTCCTACCTTATTTTAGGGAAAAGCATCATAAAGAATAACTATAAGGAAAAAAGGGAGCTAGATGGAATCGTCGATCCCAATCTTTCAAGCCTTACGGACGAGCTTATTCATTCGATAAAAATGGAATACGGAATATACTTTGAAAATGATGATCAACTGTTCATTGGGTTATGTCTTCATATTAAGAGAATGATTGAGAGGATCCATAACCACATCATAATGAGAAACCCGATTCTCGATGAGCTTAAAATCAATTACCCTTTTATCTTTGAAATCGCTGTTTTTGTTTCGAAGGAATTTTACAGGATCACAGGATTAGCGATTAGGGAAGATGAAATAGGCTTTCTTGCTCTTCACCTTGGGGCGGCCTTTGAACGCCTAAAGGAAAAGAAAACAGGGAAAAGAAAAATTGGCCTCATTTGCCCGACAGGTTACATAACCAGTAGCTTACTAATGACAAAGCTTCATTCAGTTTACAAGGACAAGGTTGAAATTCTAGGTACGTATTCCTTCATGGAGTTAGATGAACTTATCGCGAATGAACCGGACCTTATCCTATCTACAGTTAAATTTGATTATGAAATTGACATCAAGGTTATTGAAGTATCCCCATTCCTTAATCAAGCAGACATAGAAAAGATTGATCAACACTTACGACTCTATAAAGAATACAAAGGGCAAAATGATGTTTCGACTGACGTGAGGCATTTTTTCAGAAGGGACATTTTCTATAAAGGAATATCCTTTACAGATGAATTTGAAGCTATCCAATTTTTGGGGAATGATCTTTACTCTAAGGGATATACACCAGAGGATTATATGGATCTAGTGATGGAAAGGGAGAAGATTTCCTCCACCTCCTATGGGAATCTCGTTGCCATTCCACACCCTATCGTGATGAATGCCTACGAAACGGTCATTTCTGTGGCAATACTGAATAAGCCTGTCATGTGGGGAAAGAACCGTGCACAGCTTGTTTTTATGTTTTCCCTAAAAGAAGAGGACAGAAAAAAACTGAACCATCTTTATAAGCATCTCATTGAAATCATTAATAGACCCGATGGGGTAAACCATCTGATTGGGTCTGAACATTTCGATGATTTTATAGCTAGAATCATAAACTATAATTCTTAATTACATCCCGCTATAATGCGGGATTTTTTATTTGAATTTTATATATAAAATTTTTCCAAGCAATTAGGAAAAAGATTATTGGAGAAGTTAGAGTCTAGAAAACTATAATACAGATAACCAAAATTTATTAAACAGCGGGAAGGTGAAGCGAGTGGTAGAAATCGAACAAATTGCATTTCAAATTATTTCATCCTCAGGAGATGCTCTATCGACAATGATGAAAGCGCTTCAATTTGGAAGAGAAGGGAATTTTTCTGAAGCAGATCAGCTCATGAAAGATGCGAGTGCATTACTTTCAAAAGCACATAAAGCCCAAACCGAATTGATTGTCAAAGAAGCAAGGGGAGAAAAATCCGAATACTCCATCATGATGGTTCACGCACAGGATCATATGATGAATGCATTATTGGCTCAAACCTTAATCAGTGAAATGCTGAGTTTATATAAAAAAATTGGTTAGGGCTCTCTAATCAAGTTGGAGGGATGAATGTGAAGTGGGGAATGATAGCAACTTGGCGTATGGCTCTTGAAGGGGTGGAAGCAGCTTCCGAAATGCTCAAGGAAGGCGGCAGTTCTAGCGATGCAGTGGAGACTGCAGTTGGAATGGTAGAGGATTATCCCCTTTATAAATCGGTGGGATATGGTGGACTTCCGAATGAACATTGCGAGGTAGAACTGGACGCCGCTTTTATGGATGGTGAAACACTTTCAATAGGGGCGGTGGCAGGAATAAAAGATTTTAAAAATCCTATATCCATCGCAAGGAAGCTAAGCCAAGAAAGATTTAATGTGTTCATGGTGGGCAATGGGGCAGAGGAATATGCACTTAAAAATGGATTTGAAAGAAGGAACATGCTTACCGAAAGGGCACGTAAGCTTTGGGAAAAACGTGTAAGAGAGATTAGGGAGAAAAATCTAAGTCCTTACGATGGTCATGATACCGTGGGGATGGTCTCTCTTGATGTAAAGGGGCATATGGCAACGGCTACATCGACAAGCGGATTGTTTATGAAAAGGAGAGGAAGAGTGGGAGATTCACCTTTATCAGGATCAGGCTTCTACGTTGATAGCAGCATAGGAGGAGCCTCGGCAACAGGGCTTGGAGAGGATATTATGAAAGGTTGTTTATCCTATGAAATTGTTAGGCTTATGAAGGGGGGGATGAATCCACAGGTTGCAGCTGAGAGTGCTGTTTACGAGTTTACTAACTATCTCATGAAGAGAAACGGAAAAGCAGGTGCTATGTCGGTTATTGCAATGAATAACAATAGGGAATGGGGAGTAGGCACGAATATAGAATTTTCCTTCGTGGTGGCCACGGATGTAGACAGGCCAACTGTGTACGTTGCCTATCCAAAAGGGGAAACGACCATTTACCAAAAGGCATCGGAGGAATGGCTTGAAGCCTATCGAAAAAGGATTTCAAGTCCTGTTGAGTAAGGAAGAATGGTCCATTATTTATTAAACAAAGGGGTTAAGATTATGGAGAAAATTCAAAAATTCCTTGAGACCAAACTTTTACCTTTTGCATCTAAGATGGCAGGTCAAAGGCATCTTGCGGCAATCCGAGATGGATTTATTACGTTTATACCATTCTTAATAATCGGTTCAATCTTTATCATTATTCAAGATTTCCCTGCACCAGGATGGCAAGAACTACAGGTCAAACTTTTTGGGGAATTTTTTAATCAATTTATCATTCTTCCAAAGAGGGTTACGTATGATATCATGTCCCTTTTTATAGTGGCAGCGATATCCTACAAGCTTGCACAATCCTACAGGGTTGACGCATTATCTGCTGCAATGCTTGGAATCAGTTCCTTTGTACTCTTAACTCCAATTACAACTTCTATAGATATAAATGGAACAGCTCATGTTGTTGAAAAGGTTATCACGGTTGGTGGCTGGTACGGTACAAATGGAATTCTTGTTGCGATCATCACAGCGCTTGTGGTCACTGAAATTTTTAATTATTTTATTAAAAAAGGAATCACCATCAAAATGCCGGATGGTGTTCCACCAGCGGTATCCAGGGCATTTTCCGCACTGGTGCCGGGCTTTATCATCATTGTGGCAATGCTTCTAGTTAGATTATTATTCCTACAGACAGACTACCAATATATCCATGAATTTATTTACCAGATTGTTTCCGTACCTATGGAGAGTTTAGTAGCGAATAATCTCTTTGGGGCCATTGGGACCGTCTTCGCAATCAGTCTTCTCTGGTGTGTGGGGTTGAATGGTGGAACGATCGTAAACGGAATTATGAGACCTTTCTGGGTACCTCTTCAGGACGAAAATCTTGCTGCGATTGAAGCTGGGAAAAGTGCACCAAATATCATCACTGAGCAGTTCTTTGATATGATCTGGATTGGCGGTGCGGGTGCAACCCTTGCTGTAGTGTTCGTGCTTATATACAGGTCTAAGTCAAAGCAGTACAGGGAGTTAGGTAAGATGTCTCTGGCTCCGGGGTTATTTAACATCAATGAACCTATCATGTTTGGTTTGCCTGTGGTATTAAACCCAATATGCATGATACCGTTAATACTAGGACCCATTGTGATTACCATCATTAATTACACGGCAATGGCACTTAACTTAGTAGCTAGTCCGACAGGAGTCATCATACCATGGACAACACCACCTGTTATTCAGGGCTTCCTTATAACTGGTCATTGGTCGGGTGCAGTCCTTCAATTGGTCGATATACTTGTGGTAATGTTTATCTGGTATCCTTTTATTGCAGTGATGGATAAGAAAAAGGTGGCGGAGGAATCAGGTGTAGCTACTGGTAATAGCAAGAATACCAATAATAATTTAGGAGCTTAGTAATGATTGAACTAATCGCAGCAACGATCGATGACGCAAAAAAGATTGAAGCACATGGAGGAGACAGGATTGAGCTTGTGAGTGCTCTCTCGGAGGGAGGACTCACCCCAAGCTATGGACTCATCAAACGGGTAATAGAGTCCGTAAACATTCCAGTCAATGTGATCATCCGACCACATTCGAAATCCTTCGTATATAACAGTGAAGAGATTGAGCTTATGAAACAGGATATTCAAATGGCCAAAGTGCTTGGTGCCAATGGGGTAGTGATTGGCACTCTCAATAAACATAAACAAATATGTGAAACGAACCTTGAGAGACTTCTTGAAGCCTCTGAAGGAATGGAGGTAACCTTCCATAGAGCCATAGATGAGCTTGATGATCCTGTAGAGGGAGTAAAAATTCTTTCAAGATATAAGGAAATTGACAGGATTCTGACATCAGGCGGGAAAGGCAATTTAAGTTCAAATACCGAGACATTAAAAAATATGGTCACTGAATCCGGACATATCAAAATTTTGGTCGGAGGAGGCTTGAATTTTGAAAATGCAAGTCAAGTCATGAAAGAAACAGAGGCTCCTGAATATCATTTTGGGACCGCTGTGAGGTATGACAGTTCTCCCTTCACTGATATAAGTGAAGAACTGCTGATCAAACTCTTTAAGCTTTTAAAGGGATAGGAGGGACTAAATGAAAATCATTTTAGTTTGCTTCGCCGGCATGTCCACCAGCTTGCTTGTGAGCAGAATGGAAAAGGTTGCTGCTCAAAGAGGAATTGATTCAACTATTCTAGCAATGCCAGCAACAGAGATCTATGATGAACTGGACGGGGCGGATGTTGTCCTTCTCGGACCACAGGCCAGGTATGCATTGGACGAAGTAAAAAAAGAAGCGGAGCCAAAGAATATTCCAGTAGCAGTGATCGATTCTATTCTTTATGGAACCATGAATGGGGAAGCCGTTCTTGATATGGCTTTGGGGATGGTAAGGAAATAGCAAGGGTTTTCGACCTTCAAGATTTTTCATAATAAAGCGGCCAGAATAAGGATTCTGGCCGTTTTTTATTGTTTATGCAGTATAGACAAGAATTCAAGCCACTTCAAGTGTATTAGTTATCTAACTTTCCCTTTGAAAGGCACCTTTTTATCAACCAATTTGAATATGTACTATGTCATTTTAGCCCTAAAATATGTCGAAATGTTTTGTTTAAATTTTTAGAAAATACAGTCTTTTAATATTGTTTTCCGTTTAATCAATATTATATAATACGAAAAAGAAAACACTTCAGGAAATTTAATAATGAAGGAAAAGCTTTAGAATTTGACGATCATTTCAATTAGTAACTATTTTCACTATGTAATTGAATAAAATCCCTCATATGTAACCACTACCTTATTTAAATCTAGCACTTAAATGAACTGTTTCTTCACGTTAATGAACCAACTAAGAGTCCCTTAATTATTTTATAGAGGTAAGGAGGTAAGATCCTTGAATCTGACTGATTCCATCACATATAGGCGGATTGAAGCTTTGGAGGAAATAAATGAAGTCGTTTTGCTTCAATCGGAGATTTGGAGTGCGGATGTTGTGTCGCCACTTCCACAGCTAGTAGCCTCTATTCATCATGGGGGATTGATTATAGGAGCCTATTTAAATGATAGATTAATAGGTTTCAGTTACGGATTTGCTGGATTAAAAAATGGAGAGACTTATTTAGTTTCCCATATGACTGGGGTCCGTCCTGAATATCAAAATGGTGGATTAGGATTTCAATTAAAACTTAAGCAAAGGGAAAGGGCAATTGTAAATGGTTATCAAAAAATCGTTTGGACATATGATCCTCTAGAAATAAGGAATGGTTTCTTTAATTTATGTAAATTAGGTGCCTATTCCCGAACGTACCTACCTTCGTATTATGGAGAAATGCAAGATAAACTGAATAAAGGGCTGCCATCGGATCGGTTATTAGTGGAGTGGGATCTTTGTTCCAGGCGGGTAGAAAAAACAATAGATGGTGGGATCCCAGATCCTTTCGAAAATGAATATGAAATTCTACTATCTACTGATGGGGAATATCCTTCAGAAGTAGTGAAAAAAATCAATCCTCAGCAAAGAGGATATCTGGTTTCTGTACCATCAAATATCCAGTTGGTGAAACATTCAAATCTTGATGCGGCAAGGGCCTGGAGACTTGCATTGAGAAATGTTTTAAATGAAGCCCTATTATCTGGATTTATCATAAGCGGAGTTCAGAAGAAATCTAATTCTTACATTCATTACTATATGCTTGAAAATAAAAGGTTGGAGGAAAGTCATGATAAAGGCAATTAATGAGTGGGTAAATCAGCATGAAGATCTTATAAAATCTACCTACCATCACTTACATAGTAATCCAGAAGTTAGCTGGAAAGAAGTAGAGACAACGAAATATATCATATCTAAGTTAATGAATATAGGAATCCCAACGGAACGATTTGATTCACACCCTGGTGTGATCGGATATTGGGGCGATCCCAATGATGGTCCAACGATTGGGATTAGAGCGGATATGGATGCCCTCTATCAGCTTGTTGATGGCGAATGGAAAGCCAATCATTCATGTGGCCATGATGCCCACATGACCATCGTGCTCCTTGCCATTACTTGCTTGAAGAGAATTGGCTTTACCCCTAAAGGCTTAATAAAGCTCATCTTCCAGCCAGCAGAAGAAACAGGCAATGGTGCCCTAGCCTTAATTGAAAACGGCGTGATAGAGGACATTGATTACCTGCTTGGTATTCATTTGAGACCGATTCAGGAAATGGAGTATGGAAAAGCATCACCTGGTATTTATCACGGGGCCACAACTTTATTAAGAGGTGAAATAAAAGGAGTCCAGGCACATGCAGCCAGACCTCATCTTGGAATCAATGTGGTGGATTCCATTGGGTCTATTATTCAAGCTGTAAATGCGATAAAAATGGATCCCACAGTTTCAGCCTCTGCCAAGGTAACGATGATAAAGGCAGGAGGAGCCAATCTGAATACGATACCGGATTATGCCGAATTCGGAATTGATGTTCGTGCTGAACGAAATGAGATAATGTCTGAACTACTCAAAAAGGTCGAGCATGCTGTAGTAACAGCTGGTGCAATGAATCATGCCGAGGTTAGTTTAAAACCTTTTGCGTCAATGGTCGCAGCGGAACGTAGTGTTGACTTTGAAGAGATTGTAAAAGAGGTAATCATAGATGTGCTAGGTGAAAAAGGGCTTGTTCCACCTCCAGTCACTCCAGGTGGGGAGGATTTCCATTTTTATAAAGCATCCTATCCTAATATGCAGGCTACAATGGTCGGTCTTGGAACTGGGTTAGCACCTGGGCTGCACCACCCGAACATGAGCTTTAACCTTGATTCTCTTCTTAACGGAGTGAAAATAGTAAGCACGGCCATTACAAAAGTGGTCGGAGAAAAGAAAGGGAGTCAAGGCAGGTGAAAAAATGGTGAGTAGTATTAAGGTTTCGGAGAAATCAAAAATAAAGAGAAGCTTTCAAAAATTTATCCCAGGAGTAAAGTATGATAGATACGCTAAAAACGGATGTCCAGGAAAAATATAGCCAATTTTCAAAAGGGGTGAAAAAAGTATCAAAACATTTTTTAGCTAATCCTCAAGCTTTTGCGATGAACTCTGCTGAGCAGGTGGGTGGCCAGATTCATGTAAGTGAAACGACTGTCATCCGATTTTGTCATGCACTTGGTTATAGTGGATTTAGTTCCTTCCAAAAAGATATTCAAGAGTTTTTATTAAATAACAATAGTAGCTTAGTAGAATACCATTCTTTGAAGAATGGGATCGAGAAGAATCAGGATTTTGCGAAGAAAATCATGCAAAAGGATGCAGAGGTTATCAATCAAACAGTTGAAAGATTAAGAACGGAAGATTTTCAAAGGGCCATAGAACAGCTAGTTGCTGCGAATCGGATTCTTGTCGCAGGTGTCCGTTCCTCTTATGCAATGGCTCATTGGTTTACCTTTACTCTTGAATTAATCCGTGGAAATGTTCGATTGTTTCGAACTGATAGTGATGACTTAATTTTAAGAATGCGAGAAATGGACATGAACAGCGTATTTGTTGCCTTTTCCTTTCATCGTTATGCTCTAGAAACTATTAATATGGCGAAGGAAGCAAAGAGGCATGGCGCATTTGTCATAGGGATAACAGATTCCGAGGTTGCACCGATCCGTGAGTTTGTAGATGTTTTATTTACGGTACATCTTCCGAAAAAATCCACACTAGATGTGGCTCCAGCTGTTTTTTCACTCATGAATGCAATCATTGCAGGTGTATCTGTAAAAAATTCTAAGCAGTTTAAAGAACGGATGGAATCCTATGAAAAATTCCATTATAAACATTTTTTTGTAGAATAAGCCCGAAATCCTAGAATTGTAGAAAAGGGGGAAAATAAGTGACAAATAGAAGTTTTTCGATTCGTAGAGTCACCCTTCACCGATTAATCATGCAGTTGAAGCATCCGTTCGCCACGAGCTTTGGGACCTTTCAAGAAAAAGAATTTTTTGTAATTGAGATGGAGGATGATTCCGGTTGCATCGGATTTGGTGAATCCGCCGCCTTTTCAAGCCCTTGGTATAGTGAGGAAACCGTAGAAACGAACAAACATATGATGGAAAAGTTTTTAATTCCTCTCCTATTTGAGTCACAGATTCAGCATCCTGACGAAGTGTCAAAACGATTCCAATCGATCAGAAGAAATAACATGGCTAAATCAGCATTAGAAGGAGCTGTTTGGGATTTATTTGCAAAAAGAAATCAGAGTCCTCTATATAAAACACTTGGTGGGACCAAGCATCAAATAGATGTAGGAATTAGTATTGGCATTCAACCTACTGTCAAAGATCTCCTTCATGCTTGTGAAGGGTTTATAAGAGAAGGCTATAAGCGATTGAAAATAAAAATTAAGCCAGGCTCTGATTATCAAATGTTAAAAGAAGTCAGAAAACAGTTTCCTGATACATTACTGATGGCCGATGCGAATTCTGCTTATACGCTAAAGGACATTGAAACATTGAAAAAGCTGGATGAACTGGACCTCATGATGATCGAACAGCCACTTGAACACGATGACATTATCGATCATGCCAAATTGCAGAGAGAACTATCAACCCCCATTTGTTTAGATGAAAGCATCCATTCCTTTGAAGATGCTAGAAAAGCAATTGAATTAGGCAGTTGCAAAATTATTAATATTAAGATTGGTAGAGTGGGTGGAATTACAGAATCCAAGAGAATCCACGATTATTGTGCTGAACATGGCGTTTCTGTCTGGTGTGGTGGAATGCTAGAAGCTGGGGTTGGCCGTGCACATAATATTGCCATAACCACTTTACCACAGTTCAATTTACCAGGTGATACAGCTGGTTCATCCCGATATTGGGAAAGAGATATCATTGACCCCGAAGTACTCGTAAACAATGGTGTGATAACTGTTCCTACTAAACCAGGAATTGGTTATGAGATCAACAGGAAGGTACTTGAATCCTTACGTATAGAAAAACTAGTCTTCACCCAATCCAATACAGTTTATCAATAAAAGTGGGTCGTATAAAAATGGTCTTAAAATTAGCGACAGGCACCATTCGAGGACAAATTCTCAAATTTTGTCCATGGGTGGTGTCTGACACTAAAGTAAGAAACATATTAGGAACTCACCAGCACCCCATGTAATGCCACATTCACTCTAGACGTTGGGAATCTGTCGCGTAGTTGTAGTGGGTATAATAGAAAAGCAGTTGATATAGAAAAAATCTATACCAGCTGCTTTTTTGTTTATGGCTCTGTTAAACGGTGCTGTTGATTTCCGTTCCAGGCACTCGCTTTCCGCGGGGCGGGCGGTGAGCCTCCTCGGCGCTCTGCGCCTGTGGGGTCTCACCTGTCCCGCTGCTCCCGCAGGAGTCGAGCGCCTTCCACTCCAATCAACTTAGTGGATAAATTTAACAGAGCCTTGTTTATTAAAATACCATTCAGAAACGATATTCGTTAAAATAACATTGCCGATTTTTACACTAGTTTTTCACAAATAATAAATGTCCAAATGTATTTTGTGTTTGATAATAAGTAATTAAGCATGATATAAATGTAAAAGTATTGGATCATATAGTTTTGTATTTTTTGACCGATAGTTTGAAGTTGTATTCATTGTGAGAGGATTTGAATTTGAAATGATAGATAATTTTTGGCGTGATTTACCACGACCATTTTTTGTACTTGCACCAATGGAAGATGTGACAGATGTTGTTTTTCGTCACGTAGTAAGTGAAGCCGGTCGACCGGATGTGTTTTTCACAGAGTTTACAAACTCGGATAGCTATTGTCATCCAGACGGCATGAAAAGTGTGCGTGGCCGTTTGCTTTTTACAGAAGATGAACAGCCGATGGTGGCACATATTTGGGGGGATAATCCCGAATATTTCCGTCAAATGAGTATTGGCATGGCAGAGCTAGGATTTAAAGGCATCGATATTAATATGGGCTGCCCTGTACCGAATGTGTCATCGAGAGGGAAAGGCAGTGGTCTTATTCTGCGTCCAGACGTTGCGGCAGAACTTATTCAAGCAGCAAAAGCGGGCGGACTGCCTGTCAGCGTGAAAACACGACTTGGCTATAGCGAAGTAAATGAGTGGGAGGAGTGGCTATCGCATATTTTAAAACAGGATATTGCGAACCTTTCTATTCATTTACGTACAAGAAAGGAAATGAGCCAAGTAGACGCGCATTGGGAGCTAATTCCGGAAATCAAAAAATTACGTGACTGTATCGCACCAAATACGCTACTAACAATCAATGGAGACATTCCTGACCGTCAAACTGGGCTGCAGCTTGCTGAACAATATGGTATTGATGGCGTTATGATCGGGCGAGGCATTTTTAAAAATCCTTTTGCTTTTGAAAAAGAGCCCAAGGAGCATAGCAGTAAAGAATACCTTGATCTTTTAAGACTGCAGCTTGATCTTCAAGATCAATATGCGGAAATACTGCCACGTTCAATCTCAGGGCTTCATCGCTTTTTCAAAATTTATGTCAAAGGATTCCGTGGAGCTGGTGAATTAAGAAATCAATTGATGAACACGAAATCAAAAGATGAAGTGCGTGCATTGCTTGATAACTTTGGAAAAGAAGACGGGGCGGGGACAGTGAAATGATGTAACTCTCAAAAAGTTAGAGAATAAATGAATCACATTAACTCATGTGTACTTATTTAATTCAGTTTTAAGTTCCTTTGTAGCAAACGTATTCCAGTTTTTTGTGTCCAGTCACTCCACTCCATGTCAAGAGAGTTCACTGGGGAATTGATGATCCTGCTTAGGCTGAAGGTACAGAAGAAGAGAAGTGGGCATTCTTCCAAATAGTTCGGGACGAGATTTGGGAAAGAATTGAACGTTTTGCCAAAACTGGAGAGTAAGAAAGGATAAATCACAGAAGGATTTCTACTCTCAAAACTGTATTTTAAGGTAAATTAATGCATTTCCAAAAAAGCAACAGCACCAGCTCAACGGATGAGAGAGGTGCTGTTTTGTTATTTCCTTCATTAGATGATCTTTTGTTGCATAAACCATTGTTTCTGCTGTTGTAAATAAACTAGTTTTTGTTCCTCTAATTGAACTTTATCTTCAACTTTCAGTGAAAAGTTAGCGATTTTCTTGTTCTTCTAGACATGGTAAGGGAATCATTATGTTAGAAAAATTCTTTTTCAATTTTTGTTTGGTAATGAAAGTGGAATTAAAAAAGACTTGATTAAATCAAGTCTAATTAAGAAATCTAACGTCCGATATGATCTGGATAATGCATTTCTGTAAACGAAACCCAATCAGCTAGACTAACTTACAACAATTATTCTTATGGTCTTAAACAATTAGTGTAAACTCAACAAGCATCCCATGTGTTGCCACTTACACCCGACACATTGCGAAGCGGTTGCTTGGCTGAAGTTAGCATAATATTATCTACGAACGGAGGCCGAATAGAGGAGTTCGTTCTCATTAAATTGAATGTATATAGATAGAATAAATTATTTTTCGCTTTGGAGATGTTGATATGTCAATAGAAATAATAGGACTTATTGCATTAGTTGTTAGTGTAATAAACTATGAAAAGATAATAACCGAAATTCAGTTTAGAGGATGGAAAAAGAAAATTGAGGGAATTCACAATTATGATTCTGATGTTGTTCGTGATACCCTCAATAATATTGCCCATCAGTCTTTTTCGCTTACTGGCGAAAAACTACCTTACGGTCGTGCAAAATGGTTTGTAAATGGTGATTCTACTTTCAGGAAAGCTATTGATGCTAATGACCTTGAATTTTTCGGTTACTCTCCAATCAGAAGCAAAGAAGAACTTGAATTTAAAGAGTATGGTGTCTTACTAGCTCAAGAGGGGATTTTTGCAAGGTATCAAGTATTTGAGACGGATAAGAAAAAAGGGAAAATGGAAAAGGGCATAACAACTTCTGAAATTTTTCCATTTGCAGGTCTTTGGAAAGTTAAGTATATTCCAGAACAAAAGGTAATTAAGTTCTACTATTTCAGAAGGAAAATCCGTAAACTTCACATAGATGGTAATGAGCAATATGCTCAAGCTTTAGTGCTAACTATCACCTCACTTATTAATACTGGATATACAAATGATATTGAAACAGGCTTCATCAAAGAAAAGATGCAAGCTGATTTTGATAAATTTGAAAAAACCTTGATGACACCGGGTGCTGTTGCGGAATCAATAGGTGCTATGGGGGCGGTTTATGCTAATGTTGATTCACACTTTCATGAGGAAGTTTTAAATGGGGTTGTTAACAATCCTCAAGGACATGGATTTGCTGCTGAATATGCAAATGATTTAATAGACAAAGTTAAGCATCCGTTTTTGAAAGTACAAAGAGTTGGGCAAGACAATGCCAAGGATGGTGCTGATCGTGTTGTTGGTTCGACAAGAATTCAAACAAAATATTTATCTAGCGCAAGAAACTCTGTAAACTTTGCGTTTAAGCCAAAAGCTGATGGAGGAGAATACAGATATGGCGGTATGCAACTAGAAGTTCCTAAGGACCAATATAATGAAGCGATTGAACTAATGAAAAGGAAAATAGCTGATGGGAAAGTTCCAGGACATTCAAATCCAAAAGATGCATACAAGATAATTAGAAAAGGACATGTTACTTGGGCCGAGTCTAAATTGATTGCTAAGGGCGGAAATCTTACTTCATTAAAATATGATGCACTTGACGGAGTTGTTCAAACCTTGCCAGTGGCAGGGATAAGTTTTGCTATTGTGTTCGCACAAGCAAAATGGTCTGGTGTTGAAACAAAAGACGCTGCTGTTATGGCAGCAAAAGCTGGAACTAAAACTTTAGTAATGGGAACGGTAGTTTATGCGGGCTCGCAGCAGATTGCAAAAATTATGACTGCTAGGATCGCTTCACAAACGGGTAAGAAAATCATGGCAGAAACAGTAGCAAAACGTTCTGGTATGGTTATTTCATTCGGAATAATCATGGTCCCTAATATCTTCGATTCGCTTGTAGGGAGAATTTCAAATCAACAGTTATTAAAGAATACTCTAGTTGCAGGAGGTGGCTTTCTGGCAGGAGTTGGTGCAAGTGCAGGTGCGGGCGCTTTGTTAGGCTCCGTAGTTCCTGGTGCAGGAAATGTTGTCGGTACTGTAGTGGGTGTAGTGGCCGGAGTTGCTGGTGGAATCGCAGGAACGGTTGGTTCTAAGAAAATCCTCGACCACTTCATTCAAGATGACAGAATCGAAATGTTCGCTCAATTAAAAGAAGAGTATATTGATATAGTGATGTCAATTAGTTTGACGGATGCTGAATTTACAAAAGTTCAAGATATCGTGTTTAATAAGTCGTTGGAATCTAAACTAAAAGTTATGTATAAAGCAAGCAACGATTTAGGCAGTCGTAGATATGCAAGAGAAAATATAGTGGAAGATGCAGTAGAACAAATAATCAAACAACGTTCGAAGATAGACGAGTCTGAATTGATTGAAGGAGTTGAAAACGCTACTAAGGAGTTTTTTGCAGCGACAAACAGGGATTTTTACGAAAAAGCAAATCAACGAATCCCATTATGAGCCGTTAAGCCAAATCTAACATAAAATATCCGTGCTTATTCAGCGGCAGACACTTAATAATCCTTCAAGGAAAATATCTTCAGTAGCTGCAATAGATAACCTTTAAGCAAGATTGATTCCCTGCATACAAAAAGGTATGAAGGGGTTTATATTTTTTGACTCACCAACATCTCTTGTGTTGCCACATACACTCAACACATGTGGAAGCTGTTGCTAAATTAATATTGAAATAGATAGAAAAGGGTACCTCAGTAAAATTTTACTGAGGTACCCCTTAATCTTTATTTAAAACACTTTTGTAGTCCAATCCTCACAATTCCAAATATCGGTTGCAATTTCACGATAGAAATCAGGTTCGTGGGATACCATCAATATACTTCCACGATATGCCTTTAAAGCACGCTTCAATTCTTCTTTTGCGTCGACATCCAAGTGATTGGTAGGTTCGTCTAAAATTAATAAATTCGTCTCGGTGTTTAATATTTTACACAAACGAACTTTGGCTTTTTCGCCACCAGAAAGTACTTCGATTTTACTTTCAATATGTTTCGTTGTTAATCCACATTTTGCAAGAACAGCACGGACTTCAGCCTGATTCATACTTGGGAACTCGCTCCAAATCTCTTCAATACAAGTGTTGTAGTTGGACTGTTTAACTTCCTGTTCGAAGTAACCGATGTATTGATACTCACCACGTTCCACTTTGCCCGAAATCGGATTAATCAAGCCAAGAATACTTTTTAAAAGAGTAGACTTACCAATACCGTTTGCACCCACGAATGCAATTTTTTGTCCGCGTTCCATTTTCAAATTCAGAGGGCGAGAAAGTGGTTCATTGTAACCAATAACAAGATCTTCAGCCTCGAAAATCCAACGACTAGCTGCACGAGCTTCTTTGAAATTAAACTCTGGTTTCGGCTTCTCTTTTCCCAATTCAATAACTTCCATTTTGTCGAGCTTCTTCTGACGAGACATTGCCATATTACGAGTCGCAACACTTGCCTTGTTACGAGCAACGAAATCTTTTAAATCAGCAATTTCTTGTTGTTGACGCTTGTAAGCAGACTCTAGCTGTTGCTTCTTCATTTCATGAATTTTTAAGAAGTTATCATAGTCACCAACATAGCGATTCAACTCTTGGTTTTCCATGTGATAGATCAGGTTAACAACATTGTTCAAGAATGGAATATCATGTGAAATCAAGATAAATGCATTCTCATATTCCTGTAAATAGCGCTTCAACCATTCGATATGCTGTTCATCCAAATAGTTCGTAGGCTCGTCTAGTAATAGGATTTCAGGCTTTTCTAGCAAAAGCTTAGCTAGCAAAACTTTCGTTCGTTGCCCACCGCTAAGATCATCTACATCTCGATCGAGTCCAACATCGTCTAATCCTAGACCACGAGCAACTTCCTCAACTTTTGAATTAATTTGATAGAAATCATTATTATCTAGAGTTTCTTGTAGCTCTCCAACTTCAGCCAGCAGTGCATCGATATCAGCACCTTCATCACCCATTTTTGCATAAAGTGCATTGATCTCTGCTTCAGCATCAAATAGATATTGAAAAGCAGTACTCAAAGCGTCACGCATCGTAGTACCTTTTTGAAGTACAGCATGCTGATCTAAATAACCAACACGAACCTTTCGTGACCACTCCACTTTCCCCTCGTCTGGTTGCAACTTCCCTGTAACAATATTCATGAAAGTAGACTTACCTTCACCATTTGCCCCAACTAGTCCAACGTGCTCTCCTTTTAAAAGTCGAAAAGACACATTATTAAAAATTGCACGATCACCGAAACCATGACTTAAATTTTGTACGTTTAATACACTCATTTATTAACCCCTTATCTAATGTAACATGTGGATATTTTACTAGATTTAGACTAGATTTTCTATCTTGAAGTTATTTTTTGTGCAAAATATAATTCGATTTTTGGGCAAATTAGAAGTCTGCCTTTTCTTTATTGGGCATATCACGTAAGAGTCTATTATACAACCATACCAGGAGATAAGATATGAGGTATTCCCATTTGGGAATAGTTGTACAAAATTGAAAGAATCGGTTGAGTTCTAAACCAAAATTTTAGGGTGTACAGTCCGTTGACAGGATCGAGATGAAACAGTTTTTGGATAAATCTTTAAAACAATTGGAAACTCATCAACACCCCATGTGTTGTCACATACACTCAACACATGTGGAGTGCGTCGTAAAACTCTCTTTAAAGATGTAACCCAAATAAAAATTTACTATTAAAAATAAACTCTTTTCTAAAAAGACCCTGAATTCGTAAATAAAACTATTTACGAATTCGGGGTCTTTTTCTTGCCTGTCTTGAAAAAGATTCAACAAAAGTAAAGCATATCAGATCATTGTACCGCATTTTTTTATCCTTGCTTTGCAGAATAGTGTTTTTTACCTGTAATAATGTGTTAACCAGGCTTATTTGTCCATTTTTTTATATGATTCAAATAATTCTAATTATTCATGAAAGTTATTTATTGTCAATCTATAATAAAGTGAATGGAAATTGATGGGAGGAATGGAATAATGAAGAAAAAGTTTATTTTACCTGTAGTTCTGTCGTCAGCTATGTTGGTAGGTTCTATCCCAGTTAGTAGTGTTTTTGCGCAACCAGTTAATGTACAAGCTTCTAAGGAGTGGAATGAGAAAGCTAGCGTTCCTTTATTTGTAAAAGAGCGCTTCGCAGAGAAATTCTCTTCTAGTACTCCTTCCAATGCATTAAATTATTTGAAGAGGAATGAAGGTAAAACCGGAATTAATAATCCGGATAAAAATCTAAAAGTGAAGAGTGTAGAAAAAGATAATCTAGGGATGACTCACGTCCGCTTTAATCAGACAGTAAATGGAGTGAACGTAGAAGGGTCAGAGCTTGTTGTTCATTTTAATAAAAATAATGAAGTCGTATCCGTCAACGGAAGAATAAATCAGACAATTGCCGATGATGCAGTGGACACGACTGCTGCTTTAAGTAGTGATGCTGCACTAAAGGCCGCACAATCCTCTGTCAATGCACCTGAAGAGTTGACCTATGAGCCAACTACTGAGCTTGTTGTCCTTCCTTTTGAAGGGGAAAATTATACAGCCTATAAAGTGAATATTAACTTCATGGGGGATGAGCCTGGAAACTGGTTTGTCTTTGTGGATGCAAACACAGGGAAAGTCATCGACCAGTATAATGGCCTAATGCATGCTGATGAAATGAAAACACAAAAAGGTGTTGGAAAAGGTGTACACGGAGATCACAGGGAATTACATATTAGCCATGTGAAGGAACCGAATTCTGGAACTAAGTTTGCGTTAGCAGATTACTCTCATGAGAACCTTGGAGGAATCTTTACGTATGATGCCAAAAATGATGGGGATCCAAGGAATGACACTCTCTATGTAGGGAATTCGGCTGCCTTTATAGGAGATTATGATAGAGCAGCTGTTGATGCCCACTATAATTCAGAGAAGGTATATGAGTATTATCTAAATGAACATGGCCGTAATTCCTTGGATGGCGAAGGAATGGCTATTAGTTCTTTTGTACACTTTGGCAACAATTATAACAATGCATTCTGGAATGGACTTTGGATGACCTATGGTGATGGTGACGGTATGTTCATGACTTCTCTATCAGCTGGTCTAGACGTTGCTGCACACGAAATGACTCATGGTGTCATCTCTCATTCAGCAAATTTAGTATATCGCAATCAATCTGGAGCATTAAACGAATCGTTTGCTGACGTCTTTGGTGCACTCGTTGACGATAGTGATTGGGAAATGGGCGAGGATATTATGGCACCTGCTGCCAAAGCTAATGGTGTAACAGTATTACGCAGCTTAAGCAAACCAAACAGTGTGGTAGTCAGCAACGCGCAAAGAAGGGCGTACAGCACTAATGGTGGAGTCTATCCAGACCATATGGATGAGTTTTATAACATGCCAACTTCTGTTGATGGCGGTGGAGTCCATGTTAACTCCTCCATTACAAACCATGCCGCATACTTGATTGGTCAAAAAATCGGAAGGGAAAAATTAGGACAAATTTATTATCGTGCCTTAACTGTTTATTTAACTCCAAATTCCAATTTTAGCGACGCACGTAAGGCGATTGTACAGTCTGCCATCGATATTTATGGTGAAGGCAGCGAGGAAGTCGCTGCGGTTAATTCTGGATTTGATTCGGTGGGAATTTACTAGGTATTTTCTTCAAGAAAATTTTCAGCTGATTTTAATATGAATATTGAAGTGCGTTTTATACTCCCTCAGACTAAGAGTTTGAGGTTTTTTTTGTTAGGATCACACTAGCAACATATTATGTAAATTTATCAAGGTTTAATAATCTGAGAGATTTTAGTTTATGCAAACATATATTGTAAATAAGTTGCTCACCTTAAGACTAGTGTCTGGCACCATTCGTGTGCTTTCATTAATATTTTTTAATTTCAAAATTATTTGTTAAAATAAAAATATAAAAAATTTTGAAAAAGAGGGTTAAATAATGGTCTATCAAGCAAGTGGTCAGCGTTATCAAGAGATGCAATATCAGCGTTGCGGGAATTCTGGGCTTAAGCTGCCTGCCATTTCATTAGGGTTATGGCATAACTTTGGCAGTGTGAATTCCTATGAAAATATGAAATCACTTATTTTTAGATCCTTTGATTTAGGTATTACACACTTCGATTTAGCAAATAACTATGGGCCCGTCCCAGGTTCGGCAGAAGAAAACTTTGGTAAAATCCTTCATCATGAGATGAAAATCTACCGAGATGAGATGATTATTTCAACAAAGGCAGGTTACACCATGTGGGATGGACCATATGGGGATTGGGGTTCTAAAAAGTATTTGGTTAGCAGTTTAGATCAGAGCTTAAAAAGAATGGGCTTGGAATATGTGGACATTTTCTATCATCATCGTCCAGATCCTGAAACTCCTATGGAAGAAACCATGGCAGCGCTGGACCTAATTGTTCGTCAGGGAAAGGCATTATATGTTGGGATTTCCAATTATAGTGCAGAGCAAACAGCTATAGCAGTTGAAATTTTGAACAAGCTTGGAACGCCGCTCCTTATTCACCAGCCAAGCTACAGCATGTTTAATCGCTGGATTGAAGATGGTTTACAGGATGTACTAGAAAAATCTTGTGTAGGTTCCATTGCCTTCTCTCCTCTCGCTCAAGGAATGTTAACAGGTCGTTATCTAAAAGGAATCCCTGCTGATTCTCGGGCAGGCAGGCCAAACACCTTCCTGCAAAGTGAGCGTATTACAGAGAGTGTTTTAGAAAAAGTTAAAGATTTGAATTCGATTGCTGTAGAACGTGAGCAAAGCCTCGCTCAAATGGCTTTAGCTTGGGTACTTCGCGAGGGAAAAGTTACCTCTGCTATTATTGGTGCAAGCCGAGCTGATCAAATCGAGGAAAATGTGAAGGCATTAAACAACCGTACGTTCACACAGGATGAATTAAATAGAATTGATTCGATTCTAAGTCGTTAGATTACATAAAAGGGGATAGAGGGTTTAACCTTTATCCCCTATTGGTATTCTTCTTTTTTACTTAAATTACTCTTCTTTTTCTCTTCTTTTATAATTTTTGAGACAGTGCTTCCTGCACAAGCAGTTAATAGGATATAGCCATTACCATTAAAACAACTAATTATTTCTCCCATTTTTTTAAAATAGTAAGTTTATAGTCCTCTTTCAATTTAATTTCCAATTCATTTTTATGCTCTTTAATAACTTCATATGGTTGGTATCAGGTACCGAAAAAAGACAAAAATTGAGGGTTTGTCGGTGTGGAAAGCAGAACAAACTGCATAAAGTTAAGCGTCAAATAATCCCCACCTAGGTAGATGGGGATTATTTGATGTTACGTTAACTTTGGTTATTGATTGCAGTGCATTTCGACTTAAATAGAAATTAACCATGCAAACTGAAGTGAACATTAATTACTGATTTTTATGAGACAAAGGACGTAGGTTAAATTAATCAAGTTTTCAAAAAACAAAGAATAGTCAAATTTTAGTTAAAATATATCATTAAGTATTAACTTAGTTTGCAATAACGTTGAATTAGCAAGAAATTTGCAACATAACACATATTTTGAGTATTAAGGGAGGTGCATGGAGTTGCAGCCCGGAGCATTTATGCAGCAAAGGTTGGAACCGGTTCAAAAAAGATTTAGATTCAGGCTCAAATACATGAGAATGAAAGATTAGTGACAGAGGCCGCCCTTGACCTATTGAAAACATATGCAAGCAACAACTCCAAGGATGTTCAAAAGTATTAGCTGAATCTACCCTATATTTTATTCCGATGTATAATCCTGACGGGGCGGAGATGAATACCCGCGGTACTAAAATCATGGCGACCGGCAAGTCCCTGGACTTGAATCGCGACTGGACTCTGTTATGAGGACGTAAAACCAGCAGACGAAACTGCACCAACATGGTCAGAAGATAAAGAATTAATGACTTCAAATGTTGGTAGAACTAAACTTAAACTTTCATGGACAGCGGCAGCAGATGATACAGGTGTTACAAGCTACAAAATTTACAAGAATGAAAGTGAACTAGTTACATTAGCAGGTGATATCACTAGCTATAAAGTCAAAGGCCTGTCATCTGACACGAAATATACGTTTAAAGTTGAAGCAGGCGATGCAGCAGGAAACTGGAGCATGAATGGTCCGATTGTAGAGGTGACGACAAAAGCCAAATCACAGGGTGGTGGCTGGACACCATCACCAGATCCAAAACCAATACCGATTCCGAAGCGCTACACCAATACCAAAACCAGGAGATAATAATAAGAAATAAAATAACCAGAATGAATTAGTCGTTATTATCGTTCGTGACTGGGTCTTGAAGTAATTTCATTGAACACAAAGAGGTGATGCTGACTTAATGGCAATTGCACTATCGATTAATTAAAAGCAATTGAAAAGTAATGGATAAACCTAGAGGAGGTAAATCATGTCACTGTCAAAAATAATTAAAAACTTAGCAATTGTGGTAGCTTCTGCACAGATGATTAGCATTACAATTCCAGCATTTTCAGGAACTGCAGATGCTGCAGCTAATGATGGAATAATAGCATCAAATCAAATGAAAGTTGAGGTAGATAAGAATTTTCCAAGAGTAATAAAGTATGAGTTAAACAGCAAAGTATTAAATGGCTCAGAAGATGTATTAAACACAATAAGAATTAACGGAACAGACTATGTACCGAAAGTAACCTACACAGAAGCAGCAGATAATAAAGCTGACTATGTTCTAACCGTTGATGAGTTAAATGTAGTAATATTTCTATCCATAACAGTAGAAAAGAATGCACTTAATTTTGAAGTAACAAAAGTAGAAGAAAATGGTCCAACGAGAATACACACCATTGAAATTCCAAACCATAGCTTAGTATCGGTAAGAAGTAAAGAAGCGGGCGCAGAATTTGCCGGTTCCAGAATGGAAACTGCTGTTTATAAAAAAGGTGATGTGTATCAACCTGTATCAGGTACTCCTACGGTAGATAGTACACCAAAAAACTATATGTACGCGTTCATTAACAATGATGAATTGGCAGCGAGTGTTTGGTCAAATGCATTTGGTGATACAAATAAATATGCAGACAATGACAACCACCGTATTGTTAAGCAGACTACAGAGAAAACGGGTTATTCTCGTACAGCTTTGTGGAGTGCTTCATGGGTATATCGTGGAAATGAAATGCCTGATGATATAACGGAGCCATTACCACACGCTAAAGTAGTGATTACAGAAGATGCAAATGGTGATTATCAAATGGACTGGCAGGATGCAGCAGTTGCATACCGTAATATTATGAACAATCCTGTTGGCAGCGACAGAATGTCTGAACTTGTTGTTCACCGTATACCAATGAACTTTGGTAGCCAGGCAACAAACCCATTCTTAAAGACATTAGATGAAACAAAAAAAATATATTTATCAACTGATGGGCTTGGACAGTTTGTGGAACTAAAGGGTTACCAAGCAGAAGGTCATGACTCGGCACATCCGGATTATGGCGGACATATAGGTGTACGTCAGGGCGGACAGAAGGATATGGATACTCTTGTAAGAGAAGCACAGAGCTATAATGCTTTCATGGGTGTACATATTAGTGGTACAGGCGCTCACCCAGAAGCAATGGCTTTTGATGATCAATTAGTTAATCTCAACAAAGCCGGTTGGGACTGGCTTGACCAATCATATGACTTTGATGACCCAACATACCGTAGAGAAGTTTATACTGGCAATAGAATGAACCGTTTACAGATGTTAAAGGACGATGCACCAACACTTGACTTTATTTATGCTGATGCATGGTATGAACAGGGCTTTAATGGAAGAAGATTTGCAAGAGAAGTGAATTCTTTGGGATGGACCCTTGCTACTGAGTTTCCAAATGTATTAGAAGATGAAGCCGTTTGGAATCACTGGTCAGTTGACTATGATTACGGTGGAAAACACACAAAGGGCTACAGCAGTGACATCGCAAGATTTGTAAGAAATAACCAGAAGGATACTTGGATAGTTCGTCATCCAATCCTCGGTGGTACTGAGGCAACAGATGCTGAAGGATGGCAGGGTAGAGTAAATTATGATGAAATGATCGATGTTGTATTCAAAACAAATCTACCAACCAAATATCTGCAAAGCTTCCCAATGACGAAGTACGAAGTAACCAATAATGTGGGACGAGCTGAATTTGAAGGAAATGTTGTCGCCGAAAGGACAGAAGACGGAAAAAGAGTATTCACAAAAGATGGAAAGAAACTTCTTGAAGAAGATGTAACAATACAAGATGGAACAAGTAACGGTAAAGTTTATGATGATGTAAGGTTCAATAACCTCCAATATTTGTTACCATGGTCGCCAAATGCTGATAAGACAGAAAGCGAATTGGCTGGTGCTGAAGAAAAACTATATCACTATAATGAAGTTGGCGGATCATCTACATGGGAACTTCCAAATAGCTGGAACAATGTTTCAACAGTTAAGTTATACACATTAACAGATACCGGTAAGAAAGATAAAAAAGTATTAAACGTAGTTAATGGCAAAATCACGATTGATGCAGAGCCAAAACAAGCTTACGTTGTATACAAAGGTGATGTTTCTGTAACTGCTGAAGATATGGAGTGGGGATATGGAATGCCTACAAAGGATCCAAGCTTCAACAGCGGAACATTAGATCACTGGAAAGTAAAGAGCGGTGCTGCAACAGTAGAACGTAACAATCGTGGACAATATGAATTAGTAGTAAAAGAAAACAATGAAGAGACTGTATTAGAAACTAAATTATCAGGATTGAAGCCAGGAACATACTCAGCTTCAATATATGTTCAGGTTGGCAATACACCAAACAGTACAAATGCTAGCGATCCAAACACTGCAGGAAATGCAAAACGTAAAACGACAATTGGTGTTAAAAATTTCGGCGGAGCAAACATAACTAACTATACTGAAAGTTCACCGCTTAAAAACTATATCTCAGCTGACTCAAAGCACAGCACAAATATGCAGAGAATGAGAGTAGTATTTGATGTAGCAGAGGGACAGGAAACTGCAAAATTATACTTGAAAGTAGCTCCAGGAACAGCGACTGTAACATTTGACGATGTACGCTCTGTACCTACAAAGAGAGTTGTTCCACAATCTCCAGATGTTGTACTGGCTGAGGATTTTGAAAATGTTGACCAAGGTTTGACTCCATTTGTTATATCAGATGCTGACGGAGTAAGTGATCCACGTACTCATTTATCAGAATTACACGCTCCATACACTCAAAAAGGATGGAATGGAAAAGCAGTTGATGACGTATTAAATGGCGAATGGTCCATTAAGTCCCATAAAACTGGTAGCGGTCTCATCATGAGAACATTACCGCAGACTTTAAGATTCGATAAAGGAACAACTTACGAAGTATCATTCAAATATGAAAGTCAGTTTGATAAGAAGATTAATTTCATTGTTGGTAACAGTACTAAGGAAGTTATGAATGTACCAATGCCACAGGCAACCGTTCCTACACAGTTCACTGTTAAATTTACAGCAAGTACAGAAGATTTCTGGATCGGAACAAGAAATACGGCTGGAGGTTCAGCAGGAGACTTTATCCTTGATGATCTAGTGGTTAAGGAAGCAAAGGATGCTACAATTGAACCGCTGCCAATTGCACCTGTTGACTTATCTGTTATCCCTGTAGATGGTATCAAAGCAAGTGCAACTGGTTATCAAGAAGGTGATAACCCTGAAAATGTTCTTGATGGAAACACAGGTTCATTGTGGCACACAGCTTGGGATGGAAGCGATACATTACCACAATCCATTACTCTTGATTTAGGTAAAGCTTACAATGTAAACAGATTAGATGTAACTCCAAGACAGGAGACTAATAGTAGAGGAGAAGCAAGTGGTAATGGCTTCATTACAAAATTTGACCTATATGTTAAGTATGCAGATGCTGAAGACTTTACTAAAGTTGTTTCAAATGGAACATGGGAAAGAACAGTTGCTACAAAACAAGTAGCAATTGATAGTTCAAAGCCAATAACTCATGTTAAGTTAACAGCGTTAGAAGGTATTAATGGTTGGGCGAGTGTAGCTGAGATGAGAGTTGCACAAGAAGCTCCATCCATAACTGGACCAGATATCGATGAGGTCAGCACATCAGTGGGAATGCATCCGGAAATGCCTTCAACAGTAAAGGCAACATTGAGCAATAATACAGAAATGGAATTGCCAGTTCAATGGCCAGCAATTGCCCCTTCAAAATATGCTGAAGAAGGATCATTTGAAGTGGTAGGACATATTAATGGCGTTGAAGCTGCAGCTATTACAGCTACTGTATCTGTAACGGCTAGTGAAGAAGTTGATATAGTAGATGCAAAAGTGATGAATGTTTACACTACAGTAGGAACTTCACCTGTTATGCCAGAAACTGCGAAGATGATCACATCAAATGGTACAGTTATAAATGTACCTGTAACTTGGGATAAAATAGCTAAAGATAGCTATAAGAATGTTGGATCATTCAGCGTAAATGGTAGGGTAACAGGAACTAAAATAAAAGCTCAGGCTATTGTTATAGTAACAGTTCCAAGGGTACAATCCCTGAATTTCCTGAAGTAAAAGTAAGTACAGTAATTGGTAAAACACCCATACTCCCAAGCATGCTTGAAGTAAAAAAGAGATTTGACCGCAGGTACTTATAGATTAACTATCACTCTTGATGATGGAAAATCATATCCTGTTCAAATTAATCTCAAATAAATAATATTGTAGAGGAAAGAGGATGACTTTCTCTCTTTCAATGCTAGATTACGTGAATAAAAAGAGCCAGCGATTAAAACTTGCTGGCTCTTTTCATGTCATAAAGTAGCTTTGAGCATTTACATTTTTCGTTGATGCTCTTTAATATTTATATTTATTAAAGATGCCAATTTATACTATTATTAACATGAGGTGGTAATTATATGATAAAGAATAGAAGTATGTCGAAGAAATTTATTAGTAGTTTTATTTTATTTATAGTTATTCCCTTTATCATCACTAGTGTTGTTGTTAATAAGCTTTATGAAAGAGTTTTGGTTTCTCACTACATTGAAAAGACTCAGCAAAATATGGAACAGCTATCAATGGATATTGAGCTTGAGCTAAGAAGGATATCCCTCAATGTAGCAAAGGTTTCCAACGAAAATGAACTATTACCTCTTGTAAGTAGTTGGTATGAGGAAAAGGATTCTGTTAAAAAGCTTGAAATTTCCACAAAGATAGAATCAAAGCTTGATTATTTATTTGCCTATCAAGGAGAGATAAATTCAATCGTATTTTTTTCAAAGAATGGCCAGATATTTAAGTATAAGAATCCTCTATATAAAAATGATTCTGATGTAAAAGACAGTTCATTGTATAAGGAAAGTATAAAAAATAAAGACAAAGTAATAAGTATAAATAATTTTAATAGCTCTGATGATGTAAATGCTAATGGAGTTGATTTTTTAGTTGGAATTAGTCCTGAATACAGTTGGTACAATACAGCTACTGAGTTTATATATTGTGAAATTAAAACAGAGGTACTAAATTCTATCTATTCAAGATTTACATATGATTCTGTAGGAAAAATGATTATCGCTGATCCCAAAGGGAAAATTGTAATATCACCGGACAAAAGTTTGCTTGGGAAAAATGTTTCTCAAGTAGAATATCTTAAGGATATTAGAAATAAGGACCATCATTTTTATAAATATAATTATAAAAAAGAAACTATGCATATATCAAAATATACTTCAGAAAAGTCAGGATGGGCTGTTATCAATATAATTGACGATCAGGCACTAACAAAGGATACCTCGAACATTATGAAAATACTATTTGCTATTTTTTTAGTATTCAATTTGTTTTTTCTTTTATATTGTAAAACCTTCTTTAAAGATATTTTAAAGCCAATAAAAGAACTTATAAAAAAAATGAAAGGTATTAAAGATGGAAGGCTTGATGAAATCACAAATACCAATACTAATTTGGAAGAAATTAATGAGCTTGGAAGCAACTATAATAAGATGATTAAGGATATTAAGAACCTTATGGTAGAGAGGGATATGAAGGAAAGAGAACGTTCTAAGGAAGAAATGAAGGTCTTACAAGCTCAAATAAATCCCCACTTCATTTATAATACCTTAAATGTAATTAAATTAATGGCAATGATCTCAAAGGCAGAGAACATTAGAAAGGTAACAGATTCCTTTATGAAGCTTTTATCTGCAACCTTTAGAAGTGAATCCACCTTTATTCCTGTAAGAGAAGAATTGGAATATCTTGATTATTATGCAGATATAATGAAGGTTCGGTTTGGAGATGATTTCAATTTAGTGGTTAAGGTGGAGGAAGAAGTAAGAAATCTTTATATTATAAAATTGATATTACAGCCTATAGTTGAGAATGCAATCGTTCATGGAATTAATGAAATTGATGGAGAAAAAAATATCATTATAGCTGGATATGTGTCAGAGGAAAATCTTATCTTTGAAGTAGAAGACAATGGTAAAGGGATGACAGAAGAAGAAATTGAAAGTATTTTTACAAGTAAAGAAAAAAGCAACACAAGCTTTAATCATATTGGAATAAAAAATATTGAAAGCAGGATAAGACTTAATTGTGGACAAGGGTATGGAATAAAAATAGAAAGTGAAAAGAATAAATTTACAAAAGTAAAACTTATACTTCCTATACTAATGAAAACGGAGAATTAAGTATGTATAAAATGCTTTTAGTTGAAGATGAACCTATTGTAAGACTTGCATTAAAGTCCTTGATAGATTGGAATAATTATGGTTTCGTAGAGGTTTTAGAGGCATCTAATGGAAATAAAGCTTTAGAGATACTTAACGCTAGAGGGGATATTGATATAGTTATAACAGACATTAATATGCCTGTTATGAATGGCATTGAGCTTATTGAGGAAAGTAGACGACTGGGCATTAATACTGAGTTTTTAGTGTTAAGTGCTTATGATGATTATTCACTTGTAAGAAGTGCCTTTAAGCTTGGAATAAATGATTATATTTTAAAAACAGAAATGGAACCGGATAAAATTCATAAAATGGTTATGGCTGCTTTAGAGGACAAAAAGAGAAAAAAAGGGAGTAAAATTCAGAGTGTTAATAGAAATGAACTAGTTAGGAAATTAATTGCTGGAGATCTTACTAAACAGGATTTGGAGAATAGTGCACTAAGATTAAAAGGAGAAAATTATATTTGTTGTTCTCTACTTATTGACAGTTTTAAGATAGTTAAAAATAGGTATGAGGATAATGATCTTAAGGAGCTTATGAGTTCTGTAACAAATGCTGTCATTCAACTCTTTGAAGTAGTAAATATGGGAGAAATTCTACCCATGTCTCCAGAAGAATATGGGATTATTTTAGCAATCGACAATTCAAATGTTAACTGTTTAAAGGAAAAACTTTCAGATATTTTAAATAAAATAAGAAATGCTCTTTTGAATTTTTTAAATATTGAAGTAACTATTGGTATAAGTGAAGTTAGCAGCGATATTACAAAGATAAGCTCACTAATTGATCAAGCTCAGAAAAATGCAAGATTTAGATTTATTTATGGCAAGGGAAAAAATATATATCCTGAGAATGTTGAAGAGTTAAATAAGATAAAGAAAACTAAGAATTATAGAATAACTCAACAAATATTTATAGAAATGAGTAAGGACAATGGGCTTTTACAAGCGTTGGATAGGTTAGATGAAGAAAAGTGTTTAGAAGAGATGAAAAGGGTTTTTCAGTTGAATGAACTATCTGGAGCAAGTGAAATGGAAAGCTACTATATATATTATTTAGAGATCGTTTTAATGTTAATTTACTACATAATTAAGGATGAAGAAGATAATCTTGAAGCTATTATTGAAGAAGATTTGGATTTTTATAGTGAAGTAAGAAAATTTGATACTAAATTAGAAATTGAGGAATGGATACTAATGCTTCTAACAAGAGTTATTCATTCTTTAAGAAAAATAAACCAGAGGGAGAATGCGGCAATTAAAAAGGCAAAGGATTATATTCATAAGAATTATGGTGATAGAGTTACCCTAGATATGGTAAGTAAATCTATAGGATTTAGTAAGGCATATTTCAGTAAAATATTCACAGAAGAAACAGGGTATAACTTTACTACATATTTAACTAATATAAGGATAGAAAAGGCAAAGGATTTTTTAGCTAAAACTGATCTGAAGATATATGAGATATGTGATAAAATCGGTTATCCTAACATTGAACATTTCAGCAGAACCTTTAAAAAACATGTAGGCATTAGCCCTATGCAGTATAAAAATGACAGAATGAGGAAGTGTTCCAAATGAAAGGACTATTTAGCTTTGATGGACCATTGTACAAGTTTTGTGTATTAGTTTATGAAACCTTTATGTTGAATTTATTATGGTTTATAGGAAGCTTGCCTATTGTGACAATTGGAGTTTCCACTTCTGCACTTTATTATGTTTATGGAAAAAAGGTAAGAGAAAATAGCTATAACCTATATAGTGACTTTATTAAGGGATACAAAGAAAATTTTACGCAAGCTTTACCAATAGGAGCAGTTATAACAATAATTTTATCTTTCAGTATTTATAACATCTTTAAATTAAATAATTTGGGCAGTGCTTATCTATGGCTTCAGGGCGTTCAACTATTTATTATCTTTCAAATACTACTTATAAGTGTTTTTATATTCCCTTTAATAGCAAGGGTTAATATGAATCTTATTGATATACTTAAAAATTCACTTATTTTAGCTTATAAACACATAGTTAAAAGTACTACATCTGTGGTACTCCTTATAGTACTAATATTGTTTACCCTATATAAGCCTTCCTTTGTATTATTTTTCGTTAGCTTTTATGCTCTAGTTTCCACCTATTTTTTTGAGAAGGTACTTAAAAGCTATATTACGATCTAAACCAAGTAATAAAAACACCTTTACTTTTGCAAGGGCACTGAATAACCGCCATTTGTATGAGTA
This sequence comes from Peribacillus alkalitolerans, assembly GCF_010882125.1. Lineage (GTDB taxonomy): Bacteria > Bacillota > Bacilli > Bacillales > DSM-1321 > Bacillus_BN > Bacillus_BN alkalitolerans. Next base: position 325,740 of record NZ_JAAGVZ010000002.1, on the reverse strand, counting down.
ACGGAGAAACAGCAAAAAGTAACGGCGCTGATTTCTATGAATACATAAGGAAACTTTTGACGGATCTACCGAATCTCGGCATCCATCAAAATCCTGAAATATTAGATCAATACATGCCCTGGTAAAGATTCAGGCAGAATGTAGCAAATATATGAAGTAAGTCGAATATTCGATTGAAAAAATCAGAAAAACGGCTATTTGTGATGCGTACCGGAAAGGTGCGCTTATTTTTATACTTAAAGAATATATAAATTGGCAGCAAAGAAGTAGGTCGACGTCGTGGCAAATTTTAGGATTAAAGTATAAGTGCAACTAGGCAATCGAAAGCAGCTAGGCTTGGCGCTAGCCGAGTTTTCTAATGAGGTAAGAAAGTATAAATTTTTGAAGTTAGAACAGTGTCTAGCTCCATCGCCCAGCGACTAGTGTACTTCGCCCACCTCCCTACGATAAGTCAACATCGAATCACTAACGTTCTTCGTGTTTCCTTTATCTCAGTCGGAGTGCTCCAGTCCATACGTCGCTAAACGGGCGCTTGCGCTTTTCTTATGATTCGGGCTTACCATTAATCAATTAGGCTAGTTTAAATAAAGTGGATAATATAAATCAAAGAAACATTAAAATATATCATTCAATAAAATTGTAAAAATATTTAAATTATAACTATATAGTGAAAAGGGGGAAAAAAAGTGGTTAAAAAGAAAATATTTAAAAAATTAACCTTAGCTTTAGTAGGAGCAACACTACTAAGCACCATTGCTGTAGGGTGCTCGAATACAAATAGCGCATCAACAGATAGCGATAAAAAGGTAACGCTAAAAATCGCTCTTTGGGGTGATGACGAGTATAAGTATATGTCAGAAACTAATAAGATTGCAGATGCTTATAAAAAGGAGCATCCAAATGTAAGTTTAGAAATAGAAAAAATTGCACCAAAAGAATATGATAATACAATGAAAATTAGAAGTTCAGCAGGTCAGTTACCAGATGTATTTCCAATTAGACAAGCAAATCTTTCACTTTATGCGGATATTATGGTACCTCTAAATGATTTAAAAGCAACTGAAAACAATTTATATGCTAAGGAAATGATGATTAAAGGAAATGTAATAGGTTTACCAGAAGCAGTATTTAATGAATTTGTTTTTTACAACAAGAACATTTTCCAAGAATACAATTTAGAAATACCTAAGACTTGGGATGAGTTTATAAAGGTTTGTCAAACAATAAAAGATGGTAAGAAATATACACCACTTGCAATGGGTTTAAAGGATTCTTGGGTAAATTATCCATTAAATGAATATATGCCAATGCTTGAAGCTGGTGATGGACAATACTACAACAAGATGGCTAGCAAGGATGATCCTTTTACAAAAGGAGAGCCGTTCTACAATGCATATACAAAGATTCAAAAATTATATGATGCTAAGGTGTCAGGAGATGATCCATTAGGATATGGATGGGACCAGCAAAGAGCAATGTTTGTAGCCGGAGAAGCTGGTATGTTAGCAGCTGGCTCCTGGTATAAGAGTGATTACATCACAAATGGTGGTAAGGAAGAGAACTTAGGAGTTTTCTTATTACCGACAAGGAATACTACTAGCGATCCATTCTACACTACTGCAATGACTGAATTCTTCTGGGGAGTTCCTAAAACTAGTAAAAATCAAAAGGAAGCAAAAGAATTCCTTGAATGGTTCTATGGTGATTATTATACTCAGCTTGCTAGTACTACTAATATTAAGCCTACAATGAAAGGTGTAAGTTATAACGATGAATTCTTTGCTCAAGCCTTTGAAGATGTTGATGCTGAGCCAGTAACCATTTTCTATGATGATAATTATAACAAGGTAATGAATGCCATGAAATTTGATGTTAAGGGCATAGGACAACAAATGGTGGCAGGAAAAACTAGTTTAGATTCTATAATGAAAGATTTAAATACACAATGGAAAAAAGCAAGAGGTAACTAAAAATTAAAATAATTAATTTGAAGAAGAATAAAGTGCCTTAAGCTACTTTATTCTTCTTTTAATTAGCAGGCTAGGAGTCGGGTTATGTTTAAAAATAATAAAATAGAGATGCAGAAGAACTTTGTGCTAGTTACTTTTTTATTTATTCCCACTATTTTAATAAGCTTATTTATGATATATCCATTAATAAATCTAGTAGTACTAAGCTTTACAAGCTGGGATGGTCTGAGTCCTACAAAAACCTTTGTGGGATTAACAAATTTCAAGAAAATAATATTTGATTCACCGGAGGTATGGGTATCGCTTAAAAATAACGGGGTATATTTTGTGGGGCATTTACTTTTTATACCTATTGAATTATTTATAGCATTCTTATTAGACAAAAGAATAAGATTCAGTAAGATGTTCAAAACTATTATATTTTTACCTTATATAATTAACACAGTTGCAGTTGCATGTATGTTTATGTTTCTTTTTAGCTCACAGGATGGAGTATTAAATAGTATGCTGCAGTTTTTTCATATGGATAATATAGGATGGCTTAGCGACTCGGAAATTGTTAATTATTCTCTTACTGGAGTTTCTCTATGGAAATTTTCTGGTATCCATATAATACTTTTTTTAGCGGCATTTCAATCCCTTCCAACGGACATGATTGAAGCATCTATTATTGATGGAGCAAGTACATTTAAACAGTTTTATCACATTGTATTACCAAATATAAAGCCTGTTATTGAAATAGTATTATTTTTGAACATAAGAGGCGCCTTGCAGATATTTGATATTCCTTATGTTATGACTAGCGGTGGGCCAAATCATGCTAGTGACACTTTTACATTACAAACTATAAATACAGCCTTTCAATATCAAAATTTTGGATTAGCCTGTGCAATGGCAATTGTATTGATGATCATCATCATAATTTTCTCCATTATTCAAAAAAAATTATTTAACTTAAAGGGGTGAGAAAATGGAAGCGAACTTAGAAATAAAAAAGGAAACCACTATTAATATTAAAAAGAGCTATGGCAGTGTAGGGGGAGTACTAAAAATACTACTATTTATATTTATTTCAGCTATTGTAATTTTACCAATACTAATAACAGTTTTTGCATCATTTAAAAGCTTACCTCAGATTGGTTCAGAATCAGCACTTAAACCACCTACTAGTTTTAATTTTGAAAATTATAAAGAGGTTCTTAAAAGTGCAAATGTGTTTACTGGATTTAAAAATTCCATGATATTGGTTGTAGCTTCAGTTGTTATAAATTCTTTACTTAGCACAATGGTTGCATATTGTTTAACTAGATTTGATTTCAAGTTAAAAAAAGTATACTTTGCAATATTCCTAGTTGGATTAATAATACCAGGAATTGTTACTGAAATATCAAGATTTGGATTAATGACTCATATTCATGTATATGACACTCTTTTAGCACCCATACTCATATATGCCGGTGCAGATTTAATGCAAATATACATATATAAACAGTTTTTAGAGCAGATACCGGTTTCGGTAGACGAAAGTGCCATGATGGATGGAGCATCTTATTTTACAATTTACTGGCGAATAATTTTTCCTATGGTGATTCCTGCAACAGCTACTTTGGGCATACTTAAAGCTGTTGATGTATTAAATGACATGTATATACCATTTTTATATATGCCAGGAGTAGAGCATAGAACGTTAAGTACTTTACTTCTTAATTGTATACAAGATCCTAGAACTTCTTCTATTCCAATGTTAAGTGCAGCAGCGGTTATAGTTATGGTTCCAACTCTATTAATCTACTTTATATTCCAGAAATATATTTTTAGTGGAATAGCAGCAGGCGCTGTGAAGGAATAGTGTGTTGATAGGAAAGTTATTCTTTCCTATCGGATAAAAATTTTGGAGGAAAATCAATGATTACTTATGACCAAAAAAGCTGGAAAATTAATAATGAAAGAATTTTTATTTTATCTGCTGCTATCCACTATTTCCGCCTTCCAAGAGCGGAGTGGAGTGAAGTCTTAGATAAGGCGAAAGCAGGGGGATGCAATACCATCGAAACGTATATCCCTTGGAATTTTCATGAAATGAATGAAGGGGAATGGGATTTCTCTGGCGATAAGGATTTAGCGCATTTTTTTCAGTTATGTGCTGACAAAGGACTGTATGTGATTGCAAGACCAGGGCCCTATATTTGTGCTGAATGGGATTTTGGCGGATTTCCTTGGTGGCTATCTACGAAAAAGGGGATTCAATATCGTTCCGCTGAACCTATCTTTTTACAATATGTGGATAAATATTTTGATCAAGTCATACCAATTATTAATGAATTCCAATTGACGAAAAAAGGGACCGTCATTATGGTTCAAGTAGAAAATGAATTCCAGGCATATGGTAAACCTGACAAACAGTATATGGAATACTTAAGGGACGGTATGATGGAGAGAGGTATTGACGTACCATTTGTTACTTGCTACGGAGCCGTTGATGGGGCTGTCGAGTTTCGCAATTTTTGGTCACATGCCCAGTCGCACGCAGAGACCTTAGATGAGCGGTTTGCCGATCAGCCGAAAGGGGTTATGGAGTTTTGGATTGGCTGGTTTGAATACTGGGGCGGAAATAAAGCGGATCAAAAAACTCCAGAGCAGCTCGAACGTGAGTGTTACCAGCTATTGAGTAATGGATTTTCTGCAATCAATTATTATATGTATTTCGGCGGCACCAATTTTGACCATTGGGGTGGTAGGACAGGTGGAGAACAGATTTTTTCCACGACATCGTATGATTATGATGTTGCCATTGATGAATACTTGCAGCCAACGAGAAAGTATGAGGTATTAACAAGATTTCATTCATTTACCAAATGGCTTGAACCGGTATTCACAAATGCAGAACAAATGGGTGCGGATCTAAAACTTCCTAGTTATTTAATATCTAAACGGGTTGTTAGTCCCCATGGTGAAGTGATATTTATTGAGAATACTAGACAGGAAAGAGTTCAATCACAGGTTTTACTGGATGGTGAAACGATTCCGTTTACGATTGAGGCGAATGCGGTTTTACCGATTGTCCGTCATGTGAACGTAGGAAATCGCTTTTCCATTGTGACACTCACAGGTCAGACAACTGGATTCGATAACGATAAGGCGGTCATTTATCATGAGGCAGGGCAGCGTTCCTCTTTGAAATTACAACTTTATAGAAAGGCAGAAGTTCATTGTCCAATGCCGAATCGCTTTGAAATCAGTGAAGATGGCATCATTACGATTCATTTATTCCATGGAAACCAGCCGCAAACCGTTCAGCTTAACTTTGAAGATGGTACCAGTTATTCGATTGAAGTGGTTTCAAGAAAATCTGTAGAAAAAGCGGTTCCTCATTTGGAAAAGAGTTCAGCAAATCATCCATTACATTGGGAAGCGGCAGATGAAAAGCTTTGTTTTATAAGCGGAAACGTGAAAGAGGCTGACAAACCGCTTGATTTTAGTAGCTTCGGACAGTTTAGCGGGTATATTGGTTATGAAAGCGAATTTTATGCTGAGGAAACGAAGGATACAACGATTGTTTTTACGAGAATTGAGGATCCCGTTTTAGTCTTCTGTAATGGTCAATATGTCGGCAAGCTTAGTATGATTGGGGCTGCAGCTATTGAGGTTCCTGTTAAGAAAGGGACAAATACATTAACCTGCCTTGTCCAAAATATGGGAAGATATAATTATTCTCAAGCCATTGGTGAACCAAAAGGGATGAGTGAAGCGCCTGCACTTAATGGTAGGTTTTTATCAATACTGGAAGGATGGCAGGTTGAAGGGTGCGGTGTACATCATCATTTAGCCAACATCCCAAAAATTGAAGGGCGTATTGGGTTTTTGAATTCCTTCTTCAATGACGGCTATGATCGTGCAATTCTCGTTGGTGAGGGAGTTTCACGAGCCCAGGTGAATGGAAGGTCAGTAAAAATGTTGATGGAAAGTCAAACGGCTTGGTCAAGAGACAGTGCTGTATACGGTGTTGCAGATATTAGCGATGCCTTAAAGCAGGGAGAGAATGAATTAGATTTAGATGTTCAGAATGTTTCAAGTATAAGCCGGTTTGATCTCTATTTATTTAAGGAAGAGGAGCAAATTTGCAACTGGAAAACAAAATCATTTGCCCAGCTAGCAGAGGAAAAAGAATGGACAGTTGTGGATTCGCAAACGACTTCTCCACGCTGGTATAAAAGTTCTTTTGATTGGAAGCCAGAAAACGGTCCGATTGTAAAAATTCGGTTAGATGGTATGAGTAAAGGGTGTTTTTGGGTTAATGGCCAATGTTTAGGCCGTTACTGGAACATTGGCCCGCAGGAGGAATATAAGATTCCTGTCTCGTTATTAAAAGAACAAAATGAAATCGTAATATTTGATGAAAATGGCATAAAGCCAGATCAGGTCGTTATTCATTCATATATTACTTTGATAGAGAAAGATAAAGAATTTGCCGTTAATTTACAGGCGCATTAATCATTAACTTAATTTAGTGAATCATGGGGACGGTTCTGCTGCTTCTTTTGAGTTTCTAAAGAGCACATGCATCCTCTATACGCTAAAAAACTCGAATAAAAGTGTCAGGCACCATTCGTGGACAATTTCTCAATTTTTGTCCAGGGGTGGTGCCTGACACTGTTTTCATAAACAATTTTAGTGATAATGCACTACTTTTAAAAAAGTTTTATTTTCTTAGAATAATATCTTGTTTATAATTAGGAATTGCAGCTGAAAACCATGAAGCTGTAATGTTGAAATTTTTATCATTTTATAAAACTAAATACATGGGTAGGAACGTCTATTATCTGTGAGCTAAAGTTAAGAAAGTTTATAGTGATAAAGGTTTACGAATTTTACATATTTACTATTTTTAATAGTGTAATAGATTTTTATATTTACTCTACATAGCAATAATAATGTGGGGATTTTTACAAACAACTAGATGAAGTTACAGAAGTAATGGGGGAAATTGAAATGGAGCGGAATCATCGTTATATTGCTGGGTTAGATGGAATTAGAGCTATTGCAGTGTTGGCTGTAATTGCTTACCATTTTAGCTTCAGTTGGGCTAGGGGAGGCTTTTTAGGTGTAGATATATTTTTTGTTTTATCTGGTTATTTAATAACGTCTATTATTTTACCCGAACACGGAAATCAGCTAGATTTTAGCTTACGTAAATTTTGGATGGGACGTATTCGCAGGTTACTGCCAGCTGCTTATGTAATGATCATAACTACTTCCGCATGGGTAGTTTTGTTTAATAGAGAGCTATTAACCACTATTCGTGGAGACGCGATTGCTTCTGTTTTTTATGTAAGCAATTGGTGGTTTATTTTTCATAAATTGTCCTATTTCGATAGCTTCGGTTCTCCGTCACCATTGAAGAATTTGTGGTCTTTAGCGATAGAAGAGCAGTTTTATCTAGTTTGGCCCCTAGTACTAGTTACAGGATTAATTGTTTTTAAAAAACGAAGCAGGTTTTCAATGATTGTGTGGATTGGGGCATTATGCTCTGCACTATGGATGGGCATTCTTTTTCAACCAGGCGAAGACCCTAGTCGTATTTACTATGGAACAGACACTCGCTCCTTTGAGTTGCTCATAGGTTGCTGGCTAGCCATTGTGTGGCCAATGAAACGATTGTCTTCTAATAAACTTCCTACTCAATTGAAATACATGTTGAATTTAATAGGTTTCCTTACATTTAGTATTTTTATCGTTTGCGTATTATTTGTGGATGAATATACATCATTCCTTTATAGAGGTGGCATGTTGTTATTTAGTCTAAATGCAGCAATTCTAATCGCTTGTGTTTGTCACCCTAGTAGCTTTTTAGGGTATCTACTTTCCTTTAAGCCTCTTCGCTGGATTGGCACAAGATCATATGGTATCTATCTATGGCATTATCCGGTTATGGTACTAAGTACTCCTGTTCAAGAAATAGGAAATCCGGTATATGGGCGAGTAGTATTACAAATAGCCATTATATTGATTATTGCAGAGCTTTCGTATCGTTATATAGAAATGCCTATTCGAAAACAGGGGTTCCGGTTATTTTTCCGACAACTTCTTCCAATGAATCTACTAAATTGGAGAAGCGCTTCTTTAGCTAGAAGATTATCCACTATGCTTGTATTTATGGTACTCCTAGTGTTTTCTGCAGGGATCACGGGTATCGTAGAAGGTGAAGAGCAAAAGGAGATAATGGATTCACGCCCTACTGAAATCAAAATCAGCAGTGCGATTGAACGAAAGTCTTTAGTAGAAGATAAAATTGAAAAAGAAGTAGAAAAAGAAAATAAACAGTTAGAACAAGCATCTCAAGAAGAAAAGAAGGAAGTAGTTTCTCCATCAATCAAAAAAGTTTATAAGGAAGTATTAGCTATTGGAGACTCAGTTATGCTGGATATTGCTTCAAGCCTTCATAAAGCTAACCCTAACATTACGATAGATGCAAAAGTTGGAAGGCAGGTGTCACAAGCTGTTAAATTGACACCAGATTATGCAGCATTTAATCATCCAGATAAAGCAGTTATTATTCAATTAGGAACAAATGGATATTTTTCAGAAAATCAAATTGATACTTTACTTAACTCTTTTTCGAATGCGGATATTTTTTTAGTGAACACCCGTGTACCACGTCCATGGGAAAGTAAAGTAAATCAATCTCTACACGAAAAAGCCAAAGAGAATGACAATATTACATTAGTTGACTGGTATTCTGTAGCCCTTAGCCATCCGGAATATTTCGCAGAGGATGGTGTACATTTGATGCCTAAGGGAGTTCAAACTTTAACATCTCTGATTAATCAAATGATTAGTAGTGGAACTGGTATCTAATTTTTTCTAGCAAATTAGAACATAGTCTTAGATTCAGATTGATCGTAACGTGAACTAGCGTCAGGCACCACATATGGACAATTTCTCAATTTTTGTCCATATGTGGTGCCTAGTATTTTTTAGTTTACATTAAACCAAGAGATGAAATTGCTTATGCAAGTTTAAGGGATTTTTTAGTAATATATAAGATAAATTGTGTCTTCTCTAGATAGTAGAAAAATGGAGGGAATTAATATTGAAATCTCTAAAACGAATGCTCTATGAATTAACGATGGATAAAGACTTTGTAGCTTTAAAATTTCTTATCGATCGTCCGAATGTCTTCCATGTTGTTGGGGCTACCCATTTAGAAACATGGCATTCTAGGTTTTTATCCTGGCTTTTGGATCCGACTGAAAGACATATGCTAGGGTATTATCCTTTTCAGAGATTCTTAATGGCCGTTGCCGAATCGGCAGAAGAAAACATAGACGATATTACCGATATAGCGATGCTGAATTTGAATCAATTCAGAAATCCTGAGGTTATAGCCGAAAAGGATATTAATAAACTAGATTTCGATGAGCAGGAAACAATCGAGGAAATAGAAAATAATGACGACAAAGGAAGGCTAGATGTATTTTTTAAGGTAAATATCGTCGATGAAAAAGACCCTAGCAAAGAAAAAAAGTTAATCCTAGCAGTTGAGCAAAAGGTATATGCAAGAGTTGACGTGAATCAATGTAATAAATACTTAAGAAAGTTTGAAGAGAAATTCAAAGACGAAACGTTTCTGCTTGTAGGCTTAGTACCAAAAAGCCAATTAAAAGAATCAAATGAAGCAACATTTGGTAGTTCAAAATGGTTTGGAATCGATTATCAACAACTAGTAGACATTGTTCTAATGCCTTGCCTTGAAAATCCTGATTTAAGTATATACGCTAAAACCATCATTCAGCAGTATGTAGATGCATTAAGGATGCCTTATAAGGGTAAACGTGAAAAATTAGCTACAATAGAAGAAGAACGCACCTTAGTTTGCACGATTTATGATCGCTTTGAAGATGTTTTTAAAGCAATAACGAAAATATCAAATGAAGAGGACAGTGAAGAAAGGAACTATGTTAACACTGTCGTGAACGAAACCTATGGAGAAGTTTTTAGAACGATCAAATGGATCCTTAACGAGGAAAACGATGTAGAGGAGTTATGGAATTTTTCGACACCATTCCAAAGAATCATTTATAAAAGATGGGATGAGCTTAACATAGTCATTAATTATAAGAGTGAAGAAATCGTTATTTATGGAAAAACTGTTTCAGAGCTTTGGAAAAAGACTTTACTGTGGATTGAAGAGCATAATCTCCCTCTTCGTCAGCTAGTAGAAGAAGGCTTTATTCTTGGAGGCGGAAACAGAGGAAACCGTTATGCAATAGCATTCCAACCAATCCATAAAGACAAAAAAGCATTTGCCTCAATCCATACATATGAATCTATCATAACGGATAAAACTTACTACCTTGAAACCAAAATTAATCCTGAAAGTGGTATGAAAACCATTGCTAAACTACTAAAAAATTTAGGTGTATCGGTAGAAACACCGCTTCTAGAAAGGGTGGAGACTGTTCTGATATAGAAAAAGGTGTCAGGCAATACTCATGGACAAATCATTTCATTTTGTTCATGAGTGGTACCTGACACTATTTATATTTTATGATAACAATGAATACAATCAAATAAAATTAAATATTCAAGCTGCCCGCGATAAAGTTTCAGTAGCAGGATGCGGATAGGTGTTTTTATGATTACAAAAATAGGGTCCAGACATGGTAATTTATTAAATATGAACCATTGTACAAAGCATTTCAATCAAGGAGGAAATATGAGTATGCAAAAATGAGTTAAAGCAAATTATCAAAGAAACAATTGCACCGTTATTTAAAGCAAAGGGATGTAAGAAGAAAGTCAATAGCTTTGCTAAAATATTTTCTGACTTTTCTTGGACAGTAATATCAAAGGAGTGAGGAAGGTAAAATGAATCAATCCTATTTTTATTTAAAACTAGAAACACATCAATTACATATGTCTTATAAGAATGAAAAACGTCGCGTGCGTGTTTTATTGCCGAAAAATTATGATAAAGATGAGGCTAAAAGTTATCCAGTTGTCTATATGCATGATGGACAAAATGTTTTCTACAGTAGTGAAGCTTATAGCGGGTATTCATGGAAAGTTATTCAGGCAATTAAACGAAACCCCGATTTACCGAAGATGATTGTAGTTGGGATAGATAATGCTGAACAAGATCGAATTAATGAATATACGCCTTGGGTTATTACTGAAAGCCCACTTCCTGAAGATATTGAACTAGGCGGAAGAGGTGCGGAGTTTGCTGAGTTTGTCATGACCGTCGTGAAGCCGTTTATCGATAAGCATTACCGAACTAAATCGGATAAATATCATACAGCGATGATTGGCAGTTCACTTGGAGGAAATATTTCGGCTTTTATGGGTATTGAATATAAAGATCAAATTGGTGGTTTAGGCATTTTTTCTTTAGCCAATTGGATTACAAGTAAAGCCTTTGACAGTTATATTGCTAGAGAAGAGTTAGATCCTGAACAACGCGTGTACATTCAAGTTGGGACTCAGGAAGGTGATGATGCCGATCGACAATTGATGTACGGTAATATGAAGCAGGCATATATCGATTGCTCACTTAAGTATTATAAACAAATGATAAAAGGCTCTGTCCCAATTGATAGTATTCGTTTAAATATTTTTGCGGATGAAGAACATGATGAAAAAGCTTGGGCGAAGCATCTGCCAGAATGTTTACGTTTCTTAAGTGAGAAGTGGTCTTGAATGAACTGAATAATTATATTTGACTGAATTAGATCATGGGAGGAATCTATCACCTTTTGAATTTTTTGAAAGTTTAGATTGATTTTAATATTAAAATAATAGTATTCTAGTTTTAAAAATAATGAATGATATTATTCTGCGAAAGGAACCTATTTTATGAATTATATTTTGATATCACCATATTATCCAGATAATTTTCAGTCATTTGCTCATCGTTTAAAAGACGCAGGTGTCAATGTTTTAGGAATTGGCGAAGAGCCATATGACCAATTAGGTTCCGAATTGCAAAACGCTTTAACAGAATATTATCGAGTGTATAATTTAGAAGATGTAGATGAAGTGAAACGTGCTGTTGCATTTTTATTTTATAAACATGGTCCAATTGACCGCATTGAATCCAATAACGAATACTGGTTAGAACTTGATGCGCAGTTGCGTGAACAATTTAACGTGTACGGCAATAAACCGAATGACTTGAAAAAAGTTAAGTATAAATCTGAAATGAAGAAGCTGTTTAAAAAAGCAGATGTGCCTGTTGTAGAAGGAAGAATCGTTAAAACTAAAGAAGAATTATCTAAAGCCATTGATGAATTAGGACTGCCAGTTATTGCTAAACCAGATAATGGAGTTGGATCAGCTGCAACCTTTAAATTAAGTTCAGAAGAGGCTGTACGTCATTTTGAAGAAGAATGGGGAGAAGCACAAGTGTACTTCTTAGAACCATATGTCGAAGGAGGCGTGCTTTGTACATTTGATGGTTTAGTGGATCAGAAAGGGAACATTGTTTTCCAAACTAGCTTTACATATAATGTGCCAACTCTGGAACTCGTTAAGGATCAGTTGGATTTAGCTTATGTGATTCAAAAAGAAATTGATCCAAAGCTCGAAACTTATGGAAAGGCGATTGTGAAAGCATTTGGCATGAAAGAACGCTTTTTCCATATTGAGTTTTTTAAATTAGAAGATGGGGATTATGTTGCACTTGAATATAATAACCGCTTGGCTGGCGGCTACACGATTGATATGTACAATTTCGCGTACTCTATTGATTTATTTGCTCAGTATGCTTCTCTTGTGACAGGAGGAGAATTTAAGGAGTCCGATGCCGAAAACCAGTTTTGTGTCGGTGTAACACAGCGTGATGCGTATGGGTATAAACACGATACGAATGCTATTTATGAACGATTTGGCGACCGTGTGAAGTTTGAACGGCGCATTCCAGATGCATTTGCGGAACTCCAAGGAAATCAATTTTATGCGATTAATGCAGATTCGTATGAAGAAGTCGATGACATTATCCGTTTTGTACATGGTCGAAAAAATAAGGAATTGGAGATTCTTCTATGCATTTAGAACAGTTAAACCATTGGAGTGGCGAATTAGGACGTGAAATGCCGTTGAACAGATATGGACACAGTGGCATGCCAATCGTAGTTTTTCCTTCATCAGGAGGGACACATTTTGAATACGATGATTTTGGAATGATTGATGTGTGTCATGACTTTATTGAATCCGGAAAAGTTCAGTTTTTTACATTGGCTAGTATAGATAGCGAAAGTTGGCTGCATGACTCAAAACCGGCGCATGACCGTGCATTAGCTCATGAAGCATATGACCGTTATGTGATTTCAGAAGCTATTCCATTTATTAAACATAAAACAGGTTGGTTTGATCCAATGATGACAACGGGGTGTAGTATGGGGGCATATCATGCCTTGAACTTTTTCTTGAGACATCCGGATGTCTTCCAAACAACCGTTGCACTTAGTGGTGTTTACGATGTGCGTTTCTTTTTTGGGGATTACGGAAATGATCCGCTTGTATACGAAAATTCACCGAGTGATTACATATGGAATCAAAATGACGGCTGGTTTATTGATCGATATCGTTCAGCAGATATCATTATTTGTACCGGGCAGGGTGATTGGGAACAGGATGGGCTGCCTTCATACTTTACATTAAAAGAAGCCTTTGAAGAAAAGCTAATTCCAGCATGGTTTGATGAGTGGGGCGAAGATGTTTCGCATGATTGGGTTTGGTGGCGATGCCAAATGCCGTATTATTTAGGAAAATTACTTTAATAGGGGTACCTCCAGCATTTTGGAAAAAAACCATAAGCGGTATGGAATTAAGGGAAAACAAGGGTTGTGGGAACGTCCGCATAATTTTACGCTTCTTTATCAGCATTTTGGATAGCCTGAAAAAGCACAAAAAGGAAATGAATGAAGTTTATTTAAAATCGGAGTTCAATGACCAAAAAGAATATATATTTTCAGGATAGTTGTATAACAAGAAGGTCTGTATCGGGTAAAGACGGTAGGACTATGATGGGGATATATAATTACACTAATAGTGGACAGTGATTAAAATGCAATCCATTGGATAAAAAAAATATGAAATTGTAAACTCACCAGCATCAATATGTGTTTCCACATACATCGTGTCACGTTTAGTACGTGTCGCATTTAGTTCTTAAATAAATCTACCACTAATCATTCAAGCCACGTTGAAATGGCTGTAAAGATTATATTAATTGAAGGCAACTAACCCTATACAGGGCGTTGCCTTTTTACGTTTTCTTATCCATTGCAAAATAACAAAGAAAAAATTGGAGTGAATTATTAGCCTACCATCAACTTCATCTTTAATCCGGTCAATCAGATAATACGAAATATAAGGAGTTAATTCATCGAGGATTAAAAAGCTGGAGTTCTATTTTTTACTAACAGATATTGCCAACAACTTTCTCACCTTATATCATTAGGTATAAACAGAATGGTAAAGGGGGGAGCAATTTATGATTTCAACAAAATTAGATTCCATTATAATTACTAGAATTAGAGATAAAGACGTAAGATCCATCGTCGATTGGTTCGATTTGCATAAACAAACCTTCTATAAACTTGGTTTTTCCTATTTTAGTAATCAGCAGCAATTGGAAGAGCTTTTTTACCGGTCTATATTAAAAGTCCACAAGGAATTGCCTCGATTTAATAATGAACCATCTTTCGAAACATGGGTTACATCTATTTTCATACATACATGCCGGGAGCTATCTGATGATAGAGATTTACTATCTTCAGAAGAAAGTGAACCACGTCATGATTTATTAAAAGCACTTGATCAATTAAAAGAGTACGAGAAAGACGCAATGGTCCTTACATATGGATTAGGACTCTCCCAGGAGGAAGTGGCACATCTTCTCCAATTTTCAGTGGAAAAGATGAAAGAGCTTTTGTTTTCTGGAATCTATTCACTTAGAAAAAAAATGGAGTACGAATCGAGCTTTAATGGCTGTAAGGAGTTTCATAAGGATTACATCGATTATTTAGAAGGAGCCATGGTTCGATCGAAAAAGATCGATCTTGAGGTACATATTTATCATTGTCAAGAATGTCAGGAGGATCTGGCTACTTTTCAGGAAGTCATGTTAACCATGTTGAATCTTTCTGAGAGGATTAAAGAATTGCATGTGCCATCTGGTTTCATGGATAAAGTTAAAGATAGGCTGGCAGAACAGGATAAGCAAAGACAACATAAGATCAAGAAACGTAAAAGAAGGGGACTTGTTTTCGTAGGTGTATTCGCATTTTTAATAGGTATAGCTATTGTTACCGGGATATTTACCAACCTCTACTATACCTGGACTGAAGATAATCAGGAATTACGTGCCTTTCTTCAACAGAACCTAGGTGAAAGGCTGAACCTGGAAGCGGAAAGTGATGGAGTGAAAATTACGATCAAGAGCGTGGTTGCTGATGATGTGCAGACACTTGTTTTTTATGAAATAGAAGATATAAAAGAAAATAATCAATATGTGATGGAATATCATGATGGGGTTTTTGTAGAGAACGAGCATGAAATCATGAGATACGTAGCAAATCCAAGGTATTATCCTCTTGACCTTAAATCGGATGTAAATAAAGAAGCAAAGAACGTGTTTCAAGGGAAGATTAGTCTAATGCCACTCGAAAAGGATAAAGGGACAATTAAACTCAAGATTATTAAGCTTCAGAAGTTGATTCGTGATTCCTCTGAACAAAATTCTTTAGTAGCTTACGAGAACAGGGAACTTAAAACAGGGGATTGGAATTTCGAGATCCCTGTTACAAAAATGCCTTCCAAAGAATATGCATTGGATGAAGTAACAGAAGTCGAGGGGATCCCTGTTCGATTTGATAAACTAATAATTGCTCCAACAACGACAATTATGCAATATGCTATTAATTATAAACAGTCGGAAAAGAGAATAGATGTTCTAAATTTTGACAATCTAGAAGTGAACAATCAAAAAGTGAAAGCTGATATGTATGGTAACTCTTTTTTAGATTTACATCATGAAATAAATTGGACTCCATTTCAAGCATATTTTGACCCTCTTTTTGGTGAAAAACCAAAAGAGATCAACGTTCAATTTAAATCTGTACAGTTAACGTTTGATGACCCAAAAACAATCCAACTAGATGCATCACAAGAATATCCTCAATCCTTTGAATATGCAGGCAGTACAATCTCCATTGACAAGGTGGAAGTCGGACAGCCTACCCATGTAGCCATAAGCAATCATGAAATCAAGAATCGAGCATTTGATTCGCTTCAATTCCAGATTGTGAGTGAGGATGAAAGTGAACCTCTTTCAATGGAGATGAATACTGAAGGTGTGCTTTTGGATAAAAACGGGATTGAATACGATATGAATAAAAGCCCTTTCATATATGAAGAAATTGAGCAGCCTCGTTATTTACTTACAGTTCAAAACATATGGTTACGTAGTAACAATGCTGGAGAGAAAGTGATTCCTAAAAAGCTGGAGATTTATGGATATAATACAACAAAATATTTAGATGATGTTGTGAAGATTTCCTTGGAATAATATGTGATTGCGATAGGGCGTTCAGCAGGAAAAGACGTCAGGTACCAGTCATGGACAAAATGTCAAATTTTGAAAATGACTGGATTTTTTCTGGGTTCAACTGGTTTTCTTCATCTAGGTTTAGCAAGCTTCTCCCACTGAGAGATGTGACAGGGGTGTCACGATGAAAATTTGGAAAACAATTATTTGTTCGTCATGGGTGGGAGTGTATCTATCAAGTGGATAGCAAGTCCCATGTCTTGTATATTTTTACACATTTTCGTACACAAGAATAAATTCGTATATTTTTTTCAAACAATCCTAAATAAAATGGTTGTTATTTACAAGATGGTGGTTTTTATTTGAATATAAAACCAAGCAAGATTATTATTTAGAATAAAAAAACTAAACCATATAGTACGTTTGTTTAAAATGTTGTATTATCAACATTAAACAATCATGTAAAGCAATTTCATAAAAGGAGGTAACGCCTTGGTATCATCGAAAGACGTTGCAAAACATGCAGGCGTATCCCAAACGACCGTCTCACGTGTATTAAACACGCCTGAATTAGTAAAAAAACCTACTCTTGATAAGGTTATTAAAGCAATTAACGAATTAAACTATATACCTAATGCGCATGCACGATCACTTGTTCAAAATAAAACAAATACAATTGCCCTTTTATCCGGACCACTACACAACCCATTTTTTGTTGATACTACATCCGCCATTATCACATATGCAAATGAAATGGGGTACCGTGTAAACGTACAATACGTAAACGATCAAAAATTACCTGAAGCATATGCAACTGCTTTTGAAAACAGAGTGGATGGCATCATTTTATCGTGTATTTTGATTGATGATCCGATTTTCGATAAGCTCAAACAAATGGATATTCCATTCATAACATACAATCGTAAGCACAAAAATAATGAAAACTTTGTTGAAATTGATAATTTTGAAGCTGGATACTTATCTGCAAAAAATATGATTGAGCTAGGGCATAAAACCATTGCATGGGTTGGTGGACCATTGACCGTCAGCACATTTAACAATCGTTATTTAGGATTTCTTCAAGCGATGAAAGATTATAAATTACCATTATCCGAACAATATATCTTTAACACTGATACGTCTAAACAAGATATTTCACGTGCTTTTCAA
The DNA here is from genome assembly GCF_010882125.1 of Peribacillus alkalitolerans. Classification (GTDB taxonomy): domain Bacteria; phylum Bacillota; class Bacilli; order Bacillales; family DSM-1321; genus Bacillus_BN; species Bacillus_BN alkalitolerans. The sequence continues at coordinate 308,049 of NZ_JAAGVZ010000002.1, read as the reverse complement.
CAATTAATGAAACTCGATTACCGCCCTACTGCCATTTGTGCTGGTGCAGATTCACTAGCATTAAATTTGATAGACAATGCCATTAGTGAGAATATAATTATTCCAGACGACTTAAGTATCATTGGGATTGATAACGTAGACCTTAGTCATCATGGATTAATTCAATTAACTACTGTTGGCAGTATCTCAGAGCAAAATCTAGGATACTTGGCGATCTCTGAATTGATTAAAATGATAGAAAATAAAAAAAATTATTGCATTAAAATAACTAAACCTGTTAAAGTATTTAACAGAAGAACAACTAGAAAAATAGAGAATAAACAATAAAATTGTTTTTTCTATTTTGCGAAAAATGAATACGTAACCATTTTATGTGACATGGTTCATAGTACAAGCTCTTTCAACCTTCCCTTCTTGAGGGAAGGAATACCAAGAATTATTTTCTTTTCTCAAAAATGGTTACGTATTCAGTCTATGAATATACTAAAGGGGTGGTATATTGACAATAAAATTGTAAGTGCTTACAACCAAAAAGGGGAAGAGTTATTTTTTTTATATCAAAAATGGTTACGTATTCATTATAAAGGGGTAGTATATTTACAAAATAATGTAAGGGGTTACAACCGAAAAAGGGGATGAATTATTTTATGAAATGGAAAAATCGTACACATGGTGCAGAATCACCATACATACCAGCTGGGACTTTTAAAATTAGGTTACCTTTTGTTCATTACCGTTTTGAATGGCCAGATTATATTCAGGGTCTATTAATGTGTGCAGTAGACTTAGGAGCTATTACTCTATTAGGACAACATTTAGGCATGCCATTCGAGGTTGCATTAGCGGTTGTTGTATTAAATGGACTGCTTTATTTATTTCACCATATCCTCGGTGATCCTGTTATTCCAGGATGGATTACACCAGCGATTCCGCTAATTGTTTTGTTTGTTACTCAATTTGATGAGGGGCCTGATCGGGTTTATGCACTGATTGCCTTTCAGTTAACCTTAGGTATTTTATCAATCATTCTTGGTGTTACGGGCTTAGCTAGTAAAGTTGTTCATATGGTCCCAAATGCAATCAAAGCAGGAATTATTCTTGGAGCTGGTATTGGAGCCGTAGTTGCCGTATTTGGTGAAACTGGCCAATTCGGCAAATTCCCAATTACCATTACAATCTGTATTGGTTTTGCCTTTTTCCTTACTTTTTCAAAGGCATTTGAACAAATTAGAAAAAAGAATAAAGGATTTTTATTTACTCTATTAGGAAATCTCGGTATTCTTCCAGCGATTTTTCTCGCAGTTATTGTCGCTCCGCTATTTGGAGAAGCAAAATGGCCTGATATTCAATGGGGATTTAGTAATCCGGATTTTGCTACCCTTTGGGCGGAGTATACTGTATTCGGATTAGGAATTCCAGCTGTATCTTTTTTTCTAAAAGCACTCCCTGCCGTACTAGCTACTTACCTAGTAGTTTTCGGTGATGTTCTTAAAACGAAAGCATTGCTTTCAGAATCGGATGTCGTAAGAACCGATGAAAAAGTTGATTACAATCCAAACCGTGCACATTTAATTTTTGGTGGAAGAAACGCAGTGATGAGTATAATTGGTCCTGATATTACCATGTGCGGTCCGATGTGGGCAGCGATGCAGGTTGTAGTAATTGAACGCTTTAAAGAAGGAAAAAAAGCGATGAATGCCTTATTTGGAGGAATTGGATCTTTCCGTTGGGGCACAAATACCGGATTATTATTATTGCCAATCGTAGGTTTGGTTCAACCGATTCTTCCCGTAGCATTAGCTTTGACTTTGCTGGTCCAAGGGTATGTAAGTGTCCGGATTGGGGCTATGCAGGCGCGAAGCCAACGTGATTTAGGAATTGCTGGTGTTGTAGCTGCTCTCCTTGTAATCAAAGGTGCTTCATGGGCATTTGCAGTAGGAATCCTACTTTGCTTCTTAATTTATGGTAAAGACTTCTTTAAAGGAGAAGTTGATCAAACATTTGTAAAAGATTCTTTGGAATCATCTAAAAAAGAAGATTTGAAAGAGGTAAGTTAAATGAAAAAGCAATATTACGTAAACGGTGAATGGAAAACTACAGAGAAATTTGCAGATCTCCACTCCCCTTACTCTAAAGAAGTAATCGCACAAATTCCACAAGCAACACGTGAAGAAGTGGAACAAGCAATTGACATCGCCTACAACACTAGTAAACAAATGGCAGAACTGACCGCCTATGAGCGTGCAGCGATTTTAGAACATATTGCAAAACTATTCATAGAAAACCGCCAAAAGGCAGCTGAAATTATCTCTTTAGAAGCAGCAAAGCCAATCAAATTCGCATTGGGAGAAATAGATCGTACGATTGAAACCTATAAATTTGCGGCTGAAGAAGCAAAACGATTAACTGGAGAAATGATTCCGATGGATGCTGCGAAAAACGGAGCAAACCGCTTCGGTTACACGCTCGAGCAGCCACTTGGTGTAATTGGGGCCATTACACCCTTTAACTTCCCGCAAAACTTAGTAGCACATAAAGTGGGGCCTGCGATTGCAACCGGAAATACAATCGTTCTTAAGCCTGCATCACAAACGCCACTTTCAGCACTGTTTTTGGCTGAATTAATTGATCAAACGGCTTTGCCTAAAGGTGCCTTTAACGTTATTACAGGTAGTGGTAGAACCGTAGGAGATACTTTGGTTACAAGTGACAAGGTAAAGATGATTACCTTCACTGGCAGCCCGTCTGTTGGGATTGGTATTCGCAACAAAGCTGGGTTGAAAAAAGTTGCTCTTGAACTGGGCTCGAACGCTGGATTAATCATCGACAAAAATGTTGATTTATCCCAAATCGTTCCTAAATGTGTTGCTGGAGCTTTTTCAAATCAAGGTCAAGTTTGTATCTCATTACAACGTACCTATGTAATGGATGAATTATTCAATGAATTTATTGAACAATTTACAGCTGCTACAAAGCAGTTAGTGATTGGCAGCCCACTTGCAGAAACAACGGATATTTCCGCAATGATCAATCCTGATGAACAAGAACGGGCACTTATCTGGGTGCAAGAAGCTGCCCAGAACGGAGCTGAAATCGTAACAGGTGGCAAGATTGAAAATGGAGTCTTCTTGCCAACCATTTTAACGAATGTAGACTCCACTCTAAAAGTATCTTGCCAGGAAGTTTTTGCACCCATTGTAGTTGTAAATAGAATTTCTTCTGTCGAAGAAGGAATTGTAGCAATTAATGATTCCAATTATGGCCTGCAAGCAGGGATTTTCACAAATGACATTCAAACAGCATTCAAAGCTTCAAAAGAGTTTGAAGTAGGCGGTGTCATGATTAACGATATTCCAACGTACCGTGTAGACCAAATGCCGTACGGTGGCGTAAAGGAAAGCGGCACGGGTAAAGAAGGATTAAAATATGCAATCCATGAAATGACGGAAACGAAGCTTGTCGTTTGGAATCAAAATTAAGGAGTGACCCAAAATTGTCTGAAAAAATTACCTTTACACCAATTAGTTATACCGGATGGGATTCTCTAGCTCACCTTTTAGATGAAATAAATCGCTTTGATGTGAAAAAGATTCTTGTAATAACTGACCCGTTCTTAATAGACATTGGATTAACAAATAAAGTTGTAGATCCACTTGAAGAAGCAGGGTATTTTACAGAAATTTATAAAGATGTTGTACCTGAGCCCCCTCTAGCAATTGGAGAAAAATTGGTTGCCTACACTCGTGACAATCAATTCGACATGGTTATTGGAATTGGTGGAGGTAGTGCGTTAGATTTAACTAAGCTTGCAGGTGTATTAGCTTCACATGAAGGTAAAGTAGAAGACTACTTAAACTTAACTGGTACGAAAAAGATTACGAAAAAAGGTCTTCCGAAAATCTTAATCCCAACAACTTCTGGAACTGGTTCAGAGGTGACGAATATTTCCGTTTTATCACTAGAAACCACAAAAGATGTTGTAGCGCATGACTATTTATTAGCTGATGTTGCGATTGTTGACCCTGCTCTAACGATTTCCTTGCCTCCAAAAGTAACTGCTGCAACAGGCGTTGATGCACTTACACATGCAGTAGAAGCTTATATTTCTAAAAATGCGAGCGTTGTATCTGATGCATTAGCATTGCAAGCAATTCGCTTAATCAGCAACTCGATTCGCACAGCTGTATCAAACGGTCAGGACAAACAAGCTCGTACCGATATGAGCTACGGAAGTTACCTTGCAGGACTTGCATTCTTCAATGCTGGGGTAGCTGGTGTACACGCGTTAGCTTATCCGCTCGGCGGGCAATTCCATATTGCACACGGTGACTCAAATGCCGTATTACTTCCATATGTAATGGGCTATATTCGTCAAAACTGTGAAAAACGGATGAAAGATATCTATGATGCAATGGGCTTTAGCTCTGTAAATCTTTCACAAGAGGAAGCTTCATTTAAATGTGTAGCAGAGTTAAAAAGATTAGTAGAAGATGTAAATATTCCATCTTCATTAAAAGGATTTGACATTCAAGAGGATGCACTTGAAAGTTTAACGAATGATGCGGTTGAGCAAAAGCGTATATTAGCTCGTAGTCCAATGACTCTATTAAAAGAGGATATTTATAAAATTTATAAAGCTACATTCGACGGTGTTGTCGTTGAAAAATCAGTAGATAGTAAGATTGCAGTCCAAATTTAAAGATTTTTTTGAGCATTCGAGAAGGTTATGAAGGGGTCCGATGTTGCTCCATTTTATATCCTTTGGCGAATAGGCAGGCCGTGAATGGTTACAAGTTATTGGCAAAAAGATTATCGAAGACCTTAATGTTGTTTTGAATGAGACAGCCAGCTCCTGGATTGATAAGGTAAAGAATAATAGTAGCTACGGATCTTCTTAATCTAGTAATAGGGCCGGATTCTTAATGAGTCCGGCCTTTCGCTAGTAAACTAAGTATTTTTAAGAATAGAGCGTTACCCCTAATAGTCAGGAATCGACAATCACGTAGATGGGATTTCAGCGAAATTTTAATAAGTCAAATAAGGATAGGATAAAGATGAGCAATAAGCTGATGGAGTAAAACGAGTTATTGAAGGAGAGTTAGGCGGAGAAGCAGTAGCAAACTATCAATCTGTTGCCGATTATGAGAGCGCAAACAAAATTGTGGAAACGGCCATAAATGAATTTGGTCGTGAAAAGGTGTCAGGTACCACGCATGGACAAATCATATTATTTTGTTCATGTGTGGTACCTGACACTATTTATTGGAAAAGAAAAGACAGAAACCATCAGTGTGGAAGAGTTTATTTCCAGACTTATCGCCATATTCCGGATGAACAGTTCAAAACGATTCGACATTATGGGGTGTATTCGAGAAGATCGAAGAAGTTATGCAAGAAAATATTAGCTGAATGGTACCAGAAGGCAAAACGCTGGATTGTCAAAGTGAAGAAGAAACTACATCGTCAAACCTGGAGAGAAAGAATACTCGCAAGTAGTAAAAAATATGAAAAATATTCCAGTTCTTTTATCCTGCTAGTTTAGTAGATTCACTTTCTAAATACCTATAATTGGTAATTTTTTAACATTATTAGGAAGAGTATATGTACCCTTGTTGTTATTGAGGATTCAGAATATTATGTTTCTACGGCCGATTTATTTTTTGAAAAGAGGGAAATATTTGAATAAGTTTATTAAAACGAGTCTATCTTCCGTTATGCTTGCAGGTACTCTTTTCGCGGGATTCCCGGGAACAGTAATCTCGTATAAAGATGGGGATATCCTAAAAAAAGCAGAATCACACGTTCATAACGACCATAAGGGTCACTATCATGGATCACTAGATTTAGCAATTATCAATGAAGAAAAATTAATAGAGTCTTTCGTTAAAAGAGGGCTAATTTCAAAAGATGCTTCTGAAGCTCAAAAGAAGGCATTCCTTAAGAACTACCTTGATGTGAAAGGGAAACAGACTAAATCAAAAGAATCCAATCCATTAGCAGCAAAGGTTAAAGCTGCAGCATCTGCTAAGCTGAAAAAATCTAAGGAATTTAATAACGGACTTTTAAATGGAAATGGAAACAAGAATGGTCATTTAAAAGGAAACCCAGACCCTGTCAGTGAAGGGAAATCTCCTGGAGTGCAAAAGAAAGGTAAATTATTAACAATCATGGTTGAGTTCGATAAATTTGAGCACAACAACATTCAGCCAGGAGAAACTGGAAACTATTACAAAGATTATAATACTAAGCATTTCGAAGACATGATTTTTGGTGATAATGGAGTAACCGGACCTAATGGTGAAAATTTAGTTTCACAAAAACAATATTATGAAGAGCAATCCGGTGGAACTTATACCATTGAAGGGAAAGTATATGGCTGGTTAAAAGTTCCTGGAACTGCTGAATTTTATGGTGGTGATAGAGGGGATGGCGGGCATGATAACGTTAGCCCAGGAGGCCCTAAACAATTATTGGTAGATACATATAAAGCTGCAAAAGCTGCAGGTATTCCTCTACAAGACTATGACTTAGAAGATCCGCATGATTTAGACGGAGACGGAAACTATTGGGAATCTGATGGTTTAGTCGATCACCTACAAATTATCCATGCTGGTATGGGACAAGAAGCAGGTGGTGGTGTCTTAGAAGATAACGCTATCTGGTCGCATCGTTCAGCAATATTCTATGATGAAGATGGAACAGGTGAAGGATTGCCAGGGTTCTACGATTACACTATTATGCCTGAAGATGGAGCCACTGGAGTATTTGCCCACGAATACGGGCATGACTTAGGACTACCAGATGAGTATGACACTATATATTCAGGTAATGGTGAAGCAATAGGGTATTGGTCTGTGATGTCTGTAGGATCTTGGGCTGGAAAAGTCCCTGGTACTGAACCAACTGGTTTTTCACCATGGGCAAAACAATATTTCCAATCTATTCTAGGTGGAAAATGGACAACTCCAACAGTTGTAAACTGGGACGAAGTTTCAACAAAAGGAACTCAGTTCTTACTAGATCAAGCCAATTCACCACTTGGTAAAAACAATCAGGCTGTAAGAATAAATCTTCCTAAAAAGAAAACTCCTTTAAATGTCCCGGCTGCTGGCAGCTATGAATATTGGGGTGGAGAGGCAGATGAGCTTGATAGTAACATGGTTACATCTGTTGATTTAACAGGAAAAACTTCTGCGACATTAACATTTGATGCTTGGTATGATACTGAAGAAAAATGGGATTTCGCGTTTGTTCAGGTATCAGAAGATGGAGGCAATACTTGGAAATCACTAGGCAATAGCAATACTCGTTCTGATGTGGTTCCTGAAGGCTATCCTACAATCTTGAATTCAATGCCTGGATTTACTGGTAAATCAAATGGATGGCAGGCTCAATCTTTTGACTTATCAGCTTATGCTAACAAAAAAATCCAACTTCGTATTCGCTATGCAACAGATTGGGGTACTTCCCATGTTGGTTTCTTTGCAGACAACATTAAAGTGGTTGCAGATGGTCAGACTGTAGTTGAGGATGGAGCAGAAGAAACAACTACTCCATTTAGCTTAAAAGGCTTCAAAAAAATGGATGGAAACAAGCTTACAGATCACTACTATCTATTAGAATGGCGTAATCATCAAGGTGTTGACGAAGGTCTTAAGAATATTAAGCTTGGCAATTCTCTAATGAGCTATGATGGTGGGTTAGTGGTATGGTATGTGGATGATAGCTATACGAATAACTGGACTGGTATTCATCCTGGAGATGGTTACCTTGGTGTAGTGGATGCGCACTTAGGAACAAGCTTAAAATGGAATATTCTTAATAAAGAGCCTGTTGAAGCTAAATCTAATTTTCACGTTGCAGATGCGGCATTTGGATTAAATCCAACTTCTGGACTGGATTTAAGGTACCCGACTTCATCACTAACGATATCTAGCCAAGAAGCAGTATCTCTATTTAACGATAGCAACAACTACATGAATACATTTATGCCAGATGCTGGACGTAATCTATCCAACTATGGTCTAAAAGTTCGTGTAAATGGTCAATCCAAAGACAAATCTGTAGGATCTATTGTAATCTACAAATAATTGACAAAAATCGAGGGGTGCCTGTCACCTCCCGGTTTTTTTTGATTCCATTTTTAGAGGAATATATTTGGACCAGATTGGAAAGAAGTAGCACAATCTATGAAGGAGTTTGTGAAGAGAAATCCATTAATTATTCTTAAGAGCTTTATTTTAGTAAAATAAACCTTTTAATTTTAGAGTTAAAAAACAAGAAGATAAATATCGTACACTAAAAATGCCCAACGTTGTGAAGATTTCCTTAGAATAACATGTGATCCTGATGAGTGCTTCAGCAAGTGAATCATGGGGACGGTTCTGCTGCTTCTTTCGATTGTCGAAGAGCACATGAATCGTCTCTTTGCTTCCGAAAATACTAGTGCATGACATGTATGGTCAAAACGGTCGAAAGGTGTGTCAGGTACTGATAATAGACAAAAATGGAGGGTTTGTTGGTGTGGAAAGGAAAACAAACAGCATAAAGGTAGACATCAAATAAGCCCCACCTACGTAGAAGGGGCTTATTTGACGTCTACGTTATCTTGGGTTATTGATTGCATTTTTTTTACTAAAATAGAAAATATCGTACAAACAGAAATGAAATTTATTTACTAATTTTCCCGGGACAAAGGACCTGTCCCCTTGTCTCTCGTCCCTTATTTCTTGAGATAAACAAGCGTACTTCTGAGGAAGTGGGCGTTTACAGTTTCGCGCTTCAAAACGAGGAATGAAATATGTATAGTATTTGTTAGAAGGAAAATAACCGAAAGTTCCTGTAACTACCCAGCATCGCAAAATGGGGAAGTGACAGCTGCTATAGATAAGGAGTCGAATATGGATAAACTTGATCAAAAAACGATGAATAAAATGATAAATGCAATCGAAGGTGCAAAAGAGTATACTCGACATTTACAGGTGAAAAGGGAAGAAAAGCTTTGGAAGGAGATTGAAACACCGTGCCAGCTTATTGATTTTTTACGCTTACTGACGAAGGATGAATTAGATGAAATCCGTAAACAGCTTAAGCTAAAAGGAATGAGTTCACTAAAAAAGGGAGAGTTGGCAGGCGAACTTTCACGGTCGATCCCTTTCCATTTTAAACAAGTCTTATTTACTTTAGATCAGGAAAGAACTGATTTAATCCAACAAATCATCAAAAATTCTGGAACGTTGCTACTTAGTGATGAATATCCGATATCCAAAATTACAACAATGAGGAGGTTGGGTATTATTTTTCCAGTCATAAAGGATGGCCAAAAGTTATTAATGATGCCTTTGGAGCTTATCGAACAATTTGCAGAAGTTGATCGGGTAGAGTTTCAAGATAAAATACTCATAAATACTGAATGGATACGCTTGACCCATGGGATGCTGTATTATTATGGTGTTATGGATTCTTCCGAAATGCTTGATCGGATCAGTGCCTTGTCAAAACGGGAAGTTGATATCGTGGAGTATTTCGATGTTATTTCATCTGCCAGTGACTATTATGTTCAGATAAGGAATTCTATTTCATCCTATGGTGGATACATGGAGAACCGCTGTATTTTTAATGCAAAAAACCTGATAGAGGTACATAAAACGAGAACCGATATCAATTATTATCCATTTACAAAGAAACAGCTATTAAAAGCAGGAACTCCAGGTTTCATCGACAAAACACCTGAGATGGAAAAGTTCCTTCGATTTCTTTCGAATTCTTATGATTTGACGGTTCAAGAAAAAAATGAAATCGCCTATCAATTCTTATATATGATCAACTCGGATGCGCACCCGTCGATGTTGATCGAGTATTTGCAAAGTAAGCTCGAGTTTCCTTCCTTCGAATTTGTACAACAACTAACAGCATTTATCATGGAAGTTCATAATCATACACGTATGTGGTCTCTGAAAGGCTATTCACCAACAGAATTACGTAAAAAAGAGGAAAGACATTTACAACCTTTGCCTTCTTCAACTTATCACCAAACACAGAACCGTTCAAATGTAATAGATTTTCGTGACCGGATTAAAATTAGACGCAATGATCCATGCCCTTGCGGAAGTGGAAACAAGTATAAGAAATGTTGTGGGAAACAATAACTTGATAGTATAGGCAACAGTTTCTGTGGGAAAAGGCGTAAGGTACCATTCATGGACAAATCACTTGATTTGTCCATGAATGGTACCAGAAGCTGTTTATCAATGTGAAAACAATATTGAAAGGGTTTTATTAGATATGGAAGAAAGATTAAGGAACTAACTTTGTTATTGCTATACTTAACATCATGGAATGAAAGTAACCTTCCCGGAGAATTAAGGAGAATCTGGAAGGGATATCAGTTTGAAATCTTAAATGATCTTACTGAAAGGGATCTGATTAGAGTAAGTATTAGATCTAAATCAGTTTATTTAACCGAGGCAGGGATTATAGAGGCTAAGGTGATACTAAGAAAATATCTAGGAAATGTGGGAAATGATTAGCCACTAGTTAATGATAAAGAATACAGGATAATGTAGGTACCATTCGTGGACAGTTTCTCTATTTTTGTCCATGAGTGGTACCATACACTGTTTACTGTAAATATGTTATGTTGAGTTTTATCACACCTCATTTTAAATTCCACAACAACCTCAATATATGACCTTAATATCATTCCTTGATTAACAGGTTTGGCGTAGCTAAAACGCTTGGATATTTTTAACATTGGCTGGTGACAAATTGGGAAAACCATGAAATAATTAGTAGGCTACCGCACAACACACCTGCGTCTTTGAAAAACCTCTTAATTGAATCCTCACGTTAAGCTACATTAACACTCTTTTTTCTTCCATTCAGTTTCAAGAAATATTATTTTAAATAGTTAAAAACGAAAGGAGTGGTAAACCAAACCAAACCAAACCAATATATTCATTTCAATATTTGTATACCATCTCTAGTACCTAATTTTAAATTTGGAAGGAGGATAATTAATGGGTCACGATTTTTTAGGTTACAATAAATCAGGAAAAGAAATTGCTTATGCACGTTTTAGCATGGGGAATGAATATGCTAGCATACTGTACAATTTACTTAATGCAAATGATTACTATGCAGGAGTAAGTGGATCAGGCAACAGTTCTATTTTTTCAATTCAACAATTTGAAAAGGCTTTGAATGATTACAAGCAATTTAACAATATAAGTGATTGTTCCTTGTCTGAAATTGATTTCTTGACTTGGGATCAAAAACAAATCCTTAGTTTTATTCAAAACTGCTTATCAATAGCACAGAAAGAAGGTAGTGTAAGAGTATATTTTGGCTAATTTATTTATGAATATATACTTTATTCTTAAATTTCGTTGCTTATCTTTATTACTAATAGCCATTATTTTCATATGTAACAATTTTCATTGAATCTACTGCCAGTCGTATGAACTTCCTTTCATCCCTCAAAAACACCTGCTAAAATTAGACAACCTTTTTCAAATCTTGGAATTTTTTCTTATTTTTCCTTTTTTCTGATTCAATTCAGATAATTTATCAGAAACTCACTACAACTTTTGAAAATAAACTACAGTATTTGCTCACGAGGAATATACATATAGAATAATGTTATAATATAGTCAAAATAATGTTATTAAGGAGGGATAATTATTGAATATCAAACCTTCTACTACGATTCGTCAAGATTATAATGGTTTTTCTAAATATTGTCATGAACTGGATGAACCGGTGATACTTACTCGAAATGGTGAAGCTGATTTAGTTGTAATGAGCCATGAAACCTTCAGAAGAATGGAAGCACGAAATCGATTACAATCAAAACTCTTAGTTGCAGAAAAGCAGGTTGCTGAGGGAGCTGTATTAATGAATCATGATGATGTAATTGATCAAATTCGGAGAAAAATCAATGCTGCAAAAGAAGCTGATTAAGTATACTCCTGCTGCTGTAGATGATATGGATGAGCTATTTTCCTATATTTCACATGATAATGTTTTTGCTGCTGAAAAACTTCTTGAGAGTCTAAATACAAAAATAGAGGATCTTGCTGATTTTCCTAATTTAGGTTCAGTCCTTTCAGAAGAAAAGTACTCACTTGTCGAGCGAGGTTTTCGCTTTATTGTTGTTCATCCATATTTAGTTTTTTATAAGATCGCTGGAGAATCAATTATCATTCATAGAATATTACATGGACGAAGGGATTATCTTCGGGAATTATTTGAGGAATTTCAAGACCGGCCGTGAGTAAAAATTAATATAATGATCAAATAGCGTCAGGCACCGCATGTGGACAATAATAAAAAATTTGCCCATGAATGGTGCCTGACACTATTATTCTATTATTTTAGGTCGAACCGATCAGCATTCATAACCTTGACCCAAGCTGCTATAAAATCACGTACAAACTTTTCTTTGTTATCGTCTTGTGCATAAACTTCTACAATGGCCCGCAGAACTGAGTTTGAACCGAACACTAGATCAACACCAGTTGCTGTACGTACTACTTCACCTGTTTTGCGATCGTGGGCTTCAAATACGTCTCCGCCTACAGGCGCCCATGCTACTCCCATGTCAAGTAGGGTAACAAAGAAGTCGTTCGTAAGTGTGCCAATACGATCAGTGAAAACTCCGTGCCCATTGCCATCATGGTTAGTACCTAGGACACGCAAACCTCCAACAAGTGCAGTCATTTCTGGTGCTGTAAGCCCTAGCAGCTGTGCCTTGTCTATTAGTAGCTCTGCTGAACTTACACTATACTGCTTCTTCTGATAGTTGCGGAAACCATCAGCGACAGGCTCAAGCACTGCAAAGCTTTCTACATCAGTTTGCTCTTGTGTTGCATCGCCACGGCCTGGAGTAAAAGGAACGTTTACATCAAAGCCTGCATCCCGTGCAGCTTTTTCAACTGCGGCACTACCAGCAAGTACAATCAAGTCGGCCATGCTGATATTTTTATCTAGATGATTTTTGATGCTATCCAGTACATCCAGTACCTTTGCAAGCTGTTCCGGCTGATTCACTTCCCAATCCTTCTGAGGAGCTAGTCGGATGCGAGCACCATTCGCACCGCCACGCATATCTGAGCCACGGAAGGTACTCGCTGAAGCCCAAGCCGTTGTAACTAGCTCGTTGATTGTAAGTCCTGAGTCTAGGATCATGACTTTAATCTTTTCTACTTCTGATTTAGTTAATTCAAAATCACTAGCAGGTACAGGATCTTGCCAGATCAGAACTTCTTCTGGAACTTCTGGGCCTAGAAATCTTGCACGAGGACCCATGTCACGGTGAGTTAGTTTGAACCATGCACGAGCAAATGCATCTGCAAACTCTTCTTGATTCTCATAGAAACGACGAGAAATCTTTTCAAAAGTTGGATCGATACGTAATGCCATATCCGCAGTCGTCATCATAGTCGGAACAAGAACGGATGAATCTTCTGCATCAGGGGCAAGATGCTTCTCAGCAGGATTTACAGCAGCCCACTGATGTGCGCCTGCTGGGCTCTTTGTAAGCTCCCATTCATATCCAAACAGTAATTCAAAAAATCCATTATCCCACTGTGTTGGATTAGCAGTCCAAGCACCTTCAATACCGCTAGTAATGGTATCACGACCTTTACCGCTACCATATGTGCTTAGCCAACCTAGGCCTTGTGCTTCAACAGGAGCAGCTTCTGGATCTGCACCAACATGAGCTGCATCTCCTGCACCGTGTGCCTTACCAAAAGTATGGCCGCCGGCGATTAGTGCGACAGTTTCTTCATCGTTCATTCCCATACGTGCAAAAGTTTCGCGTATGTCACGGCCACTTGCAAGCGGATCTGGTTTACCGTTTGGACCTTCAGGGTTCACATAGATAAGCCCCATTTGAACAGCAGCAAGTGGGTTCTCAAGCTCACGATCGCCTGTGTAACGCTTATCGCCTAGCCATTCCGTTTCAGTACCCCAGTAGATGTCTTCCTCTGGATGCCAAACGTCTGCGCGTCCTCCTCCAAAACCAAATGTCTTTCCACCCATTGATTCAATCGCAACATTACCAGTTAGAATAAACAAGTCAGCCCAAGAGATCTTGTTTCCATATTTTTGCTTAATCGGCCATAGCAGTCGACGGGCTTTATCGAGATTTCCATTGTCCGGCCAGCTGTTAAGTGGGGCAAAACGCTGTGTGCCAGTTCCGCCACCACCACGGCCGTCACCTGTACGATATGTACCTGCGGAGTGCCAAGCCATACGGATAAAGAAGGGACCATAGTGTCCATAATCTGCAGGCCACCAATCTTGACTGTTAGTCATTAAATCGCGAAGATCCTGTTTAAGAGCAGGGTAGTCTAACTTCTTAAATTCTTCTGCATAATCAAAGTCTTCTCCCAAAGGGTTTGATTTTCTGTCATGCTGATGGAGAATATTCAAGTTCAACTGATTTGGCCACCAGTCTTTATTTGAAGTACCAGTAGTTTTAGGACTAGTAGCACCACCGTGATGGAACGGGCACTTTCCAGCGTTAGCAAAGTCTTTAGTTTCCATATTTATTTCCCCCTAAAGTGTAAATGTTGTATGAAGTAATTATCATAAAAATATAATAATTACTTATTTATAATTATTATAAACAAATAATATATAAAATAATAGAATTATGCAATACTAATGTGATTTATTTATTTTTACTTGAGAATGAACCTACGGATAAGTCCGTGGTTGCGCTCATTTGTTGCAATTTAACTGGTTATAGTTCTTAAAGTCTGTTTTAGTAAACTTTGTTGTTTTTTTGAGTTGATAGTAGCGGAGGGCACTTGACTCCTGCGGGAAATAGAGAGAAGTGGGAGACCCCACAGGCGGTAACGCCGAGGAGGCCCCCACCCTCCCCGCGGAAAGCAAGTGCCTGGAGCGGAGATCAATGGACAAATTATATAGTATAAAAACAACAAATGAGCCTTCTTTAATCATGACAGCATGTAATCTCTGTTTTGCTGTTGTAATGGCTGTGAGAAATCTTTTGGCATTAATACCAACTACTGCAACTTCGTATTCCTTAATCTACATCATGAAACAAAAACACCTCCGAACATCCGATTTATTCCCATAAGGCAGGTTTGTTTCCTAATTGATTTTATGCCTGTACAAATATATTTATTTTGTTTTTGAATAAATAAGTTAGATTTATATTGTTAGGTCCTCAGTAATTGATCACGATTTTAATGAATAAAAACTTGGATTGGAAAACTCAAATTTTTTCAGAATATATAATAGTCGTATTTTTCATTTAATGTGGGGAAGGTTCTCTTGCATCTACGACACTATGAAAAATAGCGTCAGGCACCATGTATGAACAGATTTATAATGTTTGTCAATGGGTAGTGTCTGACCCTTATTTTTTGAGGCATAGAAAAGAAATACCGTAAACTAATAAATATATAAACTAGTCCAAACGAAAAAACAGAATTTTTTATCATCCTAGAGGTTTGTCTCATGCCTTTATTCAACCTGCGAATATGATTTACTAAGGCAGGTGAGAAAAGTGTATTTAGTTGGTTTTTATTCTCCGAAAGCGAAATCAGGTGTAACTGAACTGTCCCTTTCTATTTATAAATGGCTGAAAATGAACACCAATTTGTCTGTTGCTTTTATTTCATATGGAACTTTGGAAAAAGAAAATACCTCGAGTGAGTTAATCAGTGATTTTTCTAAATTATCCTTAACTGAGCAAAAGCGAAAAGTGAAACAAATGAAAAAAGAACACAATATCATTATTTATGATGCATCCAGCCAATTATCAGAAGGGGTATTAAAGCTGTTGCCCATTGTTGATCGGTTATTTGTGGTTGGAGAAGAACATCAAGAATTTGCAGGGAAACTGCATCAAATCATCCAGTTTAATAAAATGTTCGATAAAAGTGTAAAAAGCTTTATCACTCATTTACGAGGGAATCAAACCTATATTCTTCATGAAAATAGGGAAAATCACGTTATAGGGTTCAACTATTCTAAAAAAGAAACAAATGATATCGGTCAAATAATTTATACCAATTATGTGACACATTACTTAAACGAAAAGTTTATTGAAAAAAATCAGAAGGTATTACGAAAAATTAAACGATGCCCTAAAGAAAATCTATCTGAATGCCTCTATGAACTTGGAATCGATTTTAATAAATCGATGCTCTTTCAAAGGATTGTTTTATTACGCGAAATCATGGGCCAAAATTACAATGACGCACTCGAAGATCTTTTTCCACTTCTTATGGAGGCCTCTTATTCACAGATGTTAGATAAGTTTCAAGCAGAACTATTTATGGTCTCTAAACTCGACTATTAATGTGTCTGATATTATCGATCCAAAAAAATAACTGATTATATATATTCATTTTACTTCTATCTTTGGGTATAAATATAAAGCGAAAAACAGGAATCCACATTCTTGTTTTTTTATTTCCATTTTTTGACCTCATCGTTCGATTTTATAGGTAAATGAATTTAGCGCCAGGCACCATTGATGAACAATTTTAACAATTGTCCACTAGTAGTGCCTGACGCTAATATTCTAATCTTGACTAAGCCATCTTACTTAATTAACAAAATGATATTTTATAATCAGTGACTTGGACCTTTTAGATAGATTACTGCAAATTTACAGGGGCACTATGGGCTTTGCCAGGCGCTACTGCATACAATTCGAAAGGTTCCGAATAAATCGTCGTGTCGATGGTTAACTGGAATGATCCGGTGGCTGTGGCTATAGTAACTCCCAGGAACTGAAGACCCAAACCGTAGACAGTAACTTCTGCGTTCGGTTCCACTGCTCCGTCCAATCCTGTCACCGTAGCCGATGAAGGTGTGCTGTTGTCGAATATGATTTTACTTAGATCCGGTGTGTTTGTAGGTGGAAAAACACCCGTCGTAAACGACCAATAGATGGAATCAGTGAAGGAGTTACCAGCTAGATCCGTAACGGTGTGTACAGGCACAATGACGTCACACCAATCGCCGCTCCAGAATGCTGTGTGAGCAATCAATAGCTCGTTTCCGGATACGCTTGCCTGGAGTTTTTGAGGAGAAATGAAACGCCCTTCGTAATAACTGTATATTGTAGGTTCCTCAGTTCCCAACATAATTGGTTCGTTAAACGTGACTTTCAAAACCGCGTCCAGAGTGACATTCGCTGCTCCGTTTGCTGGTTCTGTGGATAAAACGACTGGAGGAGTGGTATCAGGGTTAGTGTTCGGCACCCATTCCCAAGCTTTGATTGGATTATTCGGACTTCTTACAATCTTCCAATCTGCCTCAGTATTCGTATCAATGACTGATTTTCGTTCGAAGCCATCTACATTTGTGAGAGCTTCTGATGGTGGAATACATATTTGGTAGAGAGTAAGCCCAGAGTGCCAAATACAAACACCATTAAACATCGTCCAGAAATTAAGCTCATCTACTTGGATGTTGGAGGGATTTTGCAAGATGATTTTTTCGTGATCTTGACCAAAAGGAAGTATTGGACTTAATGAGGTTTGTACGACAGGAATATCTGCTGGAACTCCGGTTATACCGGAACCATCTACTCTTTTAACAATTAAAAGCGATTGGGCCTTAATCACTGTTCCATTTGGTATTGTCCAAGTTGATCCCACTAAATCAAAGTTCACGTATTCACTCATTTTCCAATTCGTCAAATTGATATCATGGTCCGTAATATTGGCCAAAGTGATCCATTGACCATAGCTACCAGAATGATATTTCACGATTAAGACCTTATCCACTCCGGTGACTGACGCCGACACTGGGGTAATGGCACTCTCCGCTTTTCCTGGAGCTGTTGCGGTTACATAGACTGCCTGTAGTGACAGAGCGACGTCACTAATCTTTGTTACAAAAGAACCTGTGGCTGTTGCAAATGTTCCTCCTAGAAAATTCTCCTTAGTAACGCTACTGTAGATTTTGACGAGGGCATTTGCTTCAACTGCTCCGTCCAGGCCGGCAACCTGGGGAAAAGCTGTGGTGGATTTGTCGAAAGTGATTTTTGCTAGGTTTGGAGTCCCGGTTAGTTGCATTGCGATTGTCGTGAACGACCACCCAATCGCACTTGTGTTACCGTTGCCCGCCGCATCTATGACTGCTTGAACAGGCACATTCACCGTGTAGATTTTGTTGTTATCGAAAGGTGAGTGGGCAATCGTCAATACTTTGCCGGATACGCTTGCCTCAATGCCTCCGACGGATACATTATTGGCGTCCTTAATCGTTACACTTTGCAGAAAAGGACCTGCAAGGATAGGCTCATTGAAGGTTACTTTCACCAACTCATTTATCAAGACATTCGTTGCACCGTTAGTCGGTGAGTGGGATTCTTGTGTTGGTGGTATATTATCGAGTGGAGCCCATCCCCAAGCAATGATTGGTGTGGTAGGGGGAGTTACTTTTATCCAATCTCCAACCTTGTCCGTATCGGTTATGGATATCCGTTCAAAGGCTTCATTTTCATAGAGAAAACCGTCAATTTGGAATGGTGTTTTTCCAGAGTACTTAGTACTAGAACTACTGAAAATTAACTCATCTACTTGTTGGTCATTAGGTCTTAATAATATAATTTTTTCTCCATCACGACCTAATTGCCCCAATGCGGACGCATGCACTACAGGAATAGTTGCAGGGGCACCGTTGATACCGGAACCTCCTTCTTTCATCACGATTAACAGCGATTTTGCCTTAATTACAGTTCCAGAGGGGAAAGTAAATGTTGTTCCCACTTTAGTTTTACTTGCGTATTCTCTTATTTTCCATCCACTTATGATTCTATCAGAGTTCGATACGTTGGCCAAAGTGATCCATTGGCCATAAATACCGACATGATATTTTACAATAAGCAAATCTTGTGAAATTGCCATAACTATCATCTCCTATTTTTTGAATTCATGATAGTTTATTAAAATTGATAGATTTTGATTGTTTATGTAACCAAATTTTGAAAAAATACTAGAATTGGGAATCTAGCATATGATGGTGTCAGGCACCACTCATAAACAAAATTAGTTGATTTGTCCACGTGTCGTGCATGACAACGTTATGTATTGTTTCAATCTTACTAGCTTAGATCTGGTAAGATGGAAAACTTCATCAAGAATATATTACAAAAGTAGCTATGGAAAAAAATCCGATGACAACGGCATTTATAAGTATGAAAAGGCTGTTGAGAATACAATGGCTTATGCTAAGAAGAATATAAAAGGTATGTATAAATAACAAAATAAAAACCCTCTAGGAGGGTTTCAGATTGTCGACAAAAGGCACCCGGATGTGTCCATTCGGGTGCCTTACGCTTTTATTATTTACTATAATTTTATTTTTGTGGAATTCTTTTCTAATTCTGCCTTAATGAACCTTTTAGAGTAAAAAACAAAAGTTAACTTTTTAAAAAAGCATTTATGAAAAGAAAAGGATAGAAATCATGTACAGTATATTGAAAAAAATGAGAAACCGTGGTAAATTTATATAGATATACATTTTATAATTAAAATAAGATAAATTATCCCTATTTTAATTATAAAACAAAACAACTTCATTAGTCAACCCCCAAATAACTTATTTTTTAAGGAGTGTTTGCTATGAATTCAGCATTTCAGCAGGAGCAAAAAAGAGTGGACCGTATTATGGAAATGATTACAGAGCAAATCAGTAAATTGCAGGAAGAAACTTCCCGGCACCGAAGCGAAGTGGTGAATATCCGCAAACACTTTTGGGATGAAATCAAGGTGAACATTGATACCTTCCATGATTTTCTTGAGACCATCATCGGCTTGAGACAAGAGGCTCAAGCTCTGTCAGTAAGTCAAAGCACCCACAGACATGCATCCAAGAGATTGACCACGCTACACCGCATGCAGGAGGTTCCTTACTTCGGCCGAATTGATTTCATTGAAGAAGGAATTTCATCTCAAGAACAAATCTATATTGGAATCTCGACGCTTACGGATGCAAGTGGAGGTGATTTCCTTATCTACGACTGGAGGGCACCGGTCTCGAGTGTATACTACGATTACCAGCCCGGTCCGGCTAAGTATTCAACACCAGGAGGAATAATCCAAGGTGAATTGGAGAAAAAGTGGCAATATCTTATTCGCGGCGGTGTTCTTCAATCCATGTTCGATACGAGTCTGACCATTGGAGACGAGATTTTACAGCAGGTTCTGGGCAAAGGTACAGACAAACATATGCACAATATAGTAGCTACCATTCAACAGGAGCAAAACCGGATCATCCGTCATGATCGAGGGAGGCTACTTATTGTTCATGGTGCAGCTGGTAGTGGCAAGACATCTGCTGCCCTGCAACGGATTGCTTATTTGCTCTACAAATATCGAGATAATCTGAATGCTGATCAAATTATTCTATTTTCGCCAAATTCGATGTTTAATAGTTACGTGTCCAATGTGCTGCCGGAACTCGGCGAAGAGAATATGCAGCAGGTCACATTTCAGGAATACCTGTACCATCGGCTGAGTAATGAGTTTCAAGTTGAAAATCCATACGATCAATTGGAATATGTATTAACAGCAGAGAATATCCCTTCTTACAGAAATAGGGTTTCGAGTATCCAGTTCAAAGCATCTACTCGTTATTTTGAGGTGATTAATGCATATAGGAAATCGCTGGAGTTATCTGGAATGTTATTCAAGGGAATTAACTTCAGAGGAAAGTCGATTATTACCGCTCAACAAATTGCAGACAGATTTTATTCCGTCGACACCTCACTCCGCTTCCATAACAGACTTGAAAAGTTAAAGGATTGGCTCATTAAGCAAATAAATGAAGCCGAAAAGGTCGAACGGACTAAGCCATGGGTACAGGAGGAAATCGAGCTGCTTAGCAACGAGGATTACCATAAAGCACATACCTTTTTAGCGAAAAAACGAGGCTATAATAGAGAATCGATTGCTGATTATGAGATCGAGCCTCAAGCACTTGGCCAATTGATTGTTCACCAGAAGATGAAGCAGTTGCGAAAACGAATCCGGACGTTACGTTTCGTCGACATTAAGGGGATGTATAGGCAGTTATTTGCTGATCCGATGTATATCAAACAGTGGATAGAAGGGGAAACACCCGAGGAGTGGGCGGATATTTGTCAAGCTACTCTGGAAATGCTAGATGAAAGTAAATTATCTTACGAAGATGCTACTCCGTTCTTATATATGAAAGAATTGATTCAAGGCTTTGAGACAAACGGCTCGATAAAGCACATACTTGTTGACGAGGCGCAGGATTATTCACCGTTTCAATTCGAGTTTCTAACACGTTTGTTTCCTTCGGCAAGGATGACTGTGCTAGGTGACTTTAATCAGGCGATATTCATCCATGCAAGCGAAATGGTTGATTTCCATACACTTACCGACTTATATGGACAGGTTGAAACGGAAGTGATTAACATGACACGCAGCTACCGATCAACAAAACCGATCATCGAATTTACACGGAGACTAGTGCCTAACGGTGACCATATTATACCTTTCGAACGTGACGGCGAACAACCTGTGCTGACACAATTGTTCGATCACGAAGAACTGCACCGCTGCATTTCATCTAAAATCGATGCTCTACGAAGTCTTGGTTATCATAGTATTGCCATAATATGCAAATCTGCAGAGGAAAGTAAGAATGCATACGAAGCATTGTCAAACGTCGATGATATTAAGCTCTTGAAGAACGGCTCGCTTGAATATGAACAAGGAGTGGTTGTCATTCCGTCATATTTGTCCAAAGGAATCGAATTCGACGCTGTCATCGTCTATGACGCTTCGGAGCAAGTATACGGCGATGAGAGCCTCCGTAGAGTATTCTACACCGCCTGCACCAGAGCCATGCATTATTTGCAACTTTACTGCGTAGGTGAACCGAGCCCATTTTTGCGAAATGTATTACGTGAAAATTTAATCCACAATGAATAAGGTATGTAGAAATAACAGAATGAAAACCTTCATATAGTAGTTTTTCATTTTGTCGACATAAGGCATTCCGAATGAGTCCATTCGGGTGTCTTTTTGTCATTTCATGAATATTGCGTCAGGCACTATTCGTAAACGATAGAAAGACTTATATATTTGGTTCGGTTCCTAGTTGTCTTATTATTTATGTTCTGGCTGTACAAGTTGGATCAATATTGAGATTTTTAGGAAATAAAAAAACACCTATAAATAGGTGATTAAACAGGACTTGACTTAAGTTCCTTAAATATTAATAAAACACCACTAAAATAAACAATAGAGATTGCTAACGGGACTAGGGTATAGGCATGATTAACAAGGAATCCACCGAATAATAGAGAAGAAAAGCAAGTTCCAAGCGTTACGAATAAATAGGCTTTACTTTTATAAATCCACATATATGGAAGAAAATGAGAACCACCTAGAAGTCCTATGGTGAATGGAATAAATTCAGGAATATGCATGTAAACAATAATAAAAACTGGAATATAAAAAGCTTGTGGAGCAGCAACAATGCCTCCCAAAGTTCCAATTGGATTATCAGTGGTAATTAAATTTACATGTAAGATTTTTCCTAATAATAATCCAAAAGGAAATATGACACTCAATCCGAAAATCCATATTAAATGTACTGTTTCCATTGGAAAAACGAGAGGTAAAAAGGTAAAGAGAAAAAAGACGATAGATCCTGATAATAAAATAGGAAATCCTTTTTTCGCATTCGTTATTATATGTGTTTGCAAGTGTTCTAGAGTTAAATTCAAATAATTTCAGCTCCTTAATAAGTATTTTTTACTATAATTTACCATGTTTATCCAATGCTTACTATTATTATTTTTAGTAATAACATTGGTCGGTTTTGCATCTGTATCTGAAGAGAGGTCAAAGGGTAAATAGGTATTCTACCTGAATGTTTACAGTTTTTCTTGTTGAGAATGGAAGTCATATCAAGCTGTCCTTATAATCGTTCTCATATTTGCGAGAAAAGAGTTGTCCCAATTGTCATTAGTATTAGCAGACTCTTTTTCATACAGTCTGAAAGCATAACTTTCAACAGAAAAGATGTTTTATCTTTTGTGGTAAATATAGGTAATGAATCGTATAATAATATTGTTCTGATTATTTTGAAAATATTGAGCGAGGAGGGGTTTTATGCTTTCGAAATCTGTGATTGAAGATGTTCTTTCAGCTGCGCTCGCAACCGGAGGAGATTTTGCGGAAGTGTTTGTGGAGGATAGATATACAAATACTCTAACTCTACAAAGCGGTAAAATTGAAAATAGTTTATCAGGTAGGGATTTTGGCATTGGGATCCGTGTCTTTAAAGGTTTGCAAAATGTATATACATATACAACAGATGGGTCAAAAGAGAGTTTGTTAAAAGCAGCTAGTAATGCCGCACATGCCATTTCTGGAGATTCGATTATCCAACCGCAGCCTTTAGAAAAAGAAATGCTTACTTGCGACCATCCGATTTTGATTCATCCGCGAGAAGTAGAGAAAATGCGCAAAGTAAATGTCATGAAGAAGGCTTATGAGATTGCGAAAAATTACCATTCTAGCATTCAGCAAGTTCATATTCGTTACCTGGATGAAGAGCAAAATGTTCTAATTGCGAATAGCGAAGGTAAATTTGTAGAAGACAAAAGGATTAGAAGTAGAATGGCGATTCAATCAATCGCTTCCGATGGCATGCAAATGCAGCGGGGTTTTTATGGGCCAGGTGCACATAAGGGATTTGAATTCTTTGAGAATTTAAATCTAGAACACTATGCAAATGAAGCATCGCGGATTGCAGTGACTATGTTAGGAGCTGAACCTTGTCCAAGTGGTAAGTTCCCTGTAATCATTGACAATGAATTTGGAGGCGTTATATTCCATGAGGCTTGTGGACATGGATTAGAAGCGACTTCTGTAGCAAAAAATAACTCTGTTTTTGCCAATCGAATTGGAGAAAAAGTCGCCTCAGATGTTGTGACTTATATTGATGATGCGACACTTTCAAACGAGTGGGGATCCATCACGCTTGACGATGAAGGGGAAAAGGCTCGAAGAAATGTTTTAATTGAAAATGGTATTTTGAAAGGATACTTGATTGATAAATTTAATAGCCGAAGAATGGGGATGGAATCAACAGGATCTGGTAGAAGGCAGTCTTACCGTTTTGCCCCAACCTCTCGTATGACGAACACATATATAGCGGAAGGGAAGTCTTCGCCGGAAGAAATCATCGCTAATACAGAGCATGGCATTTATGCAAAGTATATGGGTGGTGGTTCCGTGAATCCTGCAACAGGTGATTATAATTTTGCCGTCATGGAGGCTTATCTTGTGAAAGATGGCAAAATTGGTAAACCAATTCGAGGAGCGACACTTGTTGGGAATGGTCCGGAGACGATTAAGCTTGTTGATATGGTAGGAAATCAATTAGCACATGGAGCGGGAATGTGTGGATCATTAAGCGGAAGCATTCCTGTGAATGTTGGACAGCCAATGATCCGTGTTAGTGAAATGACGGTTGGCGGCAGTAAGGAGGCTGAATAAAATGAATATCAATCAATTTCAGCAGGAATTATTCGAACTCGGAGTAAAGCATGGATTTAGCGACATGGAGCTTTATTTTGAACGAGAAGAAAAGTTCGGATGCGGTATATTCAAAGGAGAAATTGATTCCTATGAAACTTCGGAAATTGCGGGCGTTTCATTCCGCGGCCTTTTTGATGGGAAAATGGGCAATGCTTTTACTGAAAAATTAGATGAAGATTCATTATTGTTTCTAGTGGAAAATGCAAAAGAAAATGCTCAATTGTCAGAGGATGAGGTTCAAGAAGAGATTTTTGCAGGAAGTGCAGCATATCAAGAGGGAAGCTTCTATTCGAATGAATTAAAAAAGGTCACCATTCCTGAGAAAATCGAGCTACTAAAAGAGATTGAAAAGCATATTTATGCTTACGATGAGAGAGTAACTGGAACCAATTTTTTTAAACTACAAAGCGAAGAATTAGAGCGCCACATCATCAATAATAAGGGGCTTTCCCTTCAAGAGAAGCGGAATTATATCTATATGTATGTTTCTGTCGTGGTTAAGCAAGGAGAAGAAATAAAAACAGGTTTTTATGTAAAAGCCACCAAAGACTTCTCTGCTTTTAATCCTGAAGTGATCGCAAAGCAAGCCGTCGAGGAAGCACTATCACAATTGGATGCACAATCGGCTGACAGTAAGCGTTATACAGTTTTGTTGCGGAACGATGCAGCAGGAAGTCTTCTCGAGACCTTCTCGCCAATATTTTCAGCAGAAAATGCCCAGAAGGGCCAGTCGCTATTAAAAGATAAGGTTGGAAAAGTCATAGCTCATTCTGCTTTACAAATTATCGATGACCCGTTATTAGAAGAGGGGATATTAGGTCAGACATTTGATAGTGAGGGAGTTGCAACGTTAAAGAAACAAATTGTGAAGGATGGAAAGCTTGTTACCTTGCTCCATAATCGGAAAACAGCTGAGAAAGCAGGGGTTGAGACTACAGGAAACGCCTATAAGTCCTCTTATAGTGGAGTTTTGACAGTGTCTCCATCGAATTTCTACATCGTCCCATCAAATAATAGTTTCGAGGAGCTAACTGCTTCTATGGAAGAAGGAATAATTATTATAAGTTTGGCAGGATTACACTCCGGTGCGAGTACGGTTTCAGGAGATTTCTCACTAGCTGCTCATGGGTATTTTGTGAAGGATGGAAAAATTCAAAACGCAGTAAAGCAAATGACGGTTGCTGGCAATTTCTTCGAATTATTGAAGAATATTGAGGAAATTGGATCTGACCTAGATTTTTCAAGGTCGAATATCAGCTCACCGTCACTATTAATTAAAGATTTAGCTGTTACGGTAGAATAGGTAATAAGAAAAAGTGTCAGGCACCATTCGTGGACAATTTCTTTACTTTTGTCCATGGGAGGTGTCTGACGCTTTTATAAAAATCAACAATTCTATCAATCTATGTGATTTATCAATCATTAATTAACTGACCTATCAAAGAATATATTTATATAAAAAGTATTTTGTAATAGCCAAGTATTCACGACTGTATGATTTTGGAATAGCTACTAGTGGAGTTTTTGCAGATAGTCCATCTAAAGGAATATTTAAATCTTGTGCTATCATTTTTGATCTAAAAAGATGAAAATCATTTGTAACAATCATACCTTTTTCCAAATGATCAGGTATTAGTTCCTTCGAAAATTTAATATTTTCAACTGTATTTGTAGATTTATCCTCTTTAATAATTCTATGATCTTCTACCCCCTGCTCTATTAAGCCTCTTTTAATGGCTTCTGCTTCGGAGATTTCTTCACCTGGACCCTGCCCTCCAGATGCAATCACTATTACATGTGGATTTTCTAATAAATATTCTGCTGCTTTTTCTATTCGATATTGAAGAGATAAAGATGGAACGGTTCCTTTCACCCTTGCACCTAGAACAATGAGAAACTCTGCAGTCTCTTCTGCCTCTATATCAGCATGTTCCATAATCTTAAAATGCAAAATACAAAAATAGACAACCATTAACACTGTAAATGCACCTATTGAAATCATTATTTTTTTCTTATACTCCATTCAATCATTCCAATCTCAAATTAAAAATCCTTCAATTAGAATTTTACCATATAATTACATAATAATGTGATATCAGGGCTGTTTTGGCAAGGATTGTTGTTTTTTTGTACCTATATATTTTCATGTAGTAAATAACTACGTTCTCTTATCCCTTACATGTAGGATGATTTTATGCTGGGTTACATTGGACGGATCACATTAATGAAAGCTTCAACACTTTTTTTATTCTTCATGATGGGAGAAACCACATAGGAAAAAGTTCGAGTAAAAGATTGGTTCTCTATAGGAATTATTGATAGTTCCCCATGTTTTAATTCCCTCACAATAACACTACGGGAGAGTAGAGAAATTCCCATCCCTTGAATAACACATTCTTTTATCCCTTGATTACTGCTAATTGAGATGAGTGATTTTACTTTTAAGCCATTGGAACGAATAACGTGTTCTAAATATTCACGTGTACCGGAGCCTACTTCTCTTGTTATCCACGTATGATCCTGGAGGTCACCCCATGTAATGTTTCCCTTAATACTTGGATGACTAGGAGAAGCTATAATAAAAAGTTCATCTTTCATAAAAGAATGAATAAACAGTTCCTTTTCATTTGTTTGTCCTTCAATTAAACCAATATCTACTTTAAACTGGCGAATATATTCAACAATTTCTTCTGTATTTCCAATTACAACTTTAAGTTCAAGTTCTGGAAAGTCATTTTGAAGTTTAAAAAGCAAGGAGGGTAGTATATATTCACCAATTGTAAAACTTGCCCCTATTGTTAGTTCACCTTGTACGGAATTATGATGATCTAAAATATCATCTTTTGTTTGTTCATAAAGGGAGATTATTTGCTTTGCGCGATTGTACAGGATATCACCTGTTGGCGTAATCTGCACATGTTTAGGAGATCGCATAAATAATTCCGTTTGAAATTCCTTTTCTAAATTTTTTATATGTAAACTTACACTAGGTTGTGAAATATGGAGGGAATCTGAAGTCTTTGTGAAATTCTTAACCTCTGCAAGCGTTACAAATGTTTTTAAAGCGTCAAAGTACAATTTTTTCACACCCTTATCATTAGTAATACTAATTGTTATTATCAATTATATGTATTTTACTAATGATTGAACCTTTAATAAAGTGTAAGTATGCAAAACAGATTAGGGAAGTGACATAAATGGATACGGCAATTGGAAGACAGTCAAAACAAAGAATGATAGTAGCCTTTATGAAAGGTGTAGGCATTACATTACTCATAGCAATAGTTGCTAATTACTTATCTAGATTTCCTTTTTTGTCCATAATGGGACAGCTAGTAATAGCCATTTTAATAGGTATGATTTGGAGATCCCTATTTGGTCTTCGTGAGAATCTCAAACTCGGTGTGACCTTTTCAAGTAAAAAACTACTAAGAGTAGGAATTATCCTTTTAGGAATGAGATTGAATTTATCAGACATTTACCATGCTGGAACAAGTGTATTTATCTATGCTGTAATTAATTTAGTATTTGCTCTAATAGTAGTTTATGGATTAACACGTTTGTTTGGTGTAGAGAAACGATTAGGAATCCTTACTGCTTGTGGTACAGCAATTTGTGGGGCTGCTGCTGTCGTTGCAATTAGTCCTCAAATAAAGGCGAAAGAAGAAGAAACAGCAGTGGCGGCGGCTACAGTTGCTGTGTTGGGAACGATATTCACATTGGTTTATACAGGATTATATGCTGTTATGAATTTATCCGAAAAGGGATATGGTGTATTTGCTGGTGGAACACTCCATGAAATAGCCCATGTTATTGCTGCTGCTGCACCTGGTGGAAATACTGCTGTTGATATAGCAGTTATTGTTAAACTTACGCGAGTTGCCCTATTAGTTCCAGTAGCCCTTATTATTGGATTTATAGTCCAAAAAAAAGAGAAGGAAAGCAATGAAAAGAAAATCTCCTTATCTATTATTCCTTGGTTCATTTTAGGGTTCATTGCAATGAGTGGATTTAATACATTAGGTATAGTTTCTGATACAGTGGCTAATTATATCGTGAATTTCGCATACCTATTAATAGGGATGGCTATGGCGGGTCTGGGGTTAGGTATTGAAATAAAGACCTTTAGAAAATTAGGAATAAAAGCATTTGCTGCAGGATTTATTGGTTCCATCCTTTTAACCATTTTGGGTTATTTTTTAGTCATCGTTTTTCATCTGAATTAAAGAAAATGGATATTATTAGATTTTTTAAAACAAGCAATGCTTTAACAAAGATAGTAAGGTGAACCTATCCTTGAACAAATAAATTAAAAAACTAAGGAACAACTACTAGATTAAAAGAAGTTGAATCCACTATTGTCAAAAAAGATATAGGTGACGAAGTAGGGAGGTTGTGGAAAAGTTTTCGCTTGGTACTTAAACTCTACCTACACACGGCACCTTGTTAGGTTGACTCAACAAGTTGAGGTGGTATAATTTTGTTAATTAAAAGAATGAAGTATTGTTTGGAGGCAGGCTTATTATAATGGAACCATTGAAACATGAAAGTATAATCCCGCTTTATCACCAATTAATGGAAAGACTAAAGGGTTCGATTGAAAAAGGGCATTGGGCACCAGGTGATAAAATTCCATCGGAAAATCAGTTGATGGACCAATTTGGTGTGAGCCGCAACACGTCTAAAAAAGCGATTGAAGAGCTAGTGCAGGAAGGAATCCTATACCGAGTCCAAGGGAAAGGAACCTTCGTGGCAAAACCGAAATTGCAGCAGTCATTGATGGGATTCTACAGCTTTAGTAAAGTATTAAAAGAAAATGGCTTGAATCCTAAGGATATCATTTTGAAAATTGAAGAAGTTACACCGACAGCAAAAATCCGTGAAGCATTACAGCTTGGAGAAGATGAGCGTGTTATTGAAATGAAACGACTTCGCTGTGCCAATAATGAGCCATATATTTTGGAATCATCTTTCATTCCTAAACATGTGGTTTCCGACCAGGATCAGCTTAAAAAAGTTGGTGAGATTTCCTTATATGACTTATTTTCACAACAGTTTAATATTGTGGTAACCAGAGCAAAAGAGGCATTTGAACCTGTTCTAATACGTGCTGACGAAAAAGATTACCTTCAAACAGAAGAAGGACGCCCGGCACTATTGCTGGAACGCATAGCCTATGATATTACTGGAATACCTGTTGAATTTTGTATATCCATAGTTCGAGGTGATCGCTGCCGCTTTTACACTGAACTAACCTAATTATTTTAAATTAATCAAAGCATTATAATAGTCGCCACGAGACTCCTTAGGGGTCTCCCATGACCGTCCGTGGAAATCGAAGAGCCTGGAGCTCTAATCAACAACCAAGTTTATCGCAGCCAAATAAAAAATAATATAAGTTGATGGGTTGACAGGTCCTCGTGGAGGAGATATATTTGTATTAGTAAGAATTTTCAGTCGAGAAATCTAACCCGTACCTACTTGTACCAACAACCCGTCGTGAAAGAGTAGGGAAAGTACTTTTCAAAGGAAGTAAAACCTCTCTATTAGTAACATCTATGGAATTTTTTTGTATTTCCGAATTGGATGAAAATTTGGTATCCTTTAATGGAAAGCGTATATGTACATAACTAAGAGGTGTTTTACTAGTGGTTAGATTAAAAGATATTGCAGAGCATGTTGGCGTGTCGATTTCTACCGTATCGAGAGTCATTCAAAATGATCAGACACGAAATGTTAACCCTGAAACCAAGGCCAAAATATGGGAGGCTGTTAAGCAATTAGGGTATATACCTAATCAGCATGCTCGAAATTTAGTTACAAACAAGCAAGAAAAAAATCATACAAGAACAATGAAAATTGGCTGGGTTGCCAATCCAAAGCATGCTGAGACAAACACTTACTATGCAACTATGTATTCAGGTATACGTGATACATTAGACGATAATGATTACACCCTGATTTCTATCACCAAGGATGAGCTTGAAAACGAGACACTGCTGCTTAAGACTATTCATGACTTAGGCATTGAAGGACTTATTCTTATTGAAGCAATTGATGATAACCTAATTGAATATATTCAACAAAATATACCTTTAATAGGACTAGACTTTTGCTACACAGATAAAGATATTGCTATCGTCGATTACGATCGTAAAGCAGCAATTCAAAAGGTAGTTCAGCATTTAGTTAGACAAGGTCATCAAAACATAGGGTTTATTGGCGGAGGTACGAATAAAGGTTTTGTTGATTTGGATTCGGAATATCGTTTTAAAGGTTATAAATTAGCTATGGAAGAAGCTGGATTTGCTATCCAACCTGAATGGGTCATAAATACTCAGTGGAACATGGAAAATAGCTATCAAAAAATGAATAATCTAATTAAACGAGACCCACTGCATTTGCCTACAGCCATGGTTTGTGCCAGTGACCTTATGGCTATCGCTGCCATGAGGGCTGCCAGAGAACATAATCTAAGAATTCCAGAGGACATTGTTTTCTTTGGGGTTGATAATATTGAAATGGGTAAATATTCATTTCCACAGCTTTCCACGGTAGACATTCCAAAATATGAGATGGGAAAAATAGCTGCTAAAACCATTATGGAAATGGTAGAAGGGAAAATTACACTACCAATTAAAATCACCTTGCCATTTGAATTAGTCCTTCGTGAATCATCAAATATAAAAAGAACCTAAGCGGTTCTTTTTTTTAAAAGAAACTGGAAACTAATGGGTGATTTGAGAAAAAATAGGGATATATACTCATGACTTAAAGGTGAATTATTTGGAAAATAACTAGCTAAGGTCTATTAAGTCTAATACCTGTGTAAAAACAATCAAACTACGAAACCTAGGTTGTAAAGCAGATACCAACTATAATTGAAAAATAATATAATATTGATTTTCCACTTGCTGAGGAGTAATGGGAAATTTATCAGTAATTCGTTGGAATGGATAGCTTTGATTGTTAGGAAAACGTTTGGATAATTTCAGGAAAATCATTTGGTTCTTTTAAGGTGGTGATCATTCCTTCGTTGCTTGTCTGAATTTTGAAAGTTTACTAGTTTAGAATAGGAGTGAAAAAATGAATACAGTTAGAATAGGCATCATAGGAGCAGGACTAAGAAGTGGGATTGCAAAGTATTGGCATAATCCAGGAGGGAAATCAGTGGTTGTCGCCGCTGCTGATGTCTCAATGGAAAATCTAAAGAAATTTCAAGAAAATATTAATGAACACGCATACATTACTTTGGACTATAAAGATTTATTAGCGCGTACGGATATTGATGCAGTCGCTATTCTATCGCCAGATTATCTTCATGAAGAACATGCAATTGCTGCCCTACAAGCTGGAAAACATGTTTATTGTGAAAAGCCCTTAGCGATTACTGTAGAGGGCTGTGACCGGATTATTGAGGAATCGAAAAAGTCCGGAAAACATCTGATGGTTGGATTTAATATGCGCTATATGAGTATGTACCAAACAATGAAAGAAATTATTGATTCAGGTGTGATCGGTGATCTTAAAGCTGTTTGGGTAAGACACTTTGTCGGATTTGGCGGATACTTTTATTATCATGATTGGCATGGAACAGCGAAAAATACCACTTCGCTTCTATTGCAGAAGGGTTCGCATGATCTAGATGTGATTCACTGGATTACAGGGAAATATACAAAAAAGGTATCAGCTTTTGGCGCACTTGATTTTTATGGTGGTGACAAACCTAATCAGTTAACATGTCCAACATGTGATGAAAAGGATACTTGTACTGAGGCGAGTCTTAAAGTTTTGACCCAATGCGCTTTCCGTGAAGAAATTGATGTAGAAGACAATAATATGTTGATCATGGAGCTTGAAGGCGGAATTAAAGCATCCTACTTGCAATGTCATTTTACACCAGATTATTCGAGAAACTATACTTTTATCGGTACAAAAGGAAGAGTAGAGAATGATGATGTTAATGACAAGGTGTACGTGAAAACACGAAAAACAAACACCTGGAATGAGCTTAGTGATATAACGTATGACATGAAAAAAGAACAAGGCAGTCATGGCGGTGCTGATCCGAAAATTTGCAGCGACTTTGTCGAACTAGTTCTAAACAATAAGCAGCCTTTAACCACACCATATGCAGGGAGAATGAGTGTTGCGGTAGGATGTGCAGCAACTGAATCCATTCGCTCCGGTGGAAAAGTTATTGAAGTTTGTCAAGGTTCAACTGTAAAGAATGTGTAACTAGCTTGCGCTAAGAGAAGGGGGAGGGAATTTGGAAAAAATTGTTCAAAACAAAACTAGTATTCAACCTACTACCATATTAGAAATAAAAACAGAAGCTTCCTTGTCAAAGTGGACAATTTTGAAGAAATCATTTCGTAAAAATTGGGATCTTTATTTATTGATTTCACCTGTAATCGCTTACTTTATCATCTTCCATTATCTACCGTTATATGGGATCCAAATTGCTTTTAAAGATTTTATTGCTACGAAAGGCATATGGGATAGTCCTTGGGTAGGAATGAAACATTTCGAACGCTTTTTTGATAGCTACTATTTTTGGAGGCTTATAAAGAATACGTTGGGAATTGGTATTTATACACTGGCTATATCGTTCCCAATTCCGATTATTATCGCACTAATGCTCAATGAAGTAAGAAATTCAAAGTTTAAAAAATTCGTTCAAACAGTAATTTATGCACCACACTTTTTATCCACTGTGGTAGTGGTGGGAATGTTGATTCTGTTTTTAAAATCAGATGGTCTAATTAATCAGGTGATCACCTTAGTTGGGGGTACTCCCATTGATTTTATGACGGAACCAGGTTGGTTTAAAACTCTTTATGTATTCTCAGATGTTTGGCAAACGATGGGATGGAGCTCGATTATCTACCTTGCCGCCCTTACAGCTGTTGATCATTCGCAGCACGAAGCGGCAATGATTGATGGAGCGTCAAGACTACAAAGAATTTGGTATATTAACATTCCAGCGATTTTGCCAACGATTGTCATCATTTTTATCTTAAATGCTGGCTCAGTTATGTCGGTAGGATTTGAAAAGGTTTTCCTAATGCAAAACAATTTGAACATGTCGGCATCAGATGTGATTTCAACGTTTGTTTACAGAAGCGGTATTTTGGAGGCACAGTATAGCTTCTCCGCTGCTGTAGGTTTATTCAATTCAATAATTAACTTCATTATGCTTGTGATGGTTAACTATTTTGCTAAGAAAATAAATAATACAAGTTTATGGTAGGTGGTGAACCAAATTGCAGAATTCTACTTCGGACAAAGTGTTCAGTTTTTTCAATTATTTCTTTCTGGCTATAATCGCCTTACTTATTTTATATCCTATATATTTTGTTGTAAGCGCTTCTTTTAGTAATCCAGCCTATATTCTGACAGGGGAAATGTGGCTCTGGCCAAAAGGATTTAATTTAGATGCTTATAAAAAGGTGTTCGCGAATGAAGATATAGTGAATGGATTTATCAATACACTTAAATATACTACTTTCGGAACACTTATAAACGTAATCATGACAATTATGGCTGCATACCCGTTGTCGAGAAAAGACTTTTACGGACGAAATGTTATAATGGCGATTTTTGTATTCACGATGTTTTTTAGCGGAGGATTAATCCCCACGTATTTACTTATTCGCGACCTTGGGATGATCGATACCTTCTGGGTCATGGTTATACCAAATGCGGTTGCGGTTTGGAATATTATCATTATGCGGACATTTTTTCAAACGACGATCCCTCTTGAGCTGCAGGAATCGGCACAGATTGATGGGTGTGGTAATATCCGAATTTTGATAAATATTGTTTTACCCCTTTCAATGCCTGTTATTGCAGTTATGGTTTTGTTTTACGCAGTGGGACATTGGAATTCCTATTTTCATGCATTAATTTATTTGTCAGATAAAGAGAATTTTCCACTTCAATTAGTTTTAAGAGAAATACTGATCAAAGGTGAACTAGATGAAATGATTAAGGCAAACTCAGAAAGCTTTTTAAAACAGCAGCTGAGTGTAGAAGGTTTGAAATATGCAGTCTTGATTGTATCAAACTTGCCAATGATGATTCTGTATCCGTTCTTGCAAAGATACTTTGTAAAAGGATTCATGGTTGGATCTATTAAAGGATAATAAGGGGGATGTAGTATGAAGAGAAATAAATATTTAATGAGTTTTATTACAGGTGCATTATCCGTATCCATTTTGCTAAGCGGTTGTAAAGACCAAGAGGCGACTACTGAGGCAGACAAAGAAAATAAGGAAAACCTGAATAAAACGAATATGCCGATTGTAAAAGAGAAAATTGAACTAGATGGATTTGCTGCAAGGTATTTATCTCCAGAGAATTGGGAAGAACTTATGCTTTGGAAAGAATATGAAAAAATGACGAATATTCATATTAATTGGAAAACAGTTTCTACTGAAGCAGTGGCAGAAAAGCGTAATCTTATGTTAGCAAGTGGAGATTACCCTGATATATTGTTTGCGTCAGCTGTACCAAAATCTGACCTTATTAAGTATGGTCAGCAAGGGGTTTTTCTTCCCCTTAATGACCTAATTGACAAATATGCTCCAAACCTTAAGAAGATTATGGATGAATATCCTATTGTTAAACAAGGGATTACCATGGCTGATGGGAATATTTATGGGTTCCCTGCATTCTATGATCCGAATTTTAAAGGACTGCACATCGGTACTCCATGGATACAGAAGGACTGGTTAAACAAATTAGGACTAGAAGAGCCTACAAATTGGGATGAGCTATACGAAGTATTGAAGAAGTTCAAGGAAGGTGATCCAAACGGAAACGGTAAGGCAGATGAGATCCCATTAGGGGCGTCGTACACTATCGATCAAATCATTAGTTTCCTTAAAGGATCAGTTGGTTTAAACAATCACGGATCATCGAATGGGTATATCGACTTGGATCCAAAAGGTGAGAAATTAAGATTCCAGCCAACATCAAAAGAATACAAACAGCTGATAACCTATTTAAATAAGTTATACACAGAGGGTTTATTAGATAAAAATGTCTTTACCCCAGATTCTTCAAAATTTAATGCAGTTGCTGCAAAAGGTGTTTACGGAGTGCTGCCTGAAATCGATCCTAAAATTTTGTTGAACTTAGATGGATATGTGGGTATGCCTGTACTTGAGGGTCCAAATGGCGATCAATTAAATACTGCAATAGGTTCCCCATTGGGTAATGCAGGTATGTTCGTTATAACTGATAAAAATAAGAACCCAGAAGCTACCGTTCGATGGATCGACCATTTCTACAGCGAGGAAGGCATAAAAATGTTCTTTATGGGATTTGAAGGTGTTACTTATACTGAAAAGGATGGTGAATTCGTATATACGGATGAAATCGCTAAAAACCCTGATGGACTGAATCTCGATCAAGCTATAAGCAAATATTTAACATGGCCGGGTGGATATTATCCTGGAGTTGTTAAGGAAAAATATTTCCAAGGTGCAGAAGGATCTGAAGCAAGTTTAGAGAATGCTGAGAAGGCAGAACCACTTACCCTAAAGCAGGAAGAAATATGGCCGAACTTTAATTTCACTGTTGATGAGTCAAGTGAGCTGTCTGCGCTTTCTACAGATATTAGCACATATGTTACAGAAATGACTGCAAACTTTATTACAGGCAAGAAGTCAATTGACGATTGGGATAACTATGTTAAAACAATAGAAAAAATGGGTCTAAAACGTTATATGGAAATTAATGAAGCCGCTTATAAGAGATATAAAGATCAATAATCTATTAGACTCAGGAGGGATAGAATTTACTATCCCTCCTGAGTCATAATTTTTAATCAGGAAAGAAGAGATCATGATGGAGTCAAAAGGTCTAATACATAAATTTTATCGATTTTCTGAAATTGTCATGAAAATCGCACTCATTCAAGGGCTTTGGGTGGTTTTTTCGCTGTTTGGAGCCATCCTATTTGGAATTATGCCTGCAACTATAGCAATGTTTACTGTTACCCGGAAGTGGATGATGGGAGATGATAACAATCGCTTATTAGTAAAAGATTTTTGGGGTACTTTCCGCAAAGAATTTTGGAGATCGAACGCAATAGGGCTCATTTTATTTGCATTGAGCTTTTTACTTTATATGAATTTTTCTATTATGCGATTTACTGAAGGTATTATTTTTATATTTTTAGTAATCGCTTTATTTACGCTTAGTATTCTATTCTTTATTTTGCTTATTTATATCTTTCCTGTGTATGTTCACTTAGAATTAAATTTTTTCCAATACTTTACAATGTCCGTCCTTTTGGGAATTTCTTCACCAATCTATACACTAGTAGCGGTATTTGGATGTGTTGGATTATATTGGTTATTTTTTTGGATTCCAGGTTTAATACCTTTCTTCAGTGTCAGTCTATTCGCTCTTTTTCTCATGAAGGTATCATTAAAAGTATTTAAAAAAACAGAACAGAAACAAGAGGGATTATCAAATACATACATTGCAAGTCAGGTAAACAAAATCAACAATGATACACCTTAAGGATTAGGAAATAACTCAATAGAGTCACAGCCGTCATTTAAAGGTTATAATTTTTGGAGGGAAATCAATGATTACTTATGACCAAAAAAGCTGGAAGATTAACAATGAAAGAATCTTTATCCTATCTGCTGCTATCCACTATTTCCGCCTTCCAAGAGCGGAGTGGAGCGAAGTCTTAGATAAAGCGAAAGCAGGGGGATGCAATACAATTGAAACGTACATCCCTTGGAATTTTCATGAAATGAATGAAGGGGAATGGGATTTCTCTGGCGACAAGGATTTAGCGCATTTTTTTCAGTTATGTGCTGACAAAGGACTGTATGTGATTGCAAGGCCAGGACCCTATATATGTGCGGAATGGGATTTTGGCGGATTTCCTTGGTGGCTCTCTACGAAAAAGGGGATTCAATATCGTTCCGCTGACCCTATTTTTCTACAATATGTGGATAAATTTTTCGATCAGGTTATACCGATCATACATAGATTCCAGTTTACAAAAAGTGGGACCGTCATTATGGTCCAAGTAGAAAATGAATTCCAGGCATTTGGTAAACCTGACAAACAGTACATGGAGTACCTCAGGGACGGTTTGATGGAGAGAGGCATTGACGTACCATTTGTTACCTGCTATGGAGGTGTTGATGGAGCAGTCGAGTTTCACAATTTTTGGTCGCATGCTAAAAATGCCGCTAAGATCTTAGATGAACGTTTTGCCGATCAGCCGAAAGGGGTTATGGAGTTTTGGATTGGATGGTTTGAACATTGGGGCGGAAATAAAGCGAATCAAAAGACACCTGAGCAGCTTGAACGTGAGTGTTACCAGCTATTGAGTAATGGATTCACTGCGATCAACTATTACATGTATTTCGGCGGTACAAATTTTGACCATTGGGGTGGCAGGACAGGTGGAGAACAGATCTTTTCCACGACATCGTATGATTATGATGTTGCTATTAATGAATATTTACAGCCAACAAGAAAATATGAGGTATTAAAGAGGTTTCATTCATTTACGAAGTGGCTCGAACCAATATTCACAAATGCAGAACAAAAGGGTATAGAATTAAAGCTTCCTAGTGATCTAAAGTCTCAGAGAGTTGTCAGTCCACATGGTGAAGTGATATTTATCGAGAATACTAGACATGAAAGAGTTCAATCTCAGGTTTTACTTGATGGTGAAACGGTTCCGTTTACGATAGAGGCGAATGCGGTTTTACCGATTGTCCGTCATGTGAGCTTAGGAAACAGCATTTTGATTGCGACACTCACTGGTCAGACAAAGGGGTTCGATACTGATAAGGCGGTCATTTATCATGAGGAGGGGCAGCGTACATTTTTGAAATTGCAGCTTGATAGAAAGGCTGAAGTTCAATGTCCATTACCGAATCGCTTTGAAATCTGTGAAGATGGCATGGTTAAGTTTCATTTATTCCATGGAAGCCAACCGCAAACCGTTCAGCTTTCCTTTGAAGATGGTTTCAGCTATTCAATTGAAGTGGTTTCAAGAAAATCTTTAGAAAAAGCGGTTCCTCATTTAGAAAAGAGATCACCAAATCATCCACTACATTGGGAAGCGGCAGATGAAAAGCTTTGTTTTTTAAGCGGAAATGTGAAAGAGGCTGACAAACCGCTTGATTTTAGTAGCTTCGGACAGTTTAGTGGCTATTTAGGTTATGAAAGTGAATTTTATGCTGAGGAATCGAAGGATACGACAATTATTTTTACGAGAATCGAGGATCCCGTCTTGGTCTTCTGTAATGGTCAATATGTCGGCAAGCTTAGCATAATTGGGGCTACATCCATTGAGGTTCCTGTTAAGAAAGGGAAAAATACGTTAACCTGCCTTGTCCAAAATATGGGGCGTTTTAACTATTCCCAAGCGATCGGTGAACCAAAAGGGATGAGTGAAGCACCTGCTCTAAATGGAAAGTATTTATCATTACGAGAAGGATGGCAGATAGAAGGGTGTGGAGTTACGCACCATTTATCGCAAATACCAAAAATTGAAGGTCGAATTGGGTTTTTAAGATCATTCATGAATCAGGGGTATGACCGTGCAATACTTGTCGGTGAGGGAGTTTCACGAGTTCAGGTAAATGGAAGTTCGGTAAAGATGTTGATGGATACTCAAACGGCTTGGTCAAGAGGTTATGCTGTATACGGGGTTGCTGATATTAGTGATGCATTAAAGCAGGGAGAGAATGTATTAAATTTAGATGTTCAGAATACATCTAGTATTCGCCGCTTTGATCTTTATTTGTATAACGAACAAGAGCAAATTGGCCATTGGAAAATAAAATCATTTGCTCAGATTCAAGGTGAAAAGGAATGGTCGGCCGCTAACCATAGGAACCAACAAACCATTTCTCCACGCTGGTATAAAAGTCCTTTTGACTGGAAGCCAGAAAACGGTCCGATTGTAAAAATTCGGATGGATGGTATGAGTAAAGGCAGTTTTTGGGTAAATGGTCAATGTTTAGGAAGGTACTGGAACATTGGACCACAGGAGGAATATAAGATCCCAGCATCCTTATTAAAGGAACATAATGAAGTTGTTATTTTTGATGAAGAAGGCTTAAGTCCAGATCATGTAGTTATTCATTCTTATATTCCATTTGGACAATAACAATTAGTAGATAATCACTGATTTTTCTTAGACTTTATTGGAACATAGGCTTATCGATGTTAAGACCTGCAGTTCTAGGAATTTTCAGGTTTATAGGCACATGGAATGAATATTTATGGCCGTTAATTGTTTTAAATGACCCATCTAAATACACATTGCTAGTTGCATTATCTCAACTAAATGGAATTCACGACACAGACTTAGGATTAGTAATGGCCGGTACGTTATTAACTACTCTTCCATTAATTATTTTATTCCTTTTTATTAGGCGCCAGTTGATTTCAAGGGTTGCTGTAGGTGCGATAAAAGATTAGGAGTTACTCTTTTGGTCCACCTGGAAGGGAGAGTAGACTCAGAAATCGAGGAAAATGGTTTGAAGGATTTTATCATAAATTTGGAGGAGATACTTTTGACTTTAAAAATCGGTTTTATCGGCACTGGTGGTATAGCAAAGGAACATTTAAATAATTTAGCTAAAATTCAGGATACAGAAGTAACAGCATTTTTTAATATTAATTTGGAAAGAGCCCAGAAAGAAGCTCAAGCATGGACGAATGCAAAAGCGTACAACGATGTGAGTGAAATGTTAGATGATCGTAAGCTGGATGCAGTATACATCTGTGTGCCACCAATGGCACATGGAGAAGCAGAGAATGCAGTCATTGATAGGGGGATTCCATTTTTTGTTGAAAAGCCACTTGGCATTGACAATCGACCAACTGAAATTCTTAAAAAGATTGAACAAAAAAAGATTATTACCTCGGTAGGCTTTCATTGGCGATATAAGGAAGCAACAAGAATAGCACTTGAATTACTAAATGAACGAAAACTAGGTATGTCGTTAGGATATTGGATGGGTGGTATGCCTATGGTACCTTGGTGGAGAGTTCAAACTGGATCAGGTGGTCAGTTCGTTGAACAAACAACTCATATTGTTGATTTACTACGATATCTTAATGGCGAGGTCGTTGAAGTTTTTGCCGCATACAGTCAGCGAGTTATGCATGAAAAGGTAGAAGGTACAACAGTTGCCGATGTTGGGACTGTAACAATGAAATTAGAAAATGGCAGTATTGCCTCGATCTCTAATACGTGTTTATCTCCGGTAGGGCATAAAGTTGGTCTAGATTTATACACAGATCAGGGAATACTCGAAATTAGTAGTACAGGATTGAAGGATATCAAAGCAGAATCTGTAACAGAGTATAAAGAAATGGTTAACCCATATTTTGTCGAAGATGAAGTCTTCATTAACGCAGTTCGTACAGGAGATTCTTCAAAAATTTTATCTGACTATCGGGATGCTCTGATTACTCATAATGTAACGTTAGCAGCAAATAAGTCTGCGGAAATTGGAGAGCCAATTAATTTAAAGGAGTTTTCACATATATGAAATACTCTCTTTGCATATGAGCTTACGAATTAGACTAACCACCAGTTTGGGCAAACTGCATGATAATCATAAGAGATCCATTCCAGAAACTTTACGTACGAAAAAAAGAAATTATTGTCGTCAAATCAATAGAATAATAAGGAAATGGACGCCTTCACTCGGATTGAAAACAATTAACTTGTTGGGTTGACACTACGAGTGGTCGTGATATAATTTATTAATAAAAAACTCATAGATTTTGGCTATGAGTTTTTTATTAAATATAACTTGTACCAACAACCCATCTTATTTCCTTTAATTGGTTTTTTCATGCTTTTTTAAAAAGGGTGGATTGAGAAATGTGGGAAGCGTGTTTCACTTCCGAGAAGCATAGTAAGGTAGGCATCATGTGGAAAACAGGTTACAGAGGCTAAATAATCTTGCATGAGACTATTACCTTTGTGGAAGTAGGAAAAAGTTTGAAGTGCTGTGAAGCGCTGTTCATAAAATAGAAAAAAGATTGTTGAGGCGGAGAAAAAATGAAAAAGGCAATCGGAATTGATATCGGTGGGACAAAGATTGCAGCGGGAATCGTTTCGGAATCGGGAGAATTGCTTAACAGAAAAGAAGTGAAAAGTAATCCAACCGACCGAGAAAACATGTTTGAGCAAGTAGTAAAAGTGGTGGAACAAGTTCTTGAAGGGTCATCGTTTTCTGAGCTAGAAGGTATCGGCGTCGGAGTTCCTGGAAAGGTTGACCGTGAGAACGGTATTGCTGTCTTTCAAAACAATTTGCCATGGCAGCAGTTTCCCCTTACTGCGCGATTACAGGAGCAATTTGGCGCCAAGCCAATTACCATTGACAATGATGTCTATATGGCGGCTTTTGCTGAATGGAAAGCGGCACATGTAAAAAGGAATGAAACCTTTGTCTATGTGACTGTCAGTACAGGAATCTCCTGTTCTATCATCCATAATGGTGCTTTTTTTAGGGGAGCCGGATTCGCAGGAGAGTTGGGTTTGATTCCAGTCCTTTCGAAGGAAGGCAACGAACGATTGGAATTCATCGCTGCCGGCCCAGGGGTAGAGAAACTAGCAAAAAAGGAGTTACATGACGAACAAATTTCAACCAAGGATATCTTTGATGGATTTATAAATGGGGACCCAAGTTATCAATCTATCATTAATGAGGTGACTGAGCATTTAGCTCAAGGTCTCTATTCCATTTCCTGTTTATTAGATCCACATAAAATGGTCTTCGGCGGCAGTGTCATCGTGAATAATCCTTTTCTACTTAAGTTAATCAAAGAAAAGCTAAAAATCTATCAAATACCTGAGCAACAACATCTTTTAGATCAGATGAGCATCAGTACATTGGCGCAGAATAATGGAGTTGTTGGTGCAGGATTAAGAGTATTCGAAAAAATCTAAAGAGGAGTTATCGGATATGTATACATTAAATCATGAAAAATTAGTGCCATTAGGTGCATCGATAACAACGATGGAAATAAAACAGCAGCCTGATTTATGGAAAGAAGCTTATACCTTGTTTTTGGAGAAAAGCAAGGATATTAAAGCGTTTTTACAAAACTTATCAACGAAACACGGACGGGTTCGAGTCATTTTTACCGGCGCCGGAACGTCTGCTTATGTGGGTGATACTGCCACACCATACATAAAAGAAAAAGTGGATGAAAAACAGTGGGAAATACTCAGTATTCCGACAACCACTTTAGTATCTAATCCATATCAATTTTTAAAAGCGGATATTCCAACTTTACTCGTTTCGTTTGCTAGGAGCGGTAACAGCCCGGAAAGTGTTGCTGCCGTAGAATTAGCCCAGCAAATTGTAACTAATTTATATCAGTTGACGATTACCTGCGCAAAAGATGGTCAATTAGCCAAGCGGGCAGAAGTGGATGAAAATAATTTATTACTATTGATGCCTGAAAAATCGAATGATCAAGGCTTTGCGATGACGGGAAGCTATTCTTGCATG
Source organism: Peribacillus alkalitolerans (assembly GCF_010882125.1). Classification (GTDB taxonomy): domain Bacteria; phylum Bacillota; class Bacilli; order Bacillales; family DSM-1321; genus Bacillus_BN; species Bacillus_BN alkalitolerans. The sequence goes on along the minus strand of NZ_JAAGVZ010000002.1, from coordinate 264,932 downwards.
ACGTTGACAGCTTTACTTGTTTTTGATCCTTTGTCTGTTGAAGAAAAATCGGCAATTGTTCAAACGATTCGCCTTTTGGGTGAAAGTGTTATTCGAAGGGAAGACGCCATCCAAGAGATCATCGATCTTGATTTTGACCGAATCATTTATCTTGGTTCCGGAAGTTTTGAAGGCTTGGCGAGAGAGGCGCAGTTAAAAATATTAGAGCTAACCGCTGGAAAAATTGTCACATCCTTTGATTCACCGTTGGGATTCCGACACGGTCCGAAATCATTTGTGAATGAAAAATCATTGGTTTTTGTGTTTGTTTCCAACCATCCATATACACGTAAATACGATTTAGATATGTTAAAAGAAATGCAGCAGGATAACATTGCCAGCTATATTTGTGCCATCGAGGTTGATGGAGAAACCAACTATGATGGGAACACGTTCGTTTTCGGTAGCGAGGCCCAATCCGTACCGGATGCATACTTGGCATTACCTTTTGTCATGATAGGACAAACGGTTTCACTCCTAGCTTCCGTAAAAGTTGGTAATACACCGGATACCCCATCGCCGACAGGTACGGTCAACCGTGTCGTTAAAGGCGTTACTATACATGATTATCAGTAAATCGATAGGGGAAAGTAGTATGTCCATTTATATCTTTGCAGATCGGTTTTTCCTTGAAGGCATAGTGGTAGGTCCAGGTTTTTGGGAAATAAAAGATGGGAAATTCGGTATTTTCTCAGAACATAGGCCAGAAAATGCTGAAGAAATCCTTGATTATACGGGGCATTGGATTGCTCCAGGTTTAGTTGACACGCATATTCATGGGTATAAAAATCACGACATTATGGACAATGATTTTGAAGGATTGAATGAGATTTCTAAAGGACTACTCTCGTGTGGCGTCACATCCTTTTTACCGACAACCTTAACCTCCTCGAATGAATCGTTGAATAACGTTGTCGAAATGATTGGTAATAATTACACGAAAGTTTGTGGTGCTAAAATTAAAGGGATCTTTTTAGAAGGTCCGTTTTTTACCGAAAAGCATAAAGGGGCGCAAAACACGAATTATTTTTGTGACCCATCCGTTGAAAAGGTGAAAGTTTGGCAGAAATTATCCAATGATTCTATTAAAAAAATTGCGATTGCACCTGAAAGAAAAGGTGCGGCTGAATTTATTGAATATGCAGTGGGAGAAGAGATTACGGTCGCGTTAGCGCATAGTGATGCCACGTATGAAGAGGCAAAACAAGCGGTAGAAAAAGGAGCTTCGATTTTTGTTCATACCTTCAATGGAATGAGCCCGCTGCACCATCGGGAACCGGGAATGGTCGGGGCAGCTATGAATTTAAAAGATGTTTTTGCCGAAATCATTTGTGACGGGCACCATGTACATCCTGCCGCCGCCAATATTTTAATGAATGTCCGTGGCAGAAATCATACCGTTTTGGTGACTGATTGCATGATGGCTGGGGGAATGCCGGAAGGAACCTATCAACTTGGAGAATTTCCTGTAGAGGTGAAGGCTGGGGCTGCCCGCATCGAAGGAGGCAGTTTAGCAGGCAGTATTTTACAGCTGAAAGATGCTGTAAAAAATGTCGTCGATTGGGGAATTGCCACACCTGAGGAAGCAATTTATATGGCGAGTACCGTTCCCGCAAGAAGTATTGGTGTGGATGGCGAATGTGGGAAGATTGCTAAGGGATACGCTGCTGACTTTATTGTGTTGAATCCTGATCTTGATTTAATTGCGACTTACCTTGATGGTGTTTGTCGTTATCAGTTACAGAAAGAGGGAGAGCGATGATTTTAGCGGTCACCATGAATCCATCGGTTGATATTTACTATCCTCTTCAGGAATTTATGTTAGATGCTGTGAACCGTGTGGAAACTGTGAGTAAAACGGCTGGCGGTAAAGGCTTGAATGTTGCCCGAGTGATTGCACAAATGGGTGAAAAAGTCATGGCTACCGGTGTGCTAGGCGGAACTACCGGTGATTACATCGTCCAGGAATTAAATAAACGCGATATATCCAATGACTTTTTACAAATCGAAACAGAATCAAGAAATTGTATCGCCATTCTTCATGAAGGAATGCAAACGGAAATTTTAGAATCTGGGCCAACCTTAACGAAAGAAGAAGGGGCGGATTTTTTAAGAAAGTTTGAGGAACTGCTGTCTAAAGTTTCATTCGTGACGATTTCAGGCAGTTTGCCGAAGGGGCTGCCAGCTGATTATTATCAACAAATGATAGAAATAAGTCAGAGGAAGGGTATTCCTGTGATATTGGATTCATCAGGTGAGCCGTTAAGAAGAGCCCTTTTAAATAAAGAAAAACCATTTGCTATTAAGCCGAATATTACGGAATTGTCGCAGCTGCTTAACATGGAAGTGGGTAGCGGGATAAGCCAATTGCAACAAGCTTTGGATCATGAGTTGTTTCAAGGGATTGAGTGGATTGTCGTCTCAATGGGTGGTGAAGGTGCCTTTGTTAGAATTGGTGCGGCTGATTACCGTGTTACCATCCCTAAAATAGACATGGTGAATCCAGTCGGGTCCGGAGATGCGACCGTAGCCGGGCTAGCGGTGGCATTGAATCGGAATCAGCCTGCCACGGAAGTAATTAAAACGGCCATGACCACGGGTATGCTCAATACGATGGAAGCCGGAACAGGTTCGATTAACATGGCTAAGTTCAACCAATATTTTGATTTGGTAAGTGTAGAAAAAATAGATTGATAGGGGGAAAATTAATGCTAGAGTTAACAAAAAACAAATTGGCAGCTTTAAAACGTTTATCTGATGAAAATGGTGTGATTGGGGCATTAGCGATTGATCAGCGCGGCTCATTGAAAAAAATGCTTGCAGCGGGAAGTTCAAATCCTATCGGGGATGAAGGTATCATCCGCTTTAAAGAATTAGTTTCTGAAGAATTGACACCATATTCGACTTCGATTCTATTAGATCCAGAATATGGATTACCGGCTGCTAAAGTCCGTAGCAAAGACGCCGGTTTATTGATTGCCTATGAAAAAACAGGCTACGATGCAACAGCTGTGGGCCGTCTGCCTGATTTACTGCCAGAGTGGTCAGTGAGCCGATTGAAAGAAGCTGGTGCTGATGCCGTTAAATTTTTACTGTACTATGATGTGGATGAAGACGAGACAATTAATGATTATAAGCATGTATATATGGAACGAGTAGGATCCGAGTGTGCAGCTGAAGATATTCCATTTTTCTTGGAAATCGTCTCTTATGATGCCAATATTGATGATGTTAAAAGTAAAGAGTATGCAAAGGTGAAACCGCATAAGGTGATAGAGGCAATGAAGGAATTTTCTAAACCACAGTATCGTGTTGATGTTTTGAAAGTAGAAGTTCCTGTGGATATGAACTTTGTCGAAGGCTATACAGAAGGTGAAATAGTCTATAGCAAGGATGAAGCTGCATCGTATTTCAAAGAGCAAAGTGCGGCAACAGAGCTTCCGTTTATCTTTTTAAGTGCTGGAGTAAGTGCGTCATTATTCCAGGAAACATTGAAGTTTGCCAAAAAATCTGGTTCCAGCTTTAATGGCGTGTTATGCGGCCGCGCCACGTGGAAAGACGGCGTTGCTCCATTTGCTTCCGCTGGTGAACAGGCTAGCCGTGAATGGTTACAAGTAGTTGGGAAAAAGAATATTGAGGAACTAAATGTGGTTTTAAAAGAGTCTGCTAGCTCATGGTTTGATAAGATTAAAAATAGTAATAACCTTGTATCTTCTTAATTTAGTGGCAAAGTAAATATTAATCGAGTTCTGTTCAAGAGTTTTGGATACATGAATTCCAACTAGGCTCTTATAATTTTATAAAAATGGCCGGTTTCACATGATGAAACCGGCCATTTGCTATTGAAATAAGTAATTTCAAGAATAGAGCGTTCCTTCCAACAGACCAGGAAGGCAAATCACATAGAAGGGATTTTAACGAAGTTTCTGCAAAGCAATGAAGGATAGGTTTAAGATTAGTATATTTTCGAATGTTATCCACTAAAATCTTCATTGTTGCTTTTATAAAGTGTCAGTATAATATCCTTAGGAGACAGACGAGTAGGGGGTGTTTGGTGAGCAGGTCAGCGATTGTTGCGTACATTTTAGGGACTCTATTTTTTATAATAAGTTGCTTCTTTTCTATTTATTATGGATATAAAGTGGTCACCCATAAATTGCCCACGGAGAGTAACCATTTAGATAAATATAAATATCATTTCGTTTTAGTCCCAGAGGAACAAGATAATGAGTATTGGAGACTTGTGGAGAAAGGGGCACGGGCTGCAGCCGAAAAGTATGATGTACTTCTAGAGTATGTTGGACCTAAGCAATCCAATATTGATGAGCATGTAAAAACAATAGAAATGTCAGCAGCCTCAAATGTAGATGGCATTTTAATGCAAGGGTTAAATGACGAGCAGTTTAAGCCGTTAATTGATCGAGTTGTTGAGAAAAAAATTCCGATAATTACAGTCGATACAGATGCATTAAATAGTAAACGTATCGCTTATATTGGGACAGATAATTATTACTCAGGGTATTTGGCCGGCAAAGCAATGATTGAAGAGACACATGGAAACGCAAATGTTGCAATCATAACTGGAAATTTTTATAAGAATCACCAAATACAGAGGGTAAAGGGTTTTCAGGATGCATTGAAAAAAGAAAAAGGGATTCGCATTATTACGGTGAAAGAATCAGATATTAGTCGTGTTCGGGCTGCTGAGAAGACGCACCAAATTTTACAAGACTATCCTGAGGTAAATGCATTTTTTGGAACTAGTGCATTAGATGGGATTGGAATTGCACAAGTAGTCGAGAAATATCAAATGAGAAAAAGTATAACGATTATTGCCTTTGACACACTTCCCGAAACGATAAATTACATAAAACAAGGAATAATTAATGCCACAGTTGTACAGGAGCCTTATGAAATGGGGTATCAATCGGTAGAAATGATGATCGATATCAAAGAGGGAAAAAAGGTGCCTGCCATTGTCCATACAAATACTAGAATTATGAGGAAAGAAGATATATTAAAAAGTTATATGGATAGAAGGGACAGTAGATATTAATGTTATTTCGAATTAGATCCAAGCTGCTTCTCTATTTCATAGTTTTAGTCGTATTATTATCATCAGTGGGTTTCTTTTTTTATAAAAGCAGTGAAAAGCTCGTCAATGAGTATGATGACGGCTTTGAACAATTTCTTTTGCTTAATGATATTTCACAAAGAACCAATTTCATTACGAAGAAGCTGCATGCATATATTTTGGATAAAGAAGAGCTATACTTATCTGACTACCAAAATGAAAAGATAAAATTAATCAAAGATAAGCGAAAACTTCAAGAGGTAATGAAGACGAGTGATATAGCATTAATAAACTATAAAAATATGATTGATAGCTTCTTAGCGGAAACAGATGAAACTGTTAGGTCATTTCAGAAGGATGATATTAACCACTACTCTAATCATTTTAATGAAGTATTAAAAATAAACGGATTTCTTCAAGAGAGTACACTTGCATTGTTAAATAATAAATTATCAGATTATCAAGTGTTCTATGATCAAATGGAACTGCAAAATCATTATTATAAGCTTATGTCCATTTCCCTTTTTTCTGCTACTTTTTTTCTAAGTACGTTGTTAGCATTATGGATTTCCGGTGGGATTACAATGCCCATTAGAAAATTATCAGAAGCAGCAAGGCAGATCTCAAAAGGAGATTTATCTGGGGAAGATATAAAAATTACAACGAATGATGAATTAAAGCCTTTAACGGAAACATTTAACCAGATGCGAATGAATCTAAGGCAGCTCGTCTCGGAAATTAAACAAAAGTCTGAGTTAGACAAACTGTTAAAAGAATTGGAGTTAAGGAGTCTGCAAAATCAAATTAATCCACATTTTTTATTTAATACATTAAATACCGTTTCAAAAATGGCTTATTTGGAAGAAGCGGAGCATACTTCCAGATTAATTGAGGCTGTTGCAGCATTGCTGCGTTATAATCTTGGCGATTTAAAGAAGGCATCGACATTAAGAGATGAAGTAGACATTGTTAAAGAGTATTTTTTTATTCAACAAACAAGGTTTGGCGACCGCATCCTATTTACTACAAATATAGAGGATGATTGTTTAGATATTGAAATTCCTACCTTAATTTTGCAACCAATTATTGAAAACGCATTCATCCACGGTGTTGAATCATATGAAGAAAATGCGCAGATTTGCTTAAATATTTACCGCTTTCAAGACCGTATCCATGTAGACGTAATAGATAATGGACGTGGGATGGATGATAAAACTAAAACTAGATTACTAAATTACGTAGAAGGGAAGGATTCTGAGGAGGTATTTTCACCAGAAAAATCAACTGGCCATTCTACGAGCATAGGGGTTAAAAATGTGATTAAAAGGTTGCAGCTCTTTTATCAAAGAAATGATGTTGTTGAAATTGATTCGGAAGCGAATAAAGGAACGAATTTCAGACTGACCATCCCTTATATGGCTAAGGAAGAAGGGGAAGAAGCTTGCTGAAGGTACTGATTGTTGATGATGAAGTGCTTGAAAGAAAGGCATTAAGGAAAATCATAAATGGATATTCAGAGGACGTTATTGTTATCGGTGAAGCTCCTAACGGAAGAGTAGCAATAGAGATGACGATAAAAGATAAACCTGATATCATTTTTATGGATATTAAAATGCCAGGTATTGATGGTGTTCAAGCTGTAAAGGAAATTACAAAGATCGATTCAAGTATAAGATTTATCATGGTTTCTGCTTTTAATACCTTTGAGTATGCTAAAGAAGTGATGCAGCAAGGAGTAAAGGAATACATCTTGAAACCAAGTAGAAAGCAAGATATATTTGAGAGCTTACAGCGTGTAAAGGCTGATATTCGCGAGGAACGTAAACGGGTAAACGAGGAGCAAAGTTTACGAAGAAACTTGGATCGTGCCGTATCGATTGCAGGCAAGGAATGGGTAAATACATTATTAATAAACCAGGTGAAGGATCTTACTTTTGATGAGTGGAGTGAACTGCTGGGAGTAGAAATTACTTATGGATACATGATGCTTTTTTCGCTTCAAGAGGTTGTTGAGCCAGAACATATTATCATCGATAAACAGTCCTGGTATTTATGGCTGAAGGACGCATTAAAATTGGTCGTAAAAAAATATGAATTGATGGTAGGACCTATCATTGACACACAAGTACCTGTTTTATTCCTTTGCAGAAAAACGACTGAAAAAGTCCATTTTAAAACGAACGCCATTAACATCATAGAGGATATGAACCATCTTTTTCAAAAGGAATCTTTTCACGCAGAATTAAGGGTAGGGGTGGGTTTACCATATACCCATGCAAGTGAACTGTATAAATCCTATCATGAGGCATTATCAGCCCTACTGCAATTAATAAAAACTCCTAACCAAAAGTTTTTATTCGGCAATCATGAAGGAGTTACTGAAATATCTTCTTCGATAGATGTATTAGAAGCCGAGAAGCAACTATTAGATGCATTACGTCAAGGAGATGTAAACCAAGTTTCCGTTATTTTTGAACAATTTGTAAAGCAACTTTCCAATAATCAACAGAAAAATCCGAAAATGATTAGTAAATCTTTTGAAGAATTGTTTATTCTCGTTTCTCGAATGCTACATGATCTGGGTATAGACTTTGAACAAACACCTAACATTAATCAGTCTGATGACTTGAAAATTCTTTATGAGAAGGGTAAGTCCTATTTACTAACGGTCGTTCATCAAGTACAGGATTGGCGAAATAATCATGCAAAAGGTATGCTTTATAAGGCGAAGGAGTATATTGAAAAGAACTATGCTGAATCTATTACTTTAGAGCTAGTTGCTGAGTATGTGGAGCTAAGTCCGTTTTATTTCAGCAAATTATTTAAAGACCGATTCGGTATGACATTTATTGATTATTTAACAGAAGTAAGAATGAAGCAGGCAAAAACGGAAATGCTAGACGATGGAAAAAGCTTAAAGGAAATATGCTATTCAGTCGGCTATAAAGATCCAAATTATTTTAGTCGGGTGTTTAAGAAGCATACAGGTTTATCCCCATCTGAGTTCCGTAAAGCCACTGTAAGTTAAGTGAATAACCTTATAGACTATGAAAAAGACCAATCGATTTACTGGATTGGTTTCAGACTGTAGACAAACTCGAAGATTTTCGAGCTTTCCTACAGTCTTTTTTCTTTTACAATTAGGAATGTTAACTAAGAACTAGAGAAGTTGATTTCCACTACGGACGAACGCTTTCCGCGGGCGTGGCTTGAGCCTACTCCTTCGCTACGCCCGTGTGGGGTCTCAAGTCTCACGATTTTCCCGCAGGACATTGAATGAGCTTCCTCGAATAAACACCGCACGAAGTAAATGCGAATGCATTTTCGAGGAGTCTTCGCCCTCCGCTCCAATCAACAGTGCTCGTACATAATTTTGAGGTGATAAACGATGATGACGAAAAATCAAATCGATGAACGTGAACAATTAGAAATGCTGGCTATTGAACAACTTGTTCCACAAGACCACTTAGTCCGAAAACTCGATGAAGCGATTGATTTTACCTTAATCTATTCGTTAGTCGAACACCTCTATTCTAATTTAGGACGCCCAAGGATTGATCCAGTTGTTACGTTTGAATCCATGAATTTAAAGAAACTGGCAATTGGGACATCAAGTTGCTTGAGGATGATTCATGAAGACTTAATTAACCAGTTTTTGATTTGATTTTTCAAGGACACTAGTTGATTGGAGTGGAAGGCGCTTGACTCCTGGGGGATTAGCGTTATAGGCGAGACCCCGCAGGAGCGGTAGCGACGAGGAGGCTCGGCGAACGCCCCCCGGAAAGCAAGCGCCTGGAGCGGAAATCAACCTTTTCGCCTACAATACATATCAAAAATGACAAAAGGTATCGAGAGGTGAACTCTCGATATCTTTTGTCGACAATCTGAGACCAATCACTTTAATGGATTGGTCTTTTTCATTTCTATTAATCTTAACGTTTGCAAAAAAATCTAGGAATTCGCAATTTTATGCTATTGGTTATACTTATTGAACGAAATGGCCTCATGCTAACATATTTGTAAGGGTTTTCAAAGTGAAAGGTAAATGCTAATTTACCGTTGTCATTACTAAATAGAAGAGGAGAATGATTACATGCTTAAAAAGAAAAAGGGGTTAATGTTATCTTTAACGATTGCTTCTAGCATTCTATTAGCAGCTGGCTGCAGTAGTTCTACTGGTGGTTCGGATGCTGGCAAAAATAAGGACGGCGATAAGCTTCCGGCTGTTGGAGCAACGATTTACAAATTTGATGATAACTTTATGTCTTATGTTCGTCGTGCAATGGAAACAGCATCTGAAGGGAAAGTTAATCTGATGTTGAATGATTCCCAAAATGACCAAGCAAAACAAATTGAACAAGTAGATACGTTAATTGCAAAAGGTGCTAAATCCTTGGCTATTAACCTAGTAGATCCAAAGGCAGCACTGACGATTATTGACAAAGCAAAGGCGAAGGATATTCCTGTTATTTTCTTTAATAAAGAGCCAGATTCATCTGTTTTACAAGGTTATGAAAAAGCATACTATGTTGGAACTACATCATCAGAATCAGGTGTAATTCAAGGTGAAATGATTGCGAAAGCATGGGAAGCTAACATTGAAAAATATGACAAAAACGGCGATGGGAAAATTCAATATGTATTACTAAAAGGTGAACCCGGTCACCCAGATGCAGAAGCGCGTACAAAATTTGCGGTTGATACAATTAAAGAAAAAGGGATCGGCGTTGAAGAATTAGCAATGGATACAGCTATGTGGGATGCAACTAAAGCAACAGAAAAGATGGATGCTTGGATTGCTAAATTCAATGAAAAAATTGAATTTGTAATTGCTAATAACGATGGCATGGCTTTAGGTGCCATCGCTTCTCTTGAAAAAGCAGGATATTTCTCTGGAGACAAGTTTATGCCAGTTGTAGGTGTTGATGCAATTCCAGAAGCACTTGATATGATTGAAAAAGGTAAATTGGTTGGGACGGTATTAAATGACGCTACTAACCAAGGTAAAGCGACTATTGATCTTGCTACAAACGCTGCAAAGGGCAAAGACGTTCTTGAGGGAACAGATTGGTCATTAGATGATTCTAAAGCAGTTCGTGTTCCATACATTGAAGTAACAATCGATAATATTCAAGTAGGTAAGGATGCTTATAAGTAGAAAAGCTTAAAGGCGCCTGCTGTACCCAATAAGAAATATGAGAAGCACAAATTAAGTGCCTCTCATATTTTTCAATGGTTTTAAAAAGGAGGCTCGCTCATGTCAGAAGCCAGAACGACAAATATACTTGAAATGAGTCATTTAACAAAAAGATTTCCAGGTGTAATCGCACTTCAAAATGTTTCACTTAAAGTGAAGGCCGGGTCTGTACATGCCTTAATGGGGGAAAATGGTGCAGGAAAATCAACTTTGATGAAATGTTTATTTGGGATTTATGCAATGGATGAGGGTAAGATTCTTTTGGATGGTAAGGAAGTCTCGTTTGCTAATTCCAAACAAGCATTAGAAAACGGAGTTTCTATGGTTCATCAGGAATTGAATCAAGTCCGTCAGCAAAATGTCATGGATAATATATGGTTAGGGCGTTATCCGAAAAAAGGCATTTTTATAGATGAAAAGAAAATGTATGAAAATACGGTAGCTATTTTTAATAGTCTTGACATCTCTATCGATCCAAGAAGTAAAGTGAGCACTTTATCTGTTTCTGAGATGCAAATGGTGGAAATCGCAAAAGCGGTTTCTTATCATTCAAAAATTATTGTAATGGATGAGCCTACTTCATCTCTAACAGAAAAAGAAGTAGACCATCTATTTAAAATCATTAGAAAACTACAAAGTGAGAATGTCGCTATTATTTATATTTCACACAAAATGGAAGAAATCTTGAAGATTTCAGATGAAGTAACCATCATGCGTGACGGTCAGTACATTGCTACAAAAAGTGCGAAAGATTTAACAACCGATGAGATTATTAAGCTTATGGTTGGCCGGGATCTTTCACAGCGGTTCCCTTCAAAGTTGAATCAACCTGGCGACGTTATACTAAAAGTCACAGATTTAACAGCTGAAAACGAATCCTCCTTCTCTAATATCAATTTTGAGCTAAGGAAAGGTGAGATTTTAGGTATTGCAGGTCTAGTCGGCTCTAAACGGACGGAAGTAATGGAGTCATTATTTGGCATGAGAGCTTTAAAATCAGGTAAGGTTGAACTTCATGGTAAGGAAGTTGATAATCATTCACCTCAGCATGCCATCAAAAATGGTTTTGCCCTCGTGACGGAAGAAAGAAGATCAACAGGAATTTACCCTGATCTTAGCATTAGCTTTAACTCAATCATAGCTAACCTAGTTCAGTATAAAAAAGGTATATTCCTTTCTGACCGGAAAGTACACGAGGATACTAAATGGGTAATTGATTCAATGAAGGTAAAGACTCCATCTCAAAAGACTTCTATCGGCAGTTTATCCGGTGGAAACCAACAGAAGGTAATCATTGGCCGTTGGTTGTTAACTAATCCGGAAATTTTATTATTAGATGAACCTACTAGAGGGATTGACGTTGGCGCCAAGTTTGAAATCTACCAACTTATTAATCAACTAGCAGCAGACGGAAAAGGTATCATCATGATTTCTTCTGAAATGCCAGAACTTTTGGGTGTAACAGACCGAATTTTAGTAATGAGTAATGGGAGAGCAGCTGGCATCGTGGATACAGCCACTACATCTCAAGAAGAAATCATGCGATTAGCAGCTTTGTATTAGGAGGAGATGTAAATGAATCCACAGGCTATGAAAAACTCTAAAATTACCAAATGGCTTTTCGATAATGTAATCTATGTTTTTTTAATACTTCTTGTAATTGGAATTGTAATCGCTTCTCCAGATTTTCTATCGGTTACCAATTTAATCAATATTTTAAGTCAATCATCCTCACGTATTATTATTGCGCTTGGAATAGCGGGAATTCTGATTACTGCTGGAACGGACCTTTCTGCTGGACGAATGGTCGGTCTTGCGGCAGTTGTGTCGGCATCTTTACTTCAAGCTGGAGATTATGCTTATAAAATGTATCCAAATTTGCCGGAACTACCTTTGTTTGTTCCGATTATCATTGCCATGCTAATCACGGGTCTATTTGGCACTTTAAACGGTGTCATTGTTTCAAAATTTCACGTACCTCCATTCATTGCTACTTTGGGGATGATGATAGGTGTGTATGGAGTAACGTCTATCTACTTTGATCGCCCTCCGTACGGTGCACAACCAATAGGCGGACTAAGCGAAAGCTTTACAAAGTTTGCTCAACGGGGAATACCGATTGGAGACTATGAAATTCCATTTCTTATATTTTATGCTATTATCTTCTCTATTATTATTTGGATTCTTTGGAATAAAACTCAATTAGGTAAAAACATGTATGCAATCGGAGGAAACCCTGAAGCAGCTAAGGTTTCTGGCGTAAATGTTGCCAAAAATATCATTATTATCTACATGATCGCCGGTCTTCTTTATGGTTTCTCTGGAACAATTGAAGCTGGACGCGTAGGTAGTGCTACGAATAATACTGGTAATATGTACGAGCTTGATGCCATCGCAGCATGCGTTGTCGGAGGGGTATCATTATCGGGTGGTATTGGTACGGTATCTGGTGTTATTACTGGTGTTTTAATTTTCCAAATCATCAACTATGGATTAGCTTTCCTTGGAGTAAGCCCATACATTCAATTCATCGTAAAAGGTGCAATCATTATTGTAACCGTTGCATTTGATATGCGTAAGCATGCAAAGAAGAAATAAATATAGTTAAAGCCCCTTTAACAATGTGTAAATACACTATTAAAGGGGCTTTGTATTATGAAAATAATGGAAGGAAGGAAGGAATATAGAGAATGTTCACGATTCCCGATTTGAATTGGCTTTTTGATTTGAAAGGGTTTGCGGTTAAACCTCTCTTTGCAAAATATGAGAATTTTTAGGCTAGCTAGATAAAATGTAGGAGAGATATTTCTCTTTTATGAGTAAATTTAAAGAAAAAAATTAGTAAAACTTTTAGTAAAATTGTAGAAATGTTTTACTAAAAAGAATAAAATGAAATAAAGAAAACACGTTTGTCATGGGGGATTCAGTATGAAGTTGGACACATTAGTCTCTAAATTTAAGGAAATATATTATGCTTCACCACAAAAAGCGTTTTTTGCACCTGGAAGGATAAATTTAATTGGAGAACATACTGATTATAACGGGGGCTATGTTTTTCCATGTGCCATTACCTATGGCACGTATGCTCTTGTCAAAAAGCGTGAGGACCAGCTCATTCGCATGTATTCGATGAATTTTCCTGACAGAGGGTTAATCGAGTTTGACATATCTTCATTAGACTATAATAAGAATCATAATTGGGCTAATTATCCGAAAGGTATGCTTCGTTACATAGTAGAATCAGGGTATGAAATAACTTCAGGATTTGAATTACTTATTTATGGGAATATTCCCAATGGTGCAGGGCTTTCTTCCTCTGCATCACTTGAAATGTTAACGGGTGTAATGCTGAATGGCCTGTTTGATTTTAATATTTCACGTCTGGATCTCATCAAGCTTGGAAAGCGGGTTGAGAATGAGTTTATTGGCGTAAATAGTGGGATCATGGACCAATTTGCGATTGGTATGGGTGTTAAAGATGCAGGTATTTTGTTAGATTGTCAGACTCTAAGCTATGAGTACGCACCAATCCAATTAGAAGGATATAAAATATTAATCATGAATACGAATAAGCGCAGAGAGTTAGCAGATTCGAAATACAATGAGCGTAGAAGTGAATGTGAAGAAGCACTGGTTCATCTTCAGCAAAAGCTTCAGATTGAAGCTCTTGGGCAGCTTACTGAAAAAGAGTTCGATGATAATCAATATCTCATTACAAATGAAGTTGTTCGTAAGCGTGCCAAGCATGCGGTTTATGAAAATATAAGAACCCTAAAGGCACTTAGAGAGCTAAGAGCAGCCAATTTAGAGGCATTTGGCCAATTAATGAACGATTCACACCGATCATTACGAGATGATTATGAAGTGACAGGAAAAGAGCTTGATAGCTTAGTAGAAGCGGCGTGGAAACAGCCGGGAGTCATTGGAGCGCGGATGACGGGAGCAGGATTTGGGGGTTGTGCGATTGCAATTGTCGCAAATGAAGAAGTAGATGGCTTTATAGCGAATGTTGGTGCAGTTTATCGAGAACGTATCGGCTATGATGCTGAGATTTATGTAGCTAGCATCGGCGATGGTGCTAAAGAAATTGAAATGTCGGAGGCGATGTAAATGAGTATTCTTGTGCTAGGTGGAGCAGGTTATATTGGCTCTCATGCGGTTTATCAATTAATCGAAAATGATTTTGAAGTGGTAGTGATTGATCAATTACAAACAGGTCACCTAGATGCGATCCATCCAAAGGCTCATTTTTATCAAGGAGATATCCGCGATCGACAATTTATGAAATCTGTTTTCGAAAAAGAAAACATTGAGGGAATCTTACATTTTGCCGCTAATTCCCTTGTAGGTGAGTCAATGATTGAGCCATTAAAGTACTTTGATAATAATGTATACGGTACTCAGATCGTTCTTGAAATGATGAAGGAATTTGGAGTTAAACACATTGTTTTTTCTTCGACAGCGGCTGTTTATGGGGAACAAAAGGTTGTACCCATTACGGAAGGGGCTAGTACTATACCAACGAACACTTATGGCGAAACGAAATTAGCAATGGAAAGAATGATGGCTTGGTGCGAAAAAGCCTTTGATTTGAAGTATATATCCCTCCGTTATTTCAACGTTGCTGGAGCTAGAAATGATGGTCAAATAGGTGAAGATCATCATCCAGAAACACACCTTATTCCTGTTGTTTTAGAAGCGGCATTAGGAAAAAGGGAAGCTGTTACGATATTTGGTGATGATTATGATACAAAAGATGGTACTTGTGTAAGGGATTATATTCATGTAGAGGACTTGATAGAAGCGCACCTTTTAGCACTTCGTTATCTGCAAAATGGTGGGGAGAGTAACATTTTTAATCTTGGTAGTAGTCAAGGGTTTTCTGTTCAAGAAATTGTTGAGACGGCAAAACAGGTAACAGGTATTGATATTCCGGTAAAAACTGGTGAACGACGATCTGGTGACCCAAGTACTCTCATTGCCTCTTCGGAAAAAGTAAAACATGTACTTGGCTGGAAACCATCGAAAACTTCGATTGATCAAATTATTAGAGATGCTTGGAACTGGCATCAGCATCACCCGAATGGATATCAAAAATAGAGGTGAAAAGATGATATTTCAATACGTACAACAATTAATCGATCAAGCAATTACGACTCAATTAATTGAGCCGGATGATGAAATATATGCTCGTAATCAAATTCTTTCCCTATTGAAGTTAGATGAATTTAAGGAATCAATTGGGGAAAGGCAAGTAATGATTCCAGACTTACTCGATTTAATCGTTGATTATGCCTGTGAAAAAGGGATCATTGAGAACCGATCTGATGAAAAAGAGATATTCTCTAGTAAAATCATGAACTGCTTGATTCCGCGCCCATCATCTGTAAACCAGTATTTTTATGAAAAATATAAACAAGATCCTCTATCAGCCACAAACTATTTTTATCATTTAAGTAAATATAGTAATTATATTCAGATGAGGCAAATCAAGAAGAACGTTGAGTATAAGGTGTCGACAGAATATGGTGAATTAGATATTACCATTAATTTGTCTAAACCAGAAAAAGATCCAAAAAGCATTGAATTAGAACGTGCAGCTCCGAAAATGGAATATCCGAAATGCTTGCTCTGCATTGAAAATGAAGGTTATGCAGGGAGAATCGGGCATCCAGCTCGTTCCAATCACCGAATGATTCGAGTCAATTTATTAGACGAAACTTGGTGCTTACAATATTCTCCTTATCTGTACTACAACGAGCATTGTATTGTTCTATCGAAAACACATACAAATATGATCATTAGCCGCAAGACATTTGAACGGTTGTTAACCTTTGTTGAGAAATTTCCACATTATTTTGTTGGATCTAATGCCGATTTGCCCATTGTAGGGGGCTCGATTTTATCTCATGATCATTATCAGGGTGGACGTTATGAATTTGCTATGGCTAGAGCGGATGCTGACTGGACATTTGAATTGCAAGAATTTCCAGATGTTCAAGGTTCAGTTTTAAAATGGCCAATGTCTGTTATTCGGTTGCAATCGGAACAATCGAGCATACTAGTTGAAGCAGCGGAAAGAATTTTTACAGCTTGGAAAAACTACAGTGATGAAGAATTAGGAATTATAGCGAAAACAGGGGAGACACTTCATAACACGATTACCCCGATAGCTCGTAAAAATGGCCACTTATTTGAATTAGATTTAGTCCTTCGAAATAATCGAACGAATTCTGAGCATCCACTTGGGATTTTTCATCCACACGAAGATGTTCACCATATTAAGAAGGAGAACATTGGTCTAATTGAAGTTATGGGGCTGGCCGTGTTACCTCCGCGACTAAAGAATGAACTTGAAGAAGTAGGAGAGTACATTCTTAATAAAACAAAAGTCGTTGCTGAGTATCATTTAGACTGGGCTCAAGAGTTAAAAAGCCAGTATTTCTCTGTTGCTAACGAAACAAATATCGAATCGATTATGAGAGAAGAAGTTGGGAAGAAGTTTTTGAAAGGATTGGAAGATGCGGGTGTTTTTAAACGTGATGAAGTAGGCCTTGCTGGATTTCATCGCTTTATCCAATTATTTTCTACTCCAAATGTAGGGATAATCCGATGAAAATGATAGAACAGTTGTTTGGTAATTACAACGGTGAATCCGTTAAAGAGTATACTCTTTACAATGAATCAGGAATGTCAGTCTCATGCCTAAATTACGGTTGTGTCATATCGAAAATTATGGTCCCTGATCGAAATGGAAACATTGAAAATGTGGTCCTTGGTTTTGAGGATTTTAAAGACTATCTAAATTGGTCTCCGTACTTTGGAGCGATAGTAGGAAGAGTGGCTGGAAGGATTAAAGGTGCATCGTTCGACCTGGATGGTAAGAACTTTAGACTTGCAGCTAATGACTATCCTAATCATTTACATGGTGGAAAATTAGGCTTTAGCTCCGTTATTTGG
This sequence comes from Peribacillus alkalitolerans, assembly GCF_010882125.1. Taxonomy (GTDB): domain Bacteria; phylum Bacillota; class Bacilli; order Bacillales; family DSM-1321; genus Bacillus_BN; species Bacillus_BN alkalitolerans. Next base: position 247,662 of record NZ_JAAGVZ010000002.1, on the reverse strand, counting down.
AAAACGGAAATAATTGAGGAAGAAAATGCTATTGGCCTTAAGTTTTTCAATTTTAGTCCTGATGGAGAAGAAGGGTATCCTGGAAATTTAGGTGTAACCGTATCGTATCTTTTAACGAATGACAATGAACTGAAAATTACGTATGAGGGAAAGACGGATAACAAGACCTTGGTTAATTTAACGAATCATTCTTACTTTAACTTAAGTGGAAATTTTAAAAGGGATTGTTCGGAGCATGAGCTTCAATTAGAAACGGATTTCTTTTTAGAGTTAAGTCCTGATTTTACACCTACTGGAAGATTACTTGATGTTAAGAACACTCCCTTTGATTTTAAGCAAAGTCGAAAGTTAAAGTATGGTATCCATTCGACTCATCCGCAAAATGTCCTTGTCGGTCACGGTTATGACCATCCGATTGTTTTCGCTAGCCATGATGAGCGTACAATTGTGTTAAGGGAGGAGGAAAGTGGCCGCACTTTAGTTGTTACAACCGATCAACCATGTGTCGTTCTTTACTCAGGAAATCAATTAGAAGGCCCCTATTCCATATCTGATGTTCCAGTAAGAAAATACCTAGGGGTTTGCCTTGAAACACAAGGGTTCCCGGATGCGATCAATCACCCTGAATTTCCATCTATCATTTTAGAACGAGAGAACGTATACTATTCAACAACGAAATATCGTTTTCTTTGTCGATAAGTGAGGGGTTTAGATTAATGGCTACAATTAAGGATATTGCTAATCTGGCTGGTGTTTCGATTGCCACTGTATCGCGGGTATTAAACTATGATAGTACTCTTTCTGTTAGTGATGAAACGAAGAAGAAAATCTTTGAAACTGCTGAAGAATTATCATATAAAAAGAAGGTTACTCGGAAACCAGAGACAGGGAAAATGGCCCTTTTGCAGTGGTATACAGAAAAAGAGGAACTAGAAGATTTGTATTATATGTCGATTCGACTAGGGGTAGAAAATCGCTGCCGTCAGTTAGGTGTACAAGTACACAAATACTTTCAAGATAACTTTGATGAATTGAAAGATGCTGATTTTCAAGGGCTTATTGCCATAGGTAAATTTAGTCATAATCAGATAGAAGAATTACATACGATTACAAGTAATATAGTTTTTGTCGACACCTCACCTGACGAAGATCAATTTGATTCGATTGTCATTGATTTTGAAAGGGCCACCAAAAAAGTGCTTGACCATTTTATTGATAAAGGTCATAAACAAATTGGGTATATCGGAGGAAGAGAATCTTTTAAAGACAAAACTTCTATGATTGAAGATCCAAGGGAAATTATGTTCAAGCGCTATTTAACGGAAAAAGGGTTGTTAAATGAAGCGTTTATGTATATTGGCCATTTCTCTGTTGGGGATGGTCATTGTTTGATGACTAAGGCGATTGATGAACATAGGGAGCAATTGCCAACAGCTTTTTTTGCTGGAAATGATTCCATAGCTGTAGGTGCATTAAGATCCTTATTGGAGAAAGGAATTTCTGTTCCAGATCGTGTTAATATCATTGGTGTAAATGATATTAGTATCACAAAATATGTCTTTCCATCTTTAAGCACGGTAAAAGTTGATACGGAATCGATGGGCGAAACAGCCGTTGACACGTTAATGGAGAGAATTGAAGGCAGGAAGACATCTAAAAAAATTATGATCGCAACGAAGTTGATTATTAGAGATAGCAGTTTTTAAGTGAAGATTTCATTTGGCTCTTTTCGTAAACTTTGTTGTTATTAACAAATATTAGTGAAAATCGGTAATATAATTTTTACGGTTTCTACCTCTCATCGCACATAAAATCACAATAACAAGTGCCAGGTACCTTCCAAATTTTCTGGATGGTGCCTGGCACTTGTTGTTATTTAATTAATAGATGTACAGATTGATTATCAATCAAATAAAGGTAAAATGGAATTAATTCAGAGACTGCACAATGTTTTAACAGGGATAAAGAAACCTCACTTAGTTTTATCACGGTGAATAATATGGCGGCAGGTTAGATTAACAGAAACTGGAAACAGTCTATACTTAGGGGTTTGCCTTAAAACTCAAGGGTTTCCAGATGCGATTAATCACCCAGATTTTCCATCTATCATTTTAGAACGAGATGACCTATACCATTCAACGACGAAGTTTCGTTTTCTTTTGGAAAAGTGAGAGGTTTAGAGAAAAATTCGTCTTTCATAGCAAACTAAGAGAGTGCACAGTTTTTTATATATAAAACCGAGATTCAGTAAATATCCATAGGGGTTATAAGAAAATATGATAGACAGCAAGTATCTGTTATTGTAATATAGAGAAAATTATATACATATTTTAAACAGGTGTTATGCATGTAAGAATGCATAGCTTAATAGGGAAGTTCGGTGAAAGTCCGACACGGTACCCGCCACTGTAATTCGGAGCGATCTGCACAATGTCACTGCTTTATTTTAAAGCGGGAAGACGTAGGGAGCATCGATGTTAAGTCAGGAGACCTGCCTGTTTAGATAAAACGACGAGACCTACGGGCTTATGGGGGATGTGTTTACAGAGACGAATGTATGCTTTTGTGATTAAAGCACATACCATAGTTTTTTGTGAGCATTTAAACCCACCAGGTTTAAATGCTCTTTTTAGTTTGGTCACAATTTTATATCATGGAGGTTAGTTTAAAGTGAAAAAAAGATCATTATGGGTTTACTTTGTTGTTCTGTTAGGTTTAACTAGCTATTTTTGGACGAACTCTTATCGTCCAGCCTATGCAATGCATATTATGGAAGGATTTCTACCTTTTGGTTGGGCTGTTTTTTGGTGGGTAATCACCATTCCATTTGTTGGTATTGGAATACGATCGATTACGAAAAAATTAAAAGAAAATCCTGAATTGAAATCAATGCTAGGTCTGTCTGGTGCATTTGCATTCGTTTTATCTGCGTTGAAAATTCCTTCAGTGACAGGTAGTTGCTCGCATCCAACGGGTGTAGGATTGGGGACAATTTTATTTGGTCCAACGGCAATGAGTGTCTTAGGAACAATAGTCCTTTTATTTCAATCACTATTGTTAGCCCATGGAGGAATTACTACGTTAGGCGCGAATGCCTTTTCGATGGCTGTCGTCGGACCTTTACTTTCTTACGGAATATACAAGTTTGGAAGAAAAATAAATTTATCCGTCGCCGTTTCAGTCTTTCTAGCTGCAATGTTAGGGGATTTAGGAACATATTTAGTGACATCGGTTCAATTAGCTTTAGCTTTCCCTGCTGAGGTCGGTGGATTTGTGGCTTCATTTGTTAAGTTTGCTAGTATCTTTGGTTTTACACAAGTACCTTTAGCGATTAGTGAAGGCTTACTTACGGTTATTGTGATGAACTTACTTCAAAAATATCATATGACAGAATTAAATCATTTTCCTACGATGAAGGAGGCAAGCTAACATGAGAAATGGAGTATTATTTTTATTCGTGATTCTATTAGCAATTATTCCTTTAATTTTTGTAAAAAATGCTGAATTTGGTGGAGCTGACGGGCAAGCTGAGGAAGCGATTAACGAAGTGGCACCTGACTATGAGCCATGGTTTAATGCGATATGGGAACCACCAAGTGGAGAGATTGAAAGTTTACTATTCTCGTTACAAGCGGCTCTTGGAGCCATTATTATCGGCTATGTCATTGGATATGGAAAAGCTAGAAAAAAATATTCTTCATCCAAACAATAGCGGAATGAAGGGATTCCTATGATTAAAATTGATGATTATGCTTATACGAGTGGATTAAAAAATGTTCATCCCATTGAGAAGGTCAGTTTTGCGCTGATCTTTCTCTTTTTTACAATTGTTTCAAAAAATGTTATCGTGGCTTGTCTTACCTTTACTGTAATGAGTATCGGGGTGTTATTCAAGGCGAAAATACCGTTTAAAGCATATTTGAAACTACTTTTCGCCCCTTTTGTTTTCTTAATGACAAGCTTGTTTGCAATCATATTTTCCATTGCACCTATTAATCAAGAAGGTTTAGAGATACTTTGGATGGCTCAAATAGGTTCATGGCAAATCTATATTAGCCCCTATAGTGTTCAACAATCATACCACTTGGCTACAACGATTTTAGCCAGTGTAAGCTGTTTATATTTTCTTGTTTTATCAACACCACTTCATCAATTAATGTGGGTATTAAAAAAAGCAAAACTTCCCACCGTTTTTATAGAACTAATCGGGATTACGTATAGATTTATCTTTGTATTATTGGAAAATATGTATCAAATTTATATTGCGCAATCTAGTAGGCTAGGCTATCAAAATTATAGAAGTTGGATTTCAAGCGTTGCACAGCTTATCGTAAGTCTTTTTATTAAATCGATTCGTTCAGCCAAAGACCTTCAAATCGCAATTGATAGTCGAGGTGGAGATGAACATTTGTATGACGTGGAATTATCCATGGACTATAATCGAGGGAATTTTATCATTATTTTTATTTCATTTGTAACACAATTCAGTATATTGATTTTGACATAACCATGACAGACCATTGAAAAGGAAGTAAGCAGAGTGAGCGAACCAATTGTAACGTTTGAACAAGTATCTTATCAATATGCAGATGGAACGATGGCATTAAATGAAATTAATTTTACAATTGAAAAAGGGAAGAAGATAGCCTTAATAGGGAACAATGGTGCTGGGAAATCGACCTTATTTCTTCTTTTGAACGGTATATTAAGGCCAACAAGTGGTCACATTTTTTATAACGGAAAGAAGTTGACATATAAACAAAAAGAGATTCAGCAATTAAGGCAGCAGGTCGGTATTGTATTCCAAAATCCTGAAACCCAACTTTTTTCTTCTAGTGTATATGACGATATTAAGTTTGGTCCTAAAAATTTGAATTTACCTACTGAGGAAATAGAGAGGCGAGTAAATGAAGTTCTGACATTAACAGAAACGGAATCTCTTAAAGATAAACCTCCTCACTTTTTAAGTATCGGACAGAAAAAAAGGGTAGCAATCGCTGGCATTGTTGCTATGAATCCAGAATTAATGGTGTTAGATGAACCGACAGCTGGACTCGATCCTTACTATTCAATAAGAATGATGGATATATTGAAAGACATTCATCACCGAAATCGGACGATATTATTATCAACGCATAATGTAGATTTAGCTTATGAGTGGGCAGATGAGGTGATCATCTTAAACAATGGGCATTTGTTAGCTCAAGGAACAGCTGTTGAGGTTTTTAATAAAAAAGAAATTCTCGAAAAAAGCCATTTACAAACACCATGGATTATGGAAGTGTTTGAAAGATTACAAAGAACGAATGTATCCAATAAAAAGTATCCGAGGTCGAAAGCAGAGTTGTTTGAAATAATGGAATCATGTTTTAATGGAATTAGCATTCACGTTTAAGGTGAAACTGTGACAAGTGATCGGGTATTTTTTGATGCATATTTTTTTGGCTGTGTTAAAGTCCATTGTTGATTTTTAGCTCTTTGTTGATTGGAGTGGAAGACGCTTGACTCCTGGGGGATTAGCGTTACAGGCGAGACCCCGCAGGAGCGCTAGCGACGAGGAGGCTCGGCGAACGCCCCCCGGAAAGCAAGCGTCTGGAACGGAAATCAACAGGCAAGTTTAACAGCGCCATTTTTTTAAAAACATCATTTCCATCTAAGAAGGATTTGTTCTACAAAAATTTTTAAAAAATAACTAGTTTGTCAAATTTCGAGATTATATGATATATTTAGAAAAAATTAATAAATAATTTAAATAAGTGCTCACATTTGTGAGTTTAAAGGGAAACTAGTGAAAGTCTAGTACAGCCCCCGCTACTGTAAAAGCTGATGAAATTACAATGCCACTGAGAAATTGGGAAGGTGTAAGAGTAAAAAGAAGCTTAAGTCAGGAAACCTGCTTATTTAAACGACACTTGCTTTTCGGAGGGAGAAGTATAGGCGGGACAATTTCACCTATTGTTTTTGTGTTTCAGTATGATTTCTATATACTGCATTTCACGTGCCTGTATTCCTTTTAAAAGGAGTGCAGGCATTTTTATTTGGAGGTAAGCCTATGAAAAAGGGAAAAATTTTTGTTGTTGGCTTCGGTCCCGGAGATAGTGAGCATATTACAAAACGGGCTGTAGATGCATTGCAGCAAAGTGATTGTATTATTGGCTATAAAACATACGTGGACCTAATTGAACCTTTTATAACAGCAAAATCTATCGTCAGTACGGGTATGACAGAAGAAGTGTCACGTGCACAGGATGCTGTAAAGAAAGCTGAAGCAGGTCATATTGTTTCAGTGATTTCCAGTGGAGATTCAGGCGTTTATGGTATGGCTGGATTAGTGTATGAAGTGCTTATTGAAATGGGCTGGACTGAAAAAGAAGGAATTGAGGTTGAAATTGTTCCAGGTATTTCAGCCATTAATTCATGTGCGAGTATATTGGGTGCGCCAGTCATGCATGATTCCTGCACAATCAGTCTTAGTGACCATTTAACACCATGGACTGTGATTGAAAAGCGCATTGAAGCAGCTGCGATGGCGGATTTTGTTATAGCTTTATATAATCCGAAAAGCGGTCGACGGACACGCCAAATTGTAGAGGCACAAACTATTCTATTAAAATATCGTTCTCCTAAAACACCAGTGGGACTTGTGAAAAGTGCCTATCGTGAAAATCAAAATGTAGTGCTGACAACACTGGATGAAATGCTTGAACATGATATTGGAATGCTGACAACGGTTATTATCGGAAATTCTTCTACTTTCTTTTATGACAATAAAATCATCACTCCTCGAGGCTATCAGCGTAAATATACGCTAGGTGATGAGAAGCAAAGCTTAAAACCGCATCAGCGTTTGAAAAAGGAAGCGGAACCCTGGGCATTAGATCAAGAAACAGGGGAAGCGCAGGCTGGTTATGAGAAAATTGAAAGTAAAAAACAAGAAGCAACATCGTTAGATTTGGCTTTAAAGGCTTTATCCATGGTAACTAAAACGGAAATGGAAAACCCATTTTTCGTTCAGCAACCGATCGAAAATATATTTGAATTTGCTGTTTCACCTGGTGTTGCCAATAAAATTATTAAGCCGGAGCAAATGCGTGTATTGGCAGAAATCATTGGCGAGACAGGCACCATGGAATATACACCGGATCATCGCTTTTTAGTAAAGATTCCAACCAATCAGCCTGAATCGATTGTTCAAAAACTTGAACAAAATCAGTTAACTGTTATGCCTATAGGAGATGTTTTAAATTTAAAAGCTTGTGATTTCTGCAACGGTGAAAAAGCAGAATCTATTCCATATGCAGAAGAAATTGCATCCAAATTGGGCGGCTTAAAGCTTCCAAAAGAATTACATATTGGTTTCAACGGCTGCGGTATGGCTTGTTATCGGGCAGTATTCGATGATATCGGGATCGTTTACCGTAAGAAAAAATTTGATTTATTTATTGGCGCAAAGCCGGTTGGCCGTACAGCACATGCTGCACAGCCAGTGGCTGAAGGTATTGAACCAGATCAGCTGCTGCCGTTATTAACGAATATTATAGAAGAGTACAAACAAAATGCCCATCCAAATGAGCGCCTTTTTAAATATTTTAAACGTGTGAAAAAAATTCAGTATTTTACCTACCAGGATATGAGCTCCAAGATTGAAGTCGAGCCGGCACCATGTGGAGATTAGGAGGAACCCATGATTTTATTTTTAGCAGGCACAAGTGATGCGAGAGCATTAGCCATTCAATTGCAAAATCAAGGCTATCCTTTAGTAGCAACCGTTGTCACAGAATCTGCAGCCGAAAGTTTAAGAGCCCACGACATTCCTTATCAAGTCGGGCGGTTATCTCTGGATGACATGACGGCAATTATTCAGAAGCAAAAGATGACCTGTGTCATCGATGCCAGCCATCCATATGCGGAAGAAGCGTCGAAAACCGCAATGGCCGCAGCAAAAGCATCTGATATTCCATATATTCGATATGAAAGGCCGGAAGAACAGTTTACTTCTCCCTTAATAACAGAGGTTGAAGGTTATGAAGAGGCTGCAAAATTAGCTCATTTACATAAAGGAACGATCATGCTGACAACAGGCAGCAAAACGTTAGAAATATTCACGAAATATTTACTGAATGATGAAATCCGGCTAATTTGCAGAATGCTTCCCAATATAGGGAACATGGAAAAATGCGATAGGTTAGGCATTAAACAAAAGGACATCATTGCGATCCAGGGTCCATTTTCGGAATCATTAAATAAAGCACTATGTGAGCAATATAATGTGACTCTATTAATTACAAAAGAAAGCGGAAAAGTGGGATCTGTAGATGAAAAAATGACAGCTGCTCTGCAATTAGGGATTCCAGTTATTTTAATAAAACGACCAGCGATTAAATATGAAAATTTTTGTACTTCTTTCGAAGAAGTGACTCAACTATTAGGAGGGTTTATTCATGGCAAACATGAACTTTAATACAAAATTTGTTCCTTTAACGGTAGATCCAGATAAAATATATGATCACAGCTTCGCTATTATAAAAGAAGAAATGGGCGAGCATTCATTCACAGATGAGCAATGGCTGGTAGTTCGACGTGTGATTCACGCTTCAGCAGATTTTGAGTTGGGCCGTAGCATGATTTTTACACCTGATGCCATTGAGGCAGGCGTTCAATCTATATTAGCGAGCCGACATGTCGTTGCAGATGTACAAATGATTGAAAGCGGTTCAGGACGTAAACGATTCCAAAAGCATGGCGGGGACTTGCATTGTTATATTGCTGATGAAGATGTTTCAAAGGAAGCGAAAGCCCAAGGAACAACACGTGCGATTATTTCCATGCAAAAAGCAACGCGTCTAAATGAAGGAGGAATCTATGCCATAGGCAATGCTCCAACGGCGCTGCTGGAGTTAATTCGTTTAATAAAAGATGGTGTAGCTAAACCGGATTTAATTATTGGAATGCCAGTTGGCTTTGTTTCAGCAGCGGAGTCGAAAGAGGAGTTAGCGGTGCTGGAGGGGATTCCATTTATTACGAACGTAGGTAGAAAGGGTGGCAGTACAGTGACAGTCGCTGCACTTAATGCCATTTCGATTATGGCGGATGAACGTGCAAAAGAAACGAGATAAAAAAGACCCTTCCCAAATGCGTCATGGTTACACGACTGGAGCTTGTGCAACAGCGATGACAAAGGCAGCACTGCAAGCTCTTGTCGTGGGAAAGGTACCAGATGAAATCACGATTTATTTACCGATTGGCCAGTATGCAACATTTAAAGTAACCGCATTTGAAGTGTCAGATGACCGGGTCATGTGTGAAACAATCAAAGATGCAGGGGACGACCCTGATGCTACACATCAAGCACGAATTCAGAGTACCGTTCGTTATTCAAAAGAAAACGGCGTCCATTTAGATGGCGGAATTGGTGTAGGGCGAGTAACAAAACCCGGACTGCCTGTACCAGTTGGTCAAGCTGCGATAAACCCTGTACCTCGTAAAATGATACGAGGAGTTGTACAAGAATCAATTGAAAAATATAAATTGGTTTGTGGAATTGAAGTGGTCATTTCCGTTCCAGATGGTGAAGAAATTGCTAAGAAAACATTGAATGGGCGTTTAGGCATTATAGGTGGAATTTCGATTCTAGGTACACGGGGAACAGTGGTTCCATTTTCAAGTTCTGCTTATATGGCTAGTATCGTACAAGCGATCAATGTAGCAAAAGAAGCAGGATGCGAGCATTTAGTCATTACAACTGGTGGACGCAGTGAAAAATATGCGATGCAGCAGTATCCTCATTTACCAGAAGAAGCATTTATCGAAATGGGCGATTTTGTCGGTTTTACGTTAAAAAATATTGCAAAGAAGAAGATTCCGAGAGTCTCGTTAGTAGGGATGATGGGGAAATTCTCAAAAGTTGCCCAAGGCGTTATGATGGTTCACTCAAAAAGCGCACCGATAAACTTTGAGTTTTTAGCAGGCATTGCCAATAAAGTGGGTGTTGATGAGAAGACGCAGCAAGAAATTTTGCAGGCGAATACAGCTTCACAGGTTGGTGAAATGCTTCAAGGAAACGAGGCCTTCTTTACAGCACTTTGCAAAAACTGCTGCTACTATGCACTGAATCATATGAATACTGACATAAAAGTGTCGACAACCTTGTATGCCATGAATGGAGACTGTTTAGGAAAGGCTGAGAATATTGACGAATTGGATGAAGATGATTGGTATAGGGGATAATGGCGCGGAAGGATTGCTCCCCCAATATGCCCAGTGGATCAATGAATGTGATCTACTTGTAGGTGGGGAGCGTCATTTACAATTTTTCCCTGAACATAAAAAAGAGACAAAAGTAATCAAAGGCGGTTTGTCAGCGTTAACAGCTGAATTACAGCAAGAAACACGAAATGTCGTTATTTTAGTGTCAGGTGATCCACTGTTCTATGGACTTGGCAGTGTATTAGCGAAAAAGCTTCCATTAGAGATTTATCCATATACTAGCTCGGTACAGCTTGCTTTTTCAAAAATGCAGGAAAGCTGGCAGGATGCGTATATTGTCAGCTTGCACGGCCGTTCCATTAAAGGGTTTGCACAAAGGATTGATGGGCGTAAGAAAATTGCTGTTTTAACAGATGAAACAAATTCTCCGCAGGTAATTGCAAAGTATTTAAAACGTTTTGGTATGACCGAATATGATGCTTTTGTTGCTGAAAACTTACAGGGTGAAAAAGAGCGATGCCGCTTTTTTACATTAGACGAGATGGAACAGACATCCTTTTTTCCATTGAATGTTGTGATTTTAAAACAGCGTGAGGTAGTGGAACGAGCGTCTCTTGGCATTCCGGATGATGCATTTCTTCAGAGAAAGCCAGATAAAGGATTAATTACTAAAAGAGAAATTCGAACTCTTTGTTTGCAGGAGTTAGAGCTTAAGGAAAATAGCATTGTTTGGGATATTGGAACCTGCACAGGTTCAGTTGCGATTGAAGCAGGGAAAATAGCACGGGAAGGTGCCGTGTATGCAATCGAAAAAAATGAGGGTGACCTTGAAAACTGCCTGGAAAATCAATTGAAACATCGTACAGATTTTGTAGCAGTGCTGGGGAAGGCTCCTGACCGTCTGGATGAATTTCCAGATCCAAATGCGATTTTTATTGGCGGAAACGGCGGAAATATGGAGCATTTACTGCATACCTGTATTTCACGCATACAGGCAAATGGCCGGCTAGTTATGAATATTGCTACGATCGAAAATTTGGCAGAAGCGCTTCAACATCTAAAGGCATTAGGCTGTGAAGTATCGATATTACAGGCACAAATTTCAAAAAGTAAGCCAATTTTAAATTTAACGCGCTTTGAACCGTTAAATCCAATCTATATTGTGACAGCAAAGAAGGGAAAAGACCAATGAAAATAGGAACTTTATATGGATTAGGTGTAGGGCCTGGTGATCCAGAATTAATCACTGTAAAAGCATTTCGTAAATTACAGGAAAGCCCAGTCATTGCTTATCCAAAAAAATTAAAAGGCAGTAAGTCTTATGCCCATCGGATTGTGGAAGTGTATATTAACCCGGCAGAAAAAGAGATGCTTGGTTTAGTATTCCCCATGACAAAAGATGAAGATATCCTGCGCGCTGAGTGGACAAAATCAGTAGAAGCTATTTATAGCTATTTAGTTCAGGGAAAAGATGTAGCATTTGTAACAGAAGGGGATCCGATGCTGTTCAGCACATTTATTCATTTAATGAACTTAATGAAATCGATGCACCCTGATGTCCCGATGGAAACGGTAGCGGGTATTTCATCCTTTAATGGTTCTGTTAATCGTTTAGGGATTCCATTAGCCGATGGTGATGATCATGTGGCCATGATTCCTGCAACGGAGGATATCGAGGAAATGCGCCGGGTGATAGAAACTCATGATGCGATCGTCTTTATCAAAGTAGCCAAAGTATTAGATGCTATGCTGGATTTATTAGAGGAAATGAATTTATTAGAAAAAACACATGTTGTTACAAAAGTTACATCTGACGAAGAGGTTATTTGGAATGTCCAAGATCTTCGAGGTGCTGAATTAAATTACTTGTCATGTATGGTGGTGCGCAAATAATGAAGAAAATTTGGATTATCGGAGCAGGGCCGGGAGATCCGGATTTAATAACGGTAAAAGGTTTGAAGCTATTAAAAGAAGCAGATGTAGTAATGTATACCGATTCGCTCGTAAGCGAGACATTAGTTTCTGAAGCGAAGGAGTCGGCAGAGATTCTTCGTACAGCAGGGATGCATCTACAGGAAATGGTGGATTGTATCGTCGAGCGTGTCAATGCAGGCAAAACGGTTGTACGTTTACATACAGGTGACCCGGCGATGTACGGGGCAACGATGGAGCAAGTGGCGCTGCTAAAGCAACATGATATCAGCTATGAAGTTGTTCCAGGTGTAAGTTCTGTTTTTGCATCTGCAGCAGCAGTTGGGGCAGAGCTAACGATTCCTGATTTAACGCAAACGCTTATTTTAACAAGGGCTGAAGGGCGTACCCCTGTGCCAGAACGAGAAAAATTACAGGCACTGGCCAGCCATCACTGTACGATTGCCATGTTTTTAAGTGCGACATTAACTAAGAAAATAACAAAAGAATTGCAGGCAGCGGGATGGGCAGACGATACACCAGTTGCTGTTGTGCAGCGTGCTTCGTGGCCAGACCAAAAAATTGTTCGTACAACACTGGCTGAATTAGATGAAGCCATGCGTGTCAATGGTATTCGTAAGCATGCTATGATTCTGGCAGGCTGGGCATTAGACCCAAATATCCATGAAAAAAATTATCGTTCGAAGCTATATGACAAAACCTTTACTCATGGCTTCCGTAAAGGTGTGAATGCGAATGATTAGTTTACGAGAAGGCGAAATTCCTGTAATCGATAAGCGCAAACCTTATGCCCTTGTAGCCATTACGAAACATGGGGTGGCACATGCAAGAAGCTATGCAGAAAAATTTCCGTATGCGGACCTATATTATATGAAGAAATTCGAGCATGGCGACGAAGAGGCACGCCAAATTCAATTATTTGATGGTACGGTTCGCCTATTATTGCCCGCTTTATTCCAGCAATATAAAGGGATCATTTGCATCATTTCACTCGGTGCGGTCGTGCGTATGATTGCTCCGCTTTTGATTGATAAAAAGAAAGATCCTGCTGTGTTAGTGGTTGATGATAAAGGCCAGTTTGTCGTCAGCGTATTATCAGGGCATATTGGCGGTGCCAATGCCTTAACCCATGAATTTGCCCATGCAATTGGGGCAACACCGGTTGTGACAACCGCGTCAGATGTTCAAAAAACAATTCCCGTCGATTTATTTGGCGCACAATTTGGGTGGATGTGGGATAGTGAAGAAAAATTAACACCTGTCAGTGCATCGGTTGTCAATGAAGAGCATGTTGCAATTGTGCAGGAAACAGGAGAAAAAAATTGGTGGATGTACGATAACTCGATGCCGGACAATTTAAAAATTTATCCATCGATAAATGATGCGATAGTGGCAAAGCCAGAAGCGTCACTACTAATTACAGATAGAATCATTGAGCCGCATGAAGAAGTCCTGCTCAAGAACGGCGTGATGTATAGACCGAAATCAATTGTACTTGGCATCGGCTGTAATCGCGGAACGGCAATGGCTGAAATTGAACAAGTAATCGATGAAACATTATCGGAGCTGCGTTTGAGCAAAAAAAGTGTCAAAGCCGTTGCGTCTATTAATCTAAAGAAAAACGAAGAAGGCTTGCTTGAATTAACTGCAAAATATAACTGGCCGTTTGTTACATATACTTCTGAACAGTTGAATGAAATACCGATGGAAAATCCGTCGGAAACAGTCTTTAAATACACAGGTGCATATGGTGTCAGTGAGCCGGCTGCATTGCGATATGCGAATGCAAAGGAACTGCTACTAGAGAAAAAGAAAAGCGGTAATGTGACAATCAGCATTACACGCGTCAACTTCGAGGAGGGATGATCATGAATCGATTTGTTTTAGCCGGCACAGGAAGCGGTGTTGGGAAAACAACGTTTACCATAGGAATCATGCGTGCGCTTATGAAGCGTGGTTTAACGGTACAGGGCTTTAAATGCGGTCCTGATTATATTGACCCAACCTATCATACAGCTGTCACCAAACGCCCTTCTCGAAATATCGATAGTTTCATGATGTCCCATGATACAGTTCGTGCCATTGTTGCAAGAGCGAGCCAAGATGCAGATGCAGCAATTATTGAAGGAGTCATGGGATTTTATGATGGCAAATCCCCATTATCAAATGAAGGCTCTGCTGCACATATTAGTGAGATTACAAAAAGTCCCGTCATTTTAATTGTCAATGCGGCAAGTATGGCAAGAAGTACGGCTGCGATTGTCAAAGGGTTTCAATTGTTAGATGAAAATTCAAATATTGTTGGTGTTATTGCCAATCAATTAGGAAGTAAAAGCCATTTTGAAATTATCAAAACAGCAATTGAACAAGAATGTGGAATTCCCGTCATTGGTTATTTGCCGAAAGGTGCTGTACCTACGATGCCTAGTCGTCATCTAGGTTTAGTGCCTGCCATTGAACGTGGAGATTTAGATTCTTATTTTGATAGTCTTGCAGCAGCAATCGAAGAAACAGTGGATATTAAACAGCTGCTTGAAATTACAAAAGCACGGCCACTGGAGGTTACTTCATCAATTTTTGATGTACAGCCAGAAAGACAGGAAATACATATCGCCATTGCAAAGGATGCCGCTTTTAACTTCTATTATGAAGAAAATTTAGAATTACTCCGTGCATATGGTGCTACATTGCATTACTTCTCACCTTTACAAAATGAGGAAGTGCCTATAAAAGCGCAGGGGTTGTATATCGGCGGCGGTTTCCCGGAAGAATTTGCAGAAAGCTTGGCGCAAAATGAGGCAGTGAAGCAATCCATAAGAGCCGCACTTGAACGAGGGCTGCCAACATTAGCAGAATGCGGCGGTTTTATGTATTTAACAGAAGAAATTGTGAATCGTCAAGGCCAAGCTTTCCCGATGATTGGGATCATTCCAGGACGTGTGCGGATGCAAGATAAATTGGCAGCTCTTGGCTACCGGGAGATTACAGGTGTGCCTGGCAACTTTCTGATTAATGAAAAGGAGCAGGCCAAAGGGCATGAGTTCCATTACTCAACGTATGAGGGGGAAATATCATCATCTGCTTATTTTAGTAAAGGCCGCTTTCGTGCTCAGAAGGAAGGTTATCTACATAAAAATATTGTGGCTGGCTATACACATTTTCATTTTGCTTCGAATCCACAGCTTGTGAAAAATTGGCTGACAGCATGTTTGGAGGTAAACAATGAATTATTTCCCATTGTTAATGAACATTGAATATAAAAAGGTTGTGATTGTTGGTGGCGGCCATGTAGCACGTCAAAAGGTGGAAGCGCTGCTGCCAACGAATGCTCAAGTGACAGTAATAAGCCCGGCGGTAACTGAAAAATTACAGCACTACATTAATGAAGGGCTTGTGACATGGAAAGAAAAAGCATTTGAACCAGCTGACCTAGATGATGCAGCACTAATTTTCGCTGTTACAGATAACGAAGAAGTAAACAATGCAGTGGAAGAAGCAGCTCAGCATTGGCAGTTACTCAGTCGTGCGGATGCAAAAGGACGTGTTGATTTCATCAATCCAGCAGTCGTTCGCCGCGGTGAATTCGTTGTGACTGTATCGACGTCTGGAGCCAGTCCAGGTCTGACACGCCAAGTAAAGACTGATTTAGAAGATCAATTTGGAGAGCATTACGCGCAGTATGTTTCTTTTTTAAAGGAAGCACGTCAACGAATATTAAAAGAGTTTAAGGGCGATATGAAAAAACAGCTATTAGCAGAGCTCCTCGATCCCCAGTTATTACAGTGGGTGGAGCAAGGTGAAAAACATAAATGTGAGGCGTGGCTTCTACAGCGTATGGGAGAAAAACAGTGAGCGGATTTGTATATATTGTAGGAGCTGGTCCTGGTGACCCAAAACTATTGACGATTCGTGGATTGGAGTGCATTCAGCTAGCAGATGTGATCTTATATGACCGTCTGGTGAATGCTGAATTATTAAAACATGCAAAAGCTGACGCCCAGCTGATTTATTGTGGAAAAGAACCAGGCAGGCATGGACTCATTCAGGATGAAATTCATCGTGTGCTAGTGGAACAAGCCAATCTTGGCAATCAGGTTCTCCGCTTAAAAGGCGGTGACCCCTTTGTCTTTGGACGAGGTGCAGAAGAAGCAACGATTTTACGACAAGCTAATATTCCATTTGAAATCGTGCCTGGTATTACAGCAGGGATTGCCGCGCCTGCCTATGCAGGGATTCCTGTGACACATCGTGATCATGCAGCAAGCTTTGCGATTGTAACAGGTCATGGCCGCCCGGAAAAGGAGCAGGACTTTTTAAATTGGTCCGCGCTTGCTCAAATTGATACGGTAGCTTTTTATATGAGCATTGGCAATATCGCACATATTACGAAAAGCTTAATCACATATGGCAAAAGTGAAACAACCCCTGTAGCTGTCATTGAATGGGGCACAACAAAAAACCAACGAACGATTACTGGCAATCTCTCAACCATTGCAAAGGATATTGAAATCCATGGTCTTAAGAATCCATCCATGATTTTAGTTGGTGATGTTGTTGGGGTAAGGGATCAAATTGCCTGGTTTACAGAAAAGGAGCATGAATTATGTTAGAAGCATTAAAAAAACGCCGTGCGATTCGCCAATTTGAAACCCGCGAAGTGGAACGCGGCAAAATTGAGAGTTTACTAGAAGCAGCAACGTATGCACCAAATGACCGCATGCGTGAGCCCTGGCATTTCTATGTATTACAAGGCGACAGCTTAAAACGTTATGAGCAAGTGGCACTTGATTATTTACAAAAACGCTTCCCAACAAAGCCACATTTAGTAGAAAGTTCAATGGAAGCAATCACAAAGACACCACTTATTATTGTGGTGACATCTGCGATTGTCGATGGAGATGATGGTGCAACAAAAGATAATACATTTGCAGTCAGCAGTGCGATAATGTCGATGTGGTTAATGGCCGAACAGCTTGGTTTAGGGCTGGTATGGCGTACACGTGGTGTTGGTTTAGTGCATGATACACCGTTGCATGATTTTATTGGTGCATTAGATCAAGAGCAATTAGTAGGAACGTTATGCATCGGTTATCCTGCAGAAGAAATTACTTCCGCAAAAAAGCGTACTCCATTCGCTGAAAAAACAACTTGGCTATAAGGAGGTTTATACATGGCACAGGGGATGCTGTTAGTTTATACAGGCGAAGGCAAAGGAAAAACAACCGCTTCACTGGGTGTCGCATTACGCGCAATTGGCCGCGGCATGAAGGTGAAATACTTTCAATTTATTAAATCACCTGACCGTACATATGGTGAACAAATTGCCCTGCGAAAACTTGGGGTTGAAACAGTTCAATTAGGTGTCGGTTTTACTTGGACCAAAACACCGGAGGAGCATCGCGAAGCACTTGCGAAAGCCTGGCAGATTGTAAAAGAAGAGCTAAAAGACGAAACAACAGACCTATTAGTACTGGATGAACTGAATAATGCATTAGCCATCACACGTTTTCCTATCGACGATGTATTGCCATTACCAGAGGTGTTAGAGGCCATACAAAACCGTCCCCAAACGATGCACTTGGTCATTACAGGCCGCTCTGCACATCCATCTCTTCTCGCTTTAGCCGATTTAGTGTCAACCATTGATGCAACAAAACATTATTATGCTGATCAGGATGTCAAAGCGATGAAGGGTCTTGAGTTTTAAGCAGCCTGGACGGATGAATCCCATTTTACCTGAAATTATAGGGGGTAGGGTATCGGATTTGGTTTAACATGGTAAACACTATGCAAAAAGATCCTGTGTCTCGTCGTGAACAGAGTTTTGAGCAAGTAATGCCCGAAGTGGGTAAATGTTGTCGAAATTGAGGAGAAAATTCAATGATAAAAGAATCACCTTTGCAACTTGATTTTGAAAAGCTCTGGAAGGAAGGCATGTTGGATTGGCATGGCAAAATGCCGGAACGAATGGTTGATGATGATCTAGAAGAAGCATTTTGGGCGCAGTCCATGAAGAAAAAGACATACAAACAGACAGATGACTACGCGAAAGAAATTTACGAAAAAGTGAAACAGCATATCCCGCGAAATTCAAGCTGTATCGAAATTGGGCCGGGATGGGGCAACTATACATTCCCACTTAGCAAAGATGTCAGAAGTTTAACGTTAGTGGATGGTTCAGAAAGTGTGCTTGCATATTTACAACAATACTTTGAAAACGATGCACCTGTGCAGTTCGTTCATAGTAAATGGGAAGAAGCACAAATTGAGCCACATGATGTTGTAATTGGCGTGAACTGCTTTTATCGTTTGTATGAAATGAATGAAGCGCTGAAGAAAATGAATGCATTAGCCAAAAAGCGTGTCATTATCGGGTTAACCACAGGGCCCATTCAGCCGCATTACGTCATTTTGGATGAGCAGTTTGGCTATGAAATTAAATATCCGCGCCGAGATTATATTATGATCGTCAATATCCTGTATCAGTTAGGGATTTATGCAGATTGTGAAATGCTCAAACTAGAGCGGATATATCGTTATGATACATTAGAACAACTATATACAGCACAAAGTAAAAAAATCTTATCTCCACAGATTGAAATTGCCCATTTGAAAACATCGCTCGAACGCTTTATTACAATGGAGGATGGCAAGTACGTGTACCGTCATCCATTCTATGCTGCGATCATTAGCTGGGAGCCTCGGAAGTTACATGACTAAGTTTTGGGGGAGGTTATTTTATGACAACTTGGAATTTAACGCAAATGCAACGTCACTTACTCATTTGCAATGGGGCAACCTGTATGGGAGCAGGAGCTGAAGACGTCACTCAGCAAATCCGGGATGAGATCCGTAAAAACCGTTTAGATGAACATATTCATACATCGCGTACACGCTGTAACGGCCGCTGTAAAGATAAATGCGTCGTAATTGATTACCCAAAAGGGACATGGTATTCAGTTCAACATGAAGAAACCGCACGTGATATTGTTCATGAAGCAGTTGAAGAAGATGCGATCATTTATTCAATGGAGCATGGTGAGAGGAAACGCTCCGAAAACCGCATTAAAGGAATTGATAAATACAAGAAAGGTAAAGGACCGATGAAAAAAGCTGTATTATTTGTTGGACATGGCAGCAGGCTGGAGGCAGGGAATACAGAAGTTCTCGAATTTGTTGCGCAAATGAAAGAATACATCGATCCAGCCCTTTTAGTAGAAACCTGTTTTTTAGAATTTGCATCACCAAATATTGAAGATGGGATTCAGCTGTGTATTGAAAAAGGTGCAGATGAAATCCATGTAATTCCCATCATATTATTACATGCAGGACACTCAAAACTGCACATTCCTGCAGAAATCGAACATGCTAAAGAGCATTTCCCAGATGTCCAATTTACCTATGGCCAAACGATAGGTGTTCATGAGGAAGTTTTGGAAATTTTAAAAACAAGACTTGCTGAAACTGGTTTTGATGTGAATCAAAAGCATGAGGATACGGCTATTTTATTAATTGGACGAGGTGGCAGCGATCCATATGCTAATGGTGATTTTTATAAAATCAGCAGATTATTATGGGAAAAATTAAATGTATCAATAGTTGAAAGTGCCTTTATGGGGGTAACGACGCCAACTGTACAGGACGGGATGGAACGCTGTATTAAATTAGGTGCAAAAAAAATCATTATGCTGCCGTATTTTTTATTTACGGGAATTTTAATGGAAAGAATGAATACAATGGCGGAACAGTTTAAGGAGTCTTATCCGCATGTATCCATTGATATTGCAGAATATTTTGGCTATCATCCAAAGTTAAGAACGGTCCTGTTAGAACGTATGAATCAGGCATTAAACGGTACTTCGACTGGAATGCAAGATTTAGAAAATTTCCGTAAATATGCGGTAGAACATGGGTATGAACATCACCATCATCATTAAAGGACAACAGGTTTTGGTTTTATAGCCCGGTTTTACTTTATGGTCTTTTGGCAATCATGGATCACATACGAGATTGATGAATTAGTAAGTATTGGTGTTACTCATTATTTAATCACAGTATATATTCTGGCTAAACAAGTCACCCATCCATACTTAAACATACCATGCAGTCGACTATGGCTGCATGGTATGTTTTTTCTGTTCTGATAGGAGGTATAACTTTTGTATTTTTTTGCAAACGGGTTGACCCATCAACCCGATTTGTATATAATTAAAATGTTAGAAAATTTACAAAATTCAGACCGATAACCCGGGAAAATAACAACATTTGAAATAATAACTGAAGAAGCCACCTTGTAGAAAGCATGGGCACTACAATGAAAAAGATAACAAAGTACTAGACTGGTAAAGACAATACATTACTTATCATTCATCTTCCATCCTTCCTCAAACCCATATTCCATTTCATTAATAGATTTTACGTTATCTGCCAGTATACCAAATATCATTTCACATTCAAAAAACCAAAAATTAAGATCTTGAAAGCTCTTACTCCATTACGCTTATATATTTAAAACTATAAATATATAAAAAAAACCGAAGGGATGGTGAAGTTTTTTTGCAAGTCAAAAAACGATAAATTTTCGTAAACCATAATTACATTCGGAGGTGGAATATGCTTAGACGTCAATCGAGGTTAAAAAAACTAGTAAGCTTGTGCTTATTAGCGGGAATGTTACTTTCGATGCTTCCAACATCATCTGCTGCTGCAACTGAAAACGGTTCCTCAATAAACAATGTTTCGACTAATCAAACCTATAAAACTATTGGTAAAGTAATTAAGCTTACGAAAGAGGAAAATAACGTTTACTTGGACTTAGAAACAGGAGAAAAAATAAAAATTACCTTTCTCAAAAACAATGTTTTTCGATTGCATTTGGACCCAAAGGGTGTTTTTGAAGAATATCCAACCCCCAACAAACCTGAGCATGAGACGAAAATTATCGACAAAAATGTTAGCGATTACAAAAAGCAATATGGAGCAATTAACATTGAGGTCGATGAAAGAGATAACAATTTCTATAAAATATCTACTAATGCTTTAGAGTTAAGAGTAGATAAAGCTACTTCAAAGATGAGCCTGTACGATAAAAAAAGAGCAAAGATTCTTTGGAGTGAAAGTGAACCGCTAAAACATTCGAGCGGAAGTACTGTTCAAACCCTTGAAACAAAAGAAAGTGAATATTTTTATGGTGGAGGTCAACAGAATGGATTTTATGCCCATAAGAATAATTCCATAAATATTGCAGTCGGGGGAGGTTGGGATGCAGGAGCTGCATCAAGCCCAGTCCCTTTCTATATAAGCACTGAAGGCTACGGAGTCATGCGAAATACTTTTAAGCCGGGTGTTTATGATTTTACCAAAACGTCTACCTTTACTCACGATGAAGACAGATTTGACGCTTATTATTATGTAAATGATTCCATTCCAAACATCATTAACGAATATACAGAATTAACCGGGAAACCGGCCCTTATGCCAAAATCTGGTTTCTATTTAGGGCATGCTGATTGTTTTAATGGAACTCATAATGGTCATAAGGACCAACGAACACTCCTAACTAATGGATTAAATACAATAGATCAATACGCAGAGAACGATATGCCTCTAGGATGGATTTTACCAAATGATGGCTATGGATGCGGGTATGGCGGATTGGATAATTTGGAGCAATTTGTTGATAAAGCAAATGACCATAAAGTAGAGGTAGGTTTATGGACACAAAGTAATCTTTATCCAGATCCTAATTTACCTGAAGATAGCCCTTTACGCAGAGACCTTGACGGTGAAGTTAAAGCTGGTGTAAGAGCAATAAAGACGGATGTTGCATGGGTTTGGCAAGGATATTCCATGGCATTAAATGCCACACGCCAAGCAGCAGAAGGAATTCAAAAAGGTGATAATTCAAGTGGTGCACGTCCATTTGTAATTTCGCTAGATGGGTGGGCTGGTACTCAGCGTTATGCAACATTATGGTCAGGTGACCAATATGGCGGTAATTGGGAGTACATAAGAATGCATATCCCTACTTACATTGGCGCAGGCTTATCAGGAAATCCAAACGTTGGCTCAGATATGGATGGTATATTTGGCGGAGATCCAAAAGTACAGACACGTGATTTCCAATGGAAGGCATTTACGCCTATCCAAATCGATATGGACGGCTGGGCATCAGGAGGCAATGATTACAGTAAGTCTAAAAATCCATGGAATTATGGTGAACCTTATACATCGATTAATAGGATGTATTTAAAATTAAAGTCACAAATGATGCCTTATAACTACACGATTGCTGAGGAATCTACATCAAAATCCATGCCAATGGTTAGAGGAATGATGTTAGAATATCCAAATGATCCATATACGTACGGGACTCAAACACAATATCAATATATGTGGGGGCCCAATCTATTAGTAGCACCAATATATGATGGAAACTCCAATGTAGCTGAAGTAAGGAACGATATTTATCTTCCAGATAAAAATCAAATTTGGATTGACTATTTTACAGGTGAGCAATATCAGGGAGGTTCGGTTCTTCATAATTTTAGCGCTCCACTATGGAAAACCCCTGTATTTGTTAAGGATGGTGCAATTATTCCGATGGCACCAGAAAATAATTCTAT
Organism: Peribacillus alkalitolerans; assembly: GCF_010882125.1. GTDB lineage: Bacteria > Bacillota > Bacilli > Bacillales > DSM-1321 > Bacillus_BN > Bacillus_BN alkalitolerans. The sequence continues at coordinate 224,899 of NZ_JAAGVZ010000002.1, read as the reverse complement.
TAATGAATTAAATGGTTCTGAAAATAGAATATTTGATGTTTATCCATCGGGAAAAACAGAGTTTACTCTATATGAAGATGATGGTAAAACTGTTGAGTATAAGGAAAAGAAAAATACAACAACGAAGGTCACTTCAAAGGTAATCAAGGAAAAAGCTGTGATAACTGTTGATACCGCAAAAGGAAAAGGCTATAAAGGTATGGTTAAAGACAGGGCCACAGAAGTGATTGTTAATACACGTGTAAATCCAAGGGATATAACGGTTAAGGTTGGAAATAAAGATGTTCCATTAAGAAAAGTTACGAATGAAGAGGAATATAAAAACTCAGAAAACGTGTATTTTTATAATGAACATCCAAACCTGAACAAATATTCTACAAAAGGGTCACCATTTGAAAAGACTGACATTATTACATCACCAAAGCTTTATATTAAGGTAGAGAAAACAGATATCACGAAAAATAAAGTAACTTTTACAGTAGATGGATTCGATAATACTCAAACGAAGGATGTAATAGATAAAGAAGTACCAACGATTCCATCAGGGCTAATAGCTGATGACGCCAACATTACAGATCGAGATATTAAATTAAATTGGGATAAGGTTGATGGTTCGAATTCAACATTTGATTTAATGATTGATGGTATTGTTCATACAAATGTGTTTAAGGCAAGTGATAGTCAACAAGCACCATTCTATCTCCATACAGGTTTAACATCTGATATAGAATATTCTTATCGAATAAGAGCAACGAATACAAAAGGATCATCAGGCTGGAGTGATGAGATCAAAATAAGAACGAAGGTTGACCGATACAGAAATGTCCCTAAGGATATGACGGCAAAAGCAGATAGTGAACAACCAGGGGAAGAAGCATCTCTAGCTGTCGATGGAAAGGATGGAACAATGTGGCATACCAAATGGGGAGAGGAGGGTAATAAACTACCACATACTTTTGAGATTGATATGAAATTAGCTTATGAATTAGATAAGCTTGAGTATATTCCAAGACCAAATGCAGGGAATGGTACGATATTAAAATACAATTTAGACGTAAGTTTAGATGGGAAAACTTATAAAAATGTCATCACTGATGGAACATTTGAGAGAAATGACGAAACGAAAGTCATTGATTTTCAGGAAAATATTACAGCAAGGTATATTAAGTTGACCATTACAAACTCTGTAGGTGGCTTTGGAAGTGCAATGGAATTCAGACCATTCAAAAAGGATAAAACTGAAGGAATGGTTGTTGGTGAGAATATACCGAACGGAGTCATTGATGAAGATGACCTGCTCTTCTTTGCCAGCTATATGGGTGTCGATCAAACTGAAGCTTGGGAACAGGTTTCAAAGGTGGATATTAATTTCAATGGTGTAATAGACGCATACGATTTAATGTACGTAGCATCACAATTGGGTCAAAACCCACTTCAAGCAACAGGCAAACCGGTTGTCGGATTATTGGATATTAGACCTAGTAAGCAGGAGTTAAATGCAGGGGATGAATTTTTAGTAGAAATAATCGGGGCAGGTTTAAAGGATATTAATGCATTCAACTTAGAATTAAAGCTAGACCCTAACAAATATGAATTAGTAAAAGAGTGTAAGCCTGACGGAACTTGCGGTGAAAATATTGTTTCAGCTTCCAATGAAACTGCTAATATGTTGAATTATTCTTTACTTGCGGGTATTGGAAAACCTGAACAAAGAATTATGGCTGCATTTTCCAATAAGGGAACACAAAATACATTAGAAGGTACGAAGACATTAGCTACGATTAAGTTAAAGGCTAGGAAAGATCTTCAATTTGATATGCCGATAACTAGGTCCTTACTGATTAATACAGCCTTTGACACTATTGATAAAATAGGAGAGGTTTTAAAGCCTGGCCAAGAACCTGGAGAGGTAGAACAGCCACAAGAGCCTAAGGAACTACAATTATCGGATAAAGATATGACGGTTACTGGTGAAGGGGAAAAGATGCAGGATGGTGCAGCAGCTTTTGCCAAGCTGATTGACGGTGAGATAAGTGAAAGTTCATTGGCGGAATTGAAATGGAGTCTCACTGGAAATGAAGGGATTTCACTACCGTTACCCGTTGATTTTAATTTTACTAAACCACAAGAATTGACTAAATTTATCGTTTATAATCGCCCGCAATATACGAACGGCAAAATTAAAATACTAAGTGCCAAAGTATATACTGAATCTGGGAAAGAGTATGATTTAGGTGCAAAAAGTGTTAAATTTGACGATAAATCAGTAGCTTTCGATCTAGCAGAGGCTGCTATACCGATTGGAACTAAAGTTACAAAATTATCGATTAACTTTGAGGAATCACACAGTGGGCCGCTTATGTTGTCTGTTGCAGAGGTAGAAGTTTTTGCAAAGAATCCTGCTTATATAGCTAAATAAAGAAATAGGAAAAAGATGCATTCGATGTTCTTATCTACTGCCCCAGTGGTGAGCCTTACACTCCCATTTGGCAGTAACTTAAGTTCAAAATACTTTCCCAGAATGTCATCGATAGTGCGGGCTTAGAAACTGTAGTAGCAAAGGGTTCACTTAGAGAAAAGAAATCTTTTAGAGAATGATTTCTTTTCTCTTTTTAAATGTTCCGTTGACCCATCAACCCGTGTGATATATATTGAAATTGTAAGAATAATCAGCATTTTATTTAAAAGAGGGGGAAATGAAGTGGGAAAAAAGATTTGCAGTGTGATTTCAATCCTGTTGGTGGCTGTTTTATTACTTTCAGCTTGTAGCAGTAAAACTTCTTCAGGCAAAACCACAATCAAGTACTGGTCTATGTGGAACAAAGGGGAACCGCAACAGGTTGTCATCCAAAAGATCATTGATGAATTTGAGGATGCAAATCCAAATGTCGAAGTGGATGTACAATGGATGGGCCGTGAAGTCATGTCGAAGGTAAGAAATGCGGCGTTAAGTGGAGATGCTCCAGACCTTACAGAGCAATCAGGGGCAGAGGTGGAAGGAGCATTAATTAATAACAAGTTAGTAGAACCTTTAAATGACTTACTCTCTAAGAAAATTCCAAATGAAGGAACCGCCTTTCAAGATGTATTTATAGATAACATTCTTCCATTCTATCAAAAGGATGGCAATACTTACTTTATTCCATATGAAATTATCAGCTCCGGCTTTCACTACAATGAAACCCTTTTCAATAAATATGGAGTTGAACCCCCGGGCACTTGGGAAGAGTTTGTTGAGCTAAATAAGAAGTTCCAGAGTGAAGGTTTAGCCCCACTTGCCCAGGATGGCAATATCGATTTTTACAATGCTTATTATTATTACTGGTTAGTAGAACGTTTGATGGGCCCGGGTGCTCTACTAAAGGCTGCTGGGGATAAGACAGGTGAAACGTGGTCCCAGCCAGAATATTTGGAAGCAGCGAAAAAGGTACAAGAGCTTGTTGACAACAAATTCTTTGCAGACGGTTATAAAGGAAGTCAGTACCCTGCAGCACAAACTGCTTGGGCAAGTGGCAAATCTGCGATGATTTTAGTAGGAAGCTGGCTGTCAAGTGAAACGGCTGAATATTCATCCAAGGATTTCAAATACAAAGCGTTTCCTTTTCCTAAAGTTGAAGGTGGAAAAGGCGGTACCGACCAAGCAGAACTTTATTTAATCGGATGGGTTGCACCTAAGGGGGCCGACAAAAAAGCCGTTCAAGACTTCTTAGCCTTTGCCATGCAGAAAAATTACCAAGAAGGCATTGTAAAAGATACAAAAAATATTAGTACAAGAAAAGATTTAGAAGCACCTGAATCACTTGCTAATTTTAGAGACATTGTTGTCAACGCCTCATCCTACCATAAGGAATACGATGGTTTGCAGGCTGAATATCCGGACTGGTGGAAAACTGTATTCTTACCCCTTGATGATAAATTAATTTTCGGTGAATTGGATGCTGAAGAATTTGTTCAGCAGCTGCAAGAGCAAACAAAGGATTACTGGAGTAAAAAATAAATTTTTAAGAAAGCAGGAGGAGTAAATATTCTCCTGCTTTCTTAAAATAGCTAGTTTTGAAGAGGAGGGGAAATATGAAACCAGGGATGAAAAAACTGACATTACCTTACCTGCTGCCAGCAATGAGCTTATATCTCATCTTTTTTATAGGTCCTGCCATCTACGGAGTCTGGATCAGCTTTCATGAGTGGAGCGGCTTTACTGAGAATATGAAATTTGTGGGATTGAAAAACTATGGGAATATAGTGGTTGACCCCATATATTGGCAGTCATTTTTAAATATGATCCTTATTTTATTTGTTGGGGGCTTATTTGTTTTTCTGATTGGATTTATTTTTACCTCACTGATGAGCCAAGGGGTAACAGCAAAAAAGGCCATCCGTGCTATCATCTTTTTTCCGCAAATCATTGCACCTATTGCATTAGCGGTCGTTTGGAATTATTTATACCGCTATGATATTGGTTTTTTCAATTCCATTTTAACTTCTATTGGACTTGAGCCGGTTAACTGGACCGGACCGAACAACATTATGATGTCAGCAGTAATCGCCATTATTTGGTATAGCACTGGTTTTTACGCCATCATTCTTTTAGCCGGAGTAGATAAAATTCCGAACACCATTTTTGAATCGGCTAGAGTGGAGGGTGCATCCACGCTTACTATTTTCATGAAAATTACGCTTCCATTAATATGGGATGTTATGTCCATTGCGATTATCCTATGGGGAATCAATGCCATTCGATTATTTGACTTCTTGTTTGCCTTTGGAGGTGCGGAGCCTCCATCAAGGATGTGGAATACTGCCATGTATCAATTCATTCTTGGATTCGGGCAGCGAACGCCTATTTATCAACTAGGGTATTCAAGTGCCATTGCTGTGACTATGATTTTTGTTGTCTTATTGTTTGTTATTACTGGAAGAAAGTTATTTAAACGTGAAGTTTATGAGTTATAGAGTTGTTACGGCTCAACGGAAAGGGGCAAAACAAATTGAATTTAAACGGACATAGTGTGTGGTCAGCACTTGGAAAAACATTTTTATATGTATGGACGTTATTTATTTTATTTATTGTAGGTTGGATTGTATTAGCTTCCCTTAAAACAAATCGTGAACTATTTGAAGGTTTTTGGAGCCTCCCTGACTCATTTCAATGGAGCAATTATTATACTGCTTGGGTACAGTCTGATCTTGCCTCATATTTTTTTAATAGTTTAATAGTAGTGACCATTAGTGTCCTTGGTATCGTTTTGGTGAGTGCGCCAGCCGCTTACGTTCTGTCAAGATATCACTTTATTGGCAGAGAGTTTCTAACAAATGCCTTTGTTATTGGTATTGGGATCCCTTATCAGGCTGTATTGATTCCGATTTATTTATTGTTAATTAAAATTGGGTTACTTAATTCATTTATTGGCCTAATCATTGTTTATATTGCCTTGTCTCTTCCATTTACAATATTTATCCTAACCGGATTTTTTCAAAGTTTGCCTTCAGATGTCGAGGAAGCAGCGATAATTGATGGGGCGAGTGAAAATACGATTTTTTGGAAGGTTATGCTTCCTATGGCCCGTCCTGGATTAGTCACCGTTACGATTTTAAATGCCGTGGGATTATGGAATGAGTTTTTACTCGCAAAAGCATATATGAATGTCAATGAGAAATATACATTGTCTGTTGGTTTATACCAGTTTTATCAATCGATGCAATATAATTCCGATTGGGTAAGTCTATTTGCGGGAGTCGTGATTATCATCTTTCCAATCCTTATTTTCTATTTATGGTTGTCAGATAAGATTATCGCAGGAATGACGGCTGGAAGCGGAAAATAGGATGTGGCGAATTATTTTTTAAAAATGTATGAAGGGGATTGCCATGAAAAAGTTAGATTCAACTAGTTTCGTAACACTTTATTACCAATTAAACGAGTTCATCATTGGAAAGATAGCCAATAATGTTTGGACACCCGGTGATAAAATCCCCTCTGAACACCAATTAAGCGAACAATTTACATACCAGAATTTTTGAAGTATATAGAGTTGCATAGATTAATAGTCTGAAACTAAAAACCCAAGGTTGATTACAGAGCATTTATTAAAGAATTATAGAAAAAGGCAACAAACTCGTCAGGAGATGTTGCCTTTTTCTTTTCTTGTATCTAATGATAAATATAGTTTATAAATATTTTGTATTAAATTATCGACGTAATCATACTTTAAGGCTGTTATATTAATAATCTCAGTTATCATATAATGGGGTACTTCTCTAGAAAGATATCCTATATTAACAATAAAATTGGTAAATGGTGGTGATATTAATGAAAGTAAAGAAAATAATTATCATGATCATATCGTTTACTATCGTTATTGTAATTGCCTATTTATTTAAAGGATTTTATGGAAATCCCATTGACAAAAAGAATGCTAAAAAAGAGGTTTTAACTTATTTCGAAGATAAATACAAAAAGGAGTTCATCGTTTATTCCGCAGACTATAATTTTTTAATTCCAGATTATAACATCAGGTTGGGGCCAAAGGGCGATAAAGATGCTATCATTGAAACCTCTAAATATGAACTAACCATGTACGATGCATATGGTGCCTATTTAGCATCAAAGGAATTAGAATCTAAAATGCATAACATTATTAAAAAAGATTATCCAGGGCTCAAATTTACAGTGGTGGCCGAGGAGGAGCATCATATAGAAGTTGCAGGTGTTCAGTTTGATTTTTTCACTACAGATCCTATGACAAGATTAGAAAAAAATTATTTCATGGCAACTGTAACATGGAAAGATACTGGACTCTCTAATGATGAAACGATTAGACTGATGGATGAAATGGCTCTAAAAATAAACGAAGGACTAAGAGGTACACCACAACAACTCTCCTTGGATATACTTGTGAAAAATAAAAATGGCGATAATGATATCAATTACAGATTTTATGTAAATGGGAAAGTTATTTTGAAAAACTGATAGTTTTCACTACAGATGGTGTTCGCAACATACAATATGAGAAATGTGAAATGATTATCAGGGATGGCTTCCATATTAGGGAAGAGGTTTATGGGGATGGAGGGGAATAGGTAGTCATACTACTAAAATATTTTTCTGTTATGAAAAATCAGCCATTGTGCTAGACACAGTGCCTGATTTTTTTAGTTTGGTTCTACTTAGTATGTTTCGAAAATCGCCCATAATTATTTAAAATTATATTCTAGACGGTGTTAAAGATTATCTATAAAGATCTTTAGTTATTATTGGATTTTTAATACTAATCTGGTAAACCTAAATAGGTATTCGGATTCTTATTTACCCATGAACACTAACAAATGGACATGCATACACTGGCAAAAAGGGGTTTATGGGATGAGTATTACTACATTTATTCTATCTGTAATTATTGTCCTGGTACTTGGGTTTGTAGCTGAAAAGTTAACACCTTTTAGTATGCCAGGAAGCTGGGCTGGATCTATATTAGCCGGTTTTGTTGGGACTTGGATTGGTCCAATGCTATTTGGGACATGGGGTCCCGTAGTCGTTGGCTACGCGTTAATTCCTTCACTTATTGGTGCAATTATTGTTGTCATAGTTGTAGGAATTCTAGCCAAAATCGTTGATTAACTTTGTGGTTATTACCTGAAGTTTCTTATTGGTTTAATATAAAAAGGTCATATTCTACTAGAATTATTCATTCAAACATAGTAGAATATGACTTTTTTAATTAATCATTAATTGTCCTTATCACATTTGAATTTTCCAGGAAATAAAAACAGATAATTCAGAAAAATAGTTTCTATTCATCCTTACTTATTTGTGCGACCTCTTGGTTAAATTCCTTTTTCTGTAAAATCTGCATTGGAATATACGTAATGATAAACACAATGATTGCGACGATTTCAAGATTAATATAATACATAATCCCGTTTCCGAAAAAAGATAAAATGGTTTTGGCTTCGGTTGGACTCGCTAAGTAAAAAAAATTCGTCCCAAGCAGCTTGTTTAGGATGAAAATAGGCACGGCAATTATATTCAAAGTTAAATAACTAGTTAACACGGCTTTCCTAGGAACTCTATAGCCTTCGAAGATAATAAAATATAAAACGGAAAGTGGGATAGCTGAATGATGAAGGAAATATTTAATAAATCGATAATGAGGGAATTGGTAAGCAATTTCAGGAGTGACCATGCTTAAAATGGCTGGAATGAGTCCAATGAAAAATAACAAATTGAATACTTTATTACTGTTTTTCAGGAATAAGAATAATGCTAAAAACGTGCTAAGTGAACAAAGCTGGAGAGGAAGATCATTAACTTCCCAAACGCCGTTTAAAATTACCCAAATTTGATGGGTAATCTCACAAGCAAGTAAAATACTAAACAGTGTCCATTTAATGATAGACTGATACGGTTTAAGTTTTTTTCTGTAATACACGAAAAAGAAACAAGCTGTTAAAAATATAATGAAAGTAAGGATATGGGTCATTGAAAACATTTCGAAGTCACGCATTTCTGTAACAGAAAACATAATGTCATCCACCACCCTGATGAAATGTGCTGTTCTGTACCATTGTATTCGTTAAAAAAATTTCTAACACGTATTTATCAGGAGTAAGTGCATTAGAGAGGTAATATGAGTATTAAAAGGAATGCCATAAACAGACCAATAAACATGTATATTGAGGGGAATGAGTAAATGAAGAAATATGGTAAACGAATATTAGCTTTTGTTTTCATTTTGCTCCTTATAATCACCCTTTATTTAGCTATTTTTCCCGTTCCAATAAACCCAGTTAAATGGAATGCTCCACAATCAGCGGGATACGTTGGTTCCCATACAGAGAATACTAGGTTAGCAGGAATGAAGTATATTAAAATTGGTAATTACCAGGAACCTGAGCACATTGTTTACCGTTCGAATTGGCTTTATGCCGCAATGAGAAATGGAGAGATAATACGTGTTCGCCCTGATGGTTCAGAGCTTGAAGTAATAGTTAATACACAAGGCCGTCCTCTTGGATTTGATTTTGATTCAGAAGGAGCATTGATTGTTGCAGATCCGATGTATGGTGAGCATGGTGGATTGCTGAGGGTAACTGATTTCGAAGATAAAGCCCATTTTGAATTATTAACAGATTCGGTGGATGGGATTCCTATTCTATTTGCAGATGCTGTAGTAGTTGCACAAAATGGTTTGATATATTTTACAGATGCCTCCGAGCGATTGAACGTAAATGAAATTGGTGATGTGGGTAAGGCTGGAGAATTAGACATATTAGGAAATAGCTGTACTGGGAGACTATTGAAATATAATCCAACTACCAACGAAACCAGTGTAGTTATGCAAGATTTATGCTTTGCAAACGGAATTACACTTAGTGAAGATGAACAGTACTTATTCCTTAATGAAACAGGAAAATATCGAGTGTGGAAGATTGATTTATCTGTGGAAAATATAAGGGCAAATCAATCGAATGACTATGCACAGGTAATAATCGATAATTTACCAGGTTTACCAGATAATTTGATGAGAGGACAAGACGGTCGTATTTGGATTGGATTAGTTCATCCTCGAAACGATTTCTTAGATTTTAGTTCAGACAAACCATGGATGCGTTCATTAGCCATGAGACTACCTAATTTTCTTTTGCCTAAAGGAGAAGGATATTCTCATGCTGTAGCATTTGATGAGTCTGGAAATATTTTAGCTGACTTACAAGATCCCAATGGATTTTATACTGACATTACTGGTGTAACCGAAACAGACGGTAAACTATACTTCCACCATTTAAATAAGACTAATTCAATAGGATGGATTAGTAAGAATAATCTAGGTTTTTGATTCTAATCTTATTTGATCTATTCATAAGTAGCTGCATGCCTATGTAAATAATAAACTTTTAAACCAGCAAGGCACAGGGACGTGCCTTGCTTTTTCATTCTCATAGTTTTATTGTTAAAAACAATGATAGTGAATTTAAGAAGGTGTTATCGAATGTATGACATAATAATTATTGGCTCAGGGGTAAGTAGCATTTTTTTAGCTTATACATTAGCTCAAAGAAACCATAAGGTATTGATTCTTGAAAAAGGAAAATCGTTAGAAGATAGAAATTGCCCATTAGATCAAGGGGAAACTTGCAATTGTCATGTATGCGGGAAATACTTTGGTTTTGCAGGTTTAGGTAAATCCGAAGGGAAATTTAATTATTCTAGTGACTTTGGCGGTGAATTAGAACAAAAGATTGGTAGAGAACATCTTCAACAATTAATGGATGAGGTTGATGATATATTATGTCGTTACGGGGGAGCCACTGTTTCAAAATATTCTACGGAAAATACAGAACTAGTGAGGAAAGCACAATCCTGCAATCTACAGATGTTAACTACCGAGGTCAGGCACCTAGGTACTTCACTTTCAACAAAGATTTTCCAACGTATTTATGAAGAGTTGTCTAGTAAAATCGATATTAAATTCGAGGTCGATGTGCAGGAAATAATAAAAGATGAAAATGCTTTTACTGTCCATACAAATCAGGCGAATTATCAATCTCATAATGTGGTATTTGCTACAGGTCGTTCCGGTAATGAGTGGTTAAAAATACAGTGTTCTAGACTTGGAGTTAAACAGGGCAAAACCCGATTGGATCTGGGTATTCGGGTAGAAATGAAAGAGCAACAGCTACGTTCCATCTTGCAGGACACCTTTGAAACTAAGCTTTCTTATGCGCATGAAGATATTATTTCCACTACATATTGCATGAATCCTCAAGGAAGAATTATTCGTAAATATCAAGAGGGGTTAGTCATGCCAGATGGTCAAAATTTTCGAGAACGGGAAAATGAAACCTCAAACTTGAATTTCACTTTGTTCACACCAGCTTATTTTTCTACTCTTAAAGAAGCAAATATGTATGCAAGTAATGTCATTGGAAAAATCAATCAAGGTACTGACCGAATAGTAGTACAACGTTTAGGGGATTTAAAAAGGAGAGAGCCTACAACCAAAGAAAAAATGATGAAGAATCGTGTTCAACCTACATTAGAAGCCGATTATGGCGAGCTCACTAAGGAAATCCCAAAATTATATATTCAAATATTACTAGAATTTTTGAATCACTTGGAGGAGTTTATCGGGGAAGCCATTGATGAAGATACACTTCTATATGGAATGGATGGAAAATTTTATTCACCTATCATAGAAACGGACGATTATTTTCAAACCAGTATACCAGGTTTATATGTAATTGGAGATTGTTCTGGGGTCACACATTCATTATCACAGGCTGCGGCCAGTGGTGTTTATTTAGGGGATTATTTATCAAATACGAAATAATAAAAAATCAGGTACCTAGTAGGGACATTTGTCCTTCCTCGGTACCTGATTTTATTTATTATATTTTTGTGATTTCCTCACTTGTTAGAAGGCTGCTTTTCGGAAAGGCTACTTTATCCTAAGATGGCTTTTATCATTGAGTACATTTTCATAGTTTCACAAACAAGAATCAAAACTAAACATAAGGAAAATGCATTCCTTTTTCCCTTGAATTTGCCAAATACATCCGACTTATTCTGTGTTTTTGTGAATAGGAACGAAAAATTAATGTTTTGGTAGTATAATATGTAAATAGAAATTTCTATTTACAAGTAGGAGGAATTAGAATATATGGGTTGGACTTTAACAGGGTTGTTTTTAATATCTGCAACATTGCTGACTATTTCACTTTTGAAGTCTTTTCAGGCGTCAAAAGAAAACCAAAAGGAAATCGATATGGTACATATTTCTATTATGAAAGAAATCAATTCCTTACAGGAATCAATTCGAAATATTGATCTTGATATGGAAGTAATGATGAAAGAAACGGGGATTCAACTTTCTTCTGATGAAAAACTTTTCATGCGTGAAATACTAGATTTATATAAACGCAATTATTCTATCGAAAGCATCGCAGCAAAAAAACAGGTATCAGAGAGTGAAATTGCACGCTTGCTTTCTCCATTCCAGAATATGAAGGATGAAAGGAGACTAGTTGCAAATGCGAATTAACTTATTGACCAGCTTTGCATCAGGACTTCTTATTGCTACAACTATTAATGCCGTTGCTTATTTCTCAGAAAAAAACGATGTAGAAGCATCTACTAAAACATCTGATGACAACAAAACAGAACAGGTACAGCTTTCTGATAAAGAAATGAAGAATAAACTTGAATCTTCAGGCTATGTCGTATTAACAAAAGCAGAATATGACAAAAAGGTCAAAGAAACAAAGGCCTCTAAAGAAAATGCAACTGCTTCAAAAGAAAAACAAGGTTCTTCAAAAGAAGAGTCGAAGCCAGTAACAAAAGTCATCGTTAATGTATCTTTGGGGATGACGAGTATCGATGTAGGTAAAATCCTAGTGGATGCTAAACTGGTCCCGGATGCATTTAAGTTCTCTAAAGATGTAGAGAAAAGAAAGTTAGAAAAAGAATTGCGTCCTGGAAAATTTGAAGTAAATAGTAGTATGTCGTACGATCAAATCATCTCTACGATCTTCGTTAAAAAATAAATTTGACTTCCATTAAAGAATCCCCCAATTATTTATTGGGGGATTCTTATTTATAGATTTTCATTCTGTTGTCTAATTTCTTCTCCAGCCAAAATAATATTTCCTGTTTCTAATGCACGATGTTCGTTGACTGAATCACCTGGCTCTAGGTTGTTTAAGTTGGCTTCGATGGTCATTTGCTCTTCACTTACAAGCGGCTTCTTTTTATTGTCCATGATTGGTACCTCCATTTTTGTTATTTAGGTAGAAAGTGGAAAATGTTGTTTACAGTGGTTAGTCTTTAACTAATATACAATCTTCATTCAGATTTTTTATCCCTCAGAGAAAAACGATAGCATCTCGTTTTTCCAACCTTATCATCGTCCTAGGTTCCACATTCCAGCTTCAATCAAGGAACTTTTACTTAGGAAAGCAATTAAAATGTACAAATTTTATTCGTTAGAATAAATAGGGTTCCTAGGGGAAATTAAAATATCCACTTTTAATCACGTTTATCCTTCACTTATACCTAGATATCCTTCACTTTTGATGATATTACCTTTCACTTTTGAAAATTTAACCTTCACTTTTTAAGAGATCTTCAAAAATATCCTTCACAAGACCAACGTTATCCACGTTCCAATCTATTTATCCGACATATCGCATGTTTTATCCTTCACTTTTTTCTTTTATCGTTCAATTTCCACTGGGTTTCCTTCACTCTATATCCTTTATCGATTACTAAATGCCAGAGTCAAAATTACAAAAAAAAAGAGTCAGGTACCATGGATAGACATCATTGTCTAATCACGGCACCAGACTCTTATTCTTTTTCCTTTGTTTACTCATCAATCCATAAAAATTTTTGAAATTCGGGCTGCTTTCTCGTAGTGATTGATCTCCATGTAATGAGTTTTGGACAATTAAAGAAGCTGGATGTTCCTACATTTCTTAGTGGTGACATAAACGAAGACAATGTTATTGATATCATGGATGCAGTGTCAATTCAGACTGCATGAGTAACAAATAACCGAGAAGCTGACATCAACTTTGACAGAACAGTTGATGTTAAAGATTTGACATTTGTGAAGAAGAATTATTTAAAACAAAACCCTTATGAAGATTCGGCACCAAAACCAAAAGAATAATACTTGGGTAATTACATAGAAAATATTAAAAATCAATTAGGATTACATTTAAGCAAGTGAAGCAGGAAATCCATTTCGCTGCTTCACTAAACAGCCTGTCTCTTTGATTGAGAGACAGGCTAGCAAGTGAAGCAGGAAATCCATTTCGCTGCTTCACTAAACAGCCTGTCTCTTTGATTGAGAGACAGGCTGTTTTTAATATAGATAGACCGACAATCATCATATGAGTGATGCCCTTTTTCGGTACAGGACATCAATTCAATTAAAATTTCATTTAAATTATACTTTTAAACTTAAATAATTACCCCAAATCATATATTGATTTTTCCTGCTTAATACCTAAAATAATCTATTTTTTACAAAGTATTATTAAAAATTAATAGAAATTAATCCCAAAAGTCCCGAGAAATTAACCCAATAGCTTACACCATGACAAAGCGACTATGATAGAAGTACATAACTTAAATTTTCAGAAAAGAATGAATTCAACATTTAACGGCTGAAAAAATGAGGTTTGTATTTTATTAAAGGAAGAGGGATTTTATGAAACTATCAAAAAAGGATTGGCTAGGGAGAGTTGTAAAAGGCTCAGCAGTAGCCGTTATTGCTTTAGGGGTGCTATTTCCTCCCTTTCAAAGTGGTCATGTATCCGCTAAGTCTGTAACGAATAAATCAGAGCAAATCTTGGCCTCTTTGACAAATGAGCAACTGAACGCATTGAATAAACTGCAAGCAGCAGAAAGCTTTGGTTTACACGGCTTTAAGGGAACAGACCTAAAAAGCGATGAAGAAATATCGGTTATCTTAGAGTTCAAGTCCATGCCTGAAAAAGCCGCGGTACTGGACGCTGTCGCAAAAGGAAAGAACCTGTCATCCAAAGAAGCAAAGGACAAGGTCGACCGAGAACACTCTACTTTTAAGGATGATTTAAAACGAATCTCTCAAGGAAAAAGCAGAAATGCTTCGTATAAAGTGACTCGTTCTTTTAAGACAGCATACAACGGGGTTGCTATGAATCTTCCTGCAAATGAAGTAGAATCACTGCTTCAATCTGATGCTGTAAAGGCAGTTTATAAAAATGCTACTTTTACAATCGAACCGTCTCCACAATCAGATACAGATGCAGAACAAGAATCTACTAAAAGAATTGAGAGTATACCTTTTCTAGGTGTAGACAAGCTGCATAAAGAAGGTATTACTGGAAAAGGCGTTAAGGTCGGCGTAATCGACACAGGTATCGATTACACTCATCCTGATTTGAAGGATGCTTTTAAAGGAGGATATGATCTGGTCGATAACGATGCCGATCCAATGGAAACTACCTATGACGATTGGAAGAAGTCTGGGAGACCTGAGGTAGATCAAAATCTATCACCCTATTATACTTCCCACGGTACCCATGTTTCCGGAACAATTTCTGGGCAAGCGAAAAACACGGGAGGTGTAGCGGTAAAAGGAATTGCTCCTGATGCGGAGTTATATGGATATCGTGTATTAGGACCTTATGGTACCGGTGAGTTGCAGGATATTCTTGCTGGTATAGACAAAGCAGTTACGGATGGAATGGATGTTATTAATCTATCATTAGGGATCAATATTAATGATCCACTGTACCCTACAAGTACCGCTGTGAACTACGCTGTTCTAAATGGAGTAACCGCCGTTGTTTCAGCTGGTAACAATGGATCTAATTCGTATACACTTGGGTCCCCAGGTTCTGCTGCATTGGCATTGACGGTTGGAGCGAGTAGTGCGCCGATACCAGTAGCGAAATACACAGGTGTTTTAACTGGTTCAGAGACTGATTATGCATTAAGCAATTTGTACAGTGACTTTGTTAGTGACTTGAGTGTTTTTAACAATCAAACGTTAGAGGTTGTGGATTTAGGAGTTGGTAGAGAAACGGATTACCTGAATAAGGATGTTACAGGTAAAGTAGTATTCGTGAATACAGGTGAAATTGGTACACAATCGAAAACGGTTTATGCAAAAAACCATGGAGCACGTGCCATCATTGCGTATAGTAACCAACCAAATAAAGGTCCGACTCCTTTCGTAAAAGAGGACCAGAATTTCATCCCTGCCTTTTCCATGAGTTATGAGCAAGGTTTGGAACTTAAAGCACAATTGGCAGTAGGTCATACTGCATTGACCTTTAAAAATTATAAAGAAGAACTAACTGAAGGAGATAAGTTGGCAACATTCAGCTCTAGAGGACCTTCTCGCAGTAATTATGATATTAAACCGGAATTTACTGCTCCTGGTGTAAGTGTGTTATCAAGTGTACCTGCATATTCGATTTATAAAAATGATCCATCCAATTATCAATACGCTTATACACGTATGTCCGGCACATCGATGGCAGCTCCACATGTTGCGGGGATTTCTGCACTGCTGCTTCAGGTAAATCCTGATCTTCAACCAAGTGATATTAAATCAATTTTGATGAATACAGCTAAACCGTTGACTGAAGATTATAGTGTATTTGAAGTCGGAGCAGGACGAGTCGATCCTTATCGTGCGGTCCATACTGGAATGAAGCTGCAAGTGCAAGATGAAACTCAGAATGAAAACAGCATTTCCATTAAAGAGGAAACGGGCGGCCTCAGCTTCGGAAATCATTATACCGGTGAAGAATTATTCATCGAAAAAACCGTAAACATGACAAATTTAGAAGATAAAAAGAAAAAATTCGAGGTAGCCGTTGAATTTCAAACTGATGTAAAAGGTTCTATGGATGCTAAAGCTAATGATGTTAAAGTAGATGTAGCTCAAGTCATTCCAGTTCAGTCTTTCAAAACAAAAAAAGTCCCTGTCTCAATCACAGTTCCAGCCAATGCCAAAGCTGGTATTTATGAAGGCTATTTGATGCTGACAAACCAAGAAGACGAATACGAACAATACCGTATTCCTTTTAGTATTCGAACAACTGAAGATGGATTTAATTTGACAAAGCTTTCTTACGATGCAATATCACCACCTTATTTACATGTTAAAAGAAACTATGGTGCTTCAGCTTCAGCTGAATTTATTGCTAATTTTAAAGCACCTATGAAGAGGCTAGAATTTGTTCTTGTAGACGGAAAATCCGGAGAGGATATCGGCTATTTAGGTTGGATGGATACAGTTGCCGCCTATGATGGCCTGACATATAATTTTGGGACTGTGTTTGATGGTACTTATTTTCCATTCACCGGAAATGAAGAGGAGTCGATTTCTTTTAAAAAGAGTTATGCAAAGCCTGGACTCTACAAGATTAAAGTAATTGGTACGAGTGAACGAGATCGAATGTTCACCAATGAAATTGACCTCTTTATTGATCATAACAGCCCGACGATGACGACTTCACTTGATGAAAATGAATCACCAGTGATTGAATATCAGCCTGGACAAACAACAGTTCCTCTTCAAGTCAAATTGACGGATGATGAAGCCGTCCAAATGAAAGAAGCTGGGATGAATGTAACCCAACCTTATAGCCTGAATTATTCGATTAACGGAAACTTTAACCCAGTTCTACCTATAGGTGAAGATGGAACGATCAGTCTGAATGTTCCTATGAATGAATCAAACCCGTTCTTACGTTATACAGTGAATGGACTGGATGCGGCGAAGAACACAACAGATAAGAGAAATTACTATTTTGTTAAGGCTGGGACACCATACGGATACATGAAAACGGACAACATGAAAGTGAAGATGGGAGATACCGTTTCAGCAGCACTCGTATTAAATAACATAGATAAATTAAAAACCGCTGAGTGGACACTGAGCAACATCGGCCAAAGCTTTGAAATAGTAGAAGTTAAGGCGGATGATAAACTCTCTGAATTCGGTGCTTCACAGGTGACTGTGGAAACGACAGGAAATACTTCAAAAGTGAAGTTGACGATGGAAGGAACAGTGAGTGGGGACATTCCGGCTATCCAACTTACATTGAAAGTGAAGGATAGTGTATTTGCTTCAAGTGCTGCAGTTAATCCGACGGTCTTATATACTAATGAGCTAGGCAACCGTATATCACTTTCGTCTGCGGGCATGGAATGGATGATACAGCCTACCTTCTCTGAAGTGTATGGCACATTAAGAGCAGAGGCTATTGCATATAATGCCGATTGGAGAAAGCTTGGTGCCTCTATCCAATTGATTGATGAAAATGGTACTAAATATGATGGTTCGTCTAGCGTTGCCATCTTTGGAGATTATCGTATCTCTAAACTTCCAATCACTGACAAGCCGTTTGTATGGGAACTATCAGTGCCAGGGCATTTTAAGATGACCCGTGAGCTTCCGGTAGGGGTCGAAAAGAAGGGTGTCCTTTGGGGCCAATTGCTACAATACTTTAACTTTAATGAAAGATCGGTTGCAGGAGATGTGAATCAGGATGATGTCATTGATATAAAAGACGCACAAGCCATTCAACAGGCTTGGAACTCAAATGACAGAGCAGCAGATATTAACTATGACGGTAAAGTCGACGCAAAAGATATGGAATACGTAGTGAAAAACTACTTAAAGCAAAACCTTGATTCAGACAATCCACCAGTACCAGTAGAGCAGGTCGATGGCAAGTCGCTGCAAGATATATTAATAGAATTACAAATTAATAGCTAAAATATCAAGGACTGGTGATATCATCACCAGTCCTTGATTGCTTTTTATTAATAGGTCATTGATTCACCGGGCTGTTTAACTTCCTTACGTTGTTCCTTGATAAGTACGACACCAATTAGTCCAACCATTGAGAATATTACCGGAATGATAAAACCATAGTGATATCCAACACTGCTATTAGCATCCATCTGAAAATGATCTAATACTTTCCCAAAAATACTCGGTAATAGGACAGCACTTAAAAATCCTCCAGTATTAGCAAATCCTGAAACAACGCCGACCTCTTTCATATCAAAGGATTGGCGAACCACTGCAAAGGTTAAGGCACTTGCTCCATTTCCATAACCAATGATGAAGAAAAGTATAATCAACATAAAGTATGGTGGTTTTCCGCTATATAAGACAAATGCACCCCAACTGATAAAAATAATGATATGAACCAAAAAATAAGGACGTTTTAATGTACCAAGCTTACTTGCAATCCAACTGGTTAGTGGGGCTCCAATGATCGCTCCAATCAGGCCAATCATAATAAGCTGGCTTGCATCTGAACGGCTCAATCCATAAACATGCATCCCGTAAGGAACTGCCCAAGATCCAATGAATCCAACATAAGTGCCGACAACACCAAAATGGCAAAGGAATGTTGCCCATGCCTGTCGATTTGAAAATAGTCGCTTCAGGATAGTTATGGTTTTTTCACGTTTTGGTTCCGATTGTAGAGGATTTTTTGTATCTTTAAACATTCTGGATGGAATTTTTACCAGAACAAAATAAAGAAGTAATCCGTAAAGAGTTAAAATCAAACCTGTTGTGAAAAAAGGTGATCTCCAGCCTGAAAAGTCTATCCAAGCTGAAAAAGGAACAGTAGCCATCAAAAATCCAAGGCTTCCTCCCATGGCTGCAAACCCAAGTAAACCTACAAATTCCTTCGCCTTAAACCATTGACTTAATATAAGTATCAAATTGACCCAAATGGTAGCATCGCCTATTCCTACTAATAATCTAGCAGAAAGCAAGACGATTTCGTTCGGTGCAAAACTGTAAATTAACGTACCCATTCCATTAAGGATTGTACCTACAATTAGAAAAAAATTAGGGCCAAATCGGTCGGACAATATCCCAATCGGGACTTGCAAACTAGCATAGGCAAAAAATTGAATACTAGTCAGTAATCCAATGGTTGTTGCAGTAACCTTAAATTCATCCATCAATTGATCCGAAACAAGTCCAGGTGCCGTTCTCTGAGTTACGATTAATAAATATGCCAACAATACGGTCGCGAAAACGATCCATCTATACCTGCTATTTTGTTTATCCAATTTTCTCTCTCCAATTGTATATTCTCTATCTACTGCATATATGGATTTTAGTCCTGTATTTATGAAATTTCAACTATTGTTGCTTTTACCTAATTGACTGTCATATTTTAATTTTGTTGAAAAT
This sequence comes from Peribacillus alkalitolerans, assembly GCF_010882125.1. GTDB lineage: Bacteria > Bacillota > Bacilli > Bacillales > DSM-1321 > Bacillus_BN > Bacillus_BN alkalitolerans. Next base: position 205,169 of record NZ_JAAGVZ010000002.1, on the reverse strand, counting down.
AAAGAATCCACTAAACGCAAGAGGGGATTCTTTTTATTTAATTTCTTCACCTTCAAAAGTGATTACTTGGTTCTCCCTATACAGAATCACCAGGCTCCATGGTGTTTTGGAAAGGTCATTTGTTCATATTAAAGAAGGGTGCGTTTGGAGGATCATTGAAACATTTAGTAGGTTTCATCGACTACAAAAGGGGAGCAATATATCCACTTTTAACTTCATTTTCCCTTCACTGATACCTAAATACCCTTCACTTTTGGGTACTTTACCTTTCACTTTTGAAAAATTATCCTACACTTTTTTTGAAACCTTGAAAAATATCCATCACAAGACTGACTTTATCCACGTTCCACCTTATTTATCTGTCACTCAGTCTGTTTTATCCTTCATTAATTTCATTTATCCTTCACTTCCCACAGGATTTCCTTCACTCTACATGCTTTATCTAGGACTTAATTCCATTGCAGCCACCGCGTGTACGGACAGCCCCTGATGAATATGATGGCCCCAGGAAAAAGGTAGGAAGTTTCCAGATTCCCTGAAATAAATAAAATAAAAAACAAGGACAGATGATATGATCTCCAGTCCTTTAGTGCTTTTAAAGGGCTAACCTTTAAGCAGAAAATACAAAGTGGATGGTTAATTTTTTAGTTAAGTGGATGGTCATAAAAATTGATATGTATTTTATACTGGAATAGTTAAGTGGGAAAGTCGTTTTACAGAAAAAAATTTATTTCTTTTATACTTCCCGATCGAATCTATACCGGATATATATACATGTTAATTTCCTTAAATAAACTTTTTTAGAGGTGAATAATGAAGGTATTGTTTGCTTTAGTGCCTATTATTGGAATTATATCTATAATTTTAACACTATTAGTTGCAGGGAAAGGCGATGAGAATTATAGGGGTTCTACAAAACGTAACACACTAAATTTAACGTTAATTTATGCAGTCATTATTTTCCTGTCTTTAATTGGTCTTGGAGTATATATTAAGTTTTATGCTTAGTTAATATGGCTGTCATTGAACCTATTGTGAATGGACACGATAGGTTTTTTTATTAGAATTGATTAGGTGTGACGGTGTAAAATTAAGTATAAGTAAAATAATAGTGACTAAAAGGGAATGTAATAGATGGATTGGAAACCTGATCGAAATGCAAAAAAAGCTATATATAAACAACTAGCCGATTATATCGAAAAAGGAATAGCGGATGGTACTTTGCCGCCTGATAAACCATTGCCTTCTGAAAGGTACTTAGCGAAGGAGCTTAACATTAACAGAAGCACAGTGGTTGCTGCATATGACGAATTGGAATCGAATGGACTCATTCAAAGGAATAGAGGAAGCGGAACTACGGTAAGCAAGGATATATGGGGGATTACGAAGAAACGTATCCCAAGCTGGAGTAGATATATTGAGGCAGGATCGTTTTTGCCTAATTTACCTGTAACCCAAAGAATACGTAAAGAAATGGTAGAACATAAACTCATTAATTTAGCCAGTGGAGAATTATCTGAGGACCTTTTCCCAATGGAATCATTAAGAGAGATCACGTCGACTAGATCGTTCATCGGGAGCTTAGGCTATGATCATCCTCAAGGAAATGCAATATTAAGGGATACCATAACAAAGCATGTTAAGCAATATCGAAGAATTGAAACGAATCCTTCCTCGATATTAATAACATCTGGGGCACAGCAAGCCTTACACCTAGTCGTTCAATGTCTTTTAAAGCCTGGAGATGCAGTGGTTATAGAAGACCCATCTTATCATTATAATCTTCCCATTTTTAAATCAGCTGGAGTTAAAACCTATTTTCTATCGACTGATCAGGATGGAATAAACCCAGATGAATTATTGGCGTTACATAAAAAACATCGAATCAGGATGATCTTTTTAAATCCGGCATTTCAAAATCCAACTGGGGCTTTACTTGATAATAACCGGCGAAAATCCATCTTGGAAATTTCATCTGAATATGGGATTCCAGTGGTTGAAGACGACCCTTATAGTTTAACTTCTTTTACGGGAGAAGAGGTCTCAACGTTAAAATCTATGGATGTTAATGGAAACGTTTTATATATTAGTTCATTATCGAAAATCGTTGCTTCCGGGTTACGGATTGGATGGATCATTGGCCCAAAGCCGGTCATTGAACGGTTATCCGATGCGAAGCAACAAATAGATTTTGGGCATGCTAGCTTTACTCAATGGATTGCAAATGATTTTTTAGATTCAAAAGAATTCCATTTTCATATCATAAATTTAGTGAACCAGTTACAGAAACGAAGAGACCAAATAGTCACGAGCCTAAAATACCATTTAGAGGAACAAGTCGATTTTATGATACCTCAGGGTGGAATCCATATTTGGTGCAAGATAAATAAGGAAGTTAATGAAGTGCAGTTGCTAGAAGAATCCATCAAAAGAGGGGTTATATATGTTCCTGGATCCACAATGGGATCAAAAAAGGGATATGTCCGGTTTACTTTTTCGAGGGAGAATGAAGAATTCATAAATGAAGGAATTAAAAGGTTTGCTGAAGCGCTTAATAATCTATGATTCAAAGAAAAAAAGGTCAGGAACCTATACCAAGATTCCTGACCTTTTTGTGTTTAATCTTCTAATTTGTAGTTTTCAATATTGGAACTGCTGCCAGTCTTTTGCAACACCTTCAATCCCGTGCCCATGTCAGATGCTAAAACATAGTTACGATCGACGAATACACCCCAGATGTTTGATTTGCTTGGGATATAAACACCAGTTTCAACTGGTTTTGAAGGGTTTGTGATATCGACAGTTCGAACTCCTCCAGAGTAGTGGGATAGATAAAGCGTATTGCCTTGGACTTTAGGGTCATGGACTGTTGCTCCACTAGGGATTTTTTCTGTGAAATCAGTTTTGAATGTGCTTAGAAGCTTAGGATTGGTTTTGTCTTTAATATCGTAAATCATCGTATAGCCATAAGCGGATTCAAAGCCTTCACGAACAGGCCCGAATACTTCTCTTGTTTCAATTAGGACATTACCGCCTTTTGCAAGCGTTGAAGAGTGGGCTGCTCCTTGTACAGTATCAGCAAAATCAGTTCTGCCAAGGTATTTCGGATTCTTAGCATCACTGATATCCAGGATGATGGTTCCAAGATCCCAATAGGAGAGGTAGGCAGTTGTACCGTTTCCATCCGTCTTGACACTGTGAGCGAACGCAGAACGCTTGATGCCTTTTTCATCCGTCCAGTTGTAACCATCATAATTTTCATTCGTTACATCTTTGATATAATTACGTGGATTGAATTCATAGATTGTTTGTGGGTTTGCAGGGTTTGTAACGTCAACAAAGGAAACATCCATTTTCTTACCATGAGAATAGTAGTCTGCATAGCAATCAGCCGTCAAGACATATACATTGTTCCCTTGAACCGTTAAATAAAGTTCATGGGTTCCACGAGCACCAGAAGTGGATTCCCAGAATCCTAACTGCTTCGGTTTATAAGGGTTTGTAACGTCATATAAAACAAATCCTCCTTTAGTATTGGGATTTGTTCGATCTAGCTTTTGAACACTGACTACCGCAAGATCGCCTTTAAAATTTTCCGTATTTACTGATTTAACGATGACTTTTTCCTGCCATGTACCTTCAATTTGAGCAAAAGCGGACACTTCAACTGGGTTAGAAGGGTCCTTCATATCGAATACCCGTACACCACCGGCACCACCATTTTTACTATGTGTCCCTAAATAAGCAAATCCTTTATGAGCGTAAACATCACCAGTCGAGTTTTGGATTCCTTGACGTAATTCTTTAAGCGGAACTGCGGCCACTTCTTTAAGGTTCCCTACATTTTTACTGGCTTCAAGAAGGGGTACTGACAATTCAACTCCCGCTAGATTTTCGCCTTTTTCTGCTCCGCCACCTATCTCATCATGTGCGAAAGCTAAAGAGGGGATAGCCGAGATAGTAAGTGCTCCTGCTAAGACAGTATGTACCAAAAGTTTCTTTTTCATTGATCATCCTCCTAAAATTTATAGGACTTTAAAAGTCTTATAGAGGAATTTTACAGAAAATTATGTCAATTACATATCCGTCAAAATTCTCCTATTTGCTAATATTTACTAGTTATTTTAATGAGCCCTTTTGACTCTAGTTTCGACAAAAACTAATAGAATGTACTTATTTCCAATAATTTTCTAAACATGAAATAATTCCTATTATTCTTATCCAATTCTTAATAAATCAGGCACTACCAGATTACTGGAATAATAGAGCCTATCATACAATTCCCTATGCCAGTAATAGATAACAACAAAAACAAACATATCTAAATGAAGGAAATAGAATTTCTATCAGTTTAGGATTTTGGAGGAAACTTATTAATCGGTTTTCGTTAAGTTACTGTTTCTAAAGACAGTAAAAATAGGATAGATTTTTTTGAAGAAAAGCTGGTTCTTGTGAACACTTTTACACCAACAGAGGAATTTAGTGGGGAAGTCTTTGAAGCAGATGGGTTTAGTGTGATAAATCTATAAAACCATCATAAGAATATACAATGGATTTCATATATAGGGGAGGGTTTCCGTGGAATCTATGTTAGCTCTTCAAAGTGGGTGGAATACTCCTTTGTTAGTATTCATTGCTTGCTTAGGAGTTTTATATTTCATATTGATTAAGGATCATTCGTTTCCCCGTAGGCACGCACTCCTTTTTTATCTCGGGTTAATTTTGACATCGATAGTCTTTGGTAGTCCAATCTATATCCTCGGCCATTTATCCTTCAGTTTGCATATGCTTCAAATGAGCATTTTATATTTTGTTATTCCGCCGATGCTACTACTCGGAATCCCAACACTATTGATCCAAAAGGTGCAGATATCTCGAACCCGCTCGTATTTTCATTCTCCCACTACAGCTCTTGTCCTGTTTTCTGGTCTGTTCTTGATTTATCATTTGCCACTTACTTTAACTTTCTTTTCTATAAATCCACTCTTTCATGAATTATTCCGTATTGTTTTATTGCTCTCTCCTTTAATATGTGGTGGCCACTTGCAGGAATTGTGCTCAGTCAAAAGATAGATAAGGAGGTTGAGAGAAGATATGCATTAAAGAGTAGCATACTACTAATGCCAGCCTGTTTAATTTTAATTTTCATGGCTATCATGGGTCAGGTGAAGAATCCTTTTTTTACTGAGTTGATTCATCAATTATGTATTCCTGCTGGATTATCTCCAAATGAATTACTTCCATTCAATCCGTTTCTTGACCAATTATCCTCAGGCATCCTTATGCTTCTTATTCATAAGCTAGCAATGATGCTGACAATGAGATTAAGATCCCATTTAAGGATTCAGAGTGTGAAAGAGATGGATGTTTACCATTTTAAAGACGTAAAATAGAAGATAAACAGTATTTTATTATTTTGGGAGTATTATTAAAAAATGACACATGGTATGAGACTTCGTTTCCCAATTCTGAACCAGTAAGTTTAATCTCAAAGATGAACAATAGCTCAAGCTAATAATAGAGGGATCATTATTAAGATTTTTGTTGAGGTTGTTCATAAATTATATCAGCGAATTTTTGGGTATATCAGCGGAATATAAATTATAACAGCGAAATGATGTTTATATCATCGAAAAATAAAATATATCAGCGAATAAATGGATTTAATAGCGAATTAAATCGGTGTCATGATTCCTTTACCAAATTAATAGAAAAGGCACCTCAGCTAAAACAGAAGGGTGCTTTTTTTGTTCTCTTATTCTATTTATTATCACGGAATCCATCCTACAATTTCCAATATCGTTAGGATGATTTCAAACAGAATCAAAATTACAATGATCCATTCAACAAAAAGCCCCCGGATGGAATGGCTGATGGTCGAGAAGCCCTCCATGATGTTATACAGTATATCTGTTTTGCTTTTCAAAATTATATATCGATCATTCAACTCAAAAAACTCGCTCATTTTGTCATAAAATTCTCCGGCTGTACTACTCGTCCAGGTAACGTCAGGTTTGTCGAGAATCATAATGTATGCAAGCGTGTTATATTCGTGGCGTACGATTTTTGCAGTCGTTCTTGCCAGCTCCTTGTTCCCGATTCTAAGATTTCCTTTTTCGAGACGATCGATCATGGTTTCGAGTTTGTCGTGGATTTTTCCGAGCTGTTCTTCGGTTTTCTCGAGGGCAACCGATTTAGCGAGGACCATGGAGATTAATTCTGGATAGATGCTTTCAAATTCAGGCACAACCACATGTTCGTCTGTTAACTGGATAGTTTCGGATTCGTTAATGTGAAGGCTGTAATCATCGGTATATTTGTGGGTGTTCTTCAAATCAATATCCGGTTCAAAGGAATGAATGAATTTTAAAAAGCGCCTAATCTCATAGGAATGAGAATAGTTTATGAAGACTATGCTACCAAACGAAAAAACCAAGACCATTTGTGACTCGACAACATCCTGCTTTAAGATGGTTTTTAGAATATCACCTTTCAGGATCAAAGGCTGTTCCCAGGTGAATTTCTTGGGTATGCCAGCATGGATGGCAATTTTATTTAAATCAATTTCATTCGTGATGGCAAATGCTTTAAAGGTAATGGCCTTCATTTTCATCACTCATTTCAGAGAATTAGATCCTATAACATATTAGGCTTGTTTACTCATAGTGCTTATTTATGAATATGCTGTCTCACTTCATCCTAATACAGGTAAAAGGATCCATGGCTCTGACAATAGTACATTTGATAAATTTTGTCATTTGGACCAATAATGCTAAACTTAAACACGTCAATACTAATTAAAAAATATTGGAGGAATACATATGTACACAACTATTCAAGAATTCATTAACGATTGGAATCAAGAAGCTGCATCAACCCAAAAAGTTTTGGATGCTTTGACAGACGAATCTCTTGCTCAAAAGGTATCGCCTGAGGATCGTACTTTAGCACAAATTGCATGGCATATTGTAACAAGTACACCTGAAATGCTGATTGAATTTGGTATTACTGTTAAAGCAGTTGAAGACTCGACTACCATTCCATCAGCTAGAGAAATTGCTGAAACTTTTCGAAGAGTCAGCGCAGAAACGAGTGAAGCTGTGCAGCAACAGTGGACGGACTCATCCCTACAAGAAATGAAAAATGTGTTTGGAATGGATATGCCGAAAAAGGTAACACTTAACCTGCTTATCAAGCATATCATTCATCATCGTGGGCAAATGACAGTCTTGATGCGCCAAGCAGGGCTGAAGGTTCCGGGAGTATATGGTCCTTCAAGGGAAGAATGGAGTCAAATGGGCATGGAGGCTCCAATTTTATAGAAGGAAGTGACCAATCGAATGATCGATAGGTTTTTTTGAAATTTATGTGTAAAAAATTGCAATTTAAACCCATAAATGGTAATAGTTATAATAACCAATTGTAACAACACACGAAAAAACCGTACCTTCCCATGGGTGCGGTTCTTTCGTTTAATTGCTGTACTTATTGGCCTTTCTTGATTTCTGAGTAAAAAGTTATCTGAGACCATAGACGAATTAAGATACTTGAAATTAGGAGACTAAAGCCCCACAATAAAACTAATGTTTTTTTAAATCTTTTACATAGTAGTGAAGTGAAGTGGGAGGAGTACAAATGGAAATTGGAGTGAGCACATTTGTAGAAACAACACCGGACGTCAATACCGGTGAAGTGATAAGTCATGCACAGCGTTTACGGGAAGTGGTAGAGGAAATTATACTTGCTGATGAGGTAGGATTGGATGTATTTGGTGTGGGTGAGCATCATCGCCAGGACTTTGCAGCTTCTTCTCCAGCCATGGTATTGGCCGCTGCTGCCCCCCAGACGAAGCGAATTCGGTTGACTAGTGCAGTCACAGTCCTATCGTCTGCCGATCCGGTAAGGGTATTTCAGGATTTTGCTACACTTGATGGGATCTCAAATGGTAGAGCAGAGATTATGGCAGGTCGCGGATCATTTATCGAATCCTTTCCACTATTCGGAAATGATTTAAAGGATTATGACGAGTTGTTCGATGAAAAACTGGACCTGTTGTTAAAGATACGTGAATCAGAGAAAGTGACCTGGCAAGGGAAGCATCGGCCAGCGATAAACAATCGAGGTGTATATCCACGTCCGGTTCAGGATCCATTACCTGTGTGGATTGGTAGTGGTGGGAATACGCAATCGGTCATTCGGGCTGGAGTGTTGGGTCTGCCGCTAGTTCTTGCCATTATTGGAGGGAGCCCCATTCAATTTGCGCCGCTTGTACAACTTTATAAAAAAGTTGCTGCCCAGGCAGGGCATGATGTATCGAAGCTTCCGGTAGCATCGCATTCACATGGCTTCGTTGCGGAGGATACTGAGACAGCAGCTGATAAGTTTTTCCCTCCTACCCAGCAGGTCATGAACGTTCTAGGACGGGAGCGTGGTTGGGGACATTACGACCGTACCAGCTTCGATGCTGCACGTAGCTTTGATGGAGCCTTGTATGTAGGTGATTCAGAAACTGTGGCCAAGAAGATTATCCACCTTCGCAAAAACGTGGGTATTACCCGCTTTATGCTGCATGTACCAGTCGGCTCGATGCCTCATGAAGATGTGATGAAAGCAATTGAACTGTTGGGTACACAAGTTGCACCCATCGTACGTGAGGAAATCGCACGATGGGAAGAAACGATCTAAAAGAAATGGCACTATCCAAATAGGGGATAGTGCCATTCTTTTATGACGGTTAAATAAGGACCTTTTTTTCTCTTTCGATTTCCAAAGCTGAAACAATATAGGCAAAGCCATTCATTAAGAAATAAATGACATTTGATTGAACACGTTCTGTTTCACCTAGGTACGTATTGAAAATAATAAACACAGAATATAAAACAACAAAAAATAAGGCAATTTTATTAAAAATGGTCATTCCATCAGCTCCTTCAAATAGAATTCCTCTTGTTATCATATTTTCGATAAGCAAGGTTTATGCAAGCTATAAAAGGCAAAGTAGGGACCTCTCTAATCATATTCCTTGAAAATGTTGTTGGATAAGTGAGTTCATTTAGTAAGAAAAAATGAATCAGGCCACTCAGAAAAGAGCTTTGTCGTCTTGCAATTTATAGCATCAAAATCTCCCGGATATCCTCTTCAGTCAAAGTACTCGAAATCTTCTCACCAGGATCAATGATTTCTTCCACGAGATGCCTCTTTTTCTCTTGCAAATCATTCATCTTCTCTTCAATCGTTCCTCGAGAGACGAGCTTGATGACTTGTACCGTATTGGTCTGACCGAAGCGATGGGCACGGTCTGTTGCTTGCTCTTCCACTGCTGGATTCCACCATATGTCATATAGCACGACTGTATCTGCACCCGTAAGGTTCAATCCAGTACCTCCAGCCTTTAAGGAGATGAGGAATAAATCACGCTCGCCCTCGTTAAATCGAGTGCAAAGTTCAACACGTTCCTCTGAAGGGGTTTGACCATCGAGGTAGAAATGAGTTAAGCCTTGCTCGTTTAATTCCTTTCCGATCAGAGCCAGCATTTTAGTAAACTGGGAGAAAATCAGTACTCTTTTACCTGAAAGCCTTGATTCCTCGATAATCTGAATAAGATGTTCAAATTTTGCTGAGCTTCCTTTATAACCTTCGACAAATAGTCCCGGGTGACAACAAATTTGTCTTAATCTCGTGATACCTGCAAGTATTTTTATCCGATTCTTCTGAAGTGTATCTTTATCTAGATGCTTCAAAGTGTCATGGCGAAGTTTTGCCAAGTAGGCGGCATAAAGCTTCTTTTGATCTGGTAGCAATTCTACTGTTTCCACTGACTCGATTTTTTCAGGTAGCTCTCTGAGCACGTCCTCTTTTAATCTACGAAGCAGGAATGGCCTGATTCTACGGGCAACTTTCTCCCTTGTGAGAAGACTGAATTCCTTTAAACCTAAGAAAAGGTCAGGGAAAACGACGTAAAAAATGGACCATAGTTCCTCTATGGAATTTTCTATTGGTGTACCAGTTAGGGCGAAGCGATGGTCTGCTTGAATCCTTTTCACGGCCCGAGCCGTTTGGGTCAAAGGGTTTTTAAAAGCTTGCGCTTCATCATAAAACACGGTGTGAAAGACTTGTTGTTCAAACCAATGGATGTCCCTGCGTAACAGGGGATATGAGGTAATCAACACATCTATATTGTGAACTTCCTTTTGAAGCTTGAGCCTTTCCTCCTTAGAACCATCCACCACAATAGCCTGTATATCTGGAGCGAATTTCATGAGTTCATTCAGCCAGTTATAGGTTAAAGAGGCTGGACACACAATTAAAACGGGCTGTTTCCTTTTTCGAATAGTAGGAATCTCCGAGACTATGAAGGTAATGCTCTGAATGGTTTTTCCAAGTCCCATGTCATCTGCTAAAATGCCACCGAATCCAAATCCTGCCAAGGCTTTCAACCATTTGTAGCCTCGAACTTGATAGTCTCGTAATATCCCCGCTAGATTGCCTGGCACATCGTATGCCAACTGATCTGGATTTGAAAAACTTTCTAAAAATCCGCGAAACGATTCTTCGAAATGGAAGGTATGCTCGCTATCAACGGTATCGAGAAGCTGAATTCCCTTGACAAAGGGGACATTCAAGCCATTTTCCAAGTCCTCATGTTGGACCGGAACACCATGAAGGAAGCGTTGAATTTCCTCAAATTCTTTCGTCTCTAACGACAGTAACGATCCGTCCTGTAAACGAAAATATTTTCGTTTTTCTTCTAATGCTACAAGGAGTTCCCTGATCTGCTTGTCGGGAATTCCGTCCATCTCAAACTTGAATTCAAGCCAATTGGTTCTTTCTTTATTCACCTTCACCCGAATTTTTGGAGGTGCATTTTCCCTGAAAATCCGATTTCTCACGGCAGAAGTAGCATAAATTTGAACAAGCTTTTGCAGTTTCGGAAGGGTATGATACAGGAATTCGTATTCCAATTCTTCATTATGCAAAAAATAGCCGCCATCTGTCTTAGCAAACAAGCTGTCTTCCATTAACTGCAGAATTTCAACTTCTTTTTCCTCATCTCTTAGGATGAGGCTTCTTGAAGGTTGGTCCCGATCTTCCAATGGATGGATTACCAAATTCTCATATTGAAACTCTAATCCAGCAAGCAACCGATTTTTGACTCGATCTAAATAAAGCTTTGCCTTTAAAGGAGTCTTATTGAACCTCCTAGTGATAGATTCTGCAATCTGGACATGACCCAGTTTTTTTAAACCAGGGATCACTTTTTTTAAGAATAATTCAACTTGCTCTACAGGTATTGGAATTTGGTCGGTCCGTGAGGCCTTCAGCATCCGCTTTAATTCAAAGAGCCGTTCACAGTCCTCACGTTCAACTGAGTATAATTTTCCTTTATATAAAACCACACCATAATTGGGGAATACGATTGCTGAATCTAGTCCTTTAACCCTTAAATGGTACTCTGTATCATTTGTTTCTCTAATTTCAATCATAAGGGGGAGCAATTGATCTGAAAAATGAAATGGATTATTGGTATTTTCAGCATACTTTAGCTTTACCATTGGTGATGTTGTAAGAAGAGATGCAAGACGGTCCCATGAAGATGGCGGGATAAGGAGGAGGTGAGGGAAGGATTCGGTAGAATTAACCTCCTCATACATCCTTTCATCTTTGAATATCTTTATTAGGTGTTGAATCAATTCATCTGTATCTGTATGAAAGCAGTGTTGGCTCGGATCGTATGTAAAAGTTGAAGAAAGGGTGTAGGGTATTCCTTTTTTGACATGTTCAAGAAACATACGAATATTTGTTATTTTGTCTGACCCCACCACTAGTTCCACACCGAAAAGCGTATCTGCATATTCAACAGTTATGGGCTGTACGATAATCTCTACATTAAGGATTTGCCTGTTTTCAAAGTGAAGCTGATGTCCGCTAGATCGTTTCGGCTTTTCATTGAAAAGAGCTAACAGACCTGCTGTTATCTCTGGCTGGGTTGAAAGTCTGCTTTGCTGTTGCTTTTCGTAAATGGACAGAAGAACAGCTGCAATATGCTGGCAATCCTTTTCATAGGAAGCCAGTTTAGGACAGGTGCATGCTGAAACAAACCCTTCATCGACTGACTTTACAATTGAAACTTGGAAATCCTCTGCTCCAGAGACCGTTGCTCTGCAACCATCTGAATTGAATTCCTGAAATACTACTTTATTAGCACGATAAAAAGAGTCTCCTCTTTTGAAGGAGACGGTTCCACACTTATCTTGAATGATTTTATGGTTTAATTTGATATTCAAATGTCTTCTCCTTCCAAGGAATCTCTTATGAATAGTTCTCATTATAAAGATTTGTGCCTTATTAGGAAAGCTCTAAGGTTTTGTAGGAGGAAAATGGAAAAATTTGTAGAATGATATATTAGCTTAGAAAAGATTGCGTCAAATAATCGAGCTTGAAAAAGAAAGGAGATGTAGGGTTATCAAAAAGTTGTTTTTCAGATTAATAGTTCTTATTGCATCTCTATTGTTAGTAACATCATGTAGAAGTGTTATAGGTGGTTGTCCTGATGCAGAGATTGAATGGGTGGATATGTTGATGATCAATGATATCAAGTATCAACATCATTTTCCAGATGCAATGGATGAAGCGGTGAGTCCCACTATTGTTAAGGGGAAGGAGCTTGGAAGCGTAACCTATAAGATGGCTGATAATGCCTGTAGCAATCATCGGATGAAAAATGGAGATGCTGCGTACTTAGAAAAAGGAACCAAAGTTTATGAAATAATAGGATATCCGACTTCTTTAATAGTGTCTGCAAATGAAAAGGTCTATGTAGTAGATCAAAATAAAAAGGCAAAAACTGTAGGCGACCTTTATCCAATGGCTGATTTAGTGAAAAATATCCATATCGAAAGCACGGAAGATGGAAGTCGATTGTACACTTTTTCTTCTTCATCAAAGGATACATTCTTAGAAGAATGGCAGGATTTGAAACTAGAAGATCAAGATAGGCTAAATAAACGTGGTGCATTCGAAGGAGAACGAGTTTTTCTAGAGATTGAACTGAACAATGGTATTTCTTTTAGAGAGCTTTATTGGTCAGATACAAATACATTTAACCTTGGAGCGAAGGGGAATAGCGTAATAAAAGAGATTATTCATACTGAGCTATCTAAGATTAGTAATCAATAGATTTAAAGGAGGTTAAGTATGAAACGGGCGCCGCTTGAACGTCCAACGGATTATTATGATGAAAATCTAAAATCCTTGGATGATGAGTTATGTTCACTATTAAAAAAACGCAAGGATTTGTCCAACAATAATCCTGGATTCCCGCCCTCAGAATACATATCGAATTGGGCAAAGAAGTATGGTTTCTATGAGGACTTTTTACATTCATTTTTCAGCTCCTTAAGAATGGAAGAGCATTTTAGACCTCGAGTTGAACCAGAGGGATACAGGAGGCAAATACCCTTCTTTCAGTCCTTTGAACAGGATGAATATTTATATTCGGTTACTGTAATCCAACAGTACCAAAATGCGAGTGTAGTCAATTTCCATGTGGATTGGGATGGAACCAAGGATTCTCCGGAAAATCGAAGAAAGCATCGCTCTTTTGAATTATTTTTAGGAGATGATTACGATTGTCGTAACGGTAATGGGAGAGGTTCAAATGGGCACTTCAGCCATACTTTTATTGTTTCGCCACCACTACCCGATGACCTTTCAGAAATTGAATTCGTTTTTAAAGAATATACCACTCCATTAAATGAGCATCCTACTGGCTTAGAAATGGTATTTAGTGCACGTTCGAAGTAATCTCATCATTATGAAAAAGTGCGGTTCTTTTATAAAAGAATCGTTTTTTTTATTAATTTGAATAGGGAAAAAATAGTCGAAATAACAAAAAAGGCACTATCAAGATGTGCCCCTCACTCTGCTATAGTTTTATAATCGTTAATATAAAACTTTCGGATATATAATTGACAGACCAATATAGAAGAAAGAAAATCTACTACTAGTAGTGTAAAGCTTATGAATATTTGATACTTTACGGACTCAAATGGATTGGCACCGGCTAAAATCATCCCTGTCATTGTCCCGGGCATCTGTACCAAACCAATCGTTTTTAGAGTTTGGATTTGTCTGATCATGGAGATTTTGTTTGCATTTTTAACGTGCTCATGTAAACTCTTGTGTGGCATTTCTGCTAAGTCTTTTTTTAAGCTTGTTATGACTATCGAAGCACTAACCATCGCTCCTCCAGTAAACATTCCTCCGATTGGAATCATGTACCTAGCTTCCATGGGTATGACCTTACAGACAATCCAAAATAGAAGCAATACACCTACCGTTATGGTCGTACTACAAAATGTAATAAGGAATAGTACCTTTTTATGATCTGTTTTTTCACCGTATACCACATTCCCACTCGCTATTATTATCATGAGCAAAATATAGCAGATGATTAATAGGATGCTTTTTAGCGAGAATATGTATGTGACCAACAAACCTAATAGCAATAATTGAAAAAACCCTCGAATAGAGGAGAATATCAAATCCTTTTCTAGACCAAGTTTCATTTGGTGTGAAATAAGCGCCAAAAACATGACAAAAAACAAAATAGAAACCAGAGCTCCATTTTCAATATGCTGCATGTGTTCACTCCTTTTTTCTTTCATTTATTATATTAATAGAATGGTAGTTTTTTGACTAATTTTGTTTTTAAGAACAGAAAAAACATCAAGGGGATTTACCTCTACTACTACAATAGATTATTCCTATTCTCCTAACAAATTTGTTATATCTCTTTCATTTCATTAATAGAATGAAGCAAAACAAATAAAGTGGTGAGAATGATCATGGAAGAGACAAACTATTTACAGATTAGTGGAATGCATTGTGCTGCATGTGCGGTAAGAATAGAAAAGTCCGTTTCAAGAATAGAAGGAGTGAGCACCGTTTCTGTTAGTCTAGCTACAGAAAAAGGGCGTGTTACCTTTAATAAAGAGAAAACACAATTATCAGATATCATCCAAAAAATACAAAAGATAGGGTTTGGAGCGAAAGAAATCCCAGATACCTCTCAGTTAAGTGAGGATCGGCATAATGAAATGAAGGATTTGCAATGGAAATTTTTCATTTCCTCTTTACTTACTTTTCCTTTGGCATGGGCGATGGTTGCTCATTTTAAATGGTTCTCTTTTATATATGTACCAGAACTATTCTTAAACCCATGGTTCCAATTGGCGCTCACCATACCGATTCAATTTTTGATAGGATTACCATTTTATGAGGGGGCTTGGAATGCCCTAAAAAATAAAAGCGCAAACATGGATGTGCTAGTAGTTTTAAGTACTTCTGCTGCGTTTTTTTATAGTCACTACCTTACCTTTGAATCACTTCATTCTCAAAACCAAACCCATCCAATCGGTTTGTTCTATGAAACTAGTGCTTTCATCGTTACATTTATTCTATTAGGTAAATTACTGGAAGCAAAAACAAAACTAAAAACAACAGAGGCAATTCAGAAACTCTATCAATTACAAACTAAGACTGCGATATTGTATCAAAATGGAAAAGAAATAGAAATATCTGTTGGTGAAGTTTCGCCAGGGGATATTATTGTCGTTAAACCGTGGGGAAAAGTACCTCTAGATGGACAAGTCATCCATGGCTACTCCATGATTGATGAATCGATGTTAACCGGGGAGAGCGTACCCGTTGAAAAACAAACGGGGCATTTTGTTTATGCAGGGACCGTCAATCAAGATGGTAAATTAACGTTTAAAGTAACAAAAAAGGATTCGGAAACGACCTTATCTCAAATCATTCGTATTGTAGAGGAAGCCCAGGCATCAAAGGCACCTATGCAATATATTGCCGATAAAGTAACAGAGGTTTTTGTACCCATTGTCATTTTCATTGCTTTGGTCACTTTTACAGCTTGGTATTTTCTTTTTCAACCAGGTGATTTTTATGAAGCGTTGGAGAAACTGATAACCGTATTGATTATTGCTTGTCCATGTGCATTAGGTCTAGCTACTCCTACGTCTGTCATGGTAGGTAGTGGACGAGCTGCCCAAAAAGGGATTCTTTTTAAGGAAGGAAAATACCTAGAATTACTTGGGAAAAATACCATGGTGGCCATAGATAAAACAGGGACCCTTACAAAAGGTGAACCGATCGTAACAGATCTATATGTAGAGAAGAATTATAGTGAAAATGCATTTTTAGAGCTGGTCGGTGCAGTCGAAAGTGCTTCCGATCATCCTGTTGGAAAAGCCATTAATAAAATGGTTAATGAAAAACTCTTATATCTCCCAAATGCTGCCCAAGTTAGTTCAATGCCTGGATATGGAGTAAAAGGCTTTATCCATGGGAAAAAAGTGGTGATTGCGAATCCAAGATATTTTCTGAAAAATAATGAATCCATCCCCGCACATGCAGCCAAAAAAGTTTCTGAGTTTGAACAGCAAGGTAAAACCGTCATGCTAGCATTTATTGATTCACGCTTTTCGGGGATTATTGCTGTAGCAGATGAAATAAAAACCACTTCAAAGGATGCTGTATGTCGATTGAAACAGATGGGGATAGATGTGATCATGCTTACAGGTGATAATCAAACTATTGCCATGACAGTAGCTGAAAGTATAGGAATTAAAAGATATCGGGCAGAGATTTTGCCACAGGAAAAGGCAGAAATTATCCAAGAATTACAAAAGGAAGGTCATAAAGTCATTATGGTTGGCGATGGGATCAATGATGCACCAGCATTGACAGTCGCAGATGTCGGAATTGCTATCGGTACCGGTTCTGATGTGGCCATAGAGTCTGGAGACATAACCATCATGACTGGGGATATCAATCGAGTAGTGGATGCCATGATGATTAGTAAAAAAACCATTACAAATATTAAGCAAAATTTCCTTTGGGCATTTCTATATAACATTATTATGGTCCCATTAGCAATGCTAGGAATGCTGGCCCCGTGGATAGCTGGACTTGCTATGGCATTCAGCTCCGTGTCAGTTGTACTGAACTCTTTGCGACTAAAGAGGGTGAAGATTCATTGATCGGAGTCTGGTTTGAAAATGGATAAGTTAAATTAATTTATGAAAGATAGGAAAAGTAACGTTTGGTTATTTTTCCTATCTTTTTTCTAACGTCTATAATATATCAATTCTATAACGAACATCCCCAGCCTCTGACTCTTCTATTAAATAATGCTAGTATGGAATACATTTTAATTATTTTATCTCCTTTTAGTAAAGGCACTATTCTAATATAATGTTGCTATAAAAAATGGAAAATAGTAGTATATATTTATGCGGAACGTTTGTTCTTGTTTTATAACAAAAGGAGATGATTATATGTTTAAGAAGTTAGAGTGTGTTTGTATTCATACAAATGATATTGAGAAATCCACTGCTTTTTATACATCAATGGGTTTGGCGGAAAATTGGAAGATAGAAAGAAACTTGGAAAGTGGAAATACATGGATATTAATAGGTTTAAAATTCCCTCAAAAAGATAGTTCTGAACTTGTGCTAAGTAATCATCCTGAAAACAATTTCACAGAAGTTGAAATTGTTGTTGAAGATGTCCGTCAAGCACACGCCCAATTAAGCAAAAACGAAGAAATCCAATGGATTAGGACTCCCTTTGCAACAGAATCTGGGCATATTGCTGTAATGGAAGCCCCTGATGGGAATGTGTTTGTATTAGTTGGAAAGTAAATGAAAACTTGTCCAACATTGATTTTTTTTCGTCCTTGATAAGATTCAACGCTGAATTTTTTCCATTTTTCTTATTATCCGTGTCAAGCACCACTAGAGAACCGATTTCTTTTTCTGGTGCCTGACATGTATTTACGAATGATTGAATCGAGTATTCAAGTTTCTTAATCAAAACCGTCAATATTCGTTCTATTGGAAAACTGTTTTATTTCCTCTTTTATTTCACTCCACTTAAAGTCTTCATACTATAATAATCAAGCATCTGATTAACATGATCAATATCATAGATTTTTTTCTCTAGGCAAAATTGAATAATTAAATCCGTAGTATCACTGTCTGACAAGGAATAACCGGCTGAAATCAGGAGTTTGTCGGTTTCTTTTTTTGATAACTCAAGTGCCAGTGCAAGGGCAAGAATGGTAGTTTTTCTTGGATGGTAGTCTGGTTTTGATCGGATTTTTGAAAAGAGCTTTCTGTCAATTCCCGCTTTCTTATATACCTCAGGGTCATTCACCCCAATTTCATCAATGTAGTTAAACAATACTGTTTGAAAAGTTGGCTGTCGGTGACTATTGATAAAGTCATCAATTTCACTTTCTTGCAAATCTTCAATAATGTCCTCATATTTCTCGACTGAACTATATAAAATCAAATCTTCAGTAATTAAGTATTTATCAATATACTCCTGCAATTCCATAAGCAGCTTTTGATCAAGCATGCATTGTCAACCTCCCTTAAATGTCGCTTTAGAGGCGACCAACTTACGAAATTTCTTAGCTATTATTATATCATCCTAATTAAAGAGAGGCTGAAATGTATGAGTAAGAATTCTACAGAAATTATATTCCTTTTGGACAGAAGCGGTTCTATGGCTGGTCTTGAAAGTGATACGATTGGTGGTTTTAATGCTTTCATTAAAAGGCAATGCCAGCTTGAAGGAGAAACCAATCTTACAACGGTTCTTTTTGATGATCATTATGAAGTGCTTTGGAATGGAATTGATGCAAACCAGGCAAGGCTTACAGAAGAGGAATACTACGTTAGAGGGTGTACAGCGCTATTGGATGCTGTAGGAAAGTCCATATTGCAAGTTGGGCATAGATTATCTATGACGAATATTGAAAATAGGCCTGGCAAGGTGATTTTTGTAATCACAACAGACGGAATGGAAAATGCTAGTCGTGAATTCACTTATAGAAAAGTAAAAGAACTCATTAAACATCAACAAGAGAAATACAATTGGGAATTTATTTTCATGGGAGCAAACATTGATGCAGCAGAAGAAGCAGACAGTATAGGAATAGCTAAAGAAAACGCATATAGTTTTGAAGCATCAGATACAGGAGTTGAGCGTATGTATAACGTGATTTGTGATGCAGTGACCGAAAAAAGAGCAGAGTAATACTTTGTAAACTCTACCATTACATGGACTTCTTCATTGAAGAAGTTATAATGAAAACTAAAAGGTAAAGTAGGAGATAAAAATGGATAATTCCATCCAATCCTATTTCGAAAATATAAGTTCAATAGATAAGAAGATTCATTATGAAATCTATAATAATATTATGTAAACTACAACAAAAACGGTAGATTAGGCTTACGACGTTTGGGACCAATTGGAATCTCAATTAATGGACCTTGATAATCAGCGAGATCTAGCTCAGCGCAGTTTCTGTGTAATTTGGCAATCAGCTATCCAGAGAAAAGGATTCTAGTTGATTTTACAGCTGTTTAAGATGTGACATATGATTTATTTGAAGAAAAAGAAGAAGTTAAATATAAAATGAAGTATGCGGGAGATTGGAAGGGTGTATAATAGTAGTTTCAGATACCTCCTGGTATTTATCTAGTTGGAAGCATAGACAGTAGGCAATAAAAATCCAAGTAATAGGGATATAAAGGAGACAATAGTGTTTATCTATAAGTTGATTGAAACGGAATACAATTTTGAAAGTGATATTGGTAGTTATAGTAGCGATAGTAAATATTTATATCATGAAAAATTATTTTCAGATGTAGAATTTTCACAACTATGCAAATTAGCTCTGAATGAATTGACAGTCGAAAAGAGAACACATTCAAAGGAACATGTGGCTGAAAAATTGATTACTCAATTTGGGTTTAAACTATTTGTTTCAGCAGCAAGTTATGAATTTGAATTAGTATAAATAAGAATTTCGAGTTGTCCAATACGCTGCTTTAATCAAATTATTGGATTTAATATGGAACTTAAATACGTATTACTAAATCTTCTTCACTAATAAGTGAAGGAGGTTTTTTTGTAGGATAGGATAGTTTTTATTTCCAATAATTAAATATATTACAGGAATATACCATTCCTATACGGGCATAATTTTATTGTCATAAATAAGGAGGGTATAAATGAAGGAGAATCAAGGTAATTCAGAGCTATCGGATCTTACTTTAACCAATCAACAAGGTCATCCAGTCACAGATAATCAGAATGTTAGAACGGTCGGAAATAGAGGGCCTATGACATTAGAAAATTATGATTTCCTTGAAAAGATTAGTCATTTTGATCGGGAACGCATTCCTGAGCGGGTTGTTCATGCACGTGGAGCTGGTGCACATGGGTATTTTGAATCGTATGGAACTGTGAACGGAGAACCAATCTCAAAATATACACGAGCAAAAGTCTTTACAGAAACCGGAAAGCATACTCCTGTTTTTGTTCGTTTTTCAACAGTGGTTCACGGGACACATTCGCCAGAAACTTTGCGTGATCCAAGAGGGTTTGCGGTGAAATTTTATACCGAGGCAGGAAACTGGGACCTAGTTGGAAATAATTTAAAAATCTTTTTTATTCGTGATCCTTTGAAATTCCCTGATATGGTACATTCATTTAAGCCTGACCCTGTAACAAACTTATCTGATATGGAGCGTATGTTCGATTTTTTGTGCCAAACACCAGAGTCAATGCACATGATTACCTTTTTATTTTCACCTTGGGGAATTCCAGCGAACTATCGCCAAATGCAAGGGTCAGGTGTACATACTTACAAATGGGTAAACGAAGAAGGTAAGGCCATTCTAGTTAAATATCACTGGGAGCCTATACAAGGAATCAAAAACCTTACGCAACAAGAAGCAGATAAAATTCAAGGAACGAATTTCAATCATGCCACCCAAGATTTATACGAAGCGATCGAAAAGGGCAATTATCCAGAATGGGAGCTCTATGTGCAAATCATGGAGGATGGTGAGCATCCAGAATTAGACTTTGATCCATTAGATCCAACCAAGCTATGGTATAAAGAAGATTTTAAGTGGCATAAAGTTGGAAAAATGGTATTGAATAAAAATCCTGAAAATTACTTTGCAGAAGTAGAGCAAGTAGCCTTTGGAACTGGTGTCCTTGTGGATGGGTTGGATTTTTCGGATGATAAATTACTTCTAGGTAGAACCTATTCATATTCAGATACACAGCGTTATCGAGTTGGTACCAATTATCTTCAATTACCTATAAACAAGCCTAAAACTCATGTTGCTACTAACCAAGAAGGTGGTCAAATGGATTATAGGACTGACTATGGTAGACAACAAAATCCACATGTGAACTATGAACCTTCGCTTATTGGAGGACTAAAGGAAGCAAAAAATCCAGGAAAAGAACATGAACCGTACGTCGAAGGAAATGTGAAAAGGGAAAAAATCTCCCGTGAAAATAATTTTGGTCAAGCGGGTGAGACCTTCAGAAGATTCAACGATTGGAAACGGGATGAATTGATAACAAACCTGACTGGTGCCCTATCCGGTTGTCGAAAAGAAATTCAAGACCGCATCATCGACATGCTTATACAATGCGATAGTGAGTATGGAAATCGGGCTATGGAAGGTCTAAAAGCGGCAAACAATAATCGAGATGCAAAAATGGATGAAGCAGTTAAAGAAGCTCAGGAAATGGGACATCCTTCTGATCCATATTAATGTAATGAGGCAAACCTAGATTTTTTCATGGTTTGCCTCTTTTTATTTATGTAGAAATTAACAAAACTTGTTCTAATGAAAACGTTCTATTTAAAAGAAATAGTGTAGTAATGCTAGTCTATGACTGAATCCAGCTTTATAATGAATGATACTGGTTTTTTAACTATATAGTAGATGAAAATGATTCAAGAATTATTGATGTACATATTTAATGCATATTAAAATATTGTAAAAACCAGTTTAATTCAAAATTATACTTGCAATAATGTAAGGGAAACTAAATAACAAAATTTTACGATTGGAAGATTATCTAAAATGACAATATCATTGCAAAAAATAACTCCATGCCTATGGTTCGATCATCAAGCTGAAGAAGCAGCGAACTTCTATACTTCCATATTTAATAATTCAAAAGTGTTAAACATTACTCGTCTTAGTGAAGGTGGGCGCGGACCAGTTGGTAATGTAATGACGGTGGCTTTTGAATTAGAGGGTCAATCATTCACAGCGTTAAACGGTGGACCTCACTTTACTTTTTCACCCGCCATATCGTTTGCGGTATCTTGCGAGACGCAGGAAGAAGTCGATGTACTCTGGGAAAGACTTTCTGAAAATGGAGTGATAGAACAATGCGGTTGGCTTAGAGACCAATTTGGAGTGTCATGGCAAATCATCCCAACAGTCTTAATGGAGATGTTGAATGATTCAGATTCAACAAAATCCCTAAGAGTCATGCAAGCAGTTCTTCAAATGAAAAAACTTGATATTGGTCAATTAAAGGAAGCTTTCAATAATAAATAAGACTATGACTACACATAGAGTATCGTGAGAAGACCCCTCGGCCAATGACTGAAGGGTCTTCTCTTTTTTTTCAGGTTAAATGATTTTATGTTCCTGAAGAAACAGTTTTGCAAATTTCAAGTGAACAATAAAATCATTATTTGAAGGATAAATGGATTTTTGGGTTGATAACGATGGACAAAAATGGATAAAATCGCAAATTCGTTAAAAAGTGCACGATAAATTTTAAAAAGTGCCTGGTAAAATATCCGAAAGTGCAGGGTATTTAATGGGGAGTGAATGATAATAAAATCAAGGTGATTGATAAAAAAATGGGATCCAAGTGGTCCGGTAAATCTAAATCCATTTAATTAATGAATGGGGCTTTTTGTTTTTTTACTTTAACACTTTTGTGCTCATAAAAGAATAATTTTACAGTATTTTGGAATATTAAGGTTGTATTTCGTTCGAAAGGAGAAATCAGTCATGAATCATTCATTAACAGAATTGGAAGTAGAAAACCTGCGTCATATTATAGGTGGACATGGCACAATTGTGAAAAAATTAGAGACCTATGCAGAGCAATGTACAGATCCAGAATTAAAATCCATGCTACAAAGAGATGCCCAATCAGCAAGGCAATCTCAACAACAGCTATTAACATTTTTGGGTTAAGGAGGAATCATAATGTTACAGGATAAAGATATGGTCAATGATTACTTAGCAGGACTCAATGCAAGCCTAACTGGCTATGCAGGCTACATTAACGAATCGAACAACACTGAGCTTAGACAAACCTTAATCCAATTAAGAAACCAAGATGAAGCTCGACAAAGGTCGCTTTACAACTATGCCGTACAAAAAGGCTACTATAAGCCTGCGGCTCCTGCATCCCCAGAAGTTGTTCAACAACTTAAGTCTCAGTTAACTTCAAATCAGTAAAATGATATTGCTTTAAAAAGGCCACCATTCGATTAATGAATGTTGGTTTTTTTGTTTCCACTCATTAAAGAAGATTGAAATTTAGCATATGTCCGAAATTCTCTATAGAGTCAGTGTGATGAAAAATCCTTTGATAATATAAGAATTAATGAGATTGAAGTGTCGGCACTATGTAGATTGGTGCCTTTTGAGCTGCAATCAACTGTCTAGTTTTACAGAGCATTTATGTAAAAGAATTTTAATAGAGTCAATGAACGGATTTCTACGATTTCTACTAACTCTATGTAATTATTCATTTTTTGAAGGACAAACACCCTTTCCTTTTTATGAAAACTTCATATTCTACTAATGAAGTTCATATTTTTGAAAGGGGGAAAAAAGGTGTTTGGATTTTCAATGATTCAAATGATTAGGCAGCATGCGAATAAACTTGATCGTCCGCTTCGAGAGCAACTAATGAATGTATATAAACCGTTCCGTTGGACCCCATGCTTTATGCATAAAAGCTTAGAGAGATTTGTAAAGCTAACGAAACGGTTTAATGTGGTGGTGGAATTTAAAAATAGTAAGTGCCATTCTCTGGGGATGAATAGTGTGTATAATATTGCTGGAAAACACGTAATGTGTAAATTGAAGAATGAATATCGGAGTGTCTCGTGTTGTAGTGCGGAATTAACTCCAAATGCCATCGAAAATTTACTAGTGTCATGCCCTCACATTAAGAGGATTCACTTAGATAGAGAAGTTAAAGCATTATTAAATGTTGCGACACCAACAGCAAAAGCAGTTAATCTTGAAAAAAACGGTACCACTTTAACTGGAATAGGGATTACCATTGCAGTAATAGATACAGGTATCCATCCACATCAAGACTTGGAAGGTAGAATAAAAGGGTTTAAAGATTTTATTAACAATAGAGAGCAAGCGTATGATGACAATGGACACGGGACTCATTGTGCAGGAGATGCTGTTGGAAACGGATCCTTATCAGATAGAAAGTATGTTGCACCAGCACCTAACGCCAATGTGATCGGTGTAAAGGTTTTAGATAAAATGGGGTCAGGTTCGCTATCAACTGTTATGGATGGAGTTCAATGGTGCATTGATTATAATAGCGGCAAACTTTATGAAGAAAAAATTCATGTAATATCGATGTCTTTAGGATCTGGGGCACAATTATATTATGATGAAAATCAGCAACCATGTGAAAATTGCGATCCGATGGTAAGTATTGTTGAAGCCGCATGGGATAGTGGAATCGTAGTGTGTGTGGCTGCAGGTAACGAAGGCGATGATAGTGGAACCATTGCTAGTCCAGGAATTAGCGATAAAGTTATAACTGTTGGAGCGATGGATGATAAAAATACCATAGAACCTAGAACAGACGATGTAATTGCAAATTTTTCAAGCAGAGGAAAGACCATTTACGGAGTAGACAAGCCAGATATCGTTGCTCCTGGGGTTAATATCATCTCATTACGCTCACCGAATTCCTATTTGGACAAGTTTCAAAAAAGTAATAGAGTAGATACTAATTATTTTGTTTTGTCGGGAACCTCGATGGCTACACCAATTTGTGCTGGAGTTGTTGCATTAATCCTTGAAGCCAATCCACGTATGCTGCCAGATGTTGTTAAAGAAGGACTAATGAGTGGAGCTGATCCATGGGGAGTGAATCCGGGAACAGAATTGAACCGGAACACGTATGGGGCTGGCTATATAAATGCAGAGCGTTCCATTTAACGTATGGACAAGCAAAAAATGATACTACGCGAAGTTTGATAGTAATTGTCAAATCGTAGAAGGGCGGATTCATGGACTGAATTTGCCTTTTTGTATTTTTAAATGTAGTGTCCTATCAAATTCCCATTAATTAAGGAAATTTTTAGTCAAGTAGGGACGAATATGAAGTGCCTTGGAGTAAAAGAGTGTAGATGATTCATGAATATAGTTCACGCATATTTTGAATTTCGATAAAGTTTTTACAATTCAAGTTCGAAAAAACAGGAAATTTGTTGATAAATATGGCAGGATATTCCTTCATTTTGATAGTACAATTTAATCTATAGATTCCACATTAATGCAAAATAAACATAGATCAATTCCTGTATGAAAGAGGGGGGAAATGGCTAATTTAGATTTATTCAATTAGAGAAAACGTTCTACCAATATCAAATAGTGAGATTCCTAGAAATGAGCTAAACTTTCATTTGTATTACCTTTTCTTCAGCATATGTTAAGACTACGGGAGATTTTTGGGACCATCTTACAAAAAGCCTCTCAATCTCAAAAAATTGTTTAATATACTATCAAATAGGGTAGTGATTCAACAATAGTAAAATAATCGAATAAAATCCCTATAATTTATGAAACCAATTACACTTCCAAAACGTCTATATTAGTAGCAATTATTATTTATTTAGGAGGCTTCACAAATGAAAAAAGCCTTGTTACCATTTCTTATTACTCTATTAATTATTCCAGTCACTTTAGTTGCAACCGCTACAGGCAAGGACAGCATTGTTGAAGAGAAAACTGCATTTATAAATATTATTTCAAATGAAGATGGTACCTACGCAGAAGTTGATGAAATCGAATGGTATGAAGGCGAACAAGCTAATCTTGAAGCGGAAAAAGATGGAGATTGTTATGAAGAAGACGGAAAATGTGTCGTGCCAGATGGATATTACATCCGGAATACCAATGATGAAATACAGGATCTTTCATTTGATTCCAATACTTCTGTGCTCATGCAAACCTTCCAAATTGAAAAAACTAATGAAGTTAACTGGGACCAGGAAATTTCATTTGATGAATTCTTAAAGGAATGGAACAATTCAAGGGAACGTTATCAAAATATCCCGTTTCATTTAGTGATAGAAGATGGGAAGATTATATCCATTACGGAACAATATATTCCGTAAACATGCAAATCCTAACCAGGTAAGGTTAGGATTTTTTCGTTACCAACGTAATGCGATAACCAGTGTACAACAATCACCATCATTATCTCCATTATGCAATTTAATATTTATTCCATCAGGACTAAATGTAACTTTGTGCTTGATTGTTATACCGGTTGATAAAATCAACTGATCTACTTTCTTTTGGTCTGATTTTTGTGCTGATTCCATGAGGTCACGTGCGAACTTATCCGAACTAATAATCTTCTTGACGATTAAATCCGTTTGTCTAATCAATTTTTGAAATATTTGTGCGGATTTATGCAACTCCTGTGTATCAATTGGTGGATACATTTCTGGAGTTCTGATTTCATGCCCATGTTGATAATACGAATTATAATGAACTGGTACAAAGTTAGGGGGTACCAGATTTGATGACGGATAATAGTAGGCCGGGGATACATATGGATTATATGGATAAGGATGATAATACAAAAAGAAATCCTCCTCTCTTTATGGTGAATTCCACCATATATTCTATGACGAGTACCTATTGGTGTTACCGAACGATTAAAGGAAAAAGACAACCTTGTAGATTCCAAAAACAATATTGAAAATGAAGATACGAGATGTGTTGATTTTTCAGATAAACCTTTTTATTTTATTGCTAAGTTAAAGCTGATTGATGTACTGGCAATATATTGATTGGAGCGGGAATCAACAGGGTAAATTAAAAAGAAAGGTAGAATGGAAATCAAAAATGTACTTATATTGCATTCCTACACTTCCTCTTATACAATGATTGAAATAAGAATGTTTATTTGACAGTTAATATTGGGGAGGAGCTTTACCCATGAGGATAGGAATAACTGATGAAAGAAAAGCTCTGTTTTTTATGTTAGGCCAAGAATTAGATGCTAAAGCATGTAAGATCTTGATTTTAATGATAGGAATGTCTGATAGTGAAACAGGAATGATTAATACATCTCTATCAGACCTACATAAGAAGACCAAAATGGCTGTGACTACAATTAGAAGAGCTTTAGATAATTTAAAAGATGCAGGTGTGCTAGAAGTCTCCCATAATCCGGGTGTTGAGAGTGAATACAGGCTCAAATTAGCAGGAGCAATACAGGATCGCGCCAATAAGATGGTAGAGGAGTACAGTCAGCCAATAATGAGCAAGCAATTCCTTGAAATAGCAAAAGAGTTTAGAGATTAAAGCAAGTCAAAATAAGCAATAAAAAAGAGTCTTAGCCACGATGCTAGACTCTTTTTTATTGGTATTTATTCCCAGTATACAAGTATGAGCAAAATAATTATAGTAATAAAGGCGAGACGGAGCAAAATTAACAGGGTGATTAAAAATATATATCTACCCATTAATTAGTTTCTGATTTTTTTATATTTACAGGGGGTAAGTTATGTTAGCTTTTTTAGCATTCCTAGGATTTATCGTTTTTCTTGTTATGACTGCTGTAGCATTGTTTAAGAAAAATGGTAAAGGAAAGAGAAATATCTTGATTTCCATTGCTTGTTTTGTGGTGTTTTTAGTGAGTGTCGTTTCAAATTCGGAGGATACAAATGCCAACGAGGAGAAATCTGAACCAAAACAAGAACAAAAAGAGAAAAAGAAAGAGTTAGATAATTTAGAAAAAGTTAGACAAGCTATAACGACAGGAATGGCTTTTGACGAATATCAGAAAGCAAAGAAAAATTTAAGTGTTGAAGTTCCAAAAAGCATTTCCATTGGAAATGGAAATGTAGGCACAGTACTTCAAGCAAAAGATGGATTGTTTGTTGCCTTGACTGATGGGTTGACAGTCCTTGGTGTGAAAGAGTTCACTTCTATGGCTGAAGTGGATGCATATGAAAAAGAAGCTTTAGCAAAAGCAGAAGCAGAGCAAAAAGCAAAGGAAGAACAGGAACGTAAGGCAGCAGCTGAGAAAGCAGCAAAAGAAGCTGCAGCTAAGAAGGCTAATGCAAAAACCATTCCATATGCTCAATTAGAAAAAAATCCTGATAGATATAAAGATGAGTATGTAAAGTATACTGGTCAAATCGTTCAAATTATGGAAGGTGACAACCTTACTCAAATTCGACTTGCAGTTACAAAGGATTCTTATGGATATTCAATTTCCGATATTATTTTCGTTGAATATACTGGATTGACTGATTTCGTAGAAGATGACATAGTAACTATTTATGGA
Source organism: Peribacillus alkalitolerans (assembly GCF_010882125.1). GTDB lineage: Bacteria > Bacillota > Bacilli > Bacillales > DSM-1321 > Bacillus_BN > Bacillus_BN alkalitolerans. Next base: position 176,663 of record NZ_JAAGVZ010000002.1, on the reverse strand, counting down.
ACAGTTTATGGTAAGTATTCTTACACATCACAAGCAAATTATGAAATTTCATTACCTGGAATCATTGCAGATTCTGTTGAATAGAAAAACAAGTAAAGGATATGGATCTTTTCTTTATAGAAAAATCCATATCCTTTCTTTTTTAAGTAAAGTTTTTCTAATTCCTACCTTATTTTCAGTTATGTATATTTACAAAAAATATTCCTTAAAGAAAACATTGATCGATGAAGAAAGGGGAAGATAAAAGTAATAATTTTGAAAAGGTGAAGAATGTATATGGATACTAGCTTTTATCTGATTAAACCAAGAATAGCAAAAACAGACATCTTCGATAAAGTTTATATAACTGATTTATATGTCTATTTCATAAAAGTGGGTGGACAATTTCATAATCGATTTGCTTATGAAAAACAACTTCCAGAGATCTTAGAATTAATATTTTTGTATTGGTTTAAGAAAATGGAAAAGAAACAAACAAAAATAGAAAATGATTATGACCAAATGATAAAGAATAATGAAGTATCCCAACTACTCAATAAACGACCTAATTTCTCTCTTGAAAACTCTGAAATTAGTGAAATCATTTTAAGTAAAAAGAGAACATTTCATACAGGATTTAATGATAACGGAACCATTATATTCTCTTTAATGAATGGAAAAACAATAATGTTTATTATCCCGAGAAATACCTTGAGAATGGAAATTAAGAAATGTATGAATATAGAAAATCAAGCTTTTACTTTAAGGGAAGAGTAGAGTAATTAATCAATAATAAACATAAATTAACTTATTGTTTTGACTTTTATACATATTAGCGGGACTTGATAAAAAATTATAGAGTCAAACCTAACGAACCCATATAACGATTCCTCCGATTAGTACCACAATAGAACCTATTATAATAGCAACTTTAGTTAAACGATTTGATTTATGAAAAATTCTAAATAACATGAATTTACACCTCATTTTATTATTTATTTTCTTATTTATATTACGATTGATAGGATTTTAATAATAAAAATCGGTCCATTATTTTCAGGTTACCCTTCCATTTAGTTGACTGAAGCAACTAATAAATTTATTCTATGGTTAGTTTAAATTTTCAAAATATTAAGGAGACTGGAAATGGAATCAAATCAATATGTTGAAAAAATCCGTAAATTCAATCGATATTATGCAAATGTTCTAGGGAAAATCGATCAGGAAATCTACAATCAACCTTTTCCATTAACAGAAGCTCGGGTTATAACAGAAATCAACATTAGAAATGGGTGTACTGCAACTGAAATCAGGGAAAATCTAGGCATTGACCGCGGATATATGAGCAGGATATTACAAAAATTCGAGGACGAAAAAATCATTTATAAAAAACAATCCTCTGAAGATAAACGTCTTTTTTTGCTGTTTCTTACTGACCATGGTAAAGAAATATTAATAAGATTGGTTGACAATGCTAATAGGGAAGTTGGAAAAATGATTCAATCCATGTCCAATAGTGAATTGAGAAAACTGACAGGTAGTATGGAAACCATTGAATCTATTTTCACGAGAGATAAAGCATCCCAAATCACTATTCGATCGCAGGTGACATAGGTTTGGTGGCATATCTTCATGGAAGTTTATATAAAAAAACTTATCAGTTTGGAAGCATGTTCGAATATTACGTGGTTAAAGGTTTAGCAGAATTTATGATTAATACAGAAGGAGGAGGACTTTGGGTTGCGGAGGTGAATGGTGAGGTTGTAGGTTCGATTGCCATAACAAAATCTAATGATACATTAGCTCAGCTGAGGTGGTTTGTCTTAGATGAACGGTACCAAGGAATGGGTATTGGAAAAAGACTCATGGAAACGGCTATCAATTTCTGCAAAGAACAGAACTATAAAAGTGTTTTCTTATGGACTGTGAGCATTTTAGAAACCGCGCGCTACCTTTATCAAAAATATCATTTTACTTTAACAGAAGAAAAAATAAATGATGACCAATGGGCTGGAAGAACAATAGTTGAAGAACGTTGGGACCTAGACCTGACAAAGGAAGCAAAGAAAATTAAGGGTAATAAATTTTGTTTATAGGAAGGTGTTGAGCTTGAATCTCGAAATAAACATTAGACAAGCTACCATTCAAGACGTACCTAAAATAGTATCCATCTTTGATTCATATCGTGCCTATTTTAAACAAAAAAGAAATCCTATAGAAGTAGAAAAATTTCTATTTGAGAAATTCGAACACTTGGAATCAGTGATTTTTATAGTAGAGAACAGAAGTAATATTATTGGATTTGCCCAGCTATATCCGATATTTTCTTCCTTATCCTTGCAGCGTGTTTGGTTACTTAATGACTTCTTTATCTCTGAAGAATTTCGTAATAGAGGGATAGGGAAGCAACTTTTTGGTATAGTGAAGGAATTTTCCTTATTGACAAAGTCAAAAGGCATAGAGCTTTCCGTAGAGCATGTAAACAAAAGCGCGTGGTCTTTTTGGGAAAATCAAGGATTTAAGCTAGATGAAGATTTCCGATATTACTTTTTAAAAATCAATAACTAGGGAAATAAAAAAGGATATGGATTTTAATCCATATCCCTTATTCTGAAGTGGGTTAGAAGGTTTCACCATTATCAAAATTAATTTGCCAATGAATGCCAAATTTATCCGTAACTTGTCCATAAAGCTTGCTCCAGAAAGTTTCTTGAAGCTCCATGCCTATTTTTCCGCCTTCTTTTAATTGATTAAAAACAGAAGTGAGGAATTCTATGTCCTTGCTGATTAATGCAAGTGTAACGTTATTTCCTTCAATAAAAGGCATTCCAGGAAAAGTATCTGAAAACATTACATTGCTTCCATCAATGTTTAATCTAGTGTGCATAACTAAATTTTTTGCTTCCTCTGGAAGTGGGTATTCAGGGTTAGGAGGATTTTCTCCGAATGTCATAATATGTGGTTTTTCTGTACCAAAAACCTCCGCGTAAAATTCCACAGCTTCGCGGCAATTCCCATTAAAATTCAAATAAACATCAACTGACATTTTTTTCACTCCTATGTATTTATTGTAAAACCAATTACTAACATATTGTACCATTTATCTTAATACATACCAAAGCATTATTTTGCAAATTATTCTGAATTATTTACTCATCATCCAGTATCGATTTACCAGAATACGAAATTAGAAGAGTTACATGAAGTTGAAAATGTCGCTATTGCTGCCAAAAAACAGGGGATAATTAGAGATATTCACAGTGTTTACTTCTATATTGGAAATTCGGAGATTTTGTGACCGATGTCCATGAAGGAAAATATTTATTGTCATTACAAGTTGATCATATCAATCTGGTAACCCTGATTCGTAAATTATTTATAGGCCAAATTACTCGACCTTTTACTTATTTCTTGTTAAAATTATATGTTGTATAAATTAGGCTGTTTTCGTAAAGTTTGTTGCTTTTTTAATGTAATTCAATTTTAATTATCTGAGTTGCTTGTAGCGGAGGGCACTTGACTCCTGCGGGAAGAAGAGGGAAGTGGGAGACCCCACAGGCGGTAACGCCGAGGAGGCTCCCACCCTCCCCGCGGAAAGCAAGTGCCTGGAGCAGAAAGCAACAGGCAAACTTATAGTCTAAAACCAATCTATGCGATAAGAGCCATAAATTAATATACACATTACAAACTATTTTAATTAAGGTGGAATAACGTTTTGGAAACCAATTCATATAGAGTTTTATTATATTATCATTATGTTGATATAGAGAATCCTGAAGAGTTTGTAAAAGAACATTTAGCTTTTTGTAATGATCTTGGTCTGAAAGGACGAGTTCTTATTGCTTCTGAAGGAATCAACGGAACTGTTTCAGGTACTATTGAGCAAACAGAAAAATATATAGAAGCGATGAGACAGGATCCTCGCTTTAAAGATATGGTGTACAAGATCGATGATGAAAATGAACATGCATTTAAAAAAATGAAAGTTAGACTTCGCCCAGAGCTGGTTACCCTTCGTTTAGAGGATGACGTAGATCCAAGGGAGTTGACAGGGAATCATCTAAGTCCAAAAGAATTTTATGAGAAGATGCAGGATGAAAATACGGTCATAATTGATGCTAGAAATGATTATGAGTACGATTTGGGTCATTTCAAAGGCGCCATTAAACCGGATATAAACACTTTTAAAGAGCTTCCTGAATGGATTCGTGAAAACAAAGAGCAATTCGAAGGTAAAAAAATCTTAACGTATTGCACAGGTGGAGTCCGTTGTGAAAAATTCTCAGGCTGGTTATTAAAAGAAGGTTTTTCTGACGTGTCACAATTACATGGTGGTATCGTGACATACGGTAAAGACCCTGAGGTTCAAGGTAAGCTTTGGGATGGTCTATGCTATGTGTTCGATGAAAGAATAAGCGTTCCTGTTAATAGAGTAGAACATGTTGTCGTAGGGAAAGATTATTTTTCAGGCGAACCTTGTGAGCGCTATGTAAACTGTGCGAACCCAGAATGTAACAAGAAAATTCTTAGCTCTGAAGAAAATGAGCACCGCTATTTGCGAAGCTGTTCTCATGAATGCCGCGTTCATTCTAGAAACCGTTATATCGAGCAACATGGATTAACGGAAGAGGAAGTACAGGCAAGAATGGAAAAGATTGAAGCATAATCTTAAGCTAATCGGATAAATCCGGTTAGCTTTTTTAATAAACATTCGTTATCCACTTTATTTTTAGCTTTAATTATCTATGGTCAAAACTCTGAAATTGAGAAAATAAACAGTTTATATTTCAAGAATCTAATAAAAAGCATTCATTTTTCTTGAAAATTTCGATATTATAATATTTAGGTATACGAAATACTTTTTAGAAAGAAGATGCTTAATGGAATGGATCAAACAAGGGTAGCTAAACGTAACTTAATCATCATGTGGTTTTCAAATTTCTTTATTGGTGGAAGTATGACCATGGTACTCCCGTTTATATCCCTATATATCGGGACGTTCGGGGATTTTTCTGAGGAGTATATCAAGCAATGGTCAGGGTGGACATTTGCAATTACCTTTGTTTCAGCCTTTTTATTTTCACCATTATGGGGTAGGATTGGAGATCGAATTGGAAGGAAGAACATTCTTATCTTTTGCGGTATCGGGATGGGGATCTCGATATTCTTAATGGGGTACGTCCATAACGTGTGGCAATTGTTCATATTAAGACTGTTTATGGGGGTTTTCACAGGATTTATATCCATGTCCCAAGCCTTTATTTCAACACAAACACCAAAAGAAATTGCTGGTCGAGTATTAGGAACTCTTCAAACAGGAAGTATTACTGGTTCTTTATTCGGACCGCTAATCGGTGGGGTACTTGCTGATTCATTGGGGTACGCTACGACTTTTAAATCCACGTCAATTTTAATATTTATATCAGCTATACTCGTAATGGCTACTAAAGAATTCAGAATTGGGATAAAAAAGGGGACAAAAACGAAGTATTCTAGCAAGGAAGTTTTATCTCACATAATTAAAAATCCAGTTTTATTAACCGTTTTAATCATTTCTTCCATTGTCCAAATTGCCCATTTCAGTATTCAACCTATATTGTCCTTATATGTTGCGGACTTGCATGGAAGTACTAATATAGCCTTTTACTCTGGAGTTGCTTTTTCTGCTGCAGGTCTTGGAAATCTGATGATGTCAAGGTATTGGGGGAAAATAGGAGATCGGATAGGGTACATAAAAATTCTAGTACTCCTTCTTTTTCTCTCTACAATCATTTATCTACCGGGTGCATTTGTCACAAATATATGGCAGTTGGTGGTGATTCGCTTTGCTCTTGGAATTGCAATTGGAGGTATCATTCCAGTAAGGGTTGCTTATATCCGACAAGAAGCTCCTATTGCGATGCAAGGGGAGGTATTAGGCTATAACACGAGCCTTCGATTTTTAGGTAATGTCATCGGACCGATGATGGGTGGTATGATTTCAGCCTATTTTGGATTTTCTGCTGTTTTTATTTTAACAAGTATGTTATTACTACTAGCTGGAATTATCCTATATGTTTCAATGCATCGTCATCCAGAATTGGAGAAACAATCCGTTTAGGATATACTTGCATCAAAGAACTAATGAATCATAGGAGGTAACTAAAGTGAGACTCCAATCAAAAAGGATAATACAGCTTGTCAGCAATGATTTTGAGGACTTAGAGTTATGGTATCCAGTTTTACGCTTAAAAGAAGAAGGGGCAATCGTTCATATCGTCGGAGAAAAGGCGGGAGAAAAATACATAGGTAAATATGGTGTTCCTATATTTTCTGATTATGCTTTTTCAGACATCAATCCAGATGATTATGATGCGATTTTGGTTCCTGGTGGCTGGTCCCCGGATTTATTAAGACGTTTTGATGACGTTTTAAGCATGGTTCGTACTATGAATGATCAACAAAAACCAATAGGTCAAATCTGTCATGCAGGTTGGGTATTGATTTCCGCTAAAATCCTTTCAGGTAAAAAAGTGACTAGTACTCCAGGCATAAAAGATGATATGACCAATGCGGGAGCTACTTGGCTTGATGAACCAGTCGTAGTTGACGGAAATATTGTATCTAGTCGAAGACCACCTGATTTGCCAGATTATATGCGCGAATTCATTAATGTGTTGGGGTAGATTTTTAATCATTAGGCAGTGAAATCGACAAGTTGGGAATATAGAAGGCAAAGTCGGGAATAAAAGAAACTGATCTTTGCGAAGGATAGTAGTAGGGAACTTCTAAAAATAGAAGTTCCCATTTTTTATGGCTTATAGCTTAAACGGATTAGTTAATTTTGAATTACATTGTAAAAAAGTTATCTCTCTCCACTTTGCAAACTCTAAGGGAGAAATTTTTATACCATTCGGTTTTTCCTTTTTCTTGAGCCACCCTATGAACTGAATTTTCCTTCCAATTTTTAATAGATTCTAATGAGTCCCAATATGAAACCGTAATTCCCAATTCTTGATCACGAGCACTTTCAATACCTAAGAAACCATTTTGTTTAGAGGCTAGCTCTACCATTTTCTCTGCCATTACCCCGTATCCTTTGTCACCTTCAGTACGTTGTGATGCAAATATAACAGCATAATAAGGTGGCTTAGGAGTTTTTGCAATTCCACTCATTTTCTTTCCCCCAATACTATAATTTATTTATTAAACTCATCTTCCCTTTAAATGTAATGCCATTACCCAGTTATAGATTCTTTGGTTGTTTCAGAAAAACAGATCTGTTTTCCAGGCCTAGCAACAAGATAAAGCACAAATAAAGAAAATAACACATTCAAAGCTGCCAATAGAACGATTGTATATCTTAAGGGAAAGACGTCACCTAAAAAACCAACCAATAGCAAAAGGAAGATTTGCAAACCACTTTGAGCAACACTGACAACACTTGATACCCTACCCATCAAGTGAAGGGGGATATTATTTTGATAAAACGTACTAAATCCTGTATTCATAAATGCATTAAACAGGCCAAGGATGGTAAATCCTACAACAATGGTTAGGAACGAGTTTGATAGTGAATAAATGAGATAACCGATAGATACTAAGAGCATCCCCAGTCCCATTAATGTCCTTAAGCTTAAATGCTTAGATAAGAAAGCCGTGATGAAAGCACCGACTGCGAACCCGACTCCGGTAATACTCACTAAAAAGCTATAATCAGCTTCAGTCAATCCAACCACTTGTTGTACAAAAACTACCTCCTGGGAATCCATCGCTAGTGAAAATAATCCAAATGTTAAAAAACAAGAATAGACAGCCATGACAAAATATTCTTTTCTACCGAAGGATATGACTTCCTTCCAGTCATCTTTCAGTGTAGCATATCTAGATTTATTAGAATTCTCATGACTTTCCGGATTAACATTTGGCAATAACAAAATGATCATGGCTGAAATAAGAAAAGATGCGGCGTTTGCAAATATCGCGAATTCAATTGATCCCATCAAAAATAAGCCTCCAGCAATGGCAGGACCAACTATAAAAGCACCTGAAGTAACCAAACCACTTATGGAATTGTATTTTTTTCGCTTTTCTACAGGTACTAGTGTTGCAATATAGGTTGTAGAAGCAGGGGAAAAGAACGATTTAGCTACACTGATCAGACACAATAAAGAATAAATACCCCAAACATTAGTCATGAAAGGTATCAATGCCACTAGGATTGTGCGAATGATATCAGTCGTGATCATGATTTTTTTCTTATTTGATCGGTCAATAAACCCGCCACTCCATGAATTGGTTAGCACAGAAATAATCGGTCCCACAATCCAAAGACCTGCGACAGCTGCAGCTGAATGGGTCATTTGATAAACGAGCAAATTGATCGCAATCAGGTAAATAAAATCACCTAGCGTAGAGATGCCGATTCCAGTTAGCATTAGGGAAGCTAATTTCCAATTAAATAGTTTCATTCTCTTAACTCCAACTGTTTAAATTTTCATGGACCTCTTACTCTTTAATTATGGATGAAAGGTGGCTAAATAAAAAGAAAAAAATGTAAAAGAAGACATCGAAAAAATGGCGTCTCTTCGTTTATTTACCTACATATCTTCCCAAATCTGGTATTGCGATTTGATTAAAGTAATAGGGTTATGATTTTAATTAATGAGGTAATTTAGGAAAAGGTATACACGATGACTTTAATCCTTATTTAATAAATGAATCAAATATTGAGTTTCCCTATATACAATGTATATTTGACCGACATAATTAAACATGTTACTATAAGGTCACACGTTACATGTGACCAAACGGTAACATGTAATAAGAACCATACGAAAGGATCGTTGTAATGGAGGACGAACTTTCTACGTTATTCAAAGCTTTAGGCCATCCAATTCGTCGAGGGATATTGGATATTCTTAAACATTCACCTAAAACAACGGGTGAGCTAAACGAATACTTTCCTGAAGTCACAAGGTATGCCATTATGAAGCATTTGTCGATTTTGGAAGAAGGAAATTTGGTAGTGGTGAGACGTGAAGGGAAATATAGACGGAATTTCTTGAACGCACTCCCTCTCCAAGAAATGAATAACCGTTGGGTAGGTAAATATATGGAATCAACTGCTAATTCACTATTAAACCTACGATCGGTAGTTGAACAAAAAGGAGGAGATCTTGATATGACAACAACTGAGCAAGAACAAAGCAAAGTTTTTCGTATTGAACAAGAGGTTTTCATCAATGGACCACGCGAACAAATATTTAAAGCGTTAACAGAACAAGCAGGAGATTGGTGGGAATTTCGGATAGCTCCTAAAGGAGTATCATCTCATTTTACCTTTGACCCAGTACCTGGAGGTCAATTCATTGAAAGATGGGGTGGAAATGAAGGGGCCGTTTGGGGTAATGTTTATTATGTGAATGCGCCTGAGGAGATTAGAATGATGGGTCACCTTGGGATGCAAGGAGCTGTAAACAGCGCATATACGTACCGACTAGTTGAAAAGGATGGCGGGACATTGCTTCAGTTGTCCCATACTGCTTCAGGTATCATTCAAGAAGATTGGGAACAAAGCCATACCGAAGGATGGAAGTATCTTCTTGGAACTTTACTTAAAAATTATATAGAACAAAAATAAAAAGAATTAACTTTCAATATTGGTTTTACTGTTAAACATGAAGATCCATCTGTAGTGGAGGCAAAAATGTGGCAACATGCAATTCAAGATCAAATCGAAATGCTAAAGTCCATGAGTGAAGAGAATTTGGTCGGATAGTTGTCTGAGACACATTATAAGATTGGACTACGTTCATAATCAAAATTCATCACAAAAACAGTCGCAACATACGTATTGTAACTGTTTTTAGTTGTTTTTATGAATTGAAAGAATCAAAGACTGTGAGGTATTAGGTTATGGTGGATGTATCTACAGAAATAAGTATTCGCTGCCCACTCACTACGGTTTCTGAGTATGCAGCAGACCCAGATCATGCTCCTGAATGGTATGTAAATATAAAGTCGGCTGAGTGGAAAACACAAAAGCCTTTAAACATTGGATCGTTAATAGCATTCAAAGCCCAATTTTTAGGACGAGAACTAGCCTATGTGTATGAGATAAAAGAATATAAACCAGGGGAAATTCTCGTCATGAGAACTGCAGATGGTCCTTTTCCAATGGAGACAACATACACTTGGGAAGCCATTGACGAAAATGTAACGAAAATGACTTTAAGAAATAAGGGAATTCCTACTGGGTTCTCTAAAATAATGACACCGTTCATGTCAGCGATGATGAAAAGAGCAAATCAAAAAGATTTAAAGAAAATCAAAGATATTTTGGAAAATAAGTAATAAAAAGGCCGTTCTCTGATGTATGAGAGCGGCCTAATTTATTAACCATCACTTCCGGAGCTGCTGGAATCAGCTGCAGTCGCAGCTGTAATACTTGCAGTCATGGCAGCTTGCTGTGCTTGAATCAAGGTTTCAATAGTTACATTTAAGCCAGCTCTTGTAGCATCGCCAATAGTCGTTTTATGACTCATGAAGAGCATTACACTTAACATAAAATTAACATCCTTATTCCATTTAAAGAGCCTATCATTATTTAATTCAGTATAAATAGTAACTAGTTCATCTATTTCACTTTCAGGTTTTTCTAAAAAAGTAAGCATACCTATATAAGGATAATACATCATTTTAGTCTTAATTTTTGCTCTCTCTAAAAGAGTTTTCAAGGTAAAGAACTGCTCTGCTTTTTTATCAGCCATTTGTTCTTCATTCAATGCCAAAACATGGCTTAAAAATTGGAGGTCATTGCCTTTATATAACCCTTTTTGGTTCAGGATCCTGTAATAGTCCTCAACGTTATTCACTAATTCATCTGCACTTTTTTCTCGCATGGAAAGGATTGCAGCTAATGGATAATCCCCTGAGTTTGTTAGGAAAAAGTGGTGATCCTTCATTCCTTTGTAAATGTCTATGGTTTTTTGTATATAGTCATCCATCCGATTATCGTCCACTTTTAAAAGAGTACTAGCTGCAATATATGAAAAAGGGGTTCTACTGAAGCCTTTTTCTATAAGTGCTTCGTATATTTTTAGTAGATAATTAAAACTAGTATGAATTTCTTCTGTAGAAGTATCCAAAGCAGCAGCTGTAGTAAATCGTTGAGCGGATTTTAAGTATGAAAACATTCCTACTTCGTCCTTTACATAGTCAGCAACCTCTACGAATCTCTTTAAGTTAAACTCTTTTGAGGTTGTTACATACATAGCAGAAATTAACATAAGAAATCGTTTATCCGCTTTCCATTTTAATGAAGAATAAAGTTGGGAATAGATGTCTTTATAAAGTTCGATTCTTTCATTTAATGTAAGATCTAGCATTAGGATTATCACACCTTTTTTATGATAGTACTAATAAGTACGTGTTCAATTTGATAAAGGTTTCAGAAGTAGTTATTTTTTAACAAATAAATAATAATGAAGGAACAAAATAGTCAAGAAGGAAACTTGATACAAATTATAGAACTAATCCTTACTTGAAATATCAAAAACAAAGAACATTATAAGGAAAATTACTGGGGGTATATTATGAACGAGCATTTAACAGTGAAATCAGGTATTAATATCATGGCACCAGCATCAAAAGTTTGGGAGGTTCTGACCAAATCAGAATTCATTCGACAGTGGGATGATATTCCTGAAGGTTTTACAGCTGATAGCTTATCTCTTGGTAGTGTATTAGAATGGGCAGGGTATTCAATGCTTACTGTTAAATCTTTTGAACCAAATAAATTGCTGTATCTTTCCCTTTACTCACTTAAATGGGATCTACCTCCTTCCTCATATGATATTGGCTATACTTACAATTTATCCACAGAATCCCAATTTACGCTACTCACAGTTGAAATAGGAGACTTCTCTCAATTGCCTGAAGGCGAAAAATATTATCAAAGTTCATTAGAATTTGTTAATATTGCCTTGAAAAAAATAAAAGGGCTTTCAGAAATGTAATATTTTTAATGAAGGACTTAAGGTTTGCAATATATTTTTGTTCCTTTTATGTTGTAATTAATTGAAGCTTCTTTGAAAAGTCTAATGTTATGGTTTTTGCAATTAATCCTTTACCATCCATGTTGGTTACAAAAACGTATATTTATAGTGATATAATATGATTTTTCTATTGTACATCCGTATTTATTTTTCGTTAATAAGCAGAACAAAAAGGAGTTCACACTAAGCTCCATTTTATCTAATTATTTTATAAGCTTTTTTAAATCCTTTTCTAATTGCTTAAACAAAACCTCATGTCTACACTTCATTCCAATATTCTCCTTTTATTGATGACAATATTATTCGGTAACTTGTTTGTGATTTCTTGCTTATCACATGAGAAAAAAAGGATTTATGCTTACGTAAGCCTTAGGTCTTATAGAAAATTATAGCTTAGGGTCGTTATTCTCCATTCCATTTTTCCTTATGATGGAAATATAAGAAATGATTAAATGGAGGAATGAATAATGAAGAAATCAATTAATATAGGATTGGTCATTGGTGCATTGTTACTATTTACTACAGGTTGTAATTCAGTGGTTACAGGGAAAGTAAAGGAAGAAAACATCTCTGTAAATAAGGATAAGGCAAAGGAATTAGAAGTTGAGCTGAATTTAGGAGTAGGGGAAATGATGGTTACAAATGGAGCAAATGAATGGGTAGAGGGCAGTATTAGATCTAACATTAAGAACTTTGAGCCTAAGGTTTCCTATGACCTTGATGGTAAAAAAGGAAAGGTCGTTATTGAACAATCCAAGCAAAAATTCAAGAATATGAAAATAGGAAATATAGAAAATGAATGGAACTTAATGCTTTCTGAAGATATTCCGATGAGTCTTGATGTCAATGTAGGTGCAGCAAGTACAAAGCTGGATTTGAAGGGTATTGAACTTAAAGATCTAGATATTGATGCTGGTGTAGGTAATCTAACTGTTGATTTGGGGGGAGATTGGGAAGATAGCTTCGAAACGAATATAAAAGCGGGAGTGGGTAAAACCACTATAGTATTACCATCAGAGGTTGGCGTAAAAATTACTTCAAAAAAAGGGATTGGTTCAACGAATATCGTCGACTTTATTTCCAAAGGTGATGGAGTTTATGTTAATGAAGCCTACGAGGATGCTGACGTGATTATCACCGTAAATACAGATTTGGGAGTCGGGGAAGTAACTTTTAAATTAGATAAGTAATTTTTGAAGTGGACTGTTTTTAAAAAGCAGTCCACTTTTTTATTTATTCTAATGATATTTACCGGAGTAAGTATAAGGAACTAAAATACATTACTACCAAAAAACGACAATATAATGTGAAACTTTTCCAATATTGTAACGTAGAGTAGGTATTCACAAAAAATAAAGAAATAAATTAGGAGGGCTCCAGTATGTTTGAATTATTCAAACGAGTAAAAACCGTTGTCAATGCAGAATTACATTCCTTAATTGACAAGGCTGAAAATCCGATTCACATGCTTCATGAATACCTACGACAAATGAGCGTAGAAATTAAGGAAGCAGAAAAAGCCACTGCAAAAGTAATTGCCAATGAAAAGCTTTTGTCTAAAAAACTAAGCGATTTAAACGAGATTATTACTAAAAGGAAAGAACAGGCTATTGAAGCATTAACAAACAATAGAGAAGACTTAGCGAAACGTGCATTGGAAGATAAAACAAAAATAATGAATGAGATGAATGAATTAGTAGAGCAGCACGATACTACTTTACAGCATGCAACTGATCTAAAAGCTAAGTTAAAGATTATGAAAGATGAGTATCGAGAAATGGAAATAAAGCTCGATTCCCTAAAGGCAAGGCAAAACGTCGCAAAGGCTAGAGCATCCATAAATCATGCATTAACTTCAATTAATCAAGGAAATGCCAAAAATGACTTTAAGAGGATGGAAGAAAAAGTGATTCAGTTTGAAGCAGAAGCTGGGGCCAGTGAAGATTTGCAGGTGGTAAGTCAATCTTTAGATCAAGAAATCTCTGAATTGTCAGGTAAAAATCAGGTGGATTTAGAATTAGAAGAATTGAAAAAACAGCTGATCAAAAATGAGGATACAAATTAGAGGGTGACTACTTATGGAGCTTTTCGGATTTCCTCTTCAAACTATTTATCTAGTTATGCTAATTGTATTTGGAGTACTCACATTACTATACTTACTGTTTGCTGATATTTTAGAGGGAATTGCAACAACATCATTTGATTTTTTCAATCCGACCTTATGTTTAGCTTTTTTCACTTTTTTTTCAGCAGGTGGATATATTTTAGAACGTCTCTCACCTTTTAAAAGTATTTTCATAGTTTTGATATCCATAATCACTTCACTTTTTCTAGTTACACTACTCAATGTATTTATCCTTATTCCTTTATCAAAGGCTGAAGAATCCCTTGTTTATACACAAGATTCGTTAAAAGGACGAATAGGAAAAGTGATCATCCCAATACCAGAGGATGGATTTGGTGAAGTATTACTAGAAAGTAATAGTGGACGTATCTCTAAGCCAGCAGCATGCTTTGAAGGCTCTGCAATAAACGAAGGCCAAATAGTTTTGGTCATAGATATTCAACATGGAGTACTGTACGTATCACCTCATGAATTCTCAGAAGAATTCTACTCATAATCTAGCAGGTTCTAAACAAAGAGGAGGATGTCTGTATGACACCAATTATTATTACTATAGGTATAGTTGCTTTTGTATTGATTGCCCTTATTGCCGTTTTTATCATTAAGTATCGAACTGTAGGTCCAGATGAAGCTTTGATCGTAACTGGAAGTTACTTAGGTAGTAAAAATGTAAATGTGGACGAATCTGGAAATAAAATCAAAATCATCCGTGGTGGTGGAGCGTTTATTTTGCCTGTTTTCCAACAAGCAGAGCCACTAAGTCTATTAACTAGTAAACTAGAAGTTACAACACCTGAAGTGTACACAGAGCAAGGCGTTCCAGTCATGGCAGATGGTACTGCAATCATCAAGATTGGCGGGACTATTGAAGATATTGCGACAGCAGCGGAACAATTTTTAGGAAAAGGAAAAGAAGACCGAGAGAACGAGGCTCGCGAGGTTTTAGAAGGACATCTTCGTTCCATTCTAGGATCCATGACTGTTGAAGAAATTTATAAAAATCGTGACAAATTTTCACAAGAAGTCCAACGAGTTGCATCACAGGATTTAGCAAAAATGGGACTTATCATTGTCTCCTTTACGATTAAAGATGTAAGAGATAAAAATGGATACCTGGATGCACTTGGTAAACCAAGGATTGCACAAGTTCGAAGAGACGCAGATATCGCGACAGCCGAAGCTGAAAAAGAAACTAGGATCAAGCGCGCTGAGGCTGATAAAGAAGCCAAAAAAGCTGAATTGGAACGTGCTACAGAGATTGCTGAAGCCGAAAAAGACAATCAAATGAAAATGGCTGATTTCAGACGAGATCAGGACGTGGCAAAAGCACGTGCTGACCAAGCCTATGACCTAGAAACAGCACGATCAAAACAAGAAGTAACCGAACAAGAAATGCAAATCAAGATTATTGAACGCCAAAAACAAATTGAATTAGAAGAAAAAGAGATTTTGCGAAGAGAAAGACAATATGATTCGGAAGTGAAAAAGAAAGCGGATGCAGATCGATATGCTGTAGAGCAGGCGGCGGCAGCTGAAAAGGCGAAGGAATTTGCTGCAGCAGATGCAAATCAATATAGAATAGAATCCATGGCAAAAGCTGAAGCCGAGAAGGTTAGACTAGATGGTTTAGCTAAAGCAGAGGCTGAAAGAGCGAAAGGGGAAACGGAAGCTGAAATTATTCGCTTAACTGGATTAGCTGAAGCCGAAGCGAAACGCAAGATTGCTGAAGCGTTTGAACAGTACGGCCAAGCTGCTATCCTTGATATGATCGTCAGAATGCTTCCGGAATACGCGAAACAAGTAGCAAGCCCGTTATCGAACATTGATAAAATTACCGTCGTTGATACTGGAGGAAGTGGGGATCATGGTGGCGCGAATAAAGTGACGGGTTATGCAACAAGCCTCATGTCATCGTTACAGGAATCCTTAAAAGCATCATCAGGAATTGATGTGAAGGAATTATTAGAAAACCTATCTGGGAAAGGGAATATTCGTCATAGCCTAGATAGGATTTCATACGAGCTTGGAACTACCAATCAAATTTCAGCAAGTAAAGATGTAAATGAAAAAGAAATGAATAACCTGTAATGATAAAAAGGTCGCCCATGATATTTTCATGGGCGACCTTTTTGAATTCAATTTATGAAAAACGGTTTTCAAAGTATCTTTTCTTGCTTGAAAGTATCATTCAGTTTCATTTTCTCTATTTCAAGTCTCATTTTTTCCGTTTCGATTAGGTAGTTTTGATTTTTAAGCTTTTCTAGTTCTAATTCATCTTGTATAAATTTACCCTTAAGCTTAGTCTGGGTTTGGAAATGCCCTGTTACGATAGCAACGATGGGGATCGAGAAAACCATGATCACTGCCACAAGTCCTGTCATACGGAATCCTCCTAAAAAGATAATATGATATTTAATTATTTATTACGAAAATGAGTTACTAAAAGTTTCAAGGGTTGGAAGTAGAAGTTATCTGTTAAAAAATGAAAAGGGCAAGCTGTTATTATTTTGAATGTCAGATTCCATTATACCATTATTATCCATTTAATATAAGTCTAGTTAAATTCCATCACCCTGAATTCTTAATTTACAATTAGTAGGAGGTAAGAACATGATTGATTATAGAATAGTTCAAGGGCAAGGTTATTCTAAAAAAATAGGTTCACTAGTTTCAATGATGGATTATTCAAGAGCTGTGTTATTGGATGATATAAAAAATCTTAGTCAAGAGGATTTAGATTTCTTACCAGAAGGCCTTGGAAACACCATTGGGGCTTTATTAATGCATATTGCTTCCATTGAATTTGTTCATCAATTAATAACGTTTGAAAACAGGGACATAAATGAAAATGAACGTTTAAAATGGGGCACAGCTTTGGAACTTGGTGAAAAAGCAATGCTTGAAATAAAGGGAAAATCTCTAGTGTTTTACCTGAATGAATTAAATCATGTCAGGGAAAAAACTTTAACACTGCTAAAATCACAAAAAGATAACTGGTTGTTACATGAGCGCAAATGGGACAATGGTATTTCTTATAATCACTACTGGATGTGGTACCATGTGATGGAGGATGAAATTAACCATCGTGGCCAAATCAGAATCATTAAACGTTTGTTGAACAAAAATTAACTTATTAGAAGAGCTGCATAATCCTATGTCAGCTCTTGTTTATTTTATTTGTATGCCTTCTGAAAGAAATTCTGATTTTAACCTTTGTGCAGAAGTAACCGCATTTGTTCCATCACCATGTAAACAAATGGTATCTGCTACTATCGGTATCATCTTACCATGTATTGGGGTTGCCAGCATGAAAACCGCATGCAATATTGGCGGAAATTTCGCGATCATCGACGATACGAAAGGCACCAAAGCTTTCTCAAAGGTCACAATTCAAATCTACCTCAAACAACTAGTATCTACTCTCTTGCCATTTTGCAGTTATTATTTTTTGAAGCGATCTGATTTCATTTTCTTGCTCAAAAGCTAATTGATGGGCTTCTTTAAGGGATATTTCAGTAAAGAAAAATGAATCCCCTGGTTTAAGCTGTGCCAAGCGAGGTAAGTCCCTCGAAATAACTTGTGCAATTTTAGGGTATCCGCCAGTCGTTTGTCTGTCAGCCATTAATATTATAGGTTGACCATTTGGTGGTACTTGGATTGACCCAAATGTGACACCTTCGGTTATCATTTCCTGTTTTTTGGTGAGTTGAAGCTCGGATCCATGTAAACGAAATCCCATTCTATTTGAATCCTTCGTAAACTTAAAGGGGGTTGTTTGAAACTTGATTCTACTTTCCACATCAAACAGATCATACTGTTTTCCTCTAATAAATCTTATAGGTCCTGAGGTAAATATCGTTTGAAAGTAGCGATAAGATAGCATCCAATTGAATTTTTTTGGGGTCTTATGATGAACTTCTTCGATCGGCAGCAGATCTCCTTTTACTAAAGCCCTTCCATGCATACCGCCAAATCTTGCAGGTAGACAGGTGCTTTTACTTCCTAACACTTCATCAACTTGGATACCACCTTTAAAGGCGATATAGCAGCGACAACCATCCACCACTTTTCCAAAATTTAAAAGTTCGCCTTTTTTTACAAACGTGGGTTTATTTATTGAAACTGGATTATCGTTGATTGAAGGTGACAAATTCCCCCCACTTATAGCAATAACTGAATCTACTAAAAACTGAAGGGAGGGACCTACTAAAGTCACCTCAAGAACAGCCTCCTTCTCATCGTTTCCAACAAGAAGATTAGCTAATCTCATAGATAATAAATCCATTGCACCAGAAACAATAATGCCTTCACGCTGATACCCGTATCGACCAATATCCTGTACCGTCGTTAATAATCCTGGTTTATGTACCATTACTTCCATGATTTACTCTCCCATTGTTCGAATTCCTTTTTACTAATTGGAAAGAACTTTACTTGATCCCCGGCTTTTAATAGGGTAGGAGGACTTTGGTAAATATCAAAAAGGTTGACTGGTGTACGACCGATAATCTGCCATCCACCTGGTGTATCTAAGGGATAGATACCCGTTTGTTTCCCAGAGATTCCCACAGATCCTTGTTTAACCTTCAATCGTGGACTAGTTTTTCTTGGATAGTGGAGTCTTTGATCGAGCCCAGAAAGAAAGGGGAACCCAGGAGAAAATCCGATAAAAACCACATCATAAACAGTATTAGAATGTAAGTGAATGATTTCTTGAATGGTTAGGCTCTTATTTGCTGCCAGTTCTAAAAGATCTAATCCAAAATCCTCCTCATAACAAACGGGAATATCAAAAATACGCTTATTTAAAACAACTACTGCATTTAGTGAATCTAGGATTTTAGTTAGTTGGCTTTTAACAGTATGGAACGGAAGAGAGCCTTTAATTACATAAGGGTTATAATAAATGGTAATGGTATTGTAAGCGGGGACAAGTTCTAAAAACCCTTCAAATGGTTGTTGACTGATTTGATGGACTGCTTTTTGTACTTCAAGGGTTTGCTCGTGCAAATTATCATGTATAAATTGTATGATAATTGCATCCTCGCTTAATGAGCTTATCGTATATTCCATTGGATTGTTTCACTCTTTCTTTATCTGCCTAAATTAAAGATAACAGATAAATCAGAAAATGGTAAATGGAATTCGTTTTTTCAAAAATGGAGTTTTGATTTTCCTTTTCTTCTTCTATTTTTCGATAAAAAGAAAAAGCCTTTGATTTCCCATCACAGGCTTGATCAATTCTATACTCAATAACACAAATGCACATTTACCTTTATTCTGTAAGTATAAATCGTTTTATCCTTTACTTGTTTTTATATTCCGTTGCTCATAACCACAATCAGGGCAATTAAAAATTACATTTTGATTGGATTGTGCAGTCAATACCAATTGTATTTCAGATTGTGATTTACAATTTGGACAAGTTACAACTGGAGTATCCATATTCATCTATATCCCTCCATATAGCAAGGTGGTATCAACTCTTGATACATTAAAATGAACTATTCCATTATATGTTCTATTAAATTAGATACAGGAACATCTTGTTCTTTGCTTGGTTCATCAAGCGGGTAAATTCTAGCTGTTTCATTCTTTTCATCTACATTTTGAATATAAATGGGTACCTCATTGTAAGTAACGTTAGCCATTACAGGTGAAGCAGCAATCTCTTGGGCTCGCTGTTTATTCATATCTTTACCTCCTTATGATTGGGAACAGTTTTAATGTTTACTTTTAACAAATGAAGTATTCTTGAAGCATAGAGATTGTTCATGGATGGCCGTTTCTATTAAGTATTTGACGAATAGTGATTAAAAAAGAGCATTGAGATTTTTTTGTTTTCTTATCAAGCAGGAATCAATAAAAATTTAAAGAATTATTAGTAAGTCATTTATTGAAGATTGAAATTTGGAGGATCCTGACATGGCAACACCAAAGCATATCGTTTCAGCAGCAGCTATCATATTGAATGAGCATAATGAAATTCTATTGATAAAAGGTCCACGACGAGGCTGGGAAATGCCAGGTGGACAAGTTGAAGAGGGAGAGTCCTTGAAACAAGCTGCAATTAGAGAAACAAAGGAAGAAAGTGGAATAGATATTGAAATATTAAAATTTTGTGGCGTCTTCCAAAATGTAAACGAATCGATTTGTAACACATTGTTTTTAGGATCCCCAATCGGTGGAGAACTCACAACTACTCCAGAGAGTTTGGAGGTAGGTTACTTTCCAATTAAAGAAGCAATTGAGATGGTAACTTGGAAAAATTTTAGACAGAGAATTGAACTATGTTTAAACCCAGAATCCCAACCTTTTTATATTGAGTTTTAAAAGGTTATTCCATTTCATAGCGGACCAACCAATTCGTTTGAGGTAAGTAATATAAAGTGAATTTTTTATTTTTTAATTCTTCCAGATTTTTATACCACGGGGTCGGATATAACTCATAAGTCTTGCCATCGATAGTCAAATAAACATCTGTACCGCCTCTTGCAGTGTCGTATTCTTCTATGGCATATGGTTTTCCACTAATGATGACAAAATCTTTTCTGTTGTAGGAGGGTATATCTCTCCAATAATAAATAGAACTGTACATCAGTCCACTCCTATGAGTAAGACAAGTCCTTTAACTATGACTGTTGGGATGTTTTTTTTAGTTTTAAATGACTGGTTAGCAGATTTCCATCGGGTTGGAATGGTGATTCCTGTTAAAAGAATAAAGATTGCCATTCCCGTTAATCCGATGACAAACAAAATGAACATACGGGCTGCATGTCCTGCTAAAAGAAAAATTCCAAAAAATAATGAAAGTCTAAAGAATATGCCAGGATGCAAGCTCAACCACCTTCTAAGCATTTTATAATTGACATTAGTATGTTAATTGGTATCCTTTTTATGTAAAAAGGAAGAAAGTAAAAGAACTATCAATAAGTTTTAGAAGTAATAAGAAGAATAGTTGATTTATGAGAGGGAAATAATGATTAAAATCCTTAATGGTTCTCAAACTGCAATCATTGTGTTACATGAAATATATGGAATGAATCCCCATATCAAAAATTTTTGTGAAAAAATATCAAAAGAGAATTTTGATATTTTTTGTCCAAACTTATTAGATAATGAAACATCATTTGACTATTCACAAGAAGAACAGGCCTATCATCATTTTATTGAGAATGTAGGTTTCTATGGAGCGGCTGATAAAATTAGAGACTTCGTAAAAGGTTTAAGGGATTCGTACCAAAAAGTATTTATTATCGGATTTAGCGTAGGCGCAACGATTGCTTGGCTATGTAGTGAATTAGAATTTGTAGATGGCGTAATAGGATTCTACGGATCTCGGATTAGAAATTATAATGATATTAATCCTAGATGTCCTATTCTGTTGTTCTTTCCTCAAGTTGAAAAATCATTTGATGTGGACGAGTTAATTTCTAGATTGGTTGAAAAGAATATCAGTATTTATAAATTGAGAGGCGAGCATGGTTTTAGTGATCCTTATTCTTCAAAATATCATGCTGAATCTGACCAAATTACATATAGAGAACTATTGAATTTTATCAAAACACATTAAGGGAGAGTCTATAGCCATGTACGAATTGAAAACAAAAGAAAACGATCACAGTGTGATTGAGTTTATTGAAAATGTCGATAGCCTTAAAAAAAAGGAAGATGCATATAAATTATTAGATATTTTCACTGAAACTACAGGATTTAAAGCGAAGATGTGGGGCCCAAGTATAATTGGATTTGGTTCATATCATTATAAATATGAATCTGGTCACGAAGGAGATGCGCCATTAGTAGGCTTTTCTCCTAGGAAAGCTAAAATTAGTTTGTATTTTGCCCCAGGTGATACAAAGAGAGATGAGTTGTTAGGCAAATTTGGAAAACACACTACCGGAAAAGCCTGCGTATACATAAATAAAATTGCAGATATTGATGAGGATGTACTAAAAGAATTGATTACCCAATCGATTAAATTTTTACAAGAAACCTATCCTAATCAATAAAAACTGAAATTTGCAATTGTAAAATAAATGTTTACAATTAATTCTTTGATTGTTACTATATCATAAATCAAAATTTTGACATGGCGATGAAGAGAAGAGTAGATAAAATGTATTCTTTACAGAGAGCTCCATTTGCTGAAAAGGAGTAAGAATGATTTATTGAACCAAGCCTCTGAGCTATTACATTGGAACCTTTAAGTAGGGGATAGTGTGACAGGAGCTCCTGTTATAGAGCTAGGGTATAAGTATTGTAGGATACCGTACCCGAAGAGGTTAATATGGCGACATATTAATAAACTGGGGTGGCACCACGATATCAAATCTCGTCCCCAAGACTGAATATAGTCTTGGGGGTGGGATTTTTTTTATTTACTTAAACAAATTAGTTCTTTTTAAAAATAAATGATCATTAAGGAGGAAAAAAATGTTTACTGATTCTGTTTTCAATAAACTCATTGAAGAAGATATAACAAATAATTCCTATCCAAGACCCATATGTACGAGGTTTCCACCTGAACCAAATGGGTACCTCCATATTGGTAGTGCCTACGCAATTCACTTAAATCATATGATTGCTAAACAATATAACGGGAGTTTCAACTTACGATTTGATGATACCAATCCTTTAAAAGAGGAAATTGAATTTGTTCATTCAATTATCGAGGATATGAATTGGTTAGGAGTAAATCCTAGTAATCGAGTATTTTATGGGTCTGACTACTCAAATGAGATCTTTGAGGCTGCAATTAGATTGATTAACAAAGCGAAAGCGTATGTATGTGAATTATCACCAGAAGAAACTACAGAATACCGCGGGACATTGACCAGCCCTGGTAAGAATAGTCCCTATAGAAATAGATCGATTGAAGAAAATATAAACTTATTTAATCAAATGAAGAATGGCGAATTTCCGACATCCTCCATGGTTTTACGTGCAAAAATAGACATGGAATCGCCAAACATCAACTTAAGAGACCCAATTCTATACAGGATTATTCATGCCCAACATTATAGAACGGGTAATGATTGGTGTATTTATCCGATGTACGATTTTGCTCATCCAATCCAAGATGCGATTGAAGGAATAACTCATTCCTTATGTTCGATAGAATTTAAAGATCACCGACCACTTTATGAATGGGTATTAAATGAATTAAATATTATGGATCCTCCAAAACAAAGAGAATTTGGTAGAGTAAATTTAACTGGGGTTGTAACAAGTAAGCGGTATTTACGTGAATTAGTCGCCGGTAATTATGTTGATGGCTGGGATGATCCAAGATTGCCTACTATCCGTGGTTTAAGAAGAAGGGGCTTTACGCCAGAAAGCATCAAAATGTTCATCAACGATATTGGTTTAGTGAAGCATCAAAGTACTGTTGATTATTCCATGTTGGAAAGTGCCCTAAGAAGTGATCTTAAGGCTAAAGTGAGCAGTGTTATGGCAGTCCTAAATCCACTTAAAGTGACTTTAACGAACTATGATGAAGGTAAGACCGAATATGTAACAATAGAAAATAATGCTGAGAATGAAGATTTAGGAAGGAGAGAAGTTCCCTTTTCTAAGGTTATTTATATAGAGAAGGAGGACTTTATGGAAGTGCCACCAAAAGGATTTAATCGATTGACTTTAAATTCTGAAGTCCGTTTAAAGGGAGCCTATTTCATTAAATGTAATGAAGTAATAAAAGATGAATTAACAGGTGAAGTCATTGAGCTTCGTTGTACTTATGATCCTATTACTAAAAGCGGAACAGGATTTACAGGAAGAAAGGTAAAGGGAACCATTCACTGGGTGTCAGCACTACATGGTATAAAAGCAGATGTAAACTTATTTGAAAAAATGTTTGAAGATGAAGAAATCGTTAGGGACAATGAAATGACATGGGATCAAAAAATAAACTCAAATTCAAAAGTTACCCTTAAAGACTGTGTTATTGAGCCTTCCATTAAAAACGCTAGAGCAGAAGATAAATTTCAGTTTATAAGACACGGATATTTTTGTGTTGATAAAAATTCAACAGCGAAAGAATTAATTTTCAATTGGTCTGTTTCATTGAAGGATTCATGGAAAACAAAAAGCTCTTAGGTTTGATTACCTTTTTATTAAAAGGCTGTTTTCGTAAAGTTTGTTGTTTTTTTAGTGTAATTTAACATTAACTATCTGAGTTTATTGTAGTGGAGGGCACTTGACTTCTGCGGGAAAAAGAGGGAAGTGGGAGACCCCACAGGCGGTAACGCCGAGGAGGCTCCCATCCCTCCCCGCGGAAAGCAAGTGCCGGAAATAAACGGACAAACTATATAGTCTAAAAACAACCCTCTATGCGAAATGAGCTTATAAATAAACAAGCATAGAAAAGTGATTACAGCTTCTATGCTTGTTTTAATATCATTTATTAAAACAAAGGATTTCCCAAAGGTTTTCATCTGGGTCCGAGAAATAAAAGGAGTAACCCCAGTCATTTTTTTGAAGAGGTTTTTTGATTAACCCTTCAGAATTCGTTATTTTTTCAAATAAGTCATTAACCTCTTTCTCCGACTCACAATAATGGGACAAAATGACACTGCTTAATGGAGTTGTTAAACTATTACTTTCTTTACCAGAGATTTTGTCCATTTCTTTCCTAAGAAATAAAACAAGTGATAACTCATTTTCCAATTCAAATAAAATGTGATCACCACCAGATGCTTCGTTAGCAATGCCTTGTGTTTTTAACCCTAATGTGTCTCTATAAAAGCGCAAGGCTCTTTTCAAATTATCTACAGGTAAAGTAACGATGTTAATTTTCGGTTTAATGTCCAATACACCCTTTCAAGGAAATTGTTTCTTAAGATTATATCAAATGTAGTTAACCATACTTATAAATAAACTAACCTTTTTGGACCCTAAATTAGAGCTATTAACCGGTAGAATAATATGAATCAATGGAAAAATTTTATAAAATTCTTAATGTCAAATACTGTTTTGTTATATACTTAATTTAGATTTGTTAACCATTGTTTAGGGAGTAAAATGTATGAAATACGAATGGCGTAAACAGGATAAAGAATTATATATTCCCAAAAACTTACCAAGCTTAATAGAAATTCCTCCATTAAAGTATTTCACAATTAAAGGTAAAGGGAACCCTAATAGTGATGCTTTTTCCAAACTTGTCGAGGCGTTATATAAATTGTCTTATACTATTCGAATGATGCCCAAAAAGGGTTTCACACCAGATGGCTATTTCGAATATACAGTATTTCCTTTAGAAGGCGTCTGGGATTTAGATGAGGAAGGAAGAAAACTAAATGTATTGGATAAAGATAGATTCGTATATATATTAATGATTCGTCAGCCGGATTTTGTGACTGATGATTTAATAATGCAGGCTAAAGAGTCGTTAATTAATAAGGGCTCTGAAAAATTGATAAATGAAATAGAGCTTGAAGTCATTCAGGAAGGCTTGTGTGTCCAATGCATGCATGTAGGAAGTTATGATGATGAACCAAAAACATTTTCGTTGATGGAAGAGTTTTGCAAGGAAAAAGGACTGCAACGAACGGAAAAAATACATAAAGAGATCTATATTAGCGACCCAAGAAAAACAGCTACAGACAAGTTAAAAACTGTTCTTCGCATTAAAGTTACAGCTGATTTTTAAATAATTAGGAGGGGAAATAAATGAGATTATATTTTGACCTTTTTGAAAACGATCAACCTGCTATTCATAACTAAGTCGAGGTATGAATAGGAAAATTGATTCTGCCTCGTCATAAATATTTATTTTTTAATAAACCATGACGGAGGTATATATATGAATCATGTTAAACAAACCCTTATTGGAGCTATTTGTTTATCGTTAGCAGCAAGTATCTGGGGCGGTATGTATGTCGTTAGTAAATATGTGATGGATTTTATCCCCCCATTAACATTAGTATGGTTACGGTATATTGTTGCCTTTATCGTTCTGTTTGGAATACTAAAGGCTTTTCAAAGCAAAAAAACAAAACAAGAACCCATTAAGAAAAAGGATTGGCTTCTATTTGCTTGGATTGGTTTCATCGGGTATTTCGTATCCATTTCATGTCAATTTATTGGTACTAAATTATCCGATGCTCATACAGGCGCGCTGATTACTTCAGCTACACCAGCCTTTATTGTTATCTTTGCAAGGATTGTTCTGAAAGAGAAATTAACAGTGCAAAAGGGCATTTCTTTATTACTTGCGACCATAGGTGTTGTTATAGTAATAGGTTGGGATACGAAAGTAGGTAGCTATTACACGGGAAGTCTTATTTTATTAGGAGCTGCCATTACATGGGCATTACTATCAGTTTATGTGAAAATTGCTTCTGAAAAATTTTCAACACTGATCATTACAACCTACGCTATACTATTTGCGCTTATCTTTACTACACCTGTGATGGTTTGGGAACTACAATCTTATGAGTTAAATATTCCAAGCACTATGGTTCTATTAGGTGTGTTATATCTTGGAGTGGTTTCAACAGCGGGAGCTTTCTTTCTTTGGAATAAGGGGATGGAACTAATGGATGCCGGGATAGGATCCTTATTTTTCTTCTTCCAACCCGTTGTTGGTTCTTTCCTAGGGTGGCTTTTACTTAATGAGAAATTGAATGTAAATTTCTTTATTGGTGGAATGTTTATTCTTGCAGGTGTATTGATTGTCACCTTCAAAAAGGGAAAAAATCGAGCAGAAAAAATAGAAGCGGAACTTACTAAAAATTGATTGGTTTGACTGTTGAAATCGGAGGATTATAAAGAAAATTATTTCTCACCAATATTCAATAGACTAGAAGATTTGCTGGAGCTAATCCAGCAAATCTTTTTTTCTCATATATTTCAAAGGCATTAACAAGACCAGTAAAGAAATCGTACTTAGTGAAGTTATTGAACAAGACCTTTATAAGAATAAATGACAAATGGTCAACAACATTTTTTATGCCTGCTGATCATTTGAACGAAAAGAGGGTAACCATGAATAGAAAAAAACTAATTTCTGATTTAGTAGATAGGATTTTGGATGTAAAAGGAACTCATCCTATAAAAGTAGGAGTTAGTGGAATCACCGCATCGGGAAAGACAACTCTCGCTAATGAGATTGCGGAAGAAATTCTAGTTAGAAAGAAAAATGCTATTAGAGCGAGTATAGATTATTTTCATAATCCAAGGGCTATTCGTTACAAGCAAGGGAAGGATTCAGCTATAGGTTATTACGAGGATGCCCACGATTATGAAGCCTTTAGGGAAAAACTATTGTTACCATTATGTCCCGGGGGTAATTTGTATTATCATACTGTTTCTTTAGACTTAGCTACGGATAAATATGTAAGAACAGAACCAAAAAGAGCAACCAAGGATATGGTTTTTATTATTGATGGCACCTTCCTATTCAAAAAGGATTTAATAAAACTTTACGATTTTAAGATTTTTGTAAAAACAGACTTTGAGATTGCAAGAAATAGAGGTGCTCTAAGAGAACAACACAATTTTGGTGGATATGATAAAGCAGAATCAATATTCATTAATAGATATCATGCAGCTTCAAAGTTATATATAGATCAACACTTACCAGAACGAATTGCGGATATAGTTATCAATAATAATGATTTTGATGATCCATATTTTGAGTGTTAATCTTTTTTATAAGCTATGTTGATTTAGGAGCCTTCAAATGATTGCATAATTTAATGAAGAAGGGTGTTTGAATGTGCGAAATGAACAAGTAATGATGGATCTAATCATAAACACTGCGATGAATGATGAGAGAATCCGTGTGGTGTTAATGAATGGATCGAGGGTAAATCCTAATGCTAAAAAAGATTTTCTTCAGGATTACGATG
This sequence comes from Peribacillus alkalitolerans, assembly GCF_010882125.1. GTDB lineage: Bacteria > Bacillota > Bacilli > Bacillales > DSM-1321 > Bacillus_BN > Bacillus_BN alkalitolerans. The sequence continues at coordinate 148,662 of NZ_JAAGVZ010000002.1, read as the reverse complement.
TCGTGTACCTTGTGAATGATATTGAATCTTTTACTTCTGATCATTCTTGGGTTAACATCTTTGGTGAAAGAATCATAATGCAAATGCCTGAGGATATGGTTCTGCCTCCAGCTGATGGTGATGAGCGTTTTGTATATTTAATGTGGTTTAAGGACGGCAATCGAATAGACCTTACCCTAATTCCTATCGAAAAAAAGAACCAATTACTAAAACCGGATAGTTTAACGAAGTTGATAGTAGATAAGGACGGTATCATTGGTAATCTACCGCCATCAAGCGACGAAGACTATCATATTAATAGACCTTCAGCAAAGGAATATGATGATATTTGTAACGAGTATTGGTGGATATGCATGAATATAGGGAAAGGCCTTTGGCGTGAAGAGCTGACCTACACCAAATTTATGTATGAACAAATCAATCGGAATGTGCTCATTCAAATGATTGAGTGGTACATCGGAACACAAACTGATTTCAAGAAAAGTGCTGGCAACCGAGGAAAGTATATAGAAGATTTTCTAAATCCTAAGGAATGGGCTGAATTCGTTGAAACATATGCGGATGCCAAATACGAAAATATCTGGGAATCACTCTTTAAAATGTGTAATTTGTTTAGAAAAATTTCAAGGATTGTAGCCGATCGATTAGATTTCGTGTACCCAATTGAAGAGGATAAGAATGTTATTCAATTTCTAAAACACCTACAATATAAACCTAAAAACTAAAATAATGTCATAGGGACTAAGGGGGAACTATGTATACATATTTAATGTTTGAGAGAAAAAACGAAAAAGAATTAGTTGAATTTTTAACTTCAGAAACTTGGTATTTTCATGGGCAAGAAAACCCGACCGAGGAATCAATCAGAAATAACATCAACAAGGGGTTTTACTCGGAAGATGGAAATGTGACTTTTTGGATTTTGCATGAACAAGATAAAATAGGCATCATTAGAATTTTTGATTTAGAAGATCCTATCTGTTTATTCGACATAAGACTAAGAGAGTCGGATAGAGGTAAGGGAATCGGTAAAGAAGCCCTTAGATGGCTTTGCGATTATGTCTTTAAGAATTTCCCAGAAATGATAAGGATTGAGGGACATACAAGACAGGACAATTTCGCTATGAGAAAAACCTTTTATAACAGCGGTTTTGTCAAAGAATCCTTAAATCGACAAGCCTGGAGACAAAATGGGAAATTATATGATTCTGTTGGATACGCGATGATTAGGGAAGATTGGCTGAATAATACTATAACAATAATTGAGGATCATTTTCGATATTGATTTTTATTAGAACTATTATTTTATAGAAGGAGGGGCTTATGTGACCACAATAGGTCTGATAAGGCATGGAATCACAGAATGGAACACTTTAGGAAAGGCTCAGGGACTATCTGATATTCCTTTAAATGAAATAGGTAAACAACAGGCATTAGCATTGGCAAATAGACTTTCTCTGGAAGATAAATGGGATATGATTGTAACTAGTAACCTATCGCGGGCTATAGAGACTGCAGAAATTATTTCTTCCAAACTTGATGTATCCATTACCCATATAGATGAAAGAATCAGAGAAATCAACTATGGTGATATTGTAGGGACTACTGAACAAGAAAGAATTGAAAAGTGGGGTAGTAATTGGAGTGAATTAAATCTTGGAATGGAAAAGCATGAAGATGTGGCAAGAAGAGGGATTGAATTTATTAGAGAAATATCTCTTACCTATCCAGAGAAAAGAGTACTTCTAGTCAGTCACGGCTCGTTAATCGGCCTTACCCTCGAACACCTACTTCCAGAAAGGTTCCAAATGACCCTCATTAATAATACTTCAGTAACAATCCTTGAAAATATAGAAAATAAATGGGAATGCACTTTATTTAACTGTACAGCCCATTTAGAACAGAAAGTTAACTAATTTTATGCTAATAGTAGGATAAAAAATGATCGGAAATCAAAAACATGTTAGGGAACTTGGTAATTATATTTGAAGGTTGCTAACTGGTACATACAATGCTATCACTGATATCCCTGGTGTGAATCCGTCAAGATCCCACATTTACTAATTAAAACTTTAATTGCAGGTATTGTAAGGTCTTGTCGACTACAAACAGAAACACATTTCTAAATCCTTAGATGATTTATCTAAGGATTTTTTTGTATGAATAAAAATAGAACCTATATTTAACAATGATTTTCAAACAACATAAAACAAAAATATTTTCTATTAATTTACGAATACTAAGGAATATAAAAATACATGATTAACAATTTCTTAACAAAGGGTTAATGTGGGATTAATATGCAATGATTATGATTAAACCGTAAGAAACAGTAAGGAACATTAAAAAAACCACATTAATTGGAGGTACTATTAATGAAATGCAGCTCTAAGAAAAAAGGTTTCAAATCTATTCAAGCTATGATGTTAGGTCTTAGTGTAATAGGATTAACTGCTTGTGGAACTGATAAGGAGCAATCTGCACCAGCAGTAACGGATGCAAAATCATTAACCCTGCAAGACATCGAAACAAAAGCAAAAGCAGAGGGAGAAGTCAATAGTGTGGGGATGCCTGATTCATGGGCTAACTGGGGTGAAACATGGCAAGAAGTAACAGATAAATATACATTGAAGCATACTGACACAGATTTATCCAGTGCTGAAGAAATTGCAAAAATGGAAACTGAAAAAGAAAATGCAACAGCTGACATTGGTGATGTAGGGATTTCATTCGGCCCAATCGCTGAAGGAAAAGGTTTAACAATCCCATATAAAACTTCCTATTGGGATGAGGTACCTGAATGGGCGAAAGATGATGATGGAGATTGGGTGGTTGGTTACCAAGGAACAATTGCATTCCTAACTAACAAAGAGTTAGTAAAAAATCCACCAAAATCTTGGGATGACATTTTAAATGGTGATTATAAAGTTACTGTTGGCGATGTTCAACGTGGTGCTCAGAATCAAATGGCGGTTCTTGCAGCAGCGATTGCTTACGGCGGTGATGAAACAAATCTTAAACCAGGAATCGAATTTTTCACTAAGCTAGCTAAGGAAGGTCGTCTAAGCTTAACAGATGCTAAACCAGCAAATATTGAAAAGGGTGAAGTTGAGGTCGCTCTAGTATGGGACTTCAATGCTCTTGGTTACGCAGAACAAATCAACCGTGATCAGTTTGAAGTAAGTATTCCTAGTGAAGGATCAGTAGTAAGTGGTTACGCAACAATTATCAATAAATATGCAAAGCATCCTCATGCAGCTATGGCGACAAGAGAATATATCTTAAGTGATGAAGGACAAATTAATTTAGCAAAAGGATTTGCTCGTCCGATTCGTGATGTGGAGCTTCCTAAAGAAGTAGCTGAAAAAATGGTTCCGAAAGAACAATACGAAAAAGCAAAACCTATTGAAGATTACAAAGCTTGGGAAGAAACGGTTAAAACTTTACCGCAACTTTGGCAGGAAGAGGTGTTAGTACATGTCAAATAAAGTAATAGCAATAGTAGTTGATGGCATGAGATACGATAAAGCATGTGAAGCATTAGGATTTCTTCAGCATTTAGTTGAAACAAATCAAGCATCGCTATATAAGGTGAAGTCCGAGCTTCCTAGTCTCTCGCGTCCATTGTATGAAGTATTGCTTACAGGAACACCAGCATCAATGAACGGAATTACTTCTAACTATGCCGTTCGTCTATCAACAGAGAAAAGTCTTTTCCACCTTACACAAGAAAACGGATTAAGAAATGGAACGGTATCTTATTACTGGGTAAGTGAGCTTTATAATCGAGCTCCATTCCAACATATTGAAGATCGAGAGCAAGAAGATCCATCCAAGCCCATTCAATACGGAAAATTCTATTGGGAGGATGATTATCCAGATAGTCATGTGTTAGTAGATGCAGAAGCTTTACGAAGAAAGTACGACCCTCACTTCCTATATATCCATCCGTTAGGTGTGGATGTGCAAGGAGAAATATATGGTTCAGAATCAAAGGAATACCGTGAACAAATATTAAAAATGGGTAGCTTATTAGCACAATTTCTGCCTATATGGATTAAAGAAGGCTACCATATTTTAATAACATCTGATCATGGTATGAGTGAGACTGGCAACCATGGTGGAATAACAGATGGAGAGCGTGATGTACCACTATTCATTATCAGTCCTAAAGTAGAACCAGGCGTATACAGTGAAGAAATCCCGCAACTAGCCTTTGCACCACTAGTTTGTGAACTTTTAAATATTGAACCTTCAGAAAAAATGATTTCTTATCAATTACCAGGCTTAAAAAAAGGTATCTCTATTCATTAAAGCTTTCCCCCCTGAGAAAGCTTTAATATAGGAATTGGATTAACGATTGATCGTTAATCCAATTCCAAAATCGTTAAAGAAAATAGAGGAGCGATAGACTTGCTAAAAATTAAAAAACAAAAATTCTACTTATTTGCTCTTTTATTGCCATTTATTCTGTTTGTAATCGGTTTTGAAATTGGACCATTAGTGGCAATGATTAAGAATAGCTTTTATGCAGATGACGGAATAACAGTATCAATAAACCAATATATCACAATTTTCAAAAGCAAATTTTACTTACAAGCACTAAAAAATAGTCTAATCATTTCCCTATTTTCTGCAGTAGTCTCAGTGATTGTAGCTGTCATTGCAGCATATTCGTTTACAAGGTTTTCTAAAAAAATACAAAATCGACTATTGATGATTGCCAATATGACTTCAAATTTTGAAGGTATTCCGCTTTCATTTTCTTATATTATCCTACTTGGTAATAATGGGTTATTTACGCTACTTTTTGCAAAGCTTGGTTGGGATTTGTTTGCAGATTTCAATTTATATTCATGGACAGGACTTATCCTAGTATATGTTTATTTTCAAATACCTCTCGCTGTCATGCTGATCTATCCTTCCTACCAAGGAATTAAAAAACAATGGATTGAAGCCTCCTCATTATTGGGAGGAAATAGATCATCTTTTTGGTTACGTATCGGGATACCAGTACTTTTACCTAGTATTATAGGTACATTTAGTATTTTGTTTGCAAATGCAATGGGAGCTTATGCAACTGCTTATGCATTGGTTGGAAGCAATTACAATTTGCTATCCTTACAAATCGCATCTCTAGTTGCTAGTGACGTCACATTAAAACCACAGTTAGGAAGTGCATTAGGTGTCCTGCTTGCAGCGACCATGATAGGTGCGATGTGGTTCAATGAACGTATGATGCGTCGCATTAGGAGGGATCTACAGTGAAATCTTCTTTAACTTTTCATAAAGTGGTTATTGGATTACTAGTTACGTATTTATTGATTCCATTAGTTGGAACATTCTTATTCTCAATTGCTGGTAAATGGGATAATAGCATCTTACCTGAGAGTTACACAATGAAGTGGTATATTGAATTATTTCAAGATGAAAGGTTTTACGATGCTTTTAAACGAACATTATTCTTAATTGTCATGTCAGTTGGTATAAGCATTGTGATCATGCTCCCTACGATTTTTATTATCTCAATATATTTCAGTAAATGGGAAAGATTACTCCAAGCAACGGCAATGCTTCCTTATGGCATCCCTCCAATAGTTGGAGCAGTTGGTTTAATTAAAGTTTATTCTGATGGACCCATCCAAATTGCCGGAACACCTTGGATCTTAATCGGTGCTTATTTCATTACCATTCTACCATTTATGTATCAAGGTATTCGAAATAGTCTTCGAACGATAAATGCGGTCCAACTTGTGGATGCAGCTGAATTATTAGGTGCTACTAAATTTCAAGCGTTTCGAACTGTTGTATTTCCAAACATTATTTCAGGTATTTTAGTATCTACCTTATTATCGGTCGCTCTATTATTTAGTGAGTTTGCGATGGCAAATTTACTCGTAGGAGGTCGATTCGAGACACTACAAATCTATCTTGCCGATAAGCTTAATAGTAGTGGGCATTTAACAAGCGCAATTGTCATTACCTACTATTCAGTGATTTTACTGTTAACAGGAACTGTATTAAAGCTTACATTCAGAAAAGAAAATAAATCAGCAATGTCTACTAAGATGCGAATTCTTTCCATATTTAAAAAACATAATCCTCAAAAAAATACAGCTTTAGAAGGTGAAAACTAATGAGCTATGTAACGATTGATCAAGTAAATAAGGCTTATGACAATCAATTAGTTTTAGATAACATTTCATTAACCTTGAAAAAGGGCGAATTTGCAACACTTCTTGGACAAAGTGGATGCGGCAAAAGTACCTTATTACGTTCCATTGCTGGACTTGAAGAAGTAGATGTTGGAAGCATCCAAATTGATGGGAAAGATATTACAAATTTATCCCCACGTCAGCGTGAAGTCGGCATGGTGTTTCAGTCTTATGCTCTGTTTCCGAATATGACTGTTTTTGATAATATCGCCTATGGACTTAAAATGAAAAAAGTAAAAAATATTAAGTCTAGAGTTAATAAAATGATTGAAAAGGTCGATTTAATTGGCAAAGAAGAGTCTTACCCACATCAATTATCTGGCGGACAACAACAAAGGGTTGCGCTTGCCCGTGCACTAGTGATGGAACCAAAGGTACTTCTATTGGATGAACCTCTAAGTGCATTGGATGCAAAAATTAGAAAAAGCTTGCAAAAAGAATTGAAGAGAATTCAAAAAGAACTAGATATTACGACAATTTTTGTTACTCATGATCAGGAGGAAGCAATGACGATGTCTGACCGAATTTTTGTAATGAATAAGGGTCAGGTTGTCCAAACCGGTTCTCCATCAGAAATTTATACTACACCAGTTAATTCATTCGTTGCCAAATTTATTGGAAATTACAATGTTTTAAGCATGAAAGCTTTCCATAAACTAGTTCGAAGCTCTGAATTACAAGGAGATGAAGTGGCTATACGACCAGAAGTTTTACAATTAGCTTCTTCTGTAGAAGAAAACCTAAATTCTCTAGAGAGCTGGGGAATTAAAGGCTACATTAAAGATGTAACCATGACGGGAAATGTTTTAAGATATGAAGTTGAAACCAACGAGTCCTCTATTCTTGTTGACTATCTTCACCACCGTGGGGAAATGTTTGATCAGGGTTCACGAGTTCAGATAATTGTCCCCAAGCAGGAATGCATTGTTTTATAATAGAATAATTTTTGAAGGGGGGCAGAAGTATGTCTGTATTACCTGAAGAAAGAAAAAATGAAATATTAAAAGAGCTAAATAACATGGGTAAAGTAAAAGTTATGGAATTAGTCGAGCAATTTCAGGTTTCTGAGGAAACCATTCGACGTGACTTGATGTTATTAGAGGAAAAAGGCCTATTAAAAAGAGTATACGGGGGAGCGATTAAATCAGTTTTTCAATTCGAGGAGCCTCCTTTTTTACAGCGTACAACGGTGAATCAAGAAGCGAAAGGTAGAATCGGACAAAAGGCAGTAGAACTTATATCTAATGGAGATGTGATTGTCATTGATGTAGGAACGACAACCCTTGAGTTTGCTAAATTTATAGAAAATAAAAATGATATTACAATTATCACTAATTCATTACCTGTTTCTTCTGTATTAACAGAATCGCTTAATCAAAATAGATTTAGTGGGCAAGTTTTATTATTAGGTGGACAAATTGATCCTAAGCAGCAATCTATTAGTGGCAGTCTTACCGAACAATTATTAAATCAATTTAACGTAGATAAAGCTTTCATATCAGCTGGTGGTGTTTCAATCAAAAGTGGAGTTAGTAACTATCATTTACATGAGTCTTTGGTATCAAGGAAGATGGTTGAAGTATCAAAACAAGTAATTCTGCTATCAGATTACTCTAAAATGGGTGTGGATACATTTTGTAAGGTTTGTCCTCTTGAAAAGTTGGACGTAATTGTATGTAATCAACCAATGACAGAGGAATGGAGAAGTCACACTAATTTAGAAAACATCGAATGGATAGAGGCATAGTTATTCCGCTAATCGACAAATAAAAAGTCAGAAGGAAGATTTATTTTTCTACTGGCAATTTCCGGTAAGGCACCGTGAAGTGCTAGTTCTAAGAAAAGCATTCCTTCTGGCTTTGTTTTTGGCACTCCTACATTTGGATTGTTTCTTATTCCCAATTTGTAATTTGTGAAGAACTAGCAAGAAAATTGATAAAAAAGGGAGCTAATCACAATGGGATTCATTGCAATTGATTTAGATGGAACATTACTTAACGATCAAAATGAAATAAGTGAAGAAAATATTAAGGCAATAAATTATGCACAGGATAAAGGGATTGAGGTAGTCATTTCAACGGGAAGGGCTTACTTTGACGTGAAAGCAATATGTAAGAAAGCTGGAATATCAACATTTGTCATCGGGACAAATGGGTCAACTATTCATACAAAAGATGGAAGGAATCTTTCTTCAATCGTATTGGATAATGAATGTGTCAAATCTATTGTGAAATGGTTAGATGAAAGGAATTATTATTACGAGGTGTTTACTGACAAAGCAATTTATACCATTAAAAAAGCAAAAGAACAATTCGAAAATGAGATTAATAGTTTAAAAAGCAAAGATTTGGATGAAAAGATGAGAGAAGTAGTAGATGTTGCGGAACGACAATTTGATCAGTTTGGATATATTTTAGTTGATAACTATCAAAATATATTTGAACAGAAGGAAGAATTTTTTAATATTCTTGCGTGTTCATTTGATATGAAAAAATTAGAGGAAGCACGAGACCAATTCAAAGAGTATAAAGAGTTAGTGGTTGTATCCTCTGCAGACCATAACATTGAAATGACTAGTAAAAGTGCGACAAAAGGGTTAGCCCTTGAAAAATTAGCATACTTGTTGAATGGCTCCTTAAATCAGTCCATGGCAATTGGTGACAGCAATAATGATTTATCTATGTTCGAGAAAGTTCGGTATAGTGTTGCAATGGGGAATGCAAATGAGGAAATAAAAGCTGCATGTACAACGACCACCTTAAGGAATGATGAAAATGGTGTTGCAAATGCAATTTATAGATATATGGAAAACCTAGCAATCATAAAATAAGCGTAACAGGATTTGGGTACGTTTCGTACTTTATAACGAACATTCCAAGTATTCTATCGTTTAATTTACTAAAGGGTGAAAATGAAAGTCAATATTGAAGGAGAACAATAGAATGGCTTGGATATATATAATAATAGCAGGACTTTTAGAAATTGTTTGGGTGATTGGTCTTAAGTATTCACACGGTTTTACGAAATTGGTACCTAGTATCATTACAATATTAATCATATTCTTTAGTTTCTATTTACTTTCTAAATCGTTATATTCCATATCACTAGGTACTGGATACGCCATTTTCACTGGCTTAGGAACAATTGGTACAGTTATTGTTGGTGTTTTGTTTTGGGGAGAGCCCATAAGTTCATTAAAAGTATTTTTTATTTCTCTTATCATAATAGGCATAATTGGTTTAAAAATCATTCCTGAAAAAAAATTAAACGTGTTACACAAGGATAGGGGGGAGAATTAATGCCTTGGTTATTTCTACTTGTTGCAGGGTTTGCCGAAATTGGTAGTGTAATAAGTCTAAAGCAAGCAGATGGATTTAAAAAATTGCTACCATCAATTTCTTGCCTTATATTTGGGAGTGTAAGCTTTTATTTCCTTTCCATGTCATTGATTTCTCTTCCAGTAGGGACTGCCTATGCAATATGGACTGGCATCGGATCAGTTGGAAGTGTTATTGCAGGAATGATCTTTTATAATGAATCAAGAAGCATAATGAGAATTATTCTAATTTTGTTTATTATAGCTGGAGTAATGGGCATTAAAATGACATCCTGATATTATTAAATTATTGGCTCTGTTAAACTTGCCTGTTGATTTCCGTTCCAGACGCTTGCTTTCCGGGGGGCGTTCGCCGAGCCTGTAACGCTAATCCCCCAGGAGTCAAGCGCCCTCCACTCCAATCAGCAAAGAGCTAAAAATCAACAATGGACTTTAACACAGCCAAATTATTAATAACAATAATTTTGATATTAAATTCGGATGATTCCAGTCGAGGAGAATAGAGATGAAAACTACACAAGAATGGATTAAAGAATACCCTTTAATTACGGATTTAGTCAATTTTAAGGAAGTATTTTGGTCAAATCCTAAATATGAACCCTATCAGAATAGTGCTAATAATCTTCCACTTAAAGTTGAAGATGTACAGGCTGCAGAGGAACGGTTAAAGCGTTTTGCACCATACATTGCTAATGTATTTCTAGAGACTAGGAACCTAAACGGTATCATAGAATCTCCAATCGCTGAAATACCAGTTTTTAAACAAAAGTTAGAACAAATCTATCAACAATCATTGCCAGGTAAATTTTTATTAAAGTGTGATAATGATCTCCCTATCTCTGGATCTATCAAAGCCAGAGGGGGAATTTACGAGGTTCTGAAACATGCAGAAGACTTGGCACTCCAATATGGAATGATAAGGTTAGAAGATGATTATTCCGTTTTAGATAGTGAAAAGTTCAAAATTTTCTTTTCAAAATTTTCTATTGCAGTGGGTTCTACCGGTAACTTAGGTTTAAGTATTGGCATCATGAGTGCCAAAATTGGTTTTAAGGTAATTGTTCACATGTCTGCAGATGCAAAGCAATGGAAAAAAGATCTCCTTAGAAGTAAAGGCGTGACGGTTATCGAGTATAAAGAAGATTACAGTAAAGCAGTGGAGGAAGGACGTAAACAAGCTCAAAGTGATCCGAATTGCTACTTTATTGATGATGAAAATTCTAGAGATTTATTTTTAGGCTACGCTGTAGCAGCATTACGCTTAACAAAACAATTAGAAGATCTTAATGTTATTGTTGATGAAAATCATCCACTTTTTGTATATCTTCCATGTGGAGTAGGCGGTGGACCAGGTGGAGTAGCTTTTGGTCTAAAACTTATGTTACAAGACCATGTACATTGCTTCTTTGCTGAGCCTACTCATTCGCCATGTATGCTATTAGGTTTAATGACAGGGCTTCATGATAAAATTTCTGTACAAGATATTGGAATAGACAATATTACTGCAGCTGATGGTCTTGCGGTCGGAAGAGCGTCAGGTTTTGTAGGTAAAGTGATCGAGCCAATATTAAGCGGAGACTATACCGTTAGTGATGATGAATTATATAGACTATTAGCTTTAATGAGAGATACAGAAAACATTTGCTTGGAGCCGTCTGCATTGGCAGGTGTAATAGGTCCGGTAAAGCTATGTATAGAACAAGATGGACAAGAGTACATCCAGAAGAAAAATTTAGATGATAAACTGAAAAATGCAACTCATCTCATGTGGGCTACCGGTGGAAGCATGGTTCCTGAAGAAATCATGATGGATTATTATAATAAAGGTTTTTCCTTACTGAAATAAATATTAATTTTTCATTAAGATATAATTATTTGAATTTCACATATAAATTGGATAAGCGCTTACATTAGTGTGCGCACAATCACTGGTTTGGTTATAATGCTATGAAAAGAAAACCTCTTTTCATTTTCCCATTAGATCCGTTCAACCATGATTACTTTCGTATGAATAGGTATTCTATTCATTTGGAGTATTCATGCTTGGACGGTTTTTTATTATACATAATCTTGTCCCAATCTGAATAATGGTTATTAATTTATGACTTTTACCGTTGTTACCATTCTAGAAGTTTATTAAATATTTCTAGGATCTCTATAAAAACTATTTACAAGGGGGAAGAAATTTGAAGAAAACTATCATATTTGCTCTGACATTATGTTTAGTATTCATGCTTGCAGCGTGTGGCAAAAGTGAGAAAAGCACATCAAATGGGAAACAGGATGAGAAAAAAGACACTGGGGTTTTGGCGGAAATTCAAAAGGCTGGAGTTATTGATATTGGAATTGAAGGCGCATATCCTCCATTTAACTACTTTGATGAGAGCAATAAGTTAATAGGATTTGACGTCGATATTGCAGACGAAATTACAAAGAGAATGGGAGTTAAGCCTAATTACGTTCCTACGCCATGGGACACTATCATAGGTGGTTTGCTGACAAAAAAATACGACATTATCCTATCAAGTATGTCTATAACTGAAGAGAGAAAACAAAAAGTGGACTTCACAGACCCATACTATCATACCGGAGCTCAATTATTTGTTAACGAAGACTATACAGAAATAAAAGATCCTGCAACAGATATTAAAGGTAAAAAAATAGGGGTAGGAATTGGTACAACCTTTGAAAAGAAAGCAACTGAACTTGGCGCAAGCGTAGTGGCATATAAAAGTGATCTTTTAACTTTCCAGGACTTAGCTAATAAGCGTGTCGTAGGTGTAATTACCGATAAAGCAGTCGGAGCTAGGATGATACAAGAAAAAGGTTACCCATTTAAGACTGTAGGTGACATGCTGATCCAAGATGCTGCAGGTATCACTCTAAACAAAAATGAAGAAGCATTAAAAGCAGAAATTAATAAGCACCTTAAAGGCATGATGGAAGATGGGACCTATGAAGAAATTAGTAAGAAATGGTTCGGTGAGGATATTCGCTAAGGAGAGATATAATGCTGAATTTTAGTTTAGTTGGCGAGTTTATTCCATTCTTGATCAAGGCGGCAGTTGTAACAATGCAACTGTCTCTTGTATCTATCATAGTTGGACTAGTCTTAGGTCTATTCATTGCTTTAATGAGGATTTCCAAAATCAAGGTTTTGTCTTATATTGCTCAGTTCTATATTTGGATCATACGTGGTACCCCTATGCTGGTTCAATTGTTTCTTGTTTATTTTGGCTTGCCGCAAATAGGGATTGAGCTTTCCCCATTTCTATCATCAGTCATTGCCTTGGGGATGAATGCTGCCGCGTACATCGCTGAAATTTATCGTGGGGGCATCATGTCTGTACCAACAGGACAAGTAGAGGCTGCGGAATCACTAGGAATGAGATATCCCGCAATTATGAAAAAAATCATATTGCCTCAAGCAATTAGAGTTAGTGTTCCATCACTTGGAAATCAAGCGGTTATGATGTTGAAGGATTCTTCATTAGCATCCCTTGTAACGGTTTCTGAACTTATGATGGTTTCACAGCGCTTTGCATCTACAAATTATGCATTTATAGAATTCTATATTGTCGCAGCTGGTTTCTATCTTGTGATGACCACCATCTTTACATTTATTTTGAACAAGGTTGAACATCGAATGTCCATTAGTGAACGCTAGGAGGAAATTGAAGTGGAAGCTAGGAAGATCGAAGAAGTTGGCATAGTACCCCCCATCATTCTTGTTGAAAATCTTCATAAGAGCTTTGATCGATTAGAAGTTTTAAAAGGGATTGACCTTCAAATTAAAAAGGGTGAAGTAGTCGCTCTGATCGGTGCCAGTGGTTCTGGAAAAAGTACTTTGCTTAGATGTCTGAATCGACTAGAAAGCGTGTCAAGCGGAAAAATTACGATCGATCAGATTGCCTTGGATAATTCTGTGAAGAATATCAGCAAAATTAGGCAAGAGGTAGGTATGGTCTTTCAACAATTTAATTTATTTCCCCATTTGACAGTTTTGGATAACGTAACAGTGGGACCGATTCAAGTATTAAAACAAACCAAAGCCGAAGCGGAGCTTGCAGCGATAAAACTCTTAGAAAAAGTGGGTCTGAAGGATAAAAAAGATGTATACCCAAAGAAGCTCTCGGGAGGACAACAGCAACGGGTGGCAATAGCACGATCCCTCGCAATGAATCCGAAAATCATGCTATTCGATGAACCGACCTCTGCACTGGACCCAGAATTGGTAGGGGAAGTCTTACAGGTTATGAAGCAATTGGCACTGGAGGGCATGACCATGGTGATTGTAACGCATGAGATGGGGTTTGCAAAAGAGGTCGCAGACCGAGTGATTTTCATGCATGGCGGTGTCATTGAGGAAGAGGGAGATCCGAAGGTAGTATTGACTAATCCGAAAAGTGAGAGGCTGAACTCATTTTTACGGTTAGTAAAGTAAACTATTAAAATCATGAAAAGGAAGCCCTGCAATGAATCGTCTCAGTCTGTTAAGTTTACAAGTTAATCAAGAAACTGATCAGTCAGCTAAACAAGCAAAAGACACTTATACCTATCTGAAAGAGTTTTTATCAGAAGAAAAAATAGTAAAAACTAAACCCCATATTACCATCATAGGTGGTGGCATTGTTGGACTCATGTCTGCCTATTTTTTGATAAAATGTGGGTTCCATATCACCGTTTTAGAAAAAGAGTCATTTGGAGCTGCCGCTTCTGGTAGAAATGGAGGAGGTGTCCTTACATTAGGTAGGGAGCTAGTAGAAATCCCTTTTGCCCGATTGGCAACTGAAATATGGAGTTCACTTGATAAAGATGGAATTGACACAAAATTTATTTCATCCGGTCATGTTATGGTCGCAAGAAATGAATATGAGAAAGAAAAACTATTAGCTGCTCAAGAGTTATATAGAACTGCTGGTTTGAATATGAAAGAGTTGACCCCAAAAAAATTAATTAACCTGGTTCCAGATATATATCCAGAAGTGAAATTGGGATTGTTTAGCGAAACTGACGCGCAAAGTTACCCTTTTTCAACGACAACAAGTCTATTAAAGCACCTTAATGAAATGGGAGCTACCTTAGTCAATCATTGTGAAGTAATTGGATTTAATATCACTAACGGATTCATAGAGTATGTGATTACCGACCAAGGAAATTACCATTCCGATGCTTACCTCATTTGTGCAGGACCATGGACCACAGATATTTGTAAAGCTCTTCAGGAACAAATCATCATCAAGCCAAGGCGTTCACAGATTTTAGTGACAGATATAATTAATGGAAGGAGAATTCATCCTTTCGTTACTGGAAATTCATTATATTTACGTCAAACACACGCCGGTAATGTCATATTCGGTGGAGGAGGTCCTTGGGAGATTACTGGATTTGATGTTACTAACACTACCTTTGCAATGGAATTTCTAACTAGTAGATTACTAGAACTGTTTCCTTCATTCCGAAATAAGCAATTAATTCGGGCTTTTGCTGGGACCGTTGAATTAACGGAGGATCATTTACCTTACTTTGGGAAATTGAATAGTCTCGAAAATACCTTTATCTCTGCAGGTTATAACGGCCATGGTTACGGAATGTCAGCAATCATGGGGAAAATCATGGCACATAGCTTGTGTTACCACTTTCGCGGGATTAGGAACCCGATTGAAAAATCGATTTTGTCGAATTTTTCAGTAACACGTTTCAAGCAAAAAGGCAGGGAATGAACATGTGGAATCGCTCTATCATTATTTGTAGATGTGAAGAGGTTTTACTTGAAGAAATAGAGTTAGCAATTCTTGAAGGTGCATGCACGACTCAAGAACTAAAAATGGCAACTCGTGCTGGGATGGGTATTTGCCAAGGAAGGATTTGCAGGTTGTCTTTGGAATCCTTAGTTCCACCAGGTACAAAAGAGTTTTTAGAAAGCCCCAGTCAACTTACCATACATCTGCCTGTTCGTCCGGTCTCTCTTTCTAAAATTTTGAGAAGGGAGACATAAAATGAGAATCCAGCATCCAATGTTATCGCCTCGGTCCAATAAAACCATCTCTTTTTCTTTTAATTATGTACGCTATGAAGGGTTAGAAGGAGATACGGTGGCTATTGCGTTATGGGCAAATGGTGTAAAAGCCTTACGTATTAGTGAGAAAAATAATGAACCTAGAGGCATGTATTGTGGGATAGGTCAATGTTATGAGTGCAGGATTCATCAATCTAAACAGGGTTTAGTAAAAGCATGCACGACAACCATAAATGAAGGAGATCAATTTTTTTCTTCAGAATCATAAAAAATGGACCTAGTGATGTAAAGGGGGGAGGGAATTGAAGGTCGATGTTGTCGTGGTGGGGGGCGGTCCTGCAGGCTTGTCTGCTGCAATTGAGATTGGGAAAAGAGGCGGTAAGGTAGCTTTAGTCGACGACCACCCAAGATTAGGGGGAAAATTACTCGGTCAGCTACATCAGGAGGGAAAGCATGGCTTTTGGTGGAAAGGGTTTGAATTAGCTCAATCTCTGCAAAAGGAAGCACAAGGTGCAAATGTAATATTTCTATCCAATAAACAGGTTTGGGGCTTGGAGCCTGGATGGAAAGTCTATATATCTGACCTAGTTAAGGACGAAGCAGGATTGGAGATCGAAGCTAATGTGGTACTACTGGCAACTGGTGCTGTAGAAAAACCAATCCCCATACCTGGATGGACATTACCTGGTGTAATTTCTATCGGGGCTGCCCAAGTCATGACTAATGTCTATCATGTGTTGCCGGGTCAAAAAATTCTCATTTTAGGGATTGATATACTATCTTTAACGATTGGTAGATCCATGAAGTTAGCTGGTGCGAAAATCCAAGGAATTTATATGCTACCAAAATCCCCATTTTCAAAACAGGCCACTCCTTTATTACAATTAGAGGACATGAAGGATATGACAAATTATGCACCTTCAAGCTTTATAAGACTTTCAGGTAAACTTTTACAGAACAAAACTGGAAGGAAAATAGCTGCAAAAATGTATCCTCGGATGGGCATGAAAATGTGGGGTATTCCGATTCATTTAAGGAAAACATTACTTTCAATCAATGGGGAACATGAGGTCGAGAGTGTGACCGTTTCAACAATAGACATTGATGGCAATCCTACTGGTGGTCTAAAGAACATTGAAGTAGATGCCGTTTGTATTTCGGGTGGATTGAGTCCCTTATACGAGTTGGCTGCTACAGCTGGATGTAAGTTTGTTAAATTGGAAGGGTTATCAGGGATAGTGCCTTTACATAACCATGAACTAGAAACCACAGTCTCCAATCTCTTTGTTGCGGGTAACATTACAGGGATCGAGGGTGCGAAAGTGGCTATGGCGCAGGGTAAATTGGTGGGACGTACCATTAGCAGAAAATTGGATATTGGAAAAATCAGTGATTCTGATATCGAGGAAAGTATTTCACATGTGGAAGAGGTTAGAAAACTTTCATCTATTCAATTTCATCCTAAAGTATTTGAAGCAAGACAACAATTAGATAAGCTTTGGCAACAATGGAAACTAGTAAAATCATAGGCTACAAACCAAAAATGATGCATGAAAACGATTCATTTTCATATATTGACTAATATAATACTTCTCAATAAATGTTAATAAAAAAATGCGTTTCTGTTTGTGGGGGGAATTACTATTCATACTCTAGATACTGTAATTGTCACTGGTTATGCAAAAGCTCCACAGGGAACTTCTATGTATGAGCTATACAAACATGCGGGGATTGTCCTTGAAATTAATCATCAGACACATAGGATCGTAAAGGCTGATTTTACTTTTGTAACTGGCTTAACGAAGGACTTTTTTGAGAGAATCTTGATTGGATACTGTTTAAATGAGGGACTTGATCCGTTAATCCAAACCATTAAAGAGCATTATTTCGCCCCATCTCAACAGGCAATCATTGTAGCATTGCAGGCTGCAGTACAAAGATATTGGGACTCTACCTCAAATAAAATAAAGAATTAGTTTTAATAAAGTGGGAGATTTCCCTCTCTCATGGTCTTATTAAAGCTGAGTGGATTGGAAAGGTAACGAAATTCTTATGAATTTTGTAACTTATTACAATTCTGCTCAGCTTTTTTCTTTGGATTGGACAGGGAGAAATCATTGATTTGGAGGAACTAGAATGAAAAAGCTAATTTCAGCTGAAGCAGCAGCTTCCATGATACCGGACGGAAGCAGAATCATGGTGGGCGGTTTTGGTTTGGTAGGTAGCCCTTTAACCTTGATTCATTCTTTATTTCTTTCGGGAGTGAAAGATTTGGAGATTATTAGTAATAACCTAGGTGAGCCAGGCAGGGGTTTAGGCATTCTGGTTAGGAATAAGCGAGTGAAAAAAGGTATAGGTTCATACTTCACCTCCAATCCAGATGTAGTGAAGGCATATCAGATAGGTGAGTTGGAAATTGAATTGATCCCTCAAGGAACCTTATCAGAAGCGATTCGCGCAGGAGGAGCTGGAATTGCTGGATTTTATACGCCTGTTGGTGTGGGGACATTAATAGCCAGTGGTAAAGAAGAAATAGTCATTGAAAATAAGAAGTATATATTGCAACCTTCCTTAAAAGCAGATTTTGCGCTAATAAAAGCACATAAAGCGGATGTACATGGCAACCTCGTCTATACAAAATCAGCCCGAAACTTCAATCCGAACATGGCGACTGCGGCAAAAGTAGTCATTGCCGAGGTGGATGA
This sequence comes from Peribacillus alkalitolerans, assembly GCF_010882125.1. Lineage (GTDB taxonomy): Bacteria > Bacillota > Bacilli > Bacillales > DSM-1321 > Bacillus_BN > Bacillus_BN alkalitolerans. The sequence goes on along the minus strand of NZ_JAAGVZ010000002.1, from coordinate 130,386 downwards.
AATAGTAGGAGTTGGTGAACTGACACCTGAGGAGATTGTGACACCACATTTATTCGTAGATTTTGTTGTGAAAAAGGAGGTGGAGATGCCATGAGTCACAAGGACTTTATTGCAAGAAGGGCAGCTCAGGCACTGAATGATGGTGATATTGTGAACCTGGGGATTGGTATACCAACGTTAGTGGCGGATTATCTTCCAGATGGGATCACAGTGTTTCTCCATTCTGAGAATGGAATTTTAGGCGTAGGACCTTCCCCTACACCAGATCAAGTGGATAAAAATTTAGTGAATGCTGGAAAGCTTCCAGTCACAGTCGAGGTAGGTTCGTCTTTTTTTGACAGTGCTTCCTCCTTTGCCATGATCCGTGGTGGCCATGTGGATGTATCAATACTAGGTGTTCTTCAAGTGGACGAAAAGGGAAGAGTGGCAAACTGGGCCGTACCAGGAAAAAGCGTGCTAGGTGTCGGAGGGGCAATGGATCTTTTAGAAGGCTCGAAAAAAGTGATTGTCACCACCCTTCATACCACAAAAGAGGGGGAATCGAAAATTGTAAAAGAATTACAATATCCGATCACCTCTGAAAGGAAAGTCGATTTAATTATTACAGAACTTGCTGTGTTTGAGGTGGGTGAAGGCGGATTAACCTTGATTGAAACAGCACCTGGAATCTCCGTCAATCATATTCAAAAACATACTGAAGCAAACTTCAAGGTCTCAGAAAATCTAAATCTAGATTCGGTACAGAACGGGATGGTGAAGGATTAATGGTGGTGATTGTTAGTGCATTAAGGACTGCAATCGGAAAATATGGAGGCTCTCTTTCAGCTTTGCCACCCGAAGATTTATTGACCGTTGTCATGAATAATAATCTTTCTTCCATCGGCTATGACTCTTCCATCGTAAATGAAGTTATCATAGGACAAACGAAGCAAAGTGCTGAAACACCCAATATTGCCCGCGTTGCTTCATTAAAGGCTGGCTTTCCTGAAGAAGTGATTGGCCATACCATCCAGAAACAATGTGGTTCAGGACTACAGGCCGTTATCAACGGCGTCATGTCTATTTTGACTGAAACTTCTGATGTGGTACTGGCTGGTGGGGTAGAAAGCATGTCACAAGCTCCTTACTATTTTGTAGGAAACCGACAAGGGATAAAGCCTGGGAATCTGACATTACTAGATTCAAATATACGTAGTCAGCCGTGCTCCCAACCTCAGAATAGATATGGATCTTTTACCATGGGAGAAACGGCAGAGTGGTTATCGGAAAAGTACGAGATTACAAGAGAAGAGCAAGACCGATTCGCACTTGATAGCCAAGAAAAAGCCTGGAGGGCAATAGAAAGCGATCGTTTTTCAGATGAAATCGTCCCAGTTAGTATGGCTAGTGGAAAGGGTGAGACAGGATTATTCGCGGTTGATGAACATCCAAGGAGAACCTCTTTTGATAAACTGGCAAAACTCGAGCCTGCCTTTAAGAGATATGGATCGGTTACAGCTGGAAATTCCTCGGGAAGGAATGATGGTGCGGCTGTCCTTATGTTAATGAGTGAAGAAAAAGCAACTAGTCTTGGATTGACTCCGCTAGCGTATATTAAATCGTGGGCTACTAGTGGAGTATCACCAAAAGAAATGGGGATGGGTCCTGTTTCTGCAAGCGAAAAGGCGTTGGCAAAAGCAGGGTTAACGATTCATGACATGGATTTAATAGAGTTGAATGAAGCCTTTGCTGCACAAGCTTTAGCCTGCCTGAAGCAATGGCCAGGGGTTGACAGGAAAAAAGTGAATGTAAATGGTGGGGCTATTGCCTTAGGTCATCCATTAGGATGTTCAGGTGCAAGATTACTAGTGACTCTTATCCACGAGCTTCAAAAAACAAAATTAACGTACGGATTGGCAACATTGTGTGTTGCAGGAGGCCAAGGAATTTCAATGGTGGTGGAACGATGGAAAGAGAGTTAAAAGAAGATTATGTATTTCATAGGGATTTTACAAAGACATACCCGATTATCACACACGGGGAAGGAATCTACCTATTTGATGAGGATGGAAAGCGATATATTGATGCCTGCTCAGGAGCGGTAGCTGCAAATTTAGGCCACGGTGTCGAAGAAATTGCTGATGCTATGGCTTTGCAAGCCAAGAAAGCTGCCTTTGTCCACAGCATGAGATTTGAAACCGACGTCTTATTCGAGCTTGCGGAGAAAATTGCGAAGCTCGCTCCTTCTTCTTTGGATAAGGTTTATTTTACAAGTGGCGGTTCAGAGGCGAATGAGAGTGCGATCAAGCTTGCAAGACAATTCCATAAAGATGCTGGAAGGCCTGAGAAGCACATTGTCATTGGTAGATGGCAATCTTACCATGGCAATACATACGGCTCGCTGTCTGCTGGGGGAGATATCAAACGGCGACAAATGTATACACCTAACCTGTTGAATTTCAGCCACATCCATTCCCCAAATTGTAAAAGATGTCCTTATCAGCGTGAACAGGATGATTGCGATGCGAAAAAAAACTGGTCATGTGTGGGTAATCTTGAAAGCGTCATTCTTGAATTGGGCCCTGAGAACATCTCTGCCTTTATTGCTGAACCAATAGTGGGTAGCCAGCTTGGTGCAGTCAGTCCACCAGAAGCTTATTTTAAAGAAATCCGAAACATATGCGACAAGTACAATATCCTTTTGATAGTGGATGAAGTCATGACTGGCTTTGGTCGTACTGGGAAGGACTTTGGCATCCAGCATTTCGGGGTGACTCCTGACATTATTACATTTGGAAAAGGTGTATCAGCAGGATATGCACCTCTGGCGGGTATGATTGTCCATGACCGTATTATTAAAGGTTTGCTGCAGAACAGTAAAGGAAAATTCGTTCATGGTTATACTTACAGCGGACACCCTGTATCATTGGCAGCCGGCTTATCGGTTTTAACGATTTATGAAAGAGAATCGATTCTTAAAAATGTACAAGAATCCGGTCAATATTTAAAGGATAGGCTAATGAATTTGAAAAGTGCTTGTCCAATTATCTTTGATATCCGTGGAGAAGGGCTTTTATTGGGGATCGAATTAGCTGTCGATGGAGATAAAGGAACTCCTTTTCCAGGAAAAATACAGGCTTCGGAGCGAATAAATAGTATTGCCATGAGCATGGGTGCTGTTTTTTATCCTGGCAGTGGTTCGATCAATGGACATTCAGGTGACCATCTATTAATTACACCACCACTAAATGTTACAAAGTCCGAAATAGACGAAATTATGAGTGTTTTGGAACAATCACTTCAAATCTTTATTGAGGAATTAAAGGAGGAAAAGTCGCATGAGATTGCAAAATAAAACGAGTGAAATTCAGGATAAAGCTAGAAAGCATTTATCCCCTGTAATGACAAGGGTAACAGAATTAGTCATAGAAAAGGCGAAAGGTGCCAGGTTTTGGACAGCAGATGGAGATGAATATATCGATTTTGTTTCCGGAGTGGCCGTTAATGCCGTCGGCCATGCCAATGACGTAATGGTAGATGCAATTAAAGATCAAGCAGAGTCTTTCATACATTTTGGTTTGAATTACGGTTATTATGCATCAGCTGCAAATCTTGCAGAAAAAATCGCAGCCATCACACCTGGAAATCTGGATACGGTCTTTTTCTCCAATTCAGGAGGAGAAGCCATTGACGGTGCAATTAAACTAGCACGCGCGGCAACGGGAAGACCAGGAATCATAGCTTTCGAAGGATCCTTTCACGGCAGAACACTCGGTGCCACAGCCATTACAGCTTCCAGTTCCAAATATCGAAAATACTATGAACCTATCTTAGGTGAAGTGTATCATGCTCCTTACCCTTATCCCACCCAATTAAAAGGTGTAAAGGAAGATGAGGTAACCTCCTACTGTTTACACCAGCTACAAAAAATCTTTGATTTACGTATCGATCCTTCGCGAGTGGCTGCCATTGTCATTGAACCTGTCATGGGGGAAGGCGGTTACTTCCCGGCACCACCTGAATTTTTACGTGAGCTGAAGAAAATCACTAAACAGCACGGCATTTTATTAATCTTTGATGAAGTTCAAACTGGATTTGGACGCACAGGTAAAATGTTTGCTGCAGAGCATTCTGGAGTATGTCCAGACATTATGGTTTTGGCAAAGGCTTTATCAGGCGGCATGCCCCTTGGTGCAATTGTTGCAAGTAGGGAAATTCACGAAAAATGGCCTGTTGGTGGTCATGGTTCAACATTTGGTGGAAATCCAATTTCATGTGCAGCAGCACTTGCAAACATTAAAGTGATTGAAGCAGATGGATTAGTAGACCGCAGTAGAGATATAGGGGCGAAGATTGTGGAACGCTTACGAGAGTCACTAAAAGGGCTACCAGGAATAAAAGATATTCGCGGTTTGGGCTTGATGATCGGAATTGAATTCCATGATGATATTGCCAGCCATGCAGTACCAGCCATAAAACAGAAATGTTTGGATAATAAGCTTTTAATTATGAATTGTGGAGTGCAAGGCCAGACCATCCGTTTAATGTTACCACTAAATATTAATGAAAAAGATTTAGACCAAGGCTTGAGCATCTTAGAAAAGGCTGTTAAGGATACTTTTTAGGGAGGGGTTAGGTTGATTCATCAAGCTACTAAAAAAGGACTATATATTAACGGATCTTGGGTACAAGATGTAAACCAGGAATACTTCGAGAGCGCGAATCCTGCAACGGGTCAAGTTGAAGGATATTGTGCCTTTGCCACCCCTTCACAAGTTGACAAAGCCGTAGAAAGTGCGAAATTTGCATTTAGATGGTGGAAAAACACCCCACTTCCAGAACGGGCCCAATTTCTTTGGAAAGCCGCACAGCTTTTTGAAGAGAGAAAAGAGTCTTTAGCCAATACGATGACAAAGGAAATGGGTAAAGTTTTAGCGGAGTCTCTTGGGGAAGTCGGAGTAGTGGTAGAAACATGCAAGTACATGGCAGGGGAAGGACGTAGGCTTTTTGGAGAAACAGTTTCGTCAGGTGCTGGCAATCGTCATATCATGATGGTCCGTGAACCAGTTGGTGTGGTAGCATGTATCACTCCATGGAATTTTCCAGTGGCTTTGGCTGGTTATAAAATATTAGCGGCATTAATCAGTGGGAATACAGTAGTATGGAAGCCAGCTTCTGAGGTCGCATTATCAGCTCAAATTTTTACAGAAGTATTTCATGAAGTTGGCCTGCCCAAGGGCGTATTAAATCTAGTGACTGGTGCAGGTAGTAAAGTTGGCGTTCAACTTGCTGAGCATAAAGATGTTAAGGTCATTTCTTTTACAGGCTCTACAGAAGTAGGAATTAAGTTATCAGAAACAGCTGCAAAAACCTTGAAAAGAGTTTCATTAGAGCTTGGTGGGAAAAATGCTGCCATTGTCTTGAAGGATGCGGATTTGGACTTAGCAGCTGAAGCAATCGTTAAAGCAGCATTTACGACGACAGGACAAAGGTGTACTGCTGCCAGTCGAGTCATAGTGGAATCTAATGTGAAGAAAAAGCTACTTAAAAAGGTCGTTTCACTAACTAAAAAACTAAAAGCAGGAAATGGACTTGAGGCAGGAGTGGATATAGGACCACTTACCAATAGGAATCAACTAGAAACAGTGGAGCAATATGTTTCTTTGGCAATTCAAGAAGGCGCCGTAGTTGAATGTGGCGGAAAGAGAATTCCAAGTGAACAAGGATTTTTTTACGAACCTACTGTTTTAAGCAATGTAAAAAACAGTGATCGTGTTGCACAGGAAGAAATTTTCGGACCAGTTTTAGCATTTATTGAGGTTAATAGTTTTGAAGAAGCCATCGAGGTTAATAACGATACGGTATATGGATTATCCACATCCTTGTTTACTAGCAGTCTCCACTTTGCAAATCGTGGAGCTAAAGAGATTGAAAGTGGCCTAGTTTATATAAATAATGGGACATCAAATGCAGAGTTGGGTGTTGCGTTTGGAGGAACGAAGCATTCCGGTAACGGCCATCGTGAAGTTTCCCATCATGCATTTGATGTCATGACCGAATGGAAGTCGGTTTACACCACCTATTAATTTATTATCTGCTTAAGGGCGACGATGGTGCCCCAGAATGGACACCTACTTTTTTCTTAACAGAAGGAGTGGCCATATGAAGAAATATAGAATTGGGATTGCATTTTTTTATCATGAATCCCATAGTTTTGCCCCTTTAAAAACCGATATCCAGGCATTTTATAATGAGGGATATTTCAAATCGGTCGAAATATTTACTGCGTATACTGACACTAAAACTGAAGTCGGTGGCTTTTTGGATGTATTGAAGAGAGTTGACGAGGTGGAAATTGTCCCTTTATTATGTGCAGCTGCCACGCCTTCAGGTACTGTAACGAATGAAGCATATCTTCAAATTGAAAAGGAAATGTTGTTTGAAATTCAGAAGGCAGGCCAGCTTGACGGTTTGCTCCTTGCCCTACATGGTGCAATGGTAGTCGAAGATATTTTTGACCCTGAAGAGAAACTGTTACACGAAATTAGAAGTTTGCTAGGAAACGAAATTCCAATCGCGACCACTTTAGATATGCATGCAAATCTCAGCTCAGAAATGATCAAACATACTCCCTATCATTTCGGCTATAAAACATATCCTCACGTCGACATGTATGATCAAGGAGTGAATGCAGCAAAAATCATGCTGGAGCATTTACTGGAAGGAAAACGCTATGAAGCTGCCTTCATCAAGCTTCCAATGATGCCACCTTCAATCAATATGAGGACGGAAGAGGGGCCCATGCAGGTAATGGTTGACCTAGCAATCACTATGGAGGGCAATGATTTTATCAAAAATGCATCGGTCTTTGGGGGATTTCCTTATTCTGATATTCCAATGGTTGGGGCAAGTGTCCTTGTCATTGCGGAAAATAAAGTGAGTGCTAAAAAAGCAGCAAAGGAACTGGCAAAGAAGTATTGGGATTTAAGACAGGACTTTATTATGAAACTTCCGACAGTGAGTGAAGGTATGAAACTAGCCTTATCAATGAATGAAGAAAAACCGATTGTCTTGGCAGATATTTCTGATAATCCTTTAAGCTGTGGGAGTGGTGATACGACCGCGTTATTAAGGGAGTTTATTAGAATTAATCACCCTAGGAGTTTGTTTGGAGGTTTGACGGACCCCGAATCCATAGAAAAATGTAGGAGGGCTGGGGTAGGTGGGACGGTTGAATTAAAGTTGGGAGGAAAGACTTCCCCTGAATTCGGAACTCCTGTCGAAGTGCATGCAAAGGTCATTTCCCTATCAGACGGAATATTTTTCAATAGTGGTCCATTCAATCAGCATTTACGTGTCGATGTTAAAGGTGCTGCCTATATTAAAATAGGGGAAGTCGACATTTTGTTGATCGGACGGCCCATGTCAGCAAATGATCCTGAAATGTTCCGCCATATCGGCATCGAACCAACCTCCTATCGTATCCTTGGTATGAAGGTAAAAAATCATTTCCGAGCAGCCTTTGACCCTCTAATCAGTAAAGTCATTTATGTAGATGCTCCTGGAGTTGCATCGAATGAATTAATGAATTTTCCTTATAAGAATATCCCAGATGAGATCTGGCCATTAAAAGATATTACGTATTTCATAGAATGAGGAGGATTAAGATGACTGTCATTGATAAACCTTTCTATATCGAAGTCCCTAAAAAATTAACTCCCGAGGAGCAAAAATTGATGATCGAGCTTGAAAGGGATGCTTTCCCTGGAACAGGTGCCGTCGATGAGCAAACACTTGTACCTATTGCAAGATACGGTAAACTTATCCTTTATCGGCAACAAGACGATGACAGGCCAGTCGCAGTTTGTGAGTGCATGAGAGATTATAATAATCCTGATAAAGCCTATATATTCGGGTATTATGTTAGATCGGATCATAAAGGGAAAGGCATCGGCAAGAAATTCTTACGAGAAGTTTACACCATCTTAAAGAACGATGGTTTCTCATTGGTCTGCTTGACTGTAAGTGTGAAAAACATTCCAGCAGTAAAGTTGTATGAAAGAGAAGGATTTGAGATTAAAGAAACGAGATACTCTGAATTCGGGAATGGGGAAGATCGTTATTATATGGAGAAATTATTATAGGATTAGTTTGCACCTCATATCTTGTTATGATATGGGGTTTTTTGTATAGGGTGGACCTAATTTAATTAGTGCCTTCTTGCATTAGAAATTGGTTAAGTCGCTGACTCCAAGTTAGAACCTACATTTATCAAGCACTCGAGTCCGTTTATTCAACACTCAATGCTAGATATCCTACACTTTTTGGTTTCTTTATCCAACTTTTTAAAATTTTTCCTACACTTTTTTGGAGAAACGGAGATATATCCATTTTTTATTGAATCTATCCACAGATAGAGAGGGTTATTCGCTAGTATTTTTATTTATCCATCACATTTCGTCCGAACAAAGTGTATATATCCTTAACTTCAAGTTACACCTCATTGATTATCCAATACTCAATGCAACTAAATTGCAAATTCCAAATTTTACAGGCTTTTGCTCCAGATTTTCAATGTTATACTAAAATATATTAGAATTGAGATTTTAGATATAGTGAGGGGATTTTATGAGAAGGGTGTTGCCTGCACAGATTGTTTCTCATAGTCAATTCGGGTATAAGAAATTACCTGCAAGTGTGCAATGTAAATGTCCAAAATGTAGTAGAACAAGCCTTTTTACTATAAAAGTTAATTATAATCAAACATGTAAATCCAGCATTCTTTCACATGGAGTTTGTTCGTCCTGCAAAGAAGAGTCAGTCTTTATCATGATTCTTAACCAAATGGAGCAAGTCAACGAAGAAAATGTACTTTATATATATGACCCCAACTCAGCCAAAGAACTTTTGACTCATCTAGAGAATATCAAAGATATTCCGGCTGATTTAACAATGGCTTACCGATCGGCTTTAAACGTAAGCGAATTCAAAGACTCTGTTGCCACTGTAGTCATGTCTAAGCGAGTCCTTGAAAGTATTCTTAAAAACTTTCTCGGTGAAGAAATTAAAGGGCAAAATCCTTCAAAGCAATTTGAACAATTGCAAAAGCATGATGATTTTGCAAGGCCCTTGCAATTTCTAAGTCAACTAGCCCAGCCTGGAAGTATCTTTTACCAGATGCTTGATCTTGAAAAAGAAATTGATCAAGAAATGGCTGCTTTATTAATGGAGCTTTTAGAGAGTTTAATCGAGTATTTGTTTATTCTTCCAAATAAAATAGAATTATTACAGTCAAAATTGGAGCAAAAACTTCTTCCAAATAAAATAGAATTATTACAGTCAAAATTGGAGCAAAAACTCCGATAACATAACTACTCCCCTTTATTGGCCAACATGGGTACTAATAGAGGGGTTTTTTATTATACTTTCCAGGTTTAACTTTTCTCATTAATTAATGAACATAGATTTCGTAGAATTATTGATTTTATTAAAGTGCCAGGCACCATCCATAGCTTTTCCAGATACCTAAAAAGGAGGATTCAAAAATAAATAGAATCTATAGATTTAAGTAATGTTTTATAAAGGGGAATGAAAATGGAGGATTTAAGATACCCAATTGGTAAGTATGTTTTTAATGAAGAAATTTCGAGGGAAACAATTGATACATGGATAGAAGAGATTTATAATACTCCTACAAAATTAAGACAAGCTGTTCAAAATTTAGGGGATAATCAGTTAGATACACCTTATCGGCCAGAGGGATGGACAATACGCCAAGTCATCCATCATTTAGTGGATAGTCATATGAATAGCTATGTGAGATTCAAACTAGCTCTTACAGAAGATAACCCTACCATTAAACCTTATTCTGAAGATCGATGGGCGGAGCTTCCAGATTCTAAACTACCTATTGAAATTTCTTTAGACTTATTAGGAGCCCTACATAAAAGATGGGTTTATGTTTTACGTAATATTAGTCCTACCGAATTAAAAAAGACTTTCCAACATCCTGATTCTGGAGAAATTACTTTAGAGCAAAATATTGGCCTTTATGATTGGCATTGTCGTCATCATATAGCACATATTACTTCCTTGCGTAAAAGGCTGAATTGGTAATTAAGTAAAATTTTTGTTAAGATTGGATTACTTTCTATCAGTTTGGGAAGATTTAAAGTAGAATTATTCTATACCGAGAGGAGAATGAGACATGGCAAAGGTTGAAGTTGGAGAAGTTTTTACAATTAGCGATGAGAATGATAATGAAAATGAAGTAGAAGTATTGGCAGCTGTTGATATTGAAGGAGCGGAATACGTTGCTGTCAGCTTTGTGGAGGATCTTCAAGAGGAAACAGAAGACGACATTGATATCTTCTTTTTGAAAGTAGATTCAGATGGAGATTTTACTGCGATTGAAAGTGATGAAGAATTTGATAAAGTTTCAGCTGCATTTGATGAATTAATGGACGAGGAAGAAGAGTAAAATTTCTTTGAGAGCAATGAAAAGATTGCTCTCTTTTTTTATAGTGTATTATCAAAATTATTATGCTTATTGAGGAATGTCACTATTTCCCATCTTTTTCAAAAAACTTAGTGATTTCTATTTACTAAGGTAATATACTATGAATAATATTATTTCGAACGAATAAACGATGTTGATGAAGTGTAAGTACGTATCAGATAGTGAGGTCCAGAGAGTCGGTGGTTGCTGTGAACCGATCCTCACCTGATACGGAATGGGCTTCTGAATCGCTCCGCTGAACCTAATTAGTAGGCGTTGCCGGGATTCTCTCTCCGTTATCAAAGAGAGGAGTATCGAAAGGACTTCTACCTTTCCGTACTTAAGAGTGAGTCGCATTGCGATTAATTAAGGTGGTACCACGAGAACCTCGTCCTTTTTCTGGCCGGGGTTTTTTTGTTTTTTAAATTCGAATTTCTTTAAGGGGGTGATGGTCTTGGAAGAAGGTTGGTGGTGGAGCTCTGAAAACAAAATACTAATCAGATTTATTAGGAGGATTTCATATGAAGGACCGTATTTTAACAGGGGATCGAATTACAGGAAAACTTCACCTTGGCCATTACGTTGGGAGTTTAAAGAATCGAGTGGAGTTGCAGCATAAATACGAAACATTTCTATTACTAGCGGATGTTCAGGCATTAACGACACATTTTGAACATCCTGGGCTTATCAAGGAAAACTTACGTCATGTAGCTATGGATTATTTAGCTGCGGGGATTGATCCAAATAAAGCGACTATTTTTGTACAATCCTTAATTCCAGAAATCGCAGAATTGACAGCCTATTATTCCATGTTTGTTACTGTGAATTCTCTACGCCATAATCCTACTATTAAAGCTGAAGCAAGGACACGTGGAAACAATGAGATGAATTATGGCTTCCTTGGATATCCCATTAGTCAAACTGCAGATATTACATTTTGTAAAGCTACATTGGTACCAGTTGGGGAAGATCAAATTCCCCATATTGAACAATCAAGAAAAATAGTCCGTCGCTTCAATCAACTGTACCAACCCATATTGGTTGAGCCCACTCCATTAGTTGGTGAAGTGCCACGGCTAATAGGTTTAGATGGAAGCAACAAGATGAGTAAAAGCATGGGGAATGCGTTGATATTGGATTCAACACAAGATGAAGCATCAGAGAAAATTAGAAAAGCAAAGACAGATCCCTCCCGAATTCATAAAAATGACCCTGGGCATCCAGATATTTGTCCAATCTACGCGTATCATCAAGCATTTCGAAAAGAAACATCCGATGAAATCTATGAAAGTTGTAAAAAAGGGCAAATTGGATGTATGGAATGCAAACAAAAAGTTGCAGGTGCCATTAATGAACTACTGGAGCCAATGAGGGACAGGAGAGTTGAATATCAAAAGAATCCGAAAAAAGTCGATGAGATTTTGATGGCGGGTACAGATAGAGCCCGTGAAATAGCGAAAGAAACTATGCAAGAGGTCCGTGAAGCTATGGGCTTGAATTACTTTTCATAATCAGGACATTCAAGCATAAGGGAAGAGCATGATTGATTTAAAATTTATAGGGTAATCTATCTCTATATGTTTTAAACAGTCCTCTTCTCTTATGCTTTTTTCTTTTTTATTGATTTAAACACAGGAGGTTCTGAAATGTTCAAAAGAGCTTTTGGCGTTTTGCAAAAAGTCGGGAAGGCGTTAATGCTACCAGTTGCACTTCTACCAGCAGCAGGAATCCTTCTAGCGCTCGGTGCAGCGCTTAAGAACCCTGCTTTATTAGAGTTAGCGCCTTTTCTTGATAACAGTGGGGTAGCAATGGTTGCATCTATCATGCAAAAAGCTGGCGACATTGTATTTAGTAATTTACCAGTCCTTTTTGCAGTTGGGGTAGCGGTAGGGCTTGCTGGTGGTGATGGCGTAGCTGGATTGGCTGCCATCATTGGATATTTGATCATGAACGTGACAATGGGGACAGCAGCAGGAATAACTGCAGAAGATGTCAATGGCCTTAATTATGCAAATGTATTAGGAATTCCAACTCTTCAAACTGGTGTATTTGGTGGAATTATAGTGGGGATTATAGCCGCAATGCTGTTTAACAGATTCTATGAAATCGAATTGCCATCCTATTTAGGCTTCTTTGCCGGAAAACGCTTCGTCCCGATCATAACGGCAGCTATTTCCCTCCTACTTGGTTTACTCATGCTTGTAATCTGGCCACCCATTCAAACTGGATTAAATGCCTTTTCACAAAACATGGTACATGCAAACTTGACACTTTCAGCATTTATTTTTGGATTAATTGAAAGATCTTTAATCCCGTTCGGATTACATCATATTTTTTATTCACCATTCTGGTTCGAATTTGGAGAATATGTGACGAATGCTGGTGAAACAGTCCGTGGGGATCAACGGATTTTCATGGCAGAAATAGCAGATAATGTTCAAAACTTAACGGCAGGTACCTTTATGACAGGGAAGTTCCCGTTCATGATGTTCGGATTGCCTGCAGCAGCTTTGGCGATTTATCATGAAGCACGCCCTGAAAAGAAAGTATTAGTCGGGGGTCTTATGGGCTCAGCTGCATTAACATCTTTCTTGACAGGTATTACAGAACCACTAGAGTTTTCCTTCCTGTTCGTAGCTCCTGTATTATTTGGTATTCATGCTATATTCGCTGGTTTATCCTTTATGATCATGCATTTATTAGATGTTAAAATTGGCATGACATTCTCAGGTGGGTTGATTGACTATATCCTTTTTGGATTAATCAACCCTCAAACAAATGCTTGGATCGTGATTCCGGTAGGGGCAGTATTTGCAATCATCTATTATTTTGGTTTCCGTTTTGCGATTCGCACGTTTAATTTAAAAACACCAGGACGTGAAGATGCTACAGAGGAAGAGGAGGTAGGCAAAAACCATAAAGGTGGAAACTTACCATACGAAATTCTTCAAGCAATGGGTGGGGAAAAAAACATCACTCACCTGGATGCATGTATCACGAGACTTCGTGTCTCTGTCAATGATGTTAACGAAGTCAATAAGGATCAATTGAAAAAGCTTGGTGCTGCTGGAGTGCTTGAAGTAGGTAATAACATTCAAGCTATATTTGGACCTAGATCTGAAACCATTAAAGGTCAAATGAAGGATATTATGGGCGGTAAAAAACCTCGCGTTGTAGAAAAGCCAACAAAAGGTGGAGTTGAACAACAAATAGAAGAAGTAAATCCAAAAGCCCTTCAGACCGAACATAAAGAGGAACGTTTCTATTCACCTATAAAAGGTGAGATTAAATCCATTACTGAAGTTCCTGATGCCGTCTTTTCTGAAAAAATGATGGGAGATGGATTTGCGATTGTGCCTTCTGAAGGAACGATCGTGTCTCCAGTCGATGGACAAATCATCAATCTGTTTCCAACAAAGCATGCCATAGGAATACTGTCTGATTCTGGTCGAGAGATATTAATCCATGTTGGAATAGATACAGTAAAACTAAAAGGGGAAGGCTTCGAGTCTCTAGTAAAGGAAAATGATCGGGTAGAGGTTGGTCAGATGTTGTTAAATGTGGATTTACATTATCTTAAACATCATGCACCTTCGATCATGACGCCAATTGTATTCACTAACCTTAAACCAGAGGAATCGGTGGTCATCAATAAAACTGGCAATGTGGAGTTAAAAGAAGAACATATCATTTCCATTACGAAGTAGTTCAAAAAAATCAGCCTCAAATAAATTGGGGCTGATTTTCAATTTTATAAAGTAAAGTTAGGTTACTTGGTTAAAATAACAAAAATGAATTGTGGTAAAGTTGGTGTTTCCAGATGAGTATACTCTCACAAGAGGAATTAAACGAATTAGTTTTGAATGCAAAAAAATTCACGAAACAGGGGAAATTAGCAGATTATATTCCGGCTTTACTGAATGCCAATAGAGATGACTTGTCGATTGCCATTTACCATCCAGATGGAGAATGTGTTTCAGCAGGAGATACTAGTGATAAGATGACACTGCAAAGTATCTCAAAAGTCCTTACCCTTGCATATGCTCTAATTGACTGTGGCGAAGATTATGTTTTTAGCAAGGTTGGCTATGAACCGACTGGTGATCCTTTCAATTCAATCATTAAGCTTGAAATTAACAATCCTTCCAAACCTTTGAACCCAATGATCAACGCAGGAGCGCTCGCAGTTGCACATATGATATATGGAAATACAGTCCTGGACCGATTTAATAAGATACTTTCATTCGTTAGAGAACTAAGTGGAAATTCAAAGGTCACTTATTCCGAAGAAGTCGCAAAATCGGAATTTGAAACGTCGTTTCTTAACCGTTCACTTTGCTATTATATGAAACAGCATGGAGTTATAGATGAAAAGGTTGAGGATTTAATGGATTTGTATACAAAAATATGTGCCATTGAAGTAGATTGCTTTGATTTAGCCAGGATTGGCATAGTATTCGCCATGAATGGCATAGACCCTGTGACAAATAGACGGATCATACCAGAGGAAGTGGCTCGAATATGCAAAACCTTCATGGTGACCTGCGGAATGTACAATGCATCAGGTGAGTTTGCAATAAGAGTAGGTATACCAGCGAAAAGTGGAGTGTCAGGAGGAATCATGGGTGCGATTCCCCATCGATATGGCTTAGGGATTCTCGGTCCTGCCCTTGATGAAAGAGGGAATAGCGTTGCAGGGTTGAAGCTCTTGGAGATGCTGTCATCAAAATATTCATTAAGTATGTTTTAATTCAAAAATAGGTTTCCATGTTCACTTTTCGAACATAAAAAGCAGCATGACATCTTGTAACAGATTGCCATGCTTTTTTTGTCTTATTTGGAAAATTGACCCTATTTAGTAGATTTTCCTGTATAATATATTATGTTTCTAAACAAAGAACGAGTAATAGGAGACCTATATGCAGAAATACACCTACGCACCTCCAATGTTAAAGCCTTCGATTAAGATGATTGATGTAATTGATGATCAAGGTAATGTAGTATGTAATTTCAAAAGAACGTACAAAAACTTTATGACAAAGATTGGGAATTACATATTTGACATTGATTGGTCTACTCAGATTGATGTATATACAAATGATAGAGATATAGTTTATCAGTGTAAAAAATTATCGCCGTGGTTTGGGAAGCCAAGCTATATAGTAATCAATTGTAAGACAAATGAGGATTATAAAGTAAGTTATAAATCATGGCAAAAAGTTGCACCTGAATTTCGGATTACAAATAATTCGAGTGAATTTATCGTAAAAAAGGAACTCATGGATTGGGCGAGATTTTATCATCAAGGTAAAGAAGTTGCAAGATGGAAAATGAAATCAACTGAATTGTTCAAGACATATTTAGAAATTGAAAGGGAATGCCCTATTCAAGAACCAGAGTTTTTTGTTTGTTTATTTCAATGTATTTTCTTTGTCGGAGACTAAAGTACAAATTTACATAAAAAGGAGCATTTCTCATGCTCCTTTCAGATTGTCGACAAAAGGTATCGAGAGTACGCTCTCTCGATACCTTTTGTCATTTTTGATATGTATGGTAGGCGAAAAGGTTGATTTCCGCTCCAGGCGCTTGCTTTCCAGGGGCGTTCGCCGAGCCTCCTCGTCGCTACCGCTCCTGCGGGGTCTCGCCTGTAACGCTAATCCCCCAGGAGTCAAGCGCCTTCCGCTCCAATCAACCAGTGTCCAAAAAAAATCAACTTAAAAACCTGTTCATTAAGCTTTATAAATCATCCTCAAGCAACTTTCCATGTCCAAGTTGCCAGTTTCTTTAAATTTTTGGATGTAAACGTAAGCATCGCCTGCATGGACAATATTTTCAATCCTCTTAGGGTTGTCCAACGCATACCATGCTTTTCCTACGCATCCGTAAAGACCCGTTCAATCGTTTCCTTACGCTTTGCATATATTTGGAAGAACGAGTAACATGTGATGTTCCAAAAGAAAATTCGTAATCGCTGGTGTTTTATAAGAAGCATCCGCCGCCAATGCAATAGGTTTTTGAACCTTTTCTATAATCTGTTCGACTAATGGCTTCAGGATATGACTATAGTGTATATTTCCTGGTGTCACAATCCTTCACACTACAAATCGCTTTTCATCTGTCGCTGCGTGGAACGAATACACGTTGGACTAACGGATAGATGAAGGTAAAATCAATAGCTGCATCGAGTTTTCGGACTAAGTAGTCTTGTGGAACAAGTTGTTCAATAGCCAGCATTTCTTATTGTTCACGTTCATTGATTTGATTTTTCGTCATCATCGCATATCACCTCAAAATTATGTACAATCAACTTCTTTCATTCTAAAAGAAAGAAGACTGAAGGCAAACCCGAAATCCTTCGAGTTTGTCTTCAGTCTGAAAGGAGCATTTCTCATGCTTCTTTTTATGTTATAAAAGATATATTTTTGAACCGACTTTGGAAATAATGATATCTGCAAAAATATTATATTTTCTTTTCGTAATCGGATAAAGATTTACGTTTCTTAATTGACTAATATTATATGCATCTACTCGTATAATATTTTCTGTAAGATAGGCTGATATTTTTGCATCTTTTTTTCTTTTCCTATTTAATACCCTAATCATACCCTCTTCCGTTTTTATACCTATCCCATGCCCATAGAAAAGACCTTCCTCTAATAATATTGAATTTTCACCTTTCCACTCTGGTGTTTCGGGATTATAATCGGGGTTTTTAAAATATAAAATATCCCCAGGCAAATAATCAGTCCCAACGCTATCTTTTAAAACTAAGTCTGGATCATACTGCCAATCATATAATACGAGGTTGGCAAAGTTACGATTGAAGGTGTTCGTATCTATTGTATCTAGGACTGCCTTATATAGAACGATTACGACAGCTGTTGCACATTCAAAAGCATATTTATCACTGTTTATAAAAATATCTTCGATTCCGGTCTGCGGTGTAACACCTTTTTTTAGTTCAAATGCCCCTTTTTCTGTAAGCCTCCAATATTTTTCATTACATTTTGATGTGCTGAAGCTTGCAAATTTAGCTGCACTTTTATATAAATTTGTAGCTTCAAGTACGGTATGGAGCCTAATTGCTAAGTCCCATTCTAGCTCCCACAAATATTGAAATTCATATCTCTTGTTATTTTTTGCCATCAAATGAAGGATATCGTAGGCTTCCGGCGGGAATCTTTCAAGGGAGATCTGACTTACATCGGTTTCTTTACCATTTATGAAAATCATCCTTCATCATTCCTTTTGGAAATACATGTATGATAAATAATATGTTTATTGTAAAGGAATAAAACTAAAATATATTATTGGTATCACAATTTAAGGGAAGGATACATTTCTTATTCAAAAAGTATCCTTCCCTTTATTTCATAGCCTAATATTCTTCCACCGTAGCGATATAAGGCAGATTTCTGTATTTTTGTGCATAATCAATGCCATATCCAACAATGAATTCGTCAGGAATAACAAAGCCAACAAAATCGACCATTAAGTCAACTTTTCTTCTTTCGGGCTTGTCTAAAAGAGTACAAATTTTGATTTGCTTAGGTTTATGCATCTGTAAATGGTCTCGCAAAAAATGTAAGGTTAGTCCACTGTCAATAATATCTTCAATAACTACTACATTCTGATTCGTAATATTAGCATCCAGATCCTTTAATAGTTTTACTTTACCAGAAGTTTCAGTTTGGTCGTTATAACTCGAAACTGAGATAAAATCAACTTTAATATCGCCTTGCATCTCACGGATTAAGTCAGCTGCAAATACAAACGATCCTTTTAGAACAATAATCATCACAATTTCTTCATTATTAAAAGAGGTCACAATTTCCTCTGCAATTTTCTTCACTCTTTCCTTAATTTCCGCTTCCGAAATCATTATATCTTTAACTTTGTATGCCATAAATTCAACCTTCTTTCTATTAAGGGTCTTAGTCTAATGGGTAAAGGAAATTTTTATAAAAAAAGTAAATTATTAATACCCATCTCTTAGTTTTTGTCCCAATTATGTATTCTCATTCAAACATTAGTATGGAATATCTGGTGTATCCCTAAAAAATCCGACAATCACAATTGTTCGTTTTTAAAGTGTAAATTTCCGATAATAAATATATGAAATCACGTTTATATCTGTAAAGACGATTAATTATAGTTTTTATTTATCTATAATTCGTTTATAATGGTAAAAAACCACTGAGGAGGACCCTATGTATCTCTCAAAAAAAATCTTATTACTTGGTTCAGGTGAATTAGGAAAAGAAGTGCTTTTAGAAGCTGCACGTCTTGGTGTTGAGACAGTTGCTGTGGATCGATATGAACATGCACCAGCCATGCAGGTAGCACAACGCAGTTATGTCATTGATATGCTTGATCCTAATCAAATTAGAGAAATCATTGAAAAAGAACAACCGGATTTGATTGTTCCTGAAATTGAGGCAATAGCCACTTCAGAGCTTATATTGTTGGAAGCTGAAGGATATCGAGTTATCCCTAATGCACGTGCGGCTAAGTTAACGATGGATCGTGAGGGGATTCGAAGATTAGCGTCTGAAGAACTAGGGCTACCTACAGCTAAATATCGTTTTGCTGAAACATTTGAAGACTTTACTCTTGCTGCTAAAGAAATCGGCTTCCCATGTGTGATCAAGCCTCTTATGAGTTCTTCAGGTAAAGGTCAGAGCGTATGTCGTTCAGAAGAAGAATTGGGAAGATGCTGGAATATTGCAATGGAGGGAGGAAGGGTTCAAAACGGGAGAGTCATAATAGAGGAATTCATTCAATTTGACTCAGAAATCACTCTTCTTACAGTTCGTGCAGTAAATGGGACAAAGTTCTGTGCACCAATTGGACATATTCAAAAGGATGGCGATTATATTGAATCTTGGCAACCACATAGGATGAGCGAAACTCAAACTCATGAAGCTGAAAGAATCGCAAAGACGATAACTGATGAGCTAGGTGGTTATGGCATATTTGGTGTCGAGTTATTCCTTTCTAAGGATAAAGTCTACTTCAGTGAAGTATCGCCACGTCCTCATGATACTGGGTTGGTTACTTTGGTCACACAAAACTTATCTGAGTTCGCTTTACATGTTCGCGCCATTTTAGGTTTTCCGATTACTGAAATCAATCTTCTAACCCCAGGAGCAAGTCGCCCACTTAAAACAGTTGACGAATTAAATGATTACACAATTAGTGGCGTGGAGAAAGCTTTAGCTTTTGAAAATACTCAAGTCCGTATTTTTGGGAAGCCTGTCACTAAACTTGGACGGAGAATGGCAGTTACATTGTCGACATCAGATACTACAGAAAAAGCCAGGGAAAATGCTAAACTAGCACTCAAACAAATGACCATTTCATAGTGAGATAATAAACACCGTTCAAATTTTTGAACGGTGTTCCTTTTGCTCTAAGAATAAACCGCACATTGATTAAACGCATACTCGAAGTCTTTAATCAAATCATCGACATTCTCAATGCCCACAGATAATCTCAATAACTTGTTAGAAATACCACGTTTATTTCGTTCTTCCTCACACATAGAGGCGTGTGACATCTTGGCGGGATAAGAAAGAATAGATTCAACCGCACCTAAGCTAACAGCAAAAACAGGGATTTTCAAGTGTTCAATAAAGTCTCCTATTTGTTCTTCATTATAAAGTTCAAAGGAAAGGACTGCACCTGGACCATTAGCTTGAGATTTCTGTAGATAATAACCTGGATGTGAAGGTAGACCTGGATAAAATACCTTTCTGATGAATGGGTGACTCTCAAGATAGGACGCTAGTTTTTCTGCAGATGATGTGGATTGTTTCAATCTTACATATAAGGTCTTTAACCCTCTTAATAGAAGCCAGCAATCTTGAACCCCCAATACTGCACCAAATGAATTTTGTAAAAAATAGAGCCTATCAGCAAGTTCTGGATTTTTTACAACGGCCAATCCTGCTAATACATCACTATGACCAGATAAAAATTTAGTTGCACTATGCAAAACAATATCAGCACCCAGATCTAACGGTTTCTGTAGAAGGGGAGTAAGAAATGTGTTATCGACAATCGTTAATGCGTTTTTTTCTTTCGCTATCTGACTAATTGCTTGTATGTCTATGATCTTTAATAATGGATTTGATGGTGTTTCGATGTAAAAGGCCTTTGTGTTTGGCCGTATCGCTTTTTTAACTTCTTCTAAATTCGTCATATCAACAAAGGTATGATAGATTCCAAGTCTATTAAGTACTTCTGTTACCACTCGGTATGTGCCGCCATATACATCTTCAGAAATGATGATATGATCCCATTGGGAAAATAATAAAAATGTACTTGAAATAGCTGCCATACCTGAAGAAAATGCAAACCCTCTATAGCCATTTTCAAGTAGAGCTATCTGTTCTTCTAATGCTTTCCTGGTTGGATTACCTGAACGAGAATAATCATATTCACCAAAATGATCTAATTTATTTTGATGAAAAGTCGACGATAAATGAATAGGGACATTTACCGCTCCGGTTGTTGGCTCTGTTTTGTTTGAATGATGCAATAGATTGGTTTGAAATGAAAAACAGGGACTTTCGTTCATGATAATACCTCCACTTGTACTGATTTAAGGGCATATTCTAAATCATTGATTAAATCGGTTTCATTTTCGATTCCGACAGATAAACGAAGAAGACGATTACATACCCCACGACTTATACGAATTTCCTCAGGGATATCAGCATGTGTTTGAGTGGCTGGATATGTAATGAAGCTTTCAACACCACCAAGGCTTTCAGCAAATGTAATTAGCCTAAACGATTTCAATAATTTAGGAACCCATTCCTCTTTCTTCAACCTAAAAGAGATCATGCCTCCACGACCAGGGTATAGGACATCACTAACTGCTTCATGATTTTGTAAATAAGAAACAACCTTTTTTGCGTTTTCCTCATGTTTCGCCATTCGAAGCGATAATGTTTTCATCCCCCTAATTAACAGCCATGAATCAAATGGGCTGAGCACTGCTCCAGATGCATTATGATGATAAAACAATTGTTCGCTAAGCTTCTTCCCTTTAGACACAATCAAACCTGCCAGCACATCATTATGGCCACCAAGGTATTTAGTTGCACTATGAATGACAATATCTGCCCCTAATTCAATAGGTCTTTGAAGTAAAGGTGTGTAGAAAGTGTTATCTACTATAAGTAGTAAATCATGTTTCTTAGCAATGGCTGCGATTTCTTGAATATCTGTGATCTCCATTAGTGGATTAGATGGAGTTTCCAAGAAAATTGCCTTTGTTGAGGAGGTGATAGCATTTTCTACCTCTTGGGTATTTGCTGTATTAACGTATTGGCTAGTCAATCCCCATTTACGATAGCCTTCTTCCAACAAGCGATAAGTTCCACCATATAAATCCTTTGATACAATCCATTCATCTCCTGATTGGAATAAGCACAATAGAGTAGCAATTGCGGCCATCCCCGAACTACATGCGAAGCCTTGATCACCGCCTTCTAAATTTGCAATGGCTTTTTCTAATAACCCACGAGTTGGATTTCCAGTTCTACTATAGTCAAATCCTGTTGATTCACCAATTCCTTCGTGCCTATAAGCCGTAGAAAAGTAGACTGGTGGGTTGACGGTACCAGTTGCGGTGTCACTTTTGTTCCCAATTTGTACAAGTCTTGTCTCAATTTCAAACATTAATTTTCCCCCTAAAATCATTTAGAAAAATAAAAAAGCCCTTCATAAGAAGAAGGACTTTTAAAAGCAGAGCCGTTCTCCTTATCTCCCAAGTCCGAAATGAACTTGATGGAATTAGCACCTTTTCAACTTTATAGCTGAAGGTTGCTGAGGTGTCATAGGGCCATTTCCCTCTACCTCTCTTGATAAAGAAATATTCAATTTAATTGTCGTTATTAATGTATAACAATTAGGAAAAAATTACAACAACAAATTGTTGAATCATTCAAAAAATAGTGTTAGGGTCTATTTAACATTGAAAAAGTCCATAAACCTTTTTTTATAAGATACGAAAAAGTTAATTGTTTTAGGAGGCATACCAATGGGAAATATTTTAATCACAGGCTTTGATCCATTTGGTGGGGAACAAACAAATCCATCAATAGAAGCAGTCAAGAAATTAAATGAACAAGTAATTAAACATCACACCGTAGTCGCACGTCAATTACCAACTGTATTTAATGAGTCTATAAATACATTAAAAGAATATATGGATGAACTAAAACCATTCCTGGTGATTTGTGTAGGACAAGCAGGCGGAAGACCAGATATTACCTTTGAAAGAATTGCAATCAATGTAAATGATGCTCGAATCCCAGACAATAACGGCCAACAACCTATAGATACTCCAATTATCCAGGATGGACCTGTTGGGTACTGGTCCACTCTTCCTATTAAATCGATGGTAAAAAATCTAAGAGAAAATGGGGTACCTGCCACTATATCACACACTGCAAGTACGTTTGTTTGTAATCATATTTTTTATGCACTTTTACATATCTTACATGGAAAAGGTAATGCTATCAGGGGCGGATTTATCCATATCCCTTTCCTACCTGAACAGGCTGCAAAACATCCAGGACAACCTAGCATGTCTCTTGATACCATTGTTAGAGGTCTTGAATTGGCAATTGAGGCAGCTGTAAATCATGAAAATGATATAGTTGTGGTCGGAGGACAAACACATTAGATATTAAATCAAGTACCTCAAAAGAAATTAGATAAATGATTAAAACGCAATGGCTTTTTGCTGGCCATTGCGTTTTAGTATCCAATAAAAACCTTTTGTATCAAAATGATTTATTCCAACTTTCTTTGTTATTGAATAGATGTTTATCGCAAGGAAAATAATGATGATGAAAGGAGTGTCATAAATGATGAAAAAAAAGACAAACAATGACCCTACACTTGCTGAAGGAATAAATACAGACGACGTGTTAAATGAAAGTGCTACAGAAGAGGAAATCAAACAAGGGGAATACACGCAAGTGATTACATTATCATTAGACGAAAATAATCCTAGTTAGATAGCACGTATAACAAAGGGATAATTAGCAAGGACATGGAATATATATTTAATAATATTGTAATGTTGGAAATTTTATAATTATAATTGACTATGATAAAAAAGAACTATATATTTAGTATAATATGTAAATACATAGTACTAATTAAATAAGGTTTAGGGCAAATTCATTGAAAAATGAAGACGCAAAGCTATAGGGGCTAAAGTCATATGACTATGCCAGCCAGTTACCGTAATTAATTTTGTAGTCATAGATTAATCGGTAATCGATTAATCTTTTTTTGAGTTTTTTAGGAGATAATTAAGTGGTTTTATTGACCACTACTTATGACTTACAGGATTATATTTCTTTTAAAGGAGGTATTATTGTGGGATTTACAAGCTCTGAAAACCAAAAAATCTTAAATATGATCAACCACCTGTTAAAAGATATTCAGTCCGGAAATTCTTCTTATCATTCATTCAATAAATCTTTTTTTAATAATATTGATGATAGTGAAACAAAGGGGATTCTAGAATCTATATTCGAACAACTATTTTCAATTAATGCTCAAATGGAAAACATGAGTTGGTTAAATAAGCACTACAGAATATTGCATGAGTTTGGACAAATTTGTAGCAAGACGTTAGATGAAAGTACTCTACTTCAAAATGCATATGAAATGGTTTCGAAGGTAATGCCTACAGAATCATTTTTCATTGCTTTATATAATGAGGCCGAATCTCAAATTAAAATCATATTTTTGGTTGAACATGGTGAAATTTTCCCGGAGATTACTACTGACCTTGGTGATAATTATATTTCGAAAGTAATAAGAAGTCGAAAAATCATACATCAAAATCAAGCCAGTGAATTAAAAGAGTTTGATGCTGTGATTGGAGATGAAACCTGTTCTTGTATTTTTGTTCCAGTCATTATTGACGATCATGTAAAAGGTGTGATTTCTGCTCAAAGTTTTAGAGATTTTGCCTATCGAAAGGAACATGAAGATTTACTACAAATCATTGGTACTCAAGTCATTAATTCCATTGAAACAGCTAGGCTCTATGAAAAAATTTATACCATGTCCCAGACAGATGAGCTAACTGGTTTAAAGAATCAAAGGGCCTTTCACAATGATTTAGAGAAGTTATTAGAAGATAAGAACAAGGATATCAAGCTTATCATGTTAGACTCTGACAATTTGAAGAATGTAAACGATAATTATGGTCATGATGTCGGTGATTTATATTTGAAAGTGCTAGCTGATGGAATAAATAGTATTAGTAATAATTTTGTAACTGGTTATAGATATGCTGGAGATGAATTTTTAATCATTATTAGGGGAGAGAGAGAAAGCAATATAGATCAGATTTATGAAAATTTAAATCATTATTATTTTAAAAACCCAATCAAAATTAATAATAAACAAATTTTTATTACGTTTAGTTCAGGTGTTGCATATTATCCACTACACGGTAATTCTGTAGACTCTTTAAAAAAAGCTGCTGATAAAGCTTTGTATGTTGCAAAAAAACAAGGGAAAAATCAACAGGTCATTGCAGGTGACGAGACTGATTGCGATTTCATCATTTGATACAATCCCAAAAAGGGGAATAAAGCAATGAAAATTGATGGTTTAAAGACCTTTCTTATTATTTGGTTCGGTCAATTGGTATCAGTCATAGGTTCTGGGTTAACCCATTTCGCACTAGGTGTTTGGGTACTTAAGACTACTGGCTCTGTAACGATGTTTTCTCTTATTCTATTATTTTCTACATTACCAGCAATCCTATTTTCACCATTTGCTGGTGTCATAGTCGATCGATTTGATAGAAGAAAGGTCATGATTATCAGTGACTCGATTGCTGGTGTAGGAACTTTATTAATTTTTGCTTTATTTAAGGCAAACAATTTAGAAATATGGCATCTGTATATCATCTTGTCTTTTTCTTCCATTGCGGGCTCCTTACAGTTTCCAGCCTATCAAGCTGCCATCTCTACACTTGTCCCTAAAAAGCATTTAGGTAGAGCTAGTGGGATGGTTCAGGTTGCGGAATCTATTGCAATTATTATTAGTCCTATTTTGGCTGGGTTCCTTTTTCAACTCATAGATTTACACGGCATAGTCCTCATAGATTTTTCAACATTCCTCGTTGCATTTTTATCTCTTTTGTTTGTAAGAATTCCAAGAGTCACAAGTCATGATAAAGTAGATCATAAAAAAACATCTGTCTTTACCGAAGCGATTAACGGATGGAAATATATTATTGAACGTCCAGGATTATTGTGGCTGTTGGTTTTCTTTGCTATATCGAATTTTCTATTAGGTTTTTATAATATTTTGCTCCAGCCATATGTCCTATCTTTTTCTAATGAAAAAATTCTTGGCTTCGTTATTTCTTCTCTCGGAATAGGAATGTTAATAGGCGGTCTTTTAATGGGGGCATGGGGTGGACCAAAGCAAAGGATCAAAGGTATATTAGGATTCGGTTTTCTCTCAGGATTAGCACTTACACTAGCCGGGTTAAAAGCCTCTGCTGTTATGGTGGCAATTTCTATTGGGATCATGTCTTTTTTCATGCCTCTTACAAATGGGTGCAGTCAGGTGATTTGGCAAAGTAAGGTACCGCACCATATTCAAGGTCGTGTATTCGCACTTAGGAGAATGATTGCAATGTCTTTAAGTCCCATTGCCTATATACTTGCAGGTCCACTCATAGACTTTGTATTTGAGCCTTCCATGAAAGAAAATGGATTCCTGGCTGGCACCCTTGGGCATATTTTTGGTGTAGGGGAAGGGAGGGGCATGGGAGTGTTTATAACAATAATAGGTATATGTTGGGCTATTACTGCAATACTTTTATATTTACACCCTAGAGTTAAAAATTTAGAGGCAGAATTGCCTGATAATCAAGTGGTATCACAAAGTGATGAGAATACAAAATCGGTCCAGGCGCGTTAAAAACAAGACCAATTAAACTAATTAACAAACTTCTTGAGTTTTACTGTTATCAAAGAATGGGTATATGAATAAATATAAAAATAGTCCTTAATCAGGAGGGAATTTTATGTTATTTCTAGTTGGAGCCGTATATATCCTTGGTATTATTGTAACGATTGTATTACTTAGAAAAAAATCGCTGTTTGCAATTCCAGTTATCCTAGGCTTAATCGGATTAGATATGATATTAGGAAGTTCATCCTTACATTCCCAGCTATCAAATCATACCCTTGAATATTCAGGCATTGGCTATGTTGCATTATCAGTTTTCTTGTTTTTAATGATGATTGCTATTTAACCAATAATTTTAAAAGGCAAATATGCCTTTTTTTTTTTCGAAAAAAAGGTGACTCCAAAACAAACTCATTATTACATGATATTGATTGAAAATGAGATTAGATTTATAGAGTCACCTTAAAAATTGTTTTAATTTGCACACCATTCCTCTAGATTCCAAACATGGATTACCCAATCCTTATAAAATTCAGGTTCATGGGAGACTAGTACATATTGGATGCACAAGCTACCTGTAAGGTATATAATTAATTGAGTTAGAAATTTAAGGGGTGGTTTACATGGCAAAATCAGAAGCAAAGAAAAAAAGGGAAAAGTTAAAAAGGGAAGGAAAACGAAATCCAGAGGCTGGAAGAAGCCCTTATGTCTTCACAGACATGACAACAAGAAAGACTAAAACAAAGAAGGAAAAATTATATCAAGAGAAGCATAAAGGGCGGGTATACTCTGATAATGGAGATAGCCGCTCTTATTTATTTTCTTACCTATCAAAAATCCATAAATTAAACTTTTCTCCTACATTATCTAATACCCAACCTGTTTTTCTATAGTATTCATTAAAGCCCGATTCAACAGGGCACATAGCTTGGATAGGAGCAATGTTCAGTGTCTTTAACATTTTTTCCATCAAACCATTCCCACGATAATCTTTTCTAATTGCAAATTGATAGAGAGAGATCGTCTTCGTTGATTTCTTCGGGTAAAATCGTGCAGCCCCTATTACTTCATTTTTCTCAACTACTACTAACATTTGATTTCTTCTTATTGAGGCAAGTACTCCATCAGGACAGAGAAATTCCAGATTATATAAACCAGAATGAGTAGAATCCAAATTTGATGTTAAAAAAGAAACAATTTCGTCCGAGAAAGCTGGATTGGCTAATCCTATATACATTTACGTTGTTCCTCCAAATAAGAATATACGTTCTTATTATAGCAACTTCTACTAGAAAAAGGAAAAAGTTTGTTTTCTTAAAATGAAATAGGGAAAGTGAATAGTAAAGGAGGAGGAGTATTCATGCCTTGGACAAAGAACGATTATCCAGATTCATTTAAAAATATGGAGAATCAAGTAAGGAATAAAGCGATAGAAATAGCAAACGCGCTGCTACGCGATGGATATGATGAAGGAAGAGCCATCCCAATAGCAATGGAAAAGGCCCGCGAATTTGTGGGTGGCAACAAGGATCAGGAGGTGTACACAATAGAATCTCATGAAAAAGGGTGGCAATTAAAAAAGGAGGCTGGAGAAAGGGCAATATACATTGAAGATACCAAACAATCGTTAATTAAAAAGGCAAAGCCGTATGTTAATGAGCAGAACGGAGTATTAAAAATTTATCATACTGATGGATCGTTGGAGGATACGTTATATGAATATGATTAATGAAAGAGTGCATGTTTTGCACTCTTTTTTTGTTTTACTAATGTCGTATATTGTCGTTTAGTTGATAAACCATTACTATTGGCTGATAAAACGGAGGGAATCCGCCGTTAAACTTATCATTTCGGTAGATAAACTTACATTTTCGGTCAATAAATCCATGTATTTTCTAGATAAAAAATTAAGGATGGCTTATTTGCCATCCTACATAATTAATTCTCTATAACCGTAGTATACGATTCGCCTTTTTTCACTGGATAAAACTGATTGCCACCTGTCTCTTCATCAAATTTTCGATAAAGATTCATCTCTTTTATCTCCGTAATAACCATGTCTACAGTAATAACAGGGTTTTCTCCTTTCACTAAATGACCTCCAAATACTCTGCCTTCTTTGTCACACATTGTTCCATGTACATGAAGTTCATATTGATCATCTCTTTGACAAACCACACCAGTACCATTTAATAATTCTATAGGGCCTTCAACACCTATCAAATCACTGTACCCTGCACCAATTGAGCTTTCAGGTTTCGGAACTAAATATAAAAATCCAGTACTTTGAAAACTACCAAAACAATTGGTTATAGATGCAGACTTTATACTATTTTCTCTACAAATTTCCTCAATGCCTGTTAGCAAATCCGTACCAGGCAATAGTCTAGCCGCAACGATTTTACCAGGAGATCCTGTTGCATAGTGAGCTCTAATTTTTCGTGTCATATTTTCAGTCCTTTTTCTATAAATTTGCAATATTAGCAATTGGTACATATTATATGATTGAAAAATAGATTAGTAAAATAATAAAAAAAATATTTGACATTTGAAAAAATATCCTGTAATTTTACGTTTATAAGTTTTATTCAACTTAATATTTTGAATTCTCTTATCAAGAGTAGCGGAGGGACTGGCCCGATGAAGCTCGGCAACCGTTCATGTTTTTACATGAAAAGGTGCTAAATCCTGCAAAACATTTTTGTTTTGAAAGATAAGAGAGGACGAACACATATTTGTGTTATTTAAGCCTCTCTTTCATTTTTTTGAAGGGAGGCTTTTTGTTTTACGTATTTTGGCAAAAAATATTTTACTTTTCTAGGGAGGAAGATTTTGATGAAAAAATGGGCAATTTTATTATCTTTACTATTATTAATTGGAGTATTAGCAGGTTGTGGCAGTGATAAAGCGTCTGGTGACGGAGGAAAACATTTAAACGACAAAAAACTAGTTATTGGAGTCACTGCAGGACCACATGAACAAATCGTTGAAAAGGTAAAGGAAGTAGCTGCAAAAGATGGATTGGAGCTTGAATTGAAAGTATTCTCTGATTATATCGTTCCAAATACAGCTTTAGCTGAAGGTGAATTGGATGTAAATAGTTATCAGCATAAACCTTTCTTAGATCAATTCAATAAGGACCACAACACTAATTTAGTACCGGTCGGAAAAACAATCTTAAATCCTATGGGTGTTTACTCCAATGAATTTAAAAGCCTTGATGACCTTCCAAAAGGAGCAAAAGTGGGATTACCAAACGACCCAACAAACGGATCACGTGCACTTTTCGTTTTTGAAGAAGCTGGTTTAATCAAGATTAAAGATGATAAAAGGGAAACAGCTTCCATTCACGACTTAGCAGAAAATCCAAAAGAAATCGAATTCATTGAATTAGATGCAGCACAGATTCCAAAACAATTGAGTGAATTAGACGCTGCTGCAATTAACACAAACTTTGCTTTGGAAGCAGGACTAAATCCTAAAAAAGATTCAATCATACTGGAGTCTACAGATTCACCCTATGTCAATTTCCTAGTGGTAAGAGCAGAAAATGAGAAAGATCCTGTTGTAAAAAAACTAAGAAAAGCTTATCAGTCAGAAGAAGTTAAGAAGTTTATTGAGGAAGAGTTTGGAGGTTCAGTCATTCCTAGCTGGGATAACTAACTTGAGCAGGTTGGGCCCCACTTAGGTGTTTAAGTGGGGTCAGACCCCAATCCAAGAAAGGGATGTGAAAACATGATTGAATTGAAGAATGTTTCGAAAGAATTTGGTACTAAAAAAGGGATTATACAAGCAGTAACAGATGTGAACCTTCTTGTTAAAAAAGGCGAAATTCACGGGGTAATCGGCTACAGTGGTGCAGGTAAAAGTACATTAATCCGATGCGTCAATCTTTTGGAGAAGCCTACTCAAGGAAACATTTTGATAAATGGAGTGGAAGTAACTTCTTTATCTGCACCTAAGCTAAGAGATACGAGAAAAAAAATCGG
Organism: Peribacillus alkalitolerans; assembly: GCF_010882125.1. Taxonomy (GTDB): domain Bacteria; phylum Bacillota; class Bacilli; order Bacillales; family DSM-1321; genus Bacillus_BN; species Bacillus_BN alkalitolerans. The sequence goes on along the minus strand of NZ_JAAGVZ010000002.1, from coordinate 99,948 downwards.
GATGATTTTCCAAGGCTTTAATCTATTAAAAACGGCGACAGTTTATGACAATATTGCCTTACCCTTAAAGTTAATAGGAATTGATAAAAATGAAATACATAATCGAGTAGTTAAGTATTTAGATATAGTTGGTCTTTCAGAAAAAGAAAAAGCATTTCCTAGTCAATTGTCTGGAGGACAAAAACAGCGTGTGGCGATTGCAAGGGCACTAGCCGGGGAACCTGAAATTTTACTAAGCGATGAAGCAACGAGCGCACTTGATCCTGAAACCACGGATTCAATCCTGGATTTATTGTTGAAAATCAATAAAGAATTAGGGATTACGATTTTATTAATCACGCATGAAATGAATGTTATCCAAAAAATCTGTGACCACGTATATGTAATGGAAAATGGTTCAATAATTGAACAAGGTTCTGCCGTTGACCTGTTTACTAGACCAAAGCAAGATACCACAAAAAAATTCTTAAACACCATCTCACAGAGAAAGCTCTCTCCTTCGTTAATCCAACAATTAAAAATCAATGGAACAGTGGTAAGGCTTACATTTGTGGGGAAATCAACTGGACAGCCACTATTATCAACAGTAAGTAAGCATTATCAAGTAAATCCCAATATTCTAACTGCCAACATTATCGAATTAAAAAATGGGATTGTGGGAAATCTTGTGATCCATCTTACAGGCGACCAAAAAGAAAATGACGCAGCGATTCGTTTCCTAGAGGAAGAGGGAGTGTCAGTAGAGGAAGTGGAGGGATAAAACATGTTGAATTCTGAAGGTTTTTTTGAACAATGGCTTCCCTTAATTGGAGAGTCGTTAATTGAAACATTCCAAATGGTAGGTATATCCTTACAGTTTTCAGTTTTGTTAGGAGTTCCACTGGGCGTTTTATTAGTATTATCTAGACCAGGCCAATCACTTGAGAACAAGTGGTTATATCAAGGATTAAATATAATCATCAATATTATTCGATCTGTACCCTTCATTATCCTATTATTTTTCATATTACCTTTTACTAAGTTTCTAGTTGGTACAACAATAGGGGTTAAGGGGGTCATTGTCCCTCTTGTAATATATACAGCTCCATATATTTCTAGATTAATGGAATCCTCCCTACTCGAAGTAGATAAAGGCGTAATTGAAGCTTACAAAGCTATGGGGATTACCAATGGGAAAATCATTTGGAATGTCATGTTAAGGGAAGCAAGGCCATCCATAATCCTAGGGTTAACCATTGCAACAGTAAGTTTGATAGGAGCCACAGCCATGGCGGGACTTGTCGGGGCAGGTGGACTAGGAGATTTAGCGTATCGTTTTGGGCATTTACGCTATGAAGTGGATGTTATGTATGCAACAGTATTAATCCTCATCATCCTTGTTCAAAGCATTCAAACGCTAGGTAATAAGCTCGCGGCACAATTGAAGAAAGACTAACCAAAGGTAGGTGCCATCATGACAACTGAGCTTTATTGGAAAAAAGATGGGGCGACTGCCTCATTAATCATTAACCGCCCACATAAAAAGAACGCTTTTTCATTAGAGATGTTTCAACAGCTTTCTATATTAATAGAAGAAATAGAAAATGATCCTACTATTAAAGTATTAATAATAAGAGGGGTGGATGATTCTGCCTTTGCAGCAGGAGCTGATATCACTGAATTTCTTGAAATCCGTTTATCCGCCCAAAAAGCTAAGGAATATAATGATATAACCCTCCATTCAATTGATAGACTGTATCGTTGTAGGATCCCAACCATTGCGCTTATTCAAAGTTTAGCCATTGGTGGTGGCCTTGAACTGGCCCTTGCTTGTGATTTCCGAATTGCTTCTAATGATAGCTTGCTTGGAATTACAGCATCAAAGCTTGGAATAGTATATAACTTAACAAGCACTAAAAGGTTGTTGGATGTAATCGGACCTTCCAAAACAAAAGAATTACTTTTTACCGGAAAATTAATAAGTGCATCTGAAGGTAAGGAAATTGGTTTAATTGACTATGTGTACAAAGCAAATGACATCCAAAGGGAAACGGAACTATTTGCACAGACAATCTCTGAAAGATCGTCCGTCTCAACAACAGGAATTAAAAAAGTAATCCAAGCTATTTTGGATGGTGAACAGGAAGAAAATGATTATATATCACAGCTCATTTTAGATTCCTTTAGTTCTGATGACTATAAAGAAGGAATCGCAGCATTCTTAGAAAAAAGAAAACCCAAATTTGTGTAAAGGAGGTTCATTACCATTGAGTACCTCAATAGTAAAAGATTCACTTCTACAAAATATTAGCTCTACGGATTATTTCCCAGTTTCATTTGAAGAGCTAGAACAACAAGCAATTCAAAAAATGTCTCAAGGCGGTTTTGGGTATGTACGGTCTGGTGCAGGAGGGGAACAAACATTACGAAAAAACCAAGAATCACTTTCTAAGCTATCTATTGTACCGAGAGTTTTAAGAGATGTTTCCAAATTGGATACTAGTATATCTTTATTTGGACGTACATACGTACAACCGTTTTTACTAGCCCCAGTCGGGATGTTGAAGCTTGCTCACGAGGAAGGAGATATTGCTGTCGCAAAAGCTGCTGCAGCTCACCAAATTCCATATGTACAAAGCACCGTCTCAAGTTTTTCTATTGAAGAGGTTGCAGAAGCTAGTCTAAACAGTCCTAAATGGTTCCAGTTGTATTGGTCTAATAATGAAGAAATCTCCTTTAGTATGGTTAAGCGAGCGGAGAAAGCTGGTTATGAGGCTATCATATTAACGGTTGATACAGTGATGCTTGGCTGGAGAGAAGAGGACATGAGGAATCGTTTTTCACCCTTAAGGCTTGGGGTAGGAAAAGCAAACTATGAAACCGATCCTGTTTTTTCAAGTTCTTTGGCTAGTCTTGATGATGAATCTGTCATTCAAGGAATCTTAGATAATGTTCATCATCCTTCTTTAAATTGGACTCATATAGCTAGATTGAAGAAGATTACGAGTCTACCCATCCTACTAAAAGGAATATTACATCCAGAAGATGCACTACTTGCTATTGAAAATGGTGTTGATGGGATCATTGTTTCAAATCATGGAGGAAGACAGCTTGATGGAGTCATCTCAGCCATTGATGCACTACCACCAATCGTACGTTCAGTTAATGGACAAATTCCTGTGTTGTTTGACAGTGGGATTCGCAGAGGCTCAGATATAGTGAAAGCATTAGCATTAGGGGCAAAAGCAGTATTTATAGGTAGACCTTATGTTTACGCGTTAGCTATTGGTGGGCAAGTGGGAGTAGAAAGAGTCATTTCAAATTATATCCAAGATACAAAAGTATCTCTATCACTAGCTGGAGTTTCAAGTGTTAAAGAACTTCCTACTATAAATATCGTTCATTCATAGTAGGAAGCTTTAAAAAGGAGTTTTATAGATATGAAGCAAGCTCTAGAAGGAATGAAGGTCATCGACCTCACTCAAATATTAGCAGGACCATATACTAGTATGGTATTAGGAGACATGGGGGCGGACGTCATTAAAATTGAAAGATTCCCCTATGGTGATGATACACGGAGAATGGGGCCATATATAGATGAAGAAAGCTATATGTATATGATGGTCAACCGTAATAAAAGAGGTATGTGCATAAACCTCCAAGAAGAAGAAGGCAGGAAGATTCTATTTGAGCTGATCAAAACCGCTGATGTCTTTATAGAAAATTATCGGCCAGGTGTCACGAAAAAGTTAGGTATAGACTTTGAAACATTAAAGGAAATCAATCCAAGCCTTATTTATTGTTCCATATCCGGTTACGGACAAACTGGCCCATATCGACATAAGGGTGGATTTGATATTATGGCCCAAGGCATGTCCGGCTTAATGGATATGACAGGGGAAAGAGATGGAAAACCAGTAAAGGTTGGGATTGCCATCCATGATATTGCAGCCGCACAAACAGCCATCCAATCTATATTATCGGCGTATATTTATCGTCTAAAAAGCGGATTAGGTCAGTACATCGACGTATCACTAGTTGATTCTGCCCTTGCATGGACAGTATGGGAAGCAGCGGCTTATTTTGGCAAAGGGGACATTCCTCAAAGGAATGGGACTGCACATAGAGTATCTGCACCTTACCAGGGATTCCAAACTCAGGATGGATTTATTTTAATTGGAGCAGCCAATCAAAAATTGTGGGAGAAATTCTGTCTACTGGTCCTACAAAAGCCTGAATGGATTCAGGACCCAAGGTATTTAACCAATAGTCTTCGTAATGAACATGTATCCCAATTAGAATCGGAAATCGAAGCAATCTTGGTGACTAACCCTTCGATATATTGGTTAGAATTATTGGAAAAACACAATATACCTTCAGGACCTATTTACTCCTACGACCAAACATTGGATGATCCACATATTAAAGCAAGAGAAATGATTCTTTCAATCGAGCACCCAGTAGCAGGGACTATTCAAACACTTGGATTTCCAGCGAAATTTTCCAAAACTCCTGGGAGTCTAGACAAACCAGCTCCATTACTGGGTCAACATAATGAAGAAATATTAAATGAAATAGGATTTTCGGCTAGTGATGTGGAACATTTAAGACAGCAGGGGATAATTAGCGGTGTTGTTAAATCGCTTAATTCGTAGAAAGAAAATAGTTTTCTACTTTATTTAGATATTACTTAAAACCCCTAGATCTTAGGGGATTTTTTCTTTGAAAAGGGGACTTTAACATGGAATTGAATTTGCAGGGGAAAACCGCATTAGTAATCGCATCAAGTCAAGGCCTAGGAAAAGCGGTTGCTCAGCAACTTGCACAAGAGGGTGTGAATATCATGCTTGCAAGTCGTGACGAAGGAAAGCTTCAGCAAACTAAGAGTGAATTACTAAGTCTTGGTGCAGGAAAAATAGCTTATCAGATAACTGATATTACAAAAATAAATGATATCCAATCTTTGGTACAATCCACTATAGATACATTCGGAAAAATAGATATTGTCATTAATAATGCTGGTGGTCCACCGGCAGGTAAATTTGAAGATATGTCAGATGAAGAATGGCAACAAGCATTTGAATTGAACCTTTTAAGTTACATACGGATTATTCGTGAAGTAATTCCTCACCTAAAGAAAGAAGGAGGAAGAATCATAAATATTGCTTCTTCATCTATAAAACAGCCAATTCCAGGACTTATACTTTCCAACACTTTTCGTTTAGGTATTGTTGGCTTGACCAAAACACTTTCAGTTGAATTGGCCCCTTACAATATTTTAATTAATACAGTCGCACCAGGGAGAATAGAAACTGACAGAACGAAACATCTTGATCAAATAAATGCTGATAAACAAGGGATTTCTCTAGAGGCTGCATCCGATCAAGCCAAGAGAGCGATCCCATTAGGACGATATGGGACACCTGAAGAATTCGCGAAAGTAGTCACTTTTCTTGTCTCAGGTGCAAGTTCATATATAACAGGAAGTTCTTTGTTAGTTGATGGTGGCATGGTTACATCGATTTAAATATTAATTTCACTAATTTATAGATTGAAAAAATAATGTAATGAAAGGATCTGAAATTATGTCAATTGAAAGCGTAAAAGCTCATTTAAAACAGTGGAATCGTGAAAAGGATATTATGGAATTTGACAGACTTAGTGCGACCGTTGAACAGGCAGCAGATATTATTGGTGTGATTCCTGCACGAATTGCAAAGACCCTCTCCTTTAGAGGCGAAGGAGAATCTGCTATATTAATCGTCGCTGCAGGAGATGCCAAGGTGGATAATAAAAAGTTTCGTGAAACATTTGGCTTCAAGGCACGTATGCTTTCTCCAGATGAAGTATTGATACAAACCGGCCATGCAATTGGTGGTGTTTGTCCCTTCGGTTTAATAAATCCTTTAGACGTTTATTTAGATGTATCGATGAAACGATTTGACACTCTATTTCCTGCTTGTGGAAGCACTAATTCAGCAATCAAACTAACGCTGGAAGAAATCCTACAATATGCAGGAGCAAGAGGATGGGTTGATGTTTGTAAAGCGTGGAATGAAGAACCGAATTTAGAGAAAGAGATCGTAATAAAACAAGGTCATTCATAAATTTCATTTCATACGGATCCTATAAAGCTGAATACATATAATTTATAGCTTTTAGGAAAAGAGGGATGACATATATCGTATGAATCATTAGTAAACAATATCCAGTTTCGAATGAGAAAATTAGAAAAGTTACAAACAAGCAACGGTTCTTGGTCATTTGTCTTCCAAGGACCCATTCTTACGGATTGTATGTTGATAATGTTGATTCGTACCTTAAAGATTAATTCAGATGATACTGTAAAAGCATTGCTAAAAAGGATTGTAAGTCAACAAAATCCAAACGGCTCGTGGAAATTATATAGTGATGAAAAGGATGGGAATGTTTCAGCAACGATTCAAGCATATACAGCGATGTTAATCTCGGGTAAGTATTCACGAGTAGATGAAGAAATGAAAAAAGCTGAAGCATTCATCATGGAACATGGGGGATTATCGAAAGCTCATTTTATTACCAAGATGATGCTAGCAGTTAATGGTTTATACCCCTATCCTTCCTATTTTTACTTTCCAATGACTTATTTTTTGCTTCCGCCTGAGCTTCCTTTTAGTATGTATCACTGCAGCAACTATGCAAGAGTCCATCTTACACCTATGATAATTTGTATGAATAAGCGGTTTTCAAAGAGCCATCCCATTGACTCAAGCTTCTTTTCGAAGCAAAAAGAAGGTTTGTGGTTTAAAGAAGACCGAGAGGCATGGCACAAATATTTTATCGATATATTCAAATCCATCGCCCTTACCCCCATTCATCTCCATAGGGCAGGATATGATGCTGCTAAAAAGTTGATGCTGAAACGAATTGAGATAAATGGAACTCTCTACAGTTATGTCACCTCTACGTTTTATATGATTTATGCATTATTAGCGCTAGGCTCCAATGAAAATTCTCCCAAAATCAAGCGAGCAATTGAAGGGATCATGGGGTATATAACAACCACTAAAGAAGGTTTACATGTTCAAAATTCACCTTCTCAAATTTGGGATACCGCCTTACTTTCCTATTCACTACAAGAAGCAGGGATGTCTGAAAGCCATCCACTCATCCAAAAAGCCAACCAATATTTATTGGAAAAACAACATGTGATACGTGGGGATTGGGCGATAAATGCACCCAACGCAACGGCAGGGGGATGGGGTTTTTCTGACACTAACACTTTCGTTCCAGATAATGATGATACGAGCGCTGCATTACGTGCATTAACTAGGCAAGGCTCTTCCAATTCCAAAGTGAAGAAAGCTTTAGACAGGGGACTTTCGTATTTACTTTCCATGCAGAACACGGATGGAGGTTGGGGGGCTTTTGAGAAAAATGCCTATCAATCGTTACTTACCTATTTGCCCATAGAAAATGCAAAAGAGGCACTCCTTGATAACTCAACGCCAGATCTTACTGGTAGAGTTCTAGAATACTTAGGAAATTTTGCTGGTTATAGTACCAGTAATCCAGCGATCAAGAAAGCGGTATCTTGGCTTTTAAAAGAGCAGAACCCAAATGGAAGCTGGTATGGCAGATGGGGTATTTGCTATATTTATGGGACCTGGGCAGCTGTCACAGGATTGCGAGCAGTTGGAATTCCTAAGGATCATCCGGCAATTATGAAAGCTGTCAGATGGTTAGAGTCAATACAAAATAATGATGGCGGATTTGGAGAATCCTGTTCAAGTGCTGAGAAAGAAAATTATATTCCTCTCCATTTTAGTACCCCTTCACAGACAGCTTGGGCATTAGGCACTTTATTGACTAGCGTTAATGTTGAGTCTGAATCTATAAAAAAAGCCGTGCATTTTCTATTAATTCAGGAGTCATCAGATGAGAGAAGTGCCACTTATCCAACTGGTCTAGGATTACCTGGGATCTTTTATATTTACTATGAAAGCTACAATGAAATCTTTCCTTTAATAGCTTTAGGGCAATATCGCAAACAGCTCCAGCCCGAAATTTGATATAGAATGTTATTAATCTTGTAGAAAATTTTTCTCCTATATTGAATATTATTTAGTCTTGCTTCAATAATGAAGTAAGGCTTTTTTGATTCAAAGGAGAAAATAGGTGGCATTTCCATGTTTTTACGAAACGATGCTATATAAAATTATTTTTTATAGATGATCACTACCTTCAAGAAGCCTATGGATCCGAGTGGATTTGGCTAAAAAAAGAAAATATATAATGGACATAGAACTCTGTTATAACGGATATTCAAATTGCTAATACTATAAGCATGAAAAAAATCTTATCAATAATTCCGTTAGTAATCATCGTTGTTCTTTGTTTAGTGGCCGGCATTTTTGGTTTTTATATTGATTTTGGAAGTAAGTTATTTAAATAGGGCCATTTATATATTAAACGAGTAGGTAATTAATAATAATATTGTTATGTAAACTAAATTCAAAAATAACTATCAAGGAATTAAGAGCAAGAACACATTCAACCTCGCACTTGCAAAACTGACAGTTAACCTGTATCTTTTATGAGGTTGAGGGAGTGAGATTGAATGTTTTTCTTATTTTTATGTTTACTATTAGGAGGGCTATTTTTTGATTTTATTCGAAAATACATCTTCCGAATTAAAGATCCAACGATTGAGGAAGTTTGGGTAGAATTGGATAAGGAAGAGTGGTATAAAACTCTTCTTCAAAATCCTAAAAATGATTCCTTTATTGAATATGAGAAAAAACATGGTTTATTAAGTGACCCATATTATGTACGGAAAATTATTGAAAATGAAGGTCATAGGGAAGGTTTTATCCATTATTTGACAGAAAAGAACAAATGATATAAAAAAGATGTGCTGTATTTAGTAGCACATCTTTTTGCATTCAATCCGTTATGGAACAGTCCCTACATTAAGAAAACCTAGTTTAATCACAAACTAAAGTTGAAATCATTTAGAAAAAAAGTATAAACTCATTTGTAATGCATTCCTATATTACAATTCGTTGTGTCTAATTTACATGTCTTATATAATAACTGAATAAATTATAAAAATAGAAAAAGGTGTATATAATGAAATCTTTCATTGTAGTCGGAGCAGGAATCCTAGGTGCATCTACTGCATACCACTTAGCAAAAAACGGTGCAAAAGTTACCCTAGTTGATCGAAAGGATAAGGGGCAAGCAACGGATGCTGCGGCGGGAATCATTTGTCCTTGGGTTTCTCAGCGCCGTAATAAAGCATGGTATCAACTGGCGAAGGGTGGAGCAAAATACTATCCAACCTTAATAAAAGAATTGGAATCTGTGGGGGAATCCGACACGGGATATGACCAGGTAGGAGCGATTTGCCTTCATTCCGAAGAAGAGAAACTAGATAAATTGGAAGAAAGAGCAAACAAACGTCGCGATGATGCACCTGAAATCGGAGAAATCACTCGTTTGTCCGCAAGTGAAACCCAGGCCTTATTTCCTCCACTATCTGATCGCTATAGCTCTGTTCATATTAGTGGGGCTGGTCGAGTAAATGGAAGAGCAGTCAGAACATCTTTGATTAGAGTGGCCATCAACTATGGGGTCCATTTGATAAATGGTGATGCAAAACTGGTTTTTACAAACAATATCGTAAATGGAATTGAGGTAAATGGAAAAATAGTTGAAGCCGATCAGGTAATTGTTACTGCAGGGGCTTGGTCTAAAGAATTATTAGAGCCTTTAGGTATCTCATTTTTGGTCACTCCGCAAAAAGCTCAAATCATTCACCTTGGATTGCCTGGTTTCGAAACAAGTAAATGGCCAGTAGTTATGCCTCCAAATGACCAATATCTTTTATCTTTTGAGGACGGTCGAGTTGTGGTGGGAGCAACCCATGAAAATGATGTTGGCTTTGATCACAGAGTGACAGCAGGAGGTGTCCTTGAAGTTCTTAAAAAGGCACTAGCAATAGCCCCTGGATTGGCCAATGGAACGCTTCTTGAAACGAGGGTAGGTTACCGCCCATTTACTCCTGGATTTCTCCCAGTGATTGGGGAATTACCAAATTTCAAAGGCATATTAGTAGCCAATGGGCTCGGAGCCTCAGGTTTGACTTGTGGTCCATATGTAGGGGCTGAACTTGCAAAACTTGTACTTGGTCATTCCACAGAGATCAATATAAATAATTACGATGTAAAAGAAGCAATTTCAACTAAATAATTACCAACAAGCAGAGAATGATACCTAACTCTGCTTGTTTTTTTCTCTATGAAAGTATAAATCGTATGGAAGAATGTGATTAGTAAAAAGCAAGGTATTAGCGCACCTAGTTATCTGTCTTCGCCCGTAAGGCTTGCCAATCGGCGAATTTACATGGTCCTGTCAATCCTTTACTACAATTATTTCAAGCACTTAATCATAATTAAAATAGAACGTAATCTAATCGAAAACCTCCTGTAATCAAAGCTCAGTATAATTAAAAAGGGGAACGAGCATACATAATGTCCTAAAATATTAGAGAGATAAGGGGAGTTTCTATGGAATCATACATAAAAAAGTCATTAGAAGAATGGAAAGAAGAAGTTTCAGAGTTATTAGGCGAAATAGACAAGGAATATCAAAAAGTAAAACAAGAACTGAAGTTATATACGTACAAGTATGGAATCACCAAACAAGTGATACAATCCACATTAAATGACGAACTGATTGAGACCATACGGGAACAGTACCATAAGCCTTTTGAGGAAAAATATCATGACTTAATGGGCGAAATAAAAGATTTAGAAGAAAAACGTAAAGTATTCCAAATGTTTGTAACAAAGATTGATGAAGTCAGTCGGAAAGAAGATTCAAAACAATCACCATACATACCTAACGTATTACAAACAAGTGGATGAAGAAAAGAGACCGTTCAATATTACGGTCTCTTCAGACTGTAGTCAAACTCGAAGAATTTCGGGTTAGCCTACAGTCCTTTTTCTTTTACAATGAAAGAAGTTATCTAAGAATTAGAGAAGTTGATTGCAGCAAAGGCCGAACGCTTTCCGCGGGCGTGGCTTGAGCCTCCTCCTTCGCTACGCTCGTGCGGGATCTCAAGTCTCACGCTTTCCCTGCAGGAGTCGTCGCCCTCCGCTCCAATCAACGGTGTTTGTATATAATTTTGTGGTGATAAGCGACAATGACGAAAAATCAAATCAATGGACGAGAACAATTAGAAATGCTGGCTATTGAACAACTTGTTCCTCAAGACCACTTAGTCCGATGCGTTGGACAACCCTAAGAGGATTAATAAAATTGTCCTTGCAGGTGATGTTTATGTTTGCATCCATGAATTTATAGAGAATGGCAACTTGGACATGGAAAGTTGCTTGAGGATGATTTATAAAGATTAATGAACAGGTTTTTAAGTTGATTTTTCAAGGACACTGGTTGATTGGAGCGGAAGGCGCTTGACTCCTGGGGGATTAGCGTTACAGGCGAGACCCCGCAGGAGCGGTAGCGACGAGGAGGCTCGGCGAACGCCCCCCGGAAAGCAAGCGCCTGGAGCGGAAATCAACCTTTTCGCCTACCATACATATCAAAAATGACAAAAGGTATCGAGAGAGCGTACTCTCGATACCTTTTGTCGACAATCTGATGAGACCGTTCAATATTACGGTCTCTTTTATTTGTATTATATGTTATTTTTAATTCGTTTCAAGCATAAACCGAGATTGGCGAAGCCTAATCTTAAATAGTGTTATCGGATCTTCAAATTGGTGGGGATTTTTTCTCATTTCGCTAAGCTGTTTTTTATTTTTTTCAATTTCTTGTTTTGCTTCTTTCTCATTCGCTATCAATACATTGGTTGGTTCTCTAAATGAAATTGAAATATCTCGTTCTAGTGATTGTTCAAAAAGTTCAAATTTTTGAAGGAACTTATTTGTAATAAGTACCGCAATATTATGATAATCTTCCGTTTCAACAAATTTTTTATACTTGTTATAAAGGACAGATTGGTTTTGGGAAATCGCACTAAAAAGCTTTCCTGCACTTTTCAAAAGGACTTGAGAAGGAGTGTGTCGAAGGAGTATCTTCACTTTTTCCATATGGACACTTGTCGTTAGTCGATCTGCATCTCTTCTCCAATCATCTAGTATTTTAAAGTCACTATTAAGCTTCAATCGGTCTTCCTTATACAGATTATTAAACCCTTCGGCCATATCATTAAGGAAATACTGGCTTCCAGTTAAATCTTCTTTTGCTCCCTCAATCCACTCATGTAATAATCGATAAGTTTCAGGTAGGATGGTCGTTTGTAAATAAAATTGAACTCGATTGTTCATTTCATCATTTAATTCTAGATGAATATTACCAAAATTACTTTCTTCCTTAATAATGTCAGAACAATCACGGATTAGTTTAGGTATCTCTTCTATCAATTTTTGTTTTATTTCATCCTTGATTGAATAATATGAAGACGAAATCCTATTAACATGGTCTTTTTCCAAATCTTTTACCTGGTTAATGGCACCGTTTAATTTACCGACCATCTCTTCATTCCATTGAATGGATTTTTCTAGGTTGTCTTCAACCACCATTCGATTCCGCACCAGTTCCTTAAGGGTATTTCCAACAACTTTGAATATCTTCAATGTGCGATATTCTTCCATCCCATCCATCGATAGGGAAGCTTGGATTGTATCACCTAAATGATGCAGCCCTTGTGTAGTTGGATGGAGTGATGAATGCTTAATAACACTTGCAGAAGGGAAAAATTCTCTCACAGTTAAGGCAGCAACCTCATTGTTCCCAACATACGTTTGTTCATGTATCGTATTAAGAACAAAATGTATTGGGAGATTAGGAGAGATTTCTTGAATCCTAACTAATAACTCATATTCTTCTTCTGTGAAAGGAGCACCTGCATCCATTACAAATAAAAGACTGTCTGCTAATTGGAATTCATCTAAGCTATCATTATCATTGGGATTATAGATAAATGAAAGATTATATCGATTCAAGAATGAATTTGGAAGTTTTACTTCCATAATGCTACGACGGTCTGAATCCTCAAATGAAGATAAAGATGTTGTACCTTTATCGTTAATTTCATGGATGGCAAATTCATCATTATCTTTAATCGTCCATCCAAGTGAATTTATGCTCTCTTTAATGAATGATTCACCAATAATTGAGTTAATGAATGCGGCCTTTGCAAATTCAGAGGTACCTGCAACTACGATACGTCGATTCTCAAGTTCTAGAAGTTCACGAACATGCCAGTTTTGCTTGAAGCTTACATTCAAATCCTGTTTTGAAGCCCATGAAACGATTGAATCAAATAACTCCAATGAGTTATCTAGCATATTAGGGAAAATACTATTAGACTCCTTAATATGAAGTGTAGCTTCCTCAATGACTGCTTCATTTAAACTTCCAGGAAATATTTCATCCCATGATAAAGCAGCCGAACTAGCAAATAGGGCCGAAATAGAATCCGAAATATGAACCCAGGCCGACAATAAATTCGGAATTACATTGGTTAGTTCTTTAATATAATAACCACCTGTGAGGAAATGGAAATATGATTCCTCATATAAGGAAGATAAGGCAGGCATGGATTTTCCTTGTATATCCTCAAGGTTGCTTAAAATCCATGCATTAAATTCTATAATCCATGCTTTATAATTCTCTTGTCCCTTATAACTATTCCACAGGGAAGTGGCCATATTTTCGAAAAGGACTTCATCTAAATGAAATAGATTCGTCAAAGCATCAGAGAAATAGGAGGGTGTAAACGAACATGTATATCCACAATCTATATAGTTCTTTAAAACCTCAAACCAATGAAGAGATTGAGTTCGTATTGCTTCTTGTAAAGCCAGATCGACTGCACTTTTCCAGTCCTCATGTTCTTCAAAAAATGCACGCGCCAATTTTGTTACATTTGGATAATCAGGGTTTGACTGGACTGCTTTTTTAATAACCCCGTCAGCAAGTTTGATTTTCTCTATGTCTATGTATAATGAGAATAACTGTAGTGCTACTTCAGAGTTTAATGTACTTGATTCTGAAGTAATCGATTTGTACAATTCCTCTGCAGTCGAAAGAAGCTCAAGCTCCATATATGCATCTGCCATATTTTTTTGTGCCCAAGAGGCAAGTTCATTGTTGATATTTTCCCATTTAAAAATCGCAGATTCATAATCCTTGAAAAGGAAGTAAATTTCCCCTTGTGCAAACCGAATTGACGAAAGCTCAGGCAGGTCATTTTGGTTTTCATCAAAATATTTTTCTCCTAGTATTTGCACTGGGTGTCGAGAATCACTTTCCTCTAATAATGTTTCATAATATCTTTTATTAATTAAATGATTATCTAAAGTCATGTCGATCCCCCGATGTTTGATTTTCACATAGTTAAGAATAGGGCTACAACAATTCTACGAATATCTTCCCGTTTCCATCCATGTATTTTAACAAAGTTCCATTATGAAGAGGATTTCAATTTACTTTCAATTTGGATACAAAATGATTACTCCTTGTAATAATAGTGGTATAGTTTTCCATATTTTTATCTGTTTTATTACTAAGAGGTACAAAATGATAGAGTCTAAAAATGTATCAACTACGGTTGAGAATCTCTATTTAGATGATTAAACACTTAACAAACTTTGTATTTGCGGTATAATATTATCGAATGTATGAATGCCATCTCCAAACTATGGGGATATTGCAATTTACATATTGTAGATATAATGTTGAAAGCGAGTGTTAATAATGGGCCGCAAATGGAACAATATTAAAGAAAAAAAAGCGTCAAAGGACGCTAATACGAGTCGTGTTTATTCTAAGTTCGCACTTGAAATTTATGTAGCAGCAAAGCAAGGTGAACCAAATCCTGAATCAAACCAGGCATTAAAATTCGTACTAGAGCGTGCTAAGACGTATAATGTACCAAGAATGATCATTGATCGCGCAATTGATAAAGCAAAAGGCGGATCCGATGAAAACTACGCTGAGCTTCGTTATGAAGGATTTGGACCGAATGGCTCCATGGTGATTGTTGATGCACTGACAAATAACGTAAACCGTACAGCGTCTAACGTTCGTGCAGCATTTGGTAAAAATGGTGGGAACATGGGAGTAAGTGGTTCTGTATCCTACATGTTCGATGCAACTGCTGTTTTTGGAATTGAAGGGAAAACAGCTGAGGAAGCCCTTGAAATTTTAATGGAAGCAGATTTAGATGTACGTGACATTCTGGAAGAAGATGAAGTAGTCATTATTTATGCAGAGCCGGAACAGTTCCATGCAGTACAAGAGGCATTTAAAAATGTCGGAATTATAGATTTTACTGTAGCAGAAATAACTATGCTTGCACAAAATGAAATTACACTTTCCGAAGATGCACAGGTTCAGTTTGAAAAATTAATTGATGCATTAGAGGATTTGGAAGATGTACAGCGTGTTTACCATAATGTCGAATTAGGTGAATAACTTTTAGAGCAGACCTATTTGTTTATAGGTCTGTTTATTTAGCCTCCATAAAGTTTTACTAATTAAAAGAAAGTGGTGCTATTATGGCAATTGTTGATATAACCATTATCCCCATTGGAACAGAGACTACAAGCGTTAGTGATTATGTAGCGGAGATTCAAAAGGTATTAAAATCATACCAGGAAGAAAAAGGAATAGAGTTTCAACTTACTCCCATGAGTACAATTATTGAAGGTGAGCTTCCTGTATTATTTGAAACAGTCCAAGCACTTCATGAAGTAGTATTTAATAAAGGAATCATGCGAATAGCAACAAATATCCGTATTGATGACCGAAGAGATAAAAAGTCCAATATGAAAAGCAAGCTTGATAGTGTATATAATAAAATGTAAGAAATAAGGGCCGGATCACGAATTGATCGGCCCTTTGCATTGTTAATGTTTAATTTGAAGTTTATTATATTCTTCATCTTCCATTAACCAAGAATTGTAATGTCTTTTCACATATATTTCTGCCTTTTCGAAAGTGGGAAAGACCTCCTTCATCCAATCTTTTTTGTGTAGAATTTTCCATTCATTATCCTTTTGAAGATGAATGCTCGTTACTTCCTTATCATGATTCATGTAAAACGTTCCATGAGGATTTACTTTCGTGTTTTGGCTGTTATCATGAGCATCTTGCTTTCGGGGCCAAATTTCAAAGGCAGGGGTAACAAAATGCTCAAACCCTTCTTTTGTCAGAGTCCCACCAGATGCTTTTGGATGTCCGCCCCCACCATACTGTTTCGCAAATAATGAAACATTTACCTGGTCATGGATGGTACGGAAACCAACTCGTTTTGTACCAATATTAATCAAAACAATTAGATCTAAGTGCGGATTATTTCGGTTTAATTCATTTCCCAATTCTGATTGGTGGTTTTCTGCATGGACGATTCCAATTCGGTATCTTCCTTTTGATTCCTTGGTGGAATACTCATGCCACGTTTCAACCATCTGCCTTTGTTTCCTCCGAATATAGGCATTTCTCCGATCTTCTTCCATTGTCAGAATTGCCGTTTCAATATCATTAAAAGCAAAATTAGGATCATTCTGCAGTCTAACTTGGATTTTATTTTCAAATTCCCCTGGTGGAAGTAGGTAAAATAAATCATTCAGTCGCTTTGCATCGATGTTATCATTTTCAAACCATTCCCACGTATCGTATTGCCTTACAAGTTCCACATATTCCTTAAGGGCACCCCTATCATTTAATACACCTTTTTCAATAAGATGCTCATATAAAAGGGAAGTTGCAGAGGTGAGTTTTCCGTCATTAGATTTGTCTATTACCTTTGCCCAATTGTAGCTATTCAAATGGAATGCGGTTGCATGATGATCAATTAAATGAATTGAATGTCCAGCAACAAAATAGGTTTCAATTTTTTTGGCTACATCGTCATTCACTGCAATGTCCGTTATGTACAAAGTATGTTCGTTATCCTTATGTTCGTCTAAAAAGTGGGAGACTCTTGGATTGATCGTGTCATGCGAACAATATGTCACTTTTACGGATTCCTCTCCATAAGCGAGTCTGCAAAGCATTCCACAAGATTGTCCATCTAAATCATTGTGAGAAAAAATGTGAATCATATCCAAACCCTCCTTGTGAGATTCCAATGGTTAGTATTTGCACTTGCATATGATTTAAGACACTTTTTATTTTTCAACATAAAAAGTGTCGAACTTAACCAATACTATTATGGAACAAATATTATAAGGAGGAGTCAATATGGGAAGAGGAAACAACCACACATCTTCAAGTAACAACAAAGGTTCTTTACCCCAAACACCAAAGAACTTAAAAATTGATCCAAACCGAGTGACAGAAGAATTTTCCAATGAATTAGCTGATCATGGTGCGGCAAGAGAAGGGCTTAATAAAAAATCGAAATAGTAAGGAAGGGAAGGGAGTTTTTACTCTTTTCCCGTTTTTTTTGTCTTGATATAAATAAAATTTGATAAATGTCAAAAATCAAGACGTTTCTTTTAATAAACAGCAAACGTTTTGAAGCTATCCAATCTATTGGAATGTTATATAATGACTTTGAGGATATATCCCAGTAGAAGATATAGAAGAGGAGCAAATCGATTGAAATTTATTTTTCCAATACTTGCATTGTTAGGTGGTTTCGCTGTTGCCTTTCAAGCTCAAATTAACGGTGGATTAGGAAAAAAAGTTGGAGCTATTGAAGGGGCATTTATTTCTTTCTTAATTGGTACAGTACTATTATTTCTTCTTGTTTTATTCTTTGGTAAAGGAAATTTCCTTGCTGTACAGTCTGTTCCTAAATGGCAACTATTAGGAGGATTACTCGGAGCCTTTTATGTGACAGTAATGGTTTTCGTTGTCCCAAAAATAGGTGTTGCCCCTACATTAATAGCAGTAATTGCTGGGCAAATTATTATTGGTGCAATTCTTGACCATTTCGGACTTTTTGGAGGAGTCAAAATCCCAATTGACGGAAAGAAACTTACTGCCATCATATTGCTTTTTGTCTCACTTTATTTATTTAATCACAAATAGAAAAGTGAATTTAAATCTAATTGAATGATAACTTTATTACACAAAATGTTATGGAAAATAGAAAAGTACATATATCAATGTCTTTATTAGTTGATGTATGTACTTATTATTTTCATTTTCTGTGTAGCTCTATATTTCTCTTTGTTGCTATTAACTATATGAATCTGATTATTCGCCCATTATTTATCAACTAAAGGTACATTTATAATGAAGCAGGTTCCTTTTCCAACTTCACTTTCTACCTTAATTTCTCCTCGCATAGCTTTGACAATACTATAGATTACCATGGTGCCAAGTCCAGTTCCTTTGTCCTTTGTAGAATAAAATGGGGTACCCAACCGCTCTATTTGTTCTTCATTCATCCCTACACCTGAATCTCTGACTATTAGTTGAGCAACTCCATTTATTTTCTTTAAAGTTATCTCAATTACTCCACCAGAATCCATTGCTTCAATGCCATTTTTTATAATATTAACCATGCATTGTTGAAGCTTTTGTTTTTCTCCAGCAACATATATATCTTCTTCGTTTTGGACTTCAAATTGAACATTGTTCATGGTTGCATATGGATTTACAATTTGAATGATATAATCCAGTTGCTTATTCATCTCAAGAATCTCAATATTTTCCAAAGTTGGTTTTGCAAATGTTAAATAATCAGAAATGATGTGTTCAGCTCGATCTAATTCACCTATAGCGAAATCTATATAACGTTTTTTCTCTTCGTCAGTTAAATTAGGATCCCTCATTAATTGAATAAATCCTTTAGTAACTGTAAGAGGATTCCTAATTTCATGTGCAATACTTGCCCCCATGTCAGTAACTGTCTTTAATTTTTCAAGTTTTCTAATCTCCCTAGCAACTGCCGCATTTGATTTAGATTTTTCTATAAAATTTACGAATAATATGATAGCTATAGATTGGACTAGGAAGAAAGGGATCAAAAAGGATAAATATCTTTGGTTAACAATATCTGAGAAAAATAAAAAAACTAAAACGACTAAAAATATTAACCCTAATAATGAGGCGAGCGTAGCCAAATAGATTCTTTTTTTCATATTTACGGTTTTATTAAAAGGGGGAATTATTAACCATAATGTTATAAGGAGGAGAATATTAACCAATAATGCCCCATAAAAACCCGAACCATCTAAATGATAACGAAATCCTATAAGGATTATAAATAAAGAAATGGCAACTCTTCTTCCCCCGTATAATGATCCAATAATAAAAGGAACTTGACGCATATCAAAGATATTACCTTCAGACAAGTGGATTGGAAAACTCATAGAAAGAAGAATAGAGGTTCCAGAAATAATAATGATTAATAGTTCATTTATTAAAGGATTCAATTTTTTTTCTATTATTTTTGTATATAAAAAGAAAAAGGTAAAAACAAAAAAAGTATTTAATAAAAATGTTTGAAAATCTTCAATGAAAATACTCATTTTTTGGTCCGCCTATCATGAAACTTAATATAGAAAAAATATACTTTTAACAACATCTAGTTATAGTATTGGTAATACAGAAAAGATTAATAAAAAAATATTTATTATCTCATTAATCCCAATATTATTGGTATAATATTCCTGATATTCAATCCCTCATTATGCAAATTACAGGTATGCCAATCATGCATACACAATAATTAAAGGAATGAAACTAAATCATGTAGGGAGATGGTAATATGGATGAGGTAGATAAGAAGATTCTTTTAGAATTGCAATTGAACGGAAGAAAAACGATGACTGAATTAGGCAAAGTCGTTGGTTTAACTGCCCCAGCAGCCACCGAACGAGTCAAAAAGTTAGAAGACCGTGGGGTCATCAAGAATTATACGATTACCGTCGATCCACATAAACTTGATAAAATAATCTCAGCCTATATTCTGTTTGATACTGAAAGATGCAAACAGTTTGTTGAATTTTGCAAAGGATACCCTGATGTTGTTGAATGTCACAGATTAGCAGGGAAGTACAGTTATTTAGTAAAGCTAGTTACTTCATCCGTTCAATCACTCGAGCAGTTTATTGACTCAACCATGCAATACGGAAAATCCTCCACGTTATTGGTCCTGTCTTCACCCATTGAATCGGCTGTCATAACATAAAAAGTTCCACAGTTATCTTTTAAAGGTGAAAATTAAAAAATAACTTGATATTAAAGGTAAGGCTTCAAAACTACCTTTGTTTCATCATTAAGTCTTCTTTTGTGGTGATGTACAATGAAATCATCCAAAGGGGGAATCAGAATGATGAATAAATTACCAAATAATACAGCCTTAATTATCATTGATGTTCAAAAATTCTTTAACGAGCCACGGTGGGGGAATAGAAATAATCCGCAAGCAGAAGAAAATATTTCTTCATTATTAGAACAATGGAGAGCGACTAATCGCCCCATATTCCACATTCAGCACGTTGAAGGCACTTACAAACCGGCGCATGATTTTAAAGATTTAGTAAAGCCATTACCTGAAGAGCCAGTCATCCGGAAAGTGGTCAATAGCTCATTTATTGGAACCAATTTAGAATGCAGTTTAAGAGAGCGTCAAATTGAAACTGTAGTAATAGTTGGATTAACCACCAATCATTGTGTTGAAACGACGACCAGAATGTCAGGAAATCTAGGATTTAATACGTATTTAGTTACAGACGCTACAGCAACATTTGATAGAAAAGGACCAGATGGAACCATTTATAGCGCAGATACCATTCATAATATGACGATGGTCAATCTGAATGAAGAATTTGCTACCATTGTTACTACCGAACAAGTTCTATTAAATTTATAAAATGAGCCATGGCTTCAAAGCAAACTCGACGAAAATATTGTTAGTTTAACAAATAGTTACAATAGAAAAAGGCAGCTAAATGCTGCCTTTTTGTTCTTTATTTACTGATGAATTGTTGTGTCCAGTAGTGGCCATATGATCCACCCTTAGCATATCCTACTCCAATGGTAGTAAAATTCTTGCTAAGAATATTTGCTTTATGACCAGGGCTGTTCATCCAGGCAGTCATTACAGCTTGAGCGGTTGTTTGTCCTGCTGCGATATTCTCACCTGCATAACTATAACTAATTCCAAATGACTTCATCATTTGAAAAGGTGTTCCGTAAGTTGGGCTATTGTGATCAAAATAATTTTTGTCTCTCATATCCTCTGATTTATAACGAGCAACTCTAGCAAGCTCCCAATCAGACTTTAATGCAGGTAGACCAACTTTTGCTCTTTCTTGGTTTACCAAGCTTACTACCTGTTGTTCAACAGTTTGGTTCGCAGTAGAAGTAGAAGGTATATTAATAGATTGACCAACATTAATCATATTCGGGTTACTAAGTTGTGGATTCGCTTTAATTAGTTCAGTAACCCCAACCTGATTCTTGACGGCAATCTTCCATAATGTATCACCGCTAACTACTTTATATGTCCCCGCACCTAATGCCATAGATGGGAATAGAAGTGTAAATGCTAAAACTGATGATAATACTATTTTCTTCATTTTTATCCTCCCTATAAAAATAGTAGTAATTAAACTAGCCTCATTTATTTTGCAATAAAATAGACTATGAGTACATGACCAATATTAGGAAGCTATTAAATGAATTATCTGTAAAGTTACAAAACTTATAAAAACTCATTGTAAAAAGTTGTTATCTTCCATAGGAGGAACTATTTACATCTGAAATAGGACCATATCAGAGAATGATAGGATAAATAGCTGAAATAATATATCATGTAATGAAAGGTATTGGAGGGTTAATCATGAGTAAAACAGAAAAAGAAAAGATGTTGCACGGGGATTTGTATAATGCTGCGGACCCTCAATTGGTCAACGATCGTGAAAACGCACGCAGATTAACAAGAATATACAATCAAACTACAGAATCAGAAATTCAGAAACGGACAGAGCTTTTGAAAGGACTCTTCGGAACAACAGGTAAAAATATATTCGTTGAACCTACATTCCGTTGTGATTATGGATACAATATCCATGTTGGAGAGAATTTCTATGCTAATTTTGATTGTGTCATATTAGATGTCTGTGAAGTTCAGATTGGGGATAATTGCTTTATAGCTCCTGGTGTACATATATATACAGCTACTCATCCTCTGCATCCAGTCGAACGAATTTCTGGTAAAGAATTTGGGAAACCCGTCACAATTGGCGATAATGTTTGGATTGGTGGAAGAGCTGTCATCAACCCTGGAGTTAAAATTGGGAACAATGTTGTTATTGCTTCTGGAGCAGTAGTGACAAAGGATGTATCCGATGATGTGGTTGTTGGTGGAAATCCTGCACGTATAATCAAGCAAATCGAAATTTGAAAATACAAAAAAAAGCCGTTGATCCTTACTCAAAGGATCAACGGCTTTTTACTTTTGAAAAAAGATTATATAACAATTTTAAAATGTCCGCCTTGTTCTATGTTCGTTATTGATAGTTTAAGGTGATTATTATACTTTTTTGCGAGGCCTTTTACAATTCCGTGATTAAAAGACGTTGGATAATGTGGAGTATGGCAAAATAATTGTATTTCATTTTTAATGATTGATTCAGGCAAATACTCTCCAATATAAACATTCGATTTATGGTTTAAATAATAGATATGATTTAAGTTAAGTATTGAATGATAGAAGGTATCAATATCATCTGGATAAATGCATTTTTCTGGAACAAATTCACCCATATGTTCAACGGCATCCCATCCATACTTTTTAGATATGGAGTCGAGTAATAAATGAACTAAATCAATTTTATACCAAGTATCGTTCTTGATAATGATCTTTTCAAGTATGTATGACAGGTCAAATTTTTCTTTAGCGGATACAGCTAATATATTTTCGATTGCGTTTGCATGAACACTTGATTTTGAATAGTCCAATTTAACATTCTTACTTGTCATTCTTGATTGAAAATTTAACAATTTATTTAGATGCTCGCTCATTAAGACCGTCTTTTGGGCACTTAAATCATTTAAATCCGATATCTCATATAATTGTGAACGAAACCTTTCAATAACCTCATTTATCATACTAAATCTTCCTTTTATTCTACTTCGTGTTTACCTTCCATTTTAGCATTAACTTACATTTTTATTAATTTTTTCTTTTAAAAAAGGGTTTTTCCGTAAACTTTGTTGCTATTTTACAATAGAGTAGATGATTTCCGTTCCAGGATAGCTGTCTGCGGGGTGGGCGGTGAGACTCCTCGGCGCTATCCGCCTGTGGGGTCTCAGCTGTCCCACTGTTCCCGAACAATCCGCGGTAAATGAGCATCTTTTATAGGGCCCTTCGCAAAAGAATACAATATTATGGCACTTTGATGCAGACCTTGCTGTCAGACATAAGTACCCAGCAGTCAATCCTATCCATTCAACATCTTCTGTATTAGAGGGTTCTCATTTAGAACAAAATCACATTTCCGTACAACAAAGAGCCCAGAAGCTGATACGTCGTTATCGAGAATTACGATCCATTGTGATTGTCAAAGGGATAACTGGTATCCCAACGAATGAGGTGCAAACCTATAAACGCGGTGAACGCTTGGAAGCATATCTTACGCAACCTTTTTATGTAGCAGAAGCTTTTACAGGGAAAAAAGGGGCATCCGTTAACTTAGCTGATACCATCAATGATATACGGAAAATATTAGATGGAGTTACAGATTCAAAAGAGGTAGAGGAATTAACTTTCATCGGGAATATTTGAAATTGATTTTGTATATAAAACTTGGCCCTATAAAAAACTGTGGTGGCCTCTTTTTTTCAGCCCATAAATACATAAAATTTCCTCATTTGGATATAGTAATAGAAAAATTTGAAACTATCTATTGATGGAGGCAACGATGATTTACATATATAATGACTTTGGCGGTACTCATACTTCTGCAATTGCAGCAGCCTACCATTTAAATCTGATAAAGCCATCTAGCAAAACAATGACAAAGGAAGAAATTTTGGCAATCCCTTATTTTAATAAATTATCGAAGAAAGATGCGGGAAAAATGATATTTCATGGGAAAGACGAAGATGATAATCCTGTATATACAATTGGAATTAGATATTCTAAGCTTGTCGTCCCAGCCCTTTCCAACTTCAGTTTAATTTTAAAGGATAGAGAACAACTGAATGAAAAGATCATCTTCTCAAGTACTTCCCCAACGGTTCCACTTGCTATGACGTTAGGGGGATTTTTCTCCAGTGGATTGAAAATAGATTTTATTGGAGTTCCTTTACTCGTTATGGGAGCAAAACAATGTTATAGACATATTTTTCAATTAGTAGATGAAACAAAACAAATTGCTAAAGAAAAATCCAATCAAAGGATAATCATTTTGGACAATAAAAAGTTTCAAGCTTAACTATGAAAAGTTTCACTATATAGTTTTTCCCCTTACATGAAATATTCGCCAATGCGAGATGGAGCAAAAATATATCTCCTACAAAAGCACCAATTTTTATAGAATACATCCTAAAACCGCGATATTCTGATAGCGGTTTCTTTTTTTGTGTTTATAGATGAATCTTTCTCTGGTAGAATTTTAAAAACAAGGGTATTACAACCAGTTAGACTAGAAAGCATTATTCTATTTCAAAATAGTTAAAATTCCAGGAGATCTTAAAAATGAAGAAGAGTAATAAATTTCTAATTTTGTATATTTTGATTAACTGTATTTTTATTTTCACTTCAGAGGCGATAATACATAAATTCATCCCACCTGACTATATCCGTTTAGGTGAATTAGGTATAGGTATCTTTCTTGTTTTGGTAACTGCCACTCTTTTCTATCTTTTATTAAAAAGAATGGAACGGATGATTCATTTTAGGAAAGATGAACAACGTTTGTCTACTCTAATTAATTCAATGGTTGATTTTGTATGTTTTAAAGATGGGGATGGTAGATGGATAGAAACGAATACATATGGATTAAGGTTATTCCAAATCGAACATGTTGATTATAAAGGGAAAACAGATGCAGATTTAGCAGAGTATACTGATTTCTATAGTGAGGCACTCCTATACTGTGTAGGATCCGATGAAGAGGCTTGGAATAACGGAACCGTAACCCGTTGCGAAGAAACCATACCGCTTCCTGGAGGTGGTACCAAAACATTTGATACGATTAAGCAACCTTTATTCAATCAGGATGGGAGCAGAAAAGGGTTAATCGTTATTGGCAGGGACATAACAGACAAAAAATTGGCTGAGGAACGATTACTACGTACCGAGAAACTTTCTGTAATCGGCGAATTAGCAGCAAGTGTGGGGCACGAAATAAGAAATCCTCTAACTTCATTAAAGGGATTTACACAATTAATGAAATCCCAAGACAGTAAAAATGAGTTCTACTATGAAATCATGTTGAATGAGTTGGATCGGATAAATGATATTGTTGGTGAACTATTAATACTGGCAAAACCTCAAGTTGTACAATTCTGCAATAAAAATATTGCCAAAACTCTTCAAGACGTTGTCTCCCTTTTAGAAATTGAAGCAAATATGCTGAACATCCAAATGAATTATGAAAATATTGGAGATTGTTTTATAGATTGTGAGGAAAACCAATTAAAGCAATTATTCATTAATATTATAAGAAATGGTATGGAAGCGGCAGGGGAAAAAGGCACTGTAAAAATTAATCTAAAAAGAAAAGATAATGCCAGAGTTTTAATCACAGTGGAGGATAATGGCCCTGGCATACCAGAAGACTTCATGGCAAGACTTGGAGAGCCATTTTACAGTTCAAAAGAAAAAGGCACTGGCCTTGGACTAACCGCAAGTTTTAAAATAGTTGAACAACATTATGGGGTAATGAAATTTGAGAGTGATCCTGATAGTGGCACAATAGTTAATATTGAATTACCAATCATGATTCAAAAGAAAATTTCGTAATAGTAGAGAGCTCATGTCAAATTTATGACATGAGCTCTTTTCTATTTGCTTTGTTAAAAGTGGATTCTTTACTCTGTAGATTGAAGTGGACGGCGCGAGACCCCTTGAAAATGCATTCGTATTTCCTTCAGACGGTGTTTATTCGAGATGCTGTTTCAATGTCTCTTCGGGAAAAGCAGGTCAAGGGAGACCCCAGGCTCGTTATGATACGAGGAGGCTACCGGACCCGCCCTCGGAAAAGGAGCGCCACTCGTTGCATTCAACAGGCTAGTTTATTAGAGCATCCCTGCTAATAAAAATTCAGACCATGGCGCATGAAAATACATGTGATGCCTTAGGTTGTTTTTAGGCTAAGCCCCAAAAAAGGAATCAACACTAGCATTTGAATGAAATTAAGAACTTTTAACTCCATTCATTACTCCGTTATACTTTTTCAACTTCATTTCTGCCTTTAAACCTAATATTCTGTATGATATTTAATTGTTTTTTAGAAGGACCCCATTTCAATTATCGAAACTGGAAAAATACATTCGAAACCAGGAAAAATACAATCGATACGGCAAAAATACATTCGAAAATCCACAAATATCGATTTTTCGACAATTCCAATCCCATCCTTAACAAGAATTCATCCATTGGTTAGATCAATTTCATCATTAGGTTATGGATGTCAGTCACTTCTAGAAGTGACTGGAATTTAATAACGGGTGCTCATCCATAATGATTAAATCTGTGTTTGTAAAATGATTAAATTCCTCCCATGAACAAAATGAACAAAATGTGTCTAAAGATTTTATTGCTCTTTAATTGAATAATCAAATAAATCTTAAAACTTTATGTACAATCAAGAAAACGCTTTCAAGGAGGATGTTCATGATTTCTATCAAAAGGTTTTCAGCAGTTTTATGTGCAGGTGCTTTGGCACTAAGCTTGGGTGCATGTAGCAGTAAAGAAACATCTGTAAACGGAACTATTAAGGAAGGTACTGGTTATCCGAAAAAAGCAATTTCAGTTATTGCTCCTTCAGGTGCAGGTGGTGGTTGGGACTTAACAGCACGTTCATTTGTAAAGGTATTAAGTGAGACAGAATTGGTGAAACAGCCGTTAACTGTTGAAAATAAACCTGGTGGCGGTGGTGCCGTTTTTATGGCAGAATATGCCACCCAACAAATTCAAAATAACGAGATGCTATTTGTAAACTCTCCACCAATCATTATCAATAACCTAAAAAAAGAAGGAAATAGCCCTTATGGTTTTAAAAATACTACACCACTGGCACAGCTAACAAAAGACTATGGTGCAATTGTAGTTACAGAAGATTCCAAGTTCAAAGACTTGAAATCAGTGTTAGATGAAGTGAAGAAAGATCCGAAAAAGCTTACTTTTGCAGGTGGATCTGCACCAGGATCTATGGATCATTTAGTATCAGTTCTCCCTTCCTACAAATATGGTGTGGACCCTACCAAAATTAAGTATGTTTCTTATGATGGCGGAGGAGAAGCGATTACCGCATTGCTAGGTGGAAATGTAGATGTAATTGGTACTGACGCATCCAGTGTAAAAGAATTTTTAAAGGCTGGAAAAGTGCGTGTTTTGGCTATTACATCCTCGGAACGATTAGCAGGAGATTTTAAGGATGTCCCTACAGCAAAAGAACAAGGAGTAGATGCTGAATTTACGATTTGGCGCGGAGTGTTCGGCCCAGAAAAAATGTCTGATGAAGCTAAAACCTATTGGGAGAAAACTATAGATAAGCTTGTTGCATCTCCTGAATGGAAAACAGAAATTGAGACTCAAGGCTGGGAAATGGAATATAAAAATGCTAGTGATTTCAAGAAATTTTTAGATGAACAAGAAAAACAAGTACAACAATTATTGGAAGCTTTAGGAATGCAGAAGTAATAGAAACGGGAAGGAGATTTCTTCTCCTCCTCAATATTTTTCGAGAATCAGGTCGCTAAGACTTCCCAAGAAAAGAGGGGATTACAGATGAACATTAATTTTGACCGCATTGCAGCTGTTTTGTTTCTCACAGTTGGGGTGTTATTTATGATAGGCAGTAAACATATTTCTAGTTCTTCCTATGGTAGTGTCGTCGGCCCGGATATTTTTCCTTTTTTTCTTGGCCTTCTTCTAATGTTATTAAGCATACGTCTATTCTATGAAACATTTGGTGGCCAGGGACAGGAAAGGAATAAAGAAAAGCTAGAGTATAAGCCTTTTCTCATCATCTTCCTATCAACATTGATTTATATTTTATCATTAGAAACGATTGGGTATGTAATTACAACTTTTATTTTCCTATTTGTATGTTTTCAAACGATGGAACGCTCTAAGTGGGTGTCATCCATGTTAATTTCAGCATGTTTTTCTGGACTCGTTTATTACCTTTTTGTAAATGTGTTAAAAGGAACGCTACCAGGTTGGCCAATCTGGTTTTAGATTCTACTGGAAGGAGGATACAAAGTGGATACACTAGAGTATTTAATGCATGGTTTTGGTACTGCATTTATTTGGTATAATTTGATTTTTGCATTCGTTGGTGTATTAATCGGAACAGCTGTTGGTGTTTTACCTGGAATTGGACCGATGAGTGGGGTAGCCTTGCTTATTCCAGTTACAGCTACTATAACAAGTGGCTTACCTCCGGAACAAGCAGCTGCCAGCGCAATTATTCTGTTGGCTGGGGTCTATTATGGGGCTATGTATGGGGGATCCACAACTTCTATCCTTTTAAATACGCCTGGAGAGTCTTCTTCAGTTGTTACAACATTGGACGGCTATCAAATGGCAAAGAAGGGTAGAGCCGGAAGCGCATTGTCAATAGCAGCTATAGGCTCATTTGTGGCAGGGATTGTAACGCTCGTTGCGTTAATATTACTTGCTGAACCACTTTCCAATGTAGCACTTAAATTCGGTCCGGCCGAATATTTTTCCTTAATGCTTTTAGGACTTGGGGCTGTCAGTGGGCTTGCGGGAAAATCAGTGACAAAAGCATTGATAATGACGGTTTGTGGTTTATTACTTGGTACGATTGGCATTGATAATGTTTCCGGTATGTCCCGTTTCACATTTAATGTTCCATGGCTTTACCAAGGAATTGAATTCCTAACCATGGCAGTTGGATTGTTCGCGTTAGGAGAGGTTTTTAAGACGATTCTGGAAAAGGAAGAGGAAGATACTGAGATTGCTAAGATCCATAACCTTCTACCTTCAAAAGAAGAACTTAAAGAATCTGTAGGACCGATTGCGCGTGGCTCAATCTTAGGTTTTTTTATTGGAATATTACCAGGAGCAGGGGCGACGCTGGCATCCTTTTTTTCTTATATTATGGAAAAAAAGATATCAAAAAATCCTTCCAAATTCGGAACAGGTACTATCGCTGGAGTAGCTGCACCTGAATCGGCCAATAATGCTGCGTCGGGTGGAGCAATGATTCCATTATTAACACTGGGGATTCCTGGATCTGGTACAACTGCAATCCTAATGGGTGCATTAATGATGTATAACGTTCAACCAGGGCCTTTATTATTTGAAGACCACCCACAAGTAGCATGGGGACTGATTGCTAGTATGTTCATAGGAAACATCATGCTATTAATCTTGAACGTACCATTAGTGAAGGTATTTGCAAAAATCATTCAAACACCTAAGAAATACTTGATTCCTATTATTATTGCAATTTCTATCTTCGGGGTATATGCTGTCCAAGTTTCTACTAATGATTTGTTATTATTACTAGTCTGCGGGGTACTTGGATATTTCTTAAGCAAAAATGACTACCCAATTGCTCCACTTGTTTTAGGACTAGTATTAGGACCGATGCTTGAAAATAATCTACGTAGAGCTTTAACCATTTCGAATGGAGATTACTATGTATTTTTCACCCGTCCAATTTCTCTTGCTTTTTTAATCATTACAATCCTATGGTTGATTGTACCAACATTGATGAAAATGAAAGGTAAAAAAGTAATCATTAATGTAGAGGGGTAAAATTTCACATTAATGACAATTGTACAAAAACTCCTTTTTAAAAGGGGTTTTTTTTACTATGATGTTACAAGAGGTGTTTTAATGCGTTTACATACTAAACTAATGCTTGGGATCTTTTTATTGATTATTTTCATGGGTGGCATTTTTGAATTTACTTTTAAAAATATTATGGAAACTAATTTAAAACATGAAAAAGGAACAAAAGCACTATCGGTGGCACAAGCCATCTCTAATATGCCTGATATTCAAGAGGCCTTTTATACTGAGAATCCTGCTTCCATTATTCAACCTATTGCAGAAAAGATTCGCAGACAGGTTGGAGCAGAATTTATTGTAATAGGAAATCGAAATGAAATAAGGTATTCCCATCCAAATCCAAAACGAATTGGACAGAAAATGGTTGGAGGAGATAATGCTAAAGTGTTTAAAGGAGAATCTCTCATATCAGAATCTACTGGAACATTAGGTCCTTCACTGAGGGGAAAAGCTCCAATAATCTACAATGGAAAAGTCATTGGTGTTGTTTCTGTGGGGTATTTGTTAACAGATATAGAAAATGAAGTTTCAAACGTAGGACGTAAAATACTATTTACTACATTAATTGTTTTAGTAGGTGGTTTAATTTCTGCACTACTAATCTCATTACATATTAAAAGAGCAATTTTTGGTCTAGAACCAAAAGAAATTGCATGGATGTATCAAGAAAAACACGCCATTTTAGAATCCATTCATGAAGGAATCATAGCAATTGATACAGACGGTAGAATCACAGTTGTAAATGAGACAGCACATAAAATATTAGATGTTCCAAATGATATTCTCCTTCGAGGAAAACGAATTGAAGAAGTGATTGATAATTCACGTCTACTTGAAGTTGTAAGTACTGGAAAAGCTGAATATGACCGAGAATTAATGATCCTTGGGGAGACTTTTGTTACCAATCGAATCCCTATATTTAATAAACAAGGAGAAGTAATAGGTGCTGTTGCAAGCTTAAGAAATAAATCTGAGCTATCACAACTTCTTCAAGAACTGTCTCATGTAAAATCTTATGCGGAGGGACTGCGCGCACAGACTCATGAATATTCAAATAGACTTTATACACTACTAGGATTGATTCAGCTTGGATCGTATAAGGAAGCCATCGACTTCATTTCAAAAGAAGTAGATGTCGCCCAAGGGTTCATTGGTTTCTTAATGAAAGAAATACCTGACCCAATTATTGCTGGATTTATTCTTGGAAAAGTCAGTTTAGCAAGTGAACTAAAAATTAATTTTTTAATAGATAGAGAAAGCAGTTTCAAGGATGTACCAGATGAAATCAGCAGAGATACCTTGGTGACAATAATAGGAAACCTTATTAATAACTCATTTGAAGCTGTAAGGGAAAATGAAAAAGAAGAGAAAATAGTCTCTCTATTTCTAACAGATTTGGGAAAAGATTTGATTATTGAAGTTGAGGATAACGGGAAAGGGATTGACCCGAATAATTTCGAACAAATCTTTTGTCATGGTTTTACAACCAAGAGCAGTGATAATAACGGGGGAATAGGACTATATTTGGTACAAGATGCCATTCATGGACTGGGAGGTTCTATGACTTTTTCAACGAACGAGATAGAGGGTACAATCTTCACGGTTTCTATACCAAAAAATCAGAGGGTGTTTAAATGAATACTGACAGAATAATAGAAGTATTAATTGTAGAAGACGATCTAAGAATTGCTGAAATACAGAAACGGTTCATTGAACAGATAGATGGTTTTCAAACAGTTGGAATTGCGGCAAGTTATGTAGAAGCGAAAAGCTATATCGATATCTTACAGCCTGATCTTCTTTTGTTAGATGTCTATTTTCCTGACATGAACGGCCTAGACTTACTAAAAGAATCCAAACAACAGAACAAACAAATGGATGTAATTATGGTCACTGCTACAAAAGAGATTCATAAAGTTCAAGAAGCCATTTCAATAGGGGTTTTTGATTATATTATCAAACCTGTCATTTTCGAGAGATTTAAACAGTCTTTACTAAGGTATAAGGAGTATTACATCAAACTATTAGAATTACGCGATGAAAACATTCATGTCACCCAGCAACAAGTAGACAAGCTATTAAGAAAAGATGTTGAAAGAACAGCGATTGAAAAAAACTTTTTACCGAAAGGAATTGATCCACTAACTCTAGAGAAGGTGTTGGAGGTCTTAAGCAAAGTTAAAAGTGGCTTAACAGCTGAGTTTGTTGCAAAAGAAATTGGAGTAAGCAGAACTACCGCTAGACGTTATCTAGAGCATTTAATGTCTGAAGAAAAGATAGACGCAGATTTAGCGTATGGTACGGTTGGACGACCAGAAAGAGTTTATATAGTTAAAAAATAAATCTACTCTAATTTTTATCAAACATTTCTATGAAGAAAATATAGAACCAAATTAAGTTCAGAATTAATATCAATAATAAGAATTAAAGCTAATAAAAACAATATCATCCGAATAAATTAAAATTATGTTCGGCTGATATTGGTTTTATTATTGTTTTATTTTTCATGACGTTTGCTTTCTCCCGATTACCGCAATCCTCCATTGCGATATTGTTGAAACAAATCGAAAGTCTTAATGAAATATAAAATAAAACGCAATGTTCAAAATCATTATTGACTTCTTAACTCATACCATTCATTAGTAAAATCCTCACCCAATCCATCACAA
Organism: Peribacillus alkalitolerans; assembly: GCF_010882125.1. GTDB lineage: Bacteria > Bacillota > Bacilli > Bacillales > DSM-1321 > Bacillus_BN > Bacillus_BN alkalitolerans. The sequence goes on along the minus strand of NZ_JAAGVZ010000002.1, from coordinate 67,317 downwards.
AAGAGACTATAAAGTTATAAAAAATGATCCAAATTTATTGTAACCAGAAAGTAAAAGCTTCCATATAATGAAACAGAAAATGAATGATTCATTCATTCATTAAAAGGAGTGTTATTGGCATGGATAATAGGAAAGACTCTAAGTGGGAAATTCAGGGTAAATATGTAGTAATAACTGGAGGAACAAGTGGCATAGGTCTTGCTGCAGCAAAGGCTCTAGCATCACAAGGGGCAAATCTTGGAATCGTTGCTCGAAATGAAGCGAAGGCGAAAGAAATCGTGAATCAAATTCTAGTATCTACAAATGGAAAATCTGTTGTTGACGTGTTTTTGGCAGATATGTCTTCTCAACATTCCATACACGAACTTGCAAAAGATATATTAGCTAGATGCCCAAGGGTAGACGTTCTAATTAACAATGCAGGGGCACTTTTTGAAGAACGTCTAATAACTGAGGATGGCGTAGAAATGACCTGGGCTCTTAACCATCTGGGACCCTTTCTCCTTACAAAGCTTCTTCTTAATCGATTGAAGGAAAGTGCACCAGCAAGAATCATTACCACCTCATCCCATGGTCACAAGATGGCTAAGACTGGTATAGACTTTAATGATCTAGGAGCATTAACTCTTTATAGACCTCTAAAGAAAATATTGGGAGGTCCAACTTTAAGGTATGGTCAAACTAAGCTCGCCAACATTTTATTTACAGCGGAATTGGGAAGACTTTTAGAAGGAACTGGTGTTACTTCCTATTGCTTTGACCCAGGTTTAGTCGCAACGAATTTCAATCAGAATAATGGTAAATTAGCTCGTGCAACTATGGCGGTAATGAAGATGTTTTCAAGGAGTCCTGAACAGGGGGCTGAAACATTAGTTTGGCTAGTTGAGTCTGATGATGTCACAAATCACAATGGGCTCTACTACTCTGATAAAAAAGTAACTATCCCTACTGAAATTGCTAGAGATAGGAATTCTGCAAGTAAGCTTTGGCAAGTTAGTGAAGAACAGACTCTGAAATTTGGACATTTCGATTAATAAACCCAACTATTGTCGCAAAATAATAGATTTCCTTGTTAGAGAATCATTGAAGAATTTTTTACCATTGCTTTAAATGGGAGAGTGTAGAATGAATGACACCTTTAAATGAAAAAAATTCGGATCAAATAAATTTGCAACGAATTGACCAGATAAAAAGAGCAGCATTAAAAGTATTTGCGCGACGAGGAATTATCGGGACAAAAATGAGTATGATTGCTACTGAAGCAGGAATCAGTCAAGGTCTTTCCTACCGTTACTTCGAATCCAAAGAAGAACTCTTCAATACGCTTATTCAGGAGGCGATGGAAGAAGCCAATGCTTCTATAGGAAGGGTCAATCTTATTCCAGGAACTCCTATGGAAAAAATCCGGGCATTAACTAAAGCTATTCTTGATGAAAGCAATAAACACTCCTTCTTACTCATTCAACAAGCAAAAATCTCAGACGAAGTTCCTGAGAAAACAAAGCAAATTATTCAACATTTTTCATCAGTCGATCCTATTGAACAATTAATTCCAATATTCATCGAAGGGCAAAAGTTAGGAGAATTTTGCGAAGGAGATCCTTATAATCTATTACATTGCTATTTTTCAGTAATTACTGGTCTAATGCTGCAAGACACACAAGAAGGTCAAAAAAACTGGATTCAAGAAGTCGATATAATAATCAAAATTTTATTGAAGTGAATGGCTAATGAAATACACTTTTATTAGCATTTCTACAAGTCACTCAATTTTGTAAATGAAAACAACTGATTTTTAGCCCGTATTTGAAAGCTCCATCTATTACTTCAATTGACCTTTTACAATGAAATAAGTTTACTACTAACTAGAGAAGTTGATTTCCTCTCCGGGCGAACGCTTTCCGCGGGCGTGGCTTGAGCCTCCTCCTTCGCTACGCTCGTGCGGGGTCTCAAGACTCACGCTTTTCCCGCAGGAGTCGTCGCCCTCCGCTCCAATCAACGGTGTTTGTACATAATTTTAAAGTGATAAGCCATGATGACTAAAAATCAAATTAATGAACGTGAACAATTAGAAATGCTGGCTATTGAACAACTTGTTCCTCAAGACCACTTAGTCCGAAAACTCGATGCAGCGATTGATTTTACCTTCATCTATCCGTTAGTCGAACACCTCTATTCTAATCAAGGACGTCCCAGTATTGATTCAGTTGTATCGTAAGGAAACGATTGAAAGGGTCTTTGCGGATGCGATGAAAAAGCATGGTATGCGTTGGACAACCCTAAGAAGATAAAAAAATTGTTCATACAGGCGATGCTTACGTTTGCATCCATGAATTTAAAGAAACTGGCAACTTAGACATGGAAAGTTGCATCAGGATGATTTATAAAGCTTAATGAACAGGTTTTTAAGTTGATTTTTTTTGGACACTGGTTGATTGGAGCGGAAGGCGCTTGACTCCTGGGGGATTAGCGTTACAGGCGAGACCCCGCAGGAGCGGTAGCGACGAGGAGGCTCGGCGAACGCCCCCCGGAAAGCAAGCGCCTGGAGCGGAAATCAACCTTTTCGGCTACCATACATATCAAAAATGTCAAAAGGTATCGAGAGAGTGTACTTTCGATACCTTTTGTCGACAATTTGAGACCTTCATATAAAAATGAAGGTCTTTTTTGTTATTTTTCACTAACAAAAGATATATTACTTATCTTCCGTTACTTCAAATATTGCTTTATATAGAATATTTATCATTTCATCTAATTCTGATTCTTTTGAAGCTAAAGGTGGCATAAAGACAATGACATTTCCAAGAGGCCGAGTCAACAGTCCAAGCTCTTTCGCCCTTTTTGAAACTTTTACACCAATACGGTCATTCCAATGGAATGGTTCTTTAGTACTTTTGGAACTTACAAGTTCTATCCCAACCATAACTCCACTTTGGCGAATATCACCGACATGCTGTAACTTATGAAACTCCTTTAATTTCTCCTTAATATAAACTGAAATCCTTTGTGTATATTGGATCAAATTATTTTTTTCAAATAGTTCCAAATTCGCCAATGCTACAGCACATCCAAGAGGATTACCCGTATAACTATGACCGTGGAAAAAGGTTTTTTGCTCCTCATATGTACCTAAAAAAGCTTCATAGATTCGATTTGTCGTCAAGGTGGCAGCAACAGGGAGATAGCCGCCTGTTAAGCCTTTGCCACAAGTTAAAATATCTGGTGTGACACCTTCGTGATCACAGGCAAACATTTTCCCAGTTCGACCAAAACCAGTTGCAACTTCATCAGCAATAAATAAAACATCATACTTTACGCACAACTCATAAAGTGCTTTTAAATACCCATCAGGCATGACGATAATCCCACTAGCACCTTGGACAATTGGTTCAATAATTAATGCTGCAATTTCGTCGGATTTCTCCTTAAATAGCTCCTCAACTTCATCTAAATAAGCTTGTGTTATCTCCTCAATAGTTCCTGCATATTTAGGTCGATACAAATTAGGGTAGGTTAGTTTTATACTAGGAAATAGTAAATCACTATAAGCCTGGTGATATAGGTCAATCGCACCTACTGAAACAGCACCGATGGTATCTCCATGATATGCTTCTTTCATTGTTACAAATAAGGATTTTTCGCTTTTCCTTATATTCCGCCAATATTGATAGGCCATTTTTATTGCTATTTCAACTGCAGTTGCACCTGAATCTGAATAAAAAACTTTCTCTAATCCATTAGGAGAAATATCTACTAGTTTTTCAGCCAAAAGGATTGAAGGGATATTCGCCATCCCAAGTATAGTTGAATGAGCAACTTGGTTTAATTGCTCTATAATGGCCTCATTCAATTCTTGGATGTTATGTCCGTGAACATTCAACCAAATAGAAGATACCCCATCAAAATATTCATTGCCTAACACATCATATAATTTACGATCTTTCCCATGTGAAATGATTAGTGGATCCTCATTTATGTAATCCTGCATTTGAGTGAAAGGATGCCATACATACTTTTTATTCTTTCTTGCTAATTCTTTATACAAATCCATAACCCTATCTCCTTAATTATATGTTAACCAAAATTCAATATTGGTTGACATATTTTTTATTTGCATGGTAATTTATTTTTAGTAGTTTGTCAATTTCAAGATTAATAGGGGGATTTTATGGAGAACAAAACTTTTTCATTAACCATCGTGTCATTATTTGCATCACTTACATCAATTGGAGCTTTTATTAAGATCCCTTTACCAGTAGTACCCTTCACACTGCAAATTTTGTTTGTTTTTTTAGCAGGAAGTCTTTTAGGTAGCAAGAAAGGGATGCTGAGTCAGCTTCTATACGTAGGAATTGGATTGATTGGAATACCGGTATTTGCTTCCGGTGGGGGCCCAGAATATATTTTCAGACCTACATTTGGTTACTTAATAGGGTTTATCGTAGCTGCTTATGTAATTGGATTAGTCATGGAAAAGGCAAAAGGAGCTATTTTCAAGAAATTACTTCTTGCCAATTTTATTGGTTTAATCGTTGTGTACGTGTTCGGAATCCTATATCTTTACATAGCTTTAAATACTTGGGTTGGAACTCCTACTTCATTTCAAGCAGTGATGATGATGGGATTTGCTTATAGCATCGTACAGGATTTATTCCTAGTGTTTTTCGCAAGTGTTTTAGCGAAACGGTTATACACTTTATTTTCCAAAGTTAGAATCAACAATGGAAGATTGGCAGCCTAATATGGGAATCGGATATTTTATTACAGGTACTGATACTAATATCGGTAAAACAATTGCTACAACACTTTTAGTAGAGTTTTTACAGCAACAAGGTTTTGATGCCATTCCATACAAGCCAATCCAAAGTGGGACAGTTTGGAAAAATAATAGAAATATAGGGGAAGATGTAGCATTTTATAAAGAAAATCTACATCTTACAGAAGAACCTTCTTATTACAATACATATACCCTTCACACGCCCGTCTCGCCACATTTGGCTTGTAAGCTAGAAAATCAAAATATGGATGAAGAGTTGATACTAAGAACTTATAAAAACTTAGAAAAGAAACATGATGTAGTTATCGTTGAGGGGGCAGGGGGAGTAGCTGTCCCCTTGAAGGATGATTTTAATACTATTAACTTAATCAAATTATTGAATATATCCGTTATTATTGTCACTACTTTAAGACTCGGGACTATCAATCATACTTTGCTAACTACCGAGTATTTAAAAAGCCATAATATCAACATTAAAGGATTTATCATAAATAGAGTTCCATTAACCTTGAATGAAATGGAAGAGGATAATTTGTTTATGATAAAAAAACTAACAGGTCTTGATGTAATCGGTTGGATCCCTGATATGGGTGAAATTAAACCATAATCCTTTTGGTTCATGAAAAATTCTATGATTAAAAAACAGGTTAAAAGGTGGTTAAACTATGAACTGGTCAGAACTAGCGTATGAAGTAATTGAAGGTAAAGAAATAACAGACGAAGAGGCTATGAATATATTAACCTGTCACGATGATGACTTACTCTTACTTTTACAAGGTGCTTTCATCATTCGAAAACACTATTATGGGAAAAAAGTAAAACTCAATATGATCATAAATGCAAAAAGTGGCTATTGTCCCGAGGATTGTGGATATTGTTCTCAATCGTCTATTTCTAGCGCACCGATTGAAAAATATCCTTTTTTATCAAAAGAAGAGATTCTAGAAGGAGCCAAACGTGCTTTTGATTTAAAAGCCGGGACTTACTGTATCGTTGCAAGTGGTCGTGGACCAACCAATCGTGATGTCAATACGGTCAGTGAAGCAGTTAAAGAAATTAAGGAACAATACGGATTAAAGGTGTGCGCTTGCTTAGGTCTAATAAAGGATAACCAGGCAAATCAACTACAAGAAGCTGGTGTTGACCGTTACAATCATAACTTAAATACTTCCCAGGAACATCATGATTACATAACTACAACGCATACGTACCAAGATCGTGTAGATACAGTTGAAAAAATTAAACAAGCAGGAATATCTCCATGTTCTGGTGCTATCATCGGCATGAAGGAAACCTTACATGATGTAATTTCTTTAGCCCGTTCCTTACGTGAATTAGATGCAGATTCTATCCCTGTAAACTTCCTTCACGCCATCAAAGGGACTAAATTGGAAGGGGTAAACGAATTGAATCCTCGGTATTGCTTAAAGGTATTAGCCTTATTCCGATTTATCAATCCTACAAAGGAAATTCGGATTTCTGGGGGACGTGAAGTAAATCTTCGTAGTTTACAGCCCCTAGGTCTGTATGCTGCAAATAGTATATTCATTGGAGATTATTTAACTACAGAGGGTCAGGAAACAAATACAGATCACGCAATGTTAGAGGATTTAGGCTTTGAAATTGAATTGGTGCAGAAACAAGAGGAGATATTTTCTTAATAAAATATTTTATGATAAAGGTCGACCTATAACAGGTTGACTTTTATTATTTATCGTAAACATCGATCAAAATGCAATTTGTAATTTCCATAAAATTACCTATTTATTTCCCTTTAAAATTAAACCTTTATCAGCTTGAATATTTAGTAAATGGCTGAATATCAATGAATCAATGAGAGGATGTGAAAACATGAAACAAAAAATCGAGCAAGGTAGAAAGTTGATTGAAAATCATATATTGATCTCCGAATTATCCAAAGAGCTCTCTAAACAGTATCTAGAAGAAGAAAAATTACGCATTGCCATCGAAAAAAGCAGAAGCAAAACATTACAATTAGAATCACTCCTGTCAGGACTGATCATGGAAAATTTGCCATACACTGATATGGAGAATTCATTAAATTCATATATTGAGGCAGCAGAAGACTTGAAAAAAACAATGCCTAATAACCCTGCCGAAATAGGATTTTTCCCTACCTTTTTATTATTATTAATGCATAAGATGACAGACAAAGAAATATTTCAAGCATTCCAATATTTCTACATAAATGATGAATTGACACGAATACTAACCTTCCATTTCTATCTACGTGATGCCCTCTCCCAAAAGATAAACCAATTCTCAGAAGAAGAAAAATTGCTCTATACAAACGAAGCAGCAGATGCCTACCAAAAGTTTACCAACACATATATCGAAAGAGGAAATACCCATTATTTCAATTCCGAATATGATAAAGCGATTGAAGACTATACTGATGCAATTGAAGCTGATGATTCTCTTGTTGGTGCCTATAATAATAGAGGAAATGCATATAGAAGCAAAGGTGAATTTCTCAATGCAATTGAAGATTACTCCAAAGCGATTGAACTCGATGACGGTTATGTAGATGCTTATAATAATAGAGGGCTTGTATATCATGATAATGGTGGTTATGACAATGCAATTGATGATTTTACGAAAGCAATTGAACTAGACAAGGATTATGGAGATGCGTATAACAATAGAGCAAATGTATATAGTGTAATAAAGGAATTTGATAAGGCAATTGAAGACTATAATATAGCCATTGAATTAAATCCCAGCCATCAATTAGGATATATTTACAATCGAGGAATAATCTATCATACCAAAGGAGATTATGACAAGGCGATTGAGGATTTTACAAGGGTAATAAAACTCGATAAAAAATATATAGATGCATATATCATTAGAGGCAATATCTATCAAGACTCTGGGAAATATGAAAAGTCAATCTCTGATTACACTAAAGCGATTGAACTGGATGATCATCATGTGGAAGCATATATTAATCGAGGGGTATCACACCATTTGAAAAAGAAGTATAAAAAAGCTATAACAGATTATTCTAAATCGTTAGAATTGGATGAAAATAATAAATTAGCCTTTTCAAATAGAGGAGATGCTTATCGAGATTTAGGTGAATACGAAAAGTCCTTATCGGATTATAGTAGAGCAATTGAACTAGGGAGTGATGCCTCTATATATTACAATAGAGGGCTAACCTATGTAAAAAAAGGGGAAATGGATTACGCCATTGCCGATTTCACCAACGCCATTAATCTTGACAAGAATTACGCCATTGCATATAAAGAACGATCTTTCGCATATCAACAAAAAGGGTTGCAAGAATTGGCGTCAAAAGACTATAACAAAGCAAAGGAGTTGGATCCCCATATATTCAACTCAGATGATAGCCTAATAAAAGAATAACAACGATCCAAAAGCCTAACTTGCAGAAATAGCATGATAGGCTTTTTTATTGTCTTTAGTAATGAATACCTCAACATAGATTAAAGAAAAAAACACCATAATAAAATATAAGAATCAAGTAGAATAATTGGTCCAATATGGAGAGAACCATGAGAGATTTATTCATCGAGGATGGAAACAAGCCTTTCATCCTTTTTTCCCTTACACACTTACTAACTTTGACAATAATCTTTGCTGTATGTATAGGTATGTACATATTTAGAAGACAGTTAAAAAGGGAAAGCACAAATAAAATTGTCAGATACTCATTAGCAACCATTTTACTTTTTTCAGAAATCAGCTTGAACTGGTGGTTAATAAGGATAGACGACTGGTCCATCCAATATTCACTACCTCTACACTTAAGCAGCCTTTCATTACTGTTATCTAGTTTATTATTAATAGTTAGAAGTAAAAAATTATTTGAATTCACTTACTTTGTGGGACTAGGAAGTGCCATTCAAGCAATGATAACACCAGATCTCCAAGAATATACCTTTCCACATTTCAGGTATGTTCATTTCTTTATTTCTCATGGGGGAATTGTGATCGCAAATATATACATGGTAGTTATTGAAGGATTTAGGCCAACATTTAAGTCCATCTTTAAAGCTCTTATTTATTTAAATGGCTATGCTTTACTCATATTTCTTCTTAATTACCTAATAGAAGGGAACTATATGTATATCATGAGGAAACCTATAAATCCCTCAGTACTTGACTATTTAGGTCCCTGGCCTTTTTATATTATCCCTTTAGAAATCATTGCATTTTTAACGTTCCTGGTATTATACGTTCCGTTTTACTTTATAAAGAATAATGTCGATGAATAGAAATTTTATGTTAAAGTTACAAACATTATAAGCAAAAATATAGTAAGGAGATATTAAATCTTTCAAATATTAGTTAAATCAATATTATATGCTTCTATTAAATCTATAAAAGCAGGTCTTTCATTTCCATCTCTTCCGACAACATGAGTCGCAGTGACTAATGAGTTTAGAACCGCCTCTTCGGTAGCCTCTCCAATTGCTCTAAATGCCAAGTCCATATCTTCTTCATGGATCATTGACACTAAATGACAATTGGATGTGTTCGTATGAGGTATCTTTGTTGCTGTCGAAAAACCAATTACTACATCGCCACTTCCATGTGAAATAATAGAACCAGTACGTGATAAGCCTGTTACGGAACGTTTAATAATTCGATTTAGCTGCCTTTCAGAAACAGGGAGATCTGTTGCAACAATGATTATTATCGATCCTTTATCTTTTTCCTCATAAGGCTTGATTAGTGAGTTTTTCAGTTTTTCACCAACAGCTTTCCCATTGACCCTCAAATCACTTAATATTCCAAAGTTTGATAACACCAGTACCCCCATTGTATAAACTCCAAGTTGTAGCTTCATAATTCTCGAGGAAGACCCAATACCACCTTTTAATGAATAACATACCATTCCAGTACCTGCTCCAACTGTACCTTCACTAAATTCAGAAGTTGCATTGGATAATGCTTGGAAAATATGCTCTTTAGTAATAAATCTTGCTCGAACATCATTTAGGAGCATATCGTTACATTCGCAAATAATTGGATTTACAGTTCCTGTCGTACGTCCAATTTCTGGATTATGATCTAACATATATTCAATTAATGCATCAGCTGCTGTGCCAATACTTAACGTATTAGTTAAAATTATTGGAGTTTCTATTGTACCTAACTCATTCAATTGTATGGTCCCCATTGTTTTACCAAAACCATTAATAACGTGACTTGATGCGATTAATTTTTCTCTAAAGATATTGCCTTGGTGAGGCAGGATAGCGGTTACACCTGTTTGCATCTCCTTATCGCTAAGGGTTACATGCCCTACAGTCACTCCTTCAATATCAGTAATGGAATTGAATCTTCCAGTTTCTAAACACCCTATGTTTACACCGAAATCCCTTATTCTTTTTTGATCTAACATGTTTAACCACCTTTCATTCCAATAAATTCATTCTTTCAAAAAGTGACATTTAATACAATACCTATTCCAGGTTCAAAATATAAAACTGATTTCAACTATGAAAATCTATAGTTCGCAAAAAGATTAAGCCTTTCTAAAAAAAATAATTCCTATCGAAAAACTCGGGTTGACATACAATAAAAATGTGATATTATTTAAAATAATAAAATAAATTGAATAGTAAAACTTATCAAGAGAGGCGAAGGGACTGGCCCGATGAAGCCCAGCAACCTGCATTATGCAAGGTGCTAACTCCAGCAAAATGAAACCCATTTTGGAAGATAAGGTACATACCTTAACAATCTTTCCGAAATGGAAGGATTTTTTTCATGGAGAAGAAACATGAAATAGTAGTTAAGGGGGACGACCGTGAAAAAGGATATTCAACTAGAAGAAGTGTTTGAAAAATTGAAAGAAATGTTAAGTACGATGTCCTTTGGTTCTGTCACTCTTATTGTGCAGGATGGAAAAATAATACAGTTAGAAAAAAATGAAAAAATGCGTTTTAAGTAAATTTGAAAATGCTGACTAGACAAACTAGAGGCGTTTTAGCAATTGGGAATTATTATGTTCCCTTTGTTAAAACGTCTCTTTTTTGTAGAGACAGTACTAAGAGGGTGGTCAAATGATAACTTACGAAACATGGGTTGAACAAAAGTATGAATTTGAAGTGGATGATACGTATAAAGGAGCTCTCAATGTATTAGATTGGTCATACCAAATGTACAAGGAACAGATCATTTATGCCTGTAGCTTCGGGATTGAAGGGATTGTGTTGGTAGATCTTATTACAAAAGTTAAGCCTAATGCAACCATAGTTTTTCTAGATACAGAGGTCCATTTTAAGGAAACCTATGAAACGATTCAACGAGTGAAGGAAAAGTATCCTGAATTAAACATTGTCATGAAAAAACCTAAACTTTCATTAGAAAGGCAGTCTATAGAGCATGGAGACGAATTGTGGAAGTCCAATCCTAACTTGTGCTGTCAAATTCGAAAGCTAAAGCCGCTACAGGAGGAACTTGAAGGGGCGACCGCTTGGATTTCGGGTCTACGTCATGAACAATCTGATGTTAGAAAACACGTACAATTCATTAACAAAGACGATAGGTTTCAATCCATTAAAATATGTCCTCTCATTTACTGGACATGGAAGGATGTTTGGAGATATGTAACAAAACTTAATTTATCCTATAATCCTTTGCATGATAGAGGATACCCCAGTATCGGATGCTCCCATTGCACAAATCCAGCCTTTGATATGAATGATTTACGATCAGGTAGATGGAAGGGCCAGGGAAAAACTGAATGTGGACTTCATGGTTAAAGGTGACAGAAGATGATTGAATGGTTTGCAATAATAATTAGTCTTTTCTTTGCAATGAATATTGGTGCGAGTGGTGCAGCAGCCTCATTTGGGGTCGCATATGGGTCTGGGGCTATCAGGAAAGCCCATTTCGCTCTTATTTTTTGTGCGATTGGAATTGTACTGGGTGCTGTTTTAGGTGGAGGTGAAGTAGTTAAAACGATTAGTTCAGGAATTATACCACAAAAGCTTATCAATATACACATTGTTCTAATCATCATTTTTTCAGCGACTAGTTCACTATTTGTAGCTAACCTTATGGGAATTCCTCTTTCAACAAGCGAGGTAACGGTTGGAGCCGTTGTGGGTGTAGGTGTGGCTTATAAATTACTTTTTGTTAAATCTTTGCTTGTTATTATGATGTTTTGGTTAATTGTCCCATTAACTGCATTTTTAATTGTTTTCCCAATTGCTAAAGGCCTATACCATTTACAAAATAAAGGCATCCTTAAAGAATTCAGGTGGCTTTCTTACCTCCTAATTCTGGCCGGTTTTTTTGAAGCATTTTCCGCGGGGATGAACAATGTTGCAAATGCTGTTGGTCCTCTAGTTGGTGCAAATATAATGTCTGTTACAAATGGAATATGGTTAGGTGGGATATTCGTAGCCCTCGGAGCACTGTTGCTTGGAAAAAAAGTATTAGAAACAAATGGGAAGAAAATTACCATCTACACAAAATGGGAAGGAATCATTATTTCAACTACAGGTGCCACGTTAGTCATAATTAGCTCTATCTTTGGATTACCTGTCCCCCTTACCCAAGTGACTTCATCAGCAATCATTGGGATTGGTATGGCTAAGGATGGAAGAGGGGTTCTACAAAAGCATATAGTAAAAAAAATATTACGTATCTGGTTTGTTTCCCCATTATTTTCACTGTCAATCTCTTATTTGTTAGTGAAAGTATTTTTGGCAAGCGATGCGTATTCTGTAACCGTATTGTTAAGTGTAATCCTAGCTACTCTAGGGACAATAAGCCTTATGAAAGCAATAAAAGAGGAAAAGCGCTCTATTCATGAAGAGGGTTCTGGTATTTAACTATAAAACCAAGTAAAAATATCGATTTAATAAAGAATGATGGAGGTAATCTGATGAGTTTACAACCACATGGAGGAAGGTTAATTCAAGCTTACGAGGAAGATTTCCCATTACAGGAGGTAAAAAAAACGATCGAAATTGATTCTATGGCCCTAAGTGATTTGGAATTGATTGCAATAGGTGCTTACAGTCCTTTGGAAGGATTTTTAAACAGTCTAGATTATCAACAGGTCGTTAATCAGATGAGACTTGTAAATGGGATTGTTTGGAGTTTGCCGATAACTTTACCAGTCAATCAACAAACTGCAAATACCATTAAGGTAGGAGATAGAGTCCGTCTAAACTATAAGGGTGAAACCTACGGGGTAATAGAGGTTGAGGATATTTATCAACCTGATAAAGAAAAGGAAGCCTTATTAGTGTTTGGAACAACGGATTTAGCTCATCCAGGTGTAAGAAAGCTTTTTGAACGTCCTGAAGTTTATGTAGGTGGGAGGATTAAACTCGTTAAACGCACTCCAAAGCCATTTATTCATTACACACTTGATCCAAAGGAAACAAGAGAACTGTTTAAACATAAAGGATGGACTCGAATTGTTGGCTTTCAAACAAGAAATCCTGTTCATCGAGCACATGAATATATTCAAAAGGCTGCATTAGAATCGGTTGATGGTTTATTTTTACATCCATTAGTAGGTGAAACAAAGTCGGATGATATTTCGGCTGACATAAGGATGGAGAGCTATGAAGTTCTTCTCAAAAACTATTACCAAAAAAACCGGGTGACTCTTGGAGTGTTTCCAGCAGCAATGAGGTATGCAGGACCAAGGGAAGCCATTTTCCATGCTATTGTCAGAAAAAACTACGGATGTACCCATTTTATTGTAGGTCGAGATCATGCAGGGGTCGGGGATTATTATGGAACCTACGATGGTCAGAAAATCTTTGATCAGTTTAAAGAAGAAGAGCTAGGTATAGTACCTTTGAAATTTGAACATAGCTTTTATTGCAATAAATGTGAAGCAATGGCAACGACGAAAACATGTCCTCATGATCATTCCGAACATGTCATCCTTTCAGGGACCAAGGTACGACAGATGCTACGTAATGGAGAGGTTCCTCCAAGCACATTTAGTCGCCCAGAGGTGATTGAGGTTTTGATAAAAGGACTAAAAGAGCAATTCATTTCGTAGAGGAGGTTAAGAATTTGGGTGGGCAAAGAAATATTGTATGGCACGAAGCTTCCATAACTAAAGAAGAAAGAAGAAAAAAATATAAACATAGGAGTTTTATTCTCTGGTTTACTGGATTATCCGCATCTGGTAAATCCTCTATCGCCAATGCATTTGCACGGTGGCTATTTGAACACGAGAAGCAATCCTATGTGTTGGATGGAGATAATATTCGTCATGGATTAAATTCCGATCTAGGCTTTAATGAACATGATCGTAAGGAAAATATCAGAAGAATTGGTGAGGTTTCAAAGCTATTTGTGGATAGCGGGCAAATCGTTTTATCTGCATTTATCTCACCTTATTGCCAAGATCGAGATTCTGTAAGACAGCTGGTAGAAAAGGGAGAATTTCTAGAAGTATATGTGAAATGCTCATTAGAAGAATGCGAGAAAAGGGATCCAAAAGGGTTATACCAAAAGGCACGCAATCATGAAATACCTCATTTCACTGGGATAAGCGCACCTTATGAGGAGCCCTTACATCCAGAAATCATTTTAGATACTGAAAAATATTCCATAGAAGAATGTGTTCAACAACTATCCAGCAACTTAATTAATTTGGGTTTGATCTAAGGGGGGAGTGTAAACGATGGCATATGAAAAAACATGGGCTGACAACGAAAAATTGAATAAAACAGAACAATGGAAGCTAGTAAAGGATGGGCTATCAATATTTGATGATATTCCACATTACGCTAAAAACGGTTTCTCCTCCATTCCAGAAGAGGAGTGGGATAAATTTAAGTGGGCTGGTTTATACCTACAGCGCCCGAAAGAAGACGGTTATTTTATGATGCGAGTCAATATTCCTTCTGGAATATTAAACTATGAACAAGCAATCGAGCTGGCAGCAATTTGTAAGGAATATGGTAGGGACGTGTATGATATAACCACACGTCAAGCCATACAATTTCACTGGCTAAAAATTGAGCAAATTCCAGATATCTTTAATAGGCTGGAAAGGGTGGGTCTATCCTCTGCAGGGGCATGTGGGGACATTACTCGTAATATAGTAGGAAATCCTCTTGCTGGGATTGACAAGGATGAATTGTTTGATACGAGAGAAATTGTAAAAGAAGTTTACGAGTTTTTTCAATTCAATGATGACTTTTCGAATCTACCAAGAAAATACAAAATGTCTATCAGTACAAATGTGAAAAATGCATCAAATGCGGAAATAAATTGTATATCATTCGTACCAGCTAAAAAGATCATCGATGGTAAAGAGGAAGTTGGCTTTCACCTTTTAATCGGTGGTGGACTATCAGCAAGACCTTTTCTAGCACAAAAAATAGATGTATTTGTTTTACCACACCAAGTCAAGGAAGCTGCAATAGCGGTCACAACCATATTCAGGGATTATGGTTTTCGCGAAAAACGCCATTTATCACGGTTGAAATTCCTTATGGCCGACTGGGGACCAGAACGCTTTAAAGAAAAACTATTAGAGTATGTCAATTTATTACCTAGTGGAGAGGATGCAACAGAAAAATGGAATGCGGGCTATTTTTACGGAGTCCATCCACAAAAACAACCCGGATTAAATTATATTGGACTCAATATACCTGTTGGACGCTTAAGCTCTGATGAAGTGATTGAGCTAGCCAAAGTCTCTAAAAAGTATGGGAATGGTGAACTACGAAACTGTAATTCTCAAAACCTGATTATTCCGAATATACCTGATGAAAATGTAGAAGCCCTCTTAAAAGAAAATATATTTACCACTATTTCTACAAAGCCTTTATCATTCATTGGTTATTCTGTATCTTGTACAGGAATTGAGTATTGCAATCTAGCTCTAGTCGAAACAAAAGAGAGAATGAAAAGAATAGCAAATGACTTAGACAAAGAGCTTTCATTAGATGTTCCAGTAAGAATGCATATGGTAGGCTGCCCAAATTCGTGTGGCCAGCGCCAAATAGCTGATATCGGGTTACAAGGGATCAAAATGAAAACGAAGGATAAAGGGATGATTGAAGCATTTGAAATATATTTAGGTGGAACCCTGCAGGATGGCGGTAAATTCAATGAGAAGCTACAAGGGAAAATTGAAGCCGACTATTTAAAGGAGGCTATTAAAGCCATTCTATTACATTTTAAATCCGACAAAATTAAAGATGAATCATTTTTTAATTATATAGGTAGGGTAGGTCTTAATCCCCTTCAAACGGCACTGGATCATGCTATGCAACAGGCATAGCATGGCAGTGCGGATATATTTAGTTAAAGCACTCAATCTAGGAGGCTATTGAATGAATTTATATAGATTTGAAGTAACTACTGCCGATTTTGTGACGAATGTGGTAATTGCAGCTAAAAAAGATGAGGATGCATTTCATTTAGTTGAGATAGAATTAGAAAAATATTTTCTTAAAAAACCTGATGTTATTGATATTTCATTGTATGAGAAGAAAAAAATTCGAAGTGGCAATGGTTTTGTCCTACATGAAATAGAGACAATTATTGCTTAATAAGGAGTGAAAATAAATGGGGAAAGTATACCTTGTTGGTGCAGGACCTGGTGATCCAGAGCTTATCACTTTAAAAGCTATCAATTGCATCAAAAAATCAGATGTCATCCTTTATGATCGATTGGTAAATAAAGAATTGCTTTCCTATGCAAAAAAAGGAGCAGATTTGATTTACTGTGGTAAATTACCCAATTATCACACAATGAAGCAAGAAACAATTCATCATTTCCTGATTCGTTATGCAAAAAGTGGAAAAATTGTTACTAGATTAAAAGGGGGTGATCCTTTCGTTTTTGGAAGAGGTGGGGAAGAGGCGGAAGCTCTAGCAAAGCATAATATTCCTTTTGAAATTGTTCCTGGTATCACATCAGGTATTGCCGCTGCAGCTTATGCAGGTATTCCCGTTACTCATAGAGATGTTAGCTCAAGTGTGGCCCTAATTACCGGTCACCATAAAGATGACAAATTAGAAGGAGTAAAATGGGAAGGTTTAGCTAATGGCGTTGATACATTGGCAATTTATATGGGGGTAAGTAATCTCCCTTATATTAGAGAACAGCTTTTGAAGTACGGTAAAAGCCAAGATACACCCGTCGCTCTTGTTCAATGGGGTACGACCAATATACAAAAAACCGTAACTGGTACTTTACGTACAATTGTAGACATTGTAAGAGAAAAAAATATTCAAAATCCAAGTATGATCATCATTGGTGAGGTAGTACGTTATCGGGAAAAAATAAAATGGTTCGAGGATATCTTGCAAGAGTCTGTCCCTATTAGTGAGGCATTATAAAATGCAGGCAATTCTTTACGTATGCCATGGAAGTAGACTGAAGACTGCATGTGAAGAAGCCATCTCTTTTATTGAACGTTGTCAGAAACATATCACTGCAGACATTCACCAAATTTGCTTTTTAGAATTAGCCAATCCATCCATTGAAGAAGGATTTGGAGCCTGTGTCAAAAAAGGAGCAACACACATTGCTGTAGTTCCTTTACTATTATTAACAGCCGTTCATGCCAAGAAGGACATACCAGATGAGCTAAGACATTTAGTTATTAAATATCCGAACGTTACAGTTACATACGGTAGACCAATTGGTGTTCATGAGAAGTTAGCCTGGAGTGTAATCGATCGAATAAAAGAAAAACAAGCTTTATCGACTGACTCAACCATCGTTTTAATTGGAAGAGGAAGTACTGATCCAGAGGTTGAAAGAGATTTAAGAGCCTTAGGAAACCTGGTAAGAAAGCATTCAGGTATTTCTGATGTTCGGACTTGTTTTCTTACTGCAGCAAAGCCTAGCTTTTCATCCATTCTTTCTGAAGTATCCTTAATGAAAAATAGGAACATCATTTTCGTTCCCTATCTTCTATTTACAGGCTTATTAATGAAGGAAATAGAAAAAAATATTGCTACACTTTCAGATGGAGTAACCCTGTGCAGATATTTAGGCTGTGATTCGAAGGTGGAAGAGGTTTTCATTGAGAGAGTAATAGAAACACTAGTAAACAAAAATTATCAATACTCTTTTTCTACTAGAGGCTTAATCCATGCTGCCATTAATGATTGATGTGAAGAATAAAATAGTAGTCATTACTGGCAGAGGGAAAATCACTTTTCGAAGACTATCACTATTCTTAGACCAGGAAGCAAAAATTACAGTAATAAGTCCATCTGCGACTGAGGAAATATAAGTGCTTCTCTTGCAATGATTAATTGTCATTTTTTGATAAGTTATGGATTTTTTTAGAATTTATCCATTAGAAGCATGTAACTATAAGACTATTTTACTGAAATTTAAAAATAGTTTGAAAACTAATTATAAGGATGATACGATAGATTTCGTTATCAATATATGTTAACCAAGGAGGAGTTTTAAGTGAACAAAAAAATGTTAGCAATTGGGTTGTCATTAGGGTTAGCTACAAGTACATTGTCTGTCACATCTGCATTAGCTGCACCAAAAAATGTTTTATCAAACTATAAGTACAATGAGTCAGTTGGGTCCCCCGAATTTGTTTCTGGAACCCTTACCAAATCATCAGCAAAAAGTGCAGAGAGTATTGTATATGATTATTTAAATGCGAATAAAGAGAAATTCAAGGTAGGCTCCAAGTCCTCTGAGAAATCCTTCATCATTACATCAAATAAAAAGGATAAGTTCGGTTCTACTGCTCTTCGACTTCAGCAAGTATACGAAGGTGTTCCAGTATGGGGCTCTACTCAAGCTGCACTTGTAGCAGAGGATGGTGTCTTAACGGTTTTCTCTGGTACGGTTGTCCCTGACCTTGAAACCAAAAAAGGACTTAAAACTGAAAAGAAGGTAAATGCCAAACAAGCTATTAAAATAGCAGAAGCAAATCTTGGTTATACTCCGGACTATGAAAAAGATCCAACAGCTGACCTTGTCGTCTATTCACAAGGCGATGAAGCTACATATGCTTATCTTGTAAACTTAAACTTCCTATCTCCAAAACCAGGAAATTACAACTATTTTGTTGAAGCTGCAACAGGGAAGATATTAAATAGTTTTAATGATCTTGATGAGGCACACGGTCAAAGTACGCTTGCCAGCAAACCAGGTGGTGGCAATACAAGCGGTACGAATGTAACCGGAACAGGTAATGGAGTATTGGGAGATTCCAAGACTATTAATTTAACTCTTTCAGGTTCAACTTATTATTTACAAGATAATACGAGAGGTGGAGGCATCTTGACATATGATGCTGCTAATCGAACTCGTCTTTCAGGCTCACTTTGGGCAAGTATGGATAACTTGCTAAATGGCTCATATGATGCTGCTGCTGTTGATGCACATTATTATGCTGGTAGAACCTATGATTTTTATAAAAATGTTTTTGGCCGAAATTCCTATGATGATAAAGGTTCAGTCCTTAAGTCTAGTGTTCACTATGGACGTAATTACAACAACGCTTTCTGGAACGGTAGTCAAATGGTTTACGGCGATGGCGATGGATCGACCTTCATTCCATTATCTGGTAGCATTGACGTTGTGGCACATGAGCTTACTCATGCAGTAACAGATACTAGCTCAGATTTAATCTATCAAAATGAATCTGGAGCATTAAATGAAGCAATATCGGATATTTTCGGAACGGTTGTAGAGTTTTATGATAACAACAAACCTGATTATGAAATTGGAGAAGATATCTATACACCTAATACTCCGAATGATGCGCTTCGTTCAATGAGCGATCCAGCAAAATATGGTGATCCTGATCATTACTCAAAACGCTATACCGGAACATCGGATAACGGTGGAGTCCATATTAATAGCGGAATAATTAATAAAGCAGCTTACTTATTGGCAAAAGGTGGATCACATTATGGCGTGACTGTGCAAGGGATTGGCCATGAGAAAGTAGGAGCCATTTATTATCGTGCTAATACAGTCTACTTAACAGCCTCATCTACATTCAGCCAAGCACGTGCAGCTCTTGTTCAGGCTGCGGCAGATCTTTATGGGGCAACTTCCTTAGAAGTCAATTCCGTAAAACAATCGTTCGATGCAGTGGGAGTACAATAAGCCCTAAGTATTACTTACATCAAAAAATAAACCATTTTAACAAAGCCGAATTTCCTAATATGGAATTCGGCTTTGTCTTTGACGTAAAATACAAATCATGGAATATTGAAGTGTTGAGAAGTGATTTGAATACGAAGCCTCGAATTCACTTGAAAGAATGAACTCTATAACAAATAATATAAGTAAATCCATAATTTAAGTATTCTGAAAATAGATAGGGGCAAAAATCATGAATGCAACAAGTGCATTACAAGATACATATAAGCAAACCAAATACCAATTGAACGGCCATGGCAGACGGAATATTCAGGTATTAAAAGAAGCTTTCCAAAATATTAAAGAGGAATTGGAAAGTGATATATATGGGAAAGGGCAACTCATAGAAGATTTCCAAGCGAAAATGGCTCTATTACTGGGAAAAGAGAAGGCGGTTTTTTTTCCGAGTGGAACGATGGCTCAGCAAATTGCATTGCGGATTTGGTGCGATGATAAAGGTATTCGAAAAGTGGCTTATCATCCATTAAGTCATTTAGAAATTCACGAAGAAGATGGTTTGAAGGAATTACATAATATTGAAACGATTTTACTTGCAGACAAAAATCGTGTAATAGAGCTGAAGGATATCGTTGAAATGGTGGAAGGCGTTTCATGTGTATTACTTGAATTGCCACAGCGTGAAATAGGTGGACAATTGCCGAGCTTCGAAACACTCAAACTAATTTCAAAACATTGTCAGGATCAAGGTATAAAGCTGCACCTCGATGGAGCCCGTTTATTTGAAGTACTTCCGTATTACCAAAAGACTGCCGCTGAAGTCTGTGCTCTTTTTGACAGCATCTATATCTCTTTTTATAAAGGTATTGGCGGGATTGCTGGTGCGATACTTGCAGGAGATCAATCTTTCATATCGCAATCAAAAGTGTGGAAAAGGCGCTATGGAGGGGATTTAATAAGCTTGTATCCTTATATCATCCCAGCTGATTATTATTTTGAAATGCGTGTCGAACGTATGCAACAGTATTATGAAGGAGCGCAGGAGCTTGCTAAGCTGTTAAATTCTTGCCATGACATTTCAACACTGCCGGTTGTTCCTGTTTCCAATATGTTTCACGTCCATTTCCATCATGCTAAAGAGCAAGTAGAGACTGTTCTATTAGAAGTTCAAAAACAATCTGGTATTGGCATAACTACTTATTTAAAAGAAATTGATGAAAATGCCTGTTCTTTCGAATTAAGTGTGGGTGATCTTTATGCAGATGTACCTAAAGAATCCCTCAATAAGGTATTCTCGCTTCTCGATGAAATAATGAAGCATAGCTTTCTAAGTAAATAAACAACAATAACGAATTATAAATTTTGAAAAAGTGATTTGTTAAGATCCCTAGTGAAAGTGCAGCAATCCTACTTTGCCATTAAGACAGGTCAGATAAGGAAAATCATGCTCCAAACCCCGTCATACATAAAATTGCCCGATTTGAAATAAAAAAGCCTTCTTTAAGTAAGAAGGCTCATGTACATTAACGGACACGGATTATTTCATATATATCCACATCAAAATGAACCCTGGTATGCTTGGATTCAAGACGTTCAAATTCCTCATTTTCAACTGTTGTTCTGGACTCGCCGATCCACCAGTTTTTGAATTCATAAAAAATATCAGAAAGCATCATAATTCCTCCCTTTATGAGTAAATGCTTTATCACAATCTCATTATATAAACCATTTTTTAAGTAGGGATTAATTTGATGTTAAGGATATTTGAATTTTAAACAGAAGATGGAAGTGAAAAAATGATAATGAAAATAAAAGCATGGGCAAGGAATTTGAAAAAACAAGTTTTTATACTTTACTATGCTTATCAAGATGATCGAGTACCCTGGTATGCAAAGTTATTTGCTGGTCTTGTAGTAGCTTATGCATTCAGCCCAATTGATTTAATACCTGACTTTATACCGATTCTTGGATATATAGATGATGTGATTATCGTTCCTTTAGGTATAATGTTTGCATTAAAGATGATACCAGATAGTGTAATAACCAATTGTGAAATTATGGCAGAAGAGTTGATGAAAAAAGGGAAGCCTAAGAATTGGATAGTTGCTTCAATCATAATAATGGTTTGGGTTTTTATTTTATTGTGGGGAATTAATAAAGCTTATTATTTGATTCACTAAGGTGCTAGAGTTTAGGATTTTGCCTATCAAATTGGGAGCATTCCTATTTCACTTATGGCGTTAAAGAAGCAAGCAAAGTTTGAAACAATTTACATACATAAATCATTAAAATAAATTACTGAATTGGAGTTATTCACTATGAAACCTATATCCAATCCTGATCTTACATCAAGACCCTTTACGCTTACGGTAGAACAACAAATGAATCATACACCTGATGTACTTTTCAAAGCATGGACGAAGCACTTTGACCGTTGGTTTGCTGCACCAGGAACAGTAATAATGGAAGGGGAGGTTAACACTGTTTTCTTCTTTGAAACTATTTTCGAGGAAAATCGTCATCCTCATTACGGTAGGTTTCTAAGGCTTGAGCAGAATCGTCTCGTTGAATTAACTTGGGTCACTGGGGCTGGTGGAACTAAGGGTGCTGAAACTGTTGTCACCGTTGAACTTGAAACTAATGGGGACGGAACACGATTGCTACTTATGCATAAAGGGTTTCCAGATGAAGCTTCGAAGAACCAGCATGAACAGGCTTGGCCTCTTGTTCTTGAACAGCTAGACAAAAGAATGTCAGATTTTTCATGAATTAAGTCTACAAATTAGCTAGGACCGAGCTGCCACTGTTAGACAGATATAATTATTCGACGACTATTGTGGCAGGTTGTTTAAAAAATATGAAAATAGAGCTCTTCAAAATATTTTGGAAAAGCCCTATTTCATGAATATGTTTAAGTATTTAATTCAATGATGTTGATTAGTTATAGTGCAAATATTGAAAGACTAAATTTAGAGAATTGAGCGGATATCACAATGAAAATAAATCGATTAATTGCGAACAATATTAACAAATTAGATGCAGTATTACCAGCAGATAAATCATTGGGAATTGCGGGTTTGTCTGGATCTGGTAAAACAACCTTTTGTCAAACAATTGGTGAAGAATCCAAGAAACGTCTTGTTTCCTTATTGCCTAAGGCTGAATATCAGTACTTATTTTCCAATATTATGGAAACCAATTTCAGTGCCATTAAAATGGAAGAAATGCCTTTAGTACTTTTTCTTGGAAGATCATCCATATCGTCAAATCCACGTTCTACAATTGGCACGCATACTGGCGTATTTAAAGATATTCGTGTTTGTCTTGCTGATAAATTCAATCTTTCTCCTGAAGTTTTTTCTTTTAATAATGCATTAGGCTGGTGTCCAGATTGTAAAGGACGGGGCACTACCAAAAATGTTGAATGTCCAAAGTGTAATGGGAACCGCTTTAATGAAGAAGTAGAGCAATATAAGATTGAATTATTTAATCAACCTCATACTATTTCCGATATCAACAACCTAAGTATTGAATCCATTTTCTCCCTTTCAGAAGAGTTACAAATCTCTGAAGCTAAACAACATATTCTCAAAAATATCATCAATATGAATATTGGTTACTTAACATTAAATCGTATTATGGGAACATTGTCGGGTGGAGAATTGACAAGACTTTACTTAGCAGAATTCATGGCAACCAGTGAAAATACCGTGATTATTATAGATGAAATTTCCGTTGGTCTTGATCATGAAACATTATTAAAAATTCTAGATCAAATCAAACAATTAGGCTATAAGAATCAAATTTGGCTCATTGATCATTCTGACACAGTGCTCGATTCAACTGACGAACAATTGTTCTTTGGACCTGGTAGTGGAAAATATGGTGGAAAAATAGTTGAAGAATCACCACGTCCTCAACCAATTCCTTGGGAACGAAAGCAGGCATTACCAACCGATTACTATCAATTTAAGGACCTTTATTGTCGTAATATCCAAATGGATGAAATACAGATTCCCAAAAATAGATTGGTAACCTTTACGGGTGAGTCTGGATGTGGTAAATCCACTCTCGTCAATGAGTGTATGGCCAAAGATTTTTTAAAGCGATATCCTAAGGATAAATTAGTAATGGTTGGACAAGATCGAAATCAATCCATTACTAGCCGTTCAACAGTGGCAACTTTTCTGGAAATTAAAAAGAAGCTTACTAAATATAGTGAAGATATTGATGATATATTTGAACGTTCGATTGAAGATATCATTGAGGAACTACCGAATGAAGACATTGCACATAAACGTTTGAGTTTATTGATAAAACTTGGACTTGGATATTTGACATTGGAAAGAAAAACACAAACTTTATCAACAGGGGAGTTTCAATGTGTACATTTAGTTTCTGAGCTGTTTTCTAACTCGAGAAACCCCCATACTCTTTTTATTTTTGATGAGCCTTCAAAAGGGTTATCACAAAATATTTTAAACCAATTCATTGATAGTGTTAGGGTCATTCTGGAGGATGAAACTGTCTCAATCATGATGATTGAACATAATGATTATATGCTAGAAAGCTCTGATTTTATTGTTGATTTTGGTAAAAGACAGATTGAGCCTGTCCAAAATCTTGATGTTGTTAGTCACGATGATTATTATCGTCAAAGAAATAGTGCAAATAGAGTTGCTCCTCAGCATATAGCTTCAACACTAAATCTACAAAAAGGCATTAAGTACTTAAAAGAAAATCATATTGCCTATTTTAAAAGTGCAGAAAACGTCTATAAAGGCGGCATCTTAAAAAGCTTATCATCAATGGCCCGCTTGATTTATGGTGAATACGAATCTGATACGATTGCACCGGTCATTGCCATTGATCTAGAAAGACACTTGTATAGTCAGTATAGTTTTCTCTATGAAATGGGTGGACTGATCAATCATATTGTTGCTTCTCATCCGACTAATAAAGATACAAGAAGCTTTGATTTCTATAATATGGAAAATCATTGTTCATGTTGTACTGGTCGTAGGGTAATTGAAAAATTTGATATTGATGTTGTCATTCAGGACAAAACCGTTCCATTCTGGGATGGATTATTACATCCAGACGTGATGGAAGTATTAAAATATTATCAATATCCTAAATTACAATTCTTATTTGATGAAATAAAGAACGAACTTGGCCAAGATATTAGTAAAAGCTTTAATGAGATGACGGATGCTGAAAAGCATACATTTTTATATGGGTATTGGGAAAAGTCATTTTATGATAAAGCAGGCAAAACATCTAGGATTTGGGAAGGATTTAATATCATCATCGGGCGTTATATGTTTATTTCGAAATCCATTATTAAAGAGCAAATGAAAGCATCAAAAGAGATAATTACCTGTCCAGTTTGTGAAGGAACTGTTCTAAACCATCATAAAAAGCTAAAATTCGATGGCACCGATATCCGTGAAATCATCCAGCAGCCTATTGCTGAGGTAGTAAAGATAGTCGGGGAACTCCCTGAACTGGAAAAACTAAAAGCAATTGTTGGTGGAGATATGGTACTTACGGAAGATGTCTCCTTATTACCTAGGGAAACACAAGTAGCTCTGAAAATGGTTGAGCTTGAACTAGCAAGCTTTGTTGGCTATGAAGTGGTTTTACAAAATGCCTTACCATTCTGGGGCTTTATTAAAGATAATATCGAAGCAGTAAGTAATAAAAATCAGTTAACGATCTGTGATTTTGCAAACATTACTGAGAAGAGAGAAACTATTATTGATAAATACTTCACCAATGGAAAATACAAAAAACTAACATATGTCTATGAAGCTTTTGGGTACAAAAAAATTGTTACTCAAATCAATAAAATCAAATCAAGTCATCCATGTCCATTCTGTAAAGGGAAGAAAGTAATTTCTGAAGATAATCTTCATGATGGCGTGTATAAATTATCGGTACCTTGTGTAAGTTGTTATGCTAGTGGAATTAATGATGAAGGTCGCAAGGAAATCGTCGATGGCATAGAAGTGAATACTTGGTTAACTGGCAAAGTCAGCGATGTTGTTGATCAAACCCTAATTACTAGGAATGTTGCAGATATTCCCATTTTTAATCGTATACGTGAGCTGAATAAACGAGATATGATGGAGATTTATCAATGCCTAGAGCAAATCAATTAACACCATCCAAATAATAAAACTAAACTAGATGTAAAGTGAAAACTCATTTGCAATCAATATTGCAAATGAGTTTTTTTTATTTAGAAGAGGGGGTTAATTTCGTTTTATCGTGAGAAGTAGTGAACTGAATAAAAATTTTTTACACAGTGATGACCACTTTTCCTTGAGAGTGTCCTTCTTCAAAATACCTGAAAGCTTCTTTCACTTCACTCAATTTATAACATCTATCAATAACTGGTTTTACTTTGCCAGCTTCCAGAAGTTCTTTCATCTGATTCAGGTCTTCTTGATTCGGCCGTTGTAACAAGGTGTCTATTTTCTTACTCCCGGTCAATGAATTCCATGGGCCAAGCGCTATGGTTTGGAACATTTGAGCCCCGGTTCCTCCGACGTGTACAAATACACCGTTTCGATTTAATACACGTTTATATGCAGAAATCGGATGATGTCCATTAACCCCAAGAATCAGGTCATAATTCTGTGGCATTTGAGTAAAATCTTGCTTTGTATAGTCAATGACATGGTCTGCTCCAATTGATCGCAGAATGTCTATATTTCTTGTACTACACACACCAGTTACCTCAGCCCCGAATGCTTTGGCAATCTGAACTGCAAATGTCCCCACACCACCAGAGGCACCATTAATCAATACCTTCTGTCCCGACTGAACCTTGCCTTTATCACGCAGACCCTGTAAAGCAGTGACACCCGCCATAGGTACTGCAGCAGCTTCTTCAAAAGTGACATTCGCTGGTTTTAATGCTAATGCATTTTCAGGTACAGATACATATTCGGCAAAACCACCCCAACCACATCCTGATAAGTCTCCGAATACCTCATCACCTGGTTGAAATTCCTTAACATCTTTGCCAACAGCTTCAACACGACCTGTAATGTCACCTCCGGGGATAGTGTATTTTGGTTTTAGTAGACCAAAAGCTAAGCGTGCTAAGAACGGTTCCCCTTTCAAAAGAACCAGGTTACAAAAATTCACCGATGCAGCATGAATTTTTACCAGTACTTGATTGTCCTCAGGAATAGGTTTTTCAACCTCTGTTAATTCAAGAACATCAGGTGGACCATATTTGTGAGAAACTATTGCTTTCATAAGTATTCCTCCTAAATTCATGCGTAAAAACTAATGAATATCTCAAAAAACACTAAAAAAGTTCCCTAATAAAAAAGATATTCCATTTAAAAGATTTTCAAGACTGGAGATTTATTTACATAAGCAAAAAAATGGCGGAGAGGAAATGTAATATGTTTAATAACATGGCATTAAATCCGGCATAAGAGAGACTAAGTAAATTCTTCAAAACCTTTAACAGTTATAGAAAGGGTGTATTTGGAGATATTAAATTTTTTTTTTGACTTTCCCTATTCAACATTTAGGTTAATCAGCAAAAGAAGGTTTTGGATAATAAATGTGGAATTTTTATAGAAACAACGCTATGGAGGATGAATATGTTTGTTGCCAAAAACGATACGAAAGTAATAATACGCACAGGACATTTAGATGATGCAGATACTGTTTTAGATATACAAAGAGATGTTATTTCCGAAAGCGATTATTTTATAGCAGTATCCGATGAGTACAATAAGACTCTAGAGCAACAAAGAGAATGGTTACAGAAGTTATTAGAGAATGATAGAGAAACAATACTTGTAGCCGAGATAAATGGTGTAGTAGTTGGATTAATAGTATTTTCTTCACAAAATCGAAAAAGATTATCTCACACGGGATCTTTTGGAATGATGATTAGTAAAGATTATAGAAATATAGGGATTGGAAAAATGCTGTTAAAATCATTGTTGGAATGGGCTACCAATAACCCTTTAATTGAAAAGGTAAGTTTAGGAGTTTTCTCAACAAACCATCGAGCAATCTCTTTGTATAAAAGTATGGGTTTTATTGAAGAAGGACGCAAAATTAAAGAGTTTAAGATAAATGATAATGAATATGTAGATGATATTCTTATGTACAAATGGGTTTAGGGATCTATTAAGGTGTAGCATTATCTTATTCAATTTTTGTGTACAATACTTAATGATGAAAATATGGGTTTCATCCTAAGGTATGTATTGATTTAGGATCAGGGCTATCAAGAAGTCATTGTTTATAAGTTAAGTTTCCCCCAAAAAAAGACTGACTATAAAAAGTCAGTCAAGGTGACATAAGGTGCTTCCTCACGTCTTATATATACTATTCCAGTAGAAGGACATGCGTTACACAAAAAATAATTCTTCGTTAAGCAATACCTAAAATCTAAACAATATTGCTCTTACTAGTTAATAATGACACTAGACAGGTGCCGTCCTTTTCATGCTTGATAAGAGGGAAGCAGTAAAACCACCGAGGAAGAATTCTTGAACAAGTTACTTCTAAAGTAACATTCAACGTGTGTTATTTGCTGCCAATTTCCTGGATTGTTTCGATGATGAGGAAATAGTTGAGGTGACCGTTTTTATGAAAGAAGACTTCAAATCATTACTTAGGGAAAGAGACCGAAGCATTCCCCTTTATCTTCCATTGACGCTCTGAAAGGGAAGCTGAATGGTGACGAATAATTACTGGAATAGTCTGGTATGCTAAAATCCCTTGAGGATGTTAAGAAGGAATTGGGTATTTAGTAAACTATTATATTCTTTGACCGAATGTTAGAAAAGACATTCAGAAAGTACTTTGATAGATGGGAAGCTCTGTTGAGAGAAATCTTTACAGAGCTTTTTTTCATTAATTCAGGAATACATTTACAAGTAAAAGAATCAGTTATATTCATTCATTTGTTGTCCAAGATGGCACATATTTATTTTTTAAAAGGTTAACCTTTACCGCTTTATTTATTTTGTAAAATTAAAAAGTGGTCATAATGTATCTTAACTTATTAAACTAAAGAATTTGAAAAACCAGAGTGGAGTTCCACTTTGGTTTTTTATTAAATTAAAAGCGATTACAAAATAGGCCTTTCCATCAGTAGCAATACCCACACATTATTCATATTTTGTTGGAGAGTATTAGTTATTTTAGTGTATTCACCTATAATTCAGTTCCACCTGTGATTAATCTCATTTTATTCCCCGTTTTTGTTGCTGTTCCCCCTGTTTATATAATTTAGGAGGTTATTAATATGAATGATTTTCAAAGAGAACTTCAAATGTTGAATGTTGGAGATTTCCAGGCGACCCAGGCTGTCCCTTGGGACCAAAACCAGTACTATACTGATCAAGATCGACAATTCATTAATTTTGGTTTCGGTCAATGTTTTAGATGTTTTAGCTGCTTTAGTTGCTTTTTCTGCTTTAATTGCTTTAGTTGTTTCCGTTGCTCTAATTGTTCTCGTTGCTCAAGATGCGGTGGTGGCCACCGTTGCGGCGGAGGAGGTCGTTGCGGCGGTTAATAGTTTTAGTTTATATAGAGAAGAGCCCATGCATGCGTTGTTGCATGGGCTTTTCTCTACATAATAATACATAATGGACAAATTGCGGTTCATAGAATGATACTGACTGTGATAATGCAGATTTGAGGACAGTTAGGGCTAAGGAGGAGCGAAATGACAAATTTGAACCCTTCTATGCGTTTGAAAGTGAAAAGGGACACGTTTTTTCTCCCTGATTCAAACAGCAGTGTGTATTTTCGGAACAACTTAAGCTCGTTCCGTATGGAAGGTAGTGGTATTGATAAGTGGATTGAAAAGCTATTACCGATGTTCAATGGGGAACACACTTTAGGGAATTTAACTGAGGGATTACCTGCCCAATTCAGGGATCGTGTGTATGAAATTGCAGAGGTTCTATACCAAAATGGATTTATTCAAGATGTATCCCAAGATCGTAAGCATCAATTGACGGAACAGGTCCTTAAAAAACATGCTTCTCAAATAGAATTTGTAAACAACTTTGTCGATTCAGGTGCGTATCGATTTCAATCCTATCGTCAAGCCAAGGTGTTAGCAATTGGCTCTGGTCCTATTTTGGTTTCGTTGGTATCTTCATTGATTGAATCTGGGTTGTCCAAGTTTCATGTGCTAATCACAGATAAGGTTCCAACTAATAGACAGAGGTTGAATGAACTTGTGACTCATGCGCGTAATTCTGATCCTGAAGTGTCCCTAGAGGAAGTCACGCTAAAAAAGAAATACGGTGTTAGTTCTTGGCGGGAAATTTTAAAACCTTTTGATTCAATATTGTATGTGTCACAGGTTTGCGATATTGAAGAACTGCGACATATTCATTCGGTTTGTAGGGAAGAAAAGAAGTTATTCCTTCCCGCAATATGCCTCCAGCAGGTGGGTCTAGCGGGACCTTTAGTGCATCCAGACTCTGAAGTGTGCTGGGAATCTGCTTGGCTCCGCTTGCACAAATCAGTGCTATATAAAGAGCAGCAATTAACCGGCTATTCTTCTACCGCAGGAGCGATGTTAGCCAATGTAATCGTATTTGAATTGTTTAAAGCGGTTACTGGGGTAACAGAACCAGATAAGTCGAATCAATTCTTTTTGCTTGATTTGGATACGATGGAAGGAAACTGGCATCCATTTATTCCTCATCCCCTTGTGACAGGACGAACTTCAGCCCACTTGGTTGAAGATTTTGATATGCGTCTCAAACAGGTCTTAAAGAGTAAAGAACCGAGTGAATTACTTCTTTACTTCAACCAATTAACATCTGAAGAATCAGGGATTTTTCATATCTGGGAGGAGGGGGATTTAAAGCAGTTGCCATTAGCACAGTGTCGAGTTCAGGCAGTAAATCCATTTTCGGAGGGCCCTGCTGAACTGTTGCCAGTCATTGTCTGCTCAGGTCTGACTCATGAGGAGGCACTGAGGGAGGCAGGACTGACAGGTATTGAAGAGTATGTTTCAAGAATGGTCCCATTGCTCGTTGAGACACTACCTCTACATCTGGAATTAAAAAGTAGTTTGATAGAACCGGATGAGTTTGTAGGTGTTGGAACTGGTGAAACGTTTGCGGAATGTGTTTGCCGTGGATTACAAAAGTGTTTAGCAGAGGGATTCAGAAATAAACAGCTTGATCAGAAGCTTTCTGTAACTCGAGTACAATTAAGTACTGTAGAAGATGAACGCTGCAGATATTATTTACAGGCATTGACTATGATTCAAGGTACCCCGCTAATCGGCCTAGGGGAGGAAGAGTTTGGTTTCCAGGTAGTATGGCTCAGAACTAATGAAGGTTGGTATCGCAGTTTAGACTTAAATATAACAAAGGCTCTACGGAGAAGCTTACAAATGGCACTTACCAAAGCCCAAAATCAAGATGATTCACTCGCGGCACAATTGATAGAGGATTCATTCATACATTTGGAAGAAAAGTTCCCCCTAAAGCTAGTAATCCCTTCTTGTGACGAAAAGAAAGAATCCGAGATTTTGCAGTCTTCTGTTGAAGTCTTAAAACGGGGTGGAAAGAGGCTATTGGTAATTGATTTAGGAATTGAACCATTTATGAATGAGAAACTGGCAGGTGTGTTTGGTGTTATGGTTCGAGAGGAGGAAATAAGGTGAGTACAGTCGTGCTGGTAGTGGGAGAAGGTGTATTGGCAGACCTTGTATGTAAAAAACTGTCACCTCAATACTTGGTAATTCGCCAGAACACTTTCGAAACAGTAATCTCGAACACTATTGATTTGGCTCTAGTGTTACAAGATGTATGGAATCCCTCTGTCCTTCAAAAGGCTGAAGAAGTGTTTCGATCTACTTGCACCCCTTGGCTGAGAGGCTTCGTTTCATTTGGTGAGGGCGTTGTTGGGCCACTGATTTGCCCGGATACTCCGGGGTGTTCACATTGTGCTGACTCGCGGCGTCTGTTGTCAGGACGCGATCGTAAAGAAATGTTGGAAATCCATCAAAAGCTAAAGGAGCAAGAAGGCGTACATCAAGAAGCTTGGGCATCGAGAATAGGATTTTCTCAATTGGCCCATCTCCTTGGGTCGGAGGTAGAAAGAATTTTACAAGGTGATCAAGCTAAGTCGAAAGGGCATGTATTTTTAATTAATCTAAAAACATTGAAAAGTTCATGGCATTCTTTTTTGCCCGAATCTTTATGCCCGGTTTGTAGTCGTTTACCAGACGATTCACCGACTGTTGCTAGAATTTCACTTAAACCAAGCCCAAAGATAAGTATGGACAGTTATCGAACCCGTTCCTTGGATGACCTGAAAAAAGTTTTAGCCAAGGACTATCTAGACCATCGAACAGGTTTATTAAATGGAAAAATGTATAACCTCGTTCCGCCATTTGCCGATGTAAGTGTTAATCTTCCTTTCCTACAGGGGGACGAAGGAGTCGCAGGTCGGACTAACTCTTACGCCGTGAGTGAGTTGACAGCCATATTGGAGGGCTTGGAGCGTTACTGTGGTATGGAGCCCCGTGGCAAACGGACAGTAGTCCATGATAGTTTCCGCAATTTAAAAAATAACGCACTTAACCCCTTAAACGTAGGAGTCCATGCTAAAGAACAGTATGAAAAGCCTGGCTTCCCTTTTAAATCATTTAATCCTGACCGTAAAATAAATTGGGTATGGGGTTATTCATTTTTGCAAGAGCGACCGATTCTTGTTCCAGAATTGCTTGCCTACTACAGTCTAGGCTGTGGTGAGCAGGGGTTTGTCTATGAAACTTCCAACGGCTGCGCATTAGGAGGTAGTTTGGAGGAGGCAATTTTGTACGGCATTTTGGAAGTGGTGGAGCGTGATTCGTTTTTGATGACTTGGTACGCGCAACTGACTCTACCGCGCCTGGACCCGAAGTCTGCTGACGACCAAGAGTTACAATTGATGATTGAACGGATGCGTGTCGTTGGAGGATATGATTTATATTTATATAACTCGACGATGGAACACGGTATTCCAAGTATTTTTGCGCTGGCGAAAAACAGGAAGCAAAAGGGATTAAATCTTATTTGTGCTGCGGGGGCTCACCCGGATCCAGTACGCGCGGTGAAAACCGCGATTCATGAGTTAGCTGGAATGATGCTTACGCTTGACGAAAAATTTGAAACCAATCAAGAAGAGTATGTACGAATGCTGCAGGATTCCACGCTAGTGCAACAGATGGATGATCACGGCATGCTATACGGTTTGCCACAAGCGGAAAAGCGCCTGCATTTTCTGATGGAAGATAATCGTCCGCTTAGAAAGTTCAACGAGGAATTCAAATGGAAGTCGGGGCATACAGATCTTACTGAAGAACTACAAGCCATTCTTCAAGCGCTATTCCAATTGAACCTTGATGTGATTGTAGTAGACCAATCAACTCCGGAAACGATTCGAAACGGACTGCATTGCGTAAAGGTGCTCATTCCAGGAATGTTGCCAATGACATTCGGACAGCACCTTACTCGAGTAACTGGGCTGGAGAGGGTGTTGAAGGTACCAATGGAACTCGGATACACGAAACAACCTTTGGCACTTGAACAGCTCAATCCACATCCGCATCCGTTTCCTTAAGTGGCGACTAGGAGGTAGGAGGATGAGTTTAGAAGAATTCCTGCACAATCTTCATTTTGATATTGACAAGGCCAGTGTCCCGAACTGGGAAGTGAATTGGGATGATGCTCCGCTTCCATATAAGCTATACCGTGGTTTACCAGTGTTTCACTTGTCAATGGAAGTACCACTAACACTTGCCGAATGGAACCCACCCTCAAAACCTGACATTCAAAGTGTAGGTCATTTTCTTTGGTATGTATACGGATTAACTCAAATGAGCCAATCAGTCCTTCCATTGGATTCCACAGGGGAAGAATCTACCTTTATGCAGTCGTATCGGAGGTATCCACCATCTGGAGGAGCATTGTACCCAAACGAAATGTACATGTATTTGAAGATAAAGGATTTGCCTGTTGGAATTTACCATTATGATGTATCACACCACTCCTTAGTATTATTGAGGGAAGGGAATTTCGATTCCTTTATAGCCCAGGCTCTTGGTAATCGCTGTAACATTTCCACCTGTTTTGGGACTGTTTTTGTATCGACAATGTTTTGGAAAAATTTCTTTAAATACAATAACTTTTCCTATCGTCTCCAAGGATTGGATGCTGGTGTCCTTATTGGACAGATACTGGAAGTTGGGAAACGCTTTGGATACGCATCGGGAGTGTATTTTCAATTTCTCGATCGAGCCATCAACCATCTTCTCGGCCTACCTGAACAAGAGGAGAGTGTCTATACAATAATCCCGCTATCGGTGGAACCTACGAACTGGTCTACTAATGGAAATAAAATGAATGGTAATCACACTAGTGACGAATTGATTGACGAGTTGATAGCGATTCAGCCTAATCACTATGTAAGGTCACAAGAGGTCAAAGAGTATCCGATGGTAAACAAGATGAATAAGGCATCCATGCTGGAATCAACGCATTCTTTTCGGCTAATCGAGGAACAAGAGAATAATTTTGATGGCCAAGCGATAAGTCTGCCACATGTGGAACGGTTGTCCTATGATCTTGCGACTGTATGCAGAAATCGATTTTCACCCGATATGGATTTCGTTTTAGGAAAGGTAAGTCAACAGCAACTGGCTACCCTGATAAATGAAGCGACGACTACTTTCTCCTATCGAAATGATTTGGATGGAACACTGATGTGTCAGGAACCTCGTGTCTCAATTTATGGATGTTTGTATAATGTTGAAGGTATTCCAAATGGTGCTTACTATTATGATAGTAAAACACATTCGTTACGACAGATACAATTAGGAGATTTTAGATTACAGTTGCAATTAGGTATGTCTCTTGATAATGTGAATTTGCTTCAAGTACCTCTTTGCCTACATGTAGCTGGAGACAAGGATTATTTCAAAGAGGCACAAGGTTTCAGAGGTTACCGCATCCAACAAATGGAAGCAGGTATACTAGTGCAACAACTACTCTTAGCAGCGTCAGCCATTGGTTTTGGAGGACATCCGCTCCTTGGTTTCAATGTAAACTTGTGTGATGAAATATACAAAATGGAGTCTCAAGGGAAAACCAGCTTAATCCAAATTCCGATTGGCCCATATCGGAATCGCCCTTGGTTGAAAGGGAGTTTGAATAGTTAAATTTGGCATGAATGAGAGAGTAGGTTTATGGTCCATTTTTACACGAATAAAGCAGGCTAGCTAGTAGATTGCGAAATAATAATTATATTGGGAATAGAGAAAGAACGACCACTTGATTTGCGGAAGGGTTTATATGTTGACCTGTTTAAAGGGTATTTTGGAATATGGTGATATTTTAGAGTAGCATTAGTGAAATAACTTTATGATTTAAGAGAGCCACTTGGCTCTTTTTTAAAAAAAGTTTATTAGATTTTTATTATGACGACAAACCAGCAGTGCTAAATACGATAAAAGAAACTAGAACGAAAATCTATGTAATAGACAATCATAAAATCAAAGCATTAATTTTGAAAGTGTATATGATTGGAACGATTTTTAAAAAGTATAAGTATCATAGGCTAATTGAATAAAGAAAACCCGGTTGACGGACGCTTGTCCAACAGTCGGGCTTTTTTCTTTACTTATATGTCGAAAGTATAAGTGACTTGGTATTTGAATATACCAGTGATTGGGTCTCCAGCAGGATTTTTAATTGTAATTTCAAAAACATTAGCAAAAACCCAAAAAAACGAAGAACGAACTTCAACTGT
This sequence comes from Peribacillus alkalitolerans, assembly GCF_010882125.1. Classification (GTDB taxonomy): domain Bacteria; phylum Bacillota; class Bacilli; order Bacillales; family DSM-1321; genus Bacillus_BN; species Bacillus_BN alkalitolerans. The sequence goes on along the minus strand of NZ_JAAGVZ010000002.1, from coordinate 31,636 downwards.
AGTAAGCCCCAAAAGTGTACTGCCATCTTTGGATGTTACAGTTAAAACGATGTCATTAGCACCAGTATTATGAAGGGAAAAAGCAACTACAGCTGTAACATCATCTTTGACATATTCTTGTCTTTTCCACTTAAAGAAGTAGACAATACCTAGGACGTATTTACTGATTTCATATTTATAGAGTTAGGTAAAATTAATTAAATATTACGATTGTTGTATAAATTCCCCCAAATTTTCAGATTATACATTTCTATAAAATACATAATCCGACAAAATACACGACATTGTTCCCGATAATTAACCGTAGTTCCTTGATTTTTATGATTAAAGGCCCTTGTAAAGAAAAAAATCAGATTATTAGTCATTCGAATCTTGTGAAAATCCCCCAATTTACTAGGTTTTAAGGTGTATGTACAATTTGAATTGTATTTATTTCAACTCATTAAGGATTAATAGATTAATAGCTAATATTATTGTGATTTCTCGACAAATAACTACTAATCTCTAATTCTAAGTGAGTTCACAGTAAATATCGAAATAAATATAAGACTTACAGATTAAGGATCTTAAGTTTAATATTTATAATTTTAAAAAGGAGAAATGTACATGAACCGAGGAAAAATGAAGGCATTTAAAGTAATGACAACAGCAGCATTAACATCATTAATCTTTACAACATTTACGGCATTTGCTGAAACTAATGACACTTCACCCCAGCCTAATCAATCCATTGAAGAAAAAGCGGGACAAACAAGGCCTTTATTTTTTAACAAAGATAAGGAAGGATCGAATAAAGATCATTTTTATTCAAAAGACCTTAAAAAAGATGGGTTGGTTAAAACATATAAACCGGATGAAATTGTTCGCTTAATCGTAGAAGTGGAAGAACCATCTGATATTGACAAAACATCCAAAAGTAAAAAAACATTATTTAAGCAAAAGCAGGACAAAGTTATAGACCAAATCTCTAAATCGAAAAATTCTAAATCAAAATCTCCTACAAAGGTGAAACATCGCTATTTTGAAGGGTTTAACGGATTCAGTTTAGAAACAGAGTTTCAAAGTATAGAAGAAATACAATCCATACCAGGGGTAATGAATGTACATATAGCTAAAACATTTCAACCAGCGATGGGAGCAAGTAAGGAATTAGTACAAGCTCAAAAAGTATGGAACCAATATGGTTATAAAGGGGAAGGATTACTTGTAGCGGTTATAGATTCCGGGATTGATTATCTGCACAAAGATATGACCCTACCTACAAAAGGAAAAGAAAAAGCAAAATGGACAGAAGAAAAGATCAATCCTAAATTCGAAGAGACAGAAGTATCTGAAGTCTGGTATTCCGATAAAGTGCCAACGGGTTATGATTGGGCAGACAATGATACAAATGTCATTCCTGGAACAAACGGTAGTCCTCATGGTACACACGTAGCTGGTACAGTTGGGGCGAATGGAGATGAAACAAATGGTGGTGTAGCCGGAATTGCACCAGGTGTTCAACTATTAGCTGAGAAGGTATTTTCAGATAATGGGGGAGGAGCCTATGAGGATGATATTATAGCAGGAATTGAGCATGCCATTACAATGGGTGCAGATGTTATTAATATGAGTTTAGGTACTGATTCTGGGTATGTAGGGGAAGAAAATGATCCGATTCAAAAAGCCATTCGAGTTGCAACAGAGAATGGTTCACTTGTTGTAGTAGCAAGCGGTAATGCCTCCTACAGTACAAAGAACAACTTACTGTACTCTTCTTTAAAACCATATGCAGAGAACCCAGATATTGGAGTAGTTGGGGAACCATCCGTCAGCCCATATGCTTTATCTGTTGCTTCATATGAAAATAAAAGCATTCACATGAATACATTAGCTGAAGAAAATGGTTTAAAACTACCTTTCCAAGATCAAACGCAATTTCCAGCAAGTTTTAATTTTAAACTATCTAAGTTTTTAGCACATGATACAAATTATGATTTGGTTTATGTAGGTGAGGGGACAAAGAAAGCTGATTTTTATAAGAACAATGTTTCTTTAGTGACTGGGAAAATTGTAGTCGTAAAACTATTAAATCAATATAGTTATTATTCTAGTATTCAATTTGATGCAGAGCGTGCTGGAGCAAAAGCAGTTATCATTATTCCACCAACTAGTATGGCTGATTATCCGTATTTAGGGTTAAGTCCATATTCCATTCCAGTTGCTACAACTGGTAAAGTTCCAGGTGAAGCATTAGTGAATAAACTAACTAGTGGTCAAACTGTAAAAATGAAATTATCGGGCGATACATGGGTAGAAAACCCTGCAAAGAACACGATGTCCGATTTTTCATCCATCGGTTCTCCTCATACATTGGATTTTAAACCAGAGATTTCTGCACCTGGTGGAAGTATCTATTCAACAGTACCCGGAAATGATTATGAAATTATGAGCGGTACATCAATGGCAACGCCTCATGTTGCAGGAGGTTCAGCATTGTTATTGCAGTCACTTTATGAAAAAGGATTGTCACATTCAGAGGATACGGTTTTAAAAGCAAAACTTGCATTAATGAATACAGCAAATATTGTTATGGATCCGCGTACAAATGGGCAAGTACCTTACTCTCCGAGAATTCAAGGCTCTGGTTTAATGCAAATTCAAAATGCCATTAACACACCAGTTATTGTCACAAGTCATAACACTCCATTAGAACAAGCTGGAGCTGTTGCTTTAAAGGAAATGAATCAAAACACGAGTTTTAAATTAGACCTTGAAGCATTTGATATTCCTAAAGGTAATAAAGAGGAAATTGAATACAAGGTTTATGTAGATGTCCTCAAAGATAAGACTGAAATGCAGGAACATGATTTAGATTATGATGGTGATTTGGATTCAAAGGAGTATCTAACTTTAACAAGTGAGCGTATAAATGGGGTAAAAGTTACTGTTAATGATAAAAAAGTAACACTAACAGAAGGAGCATCTATTAAAATCAAACCTGGTCAAACCAAAATGCTTACAGTTAACGTGTCCTTACCAGATACATTAAAGAAAAATACTTTTGTTGAAGGATTTGTTCGTCTTGTTCCAGTAGCAAAAGACCAAGATAAAGCCGTATCTTTATCCATCCCTTACATGGGCTTCTATGGAAAGTGGGATGAGCCACAAAATATAGATCCTGCAGCTTGGGAGAAGGATGCATTTTTAGGATACACAGCACTTTGGGATGAGATTTCAGAACGTTATCCAATGGGATATGACCCAGTAACTGGAACATTTGACCTTAACCATATCGCTTATTCACCAAACTTCTATGCCAATGGAGTCTATGCTACCTTTACTACTTTACGTAATTTACAAAAAACAGAAATGTATATAGAAGATCAATCAGGGAATATCATTCAAAATTTAGGTGACTTTAGTGAATTTACAGGAAAACCATGGAAATTCAGAAAAAATATTATGGCATATGGTGATTATATGATTGGCGGATACCAATGGGATATGAAAGATCAATCTGGTCAATTTGCACCTGATGGAGTGTATAATTATGTGATTAAAACAACATTAGACTATGCAAACGCCAAGCCACAGGTAGTGAAAATGCCAATTAAAGTAGACTCGATGGCACCTACTATTTCGAATATTCAAGTAAAGCCACAAGACGGAAAATATGAAATTTCCTTTAATGCGGAAGATAATGAAAACGGTAGTGGATTCAATGCTGCAATTATTTGGAGTAACGGAGAGTATTACGAAGTAGGAAATGAGAAAAAAACGTTACTCGTAAATGATGAACCGAAAAGTATTGTTGTGTTAGCGGCTGACTATGCATATAACCAATCATACGGAGTTTGGGGAGATCCAAGCTATATAAATCAAGATATGGTGGTTTCATTTTTCTATGTAAGTCCGACTGGAGACATAAATAAAGACAATCCAGCACAAATTATTAGTTATGCTTCAAACAGAGTAGACTGGACGATTAATATTAAAGATGTTAATGGGAAAATTGTCGATTCATTTGAAGTGAAGAATGAACATACACTACGAACCCAATGGGAACCTAAACAGGATCTTCCAGATGGGATTTACACTTTGTCTGCTGATATTGTTACAAAAAGTGGTCTAAAAGTAACAACTACTCCTGAACAAGTAACAGTACGTCAATAATCATTAAAAAAAGGCGAATTCAGCTTAGCATATTTGGATTCGCCTTTTTCTTTTAATATTACGATTTATTTTTATGTTAAATAATTAAGTAATTCAGATTTAATAAACTTGATAAAGTTCTTTTCAATTGTTGAAGATTTTCTTTTCTTTGGATGGATTAATCCAAGACTTACATTTATTGGTTCATAATTTATGCTATCAAAATCAATTTCAACAATTTTGCCTTCCAAAAGAAAAGTATTATTTTTCATCGCAAAATCTGGAACAAAGCTTATGGCCAAACCATTTGATACTGAACGTAATAGTTCTTCCGCATTGTTAGATGAAAATAGAATATTCATTTTTCCAAATGCAAGCTGAAAATTTTCAATGAACCATTTTATATAATCACCGTTATATAGGACTATCTCTTGATTTAAGATTTCTTCTGGAGTGATAGATTTCGAACTTGCAAAAGGAGAATCACTACTTACATAAACTTTCATTTTTCCTTCAAGGATTACATCAATATTTAAATCCTTGTTATTCTTTAATATCTCTCCATAGATGCATATAAGGCCGATATCTGCTTTGTCCAGTTGAATTAAATCAACTGTACGTTCTGAAACATTGTCTAAAATCTCGATAGTTGAATTAGAGAATAGGTTCTTGAATTCCAATAATGGTTTTGTTAAAAAGGGGATAAATACAGGTAGCGATGATACTCGAAGAACACCAGAATGAATATCTAAACTTTTTTGAGCCTCGCCTATTAATTCCTCGTATTTTAACAAAACCTCATTTGCCTTTTTTACAATATTAGTTCCATCCTTTGTTAAAGTCGCTCCAAGACGAGTCCGGTCGAAAACTTTAATCCCTAGCTCCTCTTCTAGCTTTGTAATAATCTGACTTACTCCAGATTGGCTTAAATGAAGATTTTGCGCAGCAATAGAAATGGATCCAGTTTTTGCAACTTCAACTAGGACCTTTAGTTTTTGTATGTGCATGCTTTGACCACCTTTTTACTTAAACCGTAAAGTAAGAAATTATGTTCAAAAAAAGAAATATCCTCTCACTTTATCTATTAAAAAATGTGAAGTTACTATAACAAATATTAATTTTACTAAGTAATTTTGTAGTTATACAATTGGTTCAATAATTCAAAATCTTCTAAAATCTAAAAAAGGAGTTCTAGTTTATAGCTTCAAGCATTAATTTATATTCTCTTAAATTTTTTTGGTTTGCAAGCGTTTTCTTTTGTTAATTTTTAAACTTGAGAGATAAGATAAGTACTTTTTAGACCCTATTGAATTAATCAGGAGGAGATACCATAATGGAATGGAATTTGAATGAGAATTTACGAAAAAGTGCAGATAAATTCCCTAATCGAAATGCACTAACATTTGAAAGTAAAAGTATTACCTATAGTGAATTAAATGATCAGGTAGACTGTGTAGCCTTTAATTTAGCTTCTAATGGGTTGAGAGAAGGTAATAAAGTAGCATTGATCTTAGGTAATTGCCCAGAATTTGTAATTTCTTACTATGGAATTCTTCGTGCAGGTGGTGTGGTAGTACCTATAAATCCAATCTATACCCATGATGAAATATCATATATTTTGTCAAATAGTCAAACAAAAGCTGTCATTGCACATTCTGCATTGGAATCACAAATCACTACGATTCAGACTGAATTAAAACATATAGAAAAGGTGTATTATGTAGGATCTAATAAAACTGAATACATATGGGAACAGTTGATCGAAAATAATAAAAATGACTATAATTATCCACTAATTTTAGATGAGGATCTTGCTGTTATTTTATATACATCTGGAACAACAGGTAAGCCAAAAGGAGCAATGCTATCCCAAAGAAATTTGGCATCGAATGCAGAATCAGTTGCTAAACTAGTTGAGTTTAAAGAAGAGGATAGCATTTTAGCAGTTCTTCCTATGTTTCATATATTTTGTTTGTCTGTATGTATTAATGCACCAATTATGTGTGGAGCAAATATCGTAATTGGACAAAAATTTAATCCTAATGAAGTCATTCATACGATTAAAAATGAGAAGGTGACCTTATTTGCAGGTGTCCCAACGATGTATAGCTTCTTATTACAAATAAATGATTGTAGTGCGGAACATTTCCAATCTATTCGTGCCTGCTTATCCGGTGGAGCCTCCCTACCAGTTGAATTACTTCAAAAATTTGAAGAAAAATATAAAGTTAATATTCTCGAAGGATTTGGTTGTACAGAAACCGCACCAGTTACTGCATTCAATCCTATTAAAGGGATTAGAAAAGCAGGTTCTGTAGGTGTGGATGTTCCTGGAGTTAAAAATAAGGTTGTCGATCCCTATGGTAATGAAGTTCCAAGAGGAGAAATTGGTGAGTTAATTGTAAAAGGCCCAAATATTATGATGGGTTATTTAGATATGCCAGAGGCCACATCTTCTGCCTTGAAAGATGGTTGGTTCCATACCGGAGACTTAGCCAAAATGGATAAGGAGGGATATATCTATATTGTGGACCGAATGAAAGACATGGTTATAGTAGGTGGATATAATGTTTATCCAAGAGAAGTAGAAGAGGTGCTTTATCAGCATCCAGCAGTAGTAGAAGCTGCAGTAATAGGAATACCTGATCCAGTTTTTGGAGAACAAATAAAAGCTTTTGTTGTAAGTAATGACGAATTAGTTAGTTCTCATGACATATTATTATTTTGCAAGGATAAATTAGCCAAATATAAAGTGCCAAGAGAAATAGAATTGTTAAGTGAACTGCCTAAGAATAGCACTGGCAAAATCTTACGAAGAGCTTTACGTGCATCCATTGATAGCAAAGTTAATGCTACTACAAATTCTAATTTATCACACACAATAAAAGAAGAACCAATTGCACAAAGTTATATTAAACCAAGCCATTGATGTATTAATTGCTATATTAGGTGTGCTAGAATAAAAAAATTCTAAACTTAATAGTGCCATTGTGCCATTTTCAGAAAGCGAAAAAAGTTCAGTACACACTCTGTATTGAACTTTTTTCTTTTATAGGCCCAAAAGGAAACATCAATCCGGTTTGATTTTCGAAAAGATATGAAATGAAATACCTAATGTCTAAATACAGTAAAAATAAAGTTATGTCTGAACTTGGTTCGATGCTGATAATTGGGAATCGGATTTTTCTTATTCTTCTTTAAGGGGCAGGTTTTTGAAGGATAATTAGGTTTAATAGAAGAAACTAGTTAAATACCAAAAAAATAGGAGGGGTATCATTGCAAAAGGTTATTGATGGAATAAATCATTGGATACAAGTCATACCAGAAGAGTTCAACCATATGTCCCAAAATGAAATATCTACTCGGCTTTTACCGCATAAATGGTCAAAAAAAGAGATTTTAGGACATTTATGTGACTCGGCAATAAATAATATTAATAGGTTTATAACTATTCAATACGAAGAACAACCATATGTTATCCCATCGTATAATCAGGACAAATGGGTAGTAATCCAGAACTATCAATCAAGACCAATGGAAGAAATACTATCCCTTTTTATTGTCTTAAATCAACAAATCATAAATATTATTTTAAAAATGCCCAGTGAGAAATTATCTTATCTTTGTGATATAGGGAATAACCAACAAAAGAGATTAGAGTGGCTCTTACAGGATTATCTTGACCATATGGAACATCATATTAATAATCAAATCTTTGCAAAGAATAATGCCTGATTAAATATATTAATATAGCTCAAGAGGGCAAGAGTTAAAGTTAATAGCTTTATTTGTGATGGATTTTCTTATTAGCTAACGAGGCAGGAATGCTGTAGAAGAATGTAGTATCAATATATAGTGTGGGAGGGGATAAGATGACGTTTGATATTCTAAAACAAAATAAGAAAAGCTGGGATATAGTGGCCAATCATTTCAATGGAAAAGATGCGTTGCCTAGTTATGGGCCGTTTACCCAAACGGAAGAGGAATTAAGACTGTTTGAAGAAATGACAAATAAAAAAGTTCTTGATATAGGCTGTGGCAGCGGACATTCTTTACTTTATATGGCGGAAAAAGGTGCTGGTGAATTATGGGGGGTTGACTTATCAGAGACTCAGATTAAGACAGCAAAAAATACTTTAAGAGACTTGGAAACTCACTTATTCTGCGCACCTATGGAAGAGGATATTGGTCTGCCAAACTTATATTTTGACGTAGTTTATTCAATATATGCAATAGGATGGACAACAGATTTGTCATCTACATTTAAATTAATTCATTCCTATTTAAAACCCGGGGGGTATTTTGTTTTTAGCTGGGATCACCCTTTATACGGACATATGATAAGTCAAAATGGTCAAATCTATCTTGATGGATCATATCAGGATGAAGGAACAACAACGTATCTCAAGTTCAAAGGCGAAGAAGCTCCGGTTGTAATTCCTAAAAGAAAAATAAGTACTTATATAAATGAATTAATTAATGCAGGATTTACTATTGACTCAGTTATTGAAAGTGACGTTTCAGAAAGCTTTGATTCCGTAGAAGAAGAATTTTCTGATCGTTATTATTCTTTATACAAAGCGAGAAGATTCCCTACTACTATGATTATAAAAGCCCAAAAAATGTAAAAAGGTATTTTACAAGTTCATGAACTAAAGGGAGCGGTGATCCAGAAGGATTATCGCTCTTTATTATTGAAGTAAGTAATATACTTCAATCGTAGTAACAGGGCAGGTTTTTGAAGGATAATTAAGTTTAATAGAAGAAACTAGTTACCCAAAAAATAGGAGGGGTATCATTGCAAAAGGTAATTGATGGAATAAATCATTGAATCCAAGTCATTACGGAGGAATGTCTATGTTGTCTGATTTAGAATTGATGGAACACCATGTGAATGTGTTATTTCAACACGATACTGAAAATCGAATGACAGTCGTAAATGAACCACCCTACGATGTTGCACCAAGAATTTTCGTTGGTGGTACTAAATTGGGTAGTGTAGTGAGGTATTCAAATACACTGGATACGAGCCTTGTAGAAAAACTCGAACAAGTTATAGGGACAAATCCTGGTGCTCAGATAGGAGAATTAATCAATGTTTTAAGCATAGGCCGTCAGTTAAATCACTTATGGATTGGACCCGCGTATGTGTTTCCTGATGTAAGAGACAGGGTTCGTACACAAGCCATAAAAGTAACTCATGAAAATAAAGGACTTTTAAAGCCTTATTTTCCATATACATTTGAGAATTTGGAGTATAAGCAACCTTGTTTTGTAATAGTTGAAGATAACATTACGGTTTCGATTTGTTGTAGTGCACGGAAGTCCACAAGGGCAGACGAAGCAAGTGTATTCACACATGAAGATTACCGTGGAAGAGGATACAGTATAGACGTGACAAATGCATGGGCAGAAGAGGTACAAAAACAAGGACGAATTGCTCTATATAGCACTTCGTGGGACAATTTTGCATCCCAATCTGTGGCAAGGAAACTACAATTGCTTCAGTATGGCATAGACATACATATGAGTTAAAGTAAAAGTATAAACCAAAGGCAAAGGATAAGATCTAGCTGTCATTAAATATTATATGTATATAATTATCAGTCTCCTTGTAAACTAACGTAAAAAGGGTTGATAATATGCAATTACATTGGATCTGGAGTACAGTTCTAATTGTTATAATGGGAACGCTCTTATTAAGAATTTCCGGAAGAATTTCAATTGCTAAAATGACAGTCACCGAACTTGTTATAATGATAACGATTGGACCTTTACTTAGTCGTCCTATTGAAAATCAAGGGCTTTGGACTACATTTGGTGTTGCGTCTGTTCTCATAATTACGTTATTTGCAATCCAGTTACTTAAAATAAAGTTTTATGGGGTAGAAACATTTCTTACAGGAAAACCAGTAATAGTAATTGAGAATGGTACCTTAAATGAAGAAAACATGAAAAAAATAAAACTTACTACTGAAAATCTTAGAATGAGATTAAACCAAGCTGGAATTAATGCAATAGGTGATCTCGAATGGGCGCAAATTGAGGTTAGTGGAGAACTTGGTTACAAGTTGAAGTCTGATAAGCAGCCAGCCTCCAAACAGGACATTCAGAATTTACTACATTTAATCGAAACCAAGTTTTCCGAATCATCCAACTCTGTTCAAAATTATACACCTGCTGTACAAAGTAATATATTTACGGAGGTTACTTCTGACAATCATCACACTACTCCACAAGATCATCTTCAGTAAAATTAGTCACTCTTTAGGGGGTGGCTTTTGTTATTCTTGCCATGGCTGGGGGTATGTCCTGGTTGATGTTACCTATTTATAGATTTATTGGTAAATGGTTCTAATATTAATACATACAATGAAATAACGAAATCGCTAGGAACTTGATCAACGATAATTCGTACTATATTTCTTAATAATAAAGGAGGTTAGTTTTAAAATGTATGAATTTATTAGACCATTTCTAGAGATATTTTTATTGCTTTTTGAAATAATCATAGTAATTTTAACAATTTATGTAAAAACCAAAAAAGTTAAATTCTATTTTATTTTTATGAATTTATTTTTAGCAATTTTCCTTTATCAAAATGCCGTTAAATTAGCAAAATGTTGTGGAGGATTTGATGATCTTGTCATTCAGTTTTACTCCTTCATAATTATGTTCATTTCTATCATTCAAGTGATGATTAGCATATATAAAAAATGAATTAATTCACATTCTATTGAAAAAAAAGCAGATGAACCGAGTTCTTCTGCTTATTCTTGTGTGAAATACTTTCTTATTTTCATTTTCAAACACTTGATAAGCATCTTGGTTCATGATCATGAATTCAAACTTTACACATAATAGCGGGACCCGCGCTACACGTTAAATCTTATCGCGCATATATGGCTAATGTAGCTTTCAGTAAACAGACTATTTCACCGACATACTGTGCAAAAGCATAATAGGTTAACTTATATAATATTGTAATTCGGATTTAATAAACTGGATTAAGTGTTTCTCTATTTTTGAAGGAGCTCTATTCTTTGAATGAATAATTCCAAGTGTTACATTAATTGGTTCATAGTTGATAATATCAATTTCAATCATTTTACCTTCTATAACATAAGGGTTACTTTTAGTAGCGAAATCTGGGGCAAACCCAATGGCTGATCCATTTGAGATTAATCGTGATAGTTCTTCCGTTTGATTTGATGAAAATAAAATATTCAATTTCCCAAAAGTATGTTGAAAATTATTAATAAACCATTTAATATAATCGCCATTATATAAGACTACCGGCTGCTGAATGATTTCCTCTGGTATTATTTTTTTCTTTTTAGCAAAAGGGGAATCGCTACTTACATAAACCTTTAGGGTTCCCACAAGGATACTCTCAAAATTTAAATGCTCAATTTCTTTTATAATATCCTCATATATGCAGATTAGGCCAATTTCAGTTTTATTCTGTTGAACCGATTCAACAGTAAGTTCAGTTATATTTTCTGAAATCTCTATCGTTATATTTGAATATAAATTCTTAAATTCCATTAATGGTTTCAATAAATAAGTAATAAATGCAGGAATGGTAGACACTCTAAGATTTCCAGAATGTATATCTAAAATTTTTCTAGCCTCTTCAATCAATTCTTCATATTTTTGCAAAACTTCATTTGCTTTTTTTACTATATTAGTTCCTTCATATGTTTGAACAACCCCATAACGAGAGCGATCGAAAATTTTTACACCCAATTCATCTTCTATTTTTTTAATATCCTGACTAATACCAGATTGACTTATATGAAGATTCTGTCCAGCTAATGAAAAGGACCCTGTATTAGCAACTTCAGAAAGTATCTTTAGTTTTTGTATGTGCATATGATGACCACCTTTTATCGTAAATTACTATATTAGAAATTAGTTTAGATAATAAAAAATCCTCTATTTTTAGATATTAGAAAATGTGAACAAGGTATTACAAACCTTAATTTTACTAAGTAATAGTGAAGTTATACAATAAATTCAGATAATTCTTAATTTTATAATTAAAATGAATCCTGAAAAAACCGTTCATCTTATTTTATATTCAAAAAGTTTTATGTATTTTTGCAAGCGTTTTCTTGGTTTTATAGAGTACATAGAATCAGGTCATTATAATGTATCTTCATTCATTTAAAAAGGGGAAAGAAGATGATCTATGACCTAACATCGTTATACCCTAAATGATCTACTTATTTTCTAAATAAGAGGTAAGGCCTATTCGAAGGAAAAGGTGTTACTATAAATCCTATTTATTTAATATTATTAAAACTATTTTTAGGAGGTTTTTACATGCAAACGACTGTAAAAGTATTGGAGTTTCCGCTTTATATTGATGGTGGATGGACACCTGCAAAAAGTGGTGAAACGTTTAGTGTGAAAAATCCTGCATCTGGAGAAGTAATCGCTCTGGTCGCTAAAGCAGGAAAGGAAGATACTGAAGCTGCTATTGCTTCTGCTCGTAAAGCCTTTGACTCAGGAGTATGGTCAAAAAAATCTCCACAAGAAAGAGCTCAAATCTTAATTAATTTCGGGAATAAGATTATCGAACATTCTGGGGAACTTGCATTCTTAGAAGCTATTAGCTCAGGTGCAACTGTAAGACGAATTTCAAACTTAGATATTTTATATTTAGTTGATCTACTTCAGCAAACAGCTAAATTTACTGTTGAGTATCCATTTGTTGAGTCTCTGCCAATACTACCTTTTCCAGGACCTAGCAATAATCAGGTATGGCGTGAAGGAGTTGGTGTCGTAGCTGCGATTACACCTTGGAATCTTCCAATGCTTTTAGCAATGTGGAAAATTGCACCTGCACTTGCAATGGGGAATTCAATTGTTGTTAAACCAGCATCAAATACACCGCTTTCAACTTTGAAATTAGCAGAATTAGCTACTGAAGCTGGAATTCCGGCTGGAGTTTTCAATGTTGTCTCAGGACCTGGAGCTACTGTTGGAGAAGTGCTAGCTACTCATCCACATGTTGATAAAATCGCCTTTACTGGATCAACTGAGGTTGGACGCCGTATTATGCAGTTAGCAGCTGGGACTGTAAAACGCGTAACACTTGAATTAGGTGGAAAGTCACCTTCTATCGTTTTACCAGATGCTGATTTAGATATTACGATTCCAGGTAGCTTATTTGGCTTCTGTCTTCATTCGGGACAACTTTGCGAATCTGGAACTCGCCTATTAGTACATGATTCTATTTATGATGAAGTTGTTGATCGATTAGCGAAGTTGGCTTCTTCAATTACGATTGGAAACCAACTTGATATGGCGAACGGCATGGGGCCTATGGCTTCTCAGCAGCAACTTGACACGGTATTATCCTATGTTGAGGCTGGAATTCAAGAAGGTGCTCGCTTAGTATGTGGTGGAAAGCGTTTAACAGGTGAAGGCTATGAGAATGGCTATTTCATTGAACCTACTATTTTCGCGGATGTACACAATAAAATGAAAATCGCCCAAGAAGAGATTTTCGGACCAGTTCTTTGTGTAATTCGTTATTCTACGATTGAAGAAGCAATCGAAATAGCCAATGACTCAATTTACGGATTAGCAGCTGGAGTTTGGTCAAAAGATGTTAACAAAGCACTACAAATTTCAAGTCAATTAAGAGCAGGGACAGTTTGGATCAATGACTGGCACATGTTAAGAAGTGATGCACCATTTGGTGGATATAAACAAAGTGGTTTTGGTCGTGAGCTTGGCCGCTATGCTTTAGATGAGTACACGCAAGTAAAGCATGTTCATTGCTCGCTTACTCCTGAACTAAGCCAAAAACCTTGGTACGGTATCTTATTATAAAAAACTAGATATTTAAATGACTTATATAAAAAACAGATTAAATCCGAATGATTTTAAAAAACATTAATAGAAAAGAGTAGGTGATCCCATGATAACGTCATTTTTTCAGTTTTCAGTTCGAACAGTTGTAAACAGTGGGGCTGGAGCTCGCTCATTGTTACCAGAAATGATTAAAGGACTTGGTGGTAAAAGAGCAGTTCTTTACGTTGATAAAGGACTAACTCAAGCAGGAATTACAGATAAAATTAAGGAGCTATTTGAGACTGTTCCTAGTGCAGTACAGCTAGTAGGGGTCTTTGAGGACATAGAACAGGATGCAAAAGGTGAAATCATAAACCGCGGAGCAAAGTTCTTTAAAGAATGTAATGGAGATTCACTTATTGCTGTGGGTGGCGGAAGTGTTTTAGACACAGTTAAAGCAATTAAATGGATGCTACATAATAAAGTTCATGATATTCGTGAAGCACTCCTTGTTGGAAATGTAATGGAATTTTGGCCACAAGCTGAGTATATTCCAATTCCACACGTTGCAATCGCAACAACAGCTGGAACTGGCGCAGAAGTGTCTCCAATCGCTGTAGTCTTCAATGAAAAGGTAGGAATTAAAACGAACATCCTAAATACATTTATTAGCCCTGATATGGCGATTTTAGACCCTGAGCTTACAGTTGCTTTACCACCAAAAATTACTGCTTTTACAGGATTTGACGCATTAACTCATGCTGTTGAAGCTTATTTCTCACCTAATGCGAATCCAATGACAGATGCATATGCACTTCAATCCATTCGAATGATTGTAGATAATTTACCTACTGCTGTTCATCAAGGGCATAACCTTGCGTCACGATCCAATATGTTAATGGCTAGTACGATGGCAATTTCTGCTTTCAGTCTTTCAGTTAATGCGATCCCAGTTCACAATATAGCACACGTATTTGGAGCAAAATTCGGAATTCCACATGGACTAGCCAATGCCGTGTTACTACCAAATGTAATGGAATCACTTGCACCATTTTATTTAAAACGAGTTCATGGCTTTGCTGAAGCGCTAGGTCTAAAGGATATACCGGAAAAACCAGAAGAGTGCCTTGCGGAAGTCGTATTATACATCCGTAACCTACGTGAAAAAGTCGGTCTTCCTAGTTCATTTGCTGATTTTGAGGTGAATGTTGATAATATGGCCTACATTGTAGCGATGGTCCATAGCGATCCTTGTGGAGTATTCTTCAAAATTCCACCTGAAGTAATTGCGAAGATTTCAAATGAAGTTGCAGGCTCTAGCTTAGTAGTTTCATAATTTTTATTATTGATAGAGGCACCTTCTAAATATTTTGATGGTGCCTCAATTATATTCAAGTTTTATTAAAAATGTAGGAAGTAGAATTTAAGAAAGAATCACCTAAGAATAGTACAGGTGAAATATAAAAAGCGCTTTATATGTTGAACATGTGGAAGTTAATAAATTTAATAGAGAAATTTTCTGATAAACACTTTTGAGTTTATAACAATTCATGGAGGATCTTATGACCAATAACATATTAACTCAATCAATGCCCGCAACCTCTTTTACAAAAAAGGCAAATTTAGACGTGTATGAATCTCTAAATTTTGATGATAGACAGGACTTCTATGATGCAAACAGAGGCTTTATTGCACCAATAGAATCAAGGATTATTAAAGATGAATCTGGCGAAATTGTTTGGGACATAGAACAGTTAGACTATCTAAATGACACTGCGCCTGAGACAGTTAACCCAAGTTTATGGAGAAATGCACAATTACAAGCTATATCTGGGTTATTTGAAGTTGTAGAAGGAGTATATCAAATTCGTGGACAATCAATGGTCACTAACTTTTTTATTGAAGGAAAAAACGGGGTCATTGTCGTTGATGCATTAGGAAGTACTGAATCTGCTAAAGCCGCAATGGAATTATATTATAAACATCGACCACAAAAGCCAGTAACAGCCATCATTATTAGTCAAAGTCATGCTGACCATTTTAGTGGTATTCAATCAGTACTAAAATATGCTGATAATCCGAATATTCCAATTATAGTTCCTCAATATTTTACAAAAGAAGCATTAAGTGAAAATGTACTTTTAGGCACTATCATGGCGCGTCGCGCAGAGTATCAGTTTGGTAAAAATTTACCAGACGGTACCAAAGGCTCTGTATCAGTAGGAATTGGACCAACAATGGGATCAGGGACAATAAGTTTTGGGTTACCCAATGTTGAAATAGAAAACGAAATCCAATTGATGGAAATCGATGGGATAACTTTTAAATTTTTGTTAACCCCAAACACAGAAGCACCAGCTGAAATGCATTTTTATATAAAAGATTACAAGGCATTATTTGTATCTGAGAATGCCAATAAATTGATGCATCAAATTTATACAGTAAGAGGGGCAAAGACACGAGATGCCTTACATTGGGCTAATTCGCTCGATAAAACAATCGATTTAGTAGAAAATGAAGAGATCGATGCATTACTTATGATTCATGCATGGCCAGTTTGGGAGAAAAATAATGCAATACAACACTTAAAACTGCAACGTGATTTATATAAATATATGCACGATCAGACAGTACGTTTAGCCAATCACGGATATACGATGGATGAAATAGCTGAAACGATCAAGCTTCCAAAAGAATTAGATACTTATTGGGGGAATCGTGGGTATTATGGTACCTTAAAGCATAATTCAAAGGGAATTTACAATTATTATTTAGGTTATTATAGTGCACATCCTTCTGATTTAGATCCATTACCACAAGTGGAAGCAAGTCATAAATATGTAGGATACATGGGTGGGACGGCCAATATTTTGAGACAAGCAACAGTTGACTTTGAAAAAGGTGAATATCGCTGGGTAGCTCAAGTATTAAAAAATGTAGTAATGGCCGATCCAGAAAATTTAGAAGCTAAAAATTTATTAGCAGATGCATTAGAACAATTAGGATATCAAGCTGAATCAGCTAATTGGCGCAATATTTATCTTGTTGGGGCATCAGAATTAAGAAATGGAATTAAAAAAGATAATTCCCCATTAGATGTTTCCGGAATCATTAAAAATATGCCAGTAGAAGAATTTTTAAAGCTGATAGCTGTTAAACTAAATGGTCCAAAAGCAGATGGTAAAAAAATAACGCTAAATGTAACGTTATCAAATTCCAACCAAAAATATACGATTTATTTAGAAAATTCCGTTCTGCATTATAAAGCAGTTAAGTTAGACGCTAACCCAGATGTTTCCTTAACTCTTGAACAATCAACATTATATGGAATTGGACTTGGTCTTCTCACACCAGAACAAGCAGTAGCAGCAGGGAAATTAATCATTTCTGGTGACCATACAAAATTGAATGAATTTTTATCACTATTAGATGAATTTAATCGTTATCTAAATATCGTAACTCCTTAATTAACTGAAAAAGTAATTAATGATTCATTTTTTCACAATATGCACCTGCTCAATCACGCTCGGTATAAATGGATTGTGCAGGTGTTTTTTCCAAAGATATGTTTGCTAAATTTTAATCGGAAATAATGAAAGATTTGATGAGAGGCAGGAGTTTGGATGAAAAGTTGGGCGAAATGGATTATTTTATTTTCACTTTTTATTATGGCTATTATTAATTTTGCTGACAAATCAATTTTAGGTTTAGCTGGAATACATATTACCAAAGATTTGGACTTAACCTCTACCCAGTTTGGTTTATTAGGTAGCAGTTTCTTTTGGTTATTTTCATTATTTGGAATAATAGGTGGCTATTTATCAGATCGTTTTGGTACTTTTAAATTGCTTGCGATTATGGCAATTATTTGGACAATCGCGCAATCTATGGCTTTATTTGCATCAAGTCTACCAATTCTAATATTCAGTAGATTATTATTAGGTGCAGGAGAAGGAGCGTTTCTTGCAACCGCAATAAGTCATATAAGTAAATGGTTTAAACCAGAATCACGTGGATTCGCAATATCAATCATCAATTTTGGAAATGTAGTTGGAATAGCAGTTGCAGCTCCTATTATTGTTTTACTAATATCAAATTATGGTTGGAGACAAGCATTTTTTATTTCTGGTCTATTTAGCTTTGTCTGGTTTATAGGCTGGCTTTGGTTAGGACGGATGAAACCAACTGATTCTTTTAAAGAAGAACAAGTAGATAAGATGGAAAACAAGAATGAGAAAAATAGGAAAGATGTCTGGAAAGCTTTACGATCTCCTATTTTTATTATTACAACATTAGTTGCATTTATTGCATATTCGATCATTGTCTTTGGACTTACCTTTAATCCTTCATATTTAGTGAAAGTAAAGGGGTTATCTGAACAACAGTCAGCAACAGTAATTGCTATTTCTGGATTAATTGGAGCCATTTTATCAATCGTACTATCCATAATTTCAGATGGTTTATACAAAAAAACACAAAGTTTATGGAAGTCGCGGATTCTATTTACTGCTGTTTGTGTTTTGCTAGCAGGTATTTTTTACTCATTGTATCCAATTTTGAATGGATCGGGTTCAATAATCATCGTACTTGCTTTAGTAAATGCACTAGTGATCACTGTAAACACGCTAAATCCTGCTGTAGTAGTCAGTATACTCCCACAGCGTAAAGGTATTATGACAGGAACTTATTTTGGAATAATGACTTCATCAGGTATTATTACTCCAATTATTTTTGGAAAACTGATTCAAGATTCTGGTGCAGATCCAGCAGGGGGATATAGTATAGCAATTTATGGAATGGCAATTGCAATGGCAATTGCAGCGATAATAATATTCCTTTTCGGAAGCCGAAAACAACAAGTTCCAACAGATAATGATAATAAGCTAGTAAACCTCTAATCTGCTCGGGTGGTAGATATAAAAACTAGTGCAAGTCGATCAGTTATTTTATCAAAGGAAATTATATTAATCATCACCTATGTATATATTCAAGGATAAAGGTTGTTTATTTATCGGTGACCTTAATTCTTATTTTTGGAGCTTATTATGAAGATGTTTGGGGATTGTTTTAAAGTTATAAATCAATATTTTTAATAATTTGCAAAAGAATGATCTTCAATTAGAGGATCATTCTTTTGCAGATTTGGATAAACAATGAAATATAACTTTCTAGAATCACATGAAATTATTTTTATTTATATATTAAAGAAATAACCTATAAAACCTGAGATTAGTAAAACAAAAACAGGATGCCATTTGAATTTCAGTAGGGAAATAAGGGAAAAGGTAAATATAAGGAATATGCTAATTGATTTGAGAGAAAGACTTGAGACAACTAAATTGTTAGAAATGACTAACTTAATAGCTGCAAAAATAATTAAGCTAGTAATAATAGGTCTTAATCCATAAAACATTGATTGAACAATTTGATACTGATTTAACTTTTTAAAACAAATCGCAACTAGAAGGACAAGTATAAATGATGGAAGCAGGATCCCAAGAGTAGATACAATGGCTCCAGTTAAACCATTTGTATGATAGCCTACAAGTATAGCGCAATTTGTTGCGAACGGACCAGGTGACATTCCTGCAACAGCAATTATGTTGGTTAGTTCTTGTGAAGTCATCCACTTTTGATTAATCACTTCGAATTCAATGACTGAAACCATTCCAAGGCCACCACCGAAAGATCCTATACCAACTAAAAAAAACGTTTTAAATAATGCCCATAGAATCATATTTTTCCACATCTTTCAGTTAATTTTCGGAGAGTAGTTCAATTAAAATCATACAAATTTATTTTCCTTCTGACTTTTTAATTTACTTTTATTTTCAGTTTTTACTTGCTTAATAAATTTTAGAATTCCAATAAATGAACCAATTAAAATAGCTAATATAGGATGAATAAAGAAAAGAATAGGAACCGAAATGAAACTAAGAAAAAACGTAAACCTATCAATAATTGCTGTTTTTCCTACAGTTATTGCTGCATAGACAATTAATGCAATAATAGAGACTCTAATGGATAGAAATGTTCCTTCTAATTTTGGATTCTCCTCCAGGAAACGAAATATGTATCCAAGTGTAAGAACAATGAAAAATGTCGGTAAAGAAACACCGAGAATAGCTGCAATAGCTCCTCTTATCCCAGCTATTCTTTGGCCGATAAAAGCTGCGGAGTTAATAACTATAGCTCCTGGTACGGATTGTGCTAATGCAAAAATATCAGACACATCTTCTAAAACTAACCATTTATTTTTATGTACGATTTCTTTTTCAATTAATGGAATCATGGCATATCCACCACCAAACGTTAATGGGGCTATTTTAAAAAAAGACCAAAAAATTTTGTGAATCTGTTTCCAATCTCTCTCCATGTAGTCACCTTCCTTAGTCTTCAAATGCTTATTCCTAAACTTACGAAACAGAGCTTTTATCTTGTTTTCTGTATCGTATCAATAGGAAATGAAGTAGTAAATTGCAATATTTGCATAGGGTATAACAGTAGATTATAGGCCTCCTACTTATTTGAAAACTGAACTGAAATATATTGATTCTGATAGAAGCGGGAAATTTAATAAAATGGAGATGTTAGGATTGAACATAGAAAATTTGAAAATGTTTTGCTTAGTAGTTGATTTAGGTAGTATTAGTCAAGCTGCTAGGTTAAATTATGTTTCTCAACCTGCTGTTACAAGGCAAATTCACCAATTAGAAAATTTTTATGGAACATTGTTATTTGATCGAGCCGATGGGAGGTTGAGAGTCACAGAGGCAGGTCAGATGTTGTATCCTTTTGCTAAAGTAATTGTTGATGACTTTAATCGTTCAATAGAAACCATCCGACAATTAAAAGGCGGGAATGATGAAAATCTTAAAATCGGAGCATCGTTAACTATTGGAGATTACTTATTACCTAGCCTTCTTGGCAGTTTTAAAAAAATAAATCCGGATATAAAATTAACTTTAAACATTAGTAATACACCAAGTATTTTAGAGGATTTATCAAATGATTTGATTGACATAGCACTCGTAGAAGGGATCGTTGAGAATACTAACTTTATAGTAGAAGAGTTTAGAGAAGACGAATTAGTTCTCATCTGTTCAATTGACCATCCGTGGAGTGATCGGAATGAAATCACTGTTGAGGAACTTATTAATGATAGAATGATTTGGCGTGAATCTATTTCTGGAACACGATTAATAGTAGAAAATAGCCTAAAAGAGTTTGGTATTTTAGATAAATTAGATAGCTATCTTGAAATAGGGAGCACACAAGCAATAAAGAGTGCTGTAGAAGCGGGACTTGGGATTAGTATTTTACCCAGGTTGACTGTTTCTAGAGAGTTAAAGCTAGGATTACTATGTAACATCAAAATGAAAGAAGTTGAGTTAAAACGAAATTTATGGCTTGTTAGAAAACCTAAAAGATTTGATAAACTAATTGTTTCAAATTTTATAGACTTTATTAAAAATAACCAGAATGAAATTCAATATTCCAAGGTGGAAAGTGAAAGAAATTCAAAATAAAGTTTTAAAAGCTAACAAATCCGTTAGCTTTTTATTTTTGTATATTAATAATCACTTTTCCTCATAATCTTTATTTAATCTTTATCTCATCTTTATCTCACTAGGCTATACTTCTTTCCGAATAGAATTATTAATCAATTTATTAATTACTTAAATATAGAAAGAAGTGAGTACATGAAAATACGTAAACGATTAAATAATGATGGTAGGTTTGCAGTAATTTACTTATTACCAAGTTTGATTGGCTTTTCCATTTTCTATTTAATCCCTTTTGTAATGGGTACTATCTATTCATTTAAAGATGGAGCGGTTGGTGGTTCATTTGTGGGCCTTTTTAATTATAAAGAGTTGTTATCTAGTGCTTCTTTTTTAAAGGCAGCCTCAAACACATTTTGGTTTACTGCAATCAATGTCCCACTAGTAATCGGCATTTCTTTAATATTAGCACTTTGCTTGCATCAAACCGTCATGTTTAAAAATGTAATTATTAGTTCTTTTATCTTGCCAATTGTTGTACCAGTCGCTTCGATTGTAATGCTATGGCAAATATTATTTGATTGGAACGGTACATTTAATTCATGGCTTGTATATATGGGGTTTGCACAAATCGATTGGATGAAGTCGGATTGGTCGATAGTTGTTGTATCAGTTATTTATTTATGGAAAAACATCGGTTACAACATGATTTTGTTCTTAGCTGGACTTCAAAATATACCAAAAGATTATTACGAGATTGCCGAAATGGAAGGTGCAGGTCGCCTATTTAAATTTAGACAAGTTACATTGGTTTACTTAACACCAACAATGTTCTTTGTAGTTTTAATGAGCATAATAAACTCCTTCAAAGTATTCCGTGAAACCTATCTAATCGCAGGCGATTATCCATATGATCGAATTTATATGATTCAGCACTATATGAATAATATGTTTGCTTCTTTAAATATTCAAAAGCTGACTGCTGCAGCCACATTAATGGTGGTATGTATTCTAATTCTAGTGTTTGTTTTCTTCGCCATAGAACGTCGATATCGAAAGTTTATGAGTTAAGAATGAGAGGTGAGGAAAATGAAAAAAAATAATTTATATCGCAAATGGATTTTAACCTATATCTTATTAATTATTGCTGCAATGATGGTTTTTCCGATTGTTTTTACGTTATCAAATTCTTTTATGACGGAGAAAGAAGTTAGCCATTACTATCCATCAGAAAATGAAATACCACAAGATAGCAATGTACACAAAGAAAATTTCGTACATTTGAAGTTGATTCCTGAACAGTTCTCGTTTGAACAATATAAAGGATTCTTTGACAAGAAACAATCATTCTTTGAAGGGGAACAATCAAATATGAAATTTTATGGGAATTCCGCCCTAATGGTTTTCCCAATCATACTAGGTCAACTGATTGTTGCATCCCTTGCCGCATATGTCTTTGGAAAACTAAAGTTCAAAGGAAGAGATACTTTATTTTTGGTGTATATGATTACCATGTTGATGCCTTTTCAAGTAACACTTGTACCTAATTATCTCATAGCAGATAAATTAGGGATCATCAATAGCTTTGAAGCCATAATTTTTCCGGGGATATTCGGAGCATTTGGCGTGTTTATGCTTAGACAGTTTATACTGACGATTCCTTATTCATACATTGAGGCTGCAAAAATAGATGGTGCTGGTCACTTTTCCATTTTCATCAAGATAATATTGCCACTCATTCGACCAGGACTTGCAGCACTAATCGTATTATTATTCGCTGATTATTGGAACATGGTTGAGCAACCACTTATTTTTCTGGATGATCTCTCAAAATTTCCATTGTCACTTTACTTATCTAGAATTACTCAAGAAGCAAGAGGAATAGGCTTTGCTGCGTCAGTACTTTACATGGCTCCAATGATTCTATTATTTGGATTTGCAAAAAAATATTTAATCAAAGGAATTCAGCTATCAGGTGCCAAGGATTGACCAATGTATTACAAGAAATAAAAAAAGATGCTATTAGTACTCTTAAATGATTAAAAGCAGAACTTAATAAATATTAGCAAATCGTATAGACATCCGTTGTTTGGAGAGGGAAAAAGATGAACGTATTATTAAAAAGAATAATGATCATATTAATTGCTATCTTCATCACCTCAGGGTGTATGCCTCAACTAATTAAACCAGATAGAGATAGAGATAGAGATAAAACAAAAAATGAAAAGAATACAGTCATAGCCCCAGTGACTCATAAAACGAATGTGAAACCTATTGTACATCAAGTAACTATTGGGGCGATTGGTGATATTCTTATCCATAATGAAGTTTATGAAGATGCGAAACAAACAGATGGCACGTATAACTTCGATAAGATGTTTTCTGAAGTCAAACAGACCATGCAAAAACCGGATATTCTTGTTGCAAATCAAGAAACAATGATTGGAGGGGAAGAATTTGGTTTGTCTTCTTATCCTTCATTTAATAGTCCACATGAGGTTGGGGATGCATTAAAAAATGCTGGAGTGGATCTTGTAACTTTGGCAAATAACCATTCACTTGATAGAGGAGAAAAAGTTATTAATAGTGCACTAGCTTATTGGGATAAAATTAATATGCCATATACAGGAGTTTTTAAATCGCAAGCAGACCACGATAAAATTCGCACGATAACCAAAAATGACATTACATTATCATTTCTTGCTTATACATTTGGAACAAACGGAATTCCAGTTCCTAAAGGAAAAGACTATCTTGTAAACTTAATAGATGTAGAAAAATTACGTCAAGATGTTAATAATGCGAAAGGGATGTCGGATGTAGTAGTTGTTTCGATGCATTGGGGAAATGAATATGAGAGGTTTCCGAATGAAACTCAGAAAAAACTTGCTCAAGATCTTTCTGATATGGGGGTCAATATCATTATTGGACATCATCCTCATGTATTACAACCACCATCATGGCTTTTTGGTAAAAACGGAAATAAAACTTTTGTGTTGTATTCATTAGGCAATTTCTTATCAGCGCAGGATGAACTATATCAGTTAATAGGTGGGTTAGCTTCCATCGATATCATAAAAACAAAAACGAAAAATAAAACTACTATTGATTTGAAAAATCCTAGTTTCACCCTAACTTATAATTACTATCTAGATAATCGTCAGTTTAAAATCATCCCAATGGAGCATTTAGCTAGTGAGTTTTTGATGAATTCTAATGAAAAGTTTGAAGAAACGAAAAAGCACATGCAAGCCTATCTTAATGATTTAGAAATTATGCCTTCAGTAAAAATCAGTGAACACAATTCTTCCTCTTTTAGTAATTGAGGAAGAATTATTTTTGTTTTTTGTATTCTTCATTTTATCTTTACATCATTTTGTTATTCTTACTTTTATCACAGGGAATCGTTCAGGAATTAAATAATCAAATTGGATAAAATAAGAAAATCGTAAAGTTACGAAAGAGAGTGTGGAAATAAAATGCAATACAAGATTTTAATCGTAGAAGATGAAACGATTTTACGTGAAATAGTGAAAGATTATTTAGTAAACGAAGGATATGAGGCATTAGAAGCGATTGATGGTGAACAAGCAATGGAATTATTTCAAGAACAAGCTTTTCATCTAATTATTCTTGATATCATGTTGCCAAAAGTCGATGGATGGGCCGTTTGTAGAAGAATCAGGAAGACTTCAACTGTTCCTATAATCATGTTAACTGCACGAGTTGATGAAGATGATACACTACTTGGATTTGAACTAGGTGCTGATGATTATGTCACAAAACCCTATAGCCCACCCATTTTGCTAGCCAGAGTCAAACGCTTACTTGAAAGTCGTTATCGAATAAATGAGCTGTCAAACGAAACATTAACAAGAAATGGCATTACGGTCGATTTTTCTACACGGAAAGTCAAAGTAGATGGAAACAATATCAATTTAACCCATACTGAATTTGAAATATTAACTTATTTAATGCAAAATCATGGGATTGTTATTACAAGAGAAAAACTCGTTTATAAGGTTTGGGGCCATGACTACCTTGGTGATGATCGAACGATCAATACACATATACGTAATTTACGAACGAAATTAGGAAGTAAATCCAAACTAATTTCAACGATTATTCGTACAGGCTATAAGTTTGAGGAAACCTTATGAAATTCGGGATTGTCTTAAAACTATTTTTATTAACAACAACTTTATGTTTGTTAATCACTGGATCCATTTATATTGGTCAAACAATCTTTTTTAAGGAATACTATGAGAATCGAAAAGTAAATGATCTAAAATCAAGTATCAAATCATTTGAGACACAATACCTAAAAAGCAATGATAATATTCAATCCATTCAGCAATTAGAACAAGACTTTTATCGTACTCAAAATACATGGATCACAACATTAGATCAAAATGGGAATATAAAAACATCAAATGATTATTATGTAACAATTGAATTAGATGACTCTAAAAATCCTATATTAGAACAAACAATTACTGTTCCACTTTATCACTTATTAACAGTAGAAAATGTCATAAATAACGAGACTCCACTTTCAACTGGTGACAATGTGGATCTATATACAGTTGAAAAAAATAATATAGTAGTACCGTTTTATTTATATTCTGTCCAGAATAATTCATATTGGAAAAACCAACTTACTTGGTCAAAAATCAATAAAAATCTTCTAACAAAATATGAAGGGAAAAATCCAAATGAAGTTGTTCCTAAATTGGACTACTTAATAAAATATAATACTGATTATAAAATCAATAGAGTAAAAGGAACAGTGATAGATGTTCAATTCCCTGAACGGAATGATGTGTCAAGTATCATCTATGCAAATAGCTTGTTTATGGATCGAATTAATGATTTTCAATCTAGCCTCATGTTGAATGAAAATAATAAAGATGATTCATTGAAAGTCCTTGATTACGAGCAAAATGATATTAAATATAAACTTTTCATTGACCCTGTCAAAGGGAATAATGGTGAAACAAATTATATTTTTTCAATGGCCTCTTTACAACCCGTAGATGAAGCTGTTCAAATGGTAAAAGATTATTTTGTCTATATAATTGCTTTCGTTTTACTTCTTACAATTTTGGCTTCAATTTACTATTCAATTAAAATTGCAAGACCTTTATTAAGAATAAACGATACAACTAGAAAAATTGCTCACTTAGACTTTTCAGAACGAATTGAATATCATTCGAAAGATGAAATAGGTGACTTATCTCATAATATAAATTTACTTTCGAATACACTACATTCACATATTACAAAACTCCAACAAGACATTGAAAAAGAAAAACAATTAGAGAATACAAGAAAAGAATTTATCTCAGGTGTTTCACATGAATTGAAGACCCCACTAAGTATTATGAAAAGCTGTATTTCGATACTAAAAGACGGTGTTGCTAGTCATAAGAAGGACTATTATTTTGAAGCGATGGAAAAAGAAGTCGACAAGATGGATCTATTAATTGTGGATATGCTTGAGCTGGCAAAATACGAGTCTGGAACGTATAAAATGAAAATGGAACCTTTTTTTATAGATAAAGTCATTGATCATATATGTAATCAATTATCTTTGGAAATAGAAAAAAAAGAACTAACGATTCATAAAAATCTAGCATCAGTCGAAGTAATCGCAAATCAACATCGAATTGAACAAGTCATCACGAATTTTATGACAAATGCTATCCGTTATACACCAATTAATGAACATATTTATCTTTCAACGGCCGTAGAGGATGAGCAAGTTAAAGTGTATGTAGAAAATAAAGGATCACATATTCCGATTGACCAATTAGATAAGGTCTGGGAACGTTTCTATCGTGGTGATACGTCTAGACATCGATCAGAAGGTAGTACTGGGTTAGGACTTGCCATTTCGAAAAATATATTAGAACTACATGGTGCGCAGTATGGTGTCATGAATACTAATGATGGAGTACTATTTTACTTTTGCTTAAATAAAAATAGGTGAAAATACGGTGGAAAATTCAACTATAGTATTCTTTCTGCTGGATCGCCCTAGTCAAAAGGGCGATTTTTTATTACAGACTAACGCTCCTAGAATTAGCCAACCAGTTATTATGTTAAAATTTTTATCAATCTTTTAAAAAACTTCATTTCATCTTCATTTCATCTTTATTTGAGGAGGGTATTCTTACATTAAATGATGAAGTGAAATGGAGATGAATTAATGAAAAAAATATTGGTTTTAATGATGAGCTTACTATTAATGTTTAGTTTGGTCGCTTGTAGTAGTGGGAAAACACAAAGTAAGGAAAGTAATAACACCCAACAAAATAATGCCAAGAATGGTGATAAAGACACCGTTAAAGAAATGAATAGAGAAGATCTGTCGTTAAAGGTAAGCAAGGATGAGAAAAAAACGATTACCATCTCCGTCATGGGTAAATTCCCAGACTTTGAATTGGCTGCGAAGGAATACGAAAAAATACATCCAAATATCACGATTGAACTGAAAAGTTTTGCTTCGGGCGGTGGCGGGATGTCTCTTCTTGAACTTGAGAAATACGTGGCACAGACTACGACAGAAGTGTTATCTGGAAAAGGTGCTGATTTATTCGTGTTGAACGACCAAAGTTTGCCAATTGATCGTTACATTGATAAAAATGCCTTTGTTGATCTCAATCAATACATTGAAAAAGATACGTCTTTTGACAAAAGTCAATATTACATGAACATTCTCGAACATTCTAAAATAAATGGTGGACTTTACGTTTTACCCACAAAATTTTCATTAGGTGCTTTATTTGGAAACAAGGAGGCAATTTCGAAAACAGGCATCCAAATAGATGACAGCCAAAATTGGACATGGAGTCGATTTGCAGAACTAAGCAAACAGCTAAAAACAAATGGGACACTTAAGACTGTGATGAACGTTACACCTTCAGGTATTTTAAATCCCTTGGTTTTCTCAGATAAAAACTACGACCGACTTGTTGATATGGAGAAAAAAGAAGCTAAATTTGATTCTCCCTTATTTATTGATTTACTCAAGCAAGTAAAAAAAATGTATGATGATGGCGTTTTATCGATTCAACCGACCAATCCAACGGAAACGTATTTTGTAAGCTCAGCAATCTTTTCTCCAAGCGATTATGCAATGCGTTCAGAATTTTATAATAATCAGAATACGACCATTTACGAATTTCCACATTCTTCTGAAAAAGAATCGGGTGTTACCTTCAGTGGATACGACCGCTATGCGATGAATGCAAATTCCTCTGTCAAAATGGAAGCGTGGGATTACTTGAAATTTTTACTTTCTTATGAAATGCAAAGTCAATCAATAAGGGATATGTTCCCTGTGAATATCGCGGCAAATGAGAAGGTATTTTCCGATTTATTAGATGGAAAAGTTGAAAATACAAAAGGTAATGGTGGCAAAGGCGGACAGATAACGGTAACAGAAGAGTCGCTTCAACCACTTAAGCAGATGATTGCTGAAGCGAACACAGAAGTAAGATGGAATGAGAAGGTTCATAAAATTCTCTCAGAGGAAACGCCAAGCTATTTTGATGGCCAAAAATCTGCGGAAAGTGTGGCGGATATTATACAGAACAGAGTAATGACCTACTTAAACGAGTAGAAGAATAAAGAAATTTCTAGGAGACCATTTAAAAAGTGGTCTCTTTTTTATTTCCTATTTAATTATCTTTTAAATTTTTAGAAATAGGAACAGACATAATTTTGATCTTTTTTATCAATTAATTTTAATCTTGATTGATTATTCATCTCATCTTTATCTCAACTTTATTTGGAACCTTTATCTTTATTGATAAGAAGATTCTTGTGCAGATATAAAAGTAGTGGAGAGTGCGGTGAAAGAGAGATGAAAACCCGTAAAAGAGTGAAAAAAAGGGTTTTAAACAGGGCAATGTTAAATTTATGTGCGTTCTTATTAATAGTCTTAGTCATTTACTATTTCATTGGTAAATTAAAAGATTTTGAAGTTGAAAATGTAGTCGAAGGTGCAGGAAACGAAAAGGTGCTTGTAAATAGTTCCAAATACGGTGCCGAACATATCACAGTAGATGATGCAACTCAATCAAGTGCTAAGAAATCAGAAATGGAGAACCTAGATAGACCAAAAGAAAGTAGTCAAAACGAGCCTAATCATCATAAGCAAGAAAGAAACGTACATCCCCAAATTAATAACAAACAACAAATTATTCATGATCAAAAAATCGTCTATCTGACATTTGATGACGGACCGAGTGAGATGACAAACCAAATTCTAGACGTATTAATGAGGGAAAAAGTACATGCGACTTTCTTTATGATCGGAAAAAACATGAATGAACATCAAGAAGTAGTAAAAAGGGCCGTTAAAGAAGGGAATTACATTGGTGCCCACAGTATGACTCATAATTATCATCGACTATACAAACAAGGTCTTTTTGTTTCAGAAATGCAACAAACATTATCAATAATTAATAATTTAACTGGTCAAAAAACTCGATTAGTTCGTGCCCCCTATGGCTCGAGACCAGGTTTGAGTGTAAAGCTTCGCAATGATTCAGTTAAAGCAGGATTGAAAATTTGGGACTGGAATGTAGATACACATGATTGGGAGAACAATGCTAACTCTTCGGAAGTTGTAAATGTAGTGAAAGAGCAAACAACCAAAAATAAAGAAGTCATTCTTTTACATGAAAAGCAAACAACGTTGGATGCACTTCCTGAAATTATTAGCTATTTAAAAGCAAAAGGATATGTGTTTAAGGTTTATAACCCAAATGAACACTTTTCATTAAATTTTTGGAATGATCAACGTCTATAAAATTGATAAATCTTCATTTCATCTTTATCTTATGTTGATTTTGTCTTTATTAAAAACTATTAGACTATTAACTATCAGCAAGATAAATATAAAGCTTAGGGGGAAATTTCATGAATCGAAAGAAAAAAAAGTGGAAAAGAAATCTTTTATTATTAATAATTTCAATATTAATGGTAGTTTTAATCATGAGACTTCAAGGGAATGGACAAATAATAAATAAAGAAAATAAGGTTCAAGCATCAACTATAAATAGAAATAAAATAAATACATCTTCTGAAAAGATATTAACTGGTAAAACAATTGTAATTGATGCGGGACATGGTGGTGAAGATATAGGTGCAAGTGGACAAGCTGGAACAAATGAAAAAGATGTAACATTAATAATGGCAAAAAATATACAAAATGAGTTAGTGAAACGTACTGGCGCTAATGTTATATTAACGCGAAATGATGATGCGAAAATATCACTTGCAGATCGTGTAAAAATTGCAGATGAACAGAAAGCAGACTTATTTGTTAGTATCCATTTTGATGCCTTTTTTACGAGTGAAGTTGAGGGGATTACCACTTATTATAACAAAAAATCGGACGAGCCTATTGCAGCATTAATTCATGATCATATTTTTAAAAATGAGCAGGATGCAAGAAATCGTGGTGTAAGTTTAGGAGACTACTATGTTTTAAGAGAAAACTCAAGACCTGCAATCTTACTTGAACTTGGATTCATTTCAAATTCAACTGATGAAGCGCGTATGACTTCAGAAGAATTTCAAACAAACACAACAAATTCAATTGTTGATGGGATAATTGATTATTTAAAATAGTGAAAATTAGTTAAGAATAAGCAATTTCTCATTTAGGGAAACTAAACAAAAAGAAACAAAAGAGAGAAATGGCTAGCTTATATCGTTTGCAAGTAAGCACGTTGTGAAAAATTATGAAAAGAGGTATTAAAATGTTAGGTTTTAAAATGTTAAAGCAATGCACTGCACTTGGAATTTCAACTGCATTATTAGTAAGAGCTGTTAGTTCGTATGTAACCCATAATGAAAAAATGAGTTAGTAATACTAACAGAAATAGCGCTAAATACTAAAGAAATTCAATCAGTATAAATGGTGATAGAGGGGGTACTGTAAAAGTTAAAGTTTTATATGACAAAGTATTATTATCGGAAAAGCAGGGACAGTTTTTGAAGGTGACTTACCCATTAATAAATTAAATATCGGCTACTAAAATGGCAGCCCTTTTTATTGTGATAAAAGGGCAGGATAGCATTCCTGTAGATCGTTAATTATCGGGTTTGAAAAAAATAAAGCTCCTCAGTAAGATACGAGTATAGAGACCAATCTAACTCAGAATCTTAAGGAG
>NZ_JAAGVZ010000029.1 GCF_010882125.1 Peribacillus alkalitolerans | reverse complement strand
CCTTTTACAGCCATAGAAAAATCCCCTCCAAGTAGTAGTGCATCATCCATGATAAAATCATAGGCTTTTTACACTGTCTACTTAAAGGGGATAATACCAAAGAATGGTCTTTTTATTTTTTAATCGAGCATAAATAAGAAAGAAAGGATAAATTTTCTATGAAGTGATAAGATGAAGGTATTATGCCATATGATATGGAGCGTGAAAAATGAGTTCGCATGAAGAAATTATTAAGGTGCAAAATCTCGTGAAAAAGTATGGGGATTTTACGGCAGTAAAAGGAGTAGAGTTTCAAGTACATAAAGGAGAAGTATTCGGTCTTCTTGGTCCAAACGGTGCAGGAAAGACCACCACTTTGGAAATGCTGGTAGGACTTAGAAAGCCTGATGAAGGGACGGCAAGTATAGGGGGCTTTGATATTAAAAGCCAGCTGAATAAGGTAAAGGAAGTAATCGGTGTTCAGCTACAATCGACCACACTATTTGAGTTGCTTACAGTAGAAGAAATCCTTCATTTGTATGCAAGCTTCTATCCAAAGCATGTATCGATACCAGATATTATAGAAGATATGCTACTAACTGATAAATCCAAAAGTCGAATTAAAGGGTTATCTGGTGGACAAAAGCAAAGATTGGCGATAGCATTAGCACTTGTTCATGATCCTTGGGTTATTTTCTTGGATGAGCCAACGACAGGTCTTGATCCACAAGCCAGAAGGACTCTTTGGGATATCATCCTTCTTTTAAAGGAGAAAGGGAAAACGATTGTCATGACGACACATTATATGGATGAAGCCCATGTGTTGTGCGATCGGATTGCGATTATGGATCAAGGTCAACTCATAGCTTTAGACACACCAACCGAGCTAGTGAAATCGCTTCAGTCAGACAGTGCGGTAGAATTCCGTTTTGAGAATGAATCTGTAGAAGAGGATTTATCTTCGATTGAGGGTGTTAAACAAGTTGGGAATCAAAATGACCTCCATATCCTTTATACGGATGATATGCAAATTACGCTGACGAGCCTAATTGAAATGGCTTCAGAACGACAGTTGAAATTAAAGGACTTACAGACAAGGACAGCTACATTGGAAGATGTGTTTATCCATATGACTGGAAGGAGATTGAGAGAAGGATGAAAGCATATTGGCAATTAACTTTAACTCAGTTACGGATTTTCCTTCGAAATCGCCAAGTCTTATTTTGGACGTTGGCATTCCCCATTTTCCTGATGGTCATGTTGGGATCTTTTTTAGGCAGTGGAAATGGAATTTCGTTATCAATTGGGATTGTAGACCAGGACATAAGCGATCAGTCTAAACAATTTATTACGACATTGAAGAAAAATGAAGCCATTGACGTTGAAAAAGAGGACAGTGAAAAAGAGGCATTAAATAAGCTGAAAAAAGGCGACACTCAGCTAGTTGTTATTATTCCAAAAGGGTATGATGAAGGTTTAAACCGATCAGATGCAAAACCTTTCAATATACCTGTTTATTACAATGAAACTAATTTTGCTGTCTCCCAGGTTGGTCTACAATTAGTCAATAATGTGGTGGATGGTATCAGTAAAGCCAAGGTGGATTACCAACCTATAGTGGTTACGGATGCAAAAGGTGTAGAAACCTTGAACCTAAAATATATTGACTTCTTAGTGCCTGGTATTGTCGCCATGATGATCATGAGTAACAATATGAACGGTGTAGCCGGGCAAATCGCGGCTTGGAGAGAACGTGGAATCCTTAGAAGGATGCAAGGCACAACTCTAAAGGCCTCGACCTTCATTGCCGCACAAATTACTGCAAGACTGATCTTGAACGGACTCCAAGCCCTGATTGTATTGGTTGTAGCCCAACTGATTTTTGGTGTGGAGGTTCGTGGCTCGTGGCTCACCTTAATCAGCTTTGTCATCCTAGGAACACTAGCGTTTATGGCAATTGGATTTATCATTGCAGGGATTGCCAAGACCCCTGAGAGCGCGGCACCCATTGCAGGATTCTTATCCTTCCCTATGCTATTTCTGGGCGGTGTGTTTTTCCCAATCAAAAAC
This sequence comes from Peribacillus alkalitolerans, assembly GCF_010882125.1. Lineage (GTDB taxonomy): Bacteria > Bacillota > Bacilli > Bacillales > DSM-1321 > Bacillus_BN > Bacillus_BN alkalitolerans. The sequence continues at coordinate 31,976 of NZ_JAAGVZ010000029.1, read as the reverse complement.
ATGCCGGATTTCCTGCAGCCAATCGTGCAAGTATTACCAATCGCCCATCTAAGTCACGCACTCCGTGAAACGATGAACGTGGGAGCGTCGTTCATGAGCTTGGGTACGGAAGCCCTGATCTTAGGCTGCTGGCTGGTGGGAGCATTTATTTTAGCGAGCTATACATTTAAATGGGAATAGAGAAAAAAGAGAAATGAGGAGAAACCATGAAAGAACAAAACTTTGCAAATCATACAAGAATGCATCCGATTTATCATTATGTGTTAGTTCTATTACTATTAGGAGCGTTGGTTGGTGGCATCATACAAGTGATTCGTGCATTGAATGATGACACGAATATCTTGATGTCTATGATGATGCTTTTGTTGGTCATCATCATCGGAATTGTTGCAGCTCTAGTAAGGCTATATCCATTAAAAGCGCAAGACCGTGCTATACGTGCAGAAGAGAACCTACGTCATTACGTTCTAACAGGGAATTTACTTGATTCCAGACTTAGTATGGGTCAAATCGTTGCATTACGCTTTGCAAATGACCAAGAATTTCCTGGATTGGCTGAAAGGGCATTGAAGGAAAATTTAAACTCTAAGCAAATTAAAATGGCTATCCATAGCTGGAGAGCTGACAATAATAGAATTTAATTATCAAGGGATCCTTTCTAAAAAAGGGTCCCTTTTTCATAATGAATTTGACATAGTGAGACCATTCATTTACATTTATCTTAGAAACTAAGATATTTAGAAACTAAAATAAAGTGGCTGTGGAAGGTTGTGAGATAAATGGCGAACAAGCCATTACCTAAAAAAGAATTCGTACAATCTTTAATTGAGGAAATACGAAAATTCAGTACTACGAATGTATTATTCAACGAGGGAATAGCAGCCAAGCTTCAATTGAATGCAACGGATTTAAAATGCAGAGATTTATTGAATCAGACTGGGCCAATTACAGCAGGACAGCTAGCTAAATTGACGAACCTAACCACTGGGGCTATAACGGGAGTCATTGACCGACTTGAAAAAGAGGAATTGGTAAAGCGAGTACCTGATCCTGAAGATCGTAGAAGGGTCATTATCCAGCCATTAACTCACAGAAACGAAGAAATTCGGCAATTATTCAATCCTCTACGCACTTCACTTTCGCAGATGTTTGAGAAGTATAGAGATGAAGACCTGAATGTATTTTTAAATATTTTGAATGAGCTCAATGCATTGTTTCCAGAAGAGCTCAAAAAATTAATGCGTGAGGAATAGGAGGGTACTTATGGTTTCAAAAGAGAGTAAAGTGGGCTTTGTTGTAGCAGGTCTGCTCTTAGGGATGCTTATGGCAGCTATGGACAACACGATTGTATCTGCTTCGATGCCAACCATTGTAGGGGAGCTAGGTGGATTGGATCAATTCATATGGGTCACATCAGCCTATCTTGTAGCTACTATGGCCAGTATGCCGATTTTCGGTAAATTATCAGATATGTATGGTAGAAAAAGATTTTATTTGCTGGGATTAATTATTTTCCTTGTTGGTTCGGCACTTTGTGGAATGGCACAAAGCATTGTGGAACTGAGTGTTTATCGTGCGATACAAGGGATTGGTGGAGGATCGCTGATGCCAATCGCCTTCACGATTATTTTTGATATCTTCCCTCCAGAAAAACGTGGGAAAATGACAGGTTTATTCGGAGCTGTGTTTGGGCTTTCCAGCGTATTTGGCCCTTTATTAGGAGCATATATTACGGATGAAATCAATTGGCGCTGGATTTTTTATATTAATCTTCCATTAGGTGTTATCTCATTATTATTTATCAGCCAATTCTACAAAGAAAATCTTCAGCTAAGAAAGCTTAAGATTGATTGGCTTGGAGCATTGACGCTTATTGGCTCTGTAGTCAGTTTGATGTTTGCCTTGGAGCTTGGAGGAAATGAATATGGCTGGACTTCCACACCAATCCTTTCTTTATTCTCCATTTTTGCAGTTTGCTTCGGTTTGTTTATTGTGATTGAGAGAAGGGTACAGGATCCGATCATTTCATTTAGCTTGTTTAAAAAGCAATTATTTGCTGCAACCCAAGGGGTAGCGTTTTTCTACGGATCCGCTTTTATCATTACAACTGTACTGATTCCATTATTTGTCCAATCCGTATACGGTGGAACAGCAACCAATGCAGGGATTATTTTAATTCCGATGATGGTTGGTTCAGTTTTTGGAAGTCAGTTAGCTGGTCAGTCTGTAAGACGATTTAGTTACCGTAGCATCATGCTCGTATCAGTCGCATTATTCTTCACAGGAATGCTTTTATTAAGCACCATAGATGTCAATACATTACGTTCGATCCTCACGATTTACATGGTCATTGCAGGTCTCGGAATGGGTTGCTCTTTTTCATTATTGAGCATGGCGACCCAGCATAATATCGAGCCGCAAAAACGAGGCATCGCCACTTCTACGAACACATTCTTTAGAACACTGGGAATGACAATCGGTGTGACGATTTTCGGAACGATTCAAAACCACTTATTAAAGAGTAATCTACAAGAATCATTAGGTGGTGGATTCTCGAGTAATATCGATTCAACAGCACTTTTATCTGCAGAAGGAAGAGCTCAAATTCCACCGGAAGTCCTTCAGCATATTACGGATGCGATGGCATTATCCGTATCCGCCACATTTAAATGGACGCTCATCCCGATTGCATTAGGATTTATCGCAATAGTATGGATGGGGAAAGAGAGATTAATTGTTCCAAAGAAACAGGAAAAAATCAGTAAACAACATGCTTCATAGTAAATGCATTAAGCAGGATTAGGAACTGGTTTCCTGATCCTTTTTTTATGAGTACGAAATTTAGAGCCAATTTGTATATGCTTTTTTGTAAGTAATGTGCAGGTCACTTGTGGCCCATAATTTACAAAAAACACATAAATCAGTGAAAGAGTTGGTGACATATAAGGATTATTGCTTCCTACTAAAATCTTATTTGCTAGATTTAAATATTAATAATGTCAAAAGAACTGAGGCGATTTCCTTATTTTCCTTAATTATTTCTTATCAATTTATTAATAGGGAATTTACATCAATCACCTAAACTTATAAGAGTAATAGATTAATAAGGAGATGATCAGGAATGAAGAGGAAGAAGTTTATTTTTGCAACGATGGCTGCCCTTATGGTGTGTTCAGCTGCTAGCAGTGTGGTAGTAAAACCTGCAGAGGCTTCGGAGAACTTGAACTGGCAAAACCAATCTGAGAGCTTCGGTCCAAAGAAATTCGACCTGCAGGCACACAGAGGGGGACTTGGTCTAACGGTTGAATCCACCATTGCTTCATTTTCCCACGCACTCGAAGTTGGTGTGAGCACACTAGAGCTTGACGTACAAATTACAGAAGACAAGCAAGCTGTTATCACACATGATCGTAAAATCTCGGGTGCCAAATGCAAAGACACAAGACCTGCTTTTACTGGAGACCCTGAGTACCCTTACGTCGGGAAGTACATAAAGGACTTAACATTAGCCCAGGTGCGCACGTTGGACTGTGGCTCACAAATGCTACCGCAGCATCCGGGTCAGATCCTTAGTCCTGGAGCTCAGATGCCACTGTTGTCCGAGGTTTTTGACCTGGTCAAGCTCTACAATGCAAACAAAGTTTGGTTCAATATAGAGACAAAGGTTGAGGCTGGGGCTCCGGAGCAAACCGCTCCTCGTGAAGAATTCGTACAGATTGTTGCTAAAGAGGTTCGTGAAGCTGGTCTGCTGGACCGAGTGTCAATCCAAAGCTTTGACTGGGGTGCACTTAAGCGAATGAAGGAGGTTGAGCCTCGATTGCCACTTGTTGCATTGACCAACGGCCCACAGTTCTTGCAGCCTGGTCAACCCGGAGCCTCACCTTGGTTAGGTGGAATTGATATAGATGACTTTGGAGGGGACCTAGTAGCAGCGGCACACTCATTAGGCGTGAACGCTATCTCCCCTGTCCACGGTTTCCCGCAGAACGGCAAAGTCACTGATGGGAATTATCAGCCTTACGTGACAAAGGATATGGTTCAAGCAGCTCACAAGCACGGCATGAAACTCATCCCTTGGACGATTGATGACGAGCCGACCATGCACAAGCTTGTTGAAGATGGTGTCGATGGGATCATCACGGACTACCCGGACCGCTTACGTACGGTTATGGAGCAGCATGATTTAAAGCTTCCAAAGATTTACACAGCTCCTAAGGAGTAAGATAAATATAGTAAAGTTGAATACACTAAAAACAATAACATTCTTGTTTAACTGAACTAACGCATAGTTTTACATTATGATTCTATTAATATCTTATTCTTAAAGGTGAGGGAACTTCTAATAAGAAGTTCCCTTGTTTTATTCTTAAAATTCATCACATGCGCTGCCATCACCATCAGGAAGTTTATTATGACCTTTTATGCATGGATTGAACGAAAAAGCAAAGTAATAATCTTAAGAAAATTCGTAATGGACTGTGGCCTTTTGTGTTGCATGGCATTATTGTAAAAAAAGGAAGTCCCCAAGAATCTGATGGACTATGGTAATATCAATAATAAGATATTCTCGTAAAGTGGGTGTAAATACAAAATGGATAAGCACAAAATATTAGCAATAATTGAAAAAGAACTAGTGATTGCCCTTGGCTGTACAGAGCCTGTTGCGATTGCATTGGCAGCAGCAACGGCAAAAAGCCATGTAAATGGACAAATAAAAGAGTTATGTTTAAAAGCTAGTGGAAATATCATAAAAAATGCTAAATCCGTGGGGATACCTGGCATGACTTCCTATGGTCTCGATTTCTCAGCTGCAATAGGAGCAGTGGCTGGTGACCCAACTAAGCAACTTGAGGTATTAAATGGCCTTACCATTGAAGATGAGAAGTCAGCGCTTAAACTTATCGAAGAAGGAAAAGTAATATCTAGCCAAGCCGATACACCGAAAAGACTTTATATTGAAGTGATTCTGAAAACGGATCAGCAAACTTCTAGGGTGGTTATTTCTGATAATCATAGTAATATTTCGTTAATTGAGGTAGATGGTAAGGTTGTGTTCCAGGGCGGATGCGAGAATATTGGCATCCAATCAGATGAAGAAGAATTAGTCACACTCACAATTGATGAAATATATGAATGGGTTCAAAAGGTTGACCTTAGCCAATTGACTCTTGTCAAAAAGAGTATTGAACTAAATAGAGTCATTGGAAAGGAAGGCCTTTCGGGAGATTACGGGTTAAAAGTAGGGAAAACGATCAAGGAAAATGTTAAAAAAGGAATTCTATCAGATGATATTGCCACAGCAGCGATGTCTCTAGCATCCGCTGGCTCAGATGCTAGGATGGCAGGCTCAACTATACCTGTCATGGCGAACACCGGAAGTGGAAATCAAGGTATAGCTGTAACACTTCCAGTTGTTGCAGTCGCAGAGAAACTGCAGGTTTCAGAGGAGAAGATGATTCGGGCAGTTGCCCTTAGCCATTTGATTACGATTCATATTAAATCAAAATTTGGCCGACTTTCTGCACTTTGTGGAGTAACTGCAGCAGGAATGGGTGCAAGTGGGGCTATTGTTTATTTACTAGATGGTGATCTACAGCAAATTAAAGCAGCGATACAAAACACCATTGGGAATGTTTCTGGAATGATATGCGATGGAGCTAAGGCTGGTTGTGCCATGAAAGTATCCACGTGTTCGAATGTTGCAGTTCAATCCGCTTTGTTGGCGCTTAACCATCAAGAAATTAAATCCACAGATGGATTCATCCATGATGACGTGGAAAAAAGTATAGAAAGCTTCTGTAAGCTTGGAAACGAAGGAACACGGCATACGGACGAAGTAATTTTAAAATTAATGATGGATAAATAATTAAGTGCCAGGCACCACAAAAATTAATTTTTTGTGATGCCTGGCACTTTTTGTTTTTTGATAGTACAAAAAAATGATGCAACTATTAACTTGATTTTTTCATGTTGCACTAACTTATACCATATTAAATTGTTTTTTAGAGGGTGACCCAGATCTTTGATACTACGTCAAGAATACGGACACAGGAAATTGATTATTATTTTCTTTTTCTCTACCGCGCATACGCTTGGTCCCCTCGCGAATTAATTCATTCCTTTGGAGATGAATTAATTCGCGAGGTTAATACTTAAAATCAAGATATTTTCCATTGTTCAAAGTATCGTTTTTCAAAGACATTAGGTGAAAGAAATTGGAGTGTTGAATGCAATCTCTTAGAGTTGTAAAAACAGATAATGTATTCAAAGATACTCTGTTTTGCTTCTTCTCTCGTTCTATATTGATTTTGATAAACCAGTTCCTTTTTTATGGCGCTATGAAAGGATTCTATACAAGCATTATCGTAACAGTTACCCTTACGACTCATACTTACTTTGATATGGGCTTTCTTTAACAATTCAATGTACTCATTAGATGCATACTGGCTACCGCGGTCAGAATGATGGATCAGTCCTTCTCTTGGTTTTTGAGCATTCATCGCACGTTGTAGGGCTATTATTACCAAATCCTTATTTAATCTATGACTTATGTGAAAACCAATGATCTTACGGGAGAATAAATCCATAACTGAAGCTAGATATACCCATCCCTGATTCGTCCAGATGTAGGTAATATCGGACACCCAAGCTTGTCCCGGAGCTTGAGTGGTGAAATTTTGTTTGAGTAAATTATCATAGATGGGGTAGGAGTGGGTAGAATTAGTCGTGACTTTGAATCTTTTCACCGTACAAGATTGAATCTCTTCTTCTTCCATAATTCGTTGTACCGTACGCCTGGAAGTGACAATTCCATCTTGTTTCAATTGTTCCGTGATTTTAGGACTCCCGTATCGCTCTTTTGACTCTTTAAAAACCCTTTTAACTTCCCTGGTTAACTCTAGTTTTCTTTTCTTTTGAGGACTGATCGGACGTTTTTTCCAATCGTAATACCCACTTGTAGAAACCCCTAGTACCTCGCACATTTTCACTACTTGGAACTCCGATTCATGTTCCTTAATAAATTGATATATTACTTGGGGCTTTTCGTGAAGATGTGCATAGCCTTTTTTAAGATGGCATTTTCCTCTTCTAAATCTTTGATACGTTTTGCCAGCTCTTTGTTGGACTGTAACTCAGGAGGAATATTGCCACTTCCTACAAATCCCTCATCTTTTTTATCCTTATAAGCTGCAACCCACTTAGACAACGTTGGATACGATATATTTAATTCTTTTGCTAAATCTCCAGGTTTTTTCCCTTCCTCTACAACTAATTTAGCAACTTGGATTTTGAACTCTTTATCATGATGTTTCCCCATTATAGACACGCCCTTTAATTGATGTATTGTAACCATTATAAATGATTTATCAATTTAACTTGTCCGCATTCTAGGCTAACATCACTTTTATCGAAACTGAAAGATTTAAAATCGAAACTGAAAAAATACTTTCGAAACCAGGAAAAATATTATCGAAACGGCCAAAATAAAATCGGTAATCATCAAATATCGTTTTTTCGACAAATTCAAAACAGGAATTGATCAATAATATCAATTTTACTGTTTCTACTGATTGAAGATAGATACCAAGTGAGGTATCTGACTTTTTAATCTATATATATTTACAGTGTATCTTTGGAAAAAATCAACAGTTTAATCAGGGATAAGGTTAAAATAGTAGAAGTTAAGCAAACTTTAATGAACATAAGCTCACTTACGCTTTCAATAAATAGTGTTTTAAATGAAAAAATAGTATTGACCCTGTGGTGTACCCCACGGTTTATTATTTAGGAGGGAGGGGAAGGATGCACAAAATTAGTGAGTTTGCAAAAATGACTGGATTAAGTAAAGAAACTTTACGATATTATGCAGAAGTTAAATTACTCGAACCTGCCTTTATTGATCCTCATAACGGCTATCGTTATTAGATGATGGAAGCTACTTTCTTGCTATCCTTTTAGTGAAATTAAGAAGATTCGGTTTTACAATACAGGAGATGATTTCTGTAATGGAGGACGAGTCATTTGCACGTTTAGAAGAATTATTAATAGAAAAAAGGAATAAGATCCAGATGCAAATAGAAGATCTTCGTCAACAGACTGAAGAGATTGATGAATTTCTAGCATCTGGGAAGGAGGAGAACGAATGATTGAATGGAAAGAAGAAATTACAATCAAAACGAATATTGAAACGGTATGGGAATTATTTTCAGATAAAAATATCAAGAAAATTATGCCGAAAGTAGAGGAACATACACTAATTGAAGGGAAGGAATGGGAGGTAGGAGCGAAGCATCAGCAGAAATATCGCGAAGGAAAACGTGTTGAAACCTATATTGTTGAGACATTAGTGTACGAAGATCATGAGGACAAGAAGGTAAAGACTACTAGCTTTGTTTTAGGAAAAGCATTTGAGATTACTCTTACCTTTACTCTAGTTAAATTGGATGAAACGCATACAAAATTTATTTATGAGGGACAAAATAAAGGGGTTAATTTTGTAGGAAGAGCCATGTTAAAGCTCGGAAGCCAAGAAAGTAACAATAAAGTTGTACAGGAATTTTTGCAAAAGGTTGAACAAGAAGCGTTGGAGTCCGTGCATTAAATTATTGCTAACTTAATAGATCGAATATCGCAGTTTCTAAGGGGAATGTGGGAGCATTAATGCTGAGATTGGATATGACTTGTGACAGGCTTAGGAAGCCCCAGTGTGGAAAACCTGGTGAAAGATTTGAGAGAACAATTGAATAATATAGAATGTCAATAACAGAGTGCCAGGTACCACAAAATTACTTTTTGTGGTGCCTGGCACTTTTTGTTGTTTCAGATCATTAAGCATAATATATAAGAATAGAGTCTAATAATCTGAAGTAAGACAAAGAAAAAAATAGTAAATAATTCGGAGGGAATCATTTATAAAAAAGGATTTTGTATCTTTTTAATAGAAAGAGGATTTAAGGAAATGTTTCTATACTTTTCATCTTGAGGAGATATATGACGCATTGGTTGGTCGAATAAACGATACAATACTAATCTAATAAAAAAAGGGATTAAAAAAGATGCATCCATATAACTTTTTGGAAAGAATATTGTTTTTACATACTCATCTGAACAAAGAAAAGCTTAGAAGTATATTAAAAGGAAAAACCATTCTTATAACTGGTGCTAGTTCAGGAATAGGAGAACAGATATCTTACTTACTTGGGGATGTAAGTGCTCATTTAATCTTAGTGGCTAGGAATGAGGAAAAGCTTTTGAAAATGAAGAATGAAATAGAAAAAAAAGCTGCAAAAGTAAGTATTTTTCGAGCAGATTTAAGAAATCAGTTAGAGATGGAGGGATTGCTAACATTTATTCATCAACTACCTGAAGGAATTCATGTAATAGTTAGCAATGCGGGTATTTCTATTAGGCGATCGATTAATCATTCATTAGATCGATATCATGATTTTACCCGGACGATGGCAATCAATTATTTTGCGCCGGTTCAATTACTATTGGCAGTCATTCCTATGCTTCGAAAAAATCAAGGACAGATTATCAATATATCTACAGTAAATGCTTTGTTACTACCATTTCCCTACTGGGCTGCTTATCAGGCATCAAAGTCAGCTTTAGATACCTGGTTTCGGTCATCAGCCCCTGAATTGAATGCTATGGGAATTTCAACAACTTCTATCTATCTTCCATTAGTAAAAACTCCAATGATACTTCCAACTACTGCTTATCAAAAAATGCCTGTCATGTGTCCGACCCATGTTGCCAAAATTGTTTGCAAGTCCATGTATACAAAAAAGAGAATTTATAGGCCTTGGTGGTTAATTTTTGGTGAGATGTCATCTATCGCTTTTAGAATAACCTATGAAAAATGTGTCACTAGAATCTTGAGAAAAAAGGGGAAATAAAGGTTGCGGATAATTAAGCTTATTTTTGTTTTATACAAAATGAAAGTTCTTTCCCCATTAGGCTTATTCAGGTTAATGGCTTCCATCTATAAATATGGAATGAATGTAATGACACTGTTATCTTTTGCAGAAAAGACATATGGTAATAACGTAGCATTCGTGTATGAGAAAGAAACATTAAGTTATAAACAATTATTTGACCGATCAGAAGAGATATCTACTATTCTATTTAAGAACTACCAGCTTAAAAGAGGTCAGAAGGTAGGTTTTTTATGTAGAAACCACCCTTTTTTGGTTCAGTCTCTATTTGCTGTTTCTAGATTAGGAGCAAATGTTTATTTATTAAATCCCGAAATGAGTAGGAGTCAGATTCAGCAAATAATAGACCGACATGATTTTGATATGATTGTATATGATGGTGTCCTAAGCGCCATGGAGGAAGAATTAAGTAATACGAAAGCTAAGGTTATGGCTTATCATAATCATTATCCTGTAATTAATAATTTAATTAAAATGGATGTAAATGAAAAACCAAAACTGAATAGAACTTCAATGAGTAAACTCGTTTTGCTAACAGGTGGTACCACAGGAAAATCAAAAGAAGTGGCACATAAACCATCCATATTCACTTACTTAAATCCTTTTTTAGGTTTACTGACTAGATTGAAACTTTTACATTACCAAACTGTTTATATTGCTACACCTATTTATCACGGCTATGGTCTAGCAGTTTTATTTTTATTTTTGGCATTAGGGAAAAAAGTGGTGATAAGTAAAGGGTTTGATGCAGAAAAGTCATGTGGTCTCATTCGTGAACACAAAGTGGAAATCGTAACGGTAGTGCCTCTAATGATACATAAAATGTTGAAATATAATGCAAAAGATTTAAGATCTCTTGTTTGTATTGCATCAGGCAGTGCAGAACTTAATCCGAAACTTGTCACTGAAATTTCTAGTAAATTAGGGGATGTCCTGTACAATCTGTACGGTACTTCAGAAGCTGGGTTGAATATAATCGCGACACCACAGGACTTAAAATATTCAGCATATACACTTGGGAAAAAAATAAAAGGTGTTCGTCTGTATGTATTGGATAACCAAAAGAAAAAGGTTGAAGTGGGTTCAATCGGCCAATTTTGCATCAAAAATACTTGGTCTATAAGAAAGAGAAAATATTCTTGGATAGAAACAGGGGACCTAGGATACCAAGATCTGAATGGGTATTATTTTTTATCTGGCAGAACAGATGATTTGGTTGTTTCAGCTGGTGTAAATGTATATCCAATTGAACTTGAGCAGGTATTAATAAACCATCGTAAAGTGGAAGCGGTAGCAGTAATAGGAATGAGAGATGAAAAATTTGGCCAAAGATTGAAAGCATTTGTGCACCCAGTTAAACATAGTAATCTTACAAAAGAAGAAATTTATGAATGGTTATACCCTAGAGTTGCTAGATATCAGATACCAAAGGAAATAGTCCTGGTTGATCAAATGCCATATACACCACTTGGTAAACTTGATAAGAAGCAATTTAAATAATGGAAGAATGATGAAACGTATCAGCACCTAAGTATGCTATTACTTACAGGGCAATAATAAATTTATGGGGGGAGTTTATGCAACAAATCAATAAGAAACTAAGACCCATAGGTTTTATGATTGTAATATTTGTAGTGATTGCTGCTCTATTAAGTGTAAATCACTTTTATATAAAACCTTTAAATGATATGACCGAGCTAGTAGTGGTAAAAAGCGAGGGCTTAGACATTCAAAAACCTTTAGAGGATCAATCGCATTTATTGGGACTAGAAGAGTTTAAAACTTCAGAGGTCAAATTAATGGATGGTGAATATGTTACAAGTATTGAACAAATGAAAGGGAAGAAATTGAACCGAATTGTAGAGGTGGGTCTGCCTATCCCCCTTGATGCAATGGAGGAAATAAAATAATTGGGTAAGGAAATTTTTGAAGGATTAGGAATTAGGTTTCTAATCCTTTTTGTTAACGATTAATAGAATATTTATTCTTAATTATGTTTTTAGGGGCTAATAAGAAACACGCAAAAAAAATCATTTTGATTTTAAGAACCTTGTTTATCAACTATCGTTTATATATTATAGCTTTTACAATTTATGAAAGTAAATGTTTAAAAGGGCCAATTCCTCATAACCAATGAGGGATTGGCCCTTTTTTATTTGCCATAGAGCGTATCCTAGACAGTGGGTCAATGGTGAAGTTACATCTTGATCTTCTCGAATTCTAACACATTACAATAATTTTATAGGGAGTGGTTTGCGCCGGAATGCTCATGGTAGTTGGTCCATACACCACTAGCAAATCCCGGTTTCCAGGGTAGTGGGTGAAGGGCTGATCATTCCTTAGCCAAATTGGGGTGAAACTAGATAGATTTAATTTTAATTGACCATCACTACTCAACAGCTGATTGTCAAAATAAGCTACCTTCACATTTTGGTAAGGTGTATCTTTTGCGATAATTATGGCTTCATATTGTGGGGGATAAATAAGTACGACAGGGACATTAACATCATAATAACCAGTTACCCGATCTCCTACCACAACCATTACATGATTCAAGAAGTAGGTTGTTGGACTAATGATAAAATTTACAACGGTACCCTCATCATTCGTTAATGTCATTAATTTATAACAACCCGTCAATTCCTCATTACCACTTACATTAAAATCATTAATCATGGTAACCGTTCCATGGAAAGAACCGAATGTTCGCATCTGATTTCCTCCAATATTACGAATGAATATATTCCTGCATAAGATGAACATCTATTAACCTAGAATTTGTGTATTTTCAATCCGATTAAAAAAATAAGGTTCACATAACGTTAATAGGATATATAAAAGCAACTATCCACTGTTAGATGTATGTTGTTTGTGATTAGAAAATACATAAAATATTGCAATTTAACTTGTAGCAACCTTTCTATTAGCCCATAAAATAAATAATTATTATTATTGGTATCACGAAAGGAGAATGTCATGTTTAATTACTATCCAAGGTCTACAGTGTTTCAGGAGAGTATGGTTTCGGTTGTCCAGGGAGATGTAACCGGTGATAGGGTAGCTGATATTGTTTTTTTAACTGGAATGAAGACTCCAAATAGTCCTTTCACCCAAAATATTACCCTCCATGTACAGGATGGAGGAACAGGTGTGATCAATAGTATCCCTCTCCGTGAAAATACAGGTTATAACCCTACACTACTCTTAGGGGATTTTACGGGGAATGGAGTAGATGAAATTTTAGTAAGCATCGCTACAGGGGGAAGCGGGGGAATTATGTACCATTATATTTTTTCCTTCTTAGATAATTCAGCACAATTATTGTTTGATTTTAATGTATATAATGAACAATACCAATACGATGTGCATTATCAAGACAATTATAAGGTAGAAGTTGTCAGCAGGATAAATGATACAAAATACATTATTGATATTTCTACACGAGATGTTGAGTATTTAAATGAAATTTATGATACAAACGGCAAGCTGAAAAGTCCTATAACCGGCTTTGTGAATCCATTAAGTGGACTATACCCAGTAGATTTTGATTCAAACAATGTGTATGAGCTATTAGCATATCAAAAAATTGCTGGCAGATATAATGCAGATTCACTAGGTTACGTGATGAACACGTTAGGATGGAAGGAAAATAGGTTTGATTTGCAAAATCAGAATGTAGCCATATGGGGATCTTAGGTTCCTAACAAAAAAGGTCAATCCCCCATATGTAATGGGGATTGACCTTTTTTAGTAAGAATTAAACGAATAGGCTCAGTAATAGAATAAATCCTAAACCAGCTACAGAAATGATCGTTTCAAGCAATGTCCAAGTTGCGAAGGTTTCCTTCATGCTTAAACCAAAGTACTCTTTGAACATCCAGAAGCCTGCATCATTTACATGGGAAGCTATCAAACTACCAGCTCCAGTTGCAAGTACAACTAGTGCAAGGTTCACGTCGGATTGTCCTAGCATCGGAATAACTAATCCAGCAGTTGTTAACGCTGAAACCGTAGCGGAACCTAAGGAAATACGTAAAATTGCTGCGATGATCCAAGCCAATAAGATAGGGGATAGGGAGGTACCTTTGAATAATTCAGCTACATAGTCACCTACACCGCCATTGATAAGAACCTGCTTGAAGGCACCTCCTCCACCAATGATTAGAAGCATCATACCAATATGAGTGATGGCAGTTGTACAAGATTCCATGACCGTTTTGATAGGGATATTTCTAGCCAATCCCATCGTGTAAATAGCAACTAATAATGAAATGACCATGGAGATTGATGCGTCACCAATAAAACGGATAATTTCAAGAGTACGGTTATCTTCAATACCCATAGTTTGTTGAACCAATGTGATGATTGTAGCGATAGACATTAAAATAACAGGTAGCATAGCAGTGAAAACACTGATTCCAAAACCAGGTGTGTCTTCGATTTTAAATACCTTTTGTTCCCCTAAAGAAGCGATGTTACCAGTTTTCTTGAATGATTCGGGAACTATCTTTTTAGCAAACTTTGAGAATAGAGGACCAGCTAATAAAACTGTAGGAATCGCAATGATAAAGCCGTAAAGCAATACTTCACCAAGATTTGCTCCATATTCACCAGCAATAACTGTAGGACCTGGATGTGGTGGCAGGAAGCCGTGTGTTACGGATAACGCTGCTGCCATCGGTATTCCAAGGAATAAAATAGAAACCTTTAATTCTTTCGAAATCGCGAATACGATTGGAATCAATAAAACTAATCCTACTTCAAAGAATAAAGCAACGCCAATGATGAATGCAGAAACAACTACAGCCCACTGGATATTTTTTTCACCAAATTTATTTACTAGAGTCATAGCGATACGTTGAGCGCCACCGGAATCTGCGATGAGTTTACCAAGCATCGCACCAAGACCGAATATCAACGCTAAGTGTCCTAGTGTTCCACCTAAACCAGCTTCGATCGTTTTAACAATTTCCCCTAATGGCATACCAAGTGCCAAAGCAACACCAAACGAAACAATGATCAATGAAATGAACGTGTTTAACTTGAAGCCCATGATTAGTATAAGTAACGCTAGAATACCAATTGCAACTATAACTAAAGGCATTGTAATCCCCCTAAACATAAAATATTTTTATTTGTCCGCATATAAACGGTGTAACACCCTTGTTCGTATTTAGCTCCTTGATTGGAACGGACTAGTGGGGGAGTAGTTCATCCCCATAAAATTACTTAATCAAGCTTCTTTGATAATTGGCAATTCGTGAATAATCCTCTTCTAATGCTCTAGATAAGCTAATGAAGATTGGCACCAATTGTCTATACTCCTTAGCGGCGTCCTCACTAGGCGAGTGCTTGTGAGTGCTGCCGATCATTTCTGAAACAACCTCGAAGGAATCAATTTTTCCCGTGGCATATAGGCCTAATATACATGCACCCAAGCAAGAGCTTTCGTAGCTCTCAGGAACCACGACCTCCAAATTGAAGATATCTGACATCATTTGACGCCATACCTCCGATCTTGCGAAGCCACCAGTGGCTTGAATACGGGTCACAGGGCCTTCCATAGCTTCAACCAGTGCTAGGAATACGGTATATAAGTTGAAAATGACACCTTCAAGCGCAGCACGAATCATATGTTCTTTCTTATGAGACATTGTCAAGCCGAAAAATGAACCTCGTACATCAGGATTCCATAATGGAGCACGCTCTCCGGCTAGGTAAGGATGGAACAGTAATCCCTCAGCGCCTGGTTTTACGAGTTCAGCAATCTTGGTTAACACATCGTAAGGATCAATGCCTAATCTTTTAGCAGTTTCCACCTCTGAAGCCGCAAATTCATCCCTGATCCAGCGAAGAACCATCCCGCCATTATTGACAGGGCCACCAATGACCCAATGTTTTTCGGTCAATGCGTAGCAAAAGATTCGTCCTTTTTCGTCTGTTTGTGGCCGGTCAATGATGGTTCGAATGGCACCACTCGTCCCAATCGTGACTGCAATTTCTCCTTTTCCAATCGCATTCACACCTAGATTCGAAAGGACGCCATCACTTGCACCAATGACAAAAGGAGTTTGTGGGTCGATCCCAATCTGTCTAGCAATTTCAGGATTACAGTTTTTGAAAATCTCTGTTGTAGGGACAAGCTCAGATAATTGGTCTCTTGTAATGCCTGCGATCGCTAAGGCTTCCTCATCCCAATCCAAGTTTTTAAGATTCATCATCCCCATGGCAGAGGCGAGGGAATGGTCGACAACGTATTGATCAAAGAACTTTTTAAAAATATATTCTTTAATACCTATATATTTTTTCGCTTTCGAAGCGATTTCAGCTCGTTCATTTACAATCCATGTGATTTTGCTTAATGGTGACATCGGATGGATCGGTGTTCCTGTTCGTTTGTACACTTCATGGCCATTTAGCTGGTCTTTGATTTTATGTGTCCAAGCTTCACTCCGATTGTCGGCCCAGGTGATACATGGGGTCAAAGGGCGATCATGTTCATCCATAGCTATGACACTGTGCATCGCACTGCTGAAGGAGATAAACGAAACCTTATCTGGAGTTTGGTGTTTCATGATTTTTGTAATAGCAGTGATCACTGCGTTATAAATCTCTTCAGGGTCCTGTTCAGCTGTTGATATATCTGGTGTGTAAAGAGGGTAGCCAATATTCTCTTGTTGGATGACTTTACCTTGCTCACTGAATAATACAGCTTTGGTGCTTGTCGTACCGATGTCTACCCCTAACATATAGCTAGTCACTTTCTTTCTCCACTCCCTTGGAAAGCATTTGTTGTGACATCCAAAGGTCATCTACTTTACCTTGAACATCATCAAAATTTTGATGTAAAGATTGAATCATGAGGTCTCTATTCTTGGTTTTGATGGCTTCAATATAAAGCTCGTGATTATCAATAATTCGTTGGAAATCTTCGTACTTTTCCTCGAACCGCAACCGCATTGACAAAAGGATAAATGCTTCCATGACTGGCTTTGCATTATTCCAAATCATCATGATGTAAGAATGATTGATGGCTTGAATGATGGTTTCATGGAATAGGACATCCTGATAGGAAAAATCATCGGCATCTTTATATTTGATGGCTATTTTCATCATTTCGAGAATCTTACTTAGTTCTCGAACCAACTCCGTCGTGTCCACCTTTACAAGCCGTTCAAACACAAACGTTTCGATGAGTAAACGTACATCATAAATTTCTTCAATTTCCTTCTCAGTTAAGCCAATGACAACTGCACCCATTCGTTCTAATCGAATCATATTCTCTGAAGCCAGAACCTTTAATGCCTCGCGAATGGGGGAGCGACTCACATTAAAATCTGCGGCTAGCTTATTTTCTGAAAGGATGGTACCGCTTTCAATTAACCCGGAAATAATACGCATTCTAAGCTCACTAGTTACACGATCACCTGTAGAAGCCTTGGACAGCCATTTTTGTGGATATAAAAACTCTTTTATTTCCGTCATGCATTCACCTCATGTTAATTCAAGTATACTTGTATACAAGTATTATAAAACAGAATATTATAATTGCAAGCGTTTTCTATTAAGTAAATCCTTAGGGTTGATTCCCGTTCCGTGGTAGATTACTGTTAGAAAAATATTTCCAGGGCTTCATCTTTGTGATGTTAGGGTATGTTAAATTGATATTAGTTAGACACTAAATAGAGATTAGGGATAGGAAGTTGCTAACAAAAAATATCATTAACCTTTTATATGTAAAAGTAAAAACTAAGATACATAAGGTCGAAAGAAGGGAAGGAGATACGATGACAAAAGAAAAATTTGAAGCTGGTTGGAACTTTGATAATAGCTACAGTCGTTTACCGGAAAGACTGTTTACCATCCAAAACCCTACTCCTGTACGGGAACCGAAATTGGCCTTTTTCAATGTATCATTGGCAAAATCTCTTGGGTTGAACGCCGAGGCCTTGCAAAGTGTAGAGGGTGTGGCGGTGTTTGCTGGCAATGAGATTCCGGAAGGGGCTTCACCACTGGCTCAAGCTTACGCTGGACATCAATTCGGGCATTTCAACATGTTAGGGGACGGCCGTGCAATCCTACTGGGGGAGCAGATCACAGCTTCTGGAAAACGATTTGATATTCAGTTAAAAGGTCCAGGTCGAACGCCATACTCCCGTGGGGGTGATGGCAGAGCAGCTCTGGGACCAATGCTGCGAGAATACATCATTAGCGAAGCCATGCACGCGCTAGGCATACCTACTACCCGTAGTTTAGCCGTGTTGACAACCGGTGAGACCATATACCGTGAAACGAAACTACCCGGTGCCATCCTGACACGTGTGGCTGACAGCCATCTGCGAGTAGGTACATTTCAATATGTAGCACAATGGGGAACAGTTGAGGAACTCCGAATCTTGGCGGACTATACATTGAAGCGACATTATCCAGAGGTTGAAGCTAATGAGGATCGTTATATTTCTCTGCTTGAGGAAGTGATTGAACGCCAGGCTGCACTAATTACCCAATGGCAGCTGGTTGGCTTCATACACGGTGTGATGAACACCGACAACATGACCATTAGTGGAGAAACGATTGATTATGGTCCTTGTGCATTCATGGATGCATATGATCCTGCTACAGTATTCAGTTCCATAGACCGCCAAGGCCGCTATGCGTATGGAAATCAACCTTATATAGCCGTTTGGAACTTGGCACGATTTGCTGAAGCATTATTGCCGTTGCTACATGATGAGCAGGAACATGCTGTCAAACTTGCTGAGGATGCACTAGCGAAATTTACTGGACTGTTTCAGAGTCATTGGCTTGCTGGAATGAGAGCCAAACTAGGGTTATTTAATGAAGAGGAGCAGGATGAAACCCTAATAAAAGATCTGCTTGATATGATGCAGGAACATAAAGCAGACTATACCAATACGTTCCGAGCCTTAACTTTTGGCAAGGGTGAGGAAGAAGAACTTTTCAATTCTACAGAATTTACTCAATGGCATGTGAAATGGCAGGAGAGATTAGGGAGGCAGGAGGAATCGAAAGAATCCTCCAAAGAGTTGATGCAAATGAGAAATCCGGCAGTAATTCCTCGGAACCACAGAGTTGAAGAAGCATTGGAAGCGGCAGTGGAAAAAGGGGACTACAGCGTAATGGAGAAGCTGCTTGCTGTACTTGCAAATCCTTTCGCACACACACCTAATTATGAAGAATACTGCACACTGCCTGGGCCATCAGATCGTCCATATCGAACTTTTTGTGGGACGTGATATAATCTAGCTTTGAACGATTTAAGCGTAAATTTCCCAAAACACAAAATCAATCCAGAATTACATGCTAGTTATCAATCATATGCCATTTGGGAATGGGACGCATTCAACCGGGATTGGGATTAAATCCACGTGTCGATAAACCAGAAGACGTTGCAAACATAGCTCTATTTCTTGCTTCTGATGAATCTAGTTTTGTAAATGGAACAGTTATTACTGGGGATGCGGGTTGGACAGCTTATTAATTCGTTAATTTTCCAATCAACATTTAAAGCCGACAAGATTTTATCTTGTCGGCTTTTTGCTTTTTTTTGCTATCACCACAGAGCTTTTTTATGAAATCAGGAATCCATCAATTTGCAGCTTCAGGCTGTTCCACATAGATTCTAAATAACTGAATGTATAACACGATGCTGATCAATGCAAACAACAAAATGATACTGAATATTCCCATAGGTGGAATCCAACTAGACAGGAAAACTGTCATTGGTGCCAAGAATTTTCCAATCGTATTCTGCAAGCTATCGGCTGCAAGGTACTGTCCTCTTGATTGCTCTGGGGCATAATGGCTGATGAAGCTCTGTGTAACCGGAGACCGTACAATCTCACCAAAAGTGAAAATGATCGTAACGAAAAACAAGAACCATATATTGGTGTTCATTCCAACGAAGAATGTGCCTATACCAGACAATAATGATGACAGAATGAATACATTGCGCTCTTTCCAATTGTGGAACCATTTCGTAACAGGAAGAATAAATAGGACAAACAATAGACCATTAAACCCCAATAGCCAACCAAATATCTCCTTGCTGGATAGCATAATCGAATCACCATTCCAAGTGAATAGAGCTTGTGGAGGAACTTCATTAATAACGAATACGGGCAAAAATAAATCCAGTTGCATGATGGGTATCAGAGCAAAGATGCCTGCCGAAATATAAATCAGGAACACCTTATCGCGAAAAATAATGCCATATCCCTTCCACTGTTCCTTGAATACACGTGTAACGGAAGGTGAAACCTCCGGGCTTTTTACCGAATGTGGCAATGTTTCATGAACGATGAAATAAATGGCGATGAAATATAGCAGCAAGACGAATGTACAAGTCCACAACAGTTCTTGCCGGTAATGGAAGAAGAAAATAGCTCCAAGTGCTGGCCCGAGCACAGCACCTATATTATTGGCAGTCATAAATGTTGCGAATACATGGCGACGGTCTTTTGCTGGAACCAAGTCAGCAACCATAGCAGTGCTAGCAGGCCTATAGAGGGCACCCCCCAGCCCAATCCCGATAAAAGCGATGTAATCTATCCAATGGGAAGGTGACAACGCAAACATTGCAAACATCACCGTCTGAATAGAAGCACCCAGAAGCATTACAGGACGCCGGCCCAATCTGTCGGCCAATGCTCCACCGAACAGACTCCCAATCATACTGAATATCGGAGGGACAGTCATCATTAAACCTGCAATATGATTGCCTAATGCCTCACCAAAATATACAGTGATAAATGGAAAGTACATCCAAAAAAGCATATTAAACAACGCTTCTCCGAATAAACGAACTTTCAAATTGTTATTCCAAAAACGAATTTGCACAAAATCATCCTCTTTCCATTCATGCTAAGCTTGAAAATATATACTAAGCGAGCTTCCCGGCCGGGTATCTAAACTATAGATCATTTTCTTGAAAACAAATAGACTTATAATTATGAATCGTTTATACTAATAATATGAAGGTTGAGTATACCCGTTTTTATTTAAACTGTCCCATAAAACGAACGTTTGTTCTATAATAATTAAGACGCTCCCAATGGAAGCGTCTTTTTTGTGCAGAAAGCTTGCTTTTAGGGCTTCAGCTAAATTCGACTGTTAAGCTGGTTACAAGTTAATATCATTTCTCTAAATAGCAATTTCATAAGTACAAATAGCGGACCTATGTTGTAAGGGGAATGGGTCATCATAATATTAGTAGCAAAAAAGCTCACCATTTACGGTAAGCTTTTGATTTTTTATGCCCAATTATTATATCAAACTGACTTTCTAATGAGTGTGATGAACCTGGAATCGGAACCGTTAACCCCGATTTTTGTTTTCAAAGTTTATTATAAATGAGAGGTTGTACCCCTTAATCATCACAAGCCTTTCCATCACCGTCACGGTCAAGTCTGTGATCGCCAAAACCTTCTGCTTTAGAAGCTTTCATGAAGGCTGTTGCTTCTCCTTCATGGCTAAAGTCGCTACAATCTCGATCCACAGAATAGTTGACAGGAGGGGCTTTAGGCTTTTGCTGCTGCTCTTTTCTCTCTTCAGCCTTTCTCTTGGCTTCTTGGGCTGCTCTTTCACGTTCCATTTGTGCTTGTAGCTTTGCTTCTTCTATTTTTCTAGCTTCAGCTTCGGTCTTTTTCTTTGCTTCTTCCTCAGCTAGTCTCTTTTTCTCAGCAGCTTCTTCCATGGCTTTTTTCTTTTTCTCTTCTGCTTCTCGTTTGAGACGCTCTTGTTCTTCTCGAGCCTCTTTTTCATTTTCCTCTTGTATCTTTTTAACGACTTCTATTTTTTCCAGCTCATCTTGTTTCTTCGTATAGTCAAGCATGTCGTGGTACACGCAGACTCCCACAGATACTAGGAAATAAATAACTACAATTAAGAATAACGCAGGATAATTTTTCAGAGGCTCCTTATTCTTTATTTTTTTACGGACGTTGAATAGTAAATAAAGAATAATAATGAGTAAGGCCAATAGATGCAATAGGTTCGATAGAATACAGTGCCTTATAAACGTGATGAACACCCATATGGTTACGAGAGCCTGGTATATATCCTTAACATGTTCAATGAAACAGAGACCAATAGAAGGTAACATAAACATAAGTAAAAGTAAGATTACCGTATTTGTTCTGATCTTTGCTATACGATCACTTTGCTTTGAACGCCACCATAAAGTTAAGAAAATCAAAGCCACTAGTAAAATCATCCACCATGTAGTCACGATGCAGGTAATGATCAATGAAAATAAAACGATTAATATAATGGTAGCTAGAATCAATAATATGGTACTTGCTAAAGTTCTAGTTTTAGAAAACGCTTCCTTCAATTTAAATCCACCTTATGTAAATTTTTAGTCCATATATTAGTATAGTGGTGAAATATTAAATCACAATCGAAACTAATTGGTAATTTCAGGTCATGGAGTAAAACAATATTCCTGCAAGAATCAGAATAGTGTTTATACTGAATCTGTAATTGGAATAATTCTTCCTTTTTTCTATTTTTGATATTCGAATATCTAAGAAATATGTCTCTTAGATTAATAGGTTTATCTATAAACCCAAATACTGAAATGAAACATAAACTAGAACAAAAAAAGCCTAGCATTAGCTAGACTTCATAGATGTCGGGTGAATGTTTGAAAGTTTTTACAAATTCAACCAAACAAATTTCACAAATATCAAATTTCCATTTTTGTTCATCATACATTGAGCCATATGCAAAAACTATGTTAAATGTATGATACTCGTTTTCTTCAAGACCATATTCTGTTATTTTTTCCCTCTTACCACATTTGTTACATGTAATGGCTGTAGGGATTTTTTTCGTAACTTTAATTTCTTGATATTCTTTCATAATCTCATTCTCCCAATTAAGATTTGATATGTACCATCTTCATTCTTTAATATTACTAAATTATTCACTGAATCACATCTTTTGCAATATTAAACGTCACGAAAGTCATGAGAAGTGAAAAAAGCCAAAGAAGTGCATCAACAACTTATTTTTAATACCGAGTGATATATTTGAAGATAGGAGTGTAATAAAAGTAGCTTTTTTTTCTACAGGGGAATGTTAATCGAAGAGGGGATAATGTCTTTCATGCAGACTTGTATTTACCATTTGCATTATTAGGGCAGCTTTTCTTGTTTCACAATCGGAGCATGTTAGCTAAATAAAATATAGGTAAGAATAAGAATACGGTGAATTATTTTTAACCTAATTAGGAGAAATAGATGATTTATGATACTACGTCAAGAATACGGACACAGGAAATTGATTATTATTTTCTTTTTCTCTACCGCGCATACGCTTGGTCCCCTCGCGAATTAATTCATTCCTTTGGAGATGAATTAATTCGCGAGGTTAATACTTAAAATCAAGATATTTTCCATTGTTCAAAGTATCGTTTTTCAAAGACATTAGGTGAAAGAAATTGGAGTGTTGAATGCAATCTCTTAGAGTTGTAAAAACAGATAATGTATTCAAAGATACTCTGTTTTGCTTCTTCTCTCGTTCTATATTGATTTTGATAAACCAGTTCCTTTTTTATGGCGCTATGAAAGGATTCTATACAAGCATTATCGTAACAGTTACCCTTACGACTCATACTTACTTTGATATGGGCTTTCTTTAACAATTCAATGTACTCATTAGATGCATACTGGCTACCGCGGTCAGAATGATGGATCAGTCCTTCTCTTGGTTTTTGAGCATTCATCGCACGTTGTAGGGCTATTATTACCAAATCCTTATTTAATCTATGACTTATGTGAAAACCAATGATCTTACGGGAGAATAAATCCATAACTGAAGCTAGATATACCCATCCCTGATTCGTCCAGATGTAGGTAATATCGGACACCCAAGCTTGTCCCGGAGCTTGAGTGGTGAAATTTTGTTTGAGTAAATTATCATAGATGGGGTAGGAGTGGGTAGAATTAGTCGTGACTTTGAATCTTTTCACCGTACAAGATTGAATCTCTTCTTCTTCCATAATTCGTTGTACCGTACGCCTGGAAGTGACAATTCCATCTTGTTTCAATTGTTCCGTGATTTTAGGACTCCCGTATCGCTCTTTTGACTCTTTAAAAACCCTTTTAACTTCCCTGGTTAACTCTAGTTTTCTTTTCTTTTGAGTACTGATCGGACGTTTTTTCCAATCGTAATACCCACTTGTAGAAACCCCTAGTACCTCGCACATTTTCACTACTTGGAACTCCGATTCATGTTCCTTAATAAATTGATATATTACTTGGGGCTTTTCGTGAAGATGTGCATAGCCTTTTTTAAGATGGCATTTTCCTCTTCTAAATCTTTGATACGTTTTGCCAGCTCTTTGTTGGACTGTAACTCAGGAGGAATATTGCCACTTCCTACAAATCCCTCATCTTTTTTATCCTTATAAGCTGCAACCCACTTAGACAACGTTGGATACGATATATTTAATTCTTTTGCTAAATCTCCAGGTTTTTTCCCTTCCTCTACAACTAATTTAGCAACTTGGATTTTGAACTCTTTATCATGATGTTTCCCCATTATAGACACGCCCTTTAATTGATGTATTGTAACCATTATAAATGATTTATCAATTTAACTTGTCCGCATTCTAGGCTAACATCATTATTTATTGATTTCCGTTTTTATTTTTAATATGGTAGCTTATTTTGTTCCCAAACACATTACTAAGCAGGAAATTTATTCTACAGCTTTATTTTCTTTAACATTAGGACTGCTCTCCGATATTACATTAGATCTAAAATACGATTTATATGGATACTTTGAAAAAGGTCTTCAATTAAAAGGCTTTTTAGCCATTGTGGGATTATTTCCTGCCTCGGGCATACTCTTTCTAAACTTTTATCCACAAAAAAAATCTTTATTACATAAAATATTTTATATCATTATTTGGACTGTTTTCTGTTTGCTTTACGAATGGACAGCAATAAAAAGTGGGTTCTTTTATCATAACGGTTGGAATTTCTGGTATTCTACTCTTTCATATCCTATTCTTTTATGGATACATATACTTCATTTGCTTTTTATCCGTTTCTTAAAATATAAATAATAATTTTATCTTTGGATTATTATTAACACAAAAAACAATACACATTATCATAATTCAAGTATCGATAAGCTTTTGTTCAAAATGAAAAGTGTCTTTCATTAAAGGGGCAGGTTGGATGAACAAGAATATTAAGAATCTGGTCGCATAAAAGTTAAGATAAGGTGATGATTTTTTTTAGGAGGTAATTAATATTGGAACAACGAATTAATTATTACAATGTAGCACCTGAAGCTCTTCAAATAATGATGGAAATGGAAAAGTATACGAAAACAACAGGTATAGACCGTAAACTTCGTGAACTTATAAAAATTCGGGCTTCACAAATAAATGGTTGTGGATATTGTATTAACATGCATACAGCTGATGCTAGAAAAATGGGTGAAACGGAACAACGTTTATATTGTATTAGTGCTTGGAGAGAGTGCACATTTTACACAGATGCAGAAAAAGTAGCTTTAGAGTTGACAGAGCACGTGTCATTAATCCCGACAAAGCGTGTTCCAGATGAGCTTTATCAACGAGTCCGTGAACATTATGATGAGAAACAATATGTAGACCTTGTTCTCATAATTAATCAAATTAACAGTTGGAATAGAATTTCTATTGCAATGGGAAATATGGCAACTGAAAGATAATATACAAACAGCTATGGTGTTCGTCTCAGATTTTAGACGAATCGCATCCAAATGAACTAATGTGATACCTTTTTCCACTTTATGCTTATGAAGAGCGAAAAACCCCCTTTTGTCTACAAAATGTCATTTCAGAACTTCCTGAAATTCACTAGCAGATAATCGCTTTCTTTCTAAATTACAAAAGAATAATTGTGAAATAATGTGCTTAAACTATCGGTGGCGGTGATCCAGAAGGATTACCGTCCTTTTTTTTGAAATAAGAAATAATCTTCTATTGTAGTAACGATGCAGGTTTGTAAACGGATTAAATAAGTTTGAAACTTAAACTATTGAATAATTAATATAGGAGGAACCTAAATATTTGATGATAGGAGAATAAACAAATACCATGATGTCAAAAATAAAATTGACAGGACACCAATTAGTGTCCTATAATAAAGACACCAATTGGTGTCCAATCAATAAGGAGGGGGGATATTGAACGAGAGAAATCAAGAGCGTGATGTTTATGTAGCCATCGCTGACCCAACAAGACGTAAATTGATACGCTTGTTGGCAGATGCAGAAGAGTTACCTCTTCACGAATTAACTGCTCAATTTCAAATGGGTCGTACTGCTGTTTCTAAACATTTGGCTATCCTTAAAGAAGCTGGTCTAGTTGCTGACCGTAAAATTGGTAGAGAAACAAGGTATCGACTAAATGCAGCTCCTCTACAGGAAATTAAAGATTGGGTTTCCTTTTACGAGAAATTTTGGATGGGAAATGTGGCACTTTTAAAAAAATTATTATCGGAGGAATAAATAATGGCAGATGTATCATTAGATTTTCAGTTTACAAGTCCAATCAATAAGGTGTGGAACGCATTAACAGATTCGGATACTCTTGCAAAATGGATAATGGAAAATAACTTTAAACCAATCGTAGGACATAAATGTCAATTCAAAAATGAGCAGTGGAATTTAATTGTAGATTGTGAAGTATTAGTAGTCGACGAGCCTTATAAGTTATCATACACATGGGTAGGTGGTCCGATAAACACTACAGTCACATGGACATTGAAGCAAGAGGATGGAACAACCTACTTACACCTTGAACAAACAGGATTCGAAAAAGAGGATCAAGCGTTCAATGGTGCGAAATATGGTTGGGCGAATATGGGTGAAGACCTTAAAAAAGTGTTAGAGGAAAAGTAAGACCAAACCTCTATATGTGCTTCTACATTTCACCAAAATTTGTATCGTCTAAATAAGCAAATTTGAAGAACGGCTTATTTTATGGTAAAATATGGATTATCGTTGTTGGGGAATAAAGAGAAAAAAGGTGGAATGTAAATGTCCTATATCGTTGATTTTAAAAATGTGTCTACTGTTGGTTTAGAGTCTTCACCAGTTGTAGAAGCGCTTGCTGGTTTACGTGCTAATGAAGCCCGTTACTTTATGAACAAATACAAGCATGAATTTACGGTTGTACCAGCTAGTGAAAGTCAGGAGAGTATTGATTATGTGAACCGAATTTTAAAAGAAGAACGTGATATTGAGTTTGCGGCCAAACCTTTAGAAACGTCGCGTTTTCAAGTAGAAGATATCAAATTTGCCTACGTCTTTTATGAGGATGGACTTGCGATCAATGTCATGTATACGGTTGATGGCCCTAAGAAGCGGGCCGTTGGTTTTAAGCTTTCTGAGGGGATGGAGGTACCAAAGGAGTTAGAAGGGAAGTTTAAGTTTGCAAGGCAGAAGTCTAAACTAGCTGGAACAATTCGGGGCTCGTATTTTGTAATTAAAGGTGAATATTAAAGGAAGCAAAAGCGCAAGTGGAGGAATTTAGCCATTGCGGTCTGTCTCATCTACGCTTGGATCATGCCTAGATACACCTACTACACCTTAAAAATTTTCACCTTATTGAATTTACGGTTGCGATTTTCAAAAATGAAGGTCGCTTTTTTTTTATTCCAATAACAAGATTGTGAAATATTGTACTTAATCCATCGGGGCAGGGTAGTTGAACAAGAAATTTGACTCATTAATGTAACATTAGACTAATTATGCTAAAAAATGCATTTAAAACATTAAATCAATGTGAGAAGTTTTTCCTTTCTTTGAAGGGTAGATTTCGAAAGATTCTGGAATTATTTGCGTCGAACGGTAGAGCAATTCAGATACAGTTACACATTTATACCCGTTCATGTCTAAAAAATCCAAAATGTTTTCTAATGCTTTAACAGTTGAACACGTTTGGGTATATTCACTTCCATGCCAATCATGAAATAGAATAATATTACCTGGCTTTACCCCTTTTTTTATATAACTGAACATTTGACTTGCTGGAGGATTTGCCCAATCACGAGAATCTTGATCCCATGACCATAATACGACCACTTTTCCATTTTTTAAAGCTGTATTAATAATAACATCATTATAAAACCCTCCTACGGGACGATAAAGAGACGGTTTAAAACCAGTGAATTTTCTAATAATTTTATCTGTTTCTTCTAATTCAGATGATAGTTTTGCGGATGATATATTCCCATAAATATGGTGGAAAGTATGATTGGCAATTTCATGTCCTTCCTTCACTTCTCTTTTTAAAAGATCTGGAAATCTGACTACTTTATTGCCAGCAACAAAAAAGGTAGCTTTAGCATCATATTTTGCCAATATATCAAGTATTTGTGGAGTGAAAACAGGATGAGGTCCATCGTCGAAAGTAAGGGCAACTAACTTTTCCTTTGTGTTTACTTCCCACATAACACGCCCTGTTTTTTCATATGCTTCTCGACTGTTAGTGGATGCATCCGCATTTATTTGAAAGGAGAATAAAGGAATCAATAAAAGAAAGGTAATGAACAAAATTTTTTCCATTGGATACAATCCTCCTTATGATGAATTTATTATTTGATATCTTTAGTAAAAATATTTATCGAAAACAGGTTATGAAATGTTTGTAGAATCTAGTTTCACAGTACGAAGAAAAGGTGTACTAAAAGAGAGCGGTGCTTGTGTAATCTGAGCTATAATTTTGGTAGATTTTCTTGTTTCTCTAACGGTAGGGGCAGTTTAATTGAAGAGAGGTTTTCCTTTATGGGGATACTTAATATAACTCTGCAATATTTTCAAAAAGCTAAAAGAGTCAGCAAGTGACTCTTCATTTATTAATTTTTCTGTTTAAAAGTTCTTGTATTCCTTCTCCTATCTTCTTTACACCTAAACCGATGAGTTGATCTTCAACCTGTGACACACTGATCCGAATTCGGTTTTCCTTTCGATATGGAGGGAGGAACATATACGTTGCATCCTGTACAAGCACATTCTTTTTTTTCAGATGTTCGACAAGATGCTTTGCTTTCATTTGTTCCGGCAATTTGATAGTTGAATAGAAACCGGATTCTCCTCCCGAAAATGATGTTCCTTCAGGAAGGTGTTCTAAATAGGCATGCTTTAAAATAATTCCCTTTTTTTTGTATTGTTTTCTTAATTTTTGAATGTGGGCGTTGTACATACCGCTTTTTAAATAGACTTCCAGAGCACCCTGGGTAAGAACTGGTGTATGAACATCAGCTGCAAATTTCGCTTTCGTAAAGACCTCGACCATCGCATCCGGAAGAACTGCAGCTCCAAGTCTTAAACCTGGAAGAAGCACCTTGGAAAAGCTTTTCGTATAGATGACCCTGCCAGAAGGATCATAAGCAAACATTGGATCAGCCTTACTCCGTGTGTCCAGATCCCCCATATAATCATCCTCTATGATGTACACGTCATATTTCTGTGCCAGCTGTACAATCCTCTTTTTTTCATCATTGGAATAGCTGTATCCGGTTGGATTTTGAAACCTAGAGACCGTGTAAAAAAATTTAATACTCATTGTTCGGAAAATATCCTCTAAATGCTCAAAATCAATCCCTTGTTCTGTAATCTCAATGCCCACGGCCTTTAACCCTCTTGATGTAATGGATTCAATAAAACTAAAATGTGTGGGCTGTTCCACACAGATTATCTCTTTTCCGTTTGGAAAGGGAAGAGAGACAAGGAGATCGAGAGCCTGCTGAGACCCAGATACCACTGCGATTCTTTCTGGAGGGGCAAAAACTTGGAGATTCTGAAGCTGCTTGGAAAGCTGCTGGCGAAGAGTGGCTAAACCGAGAGGCTCGGAATATTGAAACATTTCTTCCTTATAAAGCTCAATAGCTTGATTCATGCAGTGCTGATAATCACGGTATGGCATTTTGATGCGGTCTGGACCAGCAGATGAAAAATCAATCAAATTAGAAAATTTCTCATGAGGTAAGGAATTGCCCCCAACAAGAAAATAACCGCTCTTTGGAACAGTGTACACTTTGTGTTCTTTTTCTAGCTCTGCATAAGCTTTAACGATCGAATTTATGCTGCATTGAAGTTCTACTGATAGTGATCGGACTGATGGAAGTTTATCCCCGGGTAAAATGCGTCCTTCTACTATTCTCGTTTTGATTTCATTCATAATTTCTTCATATTTAGTCAGCAAAGTGTGTTCTCTCCTTTTTCATCTGTATGGGTACAGACGCGAAAAACGAAGCTTTCCATGATCTTTTTAATTGCTTATAGTATAGGGTATCAAAAGTGAATATGACATCATGAAATTTACCTATTAAAAAGGAGGAATTACTAATGAAGATGATAAGAGCAGCGGTATTTCTATTATTTTCTTTTATGCTTGTTTTTTCGGGATCAGGAGTGTCAAATGCCAATCAGCAATCAAAAGAATTAAAGATTCAAGAGCTTTTTAAGGGTAAAGAGGGCACGATGGTGCTTAAAAATCTAAAAACACAACAGACGTATTTGTACAATAAAGAAAGAAGCATGTTAAGACTTACTCCAGAATCGACTTTTAAAGTACCAAATGCATTAATTGGTTTGCAAACAAATGCAGTAAGAGATGAGTACGAGGTTAAACGCTGGGATGGGGTGGTAAGAGAATTTGAATCTTGGAATCGAGATCACTCACTGGCTTCTGCGATGAGAGAATCTGCTATTTGGTTTTATCAGGATATGGCAAGAGAAATCGGAGAAACAAGAATGCAAGAACACATTAATAAAATGGAGTATGGCAATCAAGATATATCAGGCGGAATTGATTTGTTTTGGCTGGATAGCTCAATGAAGATATCAGCTGTTGAACAAGTGGAGTTTATGGAAAAACTCGTACATGAAAATCTTCCATTTGAAGAGAAACATCAAAAAACAGTTAAAAGGATGATGATTCAGGACGATCAAGATAACTATACTTTGCACGGAAAAACAGGGACAAGATTATCAGATTTTGGACTGGGCTGGTATATAGGTTTTGTTGAGACAAAAAAGGATACATGGGTCTTTGCCGTGAATATAAATGGTGGTGGAAGTGAAGCTAAAAATATTGCCATTGAGACATTGATACAACAAAAAATTATTAAATAAAGAAAGAAATAAATCAGGAGAAATTAAAAAGTTACTAATCTTATAGAGTTAGTGGAATATGAAATAGATAGTTGAATAAATACAGTAGGTGATAACATTAAAGAATATATGTTTACAAAGACATTTGGGGTTATTGTGGGCATGTTGACCATCTTCGTCGGAATAGGATTTAGTATATTGTCTTTTATTGGAATGAGTCTTTCAAAAGCATTAAATACAGGATATGAACATTCCTCTTTTGATAAATCATCTATACTACTCCTTATCATCCTTTTAGTTATTGGTTGTATTACTATGATTGGAGCATTCAAGCTTAAAAACAAAACCTGGTCTATTTTTTTTATAGGATTTTGTATAGCACTTGGTATTGTGTTTATTGTAATCTTTTTGTTTTCTTTCGGGTCGCTAGGATATAAAAATGAACTATTTATTTTATGTGTTGGGATTATTTATTTAGGATTAGGTTATTTAGCAATAAGGAAAAAATAGAATCGAATTTTATAATAATTAGTCCAAAGAAATGGAAATTGTATTGGGAGTAGGAAGGAAATTCTTATGCATTTACAGAATATTACATATGTAAATTAAAAATAATCCTAGAATGGATGTTTAAGGGATTAGGTAGAAGTATTTACATATGTGCATTATGAAAAACCTACCAAATTCACAATGCCAGTTCAACTATTTGAAAAAATAACCAAAGCAATGAGTCAAGATTAACATCTTGTTTTAGTATTTTAACCGGGGCAATAGATTAAGATATGAGCTGTCATTTTGAACGTATACCCGTCAAGTAGACACTTTTAAAAGACTGCCGTTTACGCGGCATGAGTTCTATATTCAACAGGACTCATGCCGTGTTTATTTTGT
>NZ_JAAGVZ010000028.1 GCF_010882125.1 Peribacillus alkalitolerans | reverse complement strand
CTTTAGTAATTACATAAACTTTCGAACCGCCGTATACCGAACGGTACGTACGGTGGTGTGAGAGGTCGGCACGGTAACGTGCCTCCTACTCGATTTGAATATTCGGCGGTTTGTTGAATAAGGATATTTTCCTGTTTTAAGCGGATTAGAATTTCAAACAAATCTTACACGAAAACAGGTATTGAATATAACAAGAACATAGGAGGAATGAGATATGAAGATCAATAGAATAGATCATGTGAGTATAAACGTAAATGATCTTTCAGCGGCTAAAGCGTTTTTTCTTGATTTAGGACTTGAAGTGCAGGCGGAATGGGAATTGGATGGAGAACTGTTGGACAAAATAGTTGGGCTTAATGGTGTTAAAACGGCATGTGTAGGAATGGGGATGCCAGATGGTCAGGCATGGATAGAGCTAGTCAAATTTTATACGCCGTCAGATGAAAAAGATATTCAGCAACCTTCTGCAAATACGCTAGGTATCCGACATATTTGCTTTGCTGTTGAAGATATTGAAGCTATTGTTGCCAAATTGAAAAATAAGGGCACGGAAATCTTTAGTGAGATACAGCAATATGAAGAAAGTTATAAGTTATGCTACGTTCGTGGTCCAGAGGGAATTATTTTAGAGTTGGCGGAGAAAATCAGATAAATATTGAATGGAACTTTAAATGAATTAGATCTCCAATTCTAAAGATTTCTTCTTAAACTATTGGGGGCAAGAGTTAATGAGGGTGATCGCTGCGGCGGTCTTTTTGTTTGTTTGACTAAACCAGCTAATAGTTTGTCAATATTTTTCATTAAAAACTTTAAATTCTTCATGCTATACTAAAAATATGTATGCCAAATAACCTTCCGTTCTCACAAAGTTGGAAGGTTTTGTGTTTTTTAGTTGAATTTAGGTTCTAAGCTATATCTTGGAATACCGTATTGTTTTTTAACAGGGCAAAAATCCAATGTAACAGCTTATTTAAACATGCTATTACAGCCACTTTAAAAGGCTTACCTTCTTCACGCTTCTTGTCATAAAACTCTCGCATTCTCTTGTTGCGTGGGATGATTTCATCGGTTGTTTTTGTCTTTCGACAATCGCGAATAGCACAACGAACCGCCATATATAAGGCATGCCGAAGCCTACTAGATCCTCTTTTAGTGATTTTATTTCTGGTGGCTGTAAATTTACCAGATTCAAAGACACTAGGATCAACACCAGCGAAGGCTACAAGCTTCTTAGGATTGTTAAATCGATCTATCTCTCCAATTTCAGATATAATCGTGGCAGCGATTTTTTCTCCAATACTAGGGATAGATTTGATAATATTATATTCTTCAACTTCCTTAGCGAGAGCGTCTATCTCTGACTCTAACTTTGATAGATGCTCTTTGTATTGAAGAAGAATGTTAATATACATACCAAGGCTCAATATATGACTCTGATACACAGTCTTTTCAAAAGGATTTCGAATTGCCGCAGCTTTAAGCTGTTTGGCTTTCTCTTTTGCCCATTTGCTAGATCGACTTTTACAAAACTCACGTATCTTGTTAGTAATGATTTCTTCATCTGCACTCAAAATATCTTCAGAAGAGGGAAACTCTGAAAGAGTTAAGAGTGAGACGACTGAATATAGGTCCCAAAAAACCCCTATATATTCAGGAAAGACTTGTTCAAGCACAGCCTGAAATTGAAGCTTTGTTTGTATCATGACACCAGTTATATTTTCATGTTGTCTTGTGAGATTACGAAGATTTAACAGTTGGACTCCTCGCTTTTTATATGGCTCTAATTCCTCTTTATAGAATAATTCACAAAGAAGGTAAGCATCGATCGCGTCTGTTTTTACTTTTCTTAGACTTGTACCCTTTGCCTTATAGGAAATCAAAGGATTAATAATAATTAATAAATATCCTCTATCCTCTAAATAATGAACAACAGGAGTCTGATAATGCCCAGTTGATTCTAGTACGACTGAAGGCTTTTGCCCCGTTTCAATCTTTATTTCCTCAAGAAATTCTAAAAGTAAGCCTAGCCCCTCAACTGTATGAGGTACTTTAAAGCTCTTACGATACGGTTTGCCTTTATCCAAAAATGCTTGTACCTGACTGTCTCCTTTTGACACATCCAGACCAACGACTGGATTCATTCTTAATCTCCTCCTAGACTAGTAATTTGCCAGTAACCCCTAATTCCTCCATGCAGTATCACAGCTTCGCTTGTTATACGAGATCTATGTCCCAACCAGGCTAATCATGTTTCTACAGGTAGGGGGCGAACGGTTTAGTTGACGGGGTTAAACCCCACGGGTAGTTACGTTCTACGCTGGCTACTGTAATAATAAAACCTTATAAAAAATGGTCAACCAGAAATATCTGGCTGACCTTATAATACGAAGGGGCAGCATTCCTGTAATGACTGAAAATGAGATTTGAACAAAAAAATAACCTCTTGGTAGAATGAGAGTGTACTGAAGCTGGGCAGCGAAAAGGACATTACTCATATACCAGGAGGCTTTAAAATGAATTATAACCAAAATGAAAAGATTGCTCAAATTACTTCTCAGACTCTTATTATAGGCGTTGATATAGCCAAGTTCAAGCATGTCGCACGCGCGCAAGATTTCAGAGGAATGGAGTTTAGTGCCCCTTGTTATTTCGAAAATACCAAGCAGGGATTTCAACTATTTCTCCAGTGGATTCATCATTTGAAGCAAGAACAGAACATGGAAAAAGTGATAGTAGGCATGGAGCCTACCGGTCATTATTGGCTTAATTTAGCTCACATTCTAAAAGAAAATGAGATTAAGTTTGTCGCTGTGAATCCATTGCATGTAAAGAGAAGTAAGGAACTCGACGACAATTCACCGACTAAGAACGATGTGAAAGATGCCAGAGTTATTGCACAGTTGGTCAAGGATGGTAGATACGCTGAACCTACGGTTCCTCAAGGAGTTTATGCAGAACTCCGCGTGGCGAAAAAAATTCGTGATCTCCTGTCTGAAGACCTCCAAACGGTTCAAGGACAGATTCATAACTGGATAGATCGATATTTTCCAGAGTTTCTGAAAGTCTTTAAAAAATGGGAAGGGAAAGCAGCCCTGCAATTTTTAAGATTAGGAGTCTTACCACATGAACTGCTTGGATACTCTGACCAAGATCTATTAAATCATCTAAGAAAATCAGTGAAACGTAGTGTGGGAATGAACAAGATACATGAGTTGAAACAAGCAGCCAATGAGTCCATCGGACTTCGACAAGGAGCTACAATGGCCAAGCTAGAACTGACCACCCTGCTTGATAAATATGATCTAATCCAAATGAAATTCGAAGAATTAAATATACAAATAGACAAATTGATTGAACATATCCCAGGTGTCCAACAAATGTTGGCCATCAAGGGTGTAGGGAGAGATACTGTTGCCGGATTTTTCGCGGAAGTGGGAGATCTTGGAGACTACTCTCATCCTAGACAAATCATAAAGTTGGCTGGATTGAGCTTGAAGGAGAATACTTCTGGTAAGCATAAGGGACAAACCAGGATTACTAAAAGAGGTAGGAAGAAGCTGAGGGCTCTTCTCTTCAGGGTTTGTATGATTATGGTCGCAAAGAACTCTGCATTTAAGGCCTTACACGCTTACTATACGCAACGTCCAGATAATCCACTAAAGAAAATGCAGTCTCTGATTGCATTGTGTAATAAGTTAATCCGGATTTTCTTTGCCATTGGGAAGAAACAATTTGAGTTTAGTGAAGAGAGAATGTTAAAGGATATCCCTCATATGAGAGAAAGAGTAGTAGAAAAAGCAGCGTAATCTAGTAAGAACAGTTTTGTAGCAAGTAGTTTTTTTGGTGTCATACGTCACGTACATTTGAAGCACGGATTAGTCAGCAAAGCAACTAAACTTCGGGCAAAGACCCTGTGGGGCAGCATGACTGACATCCACCTCATGGAAAGGTTGGACGAAGGAATTTGAGAGCGTAGACTCTGTGAGACATGGGAGGGTTGACCTCCATGAGATATGTGGACATCCACCAGTGCGATCATAATTTAACTCATCCACCATTTTTTGTAAGTGAGTGGCTAATGAGCTATGAATCTTTTTTCTTCAAAGGTCCAAATTTATCCTTTAGAGATAAATCCAACCATATTAATGACATATAACACCAAATTATCTAATTGTGAAATACTGAGAAAACCAGAGAAAACGGGCGATTTCGCTTTCTTTATTGAGGGAGATTAGTTGAAGAAAGAATACATCATAATTTGTAGGGTAATATACAAGGAAAACATAATCTAGAGGATGAAAGTAATGGATATTATAAAAATAATATTTGCTGGAATAATATTTTTATATGCAATTTATTCTATTTTTCGGTCTATAAGGCATAGTAAAGAACTCAAAAAAGCTCTTAAAGAGAATAGGTTAAAAACTTATTCGGGAAAAGTGGATAGAGAATATAAAAGAACAATAATTGAAGTAATTATTTTAATTATTTTAAGCACATTATATCATTTATTATTTTAATCAATTAAGGTGTGTAAGAATTCAAGATTTAGCCGCCATTCCTGGCGGCTTTTATTGTTTAACAAAAGGGAGTTTAGTTTAACAATCGTCATTAACTTTTTTTCAACAATCGGAACATATAGTTGAATAAGGCATATTGAGGTAACGGGGCAAAATAGTTCAGCAATTTGCCCACCTAAATATAAATATAAAAAGGTATATAGGATTTTTTCGTGAATAAACTACATTATGCTAATGTAAGTTGATATGCGGTTGCAATGAACAAATACTTAGGTTAAAAGGAGATTTTTATTTGTGACACAAACATCAAGAACTATTCCTGGAGCTGCAGTACGCGGAACGGCATCTGGTGTATTTTTCATGGCGTTTTTCGGTACTCTGTGGGCGTACACAGGAATTATGGGATTGCAAGGCTGGGGAGTTCCATGGTTGTTAGTTGCTACTGTTATCATAGGTATAGCTCTGTTCATCGGCGGTGTTTCATTAATACGTGCATCGCGAGAATTAACGAATCAAGTTTCAAAAACAGATTTAAGGCGTGGGAAGCGTACGAGGTTTTGGTTTAACATTATTTTCGCGGCAGAGGGTTTGGCTATAGCAATTACGATTACTGTCTGTAACGCTACTCGTCACACTGAACTTATACCTGTCTTAATAGCTATTATTGTCGGTGTTCATTTTATCCCATTGGCACCTCTATTCCAAGTTAGACTCTATTATTTTACAGGGGCACTCCTTTGTTTACTTGCTATTATTACATTAATGTTTGTGCCTGCGAAGGTCACACTTGGGGAACATCAAATAAATACATTTATGTCTGTAGTAGGCTTTGGCTCTGCCCTGATCTTGTGGGGAACTGGTCTGTCAATATGGTTAATGGGTAGAAGATTGCTAGGTATCGTCCCGAAATAAATTACAAAAAAGTGAGATCAGACTTTAAAGCGAAAAAATATGTTTATTGTACAATAAAATGAAAGGCAGAGGTACTTACTTATTCTGTAGATTTATAATAAAAATTGATCATTTTTAATAAAGTTTGATAAAAAATAGCCTCTTCGGATAGATATCCGTAAGAGGCTATTTTGTGTATTGAATTTTAAAGAATATAAAAAGCAAACTAAACTTTATAAAGAAATGGGTTCCAATCGTACCTTGCCAGCAGGTTACAGCGAACACAATTTAGGTTTATCGCTTGATGTGGGAAGTACCCAAGGGAAGATGGCGGTAGCACCTGAGGGAGAGTGGATTGCAGAAAACGCTTGGAAATACGGGTTTACTCTACGTTATCCAGAGGATAAAACGGACATAACGGGAATTATGAATGAACCATGGCATATCCGCTATGTCAGTTTACCACATAGTGCGATTATGAAAGAAAAGAATTTTGTTTTAGAGGAATATTTAGACTATCTAAAAGAACAAAAACATATTTCTGCTACTGTAAATGGTCAAAAATATGAGGTCTTTTATTATCCTGTTAATGAAAATACCACTATTACTGTGCCAGCCAATCTTCGTTATGAAGTATCGGGCAATAATACGGATGGTGTGATTGTGACAGTATTTCCTGATAACGTGTAGAAAGTCAAGGAAGGTGAGGGTGCGGTATAAACTGAACGAAATTGATGGACGGTATTATGGTACAGGCACTATTTGCCTTGTATGTGTATGCTTTATTCAAAATCATTCTGTTCAAGTTTAACTCGATTAATTTCAGAGGAATCTGGGAAACCCAGATTTTATCTTGAATCGGTTGTTAAAACCATATCCACCTATGATTTATTTGCTAAATTAAATGAAAACATACTGTTTGTTGAATAGATAATTGAACGAACTAGAAAGACCCGTCACAAAGGTGGCGGTTATTTTTTTTATAAACATTAAGAAATTTTAAGAAAAAGTTTATTTTTTTTTAAGAATTTTTTTAGAGGGAGTTTATAATTGTGTACTAACATAATAGAAGTAGTAACAAAGTCAATGAGTGTCTGGGTCTTTTCATTAAATAATAAAGAACGGGAGGCAGGTGAATTTGATGTGGAGGTGGCTGACAATAGTTATTGGAGGCATTATCCTCCTTCAGGGATGTGTCTCTGATAATGATTTAGAAATAAATACACCGGAAAAAGAGATAAGGGAAGAAATAGATATGACTGAAAAATTAATTCAAGCTGCAGAACTCAAGGAAACAGAAACAATAAAGAGATTGATTAAGGAAGGTGTCGATATAAATACAAAGGACTCAGAAGGACGAACTGCTACTATGATCGCAACTTATAATAATGATGTCGAAACCGCTAAAGTCTTGATTAATGCGGGGGCTGACATCAACATTCAAGATAACATGAAAAACAATCCTTTTTTATATGCCGGTGCAGAAGGATATGTTGAAATTCTTAAGCTTACAATCAAAGCAGGTGCGGATCCGGCGATGATTAACCGTTATGGAGGAACTGCATTGATTCCTGCTTCAGAACATGGTCATATAGATGCTATCAATGAACTACTCACCAAGACTGATATTGATGTTAATCATGTAAATGATCTCGGTTGGACCGCATTAATGGAAGCAATCGTGTTGAATAACGGTGGTGTAAGACAACAGCAAGCCATACAATTGCTAATCGAGCATGGGGCGGATGTGAACATTCCAGATAGAAATAATATAACTCCTTTGCAACATGCACGTGAGAATGGATTTAAGAAGATTGAACAAATATTGTTAACATCAGGAGCAAAATAGCCAGATTGTATAAGCTTCCAAGTAAAATTAATACCGTTTTACTGCTTAAATATTAGGATAATCTAAAAAACACCAAAATAAGAAAATGAGGAGACGATAAAAATGAACAAAAAAGCAAAAGCAATATCATCAATACTGCTCGGATTCACATTAGTATTAACAGGGTGCAGTGCTAGTGCTAACGCCCAAGAAAATCATAGTAAACAGAATCAAGAACAAGCTGTTAAAGAGACTAAAAAGGAAAATAAGTTAACCAAAGGACAGGAAATGGCTAACATTCTTAGCAGTACAAATTGGCAAGGTACAAGAGTGTATGACAAAGATAATAATGACTTAACAAAAGAGAACACAAATTTTATTGGTCTTGCGAAATATGATGTGAAATCAGGAAGATATGAATTTTTCGATGCTAAGACAGGTAAAAGTCGTGGCGATAAGGGAACATTCTTTATCACCAATGATGGGAAGAAAAGAATATTGATTTCAGAATCAATGAATTATCAAGCAGTTGTCGAAATGACAAAACTAAATAAAGATGTTTTTACTTATAAAAGAATGGGAAAAGATGCTAAAGGCAACGAGGTAGAAGTTTTCGTTGAACATGTTCCATATAAAGAAAAAGAGCTTTCTTTTACTGATCCGGACAAGCAGTTGGACACTACTACGGGAGATATCGTTAAAGACGTTGATGGAGATAAAATTTTAGGGAACACCCTTTGGCACGGAACAAAGGTACTAGATGAAGACGGCAATGATTTAACAAAGTATAATACTTTGTTTATTAGTATAGCAAAATTTGATGACAAGACTAATAAATATGAGTTTTTCAATCCTGAAACAGGCAAAAGCCGCGGTGATTTTGGTTACTTCGATATTGTACACGAAAATAAAATAAGAGCCCATGTTTCAATTGGCGTTAATAAGTATGGTGCAGCTCTTGAACTTACCGAACTTAATAATAATAAATTTACGTATAAAAGAACTGGTAAAGACAAAGATGGCAAGGACATAACTGTATTCGTTGAACATGAACCATATAAAGTTGATCTTAAACCAAAATTTACTAAATGAAAAACGTCAAATAAGATTAGCATCTAGTCAAAAAGGGAATGGATTTCTCCTTTCCCTTATTGTTTTCCTTTAACAAGGAAAGAATTAATTAGAATT
Organism: Peribacillus alkalitolerans; assembly: GCF_010882125.1. GTDB lineage: Bacteria > Bacillota > Bacilli > Bacillales > DSM-1321 > Bacillus_BN > Bacillus_BN alkalitolerans. The sequence continues at coordinate 27,944 of NZ_JAAGVZ010000028.1, read as the reverse complement.
TCTTTTATTGAATTTAAACTGTCAGAAATTTAACTGAAATGACGGGTTTAGTACAAAAGATTGTGATACTTACTACTAAAATTATGGGCTTATCATTAATAAGATACATTAATAATCTTCCAGAATCCGGAGCCATTCTTAAGTAGGAGGCGTCTTTTTGTATTTGAACGTTTTGTTAAACAAAGATTTTAAAAATTGAGAAATTCTTGGTCAACTGAACTTTTTTCTCCGACAATGGTATTCCCAATTTCAAATTTATAGAACTATAGTGTTTATAGGTGAAAGTTTATTCAGCAAGGCCAATGTTACTGTCTTAAAATTACATTAACAGTTTTTAATTTAAATCATTAATGGAGGTTTTGAAATGGATAAATTCATGCAACGAGCAGTAGAACTAGCGGTAGAAAATGTTCGTGAGGGTGGACAACCTTTTGGTGCAGTACTTGTGAAAAATAACAACGTTGTTGCTGAAGGTGTTAATGAGCTGCACAAAACTTATGATGTTAGTGGACATGCGGAATTACTGGCTATCCGGCGCGCGCAAGAGCAATTAAAGACGAATGATCTATCCGGTTATACAATGTATGCAAGTGGGGAGCCTTGTCCGATGTGTCTAACGGCAATGTACTTTGCTGGAATCGAAAAGGTTTTTTATTGTGCTTCAGTTGAGAATGCAGTTGAAGTGGGATTAGGGAAATCTAAAATTATATATGAGGATTTACAAAAATCAAAAGCAGAACGCTCACTATCGATGATACAAATGCCATTAAATGAAGGGCAAAAAAATCCAATGAAGCTTTGGAAGGAGAGAACGTAGTCTTGGGAAACTGTGGGTTTAATGATTCAGGAAACAAGGTAATATAAGTTAATTGATCTTCAGCAAACGGCGCTTTTCTTTAGTAAGAAGGCGTCTTTTTGATATGCCACTACACATTAAGGGAATAGATTTTGTTAAGCTAAAAAAAGATTGTGAAGATTTTCACTTAAACTAAAGGGGGCGTTGGTTGATGATCAGAGCTGTCATTTAGGCAGCTTTTCTTTTTCAACTAAAGTGGTAGGTTAGCTAAATAAGATAGTAAGTAAACCTTCAGATAGTAGCAAGAAAAAAGTAAAAAGGGGATTAGGGATGATTCGAAAATTCAATTTAAATGAACTGATTTATCTTATTGGAGGTACTATTGGCAGGGAATGCGAGTAGTAATTAAACAAGCCATTGCATACATTTAAAAATAAAAATGACTAAACAATTAGTCATTAAGAGGAGGAATAATCATGAATAAAGTAAGCGAAAGAATCAAAACTTATTTTATGAATTTCGAAGAGGCGAATAATTTGTATAGTCCAGATCTGCTTGAACCACTTGTGAGTGATCCTTTGGTGGGTGCTTATCCTTCCGGAGATGTACACGCAATAAAGAAAGAAGATTATTTAGCTGGGACAAAAGAGTCTGGTGAATACTTAAAATCTTTAGGTTATAAATCCTTTACGCTAACCCCAGTGGCCGAAACACTACTGAAAGATAACTATGTATTAGTAGAGGTTCTTGGAAAAGTAAGAGTAGAGAAAGAATCCGGACAAACTTTTGATCTCGTACATGATTCATTTTACATACTACATGTGAAAGAGGACTCAATAAAGATGGTTTTTACGATTACTCATGATGACCCTATGAAAATGATGGAAGATCAAGGTTTTTAGTCATTATAGAGGTGGTGAATCACCTGAGTAAACAAAAAGGGTTTGGTAGTCGGATTTATATTGGCAAAGATATACCAAATATGGGCAATATTATATGAAAAAGAGGGTATTGTTTTAGGAGTAGGTACTCTGTTAGAAGAACCGTATTTGGAAAGTAAACCATTATGGAAAACTATCAATGAAAACCCTGGAACAACAACATTCATAACTACCATTCTATTTCTAGGAGTAGGACTGTTTTTTTCATACTTTTTAATAACAACAAAAAACAATTATAAATCTAAATAAATTAACTTTTACTCAGCTAACGTGTGCGTTGGTCCAAGAAGGATTGACGCATTTTTTGGTTGAATTTATTGAAAAAACAGGGCGGTTTAGTAAAAGAAGGTATATTATAATGATAGGTAACAATTTGTTAGTAATTGTAAGTTTCGTAAAAAAGGAATGTCATTAACAATGAAACTAAAAAATCATAAAAATTCATTTCGAGATTTAAATTTATTTGAAAAGATGCTGGTTATTACAGCGTCAACACTCCTTGTCGTACTATCCATTACACTTGTTATAGGGATTTTTTTCTTTGGGATTGTAGGCTTTTTTAGATTATTTGGAGTGGAATATACATCTCCATACTCTATTTTAGGTTTTGTTTTGTTTTTCTTTGTTTTTGGTTTAGTATTGGATTTATTCGCCAATGTTCTTATTAAGTTATCATCCCAATATATATCAGATAAATTTAAATTATTTATAACACGACTGCTTATTGATTGCACATTTAATTGGTTAGCTTTTCATACTATTGATGAACTAATGAAAAGTATTACAATTCCATTAACAATTGAGATCGTTACAATTTTATTATTATTCTTTATTGAAGTTGCCTTTGATGATAAGGAGAAAAATAAAAAGTAAATTCTTATTTGTCTTTTTCATATGTGCTACTTCGTTAACGGGGGCGTTGATCCAAGAAGGATTAATGCTCTTTTTTGTTGAATTGAGCTAAAAGGTCCGGTTAGTATCATAAGACAATATATTCCCATAATGAAGAGGATTAGGTGAAACCTATATAGAAAGAAAACGTAATATTTAAGAGAATCCACGTTGATTTTACTGAATTCTTAGGGGGAGTATTATGGTTGATACGATTATTAACGTTATTATTTCAATGATTATAATGATTCCTATATATGGGGTGCTACTATGGACATACTTTTATCCTGAAGAAAGTTATTTATTTGGAAATCGATGGATGTACAAAGAGGAACCAGAAATATCAAGAACCGCTATTCGATATGCTAAGTTCGTGTCAATTACGCTTATGCTTGGAATTCCATTTATTTTATTGAATTTCTTCTTCTATGAAGTTTATTTGCTCAGACTTGTGTTAGTAGTACTTCCTCTAGTGTTGATATTTGGGGCTTTTAAAATATTCACAGATGAAAAACATGATTAATCTAATGGGGACAATTATATTAATTGGACTAGCTCCTATAGTCCTATCAATACTATTACCTATCTATTTTTCTACGAAAAAACACAAAAATAATTAACATTAAAATTTAGAACTAGCTGTCATTGCGACAGCTTTTCTCTTTTAATTAAAGGGGCCGTTTAGTTTAATAAGCTTTATTTGTAAAATGAAAAGGTTCTGAGAGTTAAGGATGGAATTTAATATATAAATTCATATTTTTAAGTTAGGGGGAAAAAATGAAAAACCTTGTAATTGGTGGTATTGGAATTCTATCCAGCACCCTTTTATTCGGAATGACACTTATATCGGCAGCAGTCTATTCGTTATATTCATCTGAAGAAGGTGGGATAGGACGGAGCTCTAATTTTGGTCAGTTCGGAACAGCTTTGTATAACATTGGATTCATACCTTTATTGTTGAGTATAATTTTCTTTTTTATCGGCATTTATTATTTTCATAAAAGTATTAAGGAGTAATCTATTCCAACTAACTCATTCGTTTCTGTAATAATCAGGAACGGTTTTTTTTACTTAGCAGGTTTGTGGAATTTCAGAAAAAATTCAGTAATAGACTTATTAATACTTGAAATATAATCCTCCTTTTAAAAAGAGTTTAACATAAATTTCCAATTATTTCTTTACCATCTCATCTCCTTTTACATATTTCTCTTATATACCTAAATTTCCTATACAATAGATAAATCTTGTAGAAATAACAGGACCTTTCGAGTGAAGATTCAGCTGCCATTTCGGAAGATTAATATTGACCTAAAGGGCAGTATAGTTGAAGATGGCTCGGTTAAAATTTTATCGAGGTGACCATAAATGACAATTAAATTTACAGAAGAGACGAACGAAAACTTTATGCGGCGATGTATTTTCTTTTAAAGGAATTGATTTATTGGATAATATATATGCAGGGGTTTTCGAAAGAATGGACATTGAGGACGATGTAGAAAAAAGTGAGACAAAAGAATTTTTCGAATAGATATTAAAAATAGGAGAAGCTCGACCACAAATTGATATTTATACAGAAGATGAAGTTGAAGCAGAACTCAGGAAAAAAAGAAGATGAAATTTGGGAATGGCTTGAGTACAATGTATTTTATGATAAGTATGGTAGATACATTTTTATCAATTAAAAATTGATTTATATTTACTTCTTCAACTCGGGGTGAATTATTAAAAATAAAGGGTGATTAAAAATTGGGCAATCCAGTAAAGCTACAATATATTATTGAAGAATTGGAAATGGAGTTTGAAGAGTCTCGGACATTTCTTAAAATAGAAACAGGTGAAATTATTTCAGTAACTTCGGAAGACTTAATAGCAGCTGAAGAGGAAAAACCAATTAATCATTTACCTGATTGGCAACAAGAAAATAGAAATGTTGCAATTGATGTATTTGAAAACTTTGAGAATTACATAGAGCTACCGACAAAATATGAAGTTAACGAATATGAGATTATAGAAGATTTTTGCCTGTCGGTAAGTGATCTAGAAAAACGAAATTTGTTATTAAATGCAATTCAGGGAAAGGGTGCCTTTAGAAGATTTAAGGATAAAATCATCGATTTTGATATTGAAGATCAATGGTATTCATATCGTGACGAACGATATAAAGAGATTGCTATAGATTGGTGTAAAGTCAACAATGTAAACTATATTGAATAAAAGTCATTTTAAGAACAAGGGCGATTTCTTTATCGGTAGCTCTTAGTTCAACTAACGTGCTTGAGTAGGAGTACAAGGTTGTTTTGCGACTATTTTCTTAATTTAGTTAAAGGGGAAGGATACTTGAGAAAGGGTTTGGAAAATTGAGAACACTTGAATATAACTTACTCCCTGAAGCATATGGTTCAAAGGGAAATTTTGTATCAAAGAAAGGTACACCAGCAGAATTAATATTTGATACGGGAATGCTATTACTAGATTTTCAAAAGGTAATCCCAACACTTGATATAGTTAATAGGTTGTTCCTAAAAGGTGATTATCCTCGTGCAGGAGAGTGGGAACCATTTGAAATTAATAATGATGAGTATTTAGAGTTAGTAGAACGACTAACTTCTTTACAATTGGCTCGTCCATATAGAACTAGTTAAAGATAACAACTTGCTATAGTTCGTGAAACCTTTCACTTAAACTAAATGGGGCTATAGTTGAACAAGAAAAATAATTAATACATAAAAAAGGCACCGTAAATTTCGGTGTCTTTTTTGTGCGATTTAACTTGTTATTTTCCAAACTATTTTAAGTTTTGGACTTCAAAACAAAACCCGTTACCATGAAATGCCTTTTTACTATGTTAGATATAGAACAGATCATTATTTTCTTCATTCATTTTTTCACATATTACAATCCTTATGTTATCTCATAGTGTAATAAATTGAAACACTTACACAAAGAGAAGAAGCAGGGATTACAACCTTTATTGGATGTAAATAAATATATCGGTCATACTAATGAAAAGGGGTGAAATGATGAATAGTAAAAACATGTATTCCGCTGCTGTTTTGGAAGAAAATGTGATAGATGAAATTAAGGCGTTTGAAAACAAGATTAAATCACAAACCAATAAAGATGTTGTGGTGATTGCATATGAGAAAGAGGGAAGACTTGATTAATATCAGGTCTTTTTTTTTGCTCTTTTCGAATAGATTGTTGTTATTATAAAGATTGTCCGTTGATTGCAGCGAGAGGCACTTGCTTTCCACGGGGAGGGTGGGGTCTCCCACTTCCCTCTTTTTCTTTCAGAAGTAGTGAGAGGTAGTTATATAACCATTAGAGACCTATTTACCAATTAAAATACAAAAATAAACCTCGACAATTAGTGTTCGAGGTTGCTTGTGAAAATATTTTATTTGTACATATTTGATTTCTTATCCTCAATTACCTTTTACGCTGCATCCATTTTATTTTAGGTTCATTTCCTTCTCTTATCCTCTTTATGTTCGCTCGGTGTCTATAAACAATAAAGATTGCCATCAAGGCTACAACGATGATTAAAAGAAGATCACCAGTTATAATCGCACCTATTAACGCAATGATTGCAGTAATTATAGAAGAAAGTGAAACATACTTTGTTATGTACAAGGTAATAAAAAACACTGGAAACAACAGTAGAAACAATAAAGGTGCATAACCAAGCAAAACTCCACCTGATGTTGCTACGGCTTTACCGCCTTTGAATCCAGCAAATATTGGATACATATGGCCTACGATCGCAAATACTCCGACTAAAAGTGGATGTAGGTCTACTCCTAATAAAAAAGGTAGAGCGGTAGCTAATGTACCTTTCAAAACGTCCATGATCGTAACGATTAATCCTGCTTTAACACCTAGAGTTCTAAAAGTGTTCGTTCCTCCCAGGTTTCCGCTCCCGTGCTCTCTTATATCGGTTGAATAGAACATCTTACCGATAATTAACCCCGATGGGATGGAGCCAATTAAATACGAAAGAATAATAACTAAAAACGTCATTTGATTAGCCCTTTCTAAATCTTTTCTTGAATCATGCAGTGCTATTATTTTACCACGACTTTTGAGATAAAACCTTAAGAATTTTCAATTAAAGCCTTTTTAAGTGTATTGATTGAGAAACTTTTCCATATGACATACAATGAGGCAGAATTCTAGAAAAAGGTAGGTGTATACCATGAAAACTACATTTTCTTCTTTGCAATGGATGGCATTTATGTTTGCTAGTTCTATAGTGGCCCCAATTGCAGTTGCCGGGTTATTTGGGCTAGATGCTGCTGCTACTTCCTCTTTCGTACAAAGGAATATGTTTGTAATGGGAGTAGCGGGAATTCTTCAAGCCTATTTCGGTCATCGATTGCCAATTAATGATGGGCCAGCAGGAATATGGTGGGGGATTTTTACGGTCTATGCTGGTCTTTCAGGCACTTTATTTTCTAGCGAATTAGAAACGTTACAAGCTTTACAAGGCGCATTAATTGCAAGTGGTGTCATTTTTATTTTATTAAGTGTATTTGGACTGATCAAACCACTTAGCAAGTTATTCACTCCAGCCGTAACAGGAGTTTATCTCCTTCTATTAGTTCTTCAGCTTAGCAAAAGTTTTGTGATTGGCATGCTTGGAATAGGATATAGGCAAGACTCGATAGATGGAAAAGTGGCCATGCTATGTTTCCTCATAGTTGCTTTTACCATACTACTTTCTATTAGTACTAAACCCTTGTTAAGACAATACGCCATACTATTATCACTAGCATTTGGTTGGACTTTATTCGGGGTGTTTGGATTAACTGCAACCATACCTTTACACTCTGGAAATATGATGAGTTTCCCAAAAGTTTTAGTTTTTGGTGGTCCCATTTTTGATGGTGGTTTGATTGTAGCATCACTATTTGTGACACTTTTACTCATTACTAACATGATTGCAAGTATACGGATTGTTGAACAAGTAGTGCAAGGTTATGGAAAAACTACCGCCAAAAATCGGGAGAATTATGCTGGTATGATGGGGGGCATCAGTCAAATTGTTGCTGGTTTATTTAGCACAATGGGACCTGTTCCTTTATCGGGGGCAGGGGGGGTCATACAGACTACAAAAACAGTAAGCCGTTTGCCCTTTGTCTTAGGATGTTGTTTAGTAATACTTGTTTCATTATTTCCTGCAATGATGAATTTTTTATCAAGCTTACCCACTCCTGTAGGTTATTCTGTTAGTTTTGTTGTTTTTGCGGGGATGATTGGATTAGCACTGCAAGATATACAAAGAAGTGACAACCCAAACTTAAAATTGTCCATAGGCATCTCCCTTTTTATTGGAGTGGGCTGTATGTTCGTTCCTGTTGATTCATTTGTCGGCTTGTCTCCAATCGTCACAGCCATTTTTTCAAATGGACTAATTGTGGGAACGATTGCGATCATTATAGGCCAACAACTCGTGAGTTACTTGGATCGCTCATCTCAACATGAGAAGCATAAGGATAAATAGGTTGAGATTGTAATAACATCTTAAATGGTAACAGAAAATATAGAAATCAACATGACTCTTTTGAGTTTGATTTTAATGACAACACTTGAATAGTTCCCTGAATTGGAAAAGGTACTTAATGAGTTAGGTGGAAAGATCACGGAAGAAGACATGTCGGAAATGAATGCTTCGGTAGATATAGACAAAGAGGATGTAAAAAAGTCGCAAAAGACTCTTTAAAAGTTTTATTTCAGGAGTAAAAATTAGCTTTGCGATTTCTTGTGTTGTTATAATGACTAAAAAGGAAAGGATGATTGATATGATTCAAAATCCAACACGTGAAGAAATGGGGAAAATCTTAAAGGCTTCAAAACGTATTGCTGTAGTAGGCCTGTCAGATAATCCAGAAAGAACGTCATACATGGTATCCAAAGCCATGCAAGATAATGGATACGAAATCATTCCTGTGAATCCATCCATTGAGGAAGCGTTAGGAGTTAAAGCTGTTCCTACGTTAAAAGATATTGAAGGACATGTTGATATCGTCAACGTATTTAGAAGATCTGAAGCACTCCCTGAAATAGCAAAAGAATTTTCTGAAATTGATGCAGACATTTTTTGGGCACAATTAGGGGTAGAAAATGAAGAAGCTTATCAATTCCTTAAGGATAAAGGGCATACAGTAATCATGGACCGCTGCATAAAAGTGGAACATGCATTAACTAAATAACATTTGATGAACAAGGATAAGCTTAATAAAAGCATATATCCTTGTTTTTTTATCCTTTAATTAAAGAAATGGCTCAAGATTAGGACATCCAATTTGAAGATAGTATATAATTTCTTTTCACTAATGTTTGGCTTTAGCTCATTTACTTCCGTTAAATATCGAGTATTTTCAATAAAATTTTCCAAAACGAACAAAAAGATTATTTGCGAAAAAATTTTTTAACGATACAATAAGTCATAGACTTTACCATTAAAGAACAATGATCTTATTGTAAAACGAGGTTGTAATGGAAAGTCGAAACCGAACGATTGTTCTTAGTATGGTATAATAATTATTACATCTGATTAAAATCAATTTTAAAACTAAAAATGCAAGGTTCAGAGTCTTAGGGGAGAAATAAAAATCTAAGACTGATTTGGTGGATGTTTTGTTAGAAAGGGGAATGTCAGTGGCTAGGAATACTAAAACCATTGAATATAACGACGATGCCATCCAGGTACTGGAAGGGTTGGAGGCTGTACGTAAACGACCAGGGATGTATATTGGTAGTACGGATGCAAGAGGTCTTCATCACCTCGTTTATGAAATTGTAGATAATTCTATCGATGAAGCGCTAGCAGGGCATGGCGATACGATCATCGTAAAAATACATAAAGACAATAGCATTAGTGTAGTTGATAAGGGGAGAGGTATGCCTACTGGAATGCATAAACTCGGTAAACCAACCCCAGAAGTCATCCTGACAGTCCTACATGCAGGTGGGAAATTTGGACAGGGCGGCTATAAAACAAGCGGTGGATTGCATGGAGTAGGTGCTTCGGTAGTTAATGCACTTTCCGTTTGGCTTGATGTTACCATTAAGAGAGACGGTAATTTGTATAAACAACGCTTTGAGAATGGTGGTAAACCCGTTACGACTCTTGAAAAAGTTGGGACAAGCAAATCAAACGGGACGACAATCCATTTTAAACCAGACGCTTCGATTTTTTCTACAACTACTTTTAACTTTGAGACTTTATCTGAGCGCTTAAGAGAATCTGCTTTCTTAATGAAGGGGATGAAAATTGAGCTGATCGATGAGAGGGATGGACAACATGAAACATTCCATTATGATAATGGTATCGAAGCATTTGTCCAATATTTGAATGAAGATAAAGAAACTCTTCATCCAGTAGTTAGCTTTGAAGGGGAGCAAAACGGTATTGAATTAGATTTTGCATTCCAATTCAACGATGGTTACTCTGATAATGTCTTGAGCTTTGTCAATAATGTTCGGACGAAGGATGGAGGAACACATGAAATTGGCTCTAAAGCAGCCATGACTCGTGTGTTCAATGAGTATGCCCGTAAAACAGGCATGCTAAAGGAAAAAGATAAAAATCTTGAAGGTACTGATATCCGTGAAGGATTAGCAGCCATTATTTCAGTGAGAATCCCTGAAGAATTACTTCAATTTGAAGGCCAGACAAAAAGCAAATTAGGAACAAGTGAAGCACGTTCAAGTGTGGACTCGATTGTTTCAGAACATTTAGCATATTTCCTTCAAGAAAATCCTGAAACTGCTTCTATGCTTATTAAAAAATCGATTAAAGCATACCAAGCACGTGAGGCGGCTAGAAAAGCTCGTGAGGATGCAAGGAGTGGCAAAAAGAGAAAGAAATCTGATTCGATTCTTTCTGGAAAACTAACACCTGCTCAGTCCAGGAACCCTCAGAAAAATGAATTGTACCTAGTTGAGGGTGATTCTGCAGGTGGCTCTGCTAAGCAAGGTCGTGACCGTAAATTCCAGGCAGTTTTGCCTTTACGAGGTAAGGTCATCAATACCGAGAAAGCCAAGCTTTCGGATATCTTTAAAAATGAAGAAATTAACACTATCATTCACGCAATTGGTGGTGGCGTTGGACCTGATTTTAACGTTGGCGACATCAACTATGACAAAATCGTAATCATGACTGATGCTGACACAGATGGAGCCCATATCCAAGTCTTGTTACTAACGTTCTTTTATCGGTATATGCGACCTTTAATTGAGGAAGGAAAGATCTTTATCGCATTGCCACCTCTATATAAAGTAAGTAAAGGTACAGGAAAAAAAGAAGTGATTGAGTATGCTTGGAATGATGACGAACTTCAAGGTACCATCAAAAAAGTTGGTAAAGGATATATCATTCAAAGATATAAAGGTCTTGGAGAGATGAATGCAGACCAGCTTTGGGATACTACGATGAATCCAGAGACCAGAACATTGATCAGGGTACGAATAGATGATGCTGCCCGTGCAGAAAGACGTGTGTCTACATTGATGGGAGATAAAGTAGAACCTCGTAGAAAATGGATTGAAACCCATGTCGCATTTGGTATGGAAGAGGATTCAAATATCCTAGACAATCAGAACATGATCATCACGGAGGAGGTCTAAAACATGACATCAATGGAAAAATTCCGAGACCTCCCCTTGGAGGAAGTGTTAGGCGATCGATTCGGTCGTTATAGTAAGTATATTATCCAAGATCGTGCACTGCCAGATGCACGTGATGGTTTGAAGCCGGTACAACGACGTATTCTTTTTGCAATGCACGTTGAAGGGAATACGCATGAAAAAGGATTCAGGAAGTCTGCGAAGACAGTCGGTAATGTAATCGGGAATTATCACCCGCATGGAGACTCTTCTGTATATGACGCAATGGTCCGTATGAGTCAGGATTGGAAGCTACGTAAGCTGTTAGTAGAAATGCACGGTAACAATGGTAGTATCGACGGAGATCCACCAGCCGCAATGCGTTATACAGAAGCTCGCCTGTCTTCCATTTCAGGTGAGCTTTTGCGTGATATTGAAAAAAGGACCGTAGATTTCATACCGAATTTTGACGACACATCCAGTGAACCAGTTGTCCTGCCAGCGATGTATCCGAACCTGCTTGTGAACGGATCAACTGGGATATCAGCAGGTTACGCGACAGAAATCCCTCCTCATCAGCTTGGGGAGGTCATCGATGCAGCCATCATGCGGATGGAAAACCCAGACAGTTCTGTCGATGAATTAATGACAGTTATTAAAGGTCCAGACTTTCCAACCGGAGGGATCATCCAAGGGGTGGAAGGCATCAAAAAAGCCTATGAAACGGGTAAAGGTAAAATCATTATCCGTGGGAAGGCTGCGGTTGAAGATGTTCGTGGAGGAAAGCAGCAAATCGTCATTACTGAGATTCCTTTCGAAGTGAACAAGGCCAACCTCGTGAAAAAGATGGACGAGCTTCGATTAGACAGGAAAGTGGAAGGCATTTCCGAAATACGTGATGAAACGGATCGTACAGGGCTTAGGATTGTTGTCGATTTAAAAAAGGAGGCAGATGCGGACGGCGTCTTGAATTTCCTTTATAAAAGTACAGACCTTCAAGTTCCATATAACTTCAATATGGTGGCAATCCATAAAAAACGTCCAACACTTATGGGTTTACGAGACCTTTTGGACGCCTATATCGATCATCGGAAGGAAGTTGTTACAAACCGCTCGAAATATGAATTGCAGAAAGCTCGTGACCGTGAACATATAGTCGAAGGCTTAATGAAGGCATTGTCCATCCTGGATGAAGTCATTGCAGCAATCCGTGCTTCTAATGACAAGCGTGATGCAAAGAACAACTTAATGGCTAAATTCGATTTCACCGAACCGCAATCGGAAGCCATCGTTTCGTTGCAATTATACAGATTGACGAATACAGACATTACAGCTCTTCAGGAAGAAGCGGAAGAACTGAAAAATAAAATCGCGGAACTACTTTCAATTCTTGAAAGCGAGAAAAAGCTTCTTGCAGTGATCAAGAATGAACTAAAAGGTGTTAAAAAACAATTCAATGACGTTCGACTTTCCAAAATCGAAGAGGAAATCGAAGAAATCAAAATCAACCTGGATGTTATGGTTGCAAGTGAGGACGTATGGGTCACTGTGACGAAAGAGGGCTATGTTAAGCGGACAAGCCTGAGATCCTTTGCTGCATCCGGAGGCCAAGACTACGGCATGAAGGATACTGACATGATTCGTTATCAATACGAAATGAACACAAAGGATGTTATCCTACTCTTTACGAACAAAGGGAATTATTTATATTGTCCTGTCCACCAGCTTCCAGACATCCGTTGGAAGGACATTGGACAACATATTGCTAATATTATCCCGATTGATCGAGACGAAACCATTTTGAAAGCGATTCCTATCCAAGACTTCGAACAACCGCATTTCTTATTATTTATTACGAAAAATGGAATGGTGAAGAAATCAGAACTTGCTTTATATAAGGCGCAGCGATATTCTAAGCCACTTGTTGCAATCAATTTAAAGGATGAGGATGAACTTATTGAAGTCCATGTTACGGATGGAAATAAGGAAATCTTCTTAGCTAGTAGATTAGGATATGGATTATGGTTTAAAGAAGAGGAAATTACCCCTATTGGCGCACGTGCAGCCGGTGTCAAAGGGATGAACCTTAAAGAGGACGATTATGTAGTAAGCGGAAAAATAATCGAAGATGAAAGGCAATCTCTAGTAGTAGCTACTCAACGCGGAGCGATTAAGAGAGTAAAACTATCAGAGTTTGAGAAAACAACCCGTGCAAAACGAGGTGTCCTCATGCTTCGAGAATTAAAAAATAATCCTCATAGAATTGCTGGAGTAGAGATTGTGGATCAAACTGATGTCATTACTGTCATGACAGAAAAGGGACAATCAACAGAACTTCCAATGACTGAACTTAAATTCAGTGACCGGTATTCAAATGGATCCTTCATTTTTGACGAAAGTGAATCAGGTCCAATCATCCTTGTATCCAAGGCTTTTTCCAAAACTGAACAAACTGATTCATAGAAAAAAGGGTGGCTCTTTTAAAAGGGGTCACCCTTTTTAATTTATATGGTGGAGACTTGGATTGTAAATCATATCTTGAAAGTTTCCAGGGTTGGTCTATAGATATTTACTTTTTATTCAAAACTCGTTATCAAAGGAACATAATTTCTGTTGTTAACTTCTAAGCTGAATATTCAAAACCCCACTTACAAAATATAAAATGAGCACACTATATTACATAAGGAGGAATGTTATGAACTGGATGTATAGAGCATTTATTTTCTTAACCCTTATCAGCTTAATAGGTTGTACGGGAAACCAATATGGTAATGATCAAATGCAAAACAATACGAATAATCAAGGGTATCGGCAGGTTAAGGACAAGAATAATGATATCAACAAAATCAATCTTACTAATACAACAACTAACCAAACTAATAATCCTAGTAAGACGAATGAGGTTGCCCGAGGAGACAATGGTTTATCAGAAGAATATCATGGACATATTTCTAATCGTCCAGAAGCTACACAAAAGAAAAAACAAAAACCACCTGCAGCCGACAATCGATTTATTCAAGTGCAATTACTAGGAATTAATGATTTACACGGTCAGTTAAATGTTACGCGTAAAGTAGCAGGAAAATCAGCAGGTCGAGTAGATGTGTTAGCAGCCTATTTAAAACAAAGGGAATCAGAAAATAAAAATACCCTTCATGTACAAGTAGGAGATATGGTTGGGGCAAGCCCACCTGTTTCCGCACTTATGCAGGATGAACCCACGATAGAGATTTTGAACAAATTAGGTTTTGATATCGGAACAGTTGGTAACCATGAATTTGATGAAGGAGTAAACGAACTTCTTCGACTGATAAACGGGGGGACGCATGAGAAAACGGGTAATTTTGCTGGATCTAATTTTCCATGGGTTGTCGCGAATGTAATAAATGAAAAAACGGGAGAAACGCTCTTACCGCCTTATAAGATTATGAAAGTAAATGGTATGCCAATCGGTTTTATTGGTGTTGTGACAACTGAAACACCGACAGTCGTTGTGGCTAGTGGCATTGCAGGATATAAGTTTACCGATGAAGTGGAAGCAATTAATCGAAATGTAGCAGAATTAAAAAAACAAGGTGTAAAATCAATCGTTGTGCTTTCACATAATCCAGGTAGCTCCGGGGTAAATGGAGAAAATCCAACAGGAGACTTAGTGAGACTAGCAAATAATGTAGACGAAGAAGTCGATATTATCTATGGTGCACATAACCATGCCCATATGAATGCAACCATTAACAATAAACTAGTGGTTCAATCTTATTCCTATGGAACGGCTTTCTCTGATGTTGATATTGAAATTGATCCGAAAACAAAAGATATCGTTTCAAAAAGGGCAGAAATCATAACAACCTTTCAAGAAGGAATTGAACCCGATTCTGAAATAAAACAAATGCTCGAAAATTACGAGAAGAAAGTAGAACCGATTGTAAACCGTGTAATAGCAACTACATCTGTGAACCTACCTGCCATGCAGAACGCCAATGGGGAATCGCTACTAGGTGATTTAATTGCCGATGCTCAAAGAAGTACGATGAAAACAGATATTGCTTTTATGAACCCTGGTGGTATACGTGCAGATATAGATGCAGGGGAAATTACGTGGGGTGAAGTATACACAGTTCAACCATTTAATAATGATCTGACAAAAGTAACCATGACGGGTCAGCAAATTCGTGATCTCCTCAACCAGCAGTGGGGGACATCCAAAACGACAATGCTTCAAATTTCTGGTTTTAAATATACTTGGGATGCAAACCTTCCAGTTGGACAAAAGGTTGTAAACATCATACTTTCAGATGGGTCAACAATGGACCCTAATAAAACGTATACTGTAACAGCAAATGCCTTCCTTTCTGGAGGTGGTGACGGATTTACTGTCTTTACCAAAGCACAAAATAAAGAAGTTGGTCCAGTTGATTTGGATGCTCTATTGAATTTCATTCAAGCCTTACCACAGCCTATTACCTATACTATTGATAACAGAGTGCAAAAACTTCAATATTAGGAATAGATTACAAATAAACAGTAAAGGGACGTTTCTTCTGCTTCCATACAAAAAAGAAGCAAGAGAACCGTCCCTTTATTGCCTTATCGAAATATCCATTTGTTTTCTCAGATATCGACAACTTATACCTTATTCCATGAACTCGGGAGGGAACGTCAACCAAAAGATCCTAATTTTATCTAACAGAAAAGACCTTTTATCCTTCACTCTACCCTGGTTATCCAACACTTTCGTATCTTTTATCCTTCATTTTTTAAAATATATCCTTCACTTTTTAGAAAAATCGATTTTTTATCCATCTTATTTCTTGTATTTCCACGTCTGGAGTGGAATATCCATTTGTTATTACAAATACCAATCACTTATTCTTTATTCCATGGCTCAGCAGGCCCTGTGGTTCAGACACCAACCAAGCCTCATTTTAATGGGTATAACTAACTACCTTACATCCATAAAATGCTTTAATATACAATGGAACCACGAAGGATAATTCCTGTAATTTTGGAAACATTAAACACAGCGAAAAATACACAATATTCACTAAGAAAGAAGGTCTGGAATTGAGAGTGAAGAAGTTAGTCCTATCTATAATCACATTTGGAATCTTATTTGCACTTCCAGCACTTGAAACGTCCGCAGCGCAAGTTAAACCTAAAACTATAGTATCAACAAAAGAAAATGTAACCTGTGATGGCAAGAAGGACACTCTTTCATTAATCGGTATTCCATATGACGAGACTGCAAATTTTTTGAAAGAAATCTATTTAAGAGTCCAGTTTAGCGAAGGTGGCGAAAAAACATTACAGGTAGGTAGCGGATATGAACCAACAGTCCAATTCGCAGACTTGAATCACGATGGTTGTAAGGATGTTTTTGTTTCTATACAGACTGGTGGTAGTGGAGGTATTGTAGAGAATGAATTGTACTCGTTTAAAGACCGGAAGTTTGTTGATTTATCGGTTCCACTACCAGTACAAGTAGAAGCATATTTTATAGATGGCTACAAGGCGAGAATCAAGCTTCCAAATAACAAAAGTTATACAATCGATTTATCCGGCAGAAAAGAAGATTACGATCGGATGGGGCTATATAAGGACGGGAAATTAAGTGAGCCTACCGAGCTCATGATAGATCCTTATTCAAGTATGAAAATTACAAGGACACTATCAGGCTTAGGGTTAAATGGGATACAGCGGGTAAGCGGGGCGTATCATGCAGACGGAATCGGGGATATTGAATCACTTTGGTTTTATGCAAATGGCAAGTGGGTGCTAGAAAAAGTGAAGTTCCGAGAACTTAAATCACGTAAATAAATGCACGATTAACCAAAAATAGGCGAACATCATAGGATATGGCAAGGGAAACTTTCATTAGAAAGAAGTCGCTTGCCATTTCTATGTACACTACCAATCCATATATCCTGATTTCAAGAAAACAACATTCGTAGGTACTCCACGGCAGTTCCTAATTAAAAAGAATTAATTACTTAGCTACCTAGAAACAACTGTTATAGGGCTATCTGGGTAGCATATAAAATTTTTGAAAGCGATTCCACATAAGAAATTGACAATTTTAAATTGTCTGTTAAAATCAAATCAGGATAAGTAACCTTTTCAATATGTAGAACGAATGGAGGAATATTGCTACGGAACTTAAGGATAAAATCATTGAAACCGCACTGCGTCTATTTGAACAGCATGGATATCACGGAGTATCTGTCCATCAGATAGTTCAGGAAAGTGGAACCTCTAAAGGAGGATTTTATCATCACTTCCAGTCAAAAGATGAACTCCTTTATGTCATTCATGATTACTTTATTTCATATGTATTAAATAAAGCTCAAGAAGCACTTGCAACCAGTCAAAGCCCCACAGAAAAACTTCAGAGTATTATACAGTCATTTGTAAAAGTGTTTCACCTCTATAAACCTCATATATCAGTTTTTTATCAAGAAAGCATGTATTTAAAGCCGCAATACATTCAAGTTATTAAAAAAAAGCGTGATCAATATAGGGATTTGCTTTTTCAAGTCATCGAAGAAGGTAGAGAAAAAGGTGAATTTCGAACAGAACTACCAATTGAGATTACTGGCATGTCGATCCTGGGCATGGTGAACTGGACTTATAAATGGTACAGGGTAGATGGTGGAAAAACGATAGAAGAAATTGCCAATATCTTTACCGACATTGTTTTGCAGTCTATTTGGACCGAACATGCTAAAAACATCCAAGACTACCAAAAATACCGTTTAATAAATTCGACAACCCACTCTATTTAAAGCGTTTACAAATCATTATGTGCAGGACAGACCAACTAGTCGGTCTTGCGAAAACTAAGGGGGATTTAAGATGAATTTTGAATTGACGAAAGAACAACAAATGATTAAAGAAATGGTGGCAGATTTTGCTGAGAAAGAAATTAAGCCAATTGCAATTGAACTTGATAGAGATTCACGTTTTCCTGAAGAGGTATTTAAGCAAATGGGAGAGCTTGGCTTGCTAGGAATTCCGTTCCCAGAACAATACGGTGGATCTGGTGGGGACACCATTTCTTATGCGATTGCAGTTGAAGAAATTGGTAAAGCTTGTGGAGGTACTGGTCTTAGTTATGCTGCTGCAGTTTCCCTTGGAGCTTCACCAATTTACTACTTTGGTACAGAAGAACAAAAACAAAAGTTCCTTGTTCCATTAGCAAGTGGTAAAGCATTGGCTTCATTCGGTTTGACGGAACCAAATGCTGGATCTGATGCAGGCGGTACTCGAACTAGGGCTGTATTAGACGGTGATGAGTATGTAATCAATGGTGAGAAATGCTGGATTACCAATGCAGGCTATGCTGAGACGATTACAGTTACAGCGGTTACAGGGAAAGACGAAAGAGGTAAAAATATCATTTCCGCATTTTTAGTTCCAACTAATACACCAGGTCTAAAAATTACAAGTAACTATGACAAAATGGGTGTGCGTGCATCCAATACTTCTGAAATAATTTTGCAGGATGTTAGGGTACCGAAAGAGAATATTTTAGGAGACCCAGAGAAAGGGTTTAAGCAATTCCTTTACACACTTGATGGCGGTAGAATTTCGATTGCTGCATTGGCAGTAGGTTTGGCTCAAGCAGCTTTTGAAAGAGCACTCGCATATTCAAAAGAAAGAGTTCAGTTCGGCAAATCGATTTCAAACTTCCAGGCTATCCAGTTCAAACTAGCAGATATGGCAATGGAAATTGATTTGGCAAGAACAATGGTATATAAAGCAGCTTGGTTGAAGGATCAAGGTAAAAACTTTACGAAAGAATCAGCTTATGCAAAACTTTTCGCATCTGAAATGGCATTCCGCGCATGTAATCAGGCGATTCAAATTCATGGTGGTTATGGCTATATGAGAGAATACGAGGTTGAAAGATTCTTACGTGATGCGAAGTTGCTTGAAATTGGAGAGGGAACTTCTGAGGTTCAAAGATTGGTCATCGCAAGACAATTTGGTTGTTAACAGCTTCAACATGAATATAAACTCCCATCCTAGATTAATAGAGTACATTTAATAATGTTTCATTAAGCGAAAGGGATAAAGGATGATTCCTTATCCCTTCCGTTTTGATAAGTATAAAGGAGGAGCAATCATGTCCAGTTTGTTGAATATCACAGTTGGTAAATTACTTGAAGAAGTAGCTGACCGACAGCCAAATCATGAAGCAGTCGTCTATGCAGATCGCAATTTACGTTATACGTATGAAGAATTTGACAATGTTTGCAGGAAGGCTGCTAGAGGTTTTATGTCGCTAGGGATTGAAAAAGGCGATCATGTTGCTATTTGGGCGACTAATACACCTGAATGGCTCATCTCCCAGTTTTCAACGGGGAAAATGGGCGCAGTGCTAGTAACGGTAAATACTAACTATAGATCGGCAGAACTTCAATATTTGCTCCAACAATCGGACTCCTCCACATTGATATTAATGGAAACTTTCAAAGACCATTCTTATATCGATACACTGTATGAAATCATACCAGAGCTGAAGGATTCTCAACCTGGTAAATTAATGAGCAATAAGCTACCAAAACTTAAAAATGTTATTGTCCTTGGTGAGAATAGTTATCCTGGTACTTTTAGCTGGGATGATGTTATGACCTTGAGTGATGGAGTATCCGAGGAAGAATTGGATTTCAGAATGGAAGCTCTACATCCTGATGATGTAATCAATATGCAGTACACTTCGGGAACAACAGGATTTCCAAAGGGAGTAATGCTCACACATAGTAATATCGTTAACAATGGATATAATATCGCGAGCTGTATGAAGTTGACAGACCAAGATCGACTATGTATTCCAGTACCATTTTTCCATTGCTTCGGTTGCGTGCTTGGAACCATGGCGTGTGTTTCTGTGGGAGCTACCATGGTGCCGGTGCAAGAGTTTAATCCACGAACAGTCCTAAAAACGGTTCAGGATGAAAAATGTACAGGACTTCACGGGGTACCGACGATGTTCATCGCTGAATTGAATCTGGAGGATTTCCAGGAATATGATTTATCCCACTTAAGGACAGGCATTATGGCTGGTTCAAATTGTCCGATTGAAGTCATGAAGGCGGTCGTTGAAAAGATGGGTGCAAAAGAAATCACCATTGCATACGGTCAGACTGAAGCTTCTCCAGTAATCACACAGACAAGAACGGACGATCCAATCGAGCTTAGAGTCTCATCTGTAGGGAAGGCATTGCCTAATGTAGAAGTGAAAATCGTTGAACCAGGTACGAACGAAGAAGTTCCTTATGGTACACAAGGTGAATTATGTACCCGTGGCTATCATGTCATGAAAGGGTATTATAATAATCCAGATGCAACGAGTGAAGCGATTGATGAAGAAGGTTGGTTACATACAGGAGATTTAGCGGTGATGGATGAAAACGGATATTGCAAAATAACTGGCCGCTTGAAAGATATGATTATTCGTGGCGGTGAAAATATTTATCCAAGAGAAATAGAAGAATTCTTATACCAACATCCTAAAGTGCTTGATGTCCAAGTGATAGGTGTTCCAGATTCTAAATATGGTGAAGAAGTCATGGCTTGGATCATCCTGAAAGAAGGTCAACAGGCTACGTTGGAAGAAATCAAAGAGTTTTGCGATGGAAAGATTTCTCGTCACAAAATCCCACGATACATTGAATTTACGAACGAATATCCAATGACGGCTAGTGGGAAAATTCAAAAATTCAAGCTACGTGAACAGTCCATGGAATTAATAAGCGCAAATTAAGGAGGATGTATCATCATGATTCAAAAATTATTAGTTGCCAATCGCGGTGAAATCGCTTCACGCGTCATTCGTACTTGTAAAAAACTAGGGATCATTTCTGTTGCTGTCTACTCTGAAGCAGATGCAGATGCACCTTTTGTGAGCCAAGCCGATGAAGCCTATTGCATTGGCGGTCCACGTGCACAAGATAGCTATTTACAGGCAGATAAAATTCTCTCTGTTGCCAAAGCTGCAAACTGTGATGCTGTCCATCCTGGATACGGATTCCTGAGTGAGAATACTACATTCGCCACGAAATGTAAGGAAGAGGGCATCATTTTCATTGGCCCTTCTCCAGATGTAGTAAACATGATGGGTAAAAAAATCGAAGCAAGAAAAACGATGGAGGCAGCAGGACTACCCTTAGTTCCAGGGATCTCAAGTGCCATTGCAGACGCGGATGAAGCAGCTATGCATGCAGAAAAAATGGGCTATCCAGTCATGCTAAAAGCTTCTTCAGGTGGCGGCGGCATTGGAATGCAAGCTGTCTACAATGAAGAGGAGCTACGCAAGGCATTCGACGGGAATAAAAAACGTGCGGAGATGTTTTTCGGGGACGGGGCGATGTTCATAGAAAAGTTGATTGAAAATCCTCGCCACATCGAGATTCAAATATTAGCAGATTCATATGGAAACACCCTTTATCTTTGGGAACGTGAATGTTCCATTCAAAGACGAAACCAAAAAGTGGTAGAAGAGGCGCCATCAGCATTCCTTGATGCGGAAACTCGAAAGAAAATGGGTGAAGCAGCAGTAAAGGCTTCAAAGGCAATTGGATATGAAAATGCAGGAACTATTGAATTTTTAGTGGATGAGCATAAGAACTTTTATTTCTTAGAGATGAATACTCGTCTTCAAGTGGAGCATCCAGTAACTGAAGAAATTACAGGCCTTGATTTAGTTGAGCAGCAAATTAAGGTTGCCAATGGGGAAAAGCTTGAACTTACACAAGAGCAGCTAAAGCTAGATGGACACGCGATCGAAGTACGGATTTATGCAGAAGATCCTGTTACATTCTATCCGTCTCCAGGTAAAATTTCTTCCCTTGAATTACCGGAGCATGCTCGACATGAGCTAGCGGTACATGGTAGTTCAACTGTCAGCCCATTCTACGATCCAATGATCGCTAAGATGATTGTTCATGGCACTACAAGGGACGAAGCGATCGCATTAATGGAAGAAGCATTATCAAATTACGTAGTAGAAGGAATCAAGACCAATATTCCAATGCTAAAAGAGGTCATCTCCCATGAGGCTTTTAGGGAAGCTGACACGACTACGGCATTTGTTAGCAAATATTATGCAAAATCAAAAAGTACAACTTAGGAGGCAAAACAAAATGACAGAAATCAAAGCAAGCATGGCAGGTAGTGTATGGAAAATTGTAGTTGCAGTAGGCGATAGTGTAGTAGATGGGCAGGATCTTATCATTTTAGAATCTATGAAAATGGAGATTCCAATTTTTGCTGAAGGTCCTGGGACTGTTACTGAATTGAAAGTGAATGAAGGCGATTTTGTGAATGAAGGCGATGTATTAGCTGTCATTGAATAAATCATAAGACAAGGAGGTACTAACATGGGGAAGTCGAAAAAAATCATCGTCAAGGAAGTTGGTCCTCGTGACGGTCTGCAAAATGAAAAAGCCATGATTGAAACAGAGGATAAAATTTCATGGATTGATTCTTTATCCAAAACGGGTCTTTCCTATATTGAAGTTACCTCCTTTGTCCACCCAAAATGGATTCCTCAACTTGCAGATGCTTTGCAGGTTGCAAAAGGAATCCAAAAGGAAGAACAGATAACGTATGCAGCCCTTGTGCCCAATATGAAAGGACTAGAGTCTGCATTAACAACAAATCTTGATGAACTTTCTGTTTTTATGTCCGCTAGTGAGACTCATAATCTAAAAAACATTAATAAATCTATTAATGATACTTTTCCTGTGTTGAATGAAGTAGTCAAAGAGATTTTACAAAATGGAAAAACGGCCCGAGGCTATGTTTCTACAGTCTTTGGCTGCCCGTATGAAGGAAAAGTAAGTATTGATTCTGTCATTTCTGTCTGTGACACCCTTTTTGAACAGGGAATTCAAGAAATTTCACTTGGAGATACAATCGGCGTAGCAAACCCAAGACAGGTGGAAGAAGTGTTGTCCATTTTATTAAAAAGGTATGACGCTTCTCGTCTAGCCCTCCATTTCCATGATACGAGAGGGATGGCATTAGCCAATATTGTGAAATCCATCGATATGGGGATCACCATTTTTGATGCATCACTTGGAGGGCTGGGTGGTTGTCCGTATGCACCTGGTGCTTCAGGTAATGTTGCCACCGACGACCTTGTCCATATGCTCCATGAAATGGGGTATGAGACGGGAATTCAAGAACCTAAGCTTTTAGAAAGCGGGATGCTGATTCAATCAAAGCTACCTTCCCCACTAAGTAGCCATACGATGCATGTACATAGTTCAAATTGCAATTAAACAGTAGTCTAAGCAACAGGGAGGTTCAAGATGTCCAGTTGTATAAAGCATGAAACGGATGAACTTGGGATTGTTACAATAACTCTAAATCGACCAGAAGCAGCCAATGCACTATCCCGCCATTTATTAATGGAGCTTAAAGAGCTGCTGCATGGGCTTTCCTTTGAAACGTCCATTCGATGCATCGTCATCACTGGTGAGGGTGAGAAAGCCTTCTGTGCAGGAGCTGATTTAAGAGAGAGAGCGACCATGAATGTTACGGAAGTCAAACAGACAGTAGCACTCATCGGTGAATGCATATCCTCAATTGAAAAATTACCTCATCCAGTCATCGCATCGATTAATGGTGCGGCCTTTGGTGGAGGATTGGAACTTGCTCTGGCGTGTGACATTCGGATTGCGGGCGAGGGTGCAAAGATGGGATTAACAGAAACTTCGCTTGGAATCATTCCAGGTGCAGGAGGAACTCAACGATTACCGCGACTCATTGGAATCCCGAAAGCAAAAGAGCTAATTTATACCGCTAAAAGAATATCTGCTATAGAGGCTGAGAATTTGGGACTTGTAAACCATGCTGTTCCTGACGAAGAACTGTCCTCTGAAACTAGAAGATTAGCTATGGAGATTGCCAAAAATGCTCCGATCGCTTTACAGCAAGCCAAAAAAGCGATCAATCAAGGTATGCAAACGGACCTTACAACAGGTATAAAGATTGAAGAACTATGCTATGGAGTTACGATTCCAACAAAAGATCGACTAGAAGGACTTCAAGCATTTAAAGAAAAGCGGCAGCCTGTTTATAAAGGCGAATAATGGGAAGGAGATTATCAAGCTATGACAATACAAGAACAGCTTCTTCAACGAGTAGAAAAAATTAAACAGGGTGGGGCAAGTAAATACCACGAGAAAAATGCAGAAAAAGGGAAATTGTTCGTTCGTGAACGCTTGGAATTATTATTTGATGAAGGTGTCCAAGTGGAAGATGCGTTTTTTGCTAATTGCATGAATGATGGCCTACCTGCTGATGGTGTTGTAACGGGAATCGGTAGAATTAATGGTCAGACGGTATGTGTAATGGCGAATGACTCAACGGTTAAAGCAGGCTCTTGGGGAGCAAGAACGGTTGAAAAAATCATCCGTATCCAAGAAACGGCAGAAAAATTAAACGTTCCAATGCTGTATTTAGTAGACTCTGCTGGGGCTCGAATTACCGATCAAATCGAGATGTTCCCAGGACGTCGTGGTGCGGGACGAATCTTTTACAATCAAGTGAAGCTTTCCGGACGTGTCCCACAAGTTTGTTTACTATTCGGTCCATCTGCAGCAGGTGGAGCTTATATCCCTGCCTTCTGTGACATCGTAGTCATGGTGGATGGCAATGCTTCCATGTACCTTGGATCCCCTCGTATGGCTGAAATGGTCATTGGGGAAAAAGTAACGGAAGAAGAAATGGGTGGAGCAAAAATGCACTGTTCCGTTTCTGGTTGTGGAGATGTCCTGGTAAAATCTGAGGAAGAAGCGATTTCCTTTGCACGCAAGTACCTTTCGTACTTCCCAGCAAATTATGGCGAAAGAGCTCCTGTTGCTCCTTCAAGAGACATCAAATCATTTGAAAAATCATTAGAAGAAATTATTCCTCAAAATCAAAATGCTCCTTTCAATATGCATGACTTAATTGAAAGAATCATTGATGAAGACAGCTTCTGTGAAATCAAAAAGCTATTCGCTCCGGAGTTGATCACAGGATTAGCGAGAATGGAAGGAAAGCCAATCGGAATCATCGCCAACCAACCACGTGTCAAGGGAGGGGTATTATTCCATGATTCTGCGGATAAAGCGGCTAAATTTATTTCGCTTTGTGATGCCTTCAACATCCCTTTACTGTTCCTAGCTGACATCCCTGGGTTCATGATTGGGACAAAGGTAGAGCAAGCAGGGATTATCCGCCATGGAGCAAAAATGATTTCTGCCATGAGTGAAGCAACAGTACCAAAAATTTCTGTGGTAGTTAGAAAAGCATATGGGGCAGGATTATACGCGATGGCTGGCCCTGCATTCGAACCAGATTGCTGCTTAGCATTACCAACTGCATCCATTGCAGTTATGGGTCCAGAGGCAGCGGTAAATGCAGTATACGCGAACAAAATAAAGGAACTTCCAGTGGAAGAAAGAAATGATTTCATTCAATTGAAGCGTGAAGAATATAGACAAGATATTGATATTTACCGTCTTGCATCTGAAATGATTGTCGATGGCATTGTCCAACCAAATGACCTTCGAAAAGAATTACTGCAAAGATTGGATGCTTATAGTACCAAGCAACAGATTTTCACTCATCGTAAACATCCAGTAAATCCAGTTTAATAAAGATTCAGAGCAGCCGATTCTAAGGGTCGGCTGTTTTCCCTTTTCTTAGCTGAATTTAAATTGAACATCATTACTAACTAATCGTTCATGTGATATAGTAAGAAAAATAAATTTATTAATAAGGAGTTCAATCATTATGAATAAGGTTACACCGTTCTTAATGTTCCAAGAAGGAAATGCAGAGGAAGCAATGAATTATTACATTGATTTGATTGAGGATTCAGCCATCATAGATATTTCAAGATATGGTCCGAATCAACCTGGTCCTGAAGGTAGTGTGATGCATGCAACCTTCTCATTAAAAGGACAGGAGTTTATGTGCATTGATAGTTATGTAAAGCATGCATTCACATTTACACCTTCTTTTTCCATATTCCTCACATGTGATACTGAAGAAGAAATAGACCGCCTTTATGAGAAATTAAACGACGGTGGTAAGGTTCTTATGCCTTTAGGTGATTATTCTTTTAGCAAAAAATTTGGTTGGGTTGTCGATAAGTTTGGGATATCATGGCAACTTTCTCTACCACTTGAATTTTAAGGCTCTATTCTAAAAGATTGTTGTTTTAGGTGAGACCCCACATGCGTAAAGCGGCGAGGATGCTCACCGCCAGCCACGCGGAAAGCGAGCATCCTAGTGAAGAAATCATCCACTCGCATTAGCAACAATGTTTACGAAACAGCCAATTTTAAAGTAGTCCGAATGATATTTCGGAATCATTTATTCTGGCTTGGAGGTTATTATGGATATTAGAATATTAACAGAGAACGATGCGGAAAAGTACCGTGTGATCCGGTTGCAATGTTTAAAAGATGCTCCTGAAGCTTTTGGTTCCAGCTATGAAGAAGAAAAGGATAAATCTCTGGATTCTTTTAAAAGTAGATTGCAATCAGACTACTCGTTGACATTCGGAGCCTTCGATGGTAGTGAATTAGTAGGGGTAGTGACACTTGTAAAAGAAACTAGATTGAAATTAAAGCATCGTGCCAACATATATGCTATGTATGTTTCTCCTGAATTTAGGGGGACAGGAATGGGAAAAAAATTGATTTCAGCAGCCCTTAACAAAGCAAAGGAATGGACTGACGTCGAACAGATCAATTTAACAGTGGTCTCAACCAATGAATCTGCTAAAAGATTATATCAATCTTTTGGGTTTGAAGTATTTGGTGAAGAGAAAAGAGCTCTGAAACTTGATGATCGATACTTAGATGAACAACACATGGTCTTATTCCTGAAATAGAAAGGGGTTCACGATGGGTAAGAAAATCGCATTGTCTTGGAGTGGCGGTAAAGATGCATGTATGTCCCTTCATATGTTAAAGGAAGCTGGACATGATATCGTATGTTTGTTTACTACACTGCCTGCTGATATCGACCGGACATTTGGTCATGGAGAGAAAAAAGAAGCTATTGAAGCCCAAAGTGAAGCATTAGGAATTCCTATACATTGGATCCCTTGTTCTTTTTCTACATATACACACGATTATAAAAAAGAAGTGACAGAAGCTAAATCAAAATACCATTTCGAAGCCATTGCATTCGGAGATTTATATCTTTCAGAGCATAGGGAATGGGGAGAAGATGTAGCGAATCAAGTCGGAATCGAGGCATTGTATCCTTTGTGGATGAAACAAAGCATGTCCCTTTCTGCATTGGACCGGTTCATTAAATCTGGCTACAAAGCAAAAGTCATACGAGTCTCAGATGAAAAAATGGATCGTTCCTGGTTAGGAAGAGAAATAGATGCAGATTTTTTTGACGATATTCAGCAGTTGCCAATTTGTCCGATGGGAGAGGGTGGAGAATACCATACCTATGTGTATGATGGACCTCTCTTTCAGACTCCAATTGGTGTTATTAATGGAGAGACCTTAAAACTTGAAACCACACACCGCCTTGAAATAGAGGTTACTAAATAAATAGAGGAAGATCCATTCTATGGATCTTCCTTCAGATTGTCGACAAAAGGCATTCCGAATGACCCCATTCGGATGCCTTTTGTCATTTTCATGTAGTTTTCTTTAATTTAGACCTTCCTTAGCTCTATT
>NZ_JAAGVZ010000027.1 GCF_010882125.1 Peribacillus alkalitolerans | reverse complement strand
AAAAACGACTAAACCATCGTGCTCCGATTGAGTATCGAATCACGATGGCTGCATAGTCTTTTTTAGAGCTGTCTACTTGACGGGGTTAAGTCCAAAATTGGGCTTTTTCGTTACTATTCAGATAGGTAAGGGTTTGACGTTATCGCTCCCTTTTCCGCCTGTTAGCACCGTACATGCGACTTTCATCGCATACGGTGCCCCAACTAATCCAATTCGATTTAATCATCAACTCTTGAGTGACGACCTTGGTACTTTATACTTCACTCGTTCAAAGAGTGATTCTGGACCATATGATACATGGAAACGGTACGTTTTAAACCGAACTGCCATGCAATCATCTTCTTCACGATGTTATTAGAACTATTATTATTTTGATCCTTTAAGAACAATATAATAGAATATCATCTTTTAACAGAAATGTTTTATTAGAGAAAAATAATAAACTTGATTTACAGTTACTGCTGTTACTTCTGTACTAACAGCCTCACCGCTTTCACGTCTTAGAAAAAGAGGATACACTTTTTGGAATGTATTATATTCTAATTTTCTTTGTACAGAAATCTTGCTAGAGGGAGAATGATCAATGGCTTTGTTAATAAATATAGTTTTTCCATCTGTAGTAGATGAAAACCATACAGGAGATTTTTTGGTTTTTGGAACCGTAGGTAATTCAACTATCTTACCCTCTAATCTACTGATAATAATATTCCATGCTTGTATCGGTGTCATAATGGCCTCTTCTTTTAAACTTATTTTAATGGAATAATTTAAGGTCTATAATGAAAATAGTTCGACATATACAGGCAATTTCCTCCAGATTATTGGTGTTTGCCTTTTATTGTGACACAAAAAATAGAATATTTGTAAGAATCTGCGCTTACCTGGGAAATGGATTTCTTAATGATATAAAAGATGATAAAACATAAAAGCACAAACCATTTGTTAAGATGGTATTAACTAGGAGGAAAAATGGAAAAAAAAATAGCCGTAGCTATTGTCCATGGAATGGGCAATCAAACAGAGGAATTTGCTAAAGATGGAATAAAGTTAATTAAAAGGGAGTTTGATCGGAAATTAGAAGGGATAATTGCAAATCCCTCTTCTTACTTAATTATCCAACCTATATTCTGGGCAGAAATTTTTGCTGAAAAGGAAGAACAACTATTTCGTAAATTACATTCAAATAATAATTTAAACTTCCATAATCTAAGAAAATTTGTTATTCATTATCTAGGAGACGCAGTCGCATACCAGCCAGTAGAAACTGATCAGCATAATTATGGACGAGTACATAAAAAGATTGCTGATGGACTACAATCTCTATCCATGAAAGCAGGCGAGCATGCCCCGCTTTGTGTTATTTCTCATAGTTTAGGTTCTGTGGTTGCAAGTAATTATTTTTATGATTTACAATATAAAGGTCAAGTTGGAGGTTCTTTATCAAGGGATCATTCACCTATAGAACTTGGAAAAACCTTAACTCTATTCTACACTTTAGGCACAACACTCCCGCTGTGGAGTTTACGTTATCATAATTTTGATCGACCTATAGATATTCCTTCTCAAAACTTAAGTGAATACTATCCAGGTCTAAATGGTGAATGGATTAATTTTTTTGATAAGGACGATATTTTGGGGTATCCGCTTAGGGAAGTTGATAAAAACTATAAAAACGCAGTGAATAAAGATATAGAAGTTAATGTAGGCGGTATATTAACAAATTGGAATCCATTGGCTCACTCTGCTTATTTAACAGATGAAAAGGTAATTGAAACAATAGTAAAAGGACTAGTTCGTACTTGGAGGCAAATAAACAATTTATAGTAAATTTATTCCTAAAGACTATTTATTAATACTGTCCCTTCGCACATTAAGAAAAGCTGCCTTAATGACAGGTCTGATCTTCAGTTCTTGCCCCCTATAATGGAATAACGAGCGCAATCCAATACTTTAGAATTGCGCCCTATAACAGAATATACAAATTATTCTCGCTCCTTTGGCCAAGAGCCTTGTTGTTTGCGAATTAATACAATTTGCCCTATATGGTATACATTGTGCAAAATTTGACGAGCCAAACTTCCAACAAGTTCCTCTTCAAGCTGACTGTCATTAACTTGTGCCAGTGATTTACGCAATTTTTCACAAATTTGGCGTGTTTCTGCCAAGACTGCCTTCCATTTTTCAGAATCTGCTGGGTCACCGATATCTCCAAATGTATTCTCTGCCAAGACTGTCTTCCATTTAGAATTTGTTGGTTCCCCGATATCTCCAAATGTAGCCTTGTTATTAGATGCCTTTTTTCTTGGAGTAGTATCAGTGATTTGTCTAACAAGTAGGGCGTTGTAATAATTTAGATGGTTCACAGTTTGCCAAATTGTATTCCCTCCTCCAGGGGGTTGCCAGCTTGCATCCGTGGAATTTAAACCCTCAAGAGCAGATTCTAAAGGTAAAAACCAGGTCTCAGTATCCCAAATAAAGTCATATTCCATGCGGAAAATATCCATCAGTTCTAGGTTCATTTGCTTTCACCCCTCACCTCAAGTTATTAATATCCAAATATTAGGAATAGCTAAACCAATATCAAAGTGGCCGGTCGGTTTCTCAAAACAGATAACCAATCCCTCACTCCTTTAATTTATTTTTTTGATTTGTTTAATAATAAAACAACTCCCCTGACAATCCCAGTCAATGAAGATGTTATGCTACAATCTTGCCCTTTTGTGTATTAAATATAGGAAGCTCTTTTTCCAGAATCCTGCCCCTTCACTAGAATAAGAAAGCGATTCTCAGATGGCATTATTTGTTTAAAAGAAGAAATTATACAATTCCGGAGTCATTTGTTAACTGTCTAATTCTTTCTGGTTTTATTATTGTCCGCTTTATGGGCGATAGTTAATTTCCATGCGGTTCAATGGTTCATAGTCTCCCAATAAAGCAATTCATCGTCAGCACCAGTTCTTGTCATACCTACTTTTTCTAATACTTTAATGGAGGCAATATTATCTTTTAAGCACTCTGCTACCACTTTAACCACTTTCCCTGTTGAAAAAGCATGATGAATCAATCCATTAACAGCTTCCGTTGCATAACCATTTCGCTGTGAAGTAGGTGCAATCCCATATCCGATTTCAACTTTCCCTTGATGATCAGGCTTTCCTTTAAACCCAATGTCTCCAATTACTTGATTCGTATCTTTAAGTAAGACTAACCACACACCCCAACCTAAAGTTGTAGGATTCAATGTTAATTCTTTTAGGTGCATATCTATATGTGGTCCGAGTTTATATTGATTGTTGACGTTTGCTGTATTCTCTTGGGTACAAGCGATGATATTTAAACGTTTAGTACTAAAATTCAAGTAAATCCCCCTTATTGATGTTAACTTCCATTTAATATGGCATTAATCTGGATAAATCCCCTAGTGTTCTACCGTTTTCTGATTGATATCGATACTGTTATTTTTCCTTCTAAATAACGATTATTTGATCTTCATAGTCGTTTCCAAGCCCATCTAATAAATAATATTGTATGTAGGTTTTATCACTCCACTATCGAATTGTTTCAAGTCTACCAGTTCCAATTTAATTGGAATTGAAAGATTACTAAACAGGGGTAAACCTATTCCCACCATTATTGGATTGATTTTTAACACCAATTGATCAATGAGTTTATGTTCGATTAAAGTACCGGCTAATTTCCCACCACCTGATAGCCATAGATTTGAAGATTCCCTTTGTTTGAGTTTCTTAATGAAATCCACTGCATTGCCCTTTACTAGTTCCACATCCTCATTGGATTCAAAATCAAGACTATTTGAGAAAATATAATGCTTTAACCCTTTATACACACTAGTTTCTCCGGGTTTAAGTCCAAATTGAAAACCATACTCATACGTTTTTCCACCCATCAATACTGCATCATATTGACTTATTTCAGACAAGAAGTCTTTAACATGATCACCTTCATATAAAAAGATAGAAGCATCCGCTTTTCCATCTTTATCTGCAATGAAGTTATCTAAAGTAATGGCTACGTTATAAGTTAATCTTGACATAATAAAAGTCCCCCTTAACTAGAACTGCTCTATTGTGCATGTGCATAGATTGTTTTTCGTTAACATAATCCAACCAAGATCGTGCCATACCTTCATGTTATAGGGCATATCCTAAACGAATCATGTTTGATACAAATGCATAATTGTTCCTAAACACATTACTAATGAATTCTAAATAACTAGACGATTTTTTAATTTTTAGTTTTTTAACTCTATTAATTTTTCATCTATTTCTTTTAATAAAAATCTGAATTCATTTTGATGGTTATATTTATTTTTCACATACTCTAATGCTTCTTTATACACATAATTAAAAGCTTCTTCTTTATCTATCATTACATGTGGTTTTACACCTGTTCCCTCCCAATTAGTATTGGTTAAAGGGTTAATCGCTCTTCCAGTTGGAATGAAAACTCTAAAGTTCTTAGTTATTTGTTGAATGTGGCCTGGGTTTGCTCCTCCACCTGTTACCTCACCAACCACAGTTGCACGTTTTAAGTTTAGTAGGTTATAAGTAAACTCTTCTGCAGCGGAAAATGTATAGTTGCTAGTTAGTACATAGACAGGTTTATTGATATAGCGCTTACCAGGAACATAAGGTAATGTCCATGATTGAGTATTACGATCATCTGGTCGGGAATAGAAATTGTTTAAGTGAGTAGGTTCATTAAATAAATAACTAGTGAGGAGGGCAACCATCCCCGGACTTCCGCCACCATTTTTACGTAAATCAAATATAAGAGCTTCGGTATTTGAGATGAAATTCATCGTACTAATAGCTGTTTCTCCACCCACCGCAGGGTCTTCAAAATTTCGAAGGTCAATATACCCTATATTTCCTGCTAACCTTTCAATCTTAAAGAATCCATAGTTGTTTGCTTTCCCTTTACGATAGTACTCATCCATTAGCTCCTTTTCACTTATCTCTTTTTTAATAGATTTTTCCTCAAGATGAAATGTAACTCTTAAGTGGCGATCATTTGAAATAGTTTGTAAGTCATGTGTGAGTTCTTTGGAGAAACTTTCAGCATCGATAAAGGAATCATATTCACCATTTTTCCATTTCGTTTCTAACTTTGATGACATTTCTAATGCTTTATCAGGAAAGATGTACTCATTTTGTAAGCGAAACACCAATTCCTTTATCACGTCTTCACGTACAGCCAAATTAATTGGAAGAACATCAGTTTTTATCATTTTCCCACCCCGAATTCTCAAATTCAAATTCATTGTATTCTTTATAACGTAATAAATTCAATATCTTCTGAAAATTAATAAATTCCATTGTATCATTGAAAGAGCATTTTTTATTATTATATTTAGCTCAAACCAGTTCATCATAAAACTTCTGTTTATACACTTTCCCATGATATTGTTACCATCAAAACTAGATTGATTTTCAGCCCCCCCATTGATCTATAAGCTTATGTTTGATTAAAGAACTCGTTAGTTTCCTTTCACCCTACAGCCAATGATTTAAAGACATTTTTTGTTTAAGCCCTTTTATAAATTCCACAGCATTGCTTCTGACTAATTCCACTTCTGAATTGGTTTCAAACTCTAAACCATTGGAGAAAATATAATGACTTATTCCTTTATATGCACTTGGTACACCTGGTTTAAGTCCAAATTGAAATCCATACTCATACATTTTATTTCATTTACACTAATACCTTAAATATCTCAGCCTTCATAATCATTTCTAAACATCAAAAAACCTGCAGCTGAAATTATGCAGGTTTTTTGATTATTTTTTTCATTTATTTATTTATTTATTTATTTATTTATTTATTTATTTATTTATTTACAGATTCTAATCTATTACCATTCTTAGGTAAATATTTAATAAATATAATTCCACTGAATATTAACGCCATCCCGAATGTAAATGTCTTAATATCTGCTGTACCAGCGATTATTACCCAAACTGAATATATTGTCGCTAAGAATCCGATAATTCCATCTGTTATTCTTGATCTATCCCAATTTCCATAAGTATCGCCTGATACCACAAGTTTTAATTGGAAAAGTGTTGAGATCAAATACGGGAATAAGTAGGATAAAGTTGCAATGTAGATTACGAAATCAAATGCTGCAGAGATTGAATTAGAAATTGTTGAGAAAATGAATAATTGACCTAAAGCATTTGTAATAACTAATGATAAAACTGGAATACCTTTTTTATTTTCTCTAGCGAATGCAGGAATGAACATCCCTTGTCTTGCTGCAGCCACAGGAATTTCTGCACTTAACATAACCCAACCAAGTGTTGATCCAAATAAACTGATTAGACCAACTGCAGCAAGTAATTTACCACCAACCGGTCCTAAAACCATTTCTATTGCATCAATCAATGGTTTTTCTGATTGTTGCAATGTTGATTGATCCATCATTCCCATTACTAACGTACTGATTCCGATATATAAAGTTAATGCTACTAATAATCCGAGAACCGTAGCTCTTTTAACATCACTCTGTTTTTTTGCTCTTGATGCGAATACAACTGCTGATTCTACCCCAACAAATGCCCAAAGAGTAGCTACTGCTGAAGCATTAATTTGTCCTAATAAACCTACAGTGTTACCAGCTTCGTCCATTCTTTCATCGACAAAAGGCATAAGATTCGAAGCTTCAAAAGCCATTAAACCAATAATAATAAATAACATGAAGCCTATTACTTTAGCAGCTGTGGCCATAAAATTAATCTTACCTGCATTCTCAAGTCCACGTAATATAATGAAATGAGTTCCCCATAAAAGAATTGTACATACGGCAAAAGTTAATGCATTACCTAGCTTTAAAGTGAAGCCCATTAAAGTAAACAACTCTACCCCACTTGTCATGACAGGGAAAAATGTTGAAAGATAACCTGCAAAAGTAGTGATAATTGCAATGTTTCCAGCCAGATTTCCTATCCAATATCCCCAAGTAGTCATGAAGCCGGATAGTCTTGAGGCAAAAGAATCTGGTCTGAATAATTCCTTTGCATATATTTGAGGACCACCTGTTAATTCTGGTTTACGTTGTCCTAGATTTCCGAATACTAATGCTGTTAAAAGGACTCCCAGTCCTGTGAAACACCATGCTAGAATTGATCCTGCTGGACTTGCTACCTCCGATAATGTACGCGGTAGCATAAAAATGCCTGACCCCACCATATTTCCGACAACTAGTGACGTCAATACCCAAAAACCGATTTTGTTTGAATGACTCATGTTGTTAACCCCTTCCTGTTCATGCTGCTAAATATTAAGAGGCAGAAGCTAAAAGAAAACTTTGAATCTTTACTCCCCGATTGCCAATACTACCTACTATAACTCCGTACTTGTGAAATGGACGGATGAAAACTTCTCGAAAAAGACTTTCTTAAACAAAACAAAAAACACACCCTTAGTATGGTGTGTTTATACATGAATTACACCAGACTTAACGGATAGCTCATCATGGGATCACCCATGACAGTCCTGCACCTATTCGGATACAGTCCCAGCTTACTGTAGTCAGAAACCCACAGCGCTTCGGCGGAACATCCTTTCAATTAAGTTCATTGAGATTTTCTGTCTCTTCCTTAATTTACTTTTATGGTCCGCGACCTCTACCTCATCTAAAGCTGATGAGGATTATTATATTGAAAAAATATACTATACAAGAATAATAGTCTTGATATTATTTGTCAATAATATATTGAAGTAATCATTGTTTTTCTGTACTATTTTACTTACATAGTAATTTCAGAAGGGATGTAAATATGCTTACCGTAACCTCACATACAGTTGAATTAATTAATGATGATTTTGGTATTTTATCTGGTGACCGTTTTGAGTTTTACCTTGATTTGGAGGTTCCTGATGACGATGAACTTTATTCTGAAAAAGGAGTTCAAGTCAAAATCATTTACCTAGTTGAAGAGAATGATCAAAAAATTATTAAATATGATTTATTCGAAAAAGAGACTGGTTCCTATTTGGATTTTGAATTAGAAGATGAAGAGCTTGCAGTCCTTGAAGCTTATTGCAAAGAGCACTTGCCTGAAGATGAATAATGAATAAAAGCAAAGAAGGATTATCCCTTCTTTGCTTTTTTTGTTCAATAAATGATACCTTCTATTAAATTTTGAACGAACATATATTGTCATGAAAGTTATTGTTAGGAGTGATATTATGTATCGACAAACTGTTCCTCCCCCCGCTCCCACTAGTTCTGCAAAGATAACAGTTGAAGGCACAGGCACCGTTAAGGTACAACCAGATCGTGTAAACATCACAATAGGAGTTGTGACGGATGGTACCAATGTAACGGAAATTCAAGCCAAAAACGCAGCTACAATGAATCAAGTTCTTACATCCATAAAACAATTAGGGATACCCGATTCTGCTATCCAAACCACACAATACCAAATTGATGCACAATATGACTATTCTAAAACTCCACCTGCCTTTATCGGTTACAAAGTAACGAATGCTGTAAACGTAACGATTAATGAGATTGGTAAAACAGGAATAATCATCGATTCTGCTGTCAAAAATGGCGCCAACTTTATCGGCTCAATCACATTTACAGTCTCATCTCCATCCGCCTATTATCAATCCGCACTTACTTTGGCCGTACAAGACGCAAGACAAAAAGCCGTTACCCTTGCCCGGGCATCTGGGTATAATAAGGAGCCTATCATCGTTGACATCAGTGAAGTATTTGAACAAGGTCCTAGACCATACATGGTTGCATCTGCCAAGTATGATATAACTACCCCAATCCAGCCAGGAGAATTAAGTATTAATGCAAAAATCATTGTCAAATTCAAACTACCCTTGTAGACTTAAAGGGAATATTTACCGATTATTAAGGATGTGAACCATATTCTACAGAACCTATCCTATGTAACAAATATAGAGGCACTAGAACAAATAGCTGGAACTCCAAGTAAGCTTGTTGAAAACAAAGTGATTTCTTCTTTGGATCATCATTGTTTAGATTTTATTTCAAAAACACCTTTTATCGTCCTATCAACCTCCAATGCATCAGGGGCTTGTGACTCTTCCCCCCGCGGCGATGAACCCGGTTTTATTCATGTGATTGATGAACAGCATTTCTTAATACCGGAGCGGCCAGGGAATCGAAGAATGGACTCGTTGAAAAACCTAATAGAAAATGATCGGATTGGTATCCTCTTCATCATCCCTGGATTAAAAGAGACATTACGAATCAATGGTTCAGCCATGATAACCAATGATCCAAAACTATTAAAAGAATGTGAACATGTTGGAAAAGAACCAAAACTAGGAATCCTTGTAAAAGTCGAAGAATGTTACATGCATTGTGGCAAGGCCTTAATTCGATCTCAATTATGGGAACCTGATACTTGGCTGGAAAAGGAGAACTTGCCTAAGGCACATGTCATTTTGGCCGATCACGCCAAAACATTGAACATGACTAAAGATGAAGTAGCATGCTCGTTAGAGGAAACTTATACGAAACGATTGTATTAGGGGTGTATAACACCCCTTTTACTAATGCCAGTTGATTTGATGAACCTTTACCTTTGGCCATTTTTAAAGGAAAAACCCTTAGTCAAGGAAATGTTTGGCTAAGGGTTTTTGTATATAAGAATTAGCTAACTTAATACTGTACTATCTTATCCCGCCATATCTTTAAGAAAAGGTCAAATTTCTTGCTGCTTGAATCTAATTCGGTATTGATATCGACTGTTTTACGATTTGTCATTTTTTGGGGGGTGTTTAATTGGCAGACTTCATAGCTTGTTCCTAACACCATTAGAGGTCTGATTTATGAATGTGGTATAGCTAGACCTCTTCCTCAAAAAGCGTTTCTCAAAGATGTTTGATGCCTGGGTAAGCTTTCAACCGTAAAGAGTAAAGGTATCTTTGTTTAAAACAAGTTCTATTTGCAAGAAAAAGACACACTTCCCAATTGATCGAATTGAACAAGAATCGAATCACTTGGTTCGAAGTTAATCGCTTCAGAAATGCCTCCACTTAGAATAATATCACCTTTTTTAATTCCCTTTCCGATTTCTCCCAACTTGTTTACTGCCCAAGCAACAGAAGTTGCGGGATGTCCTAACACCGCAGCACTCGCTCCTACCTGTGCCACATGCCCGTTTTTTGTCATTACCAAACCGAGGTGTGCCAAATCTAATGTACTTGGTGATATCCACTTACTACCAATAACCAACTTTGAAGAGGAACAATTATCTGCAATCACATCGGCCAATGTAAATTTGAAGTTTAAATAACGACTATCAATTATTTCAATTGCAGGTGCAACATATTTGGTTACGCGTAATACTTCTTCTGCTGTAATGTTCGTTCCTTGTAAATCCTCTTTAATAAAAAAAGCAATTTCAGGCTCAGCTTTAGGATGAATGAACTGATTATATTCCAATGGCTCCCACTCGAAGGCAAGCATGTCATCCGTTAGGTATCCATAGATTGATTCATGAACCCCCATCATCTGCTGTTTAGCCTTACTCGTCAAGCCGAGCTTTAACCCAATACGACGTGCACCATCTTTTTCTCTTCTTTGAATTAGTTTTTCTTGAATGGAGTAGGCTTCATCAAAGGTTAAATCCGGGAATTGATCCGTCACCTTTACAACTTCACGTCGCTCCTTTTCTGCAGAATATAAATATTCAACAATATCCATATCTCTTTCTTTAGGTAAAGTCATTCTTACACCCCCATATTACGGGCTTTGGCCAATTCTGATGCTACATCTAGAATCATATCTTCTTGACCTCCTACCACCCTTCTTTTTCCAAGATCTATTAATATATCTCTAGGATCTAATCCAAAACGTCTTCCTGCTCGTTCAGCATGGAGGAGGAAACTAGAATAGACACCTGAATAACCTAATACAAGACTACCTTTATTGATTTCTTGTGAGCGTGGTAGTAATGGTCCGACAATGTTCTCGGCAAGATCCATCATTTTGTATATATCAATTCCTAGATTGACTCCCATTTTGTCTAATACAGTTAGTAATACCTCTGTTTGAGCGTTTCCTGCTCCAGCTCCTAAGCAGCGAACACTACCGTCAATTCTTGTAGCTCCTTCTTCAATCGCCACAAGTGTATTTGCCACGGCAAGTGATAAATTATTATGAGCATGAAAACCAACTTCAATATTTAAGGAGTTCCTTAATGCTGAAATTTTCTCACGCACCTCATTAGGTAATAAGGCTCCAGCTGAATCAGTTACATAGACAGCTTGGGCCCCATAGCTTTCCATCAGCTTTGCCTGTTCAACTAGTTTTTCAGTTGGCACCATATGGGCCATCATAAGGAAGCCTAATGTTTCCATTCCTAGCTCACGAGCTAAGCTAATATGTTGAGCAGAAACATCCGCTTCCGTCACATGTGTAGCCACTCTGACCAATTCAGCTCCTATTTGAAAGGCCTGTTTTAATTCATGAACAGTACCGATTCCAGGTATAAGGAGAACAGCGATTTTCGACTGCTTACATTCATCAACTGCCACTTCTATGAGCTTCATTTCATTGACTAATGACTTACCATATTGAAGAGTAGAACCACCTAAACCATCACCATGGCTGACTTCTATGTAATGCATTCCAGCGTTGTCTAAAGCTCTAACAACCTGACGCACTTGAGCTTCCGTATATTGATGGGCAAGGACATGACTTCCATCACGCAAACAAACTTCTGTTAGTTTAATAGGCAAACTACTGTTTCGGTACAACTGATTCACCTAGCCTTTCTATCTAAACTGGTTGACGTTTTTCCTTCTGTTCAAATGATGAGCAAAATTTTCAGCTACCCGTACAGCTGCAGCGGTCATGATGTCTAAATTACCCGCATAAACAGGAAAATAATCTCCGGCACCCTCTACTTCTAAGAAGACGGTTACTTGATTATCTTCAAATATAGGGTCTCGTTTTAATCGATAACCTGGTACATATTGTTTTACCGTTTCAACCATGTCATAAATAGACTTGAGGATCACTTCTTTATCTAAATTTTTCACTTCACAATAAATGGTATCGCGCATTAGAATGGCTGGTTCAGCTGGGTTGAGGATAATAATGGCCTTTCCTTGTTCCGCACCGCCTACTTCTTCAATTCCACGTTTAGTCGTGATCGTAAATTCATCAATATTCGCTCTCGTTCCTGGACCGGCACTTTTACTAGAAATGGTTGCGACAATCTCTGCATAGGTTACATCAGCCACTCTGTTAACCGCATGTACAATAGGGATCGTTGCCTGTCCTCCACATGTAATTAAGTTCACATTTCGTATATCCATATTGGAATCTAATTGAATGGCAGGACATACAAATGGACCAATTGCAGCCGGTGTTAAATCAATGACAAGCTTTCCTAACCCTTCGAGAATCTCAGCATGTTTAACATGCGTTTTAGCTGAGGTCGCATCAAATACAATCTCTGCTAAATCAGGATGAGCAATTAAATCTTTTATACCGTTTGAAAAAACGAGATACCCTTTCTCTTTTGCACGTTTTAATCCATCTGAATCTGGATCAATGCCAATCATAGCTGTTAACTCTAAACAATCGCTTCTTTCTAACTTATACATAAGATCCGTTCCAATATTTCCTGAGCCTAATATGGCAGCCTTAATTTTACTCAATTTATCCACTCCCTTACACAAATGTCACCGAAACAGATCCTAGTGAACCGAAATGAGCGGAAAAATGATCTCCCTCTTTCAACGAAACGGCAGCGGAAAGAGCACCAGGAAGGATGAGCTCTCCCGCTTTCAACGTGATGTCAAATTCATGCAATTTATTTGCTAACCACGCAATTGCTTGTGCAGGATGACCTAAGGCTGCCGCTCCAGATCCAGTAGAGACCATTTCGCTATTGTTATATAAAACCATTCCTACACTACGCAAATCTAATCCATCAATTTTACTCTTATTAGTTCCAACGACCACTTTCGCCGATGACCCATTGTCTGCTACGGTATCGATTAAACTAATTTTCCAATCTTCGATTCTGCTATCAATTATTTCTAGAGTTGGAACGATGTACTCTGTTGCCATTAAAACATCTAAAAAGGTAACATTTGGACCCTTCAAATCTTCCCCAAGGATAAAGCCAATTTCTGCTTCGATTTTTGGGCTAAGCATCTCGCTAACCTTAACTGTCCCACCATCTGGAACTTGCATATCATCAAGCAAATGGCCGTAATCAGGTTCATCAACCCCAAGCATGTGTTGCATCGCTAGACTAGTTAAGCCCACTTTTTTCCCGATAATGGTACGTCCTTCACTTAGTTTTTTCTTTACAACTTCAAGTTGAATGAGGTAAGCATCTGTGACATTTAGTTCAGTATATTGCTGTGTAAGTTGTGCAATAGCGTGTTTGTTTCGCTCTGCAACTAATAGTTCATTAGCGATGTCCCTTACTAGTAAACTCATGCACATACTCCTTTCTATAATTTTAATAATTAGCCATAAAGAGTGACTAAGTACTCTTTATTCCTTTAGGCGGCTTTCCTTTAAATGTTGTTTTTCAAAAATATTAATAGATAGAAAAGAATCTAGTTTTATAGTTTCAATGTAATCGTTTTGGCTTCCGAAAAGAATTCAAAGCTGTGACGGCCGCCCTCACGACCAATTCCACTTGCTTTTGAACCTCCAAACGGTGTCCGTAAATCTCTGTAATACCAGCAGTTTATCCATAATAAACCAGCATTTACTTTTGAAGCCACTCGGTGTGCGCGACGAAGGTCATTTGTCCATACGACGCCTGCAAGTCCGTAAACGGAATCATTGGCAATTCGGATGGCATCTTCTTCTGTTTTAAAAGGAATCACCACTAAAACAGGACCAAATATTTCTTCTTGAGCTACCCTCATCTTGTTATCAACATCGTATAAAACGGTAGGTTCATAGAAGTTTCCTTCACCTAGACCCGCTACTTTTTTTCCACCAACAGCAAGCCTAGCCCCTTCAGAAAGACCAATTTGCACATATTGGTCCACTGAGTCTAGATGACTTTTTGAAACCAATGCCCCCATATCCGTATCTTCATTTAATGGATCTCCGACTTTTATCTTTTTTACTGCTGAGACAAATTTATCGAGAAAGAGATCATAGATGTTCTCTTGGACTAGTAATCTTGAACCCGCAAGACAAATTTCCCCTTGATTTCGGTAAATCGCTTCAATGGATCCTGATACAGCCTCGTCTAAATCAGCATCCTCAAAGACAATGTTTGCGGACTTACCACCTAACTCAAGTGACACAGGGATTAATTGCGAAGCAGCGTTCTGCATAACAGTCTTACCTGTTGCACTTTCTCCTACAAATGAGATTCGTCTTACATGTGGATGAGTGGACATCGTTGTACCAACTGTCCCACCAGGACCAGTAATAATATTTAAGACACCAGGAGGAAGTCCCGCTTCGTTAGCAATCTCACCTAGCATTAGCGCACTAAGTGGGGTATAGGAGGCTGGTTTTACTACAACTGTATTTCCAGCTGCCATCGCTGCTGATGCCTTCCACGTCATTTGCATAAATGGTAGGTTCCATGGAATTATTAAGCTGGTAACTCCTACTGGAGCATATTTAGAATAAGACATAAATTTATGGTGATCATAATGTTCATGATTAATATAGTTTGCCATTTCTGCAAAGAATCGTAGGTTAGAAGCTGCCCTCGGGATATCAAACCCCCGACTTTCTTTAATTGGTTTTCCAACATCTAATGTTTCAATTAGTGCAAGGTCATTGACTCGCTCCATCACAAGATCGGACATACGACAAAGAATCATTGACCTATCTGCAACAGGCATGTCACTCCAAACACCGCTATCAAATGTTTCTTTTGCCACATTAATTGCATGCTTAGTGTCTTGTTCATTTGCTTTTGCTACACTCGCAAGCTTTTGATTCGTTGCAGGATCAATCGTATCGAATGACTCTCCCGAATTGGAATCAATATATTCACCATTTATAAAAAGCTTTGCATCCTTTATGACTTTGTGTTGGATCTGTCTCAAATTCCGTCCACCTACTCTTCAATTTCTAATATCATCTCAACTTCCACCGCATTATTGTGTGGAAGCTGAGCCATTCCTATAGAAGATCGACCGTGTTTACCCTTTTCACCAAACACTTGTACGAGTAAATCAGATGCACCATTCATGACTTTTGGCTGATCAGTAAAATCTGAAGTACTATTAACAAATCCAAGTATTTTCACAATCCGCTTGACTTTGCGTAATTCTCCGAGTTCTTGTTTAACAACCGTTAAAAGATTCAGCATACATTGTTTTGCTGCTGCATACCCTTCTTCAATTGTTACGTCCTCTCCCAAACGGCCACGATATTCATCTGTGCCCTGACCTGCCGTGAAAATAAGATTGCCTGTTCGAACACAGCTAACATAATTTCCTGCTGCTGCACGGGGAGGAGGTAGGGTTAACCCAAGCTCGCTTAACCTTTCCTCAGGAGTAAGTAGTTCACTTCTCATATTTTCACACCATCTTTTATAGTGATATTTAAGAAACGAAGTGCATTCATTCCTAGCATAGCATCCGTTTGTACTTGTGAAAGCCCAAGTGTATCATCGATGACCTTGCCAGGTGGAACTTCTCTAAGTAAAAAAGGATAATCTGAGCCCATAATTATTTTTTCATATCCAATATTTTGAAGTAAGTAATTCAAATTGATCGGATCATTTACTAGTGAATCATAATAAAACTTCTTTGCATAAAAGCTTGGTGGATTCTCTAGCAATCGTAAATGTGGCCATACCTTCCAGCCTTGATCTAGCCGTGGAAGCAAATAAGGAAGAGATCCTCCACCATGGGCAAAGCAGATTTTCAAGTTCGGGAATTTATCCATTACCCCACCTAATATTAAGCTCGCACCCGCTAAAGCAGTTTCACTTGGCATTCCCACAGTGTACATTAAGTTATGTCGTGGCATGCGTTCCTTCCCTAACGTTTCCCATGGATGAATAAATAAAGGTACATTCCACTTCTCTGCCATTTCAAAAAATTCAATGAATCTAGGATCATCTAAATTGGTTCCATTAATATTCGTTCCAATTTCAATCCCCTTTAGCCCTAACTCATGCAGGCAACGATCCATTTCTCGAATTGCTACTTGAATATCCTGCAATGGGACCGTTCCTAAACCAATGAATTTGGTTGGATATTGGTTTACTGTTTCGGCTATAAAATCATTTTGAATTCTCGCAAGTAATTCTGCTTGCTTAGGAGGAGCCCAGTAGGAGAAAGTGACCGGGATTGGTGATAAAACTTGAATATCGACCATTTCCCTCTCCATATCATAGATACGCTTTTCTGTACTCCAAACCTGATCGGTTACTTCTCGGAAAACTTTCCCAGCGACCATAATATTCGCCCCACAAGCACACGTTCTCTCTAGTGTAGGCCATCTTTCACCGGTCAACCCTTGGGTTAACTCGGAGAAATTCTCCGGAATAATGTGAGTATGAAAATCTACTCGCATTTCCATTCACTCGCTTCCGGAGGCATGATATTTCCACAACTCTTGCACGTTCTAAGCTCTATGCTACCATTAAAACCCCCAATGGCTTCTTTCACTTGAACTTCAATATTAGTAAGCTGAATAGTCACTCGGTGCATTTCCTGGTCACATTGGTCACAAAACCATACGAAATCCTCAAGCTCCCCCTCGGCACGATTACGCTCAATGACTAACCCAATT
This sequence comes from Peribacillus alkalitolerans, assembly GCF_010882125.1. GTDB lineage: Bacteria > Bacillota > Bacilli > Bacillales > DSM-1321 > Bacillus_BN > Bacillus_BN alkalitolerans. Next base: position 19,980 of record NZ_JAAGVZ010000027.1, on the reverse strand, counting down.
GTGTCCGCAACTCTATGCGGAGAATGAGGTACATTAGCCGGCAGTAAGAACATCTCGCCCTCTTTTACCTCTACTACCTCACGATTCCCTTGACTATTTATTACTTCTACATAGCAGCTACCTTTAATTTGATAAAAAATTTCCTCTGATGGGTCTACATGGAAGTCTCGTCTTTTATTTGGACCTCCTAAAAGCATGACCATTAATTCGGCATCTTTCCAAATAAGCTTGTTATTAACTGGAGGTTTAAGCTGGTCCTTGTTTTCCTCAATAAATTTCATTAGATTAATAGGGTTAAATGGAGATGTCATCTTTAATAGACTCCCTTCGATTTAAAAAATATTATATAATCTAGCACTTGGCATGATTCAGTTTTAATGCTTTATGCATAAACACCACTTCTTCTGCCAATTGAGAAATTCGATTTAATACTTCTGGATCAACCAATTCATTTTGCTTATTAAAATGATCGCTATGAGCGTACACAGCTTGGTGCTATAAAGGCACGAAAGTAACCGGCAATTGGTTTCAATTGATTTTCAATGACAAGATAATGCTGGTACGGTTCCCCCATTTGCAACAAAGCCCATAACTTTATTTCTTAATGAAAGCGGATTCATTAAATCGAATAAGTTTTTCAGAACACCTGTAATAGATCCTTGGAAGATCGGTGGTCATATATAAGTCTCTTTATGAAATAAAACCTATTTTTTCATCACTTCCTTATCTAAAACACTTACTTTTAATGCCTGATCAACTAACTCAAGTGCTCTCTGACGCTTATAATTGTTAAAAAAGATCGCTCTTTTACGAATTGGATCACCTGTATAATAACGTTCATATTGAAGTAAGCGTTGACCGAAGGCTTCGCCACTTAAATCCCAAGCTAGTTTAAAAATGCTAACTCTATCTAACGAAGATATTCCAGCTCTACCTACATAATATTTATTAATATCGTCTCTTAATGCCTCATTCATAAAATCAGCACCAGTTGGAGACATTAATAAACCGCCTGCACCAATGATTTGAATAACCTCGATTGCTCTTGGATACATTTTAGGCAGTAAACCTCTAATAGTTTCAAGCGCGACATAGTCAGGCATTGCTTCACCATGCTCAGTAAAAGTATATTCGTATTCTGCTATATTAAGTAAGGCTCTAATCGATTCAACGGACTGAATTAATTCACCTAAATCATTTTGTACGTTTAGATAACCATCTACTCCAATTGTGTCTGCTAGCTTCATAGCTACTTCAGTTGCAAATTGAAGCTTGATTAATCCTCTAACTCCAGATTGATGGGCAGGTTGTTGACCTGCTCCTGTCATTGGATAAAGCTTATTTGCTGCTTCTACATTGTTATATAAGAATACTCTGTCCCATGGTACAACTACATCATCAAAGACTAGCAATGCATCCATTTCCTCAAATCTAGAAGCTAGTGGATGGTCATATAACGGTCGTGTACCGTCCTGCGCTGGCTCACGGCAAATAATTCTTAGTCCTGGTATATCGATTGGAACAGCAAAAGCAAGTGCATATTTTTCATCTCCTGGGCTAAAGCCAGGGAAAGAATAAATAATAACTTCCTCTGTAATAGGTGCAAGCGTAGCTAGCATTTTAGCTCCTCTTACAACTAATCCATCTGGCGTTTCTTTTACAGCCCCTAAATGGGTAAATTCATCTTTTTGCTCGTGAGAGGTTTTACTTCTATCATTTTGAGGATTGATAATCGCATGTGTTAAGAATATGTCATTATCACGAACATATTTATAATAATTACGAACGTTTTCAGCCCAATTCTTATTATAGTTTTCAAAAAACCAAGAATTATAATATAGAGAGGTTACTACTGTATTTAAAAAATCAGGAGTTCTACCCATTAGTCCAAACGTAGCTTTCGCGAACTCTTCAAAAACAGCTCTTCGTTTTTTTAAATCCTCAAAGCTCTTAGGAACTAAAAATGCATTGTTTACTCTTTCTCCCGTTTCTTCACAAATATGAGTAATCTTTTCTTGATATTGAGGGTCATGTTGCATATCGTACAGTCTAGCAATTTCATGAATCGGCTGCTGAAAAACAGCCTCATCATATACGTTCGTCACTTTTTTACCAGATAACCAAACTTCTGGCTTTTTTGATTTTAATCCTTGTATGTATTGAGCTCCAGTTCGGATTCCCATACATTCCCTCCTCAAGATTCAAGATTTTAAAATTCTAATTGAATTGTAATACTTTTTTGTTTTCATAATTGTAAGCTAATTAACGTAAATTCTATAAAATATTCAAAAAAGTCTAAATTATTAAACTAATTATAGTAAATTATTTTTATTTACCTTATGATAATAATTAAAATGAACTCTGATTTTTACAACCTTTGAAATTAACTAATGATTTTTAAGGGGGTTCTGATGTGGTTACTGTCTACGAAAGCGCTTATAATTGGGAAGACTATTTAAAGTATGGTACGAGGAAATTTATTAAAGGGAAAGAAACGATCTACTCACAAGGGATGAAAGGAAATGAATTTTATTTCCTTCATAAAGGATTAGTAAGGATTGTTACGGCAACCGCTACAGGAAAGGAAAGAATTCTAAACATTGTCGTACCTAACCAACTTCTTGGTGTCCAAGCTCTGGATTTAAATACTCATTTCACCACTGCTATAGCAGTTATGGATTCGGTTCTCTATCGCTTTTCCTGTGAAGAATTTAATCAACTTATTACTATTCATCCAGAGCTATTTATGCTTTTTTCAAAAACAGTCATTCATAAAATGAGAATTTTAATAGATCGGATTAATTTGAATACGCTTTCATCCGAGCAAAAAATGGCATTACTTCTTCAAAATGTTTGTGATGAATTTAAAAATTATGAGGTCCCACTTTATCAACAAGATTTGGCTAGTTGTACAGGTCTAACTCGGATTACCGTCTATAAAATATTAAAGAAATGGCAAGAAGACGACATAATTGAAATCAAAAAAAGAAAGTATTTTATAAAAAATCCAGACTTCTTAAGAAATCTGGTTAGATAAGATCTTCATTTATTTCTAAGCTTCTGCTAGATTGTGGGCAATCGCTTTCATTCTGTTCATATCCTTAATAATGATTTGACGACTATTAAGGTCAATATAATCTTCCTGCTTCCACTTTTGAATGACTTTATTTACGGTTAAACGTGATGTGCCAATGTATTTTGCAAAAGACGTCTGATTCATTGGAACATTTCCATTTTCTTGATATAACTTAACTAAATAGTATGCCATCTGTTGTTCTACTGGACAATCTAAGTACGAGATGATTTCAGCTAGTATTCTAAATTTATAGATGAGAGAATTAGTAAAAATCATTGACGCTTCTGGATGTTCCTTGCAAATCATGGATAAAACCTCATCAGAGAAGTGATAGATCATACTTTGACGACATGTATAGGCACCGGTTAAATAGTGTTCATTATGAATTCCATGCTCCCCAAATAGCATCCCAGGTGGTACTATATTTATGATACGTTCATCTCCTCTATCAGAAAGAAGAGTAATTTTCACCTCTCCCTTACATAAATAGTAAATACCTTTTCCTGTTTCCCCTTGGCGATATATAATCTTGTTTTTTTCAAATTCAATCATTTGCCCATAATTTAAAAAAGGTTTCCATTTATAACGAAGATCTAACATTCTCTCACCTGCAAATTATTGACATATAAAGACATATTCAATTTAGATTGGAAAATATCCTGCTTTTCGTTAGCGTAAAGGAATCTATACTTTCATTCATCGTATTTTCAATTTAATTACCTTGGAATAAAATCTCCATTAACCAATCGTCTTGTCTAATTAATCGTAAAATATCATTTTCAGTTTCTAACAAAGAAATACCCCATTCACCTAAATATTTCTAATTATACAAAAATTTCCTTGAAATAGGTAAATTGAGTAGAAAAAAACCAGTCCTTTCACAAGTGGTAGACTGGTTCATTCATATTAGAAGTTATACTTCACTCTTTGTTTTTCCAATGATCTCCAATAAACTGATCACGGCCAGACTCTTCGCGGTCTTCTTTATAGTGTTTTGGATTTTTCTTATGATAGCCTTGATGATACTCTTCCGCTGGATAAAATGGTTCGGCTGGCAATATTTCCGTGACAATCGGTTTCGAAAAACGTCCACTTAATTCTAATTCCCTTTTTGATTGAAGTGCCAATTCTTTTTGTGTTTCGTTGTGATAATAGATACCTGTTCGATACTGTGTTCCACGATCATGGAACTGGCCTTCTGCATCCGTCGGGTCAATTTGTTGCCAATAAAGCTCAAGCAATTTTTCATAAGGGAAAACTTCAGGATCAAAAGTTATTTGTACCACTTCAACGTGTCCTGTTTTGCCTGTTTTTACTTCTTCGTAGTTTGGGTTTTCAGTAGTGCCACCTGTGTATCCTGAAACAATTCCTCCAATACCCGGTAATTCTTCGAATGGTGTCACCATGCACCAGAAACATCCTCCAGCAAATGTTGCTTTTTGCATTTTTATTGATTCCTTTCCCTTAAAACATGTAATTAATAATATAGAAAATAATAATCTATTTTTTCAAATTAGACCACTGAGCCAGCAAATTAATTGCTGCATCGTCCATGGGTGGATTATGGAGCCCAGCCCTCACGTTCCGGTAATAGGTAGATAGAGGATTGGTTCTTTGAAGACTCTGTGCTCCAACAATTCTCATTGCTTTATCCACAATTTTGATCGCAGAGTTCGTTACGGAATGCTTGACTGCAGCTAAGTGTGGCGTTAACTGTTCTCTTAAATCGAATTGATTTTGCCACTTATCTGCAACTGAATATAAGAAATGTCTCGATTGCATGAGTTCCATCTCGATTTCACCAATTTGCCGTTGGACATTTGGCAGTGTAGCAATTGGAGCTTTAATGCTATTAGGAGCGTACTCGTTTGCAAAATTTATTGCATAATTCCTTGCTGCCGATGCAATCCCTAAGTAGCAGGCTGGTATATGGAGGAGCCAACCCTCTCCCTTTTTTTCCATCCCTTTTGGTTCTTCCACTAAAAATTTATCTTCTATTATTACCCCATCCAAAATTAAGTCCTCACTGCCAGTTCCTTGCATGCTAATGACATCCCATGTTTTTTCAATGCTCACACCCGGCTGGATTCGGTCAACCAAAAACCAACCCATTCTATTCTCTTCCGTTATCCAAGCATTTACGATAAATAAATCGAGCATAGGTGCCAGTGACGTGTATGTTTTTCTACCCGTAATGATCCATCCGTCCTGGACCTTATGAGCATGGGTAGACGGGACTCCTCCTCTTGTAGGGCTCCCTGTTGCCGGCTCTGTTGCTGCACGATTGATTAACGCACCCTTCTTGATTCGTTGAAAGGTCTCATGTAATATTCCTGCTTCCCAATCGCGGTTCTCTTGTAATTGCATAACAATTCCAGAGTGCCATCCAATCGACAAAGAAGTTGGTCCACAGGCTTCTGCGATTTTTTCCTGACAAAGAAGGAAATCGTACAGTCCTAATCCCATTCCCCCTTCATGTTTTGGTAGTGTCCAGGAACTATAGCCAATCCGAACTAAATCTTCTATATTCTCAAATGGAAAATCCCTGCTTTCTTCTAATTCATGGGACCGATTTGAAATTTTCTGAAGTAAAGGTTCTAATCTTGTAAGTAGCTCCTCTTGTTGGTCAGTTTTTATAAACATGTTATGATCCTCCCGTTCACATTACGTACCTTTCATTTAAAGGAAAAATAATCGTTTAATCAAGTAAATCGATTCAGTATTTGTCAAATTGACGAATTAGTTTTAAGCACCTATACTTTTAGAAGCAAATTACTGAAAATAGGTGAATATATGGACTTTCAAATAAACTTCCTCTCCTTCTATCTTATTCAATCCACTGGAAAAGACGAAGGAGCCGATAAGACTTATAAACATTTCCAGACGCTTGATCATGCAATGTACGAATCTAGTTCCCTAAAGGAATTCCTTGATGGTGAATTTACTAAAATTACAAAACGAAAAGTTGAGCGACATCCTAAATCGGAGGTTGCGCCAACGAAAATTGGTAGATTTATTGTGGAAGAAGGGTATGCCCTTGATTCCAATCCTAACTACAACATGTTTCAGAAAGTTCGGATGGCTGCATCAAAGGAAGATTTTCAAACAGCTGCTGAAAAAATTTTAAAAGCTTATATTGATACCAGTTCTGTTCGTGGTGGTGCCTTGATTATCGCTAATGCGAAACTGACCAAATTCTATGACGATCCTTTCTTATTTGTGTTGAAGTGTGATTTTGAGCCAAAAGTAGCGACTATATCTGATGAGAAGTCTTTAATAAAAAATGTGGAAATGGCCATTACGACTAAAAGTATGAAGTCCATACAATACCCATATATGCCCGAAGAAGGAATGCTAGAAGAAAGTGAATTGAAGTTACATCAGTCATCTCAATCTCGTTATTTTGAAGAATTCCTAAAATTTGTCGAGTATGGTGAATCGATGCCTGAAATCGTCAAATCACATGTAATCTCAATGGTAAGGGATCAATTTGAATCTATCCAACCAGAAGATTTTGACCAGCAACAGTTGGAAGAAGCGATGGAGATCTGGGCGGCAAGTGATAAGCGGGAGATTCAAGAGCATTTTGAACCTGAACAAATTATGGAAGCGACCGCTCAGCTTGCTGAATTCACACCTGAAGCGGAATTAAAAATTAAAATGGATCATGTTGCGATTAAGGGTCTTCTCTCAGATTACGGCGACCGCATACATTTGGCAAAAAGTCATGGTAAGTATTTTGTTCTGATAGAAAGCGACTCCATCACATTTGAAAAGAACTTCTCCCCGATTGAGTTCGTGAAGCCCCACTCTTTGGAACAGATCATTAATCTTTTAAAACAGAAACATGAATAGAAATGAATAACATGTTGCTATTAATCTATATTGAAATACTCATTAAAAACCACCAATCATGAGACTGGTGGTTTTTGTTTATTTTTATTTTGAAGTATTAATATGGATAATCGTTTAGCAAGTTTTTTCTTATTTCTACTTATTTCACTGTTTCTCTGCTTTAAAGCAGTAATTTTATTCAACAATATCAAATCCTTCACCTCTGAATTATTCCTTTGACTCAACCAAAATGTTGTATATCCTCATTATAGAACATTTGTTCCTATTTGTACAAAAAAATCCAAGATAAAAGATAATTTCAATCATCTTTTATCTTGGATGTAAAATTTAAAAATATGATCCAAACGCCTTGTCCTCTTAGTGGAAACCTGCATAAGATACAGTACTCCTTATATAAAGCCCGCTCCTGTGAGACAAACATGGACGGGCCTTTTTTTATTGCCCTCATATTTAATATTATCAATTTTTATTCTTTTTCTAACCTATATCCTTCAAACGCCTTGTCCTCTTAGTAATAACCCGCATAAGATACAGTACTCCTTATATGAAGCCCGCTCCTGTGAGACAAACATGGACGGGCCTTTTTTATTGCCCTCATAAATAATATTATCAATTTTATACTTTTTCTAACATAAATCCTTCAAACGCCTTGTCCCCTTGGTGATTACATGCATAAGATACAGTACTCCTTATATGAAGCCCGCCCCTGTTAGACAAACATGGACGGGCTCTTTTTTTAGGCGGTTTATTTACCGTATTCTAGTCGATGTTGGTGCTGTCTTCTCCATAAATAAGAAAACAGTATCCTCTCTCGCTAATTTTTCTGTTTTATAACCTTTGTAACCTATTTTCTCGTAAAATGAGATGTTTTTCTTACTCTCACTGCCAGTGAAAAGTTCGAATCGGGCATCTTCAAATAAACTCTCAATCTCTTTCATTAATTCCTTAGCAATACCTCTATTTTGAAAATCAGGATGGACCATCAGTTTACCTATATAACATGTCCCATCCTTTTCATAGGCCCTTACAGAACCTACCAATATATCATTTAATAAATACTTGAGAATTAGATGTGTATCAAAAGCTTTTTCAACATCACTAACGGTTTGCATTAATGGTTCTATCTCGTAGTTTCCATATATCTCCGCTTCGCTTACATAGGCTAATTTCTGTATGGATAGAATGGCAGTGGCATCTTCAACAGTTGCTCTCATGATTTTTTTCATAAATAGTACCCCCAATATATTTTAAAATTTTCTATGGATAACATATAATGGAAATTCCTCATTATTGGATTATATTCCTGCTTAAGTGGGAATAGACAGCTATACATCTATTAGATTAGTAATCCGGGAGTTGAAGCCTTTGAAGAAGAAATGGATTCCATTTGGGAAAAAATTGATGAATGAATTGAAGGAAGACCGTGCAACCGGGTTGGCGGCAGAGCAGTCGTATTATTACATGCTTTCTTTATTCCCATCTATGATCTTGTTATTATCGATTATCCCGTATCTGGACATCAATCCTCAAAAGGTGATGAATGTGTTGCATACTTTAATGCCTCGCGAATCCAGTGAGCTTTTTGAGGAAAACGTTGTGAAATTAGTAAGTGAGCGGAATGGCGGTCTATTGACGGTCGGTGTCCTTGGAACAATTTGGACTGCTTCCAATGGCATGAATGCTTTTATCCATTCCATGAATGTTGCGTTTGACGTGGAAGAAACAAGAAACTTTATCGTTGCCCGCTTGATCTCAATAGGATTAACGATTGGCCTGATTGTAGCGTTTATCGTAGCACTAGCACTTCCAGTATTTGGTGATGTTATTCTTGTTACGATTGAGAAATTTGTTCTGATTCCTGATGAAATGGAAATATTATTCCGTATATTACGTTGGTTGATTGCATTTTCCGTCATAGTCATCGTACTTGCTATGTTGTACAAGCTCGCTCCTAATAAGCATTACCCATTTAATCAAGTCATTCCAGGAGCGATTATCTCAACCTTTCTATGGCAATTAATTTCTCTGGGGTTTTCGTTTTATGTAAGTAATTTCGCTAATTACAGCTCGACCTATGGAGGTCTTGGTGGGGTTATCATTTTAATGTTATGGTTATACTTTACTGGACTTTCGCTCGTTATCGGCGGAGAAATCAATGCACTTGTTCATCGTGATTTAGTGAGCAAGAAAGTTAGACGAACACAATTAGTGAAACAAGATCAATCAGTACCTTTGTAATTTTTATAATCCGAGCAAAGACAAGACGGTAACTAATAAAAGAGAAATATGTAAGAGCATGTATTAGTTTCAAACATGCTCTATTTTTTGTGATATTGATTCTGTAACAATTAGGTTGAATTTCCGGATTACATTTTGAACAAATCCATATGATAGTTTAAGGACAAAACGCACATCTTTCATTCAATAAAGAATAAATCTAAATTCAACCACACTTATATGAAAACCTTCCCTCTCAAATACATTGCTCCTTTTCTTTTGAAAGCCAATTATCCTTTTGTTTTTTAGATGTAGAGTTTGCTATAAATACACCAACTAATATGATTAATGCACCAAAATATCCCTGTAGCCCCATGTTTTCCTGTAGGAAGATAAATGCAAATATGGCTGCAAAAATCGGTTCAAGCGAAAAGAGAAAACCAGTACTTTCAGGTGTAGTGTACTTCTGGGCAATGGACTGCATGACAAAGCCATAAGCAGAGCAGATGAGTGCTAGGCCAAGTATTGCAAACCAATGTAACCCTTCATTTGGTAATACAGATGTTTCAAAAATAAATGTTCCGATGGTGGCGAAAAAAGTTGCAAACCCGAGTTGGTAAATCCCCAGTTGTAAGGTATCAACTTCTCGAGCAAAGTGGTTTGTTACTATAATGTGTACTGCATAAAGGAAGGCGGCAACCAAACAATATATCGAGCTTAATGCAAAAGTAAAGTCATCCCCGATAGTAAGTAGGGCTAAGCCAATTGAAACAATCGTAACTCCTAAAAAAATTTTATTACTTGGCAATTTTCTTGATAAGACTGTCTGCAAAATCGGCACTAAGATTACTGTTGTACTAGTCAAAAAACCTGCTGAAGAAGCAGTAGTATTTTTCATACCATATAAAAGAGCAATAAAAATACCACATAGAAGTGCTCCAACAATCGCACTGTATTTCAATGTTTTAGCATCTACACGAATTATTTTTTTGGAGAAAATCGCCATCATTACGATAAATGCAATTCCAAATCGTAATGAAACGATTGTTAATGCAGGGATTGTATCTACACAGAGTTTCATAAAAATATAAGACGTACCCCAACCCATAGAAACAGTAGCTAAAATCCAATTTGCTTGTTTTTGTGTCATAAGATGAATACCTGCCTTTTCATGTATTTCAATTTAGGTTGGCTATATCGTATCACCATGCATTTACATTAGTAAAACGAATATTTATAATAGAACTATTAGAAATACTAATGCAAAGGAGCTAATGTGGGTGAATTCTTATTATGCATTTATCAAAGCCATAGAAACAGGCAGCTTTACAAAAGCAGCCGAAGAACTTGGCTATACTCAATCCGCCATTAGTCAAATGGTCCATTCATTAGAGGAAGAACTTGCTACTACCCTTATTTTACGCTCACGAATGGGTATTACACTGACACCAGACGGTGAAGAATTTCTACCTTATATCAAGAATATCTGTAATTCGCATAGGGAACTGAAAGAAAAGCTCAAAGAGATGGAAGGGCTAGAAAGTGGACTTATTCGAATTGGCACATTTTCTAGTGTTTCATGTCATTGGCTACCTGGATTAATGAAAGATTTTAAGGAACAATACCCAGCTGTTCATTTCGAATTACATCAAGGTGACTATACGGATATCTCTAATTGGATTAAAGAAGGTAGTGTAGACTTTGGTTTTGTGAATCCAAAAGCTATATCGAATCTAACTACCATTCCCTTGCAAGAAGATGAAATGTTTGCTGTATTGCCATCAGATCATCCTTTAGCTGCACACAACAAAGTACCCTTAAAAGAATTAACAAATGGACCGTATATACTTTTAGACGAGGGTGAATTTAGTGAGCCATTGTCTATTTTTATTCAGAATAATATTGAACCCAATATTCAATTCCGAGTACATGATGATTATACAATTATGTCCATGATTGAACAGGGCCTTGGCTTTTCCATATTACCGAAACTCGTCTTAAGTAGATGTCCATATAATATTGTAACGAAGGCAATATCCCCTTCTGTGGTTCGTACAATAAGCCTGGCATACAAGGACAAAAGGGTTTTGCCAATTGCAAGTAGGTATTTTATCGACTTTATCATTGAAAGGTTGGGTAAACCTTTATGAAAATTTTTAAGAAGTAAGGTGACCCGGAAAAATTACAAATTTGTTTGCCCAAAAAATAATGTAAATTAACACTTTCCTTACTTTCAAAATGCTTCTTAAAATTTTTGCTAGCTTATAAAAAAATCGTGAGGCGTATGCCCCACGATTTTTTTATTCTCCGCTTTGCTTTGGTTTACTCTTTGATTTACTTCCCACTTTAGAACGATATTCGTTCCCTTTGTTATTATCCCCACTCATAAACTCACTGCTAAATTCTTGCTTGTATTGTGCTTGTGGTGAATTTTGATTTTGGCTTCCTTTGCTGCCGTTGCGACTTGTCATTACATTCCCTCCTTTAAACAAAAACATCCTTCTTAGTATTTCTTATACGTTGCCTTTTACTCATGGTTCAATATACAAATCAAATGTCTTTTTGGACTAATTGATAATAATGTACCCTTGTAAGAGGGGAGAATATTTGTCAAAGGGCTCCCCTTAAATTATAAATAATTTAGCTCTGTTAAACAGGGCTGTTGATTTCCGTTCCAGGCACTCGCTTTCCGCGTGGCAGCGGTGATCCTCCTCGGCGCATTACGCCTGTGGGGTCTCACCTGTCCCGCTGCTCCCGCAGGAGTCGAGCGCCTCCCACTCCAATCAACTTAGTGGATAAATCAACAAATAAGCTATAACAGAGCTAATAATTTAAAAGATATATTTTCAGCTCTTTTTTCAATTACCCTTGTTAAAATAATATTTTTAATAATTCATCTTCTATAAACTAAATTGCAAAGTTAATGAAAATAGAAAAGCTGCCAGATCCAGCTTGATCCCTGAAGTTATGCACCGGTATGTTTTGTTAAATAAACCTCTTGGAGTAGTCCATAAACTGCACAATTTTTATACTGATTCTTTGAGTTGCGAATCATATGCTTAATTGTGCCTTCATGTTCCATACCAACTTTAAGCATAATTTTTCCAGAGGCTGGATTGTCAATGTTATGTGCTGCTGATATTTTATGTATTTTCATATGTCTAAATCCATATTCAATGACAGCTCTTAATGCCTCAGTTCCATATCCTTTGTTCCACCAGTTAAAACCTATTGCATAACCAACCTCGCAATTCTCAGTAGTTTCATCAAAATTGAAGAGATCAATAGCACCAATTAATTCACCACTAGCCTTCAATACTATGCCCCAGTAACAGAAATCTTGATTATCATATTTATTTACGATTTCTGTTACCCTCTCAATTGTTTCCGAAATAGACTTGTGTGCTCCTTTTATAAGGTTATCCATTACTCTTTCATCTGAGAGCCAATGGTTAAACACACTATGTGCATCTGTAAGTTCAAGTCTTCTAAGAATTAATCGATCCGTTACTAGTGTTGGTGTACCTGAATAATTAATCAATTCCTCACCTACTTATAAATAGTCAAAACTATACATGTACTCAATTCATCTCTTTATCCATGTATTCCTTCTAGAACTTACTTACCCGTAACCATTTTTTAAGCATTTTCCATAGTTCTTTCACTAGAAAATAATAGAGTTCTATACATTTAGGGTTAATTCCTTGTTCAATTAACCTGACCAAAAATAAAAAAGATAGGGATATTAATGAGATGTATAAGGGGTTTAAACCCATTTTTATATGTTTAACAATCACAATCAGTATTTTTTCTTTCAAGAGTTTGTATAGGAATACGATACTACGATGCAATTCTACTTATCTGCCCCAATAATAAAAAAAATCTAAGCTAAGGAAAGACAGCTTAGATTTTAACAACGTATATTTGTTAGCTTAAAGGCAGTTACCATTTTATTAATTTCCATACAGAAGTAATTTAGAATCTAAATATGAATTTGTTTTGTATAAACCATATTCATATTAACTTCCCAATTATTGATCTGCTTTTTTAAGGTAAAGTTTTAAAACAAGATTATTTTAATAACTTAAAACATGCCATTCTCGTTAGGAGAATTCTCAGGAAGGTGTTGTCCTAAATCCCATAATTCAACAATTCGGTTATCTTGGAAACGGAAGATATGGACCACAGCCGCACCAAGTTCCTCAGGATTCTGTTTCACATGGGAGTGAACCGCAACAATCTCTTCCTCTTCAATAGCACGTTTGACCTCAAGTATCTTATGAGGGTTCTTGGCTGCATTTTCTTCCATAGCGATCATGAGCGAATCTGCATCGCCACGGAAAAAGGGATTATGGTGGCAAAAATCAGGACCCACATGACTCCTGTATGCTTCTCGAACTTTCCCAGTTGCTACGAGTTGTAGAAACGATACTGCCTTCTCTTTGAGTGAGAGCGTCGCATTAATTTGCAGTTCTGTATTCATCTAAATCTTCCTTTCAGGAATTATACTGTTTAATTTAAAAAGAATTTTATGGTAAATACGAATTTATGTCAATTTTGGGACACTTAAAGGTTAAGATTTCATTTGTGTTCTTACTTATATGATTCTTTCATTTGTGCAATTTAATATCCTTAAATTCTTTTATTAAAAAATTATTTTCTCTCTTTTTCCCTATTAGAACGGCTTTTTCATGAGTGTGATTGACGGAATCAATTTTTATTAGATCTTGAAATGGAATTGAATACATCTTTAAATCCCCCGCGCCAATAAGAAAAAGCTGCCTGGAAGACAGCTCAATTCCTACCAAACTTATAATATATTAACCTTCTTAATAATTCATCAAATTTTGTCATTTAAAAAAATGTAATCTGACAGGATCAATTTGACCTTTCACTAACCTCTATTTTCGTCTCTTGCTTTTTACTCCAATTAAAAATATTGTTTAAAAATTTATAAATATTCTTGCTCTCTTTAGTCATCAATGGTCCTACTATTGCCAATATTAAGACATATAGAGCCGTAAAAGGAGTTAGAATGGGACTTAGACCGGCTGTAATCCCCAAATTTGCTACAATAATTGAAAATTCCCCTCTAGCCATAATGGTCAAGCCAATATTGGTAGATGCTTTATGAGATAAGCCTGCTTTTCTACCAGAAATCATACCAGCTATAAAATTTCCGACAATAGTAAGCATGGCAGCACCTATTGCTAACCAAATAGCATCAGCTAATGTAGCGGGATCAATACTTAGTCCGAAGCTGAAGAAGAAAATGGCTCCAAAAAAGTCTCTAAAAGGTACAACTAAATGTTCAATACGATCTCGATGTTCAGTTTCTGAAAATACTAAACCTAAAAGGAGAGCACCAATTGCTTCTGCTACATGGAGGGTTTCTGAAAATCCCGCTACAAAAAATAGGATGGAAAAAATAACAATTATGAAAATTTCATCAGATTTTATGTTCAACCATTTATTTAATATTGGTGCACCTTTGCGTGCAATAATAAAAAATAATAGCATATAACCAACTGAAATTAGAACCGAAGTGATGATACCGAGGGCAGATGTGGAACCTGCAAGTAGGACACCAGACATGGTGGTTAAAAATAAAGCAAGGAAGATATCATCAAATAGAATGATCCCAAGTATTAACTCGGTTTCAGAATTTGCTGTTCTTTTTAAGTCAACTAACACTTTGGCTACAATTGCACTTGAAGAAACGCTTAGTAGTCCTGCAATAATAAGAGTTTCCATCCAAGGCATTCCTATGATGATTCCGTACAAAATACCTAAGGCAAAATTAAGGGCTACATAGATACTTCCGCCAATCACAATATTTTTGCCTGACTTCACCAGTTTACCAACAGAAAATTCCAATCCTAAGTAGAATAGTAGAAAAAGTACACCTATCCGTCCTAAAAATTGAATAATATCGTTACTTCCAATAAAAGTGAAGTCAATAATACCAATTTTTGGAGCATGCGGCCCAACTATCATTCCTAGAATTATCAAAAAAGGAATTATAGAAAACTTAAATTTATTAGCAAGAATAGATCCAATTGCAACTAGGACAAGTGCGGTCCCCACTTCAAATACTAAATGATTCATCTATACACTCACCCCTCACTTGATAATAATTTTTTAATTACTTCCTTAATTTGATGTTTTTCTCCTGAGACGACTAATGTGTCACCTGCCTCAATAACTGTATCTGGACCTGGATTATGTGTGTTCCTTGTGTTTTTTTTCTTTAATGCAATGACTGAAACCCCAAAGTTATTTCTTATATCCATTTCACCAATGGTTTTTTGAATGGCTGGTGCATGGGGTTCAACTTGAAACCATTCAATAATTAAATCATCAAACGCGAAGTCAACAGCTTCTAAAGCTTTAGGTTTATAAGCCATTCCACCTAAAATCCCCGCAATTTTCCTTGCTTCAGAATCGTTTAATGTAACATTGCTCAATACTTCATCGTGATCTTCTGAATCAAATTGATAGATTTCTCTTCTACCGTCATCATGTATAACAATAACCAGTTTATCTTGATTTTTAGTAATGAATTCAAACTTATAACCGATTCCAGGCAGTTCACTTTCTCTGATATTCATGATTAAACTTCCTCCTTTAGTAAAGCGTCTTAATCGTTATTAATTTTTTAAAGATTTACATCGAGTTCAGTTCTAATTTTTTCATCTTTTGAAATACCAAGATATTTTAATGTTTCTGAAGGAGTAGAGTGATTAAAGTGTTTCTGAAGGAGAGAAATGGCAATACCTCTTTTATAGGCATGAAACCCAAAGGTCTTGCGCAATGAATTCGTACCAATGTTCCCTTGTATGCCTACTGCTTCTGCAGCTTGATGTAAGATGCGATAAGCTTGTTGACGGGTAATCGGTTTTTGAGTTTTAGTGGACTTGAATAAGTAATCTTCTCTGTTCAATTGATTGGCTTGAATAAAGTGAAGAAGTGCCTTTTTTACCTGTTGATTAAGATATATCTCCTTTGAATTTCTATACTCCTTATTTGAAAGAATAAAAAATTCCTTTATTACACCTCCCTCTCCCATAACATCTTCTATTTTAATCTCCAGAATTTCCGTAATCTTCAAGCCTGTATTAATCCCAAATACAAAAAGAACATAGTCTCTTTTAGAAGATTTTTTCAAAAACCTTTTCAAGGAATTAATTTGTTTAATATCCCTTATTGCATCTACATATTCCATATAATTTATCTCCAAGTCCATGTTACATAATACTAGTATATTATATTATTATGTAACATTCAAATTTGTATGACCTAACCATTTAGCAAATATGAAAAAAAGCGATCCTTCTTTATAGAAGCATCACTACATAAATTCTTACCTAGGTCTATTATCAGTTACCTTAAAACTTCATTTTTATAACTAAAAAATGTGGTATTTTCCAATTACAATTTGACCATTAATAATCTTTCCACCATGCTATTTTTTCATTATACTATTTCCTCACTCCTTAAAAATCATACATTACCATTAGGATTCTTAAGATAATCTAGTATTTATCTGTAATACTTTTGCTAGTCATACTACCCTACAATGGAAATATATCAATATTAGAAGAGATTCCCATAAAATTATGTTGTATTTAATAGTTTTATTGTCCAATCCTTCTTTCATATTAAAAATAAACTGAATATACGAAAGTTAATTTCTATGAAGGGAGATTGGTCTCTATGTCTTGTAAGGACAAGCACCATAAGCATAAGAAGCATAAGCATAAACACCATAAGCACAAACATCACCACAAACATCATGATTGTAAGAAAAAATGTAAATGTAAATGTAATCACAACTGCGATTAGTAACTATAGTCTCGATAATACCGTGTTTAAAACTTGTATTCTTGAAAGAGTACACTCTTTCTAAATGAGCCTGCCCATCCAAAAGGTGGAAGGGCTTATTTTATTTCTACTAACCTAAAAGTATTTAAAGCTAGTAAGGATATTTTCCAAGTCATGTTTCGTGTAAGTGCTTTGATAGTATATAATGGATTTATCAAAACTTTAAGAATTTTTACTCATATTGTTTTCTAGGAGGAGTACTATGTCTCAAAAAGCGGTTTGGTTCCCTAAAGAGCAAGAAATGAAGAATACTAGATTATTCAATTGGATGCGAAATCTTGGATTTGAAGATTATGAATCTTTTCATACAAAAACGGTCGATCATGTAGGCTGGTTTTGGGATCAAGCAGTCCAAGAGCTCGGAATTGAATGGGAAACACGCTATACTTCCCCACTTGAACTAACTGGAAGCTGGAAATATCCAAAATGGTTTGTGGATGGAAAAATGAATATTGTACATAATGCTGTTGAAAAATGGGCAACTAACCCTTCTACTCAAAATCAATCCGCTCTTATTTGGGAAAGTGACGATGGACAAGTTGTAACTTATACATTCAAGGATTTGAATGAAAAAATCACAGGTTTTGCCACGGGTTTAGAAAAGATGGGATTAAAACGTGGTGACGTCGTTTCCATTTATATGCCTATGATTCCTGAGACGGTTATTAGCATGCTAGCCATAGCTAAATTAGGGGCTATCTTTTCACCTGCATTTTCAGGCTATGCGGCTGATGCAGTCGCTACTCGTATTAATGCTGCACAAGCAAGATACTTAATAACTGCTGATGGTTACAGTCGCCGAGGTAAAACGGTTTCTATGAAAGAGGAAGCTGATAAGGCAGTATCTAAATGTACCTCCATTGAAAAAGTGATCGTAGTAAAAAGAACGGGACAAGACATTCCGTGGGACGATGATCGAGATCTTCAATGGGATACTTTAATTTGTAATGAAAACCCTTCCAAAACCGTGTCAACGAATGGGGACGACCCTTTCATGTTAATTTACACTTCTGGAACGACAGGTAAGCCTAAAGGGGCAGTACACACACATGCAGGTTTTCCTATTAAGTCTGCATTTGACGCAGGATTATGTATGGACGTTAAACAAGGAGATACATTATTCTGGTATACGGATATGGGTTGGATGATGGGACCATTCCTTGTATTTGGAGGATTAGTGAATGGAGCATCCATTTTGATGTTTGAAGGGACACCGGATTATCCAAATGTCGACAGGATTTGGGAAGTAACGAGTAAACATAAGGTTACACATCTAGGAATCTCTCCTACTTTGATTCGTTCAACGATGAAGTATGGTACTGATTGGATTGATAATCACGACTTGTCCTCTCTTCGTCTGATAGGTTCAACAGGTGAACCATGGAATCCAGAACCATGGATGTGGCTGTTCGAAAATATCGGCAAAAAAAGAATCCCAATTTTCAACTATTCTGGAGGAACAGAGATTTCAGGTGGAATTCTAGGTAATGTATTAGTAAAGCCAATCTCCCCGATCACGTTTAATGCTGCTTTACCTGGGATGGACATTGCGGTGTACGATCAAGATGGGAATCCAGTCATGGACGAAGTTGGTGAATTGGTGATTTTGAAGCCATGGGTTGGAATGACGAATGGATTTTGGAAGGAAAATGAGCGCTATGAAACCGCTTATTGGGATCGATGGCCTGATACATGGGTTCATGGGGATTGGGTAATACAAGATCAAGACGGATTTTGGACAATTACCGGACGTTCAGATGACATATTAAATGTGGCTGGCAAGCGATTGGGACCTGCAGAAATGGAATCGATTTTGATCCAACATCCCCTAGTAGTGGAATCAGCAGCAATCGGTGTACCAGATGAAATCAAAGGCGAAGCGGCAGTATGTTTTGCAGTCCTTAAGGATAAAAATGCAGATCTAGTGGTCGTTCAAAAAGAACTTATGGACCTTGTTTCCGCTAATTTGGGCAAGGCACTTAAGCCAAAAGCCATTTTATTTGTAAACGAACTTCCTAAAACCCGGAATGGCAAAGTTATGAGAAGAGTCATCAGGGCAGCCTATCTCGATGAATCCGTAGGGGATGTGTCATCCTTGGAAAACTCTCAAATTCTCGAGGACATTAAAGCCTTAAAGACTACCTAGTGAAACCCAAGGAGGAAAATTTGTGTTAAAGAAAACGGTTGTATTGCTGTATCCAAACTTCAGTGAATATGAGCTAACTGTTGCCCTATCCATTCTTATGCAAGGTCAAAAGCCTACTATAATCGTAGGATTGAATAATGGACCTATCAAAGGGGAATCAGGGTTAACAGTTCTACCAGATACGACTGTAGATGAAGTCGAATTTTCCGAGATTGATAGTCTATTACTAACAGGCTGCATGGATATAACTCCCGTTGCTGAAGATCACAGATACATTGCATTTATTCAAAAGGTTGCAGAAACTGCTGAGGTCATTGCCAGTATATCCAGTTCCCCACTCCTATTAGCAAAAGCAGGCGTTCTAAAAGGAAAGAAATATACGGTCGGCCTAACAGAAGAAACCATTAATAGTTCAGGTGTCTTTGAAACAGAAAACTATTTGCAAGATTTGGTGGTTCAAGATGGGCATCTTATCACTGCACGTGGCCGAGGATTTATTACATTTGGTAAGCTTTTTGGGAAAGCATTGGATCTAAAATTTGATGAACGATGGTATTTGGAGATATTCTAGTAGCAAACATACTGATGGGCATGGTAAAGTCATGGGCTTAATCGAAACTGTATATTAAATTGGACACTACTCAGATTTTCAGATGTGTTGAAAGGCATATAAAAAGGAAGATCCATAGAATGGATCTTCCTCCAGACTGTAGACAAATCCCCCAAAAAGGGGATTTGTCTGCGGTCTTTTTTTGTATAATGAAGGTACTACAAAATGTGCTTAGGTGATAAATATGTTAAC
>NZ_JAAGVZ010000026.1 GCF_010882125.1 Peribacillus alkalitolerans | reverse complement strand
TGATATCTTTAGTATAAAGCAAAAAGGGAGTCAATCGCTCGATTAAAATCGAGCGATTGACTCCCTAATTGTTAAAGCGGACTTTTTCAGTGCCCTCGATTATTCGGCGGGATTTTTTCACATTATTTATTTTGATCTGAACCTGGATGACATTCATCACACTTCGAATACAGAACCGACACTTTTTCATCCTCAAAAGACTCAATTGTACCATTGCAAGTTTGACAAATAATAGTTCCCATCATTCAGACTCCTTTTTGTTTTATTATTGAAAGCGGTTTCTTTTCTTAAGTTAATAATAATATAACACATTAAAACTTTCAATAGTAAATTGTATGTAACATTTAACAAAATGATTGTACTTTTAGTCCAAGTTTTAATTTTAATTGTCATAAATATATGTAACAATCAGAAATTAAGAACTATGAACAATCATCATATTTTATTTGATTAGTCTGTCTTTTTTTATGATAGAATGCTAGAATGAAAACGATAACAACTTGGTAAACAATGACACCTAAGAATAGCCTCGCTAATATGATCAAGATGATGAATAAAGGGGAGATTATCATGGCTGAAAATGCTTATATTAAGTTAGTTCCCGGCTCTGTAAAAGAAATCATTACAACTGATGAATTAAAGGATTTATTGCTTACATATAAAGGTACAGCTATTAAAACAGGACATCAGCTAGGATGGGATTATGAAGAGCATGCATTTCCCTATGAAATAAAAGAAACTGAAAATGGTAAGGGCCGATGGTTTTACCTGCAATCACAAACCGATCGATATAATGTTATACTATTAGGCATTGATCAAGAAAAAGTCTTAGATGATAATGCCAACGAGCGTATCCAAACTTACGTACAAGTATCATTAGCACAAACATCCACATTTGGAGATAAAGGAAAAGCAAACGAACTATGCAAATACCTCTCCAAAAAATTGAATGGAGAGCTACAATTATTTAATGGAAGAATTATTTACGACTATAAAAGATAATTCGCTAATATTTGAACTTAGTAGAATTACAACACTTACGTTTTATCCTTATAATTGTTCACTATGTAGACCATATACCTATAAAAATTAAAAAAGCTTGCCGATGCCGGCAAGCTTCAGACTGTAGACAAACTCGAAGATTTTCGAGTTTGCCTACAGTTTTTTTCTTTTACAATGAAAAAAGGGAGCTAAGAACTAGAAGTTGATTTCCGATCCGGGCGAACGCTTTCCGCGGGCGTGGCTTGAGCCTCCTCCTTCGCTACGCTTCGTGCGGGGTCTCAAGTCTCACGCTTTTCCCGCAGGAGTCGTCGCCCTCCTCTCCAATCAACTGTGCTCGTACATAATTTTGAGGTGATAAACGATGATGACTAAAAATCAAATCAATGAACGTGAACAATTAGAAATGCTGGCCATTGAACAACTTGTTTCCACTTAGTCCGAAAACTCGATGCAGCTATTGATTTTACCTTTATTTATCCGTTAGTCGAACACCTCTACTCTAATTTAGGACGTCCTAGTATAGATCCGGTTGTCTTATTTAAAATGACATTTATTAAATATGTCCATGAATTTCAAGAAACTGGCAACTTGGACATAGAAAGTTGCTTGAGGATGATTGATAAAGCTTAATGAACAGGTTTTTAGTTGATTTTTCAAGGACACTGGTTGATTGGAGTGGGAGGCGCTTGACTCCTGGGGGATTAGCGTTACAGGCGAGACCCCGCAGGAGCGATAGCGACGAGGAGGCTCGGCGAACGCCCCCCGGAAAGCAAGCGGCTGGAGCGGAAATCAACCTTTTCGCCTACCATACATATCAAAAATGACAAAAGGTATCGAGAGAGCGTACTCTCGATATCTTTTATCGACAATCTGAAGCTTGCCGATGTCGGCAAGCTTTTTTATTGAACACCTGTTTCAATAAGAATAGGATCTACTATTTCATAACCTTTTACCTGTAACCCTTTTACAATGTCAACAAGTGCATCTTTCGTCCATGGTCGATCATGCATTAGCAGGTTGGCCCCATCTGTTAAATATGGACTGTTTACCATAATATGAGCCAGTCCTTTAGAATTTTGATAATTCTTTTCCCAATCGTACCCGTAGGTCCAATTCATTAATAGCATTTTTTCCTGTTTAACCAATTGTTTCGAAATATCGGTATTGACTCCAAAAGGTGCACGGAAGAATGCAGGTTTTTCCCCTATTATTTTTTCAATCTCTTGGTTAAGATTTAATATTTCCACTTTTTGTTGATCCGGTGTCAATTCACTCAAGTTTGAATGACTATACGTATGGTTTCCTATCAAAAAACCTAAATCATGAATTTGTTTTAATGTTTGTTTCTCTTCCTCAGAATCTATAAAATGTCCATTTACAAAAAAGATTGCATGTACTCCTAGTGAATGAAGGATTTTAGCCATTTCTAACCCATTTTTATCTGGTGCATCGTCAATGGTTAACAGCACTACTTTCCTGTTCCCTTCTTTAATGGGTTCAATTGTCCAATTCGCTTCATTTAACTTGTACAATTTTTCAGGTTCCTGAATAGCAGTAACTTCTTCTTTTGGAGTTTCGGTAGTATTTGTAGAATCCTCTGTATTAACCTGTTTCTCTTCAATATGCTCAGGCTCTGCTTTTTCTACATTTTTAGTTGTCACCGATTCTTGTGAGCAAGCGGATAAACCTACTATTAAAAGGATGAGATAAAATAATTTCATATTCATTGCACACCGACTTTCTCGCCTAAGTTGCTATCACCTAAATATTATAACGGATGAAAGACTACATGACTCTAGTAACATTCTACTACTTGACTAGTTCATCCACTGATTCATTATTACATGAAAAATTGTATAGGTGCTTAAACTTACAAAGGTTATGAATGCTGTTTGAGAATTGGTTTGGATAATTTTCTTCGCAATCCATACCGCAATATTAAAAAACACAATAAACATAACCACCTTAAAAACTATACGATCATGTTGGGATAACCATTCTGCTAACGTATATCCACTCCATACCATGATTTGAAGTAAAAAAACGACGTAACTTTTCATGATAAATCACCCCGCATCATTCTAATATCATTTTACAATTTGTGACTTTTTTTTCTAAACAACTTTCATTATTTCATTTACTTAACAAGTTTGTTAACACGTCCAATTTGTTAAGTCTTCCATGTTAAAATCCGTTTAACGAGACTTAAGAAAAGGAGATATATTAAATGAGAAGAATCCATCCACTTGTTATTGCATTTTTTTCAGTTTGTACATTCATCCTCTCTTCTTTCAGTTCCCTTTCAGAGTCAAGTTCAACTGCATTGCCAAGAACAGAAAATAAACAGTTACTTTTTGTCACTAGTAAAGATAAATATATGCTTGAAAACGAATACTATGATGCTCTAATCGAACTTAAGGACAAGTTTCCTAAGGAAACAAATCAAATGGTAGTTATTGAGGCAGACTCTAAAAAATTCAAAGAAACTAGCCAATTATTAAATCATATCCAGGCCCCTGCTATTGTAATTATGGAAAATAGAAAAATAAAGCTTGAGATTCAAGGAGTTCATACAAATAAGGAAGTTATTGTGGAGAAAATACATCGAGTCCTTGAAGAAGAACATCAAAAATTAGAAGGTAAGTAGCAGATTTAATGCTATTTCTTTTCTACATACTGATGAAGGCGACTCCCGTAGTCGCCTTTTTCTATGAAAAATTCAGATACTATGCCTGAAACATTTGTTAACCACTTACAATTCACTTATACTTCATTGCTAAAGTGCCTTTCTTCTATACTGCAAACCAATACAAACATTTTTAAAGTGCAAAAAAAGGGTACTCATTGAATCAATGATAGATTCAATGAGTACCCTAGTATATTATTTTACAATGTGGATTGGATTTCCTAATGCAACCTCTGCTGCTTCCATCGTAATTTCGCCCAATGTTGGGTGAGCATGGATTGTCATAGCGATATCTTCAGCAGTCATACCTGCTTCGATTGCCAATCCAAGTTCAGCGATCATATCTGATGCTCCTGGACCTGCGATTTGGCCACCGATGACTAAGCCATCTTCTTTACGAGTAATCAGCTTCATGAATCCGTCTGTGTTGTTCAATGCTAATGCACGACCATTTGCAGCAAACGGGAATTTAGCAGCTATTACTTCTAATCCTTCTTCTTTTGCTTGTTGCTCAGTATACCCTACGGAAGCAAGTTCTGGATCAGAGAATACAACTGCTGGGATTGCCATATAATCGATCTCAGATGGATGTCCAGCGATTGCTTCTGCTGCAATTTTACCTTCATATGATGCTTTGTGAGCTAATGGTGGTCCTGAAACGATATCACCGATAGCAAAAATGTTTTTAACACTTGTACGGCATTGCTTATCAGTGTCGATTAAGCCACGCTCAGCCATTTTCACTCCAATTTGGTCAAGGCCAAGCTCATCCGTGTTAGGGCGGCGACCAACTGTAACTAGTACATAGTCAGCTTCCACCTTCACTTCTTCACCTTTAGCCTCATAAGTTACTGTTACGCTTGTTTCTGTTTCAGCAACGCCTTTAGCCATTGCCTTAGTAACAATTTCAGCACCTTTTTTCTTTAGGTTCTTCTTAACTAGCTGAGACATTTGCTTCTCAAATCCGCCAAGAATGTCATCCGTACCTTCAAGAATCGTAACTTTTGTACCGAAGTTAGCATAAGCTCCACCTAGCTCCGTACCGATGTATCCTCCACCAATAACTACCATGGACTTAGGAATTTCAGTTAGGTTAATAGCACCAGTAGAATCTAGTACACGTTTAGAATACTTGAAAGAAGGAATCTCGATTGGTGTAGAACCAGTTGCAATGATCGCATTTTTGAACTTGTATGTTTGTGCAGAATTTTCATCCATAACACGAACTGTATTTTCGTCGACAAAATATGCTTCTCCGCGTACGATTTCAACCTTGTTCCCTTTTAATAAACCCTCAACGCCACCAGTTAACTTCTTAACAACTCCAGCTTTCCAAGCTTGAACTTTAGAGAAATCAACCTTAACATTTTCTGCTGTGATACCCATATCTTCAGAGTGAAGAGCATGTTCATAACGGTGACCTGCAGAAATTAACGCTTTAGATGGGATACAACCAACATTTAAACAAACTCCACCCAAATTACCTTTTTCTACGATTGTTACTTTTTGACCTAATTGTGCTGCACGAATTGCTGCTACATATCCTCCAGGGCCAGCGCCTATTACTAGAGTTTCTGTTTCAATTGGAAAATCGCCTACTACCATTTTATTACGCCTCCATTAACAATAATTCAGGGTCATTCAGTAAACGCTTAATATGATTTAACGCGTTCTGAGCAGTCGCCCCGTCAATTATACGATGGTCGAAGCTTAAAGATAAAGCTAAAACTGGTGCAGCTACGATTTCACCATCACGTACAATCGCTTTTTCAGCGATACGGCCGATACCAAGAATTGCTACTTCAGGATGATTGATGACTGGAGTGAACCATTGTCCACCTGCAGAACCGATGTTAGTGATTGTGCATGAAGCACCTTTCATTTCGTTCGGTGAAAGCTTGCCATCACGAGCTTTTGTAGCCAATTCATTGATTTCATTCGAGATATTAAATACGGACTTACGATCAGCATTTTTCACAACTGGAACAAGCAAGCCTTTTTCCGTATCAGCTGCAATACCAATGTTGTAATAGTGCTTTTGAATGATTTCACTAGCAGCATCGTCAATAGAAGTGTTCAGCGTTGGGAATTCGCGTAGTGCACTTGTTAATGCTTTTACCACATATGGCAAGAAAGTAAGCTTAATTCCTTTTTGTGCTGCCACATCTTTGAACTTTTTACGGTGTGCGACTAGTTTCGTCACGTCTATTTCATCCATTAACGTTACGTGTGGAGCAGTATGCTTGCTGTTTACCATAGCTTTAGCAATTGCTTTACGGATTCCACTCATTTTTTCACGTGTTTCAGGGAATTCTCCTTCTGGAATAGCTACAGCAGCTTTTGCTTCTGTTTTCTCAGCTTGAGCTGCTTGTGCTGTTTCAGCTTGAGCAGCCTGTGGTGCAGCCACTTTATTTCCACCTGCTAAGAATGTTTCAATATCCTCTTTCATTACACGACCATTGTCTCCAGATCCTGCAACTTGACGGATATCTACACCTTTCTCACGTGCAAATTTGCGGACGGATGGCATAGCAATCACACGGCGATTAGGGTCCACATCAGCTTGAGGTGCAGCTGCAGTCTCAACTTGTGCAGGCTGTGCACCAGCACCAGTGGCTTGGTCTTTAGGCTGCTCATCTTTCTGAACATCCTTTTTCACTTCTTTTCCTGCTTCAGCAGTAGCTTGTACTTGAGCTTCAGTACCTTTCTCGCCTTCTTCTTCCTCACCTTTAAACTTCAAGTTTTCATAGCCCGGTGCATCAAAAGTGATTAGGACGTCACCTACAACAGCTACCGTTCCTTCTGCAACTTTGATTTCTTCAACAGCACCAGCAACTGGGGATGGGATTTCCACAACTGCCTTGTCGTTTTGCACTTCACAAAGAACGTCGTCTTCTTGTACTTTATCTCCTGGCTTTACGAACCACTTAACAATTTCACCTTCGTGGATTCCTTCACCAATATCAGGTAATTTAAATTGGAATGACAAGTCATCCAACCTCCTATCTTCAAATTGAACAGCTGATTTTCGGTTTAAACAAGCAGAAGCTGCCAAAAATGCAAGTTAACTTTCGCATTTCGGGCAGTCCCTACCTTTGACCTCATCTAATAATTAGAAGTTCAATACTTTTTTAGCAGTTTCAATAACATCTTTATAGTTAGGTAACCATACACTCTCAGCTTGTGGGAACGGATAGATTGTATCTGGAGCCGTCACACGAAGTACTGGAGCTTCAAGACTTAAAATAGCACGGTCATTGATTTCAGCAACAACGTTAGCAGCTACACCTGCTTGTTTTTGTGCTTCTTGGACAACCATAGCTCGTCCTGTTTTTTCAACTGAAGCAATGATCGTTTCGATATCTAATGGGCTGATAGTTCGAAGGTCAACAACCTCTACAGAATGGCCTTCTTTCTCAAGCTCTTCAGCAGCTTTCAATGATTCGTGAACCATTGCGCCATAAGTGATGATGGAAAGATCAGTACCCTCACGTTTAACATCAGCTTTACCGATTTCAATTGTATATTCACCTTCAGGAACTTCCTGACGGAAAGAACGATATAGTTTTAAATGCTCAAGGTAAATAACTGGATCATTGTCACGAATCGCAGAGATTAAAAGTCCTTTTGCATCGTATGGAGTTGAAGGTACAACAACTTTTAAACCAGGTTGTTGAGTCATTAATCCTTCTAAGCTATCAGAGTGAAGCTCAGGTGTATGTACACCACCACCAAATGGTGAACGAATCGTCACAGGAGCACTGTAGCGTCCACCAGAACGGTAACGCATACGAGCCATTTGACCGCTGATTGAATCCATAACTTCGAACACGAAACCAAAGAACTGGATTTCTGGAACTGGACGGAAGCCTTGTAGTGAAAGACCAATTGCAAGACCGCCGATACCAGATTCAGCAAGAGGAGTATCAAATACTCGGTCCTCGCCGAATTCTTTTTGCAATCCTTCAGTGGCACGGAATACACCACCGTTTACCCCTACGTCCTCTCCGAAAACAAGAACTTTTTCGTCCTTCTTCATTTCAATGCGAAGGGCATCAGTAATTGCTTGGATCATTGTCATTTGAGCCATTGCTTACTTCGACTCCTTTTCTTTATAAATTTCATATTGTTCTTTAAGGTTAGATGGCATTTCTTCGAACATGTTGTTCATTAAGTCAGTAACTTTTTGCTTAGGAGCAGCGTCAGCTTTTGCAATCGCTTCTTTAATATCTTCCTTAGCTTTTTCAATTACTTCGTTTTCTTTTTCTTCAGTCCAAAGACTTTTCTTCTCAAGGAACTTACGGAAACGAACTAAAGGATCTTTCTTTTCCCATTCTGAGTCAAGATCAGCAGTACGATAACGAGTTGGATCATCTCCAGCCATCGTATGTGGACCGTAACGGTATGTTAAAGTTTCAATCAAAGTTGGACCTTCGCCGTTGACTGCACGCTCACGAGCGTCACGAACCGCTGCATAAACAGCAAGTGGATCCATTCCATCAACTTGAATTCCAGGGATACCAGCTGCAACTGCTTTTTGAGCAATTGTCTTAGCCGCTGATTGCTTTTCAACAGGAGTAGAAATCGCAAAACGGTTGTTTTGAACGATAAAGATTGCTGGAGCCTTAAATGCACCTGCAAAATTGATACCTTCGTAGAAGTCACCTTGTGAAGCTCCACCGTCACCTGTATATGTAATAGCAACAGATTTAGCTCCGTTCTTTTTCATACCAAGAGCAACACCCGCACATTGGATGTATTGAGCACCAATAATGATCTGTGGTGAAATTACATTTACCCCTTGAGGAATGTTGTTTCCTTCGAAGTGTCCACGTGAGAATAAGAATGCTTGGTGCAACGGAAGTCCGTGCCAAATTAATTGAGGAACATCACGATATCCAGGAAGAATGAAATCTTCTTTTTCTAATGCAAATTGGGAAGCAAGTTGAGAAGCTTCTTGACCAGCTGTTGGTGCATAGAAACCTAAACGTCCTTGACGGTTTAAAGAGATAGAACGTTGGTCTAAAATACGTGTATAAACCATGCGTTTCATTAATTCTTGTAATTGCTCATCTGTCAGATCAGGCATTGCTGCTTCATTTACAACTTCGCCTTCTTCATTCAAGATTTGTAAAGTTTGGAACTGATCTTCCACATTGGCAAGCTGTTGTTTTACATCAAATTTTGCTTTAGTAGCTTTGGAAGCCATCCGAGTCACCTCATCCTTTCAATTAAAAGGTAATTTTATTAAATGCCTTGAACATTTCAAAGCAAGTAGAGCACTAATTCTTGACAGAACTCATAGTCTCATTTTAATTTTCCACAAAAGACATAGATAAAACACAGAAATGTTACTTCAAGTGATATTTTATTCTGTTACAATAGATTTGGCAATTAAAATGATACAATACTCTATCCCGTAAAATAGTTTACTCCTGTATCACAAGCTAGTCAACCTATATAAACAGTACACTCTCAGTTCATGTTCTTCATGAACCTTTTCTATAACATATTAGAATAATTTAAAACTGTTATATAATTGCACTCTTCTCTGTACTATAAAAAGAACTTAAAGTGGACAAGTCTTCGAAAAATAGTTCTCCACCTTTTAGTATTGCCTTTAAACCAACATTTAACTCTGTTGCCAATATTATTTTAATAAAGGATTTATGTGATTTTATTTGATTTAGTAGAGGGAATAGTAGGATTGGATTTATGGGGACCGTGTCTCATTCTTCTGGCGGAACGGGCATTATTTGGACTCTTAGTTGATCATTACTTTTTTCCACATCAAGCATTCCTAAAAACAAAAAAAGAGTGACCCAAGCTTTCGCTTTAAGAGCACCCTCGTTTTGTTTATTCTTCTACTTTTACTTTCAAACCTGCTTGCTTATAAAACGTCATTTTTTCACGGTTGTATTCATCTGTAGCTTTGTTATAAATGTCATTAGTTTTCATGACTTCATCATATGAGGCATTTACTTCATCTATATGTTTTTGGAGTTCTTCCAGCGTTAAGTCTTCTTTTTTAAATTGCTCATAAACTGTAATGTCTTTTTGTATGCTTTCCATATATGAGTCAAACAACTGCTCGTGTGCAGCGTATCTGGTTTCCATTAATTTTTTTAATTCTTTGGCTTGTTTTTTTGTTTCTTTATCCTCGATTTCTTTAATGATGGAGTCTATCTTTTTGAACTCCTCTTCTGAGGATTGAATGCTTTCTCGTTCTTTTTTCATTGCTTCTTCGCGTTTATTGGCATTTACAATTGCCTCATCAGAAAGTTTAACGATTTGATCGAACTCTTTCATCCCTAATTGAATGATTTTGTCATAAAGGACTTTTTCTTGTTCTTCAAGCTTGGTTAATGGCACTTGTTGTTTTTCGAAAACCTTTTCATTCTTTACGATATTTTCTAACAACGTTAATAGATTTTCCTCTGGAGAGGTTTTATTCAAACAGCCTGAGATGGTAAATGTGATGACCAAGAGTAGCACGATACTTAGATGTCTAGCTTTGAACACTGGCAATTCCCCCCATTTAATAACACATTCTACTATAAGTAAAAAAACTTTCTTTTACAATAGGAGATATATACCTCCTGAGAGCTTGTCCTATAGTATCAAATATATGAGATTGCATAATAAAAAATGACTAAATTTTATATAATCATCTTAACAAACTTGAATTGTACCCTTAAAATCATACCCTCATTTACATACGAAGAAACTTAGGATAGAATTTTACATTATCTTATATACATAATCTTAGGGGTGAAAACCGTGCTGACTATGAATAATATTATTAGGGAAGGTCACCCTTCCTTACGAAAAATTGCTCAAGAAGTAAATCTTCCTCCAAGAGATGAAGATAAAATGATATTGGCATCCATGCTTGAATATGTGATCAATAGTCAAAATCCAGAGATTGCTTCCAAATTCGGCTTACGTCCTGGAATTGGGTTAGCAGCTCCACAAATCAATGTTTCCAAAAGAATGATTGCTGTCCATGTATTTGATGACAAAGGCATTTTATATAGCTATGCTCTTTTTAACCCCAAAATTGTAAGCCATTCACTAGAAAAATCTTATTTAACCTCTGGAGAAGGCTGTTTATCTGTAGACCGGGCTGTACCAGGATATGTACCTCGGTATGCACGTGTTACTGTCAGTGGAATCACATTGAATGGCGAGGAAGTAAAACTACGGCTAAAAGGACTTCCAGCAATCGTCTTCCAACATGAAATTGACCATTTGAACGGAATTATGTTCTATGACCACATTGATAATAACAACCCATTCAATCCAATACCAGATGCAGTCCCAATCGAAAGATAGGCTTCAACATAAAAAAGGAAATGGGCTTTTGGCCTATTTCCTTTTTTTTGTTGCCTCTGTTTAACTAATCTGCTCTATGCTTTGGAGCATCCTCTGCCTAATGGTCGCCCGTGGGATCTCCCTTGACCAACTCTTCGCGCATGACATTGAAACATCACCTCGAATAAACATACACGAAGGAAATGCGAATGAAGTTTCGAGGTGTCTCTCCCCTTCCGCTCCAGTCAACTTAGAAACAAATCAACAGAGGAATTTAACAAAGCCTTTTAATTAAATCAATCCTAGTTTTGTTAAACCATTAAAAATTCCATCTTCATCAACTGAATCTGAAATCACATCTGCATGTTGTTTCACTTCGTCAGATGCGTTCCCCATCGCTACTCCAGTTCCAGCAGCTTGTAGCATTTCAATATCATTCAATCCATCACCAAAGGCATAAACATCTTCCATTTCAAATCCTGCTTTTTTTATGAACTGTTTTATTCCTTCAGCTTTAGAACCCATTATAGGCAGTACATCGACGCTTTTTTTATGCCATCGAATCAAACGGAATTGATCGTATTGATCCATAAAGTGATGTTCCTCATCTTCTGTACAAAACATTAACACTTGAAAAATTTCATTTTCCAAATAAAATGTGTCATCAAATTCAGGGTGAGGAAATTTCAAGGAACTCATTGCTTCTTCAATCCGTTCATTTGAATGGACATTTGCCTTCATAGTTTTTTCATTTAAGAATACTAACGGAATCTTAAGACTTCTTGATTGTTCATTAAGACGTTCTATTTCATCTGTTGGCAATGCTGTCTTGCTCAGTACTTCATTTTCAAATAAAACAAATTGTCCATTTATACTAATAAAAGATTCTATATCCAATTCTTTTCGAATGTTTTCAAACATAAATGGCGCCCTTCCTGTTGCTATAGCCACAAAAACCCCATTTTCCTGCAACTGCTTGACTGCTTTTTTCGTTGAATCTGGAATAACCTTCTGATGGTTTAAAAGGGTTCCATCTATATCAAAAAAGACTATTTTTTTACTCATTTGCTTCCACTTCCATTCTTTTTTCCCTAAATTAATACCCTCCATTAAATAACTGTCGATTTGAAAAGTCAAGCAAACGACATAGGTGTGGATTCTAATAGTTCTTAAATCAAATAATTTCCAACAATAATCAGGCAAGAAATCTTATAAATTCCGTATAATAAAAATAAACGAATCGGACTTGCCTTACAGTAGGCACTTGCCTTTTTTTAGAATCACTAGAAAAGGCATATTTACTTTATTGAGCAATCGTTTACAATATAAATAAGAAGGAGTGATTGTCATGCTCAAAAAGCTCCGTAGAAGGCTTCTAAAGCAATGGAAGGACATGCTTAGAAAAAAAACAATTGCATAAATTCGAATTTAAAGCCCTTCAACACTTGCGAAGGGCTTATTCTTTCGTGTAAAGTTTCTAAGTATACAGTTTGTCCGTTTACATACTTTCTTCAACAGGTAATTTAAGGAAATGAAAACATCATATTCAAAAACATGAAATAAATACTGTTTTTTTATATAATGAAATAAGAAATGATAATGGGTAAGTTAGGAGCGATTAAAATGGTTTATAAAGTTTACTATCAAGAGAAAGCAAATGAAGTACCTGTACGTGAAAAAACAAGGACGATTTATGTTGAAGGCGATTCAGAGCGTGATGTGCGTCTGAAATTAAAAAATGAAGCCTATAACATTGAGTTCGTGGAATTGGTTAAAGGATCTTATTTAGAGTACGAAAAACAAAATGAACAATATAAAGTATTGGAGCTATAGGTATGAAATTTGTAAAAAATGATCAAACAGCCGTTTTCGCCCTTGGCGGACTTGGTGAGATTGGAAAGAATACTTATGGTGTTCAATTCCAAGATGAAATTATTTTAATTGATGCTGGGATTAAATTCCCAGAGGACGAGCTATTAGGGATTGATTACGTTATTCCTGATTATTCGTACCTTGTAAAGAACCAAGAAAAAATTAAAGGTCTGTTTGTCACACATGGTCACGAAGACCATATCGGTGGGATTCCATATCTATTAAAAGAAATTAACATCCCTATCTACGGTGGCAAATTAGCTCTTGGTTTAATTAAGAACAAATTAGAAGAGCACGGTTTGCTTCGACAAACGAAAATGATTGAAATCCAAGAAGATGACATCATTAAATTCCGTAAAACATCTGTTACGTTCTTCCGTACAACTCACAGTATTCCAGATTCATATGGGGTAGTAGTAAAAACTCCTCCTGGTCAAGTTGTACATACTGGAGATTTCAAGTTTGATTTTACTCCTGTAGGAGAACCAGCGAATTTAACAAAGATGGCGGAAATCGGTAAAGAAGGCGTACTCTGCTTACTATCTGACAGCACCAACAGTGAGGTGCCTCACTTTACTATGTCAGAACGTAAAGTTGGGGATAGTATCCATGATATTTTCAGAAAAGTAGATGGACGTGTTATTTTCGCTACTTTTGCATCAAATATTCACCGTTTACAGCAAGTTGTAGAAGCTGCTGTAATTAATAACCGTAAAGTGGCAGTATTCGGACGAAGCATGGAAGCAGCAATTGAAATCGGACAAGATCTTGGGTATATCCGTTGTCCAAAAGATACATTTATAGAATCAAACCAAATTAATCGTTTACCAGCTAACCAAGTTACGATTCTATGTACGGGTAGCCAAGGTGAACCGATGGCTGCACTATCACGTATTGCTAACGGCACTCATCGACAGATTCAAATCATTCCTGGAGATACAGTTGTATTTTCTTCTTCACCTATCCCAGGTAATACGATCAGCGTATCCCGTACTATCAATATGCTTTTTAAAGCTGGTGCGGATGTTATTCATGGATCTCTTAATGATATCCACACATCAGGTCATGGTGGACAAGAAGAACAAAAGTTAATGCTACGTCTAATGAAGCCAAAATTCTTCATGCCAATCCACGGTGAGTATCGCATGCAAAAAATGCATAGCCGTCATGCCATCGATTGTGGTGTGCCGGAAGAAAATTGCTTCATTATGGATAATGGTGAAGTATTGGCATTAAGCAACGATTCAGCACAAGTAGCTGGCAAAATCCAATCCGGTTCGGTCTATATTGATGGTAGTGGTATTGGTGATATCGGTAATATCGTACTTCGAGATCGTCGTATCCTATCTGAAGAAGGCCTTGTTGTAGTTGTCGTAAGCATCAATATGAAAGACTTTAAGATTGCTGCAGGTCCTGACTTAATTTCTCGTGGTTTCGTTTATATGCGTGAATCAGGAGATTTAATCAATGACGCACAATCATTAATTAACAAACACCTGAATAAAGTCATGGAACGTAGAACAAATCAATGGTCTGAGATTAAAAATGAAATCACTGATACATTGGCTCCATTCCTTTACGAAAAAACAAAACGTCGTCCAATGATTTTACCAATCATCATGGAAGTATAATAACTAAGGTCCAGCGCATTGCGCTGGACCTCTTTCGATTACTCTACTATCTTTTTCTCAAAACGGTTAATATCTTGATCTGCTCCGATGACGATTAAAATATCCCCTTCACGGATTGATTCATTGGCTTGTGGTGAAACCATGATATCCTGCCCACGTTTGATGGCAACAATATTGATACCATATTTTGCACGGATATCAAGATCAATTAATGTGCTTCCATCCATTTTTTTACTTGCTACAATTTCCACGATGGAGTGTTCGTCTGAAAGTTCCAAATAATCCAGAACATTATTGGATACTACATTATGAGCAATTCTTCTACCCATGTCACGTTCGGGATGTACCACATGGTCCGCTCCGATTTTACGTAAAACTTTTTCATGATAATCATTTTGAGCTTTTACGGTAATCCTATTAACCCCAAGTTCCTTTAACATCAATGTGGTTAAAATACTTGCTTGGATGTTATCCCCAATTGCAACAATTACATGGTCAAAATTACGGATTCCCAAGCTTTTTAATACCGTCTCATCAGTTGTATCCCCAACTACTGCGTGGGATGCAATCATGGCAAATTCATTTACACGATCTTCATCATTATCAATGGCTAACACTTCCATGCCTTGTTCTGCCAAAGTCCTGCAAATACTCCCACCGAAGCGTCCTAAACCAATGACCGCAAATTCCTTTTTCACATTTATGTCCTCCAAAAGGTTAAATCAAAAAGTATGCTCATATTCTATCATATTCAAATGGACTCGAACAAATATGAAATTGGAAAAAAACAGTCTATCTTACTTAGATAGACTGGGCTTACCTTCTTATTTTTTTAACCCTTTAACATAATCGGCATCAAACAGGAACAATTTCATCAGTAATAACAAAGATGGGATTAAGAGAAATAATCCAGCAATGAAAACTACTACAAGCGTTATCCCCATCGTTTCATCCGTGTACCCAGTATAGATGGTGATGTACGGATCTAATATATATGGTAAATGACCTGCTCCATACCCAAAAAAGGCGAAGAAAAACTGTAGCATCACTAATATGAATGCAGATCCTAAAGCTTTTCGATTGTAAATGAGATACGTGGCCCCAAAGAAACAAAGCAAGGATAAACCAAACATCCACCATAATTCCAACATATTTTCAAAGTGTCGCAGATTATGTTCGCGTAAGGAGACGAATACTAGCAAGCTCGCTAATATGGTCGGAGGGCTCCAAAATAGAGCAAATTTCCTTAATAGCTCCATTGCCGCTACGTCATTAGCACGGTAGGCATAAAACGTCAAGAATGATGCACTGATAAACAAAACAGATACGATGGATAGGAAAACGACGCTCCATGAATATGGACTAGTCATAAGATTTTCTGCCAAGAAAACGACTTGGTCTCCCCTTTTCTCAATAAAGCCACCCTCTGAAATCGTCAAAGCAGTCGATAATGCAGCTGGGATTAATAGCCCGGTTGCTCCATAGAGAAATAGATAAAACTTATTATCCTTTGAACCATAATTTCCAAATGCATAAAACGAACCCCGGATTGCTAATAAGATTAATGCAATACTACCTGGAAGTAAAAGGGACGTCCCATAGTAATAGGCAGTATCAGGGAAAAAGCCAATCAATCCTACAAAGAAGAATACAAAAAACACATTTGTAACTTCCCATACAGGTGAAAGATATCGACTGATAATATGACTAATAATATGGTCCTTCTTGGTCAACCTTCCATAATAGGCAAAAAAGCCAGCCCCAAAGTCGACAGAAGCAACTATTAAATATCCGTATAAAAATATCCAAAGGACGGTAATTCCAAGTACCTGGATTTCCACTAACGATCACCCACTTTCGTTAATCCTTGTTTGTCCCGATAAATTCTGAATAGCGCTGCTCAAGTTCAACAGCAGCCGGTTTATTTTTGAACATCTTTATTAATACAATGGAACATACGACAGCTAATATCACATAGACAATGAAGAATAGGACAAAAGTGATTCCAACTGTATTCGCTTTTGTAGCCCCTTCAGCCACTGTCATATAACCTCTTAAAATCCAAGGCTGTCTACCAACCTCAGCAAAAATCCAACCCAATTCAATGGCCAACATGGCTAGTGGTCCTGATGCAACCACACCCCAGAGTAAGAGCTTATTATTGTATGGATCAAACCTTTTCCATTTAGATAGAATGATGAACAATAGGGATAATCCCATCGAGTACATCCCGATCATTACCATTAAATCAAACAAATAATGAATCCATAAAGGTGGTCTCAAATGTTCTGGTGTCTCATTTAAGCCAATTACTTCATGTTCAAAATTGTTACCTGCCAAGAAGCTTAACGCTTTAGGTATTCTTATTTCATTATGAACCACATTATTGTCATCCAGAGTACCAAACAGAATTAAGTCCGCTCCTTCATCTGTCTCAAAATGCCATTCAGCCGCTGCAAGTTTTTCCGGTTGTACTTCTGCTAAAAATTTTGCAGAAATATCCCCAGCCAGGGCTGTCCCAGCTGAAAAGATGAAGCCAGCGATCAACGTTAGCTTCAATGCCTTTTTCTCATATATCCCTCTTTTCCCCCTTAACATTGCAAAGGCAGCTATGGCAGCCAATACAAAAGCAGAGGTCATATATGCAGAGGTTAATACGTGAAAGACCTTGCTTGGGGTAGCTGGGTTAAACATTGCTGCTAACGGATCAATATTCGTTACTACACCATCAACAAGATCAAAGCCTTGCGGAGTATTCATAAATGCATTTACAGTTGTGATGAACAACGCGGAAGCCGAAGAACCAATCATTACAGGAATCGTGATCAGCCAGTGAATCATCGGATTTTTAAATCGGTCCCATGTATATAAGTAGATTCCTAAGAAAATAGCCTCAAAGAAAAATGCGAACGTCTCCATGAAAAGTGGCAAGCTTATGACCTTTCCGGCAACTTGCATAAAGCTTGGCCAAAGCATGGAAAGTTGGAGACCGATTGCGGTCCCTGTCACAACACCTACTGCCACAGTGATGGTGAATCCTCGCGCCCATCTTCTAGCTAAAAGAGTGTAATACGGATCATTCTTTTTAATCCCGATAAATTCCGCTATAGAAATCATGACTGGGACTCCTACACCAATTGTGGCAAAGATAATATGGAAAGCAAGAGTCATACTCGTTAACATCCTGCTTAAAATGACGCTATCTAATTCCATCATAGACTCTCCCCCTTTTGCCTTTTTTATCGATATATCACTATACACATAGTATAAATCTAATAAACTTCTTTTGTGTGTATCATTTGTGACGAATTTCACAAAGGTTTATGAAAGTATTGTGAACACAAGAAAATAAACATATCCATAGCAAGGTTTGATATCAAAAAAAATAATCCGATAGATAATCACTTCTGATTGCTATCGGATTATTAACCTTATTTAGCCTGCATTTTGCATTTCGAATTGTGCCATTACTAAACCGTAGTATTCCCCTTTTTGATCCATTAGGTCTGCATGATTACCAAGTTCTTTGATTAATCCATTCTCAAGGACAAAAATATTATCGCATTCTCGTATCGTTGATAATCGATGAGCGATAATGATAGAAGTTCTACCATTTAGTAAGGTTTTCAATGCTTCTTGAATCTTCAATTCTGTTTCTGTATCTATGCTTGCGGTAGCTTCATCCAAAATCAAGATTCGCGGATTCGCAAGCAAAGCACGAGCAAAGGATAATAATTGACGTTCACCTACGGAAAGGACATTCCCTCTCTCTTCAACCTCAGTAAAGTAACCATCCTGTAACCTTGAAATAAATTCATGCGCCACAACCGCCTTGGCCGCTTCTATAACTTCTTCATCACTGGCATCAGGACGCCCAAAACGAATGTTTTCCATGATGGTCCCAGAAAAAATGAATGTCTCTTGCAGAACGATGCTAATATTCCCCCTCAAGCTTGATAAGGTGAGGTCTTTAACATCAATTCCATCGATTTTCACGGAACCTGCAGTGGCGTCATAAAAACGGCTAATAAGATTAGCGATGGTGGTTTTTCCAGAACCCGTGTGTCCTACAAGGGCAATAGTTTGGCCTGCATTTATTCCAAGTGAGACTCCTCTAAGTGCCTTCCGTTTATCATCATAAGAAAACTCGACTCCTTCAAAATCGATTTTCCCTTTCATCTCATGAATGCTGACAGAATCACTTTTCTCTGAAACAATCGGCTTTTCATCAAGAAATTCAAAAATCCTTTCGGATGAAGCCATTCCCATCAGTAATTGATTATATATCATGCCGACACGAGAAATAGGTTCCCAAAACATTCCAAGATAAAAGGCAAAAGAGACAAATACACCGATGTCTATGGTTTCTTGTTGGATTAAATGTGCTCCGTACCAAATTAATACTGCCGTACCTATGGCATTGGTCATATCAACAAAGGGACGGAACATTGCATTCTTTTTGGATGCCACCTTCCAGCTGTCAAAGCTTTCATAGTTAATGCCATCAAAGAAGGCCATATTCTCTTTTTCCTGTGTAAAGGATTGTGTCACCCTGATTCCCTGGATACTTTCATTTAGATGAGAATTCAGCTTAGATTGTTTTAGACGAACAAGCTGCCAGCTTCTACGGATATTTTTTCGTAGAGTTGTTGAAATAAAAAACATGATCGGTAGGATGATCATCGCTGCAATTGTCAGCTCTGGACTTAAGGAGAATAAGATCACAATAATACCTATTAACATCACAATATCCATTAATAGGTTGATGACACCATTCGTGAAGAGCTCTTGCAATGAGTTGATATCATTCATGATTCTAACAAGAATGGAGCCGGCTGAACGTTGATCAAAGAATCTATGCG
The DNA here is from genome assembly GCF_010882125.1 of Peribacillus alkalitolerans. Classification (GTDB taxonomy): domain Bacteria; phylum Bacillota; class Bacilli; order Bacillales; family DSM-1321; genus Bacillus_BN; species Bacillus_BN alkalitolerans. The sequence continues at coordinate 19,494 of NZ_JAAGVZ010000026.1, read as the reverse complement.
ATAAAGTCTGTACGTGTGTGAATAGATGCTTCCGTAAGTCATAAATGATGCTTTGGCCCAGTACGTTCATCCATTTAATCCTGTAGACGTTTGCCACATAAAAAACGACATAAAGCCCAGCGATTAGCATAACTAATTTCATCAATAAGTCGGTATTCTTATCCATGATTGCCTTATCTATTGTATACACCCCTATTAGAACCGGTATTAAGAGACGAATTGCCGTTGTGATTATTACGGTGAAGATCGATAACGGCAGCAATGTTTTCGTATAAGGTTTCATGTAACTCAATAGACGTGACATTTGCTTCCAGTTGAATGGTTTTTCTATCACCTGATCAGTTGAATAATGAAACCTTTCTCTTACATTTTGATTGGTTTTTTGTGGTTGGATTTTCATTATGAGCCCTCCTTTCATTGAGTTTGTGATTGTAATAGTCTAGAGTCTTTATACTGGATTTCATAGATTCTTTGATACAATCCACCATTTGAAATCAATTCTTGATGGACTCCTCGTTCCACAACTTTTCCTTGGTCTAGTACAATGATTTCGTCAGCATACTTTAATGAAGAAATACGATGAGCGATAATGATGCTGCTTCTTCCGTCCATTACTTCACGCAAAGCTTTTTGGATATTATGTTCAGTTTCCATGTCAACTGCACTTGTTGCATCATCGAGAATCAAGATACTCGGATTTAGGCATATCGCTCTTGCAATCGCAATTCTTTGCTTTTGCCCACCTGAAAGTCCTAATCCTCTTTCACCTAGCATCGTATTATAGCCTTCAGGTAGTTCCATAATAAACTCATGTGCCTGTGCCCGCTTAGCGGCTTCCATAATTTCCTCCATCGTTGCATCTGGGCGTCCATAGGAAATGTTTGCTTTTATTGATGAGGAGAATAGGAACGATTCTTGAAGCACAAAGCCGATGTTCCTTCTTAATGAAGGCAAAGAATATTCTTTAATGTCTCTGCCATCCACAAGGATTTCCCCTACCTCTGGTTCATAAAAACGTGTGATTAATTGGGTGATTGACGTTTTACCGCTACCGGTCGAACCTATCAATCCGATTGTTTTTCCAGGCGTAAGATGGAAGCTTACATCCTGTAGTGCAGATTCATCTTCTTCAGTATAGGAAAGAGTGACCTGCTTGAATTCTACCTCACCTTTTAGGCGGTTTACATCAATCGGATTCTCAATTTGCTTTATTTCTTTTTCTTCCTCTAATATTTCTAACAATCTCTCCCCTGAAGCTTTTGATTGGGAGAAAAGATTGATTACGTACCCAAGGTTCGCAATCGGCCAAATAATGTACCATACTAAGCTATAGAAGGCGACCAGTTCTCCTGGCTTCAAACTACCGTTTATAACTAAATAACCCCCAAATGATAACAAGAAAACGACAGATAGGTTCCCCATTAAGTCCATCAAAGGGAAAAACTTTGCCCATAAATTTGAAGTGAATATGTATTTTTCTTTGTAATTCCCGTTGGATGAATTGAATTTCCCAATTTCAAATTCTTCTCTCGATAATGATTTTACCGTATTGATCCCACTTATATTTTCCTGGACATTGGTATTCAGTTTCCCAAAGGATTTCCTGATTCCCCTAAATGCTGGATGTGCCACTTTTTCAAATTTGTAAACGATAACTGCCAAAAAAGGAAGGGATGCCATAGTCACTAAGGTTAACGGAATTGAATAGTAAAACATAATGCCAAAACTGATGGATATCAATAAAACGAAGCGGATGAGTTCCGAAATCCCAAAGGATAGGAAGAAACGAAAACCTTCCACATCCGCGGTAAGTCTGGACATTAAATCCCCTGTCTTTGCATTGTCATAATACTTAAACGATAAATATTGTAGCTTCTCATATAAGGAATTACGAAGCTTATAAACAGCCGTGATTCCAAACATATCCCCTGTATATTGGTTAATATAAACTGCAATTCCTTTAATAGCCATTAATCCAATGAATCCAAATGCTAAATATGGAACTAATCCATACTCTCCTTCTAAAATGACCTCATCAATCGTTAGCTGTAAAATGATTGGATAAATAAGCGTAATGGTTGTCATTATCAATAAGAAAAATAATGATGTAAAAAAGTACGACTTATAAGGCCAATAAAACCCCTTCAGCTTCTTAAAAGTTTCCATTTTTATCCTCCTGTGCAAGGAAAAGTAAAGTGCGTATCTATAAATATATCGACATTCGAAATAAATTTCTACCTATTTATTAAAAAATTTTTATTTTTTTGAAAATTTATGATTTCATTAAAAATCTATGCGTTCGTGCTCAGTTGAAATTTTTCCGGACTATTAATTTGTCTATTGAAAAGTGAAAAAAAGGCTCTTTTCTCATTGATTGCTGTTTTTAACCTAAAATGTTTGTCCTAACGTGAGGCACTTGCTTCCGCGGGGAGGGATGGGAGCCTCCTCGTCGTTTCCGCCTGTGGGGTCTCCCACTTCCCTTTCTTCCCAGCAGGACATTGAATAAGCTTCCTCGAATAAACACCCACGAAGGAAATGCGAATGGATTTTCGAAGAGTCAGGTAATCTCCGCTACAATCAACTCAGATGGTTAAAGTAAATTTCACACCAAAAAATCAATAAACTTTTCGAAAACTGCAAAAAAAGACTGGAATCCATATTTGAATTCCAGTCTCTTGTAAATATTATTCAGCTTTTTCGTTTTCGTCGAGAACACGATTGACACGCTTTTCTAACATCTTCATTCCACTTCCACCAGCTTGGAAATGTCTTAGTGCACCTGTCTTATCAAAAACATAATAAGCAGGAACGTATTGATTTTCAAATGCATCAGTCAATTTCAATTCATTGTCAACGAAGATTGGTTGAATAATATCATGGTCTGCCGCCACTTTTTTGATTTCATCCATATTCACATCATCTTCAGACCTTGGCATATGCACGGCAATGACATTCAACTTATCTTTATATTGATCACGAAATTCATTGACCTGCGGCATTGCTTCCTTACATAAGTAGCAACTAATAGACCAAAAATGGATTAAAGTTGGTTTTTCGCCAATTAGTTCTTCTTTTGTAACTTGACCATTCAACCATTCAGTAGCGCCTGTCAATTCAGGCATTTGCTCACGTAATTTCATTTATTCCCGCCACCTTTTTAGATGAATAAAGAGGATGACTCATAAAAGATAGCGTCCATTCACTCCTAGGGTATGTAAGATAATACACACACTATATGGGTTCTAGTCCGCTCAGCTTTTGAGTCACCCTCTACTAACAATAACAAAAAATTATTACAGTTTTATCTCATTGCTTGTCCTAATTTTAGGATTAAAGAGTTTTTTGGCCAGGTCTCCAGTTAGCAGGGCAAAGAGCACCTGTTTGAAGAGCTTGAAGTACACGAAGAGTTTCATCTACGTCACGACCGATATTGTTGTGGTTAACAACAGAATACATTAATTCGCCTTCTGGATTGATGATGAAAAGACCACGTAAAGCGATACCTTCCTCTTCAATTAAAACGCCATATTCACGAGATACAACATGGTTTGTATCAGCTGCTAATGAATATTTCAAATCTCCAAGACCGTTTTCTTTACGATCTGTGTTGATCCAAGCTAAGTGGGTATGGATTGTATCAGTAGATACTCCGATTACATCTGCATCTAAATCTTCGAATTCATCGTGGCGGTCAGATAATGCTGTAATTTCTGTTGGGCAAACGAAAGTGAAATCCATTGGATAGAAGAAAAGAACTGTCCACTTTCCGTTTTTCATGTTTTCTTCAAGGCTAACCTTTCCGAATTGTTTATTTGTTAATACAGCATCCATCTCGAAACGAGGTGCTTGTTTACCTACCATACGTTCTGGCATGAAAATCCCTCCAATTAATTATTTATTAATTGAGAAAAAGTATTATTGATTCTCAATTACTCGCAATTCACATTAATCATTATATCTTTGTCCAATATAACCGTCAATATTTGATTAAAATAAATATAATTAAATATTAAATATAAATAATAACTACTTGCTTCGTGTATTGATTTTTCCGCACTGTAAAAGTATTGCCAGTTCGATATCAACCTATCCCTGTCCAGAATGTGGAATTATTTCATATCTATCATAGTGTACCATTGATTATTTTTTGTACAAAATGATTTGCATTCCTTTGTACATTCATACTTTAAATAAATACTGTCCATAATAATTATGGTAATTTGCAAGGTAACCCAAGGGAAAAATCCAACTTTTAATAAATGGGTCATATATACCGAACGGAGGTATTTTCCATGTTAGATTCCTATGAAAATAAATTGTTTTTAAATGAATTAACTAAATTAAAATGTGAATATAAAGCATGCAAAGATGATGAACTTAAACAATCAATCATTACTGATATTGAATTGATAAAAGCTGCGTTGAAAGAGGCAAAAGATAAGATCAATTAAGCTCAGGTCCCACTACCCATGGGTCTTACGAATGAAGTTCCTTTCCTATGCTTGAAGCATCAGTGTTCTTATATTACACTTTTGACTAGTTGATTTTATGGAGGGGAAAATATTGATAGACATAGTACAACTAGGCTGGATTGACATTAGTACTAGTATAAAGAATATTGCTTGGTCCAGTATCTTACTTAAGAGTGGAAAAATCCTGTTACAGATTGTGGCGATTTATATAGGGTTTATCATTGTACGTGGATTAGGACATAAATTGACAGAACGAGCATTTTCTAGAGTGAATCAAAGGAAAGGGATTTCAGTCTCAAGAGCAAAAACATTAGAAAGCCTAACGAAAAATATTATAGGTTATGTCCTTATATTCTTTCTTGTCGTAACAGTCCTTCAATTATTCGGAATCCAAGCAACCGCGATCCTAGCTGGGGCTGGAGTGGTTGGACTGGCCATCGGTTTTGGTGCACAGGGACTGGTGAGTGACGTTGTGACTGGATTTTTCATCTTGCTAGAAAGACAAATGGATGTCGGCGATTATGTGACCATTGGGAATTTTGAAGGAATTGTGGAAGAGGTAGGCTTAAGAACTGCTTTGGTTAGAGGATTTAACGGGACACTCCATTACATTCCTAATCGTACCATTACAACCTTAAGCAATCATTCCAGGGGAAACATGAGAGCGCTAGTAGACATTACAGTCCCCGCTTCTGACAATCTTGATGTCGCAATTTCAGAAATCCAAGAGATTTGTAATGAGATTTCAAAAGACAATCATTCCATTATGGAGGGGCCAAGAGTTTTAGGAGTTCAAACATATGGCACCAGCGAAGTGGTCCTTCGAGTAATCGCAAAAGTAAAAAACGGAGAACAAAGTATTGTGGAAGCCCAATTAAAGAAAGCTCTTCATGAAAAAATCCATAGGTACTTAAAAATTTCTTCAGAAGGTAAATAAGTTAATTATGTGCTTATTGCACCTTAGCGGAGATTTCCGCTTTTTACTCAGAATTTGTGCATCTTAGCGGAGATTTCCGCTCTTTACTCAGAATTTGTGCACCTTAGCGGAGATTTCCGCTTTTTACTCAGAATTTGTGCATCTTAGCGGAGATTTCCGCTTTTTACTCAGAATTTGTGCATCTTAGCGGAGATTTCCGCTTTTTACTCGAAATTTTGTGCACCTTAGCGGAGATTTCCGCTTTTTACTCACGATTTATGCATCTTAGCGGAGATTTCCGCTTTTTACTCGAAATTTGTGCACCTTAGCGGAGATTTCCGCTTTTTACTCATAATTTGTGCACCTTAGCGGAGATTTCCGCTTTTTACTCGAAATTTGTGCACCTTAGCGGAGATTTCCGCTTTTTACTCAGAATTTGTGCATCTTGGCGGAGATTTCCGCTTTTTAATCATAATTTGTGCACCTTAGCGGAGATTTCCGCTTTTTACTCAGAATTTGTGCATCCTAGCGGTGATTTCCGCTTTTTACTCGAAATTTGTGCATCTTAGCGGAGATTTCCGCTTTTTACTCTGAATTTGTGCATCTTAGCGGTGATTTCCGCTTTTTACTCAGAATTTGTGCACCTTAGCGGAGATTTCCGCTTTTTACTCACAATTTGTGCACCTTAGCGGAGATTTCCGCTTTTTACTCAGAATTTGTGCATCTTAGCGGTGATTTCCGCTTTTTACTCAGAATTTGTGCATCTTAGCGGAGATTTCCGCTTTTTACTCAGAATTTGTGCATCCTAGCGGAGATTTCCGCTTTTTACTCGAAATTTGTGCATCTTAGCAGAGATTTCCGCTTATTACTCAAGATTTGTGCACCTTAGCGGTGATTTCCGCTTTTTACTCAAGATTTATGCATCTTAGCAAGATATCCGCTTTTTACTAGTGTTACGGATAATAGGGGAAGAACATTTTAGTTCTTCCCCTTTCCTCTGTTAACTTCTATTACTTTGAATGTCACTGACCACTTCCTCTAAATCAGTTGGGACTTGTGGAATGGAATAGCCAACAAATAACGGTGTTGTGACGTATCTCGGAACAATTTTACATGCAATAGAACCACCGATTTGATAGAAAAACAGATTATAGCTTTTACATGGAAATCTGAATAATCTTAAGAAGTAATAAACGGATTGTTGAATAAAATCAGCAAAAGCCTCCAATTTTCCGTTTTGGGATATTACGACATTCAACTCATAAAAGCCCATCCGAGGATGAGAAGATAGATTCCATTCTACCCCTTCCCTGGAGTCTATAATATAACCCTTGAAATCTTCCTCATGGATGTTCATGCTGTAATCCACCTTGTTGAGGCCTACAATTTGCATATGCGGATGTGCAATCGACCCACCTGATAAAGGTCCATGATTCTTGAACATTAATACACTTTCATATTTACCACTTTCGATAAACCCTTTCCAATGTTCCATCGCAAATTCAAACAGCTTGTACAAATGTTCTTTTGGATAAACGGAGAGTTCGGAATCACATCCCCCTCCTTCAATCAATACTGTTTGATAGGTATCACGAAGTGTCTGATATTTATTCTCCACTAAGATGATTGGACCATTGCGATCAATGATTATTTCTAATTGATTCTCATCACAAAACGGACAAGAAGTTTCTTTATTATGTATAGTCGAAGGTTTTTGTCTTCCTACAGATGGCTCAAAAAATAACTGTTTCTCCATATCCTTCTTCCCCTTTAATTCTTCTCATATTCTTACTTTATCATATTTCCTTTCACCACTTCTTATTTTGAACACTTCAAATTTGATTAATCTTAGATTTCAAGATATAGTTACCTAGGTAACTAATTTTCATTGATAGGATGAGTAACTTAATGGAAAATAACAATATATTTCATACGTTATTTCAAGTAGTCCGCAAAATAACAAAGGAAAAAAATGAGGTATTACAACCATTTGGACTTTTTACAGCTCAATTCTCTGTCCTATATGTCCTTAAACATAAAGGGAGTATGACCCAGACTGAATTATGTGACTATCTATCAGTCGAAGCACCTCCCATGACACGGACGCTACAAAGGTTAGAGACTCAAGGGTTTATCAAAAAGACACCAGGCAGTGATAAACGGACTAAATATATCACCTTATCCGATGAGGCAAAGAAGCTTTACCCACTGTGGGAGGAGGCAGTAAACCTTCATGATCAACAGTTACTTGGAAAATTGACCCCTCAGCAAAAAGACGACCTTCATCACATTTTAATAGCTTGGTACAACCAATTTTAAAGTTCAAAACACAGCAGGAGAGATATTTATGACTAAAGAAAAACTTTGGACTCGAAACTTTACCAATATATCACTTAGTAATTTTTTCTTGTTTACCTCTTTTTATTACTTTATGGTGACACTGCCTTTGTATTCAATGGATGAGCTCCATGCATCAAAATCATCTATTGGTTTGCTTATTTCCGTTTTTTTGATTGCGGCCATTATGATCCGGCCAATCATCGGTAAATGGGCTAGTTCAGACAGAAAGCATATACTTTTCGTGGTTTCTATATTGTTTAGCTTTTTATTTACACTCTTATATTTTGTGCCAGAAAATTTTGGCTCATTATTACTACTTCGCTTTTTACATGGTTTAGCTTTTGGTACTTCAACGACTTGCGCAGGTGGAATTGTAGCTACCCTTATTCCTGAAACACGTAAAGGTGAAGGAATGGGCTATTTTGCATTAAGCAATAATTTCGCAATGGTAGTTGGCCCTTTTTTAGGTCTATCCATCATGCATCAGTGGGGATATATTATCATGTTCACCATTAGTGCAGTATTTGGCTTTTTATCCTTTCTCACAGGTCTTTTTATTTCCATTCCAAAAGAGTTTGATTACTCTAAGCCTGTAAATAAACCATATAGTACTGATACATCACAAGTAGCCCAAAGTAGTTTTTTCGAAAAGCCTTCTGTGAATATTTCTGTTGTAGCGGCCATTTTCGCACTAGTATATTCTTCAGTAGCTTCATTCATTTCGATTTATGCTAAGGAGCTACAAATGTCTACAGTTGGCAGTTATTTCTTTGTCGTATTTGCAGTAGTGCTTTTACTGTCTAGACCTTTTACGGGTAAATGGTTCGATCAATATGGGGCTAATGTAATCATCTACCCTTCCATCATTATTTTTGCAATTGGAATGCTTTTACTTAGCCTGGCTAATAGTGTTACAATTTTCTTATTAGCAGCTGCTTTTATTGGATTAGGTTGGGGAACGTTAGGACCAAGCTTTCAAACGATAGCGATACAAATGTCTTCACCCAAAAGAAGAGGAGTCGCAACTGCAACCTATTTTTCAATTTTTGATATCGGATTTGGTCTTGGCTCATTTTTAGTAGGTGTAGTTGCAACGTCTGTCGGAATAAGTACACTTTATTTGTACGGATCCATTTTGGTATTATTAGGAATTCTGATTTACTACACATTACATGGTAAAAAAGCGCAAACTGAAAATTCCACTGTTACCCAATAAATAAAAAAATCCCAATCAATACTTGGGATTTTTTTTGATTGGATTTTTGTCCTTTAGTACTTCTTTTAATTCCATATTCGTATCCCTTTTTTAGAAACCCCTTATTTTTTTTACAGTTGCCCAATCGAGTTGCTGAAGAATCTTCACGAGTAAATCCACTGTATAAGTAAAATCATCTTCATGTATAATGGCAGCGTGACTGTGAATATAACGAGTTGCAATGGTAATTGCTAATGAAGGTGTTCTAACACCTGAATTGTGGACACTTCCTGCGTCTGTCCCGCCAAATGGTAATGCTTCATATTGAAACGGTATTTTATTGTCCTCTGCAATGCAAATGACATAATCACGAAGGTCAGGATGCGATATCATACTCGAATCGTATAAAACAATCTGCGGTCCTTTTCCCATTTTCGAAGCTGTAGCAGATTTTTGAATTCCTGGAGTATATTTTTCATCATCTGCATAGCTTCTGTTTCATGTCCTACCACACCATGTGCTTCCGTTAATTTTTTAAACATACTGTGTAATTGATTCATTATTTTTGCCTCCTCCTATAAGTATAATAATGGCGATGGAAATAATAATTGGGGTTTTCGTTACCTAAAGGTGACTAAACAGTCTATTTTAACTTTAAAAAAATTTACATCTTATGAGATTCAAAAAAATGGAGATTATGATTTAGCTTGTGATAAAGGATTGATTGCTGTGTACTATGGCCATTGAATGGAAATTTATCAATTTGTAGTTTAGGCTTATGAATTACAAAAGGATGAATAGATAGAATGATGGAGATTATTTTCTCCTCCTCTCTTTTTTAAACTGACTGTTTAGTTTATTTTATTCCGATTCCCGTAATATGGCAACTATTTTTCCAAAAATAGTTGCCATATGGTTTTTTTGAAACGAAAAAAGCTTGGATCATCATCCAAGCTTTGCAATCATTGGTTAGTTCCTTTAAATATAAAATAATCTACCATCAGTTTAATTGCAGATTCAATGGCTTCCTCACTAGGATTCAGTCCTGCATTATGCAAACCATATGAGGAGTCTGCTCCAAGCCAAAACATAAACCCAGGTATTTTTTCTAGCATAAAGCCAAAGTCTTCTCCAGTCATCGCTTCTTTGCATTGGAATAATTCTACGTCATCACGACTTGCAACGAAATTCATGAATTCTCGAGTTAGGTTCGATTCGTTATATACTTGATGATACATAGCACCATAGTCAATGGAAGCTTCACATTGAAAACCATATTCTATCCCTTTTACAATTTGTTCGATTCGATCTTTTACCTTGATCATAGATTCTACCGAGAGAGTCCGAATGGTGCCTTCCAATCTAGCATTTTCAGCAATGATGTTCTGGACGGTTCCGCCAGTTATTTTACCTACTGTTATGACAGCAGAATCTAGAGGGTCTACATTTCTAGATATAACGGTCTGTAGCTGATTGACTAGCTGACATGCTGCCACTACCATGTCATTGCTTTTATGTGGATAGGCAGCATGTCCACCTTTTCCTTTTAAATCAATAAACAGCTCGGAAGTATTCGCAAATAATAAGCCTTCTTTTACCGCCACCGTTCCAACCTTGTATTCAGGTGCTATATGTAGTGCAGTTATCATGTCTGGCATCCATGTTTGCATTTCTTCTGAAGCCAGCATAGGTTCTGCACCACCAGGTCCTTCTTCTGCTGGCTGGAAAATGAACAATAGATTGTCATCAATCGAATTCTCGACAAAATGCGTGAGTATACCAAGGGCGATACTCATGTGAAGATCATGCCCACAAGCATGCATTCTTCCTTCATGCTCTGATTGAAAAGGCAAATTCGTTGCTTCCGTTATGGGAAGACCATCAATATCAGTTCGATATCCTATTGTTTTAGTTGGATTCGTCCCATTAACTTTCACGAGAATTCCCGTTCTCCAGGTTTGTATTTCTAATCGATCTTGTGGAAGTGAACGAATGTATTGGATTAAATAGGCATGCGTTTTATGTTCTTGAAATCCAAGTTCCGGTATTTTATGTAAATCTCTTCTGATTTTGACAAATGGGGATATTGACATTATTTTCCCCCTCTCTTTCTAAAAAATAAAAAGAGTGACTCATTGAAAAAGTCAAAGCCTACAATTCAACACAATTACGTTTTGAATAGATTTTGACCTTTTCCGAAGTCACCCACTTTAAAATATAGCCGCCTTATAGTTGGCGAAGTTCTTTCATTATTTCAGTTTTTGATTTCGTTTTGTCATCAATTTGCTTGATTACACGTGCAGGAATTCCCGTAGCAACAGAGTATGGAGGGATATCTTGTGTTACGACTGCACCAGCTCCTACTACAGAACCTTTTCCTACTGTTACACCTTCAAGTACCACAACGTTTGCACCAATCATTACGTCGTCTTCAACGACAACCGGTTTCGCAGAAGGTGGCTCGATTACACCAGCAAGGACACTACCTGCTCCAATATGACAGTTGCTTCCTACTGTAGCACGCCCACCAAGTACTGCGTTCATATCGATCATAGTACCAGGTCCGATTACTGCTCCAATATTAATGGAAGCCCCCATCATGATTACCGCATTGTCACCAATTTCTACTTGGTCGCGGATGATTGCACCAGGCTCAATACGAGCTTTGATGTTTTTCATATCCAATAAAGGAATAGCAGAATTACGACGGTCGTTTTCCACGACATAATCTTCAATTTTACTTTCATTAGCTTGGATCGCTTCACTGATTTCAGCCCATTCTCCAAAAACAACTCCACTGTTGCCAGTGATGAATGACTTAGTAGTTTCTCCGAAATGGATGCCTTCAAGGTCACCTTTTATGTATACTTTAACAGGTGTAGATTTTTTTGCGTTTGCAATGAATGAAATAATTTCATGAGCATCCATCATTTTCATGAGAATGGCCCCCTTCATAATTTTTATATAGACATACTTTATCAAACAAAAGTGGGTTAAACAAGATAAATGTCGAATCTTATTACTTCGGTAAGAATTCTTGGACCAATTCTACGAAAGCTTGAACTTGTTTTAATTCAAAAGCAGCTTCATATCCAAGGAGCCAAGTATCGCGTTCAATAGGATGATTTTGTTCATCTAGAAGTGGGATTTTGTAAATACTTTTTTCTGTATCCTGAATGGTGATGGCTGGTAAAATGGCATATCCTATCCCATTGAAAGCCATTTGCTTACATGTTTCAATTTGATCGACTACGATTGTCCTTTTAGGCGCGGTTTGGAATTGTCGAAGCCACCAGTCTTGAATTTCCTGATAGTAACTGGAATCACTTTTGAATTGGATAAACGGCCTATCCGTTTCAAGAACTTGCTCAAGCTTGTTCATTTCAGTATCCACTAAAAAAAGTCCGTCATTGAATAAATGTTTTTTTACTCCTTTCCAATCGGAGTGTCCTCTTACAATCCCAATATGCACATGATCGTCATACAAAGCTTTTAATATTTCACTGCTCCAGCCTGTTACCAAGGATATCTTGGCATGGGGATACTTTCTTACAAACTCTTTTAAAACCTTTGGCAGCCAGTTTTGACCTACAATGGATGCACAAGCAATTCGTAATGTACCGTATACTTTCGAATCCATCGCTTGGATCTCTTCCCTTACCTTTTCTCGTTTTTCTATTACTTCATTTGCAAAACGAACGACTGATTCTCCAGCCGGGGTTAACGAAAGTCCTTTTTGTGAGCGAACAAATAATTTTGTTTGCCACTCCTTTTCAATCGTTTGTAATCTTTGAGAAAGAGCAGGCTGAGAAACAAAAAGTCGTTCTGCAGCCTTACGCATATTCATTTCTTGGGCAAGGACTGAAAGTAACTGATATTCAGAAAATGACACGTGCAAAAACCCCTTGATAATTATTTCTTATGACATTTTATTATTTTATTGTAATTTCATTATTGAACGTAATTCAATACAATAAAAATGTCAAATATAGGGGGTTTTTGAAATGACTGCCATGTTATTAATCTTCTTAGGTTTTATCGTTGCTTTTATAGGGACACTTGCGGGAAGCGGAGGCCTTATTGGTATGCCTTCCCTTATGCTACTTGGTGTGCCTGTTCATAGTGCAATTGCCACAGCAAAATTTTCAAATATGATTAGCTCTTTCTCCAGCTTTTATGTTCTCCTTAAAAAGAAAGAATTAAAGCTAAAAGAAGCAATAAAATTAATTCCGATTGCACTTCTGGGAGGACTGACAGGTGGATTATTGGCCACTTCGATATCGGATAAAACGATGAGTTTAATTGCGGTCTTCTTATTAAGTGGAGCCTTTATTCTCTCATTCATTAAGAAACCGAAGCAAGATGGAGTCGATGGTTGGAGTCCTTCACCAAAAACCTATCCATTTTTATATGGCATCAGTACATATGACGGGATGTTTGGACCAGGTCAGGCTACTATGCTGATGTATACTTTTATTTGGAATGGAGCTTCCTATATTCAAGCAATCGCATATACTCGCTTCCAAACTTTCCTGAGTTGTTTTGCCGCATTTTTTCCATTTTGGCTGAATGGAGACATAAAGTGGCATGTAGCTATATATTTTGCATTGGGATCTCTGATTGGAGCACAAACTGCTGTTAGATTAGCACCAAAAATACCAACTAAATATTTAAAGTGGCTTCTGAATGTAGTGACAGTTTGTCTTATTCTTCAATTGCTTTGGAAAGTACTTTCTTTTAGATAAGCTCTGCTAAAACATATTGTTGATTTATCCACATAGTTGATTGGAGTGGAAAGCATTTGACTCTTGCGGGAGCAGCTGTAAAGGTTAGACCCCACAGACCCAGTGTACTGAGGAGGCTCACCGCCTGCCCTGCGGAAAGAGAGAGCCTGGAACAGAAATCAACAGCTCCGTTTAACAGAGCCTTAAGATAAAATAATAAAAGCTGAAGCAGTAAGTACAAAAAGATACTTTCTGCTTCAGCATTTTTAAAAAAGTTATTCTACTGAATTATTTAATTCCTGCAAAATTGCGCGTCTTGTCAAAATCCCTTCAAAGATCCCTTCTTCATTTTGGACACATACGAAGGGATGATCAATTAGCAATTCTAATCCTTTTTTTATATCATCTTCCAATAAAAGCCTTGGAATCTCACTTTTCATGACTTCAGTTACTTTTTTATACTCCAATTGTTCAAACTCTATTCTTGTAAGCCCTAAAATTGAATCTAAAATCATTGGTGTACTGATCAGGCCGTGTAGTTTATAAAAAGGATCTAAAACTGGGATTGCTGTATACCCACTTTTTGTAAGAACTAACAAAGTATGCTCGAGATTGTTTCCAAGCTGAACATGAGCGACGCGTTCTGCAGGGATGATAAATTCTTTAATCTTAGATGATAACAATTCATTATTGTGTAAACTAAGCATATTTAAACACCTTACCTTTAATAAGTAACGATATTATTTCTCACCCATCTATAGTAACACAGTTAAGTATTTCTTACCCCCTCAATAAAGGTTAAAACTAGATTACATTTTTGTTTTACGGCTCAGAAAATTAAATATTTCATCAAGTGTTTCTCTTGTCTTAGTAGCTTCTTTTTTTAGTGTAATTATTTCTGCAAGCATCAGTAACATAACAAAAAACATTACAATCAAAATTAAATAAAGCACAACCCCTACCACCTTTTTCCATTATATTCATATTATAGCAGTTATGTGGCAATTAAAGATTGGTTATTTTGTATTAAGAATATAAAGTTTGTCCGTTGATTGCAGCGAGAGGCACTTGCTTTCCGCGGTGAGGGATGGGAGTCTCATCGGCGTTACCGCCTGTGGGTTCTCCCACTTCCCACTTTTTCCCGTAGGACATTCAATAAGCTTCCTCGAATGAACTCCGCACGAGGGAAATGCGAAAGCATTTTCGAGGTGTCAAGCACCCTCCTCTACAATCATCTCAGATAGTAAAAGTTAATTACACTCAAACTTTACGAAAACCCTAAAGATTTTATTTATTGGAGTATTAACAACGCCTATTTCCCCTCAAAAAAATAAGAGTCCCAATGGACTCCTACTTTTATGCTTGTAACAAATCAAATATTTCAATTGTAATCATATCAATGTTATCAAACTGATATTTGGAAGACTTTCCTTTTTCACTATATACTTCCAGTTCAAACATATCTGTTTTGTTGAAGAATGTAACCTGACAAATTTTTGCTCCGTCCACTTCAAAGAAACGCTGTGCTGTTTCTGTTTCCTTTGCTTGTTCTTGTAGACTCTTTAATCTGGTAAGGATGCCTTGTAATTGCGACATACTCCCACTCCTTTCTCAATGAAACCTATATCCGATAGGATTCACTATATCATACTTTCTTATCCTTTTGCTATGACAATGTATATTCAGAATCTTTTCTCTTATTTCTTTACACATAGAATAGTATAGACATAAAATAAAATTGGAATTAGAAACTAACAGGGGGAATGATTTTGAAAGCTGTTAAGGATTTAGGTAATAACATATTTCTAATTGATTGCCACGATTTACAAAGAAAAGAACGTACAGGATCGTACGTTTTACGAGACGAGCAAAATATCACCTTAATTGAATCTTCAGCAAGTCCTTCTGTACCTTACATATTAGATGGTTTACGTGAGTTACACATTTCTCCAGAGCAAGTATCCTATCTTATTGTCACTCATATCCATTTGGACCATGCAGGTGGTGCTGGTTTGTTATTGAAGGAATGTCCGAATGCAAAAATAATTGTCCATTCAAATGGAGCAAGACATTTAGAAGATCCAACGCGTTTGATTGCCGGTGCGCGTGCAGTTTATAAAGATGACTTTAATCGATTGTTTGATCCGATCATACCTATCGAACATTCAAGGATCATCATAAAAAAAGATCGAGAAGCCCTTTTTCTTTCTCCAACCCGTACTTTAACTTTTTATGATACACCAGGACATGCCAACCATCATTTTTCCATACTAGACAATGTTTCCAATGGTATTTTCACTGGTGATACAGCAGGAGTTTATTATCAAGAATTGAAGCAGAATGACATTGATCTTTATTTACCTTCCACTTCACCTAACCAATTTAACCCTGAAGCAATGGTACAGTCTTTAAATCTATATAAAGAACTAGGTGTCAATTCCATTTTCTTTGGACATTTTGGAATGACATCCTATCCTGAAGAAGTGTATAAGCAAATCTCTCATTGGATTCCACTTTTCCTTGAGGCTACTGAAGAGGGAGTAAATTTAGGGGGGACTTTTGAAGATCAATCTCAAGCTGTATATCAATTACTGATGAAGAAAGTTCAATCACATTTAGAAAAAATGTATGTAAGGATTGACCATCCAGTTTATGAAATTTTACAACTTGATTTGCATGTTTGTGCCATGGGATTGGTAGATTATTATCATAAAAAACAATCCTAAATACCTAGTCCCAATCCAGGTTCGGAAATAAGACTAAATGCTTACAAAATCCACAAAATACAGTTCAAAATACTAGTCCCAATATCAAATCTGCTTTTGTTTTCAATCTAATGATTTCTACTATTCCTTAAGAAAAATAAACATCATTTAAAGCCCGGTCACACCTGTGTCCGGTTTGTTTTTTTTTTGTAAATTTAATGCGTTTTACTCTCCTTTTCCAAGTTTTTTTATTATAATATTAGTAGTAGTATGGTGAAGATTCCTTCCCCTACATTTTAACAAAATCCATCAAAATTAGAGGTGTACCCTATGGCTGAAGTCATTCTATTTTCACAACCTCAATGCCCCCCCTGTGAATTTGCAAAGAACTATTTTAAAGAAAATAGCATCCCCTTTGTAGAAAAGAATATTTCACAAAATGCAGCTGCAAGAAAAGAGTTAACTACAAAATATCAATCCTTCTCAACCCCTACTATTATCATTGGGTCAGAAGTAGTAAGAGGATTTGATCAAGCCCGTATTGAAGAACTACTTTCCTTGTAATCACATTAATATTTTCATAAAACTTTTTCCTCATGTTTTTACCAAAAAAAACATTAAAAATACAACAAAAAAATTATTGAAAGAAAGTAACCCCATAGATTATTATTAGGATTGCTGAGTACATATGCAGCAAGTGATCTTGGGGTGAATTTTGTGTGTAAAAAATGCATCAATTACCTCAAACAAAAATAGGAAAGGGGCGGATAGTTATTTGTTAAGAAAAAGGGAAATTCACGACTCCTCAGTGCTGTTCGAGTTATTATCCCATCCAGAAGTGTTTCCATTCGTTAGAGAAAAAGCACAGACATTTGATGAATATGTGTTTGTGATGAAATCGATCCTGGACGCTGAAGAAAATGGAAACCTAATTAGCCGTGTCATAACCGATGAATATGGTAGGGCTGTCGGAACGATCAACTTGTTTGATATCATTGATCGTAGTGGTTACTTGGCTACATGGTTAGGAAAGCCGTTTCATGGTATGGGTTATAATCAAATGGCGAAAGAATTGTTTATCGAGGAATTGTTCCGTGATTACGATATTGAAAATGTACTAGTTAAAATAAGAAAAACAAACCTTCGCTCAATAAAAGCAATAGAAAAGCTGTCTTATGTTCTAGATGGAGAAGAGGTTTTCCATGATGAATATAAGCGCATAAATGCAGAAGAAGATATCTATAGGCTGTTTGTTGTCAACAAACATTTATTCTATGCTTATATGAAAAATGAGCAAGAAGAGGTTGTCTTGGAGGCATGATTTAATTTATGATATGTGACACCAATACGTAACACCCCATTCGTTCAAACAAATAAACGGATGGGGTGTTACGTTATTTCTGCCATGTTTTTAGTGAGAAAATACGGTCCCACTCCGAAATAATTTCACTTACTGTAGACCCAACAACTACTTGATATGGTTTCCAACTGAAAAAGGATGTTAATGTAACAGCATCATTTTTTGAAGGAATAACTGTCTCTACATACTCAGTTCCTTCTTGGAGGATAGCATCCTCAAATGAAAACTCTTCTTTAATCTTGTCCTTGTTCCACTCGTAGTTCACTTCATCAACTTTCCATACCCCAGCTTCTTTTATCAATTTAACTCCTTCTTTATGGCCTTTATACGTTACAGGAGCATCCTCCACTGTTTCAAAGTATTCAGTAATGGCTACAACATTTTCATCTTCTTCTATTACCTCTGTCTTTTCGTTATAAGAGAAATTAGGAATCATATTTGGAGCAAAATCCGACCCTAATATCCCAAACTGCCCCTTGTCAAATTCGATCATATTTTCAGAAATGAATTTTCCAATAAATCTTTGACTAAAATAGGGTTTCATAATTGTGTTAATATCTTCTGTGGAATACGTTTTTTCTCCAAAGGAAAGTTGGTTATCTAAAGCCTTTTCCATTAATTCAAACAGTTCTACCCTACTCGCATTTGCATGTTTTGTTGCTTTAACTTCCGATTTCTTTGAAAATACATCGCTATGTATTGTTTCTGCTCCGGCAACAGAACCCGTGTAAAGTAACAATGATGCAGATAATAGTATTTTTGCCGTATATTTTCCCATTGTTCAAGCTCCTTTTCCTTAATTTGTTTTGTACTTACCATTTTATCAATCGCAAGTTGCATTCAATATAAAAACAATTCGTTAAATAAATACATGACATGACAAATTCTATAGAATTCCGAGGTTATGATTAGCTATATTATTCATTACCCAGAATATTCTGTAGAAAACCGTCAGATAGGAAAAAAATTAGGTAAAAAAAAAAAAAAAAAAAAAAAAAAAAAAATCGAGTAGGAGGCACGTTACCGTGCCGACCTCTCACACCACCGTACGTACCGTTCGGTATACGGCGGTTCGAAAGTTTATGTAATTACTAAAGACATAGATTTTAGTCCTAGATTCTTCCAATAGTTATTATGCATGGCTCTATCTAAGGTTTTACTGTTAGACATACGCCAATATCCTTTTCTGGTATTGGCGTTTTTCCATGCATCTTCTTTTGAGATTCCTAATTTCTTTAGGTTTCTGTACTTGGTGGTTACCTTCTTCCACTCTTTCCATCGGCACGCTCTCAACCTGCGTCTCGTATGTTTATCACACTTTAAGGCATAACCCTTCATGTCTCCGACTTTAAAATAATTCCCCCATCCTTGGATGAGTTGATTTATTTTTAAGATGCTGTACTCCATACTGACTCCCCAGTTACGATTGGTAAGCTTCTTTAGCTTATCCTCGAATCTCTTCTTGGTCTTCCTTGGCACGAATACTCTTGTTTTCTTCCCATAGAAACTCACTCCTAAGAATATATGTGCTATCGGCTTTCCCACCGCACTTTTCTCCTCATTCACCTTGAGTTTCAATTTCTTCTCAATGAAATCTGAGACCCCTTGTTTAACCCTTTCTCCAGCCTTAAGACTTTTCACATAGATGTTTGCATCATCTGCGTATCTGACAAATCGGTGACTTCTCTTTTCTAATTCTTGATCTAGTTCGTTTAGAATAATATTGCTTAATAACGGACTAAGTGGACCACCTTGCGGTGTTCCTTCACGATTTACTGTGAC
>NZ_JAAGVZ010000025.1 GCF_010882125.1 Peribacillus alkalitolerans | reverse complement strand
TTACGAGTAAGGAGCTAGTTTCGTTCATGATAACTCGTCGCTACCGCTCCTGCGGGGTCTCGCCTGTAACGCTAATCCCCCAGGAGTCAAGCGCCTTCCACTCCAATCAACCAGTGTCCTTGAAAAATCAACTAAAAAACCTGTTAATTAAGCTTTATCAAACATCCTCAAGTAACTTTCCATGTCCAAGTTGCCAGTTTCTTTAAATTCATGGATGCAAAAGTATGCATCGCTTGCATGGACAATTTTTTAGATCTCATAGGGTTGTCAATCGCATACCATGCTTTTCTTTGGCATTCGCAAAAACACGTTCAATCGTTTCCTTGCGCTTCGCATATATTTGTTTAATTTCATCAAAATGTCTTAAATGGTTCGCTTCTTCCACGTACTCATCCCAAATATGTCGCTGCATCGAGTTTTCGTACTAAGTGGTCTTGTGGAACAAATTGTTCAATAGCCAGCATTTCTAAATGTTCACGTTCAATGATTTGATTTTTAGTCATCATCGTTTATCACCTTAAAATTATGTACGAGCACGGTTGATTGGAGAGGAGGGCGACGACTCCTGCGGGAAAAGCGTGAGACTTGAGACCCTGCACGAAGCGTAGCGAAGGAGGAGGCTCAAGCCACGCCCGCGGAAAGCGTTCGCCCGGATCGGAAATCAACTTCTAGTTCTTAGCTGTCTTTTTTCCTTTTGGATATATTGGCAGCATTGTGAAAGTTGAAGTAGAGAACCATGAAAAAAATGGCAATATACAAATCTTTCTTCGTCATTGTCTTAGCCTTAAAGCTCGTCAATTTGCGAGGTTTTAATACTCTAATATTCTTGCAATTGTGCATGTTAGGGTTAAATTACGTTGATAATGGGAGATACGAATTATAAAATGGAAGGAAAAAAGACGGGAGGGTTTTAATTTTGAATTCGACAAAAAGTGTGAGTGACAAACTGAATTTTAGTAAATACCCTACAAAATTAATTCTTAATATACCCGATGATATTGAGGACTTTAATGAAATAGAGTATCATTCATCGGTTGAAAATGATAAGTATAGCCTAGTTTTTATTTTTATTTTTAGTTTAGAGAATCTTACAAAGTATCTAAAGCTAGTGATTGAGGAAAAATTAGTTGATGAAAACGGGTATTTGTACTTCGCCTATCCGAAAAAGAATAATCCACAATATAAAGAGTACATAGAACGTGACGCGTTCATTCAGAATATAGAGGCGGATGAAGAAGGTTTTGTACTTGGTAGTAACATAAAATTTTCTAGAATGATTAGTCTCAATGATGTATTTACAGTCGTCGGGCTGAAAGAAGTTTCGAAAAAAGCCAAAAATACCCCTAGTACCCAAAAGAGTCAATGTGTGGATGACTATATTGAAAATGTTGAAGATATTAAACTGCATTTGGCAATTAAAGAGGATCTATTGAAGGCTTATAATGAACTGACATTTGGATATCAAAAGGATTGGGCACGTTATGTTTTTAGTGCCAAAAGAAAAGAAACACAGGAAAAACGATTGCAAGAAATGGAAATGATTTTAGGAGAAGGTTATAAATCGATTGATTTATATAGAAGAAAAAAGAAATAAGATATTACTTTTATAAATGTTTCCATTATTTGTCCGGAGGATAATTCGTGCCTTCTTGATTGGTGTTAGCTTTGAAAAGTGTTAAGATAGTATGGTTGAACGAAATTCATTCATGACCAGTACCACTTTACTTAGAGCTTATAATGAAAGGATGAACAGCTTATGCTAGTCGTCGAAGCCATTTTAGGATTATTCCTTTATTTTCCAGAAGATAAAAGCGAATATATACCAGCGGGAATTACCACGTTCATATTTTTAGTTGCTTCCATAATCACTATGCGTTTTATCATTAAAACATCAAAAAAAGAGGCTATGAAAGCAAAAAAACTTGAAGAAGAGATTCTTGGGAAGAATGCGAAAGGCGCTTCTGAAAATCAATAGAATGAATGGTTTATGAATACCCTTATATGGGTATTTTTTTTTCTTTAATAGACAAAATAAAGACAAAATGTCTTTGGGGTGGAAAAGTTGAAGAAACAATGGTTCGTAGCAAGCGCTTTACTTTTAATGGCAGGATGTACCCAGCAAAATCAGAATCCCACTAAAATGGATGTGGAAATGCATAATGAAGTCGGAGATTCACTTGGAAAGATCAAGTTAACTGAAAAGTCAAAAGGAATCGAGCTGGATATCAATTTAGAAGGTCTGGAAGCAGGAGAGCACGCGATTCACATTCATGATAAACCTAAATGTGAGGCACCTGAATTCAAGTCAGCTGGCAATCATTATGACCCTGAAAAGAAAAAGCACGGTTTATTGCATCCTGAAGGGGCTCACGCAGGCGATTTACCTAACTTAATTGTTAAAGAAGATGGAAGTGTAAAAGTGAAAATTTCTGCTCCGACTGTCACTCTTCGTCAAGGGAAGAAGAATTCCTTGCTCGGAAAGGAAGGTACATCCATTGTCATTACCAGCAAGAAAGATGATGGCATGACGCAACCAGCTGGAGACTCTGGGAAAAGGATTGCATGTGGTGTAATTAGTAAAAAGAAAAAATAATTCAAAAAAAATAGGTGTTCAGAAGGTCGTTGGTTTCAGTCCTTTTGAACACCATTTTTTTAAGAAAGTGCTTTCTTTATTCGATTTAGTCCATCCATTAGTACATCATGGGGACAGCCAATATTCATCCTCATCCATCCCTCTCCTCCTGGACCATATTTGTTTCCAGGTTCCAAGGCAATCTTACCTTTCTCAACTAGGACTTTCTGTAGTTCCTTGTCAGAAATTCCTAGTTCTCTACAATCTAGCCATAGTAAAAAAGAGGCTTGAGGAACCATTGGTTTGATGGCTGGGAGATTCTGTTTGAAAAATTGGAGGCTGGTTCTTACATTCTTCTCAATATAATCCAGTAACTCAGTAAGCCATTGATCTCCATGGTTATAGGCTGCTGTTAAAGCATCTATGGCAAAAATATTCAGACCATGGAATCCTTGGGCATATTGAGTTTCTTTAATTTTCTTCTTCAACTCGTGATTTTGGACAATGAGGACGGACGATTGAAGACCAGCAATATTAAAAGTTTTACTTGGAGCCATGCAGGTGATGGTCATATCAGTGTACCGTTCATCAAGACTAGCTACTGGATAATGTTTTTGGCCTGGTAAGGCAAGATCCGCATGAATTTCATCAGATAACAGGTTCACCCCATACTTTAAACACAGTTCTGCAAGTTGGCATAACTCGTCTTTCGTCCATATCCTACCACCGGGGTTATGAGGACTACATAATATAAACATCTTGAGCCCATTACGCATTTTTGACTCGATATCTTCAAAAGAAATACGAAATTGACCTTCACTAATTGCAAGTGGACTATTAACTAATTCTCTATCATTTTTTTGAATCATGTCAAAAAATGGAGTGTAAACAGGAGACTGGATCATGATGCGATCACCAGGTTTTGTTAGAGCTTGGATGCACGTCCCAAGCGCAGAAACCACGCCTGCACTAAAAAAAATAGAATCTCGGTCGATATCCCATTCATATTTGTTTTTCATCCAATTGATAAGGGAATTGTAAGTATAGGAGGTCGGTGCAGTATAACCGTAAATGGGATGCTTAGTGCGTTCGATAAGTGTATCCGTGATCGCTTGGGGAGAAGGGAAATCCATATCAGCGATCCACATTGGAAGAACATCCTTTGTACCAAAAAACTCTTGTGTCATATCCCATTTAATGGACCCTGTGTTATTACGCTTAATGTACTGGTCGAAAAGATTTTGATTCTGTACCATGATTTCACCACCAAAATATTTTGGAATAAAGCATGTCATACTGAATGTAGTTTTTCTTTATGATACTATAATGGGGATAAATGTTTCATTACCAGAAAAAAAACAGGAGAAAAATCATATGGCGGAAGATTTATATTCACAAGTGCAAAAGCTATTAGAAAATTGGGATCCATTTGAGGTCGGTGCGGATGGATACGAGACAGAAATTGCGGAATGCATGCAAGCGATTTACGAGGTCGATTCAGTAGAGGAATTGTCTGCAAAAATCATTAATATATATGAATTTTCATTCGGGGAAGTCATTAAGATCGAAGACGCAAAAAAAATAGCTGCTGAAATACTACTACTTAAAGAGCAATCTAGTTGTTCATAAGCATGAAGCCGGTACATTTCGTACCGGCCTCTTTTTTATTGAGCAAGCAAAAATTCTCTTAGATGACTCGCCACTTCTTCAGGTTTTTCTTCTGGGACGAGATGTCCTGCTTCTTTTAAAACGACTAGTTTGGAATTTGGGATATCTTTATGAAGTTGTTTTCCAGTTCTTAGTGGAACGACTCGATCATGTTCACCCCAAATAAGTAAACAAGGGGTCGAAATGGTTTTAAGCATTTCAGGAGACAAATCACCTTCGCGATCGCGGATCATCCTTGTCAAAGCTCTGAAAATATCATCTTCTAAGAATGGCTGTAAGTATCCAAATAACATCTCGTCGTCAATGAGCGCTTGGTTATGAACGACATTTTGCAAATTTTTCCGAACTCCTGAACGGGCTAACCATAGCTTTACGTACAAATGGAAGTATGGAATGAAGCTTGAATATACTAGGCGACGGTTAGCTCTTTTTAAATATCCTGAACTACATAATAACACGCCTTTATTCACCCTTTCAGGTTCAAGTTTCATCATATTCAGAGAAATTTGTCCTCCCATTGAATGCCCTACTACCGAAAAATGGCTAATACTCAAATTGGTAGTTAGCTGTAAGACTGTTTTTGCTAAGTTTTCGTAAGAATACTTATAAGAAATATCCTTGCCACTCTTTCCGAACGGTGGCAAATCAACAGTCAAAATAGAATATTCCTTTACAAGAAGAGGAATCAGTTTCCGATAACTAAAGGAAGATGATAGAAAGCCATGCAGCATGACCAGTGTATGGGAAGAGGCAGGATTAGAATATAACTCGTAATATACATTATTCCCATTTACTGTTAACTCCTGTGAGACCATTTGAGTCATATTTCTTCACCTCAAGTCTAAAAATATATAGGTATTTTACCCAACTTACATAAAAATAAAAGTCTTAATAAATTTATTCAAATTTTAATAAAATTCTTAGAACACTACTACGTTTAGGAAACTTTTTTGATATAATTAGTGCAGTTTTATGATTTCGAAAGGGGATTAACATGCATCTAGATGACAAAGAAATTGAAATTCTGAAGATTATCGAAGAAAATGGCAGAATCGATTCAAATGATTTAGCAAAAATGGTGAATCTCCCAGTTGAAGAATTAGAAGAAACATTAACTAAACTTGAAAAACAAAAAATCATTGTAAGGTATATGACCATTATCAACTGGTCAAAGGTTTCAGAGCACGAAGGCGTTACTGCCATGATAGAAGTCAAGGTGACTCCTAAGCGTGGTGTTGGCTTTGATGAAATAGCAAAGAGGATTTATCGTTTCAACGAAGTCCAGTCAGTCTATTTGATGTCTGGTGTGTATGATTTATCGGTAATCATTGAAGGGAAATCCTTGAACGAAGTGGCTAGATTCGTTTCTGAAAAATTGTCTACACTTGATTCTGTCATATCCACTACAACCCACTTTATCCTCAAAAAGTACAAGCATGATGGAATTGTTTTTGAACAAAATGATGAGGATAAAAGAATTGTGGTGTCACCATGATCAAGACTAATTTCCTTTCCAAAACCGTAAGAGATTTAAAGCCTTCTGGCATTCGTCGTTTTTTTGACCTAGCTGCCAATATGGAAGGAGTCATTTCATTAGGGGTAGGTGAACCTGATTTCGTCACTCCGTGGAATGTAAGGGAAGCAGCCATTTTATCACTCGAAGAAGGGTATACATCTTATACTGCAAATGCTGGACTAATAGAGCTGAGAAAGGCAATTTCCAAATATGTGGAAGAGTCATTTAATGTCGAGTATCATCCGGAAACAGAAGTGATTTTGACAGTGGGAGCAAGCCAGGCGATCGACCTTGCTTTCCGAGCAATTCTTAATCCAGGTGATGAAGTGATTGTCGTGGAACCAAGTTTCGTATCGTATACTCCATTAGTAACGTTAGCTGGAGGAGTTCCGGTAACTATCCAAACAAAAAAGGAAAACAGCTTTAAGCTAATGCCTGAAGAACTCGAGGCAGCCATCACTTCAAAAACTAAGGCTCTTTTAATTTGTTCACCGAACAATCCAACTGGAACTCAATTAAATCGTGAAGAGCTTGTACGTCTTGCTGATATCGTGCAAAAACATGACTTAATCGTCTTATCTGATGAAATTTATGCGGAGTTAGCATATGATGAACCGTTTGCAAGTTTTGCGTCAATTGAAGGTATGTGGGAAAGAACAATACTAATCAATGGTTTTTCAAAAGGGTTTGCAATGACGGGATGGAGATTAGGATTTGTTTGTGCTCCTCGTTACATCTCAGAATCCATGTTGAAAATCCATCAATACACCATGATGTGCGCTTCGACGATGGCTCAGCATGCAGCGCTAGAGGCATTGAAGCATGGCATGAACGATGTGGAATCAATGAGGAACAGTTATCGAGCTAGGCGGAATTACATTGTGAAGTCCTTTAACGAAATGGGATTGGACTGCCACATTCCAGGAGGAGCATTTTATGCGTTCCCATCCATTGAGCGAACTGGTTTAACTTCAGAACAATTTGCTGAGCAATTGTTGATGGAAGAAAAGGTAGCGGTGGTACCAGGTAACGTGTTTGGAGAAAGTGGCGAGGGCCATATTAGATGTTCATATGCTTCTTCCATTGAAAACTTACAGGAAGCTGTTAAACGAATTCAACGCTTCATTTCTAATTTAGAGAAGTAAGCTTTTCCTTATAGAAGAATTAATCGAAAAAGAATTAAGTTTGAAAATGATTCCCCTTTTAAAAAAAGGCTGTTTTCAAAGTTTGTTGCTTTTTTAGTTTAATTTAATTTAACTTTCTGAGTTGATTGTAGAGGAGGACACTTGCTCCTCGAAAATGCATTCGCATTTCCTTCGTGCGGTGTTTAATCGAGGAAGCTTATTCAATGTCCTGCGGGAAAAAGAGGGAAGTGGGAGAACCCACAGGCGATAACGCCAGGAGGCTCCCGTCCCTCCCCGCGGATAGCAAGTGCCCCTAGCTGCAATCAACGGACCAAATTTTATAGTCTAAATCAACATTCTTTGTAAAAAGAGCCTTGCAATAAAAAACCGGACAAAGGGATTCCTTTGTCCGTCAAAAAGGGGGGAATACTTCAGAAAACAAGAAGTGCCTTTTCGGCAATTAATGTTTCCTGTACTAATCCTAAGATTAGTAGGAAAGCTATATTCCCATTATGTCCCATATACAAGAAATATATACATAGAAAAGGGTGACTCAAAAAGTTCTTTATTTAACGACTTTTAGAGCACCCTTTTTCTAATCTTCTTGGTGAATTGCATTTTTTATGAAACAAATTCGCATTGGCTGACGTTCTATAAGCAACTTTAAAGTATTTCTACCTAGGTAAAGGAGGGGAGACGTTTGGAAGAAGAATTGATCAGTCGTGCGAAACGTGGAGACAAGACGGCTATGACGGAATTGATTCGTCAATATGCACCTATTGTGGAGAAATTCGCCTATCAAATGGGCAATTCAAGAAATGATATTGAGGACATTACTCAAGAGGTTTTCATTAAAGTCTTTCGCTTTATAAATCAATTTTCACAAGCTAAATTCACCACTTGGCTATATAAAATAACCTTGAATGTCACAAAGGACTATTACAGGAAAAAACAAAGTCAAACTAAGAAACTATTTTTTTTCCAAAGACAGAGAAATGTGGTTATTGAGCCAGGTACAGAAGAGGGAGTTCTACAAAGTGAGGAAGATCGATATTTACACCAATGCATTCTAGAATTAGATGAAAAATACCGTATACCCATCATTCTTTATTATTTTCATGATTGTAAGTATGACGAAATAGCAGACATTTTAAATACGAATCTATCCACCATCAAAACACGCCTATTAAGAGGGAAGGAACAATTAAAGAAAAGACTAGAACAGGACAATAGGAAGGAGGGTGGACAAGATGGAAGATAACCAGTTAGAAAAAAGGTTAAAGCAGCTGGGCGATGCCTATGAGTCGATCCCAACGAATACAGATTACGACCGATTGGCAAAAGTAGTGATTCGTGAAACAAAACCAGTGAAAAAATGGGCGTTTCCCTATGTGGCCAGTTTAATTGGTGTAGGAATCATTGTTGGGATATTGTTGATGGGGATTCTTCAAAATACAAAGGAAGATAATCTTCATTCAGAAAATCCAAATGATACAGTTGTGCCGCCGGATAAGGAAAAGAAATCGAATGAAAATGCCTATCGATTAAAGAGTTATGAGGAGTTAGAGAGGTACTTTGAGAAAAAGGTTGCTGAAACATCCGAAAGACTTGGCTATACAGACTTTAAAGATAGCGATCTTGTAAATGAAATCCGAAGTAGAATCGTTTCATTAAAGGAACAAGAGGATTTAAAAACTGAGGAACAAGTACTTGAGTCCATTCAAGCCACTAAGGAGGAAGTGGATTATTTTTTAACAGCCCCTTCTTATTATCTTGAAAAATTATCATCAAATCTCGAATCAGAAGAGCAAGAGGTTCTGTTTTATGATTATATGAGTCAAATGAAGCGACTCCAGTCTATCCTACACAATAAAATATCAGCCATTTTTTCTAACGAAGACATGTCTGATATCGTCAGTATTGTAGCAAAAATGAACGAGGGCTTGTATCACGGAAGCGATGAAGCGACACGTTTTGTGAAAGCTTTGAAAGAAAGTGGCTATTCTTTTTCAACGAAAGAAGGTTTTTTGGAGCTAAACATCAATTATATATCCATTGCTGACAAAATTGGAGCTTCTGCTGGGCAAGAAATTACTCAGTATCTAAATCTGAAAATCGACCAACCACAATTAAACGATGGGTCATATTCTGGAAGCTGGCATGAAATAGGAGACTATCTATTACTAAGCGAAGAAACCATTCTTGGTATGGAAGAAGGAGTTTTGAAAGAAGAATTGAAACATGATTATCGGTTATTTTTTGCGATCTATTTATTAGGTTTGCCAAATGACCCCGTGTTTGATTGGAATGGGAAGATGAATGAAGATATCAAACACGCTTGGGGAGAAATGGAAGGTGATTCCACTTCACAAACTGCTCAATCTGCCATAACTTTTATTACTCCGTTAAAGGAAAACGAATGGAAAAAGCCAGCAGAATTCGAAACAAGTGAAGTACCATACCCTGAATTTTCGATTTCAGATGGAGTGTCGAATAATCAAAATCAAGAGATCATTGAAGAACCAATTTTACCTCTATCAACACAACTGCAATCTAAATATGATGAATTTCAGGCATCCAGCAAGGAAGAAATTCTGAATGGGTTATCGGCATTTGATGTCATGAGGCTATATTTTCATGCGGAAAATGAAAAAGATTATGGGACACAGTATGATCTGTTAAATAAACCAGATGATTTTGTATCGAAGGAAAAATATATTGAAGAGAGTTCCAATCCATTGTTCAATGGACCATCCAGTATAGAGGGTTATCGATATGCCAAAGAATACTGGATGGATGGAGAAATGGTCGGAATTGAATTGTTCTACAGTAATGGCGAACAAAGTAAAGTGTTCCAAATGGATGAAGTCAACGGAGTTTGGAAAGTACAAATTATGCCTTTTCAATAGAGCAATATTTGATCATATTATTTGCTCGTAAAAATAATCCCCAACAAGTAGATCTTGAAAGAGTGCAAATAACTCTTAAAGTTCTACCTGAGGGGATTTTATTATAATTGGAAGTTATTTACTTTGAATCAGATGTTTTACCATTTTAGAAAGGGTGGAGGCATTCTTTGGATTGGTAGAAATAGCAGAAATAACTGCCACTCCATCCGCACCTGCATGAAGAACCTCAGAGAAATTGGTTGTACTTATACCCCCAATTCCTACTAATGGGATTGTTATCCCTGATGCTCGGATTGATTGAATAACAGTAGGACCCTGAACTTCTCTAATATCTGGTTTTGTATGAGTAAGGAACATGGGTCCGATACCTAAATAATCCGCCCCACATTTTACGGCATTTTGTGCTTCCTCGACATTATGTGCAGAGACACCAAGAAACTTGTTACCGATTAGCTTCCTAATTCCATCCATATTACCGTCTTCTTGTCCGATATGTACCCCATCTGCT
Source organism: Peribacillus alkalitolerans (assembly GCF_010882125.1). Lineage (GTDB taxonomy): Bacteria > Bacillota > Bacilli > Bacillales > DSM-1321 > Bacillus_BN > Bacillus_BN alkalitolerans. The sequence continues at coordinate 35,488 of NZ_JAAGVZ010000025.1, read as the reverse complement.
TCTATTGATAATGCTAATTCAATGTCATCATTGACAATAAAGGGGACCCGATATTTTTTACAAAGGGATTGCCATTCCTTTGCTAAATTTAATTTATCGTCACCCTGTAGACATCCGATGCCTTTTTCACGGAACTGAACCATAGTTACTCCGTTGTTTAAAGCTTCTTTTAAAACTTCGGTTGGATTTTGAATACAATTAGTACTCCCCATAACTAAATAAACCTGTAAACTGTCCCTTAAGTTAATCACACACGCACACCTGCCTTATTAAACGCCCAATGATTGGTTGGTCCATGTCCATTGCCAATCCCTATTTCATTTAGGATAGCAGAAGTAATAAACAGCTTGGCGGTATGCACCGATTCATAAACGCTATGTCCTTTTGCTAATTCTGCGGTGACGGCGGATGCAAAGGTACATCCAGTTCCATGTGTATGCTTAGTATTAACTCTGATACTACGAAACTCATAAAATTCATTCCCGTCAAAAAGGAGATCCGTAGCTTCTTTGCTAGAAGAGAACGTGTCATGACCTCCTTTAATGACGACATGCCTTGCCCCCATATCAAATAGCTTCTTGGCAGCTTCTTTGCGATCATAATCCGATTGAATCTTCAATCCTGTTAATACTTCAGCTTCTGGAATGTTTGGTGTAATAACATAGGCTAATGGTATAAGGTTATCTATTAGAGCCTGCACGGATTGTTTTTGTAAAAGAGAGGCCCCGCCTTTTGCAATCATAACTGGGTCTACAACCAGCTTTGACCATGCATGGGATGAAATAAAATCTGCCACGCCTTCAATGATATCAGAGCTAAATAACATCCCTGTTTTTACCGCTTCTGGAGGTAAATCATCGGCAATAGAAGATAACTGATTTAAAACAGCTGCAGGTTCAACCGGGTATACTCCTTGGACACCTTTTGTATTTTGGGCTGTGATAGCAGTTATGACAGACATGCCATATACCCCTAGCTCTTGGAATGTCTTTAGGTCTGCTTGAATCCCAGCACCTCCACCACTATCGGAGCCAGCAATCGTCAATGCTTTATGTACCATGTTCTTTCCTCCGTTTCATCCTAGATATCGATGGTAGAAAGACTTTGCTTCCTTAATATCCTTTGTTCCATGTATTAGGGCCCGACCATCCTGGAATAAAACCATCCTTTGAGTTCCAATTGTGAAAGAGATGAGGTAAGGGTTTTGTTTAACATTGCCACCTTTCCCTTCTAATCTACCTGCAACCTCCTCGAGGTCTAATTTTTGTGGAGAAGCAGGGCGGATCTGAACGGAGTCTCTTCCACACAGGACGGCAGTTTTCATCTGATTTTCAAATTGAAGATAAGGAAATGTGGGGTGATTGCCACATGAGGGGCAATCGTCTTTTTTTAATTTGGACAGATCTAATCGTGTAAAATCGTTTTTCCACAAATCGAATGAAATCACTCCATTTCTTAATGCATCCCAATCTTCTACAAGAACTTTTAAGCCTTCAGCAGTTTGATTGGAGACAACCATTGATACAGCAGGACTTATGATGCCTGCTGTATCACAGGTTAACCCTCCTATCGGAATGTGGTTCATTAAGCAGTGTAAACAAGGAGTCACTCCTGGAATGATCGTAAAGGAAATACCATAGCTACCTACACAGGCTCCATAAATCCAAGGAATGTTATATGCTTGTGATACATCATTGATTATCATCCTAGTATCAAAATTGTCCGTAGCATCTATGATGAGGTCGACATTTTTTCCGTAATGGAGGAGCTCTTTAGGTGCTGCATCCATAATAAGAGCTTCTATTTCTACCTCAGAATTAATTTTCTGGAGACGATCTTTAGCTGCTACTGCTTTTGGTATGCGATTTAGAGCATCGTTTTCACAGTATAGCTGCTGTCTTTGTAAATTGCTCCATTCTACATAATCTCTATCAATAATCGTTATTTTTCCTACTCCAGCTCGCACAAATGCTTCAGCATTCCCTGTTCCTAACGCACCTGCACCGATAATCAACACATGCTTTTGTAAAAGTTTGTGTTGCCCATTTTCTCCAATTGGTTGGAAAAGTGTTTGCCGTGAATATCGACTTCCATTCAAACGCTTAACCCCTCCATTGGGCTGCTTGCAGTAGCATATCGCTTTTTAGAAATTCTTCCTGCTTCAAACCCTAGTCGGCCAGCTTGAATCGCCAGTTTCATTGCGATTGCCATTTTTACGGGATCCTTAGCAGATGAAACAGCAGTATTTAAAAGTACTGCATCAGCACCTAATTCCATTGCAAAAGCGGCGTCAGCAGGAGAACCTACCCCTGCATCAACGATTACAGGTACCTTAGCTTGTTCGATAATAAAGCTTAAGTTGATAGGATTGATGATTCCTTGGCCAGATCCAATTGGAGAAGCACCTGGCATAATCGCATGAGCCCCGAGCTCTTCTAGCTTTCTTGCAAGTACAACATCATCCGAGGTATAAGGAAGAACGATAAAGCCTTCTTTTAAAAGTTCTTCAGTGGCTTTAAATGTTTCGATGGGATCAGGTAGTAGCGTTTTATCACACCCAATCACTTCAACTTTTATCATGTCGCATAACCCGGAAGCTTTCGCTAATTTTGCAAGTCGAACAGCATCCTGTGCAGTTTTGGCACCTGCTGTGTTTGGTAACAATGAGTACTTTTTTATATCTAATTTTTCTAAGAAATTAGGCTGACTCTGTTCGAAAATATTCATACGTCGAACCGCAAATGTTAATATTTCTGTCTCTGATTCTTCTACAGCACATTGTTGGATATCGAAATTTGGATACTTCCCCGTACCTAACAGTAATCTAGAATGAAATGAGTGTTTTCCTATATTTAGCATCTCAGCCGCCTCCTACAAATTGTACAATCTCAATGGAATCTTGCTCGTTAACTTTTGTATGTTGATGTTCCTGTTTTTCCAATATCACATGATTTTGTTCGATAATGACTACTCGGTTTTCTAAATTAAAATGCTCTATTAAATCTGAAATGGTGGAAATGGAATTGGGTACTTGAACGAATTGACCATTAATTCGTAACTCCACGTATTTCACTCCTTGTTTTAAGTGTGTTTAATGCTAATAGAAGATGAGATTCCTTTCCTTCTACTAAGTCAGCCATGATTACACCGGTGATGGGTGCCAATAAGATGCCATTACGATAATGACCTGTCGCAATGGATAGACCTTCCCAATCTGCACATCTTCCCATTAGAGGTAAGCCACTTTGTGTTCGGGGGCGTATGCCTGCCCAGGCTCTATCCAATTTAGCATTGGCTAGTCGGGGGACGAGAGAAATAGCTCTAGTCATTAAACCAGAAATTCCTTTTAGTGAAACGGATTCATCAAAAGTATGAAGATGTTCAGTGGCACCTATTAGAAGACGCCCCCCAGCCTTTGGAACGATGTAGCACCCATTAGTGAAGATGGTCCTTTTTATCAAATTTTCACTATCATATACAGAGAAGCATTCACCCTTGACTGGATAACTTTTTACCTCAATATCAACCTGTTTCAGTAATTGTTGACTCCATGCTCCGCCTGCAACTATGACTTCATCTGCAAAATAGGATTCCGTCAATGTTTTGATTCCAATAATCCTTTTACTTTCTCTTATAAAATCATAAACGGATGTATATTCTTTTATCTCGGCTCCTAAACGTTGAGCTGACACTGCAAATGCTTTAGTAAGATTTGGAGCAGATACATTTCCATCTTTTGGGAGGTGTAATCCACCGTAGCTACTGTGCGATAGGTTCGGTTCAAAGTTTGACAATTGGGAAGGTGACAGCCATTCAACTTGATCGCTTTGGAGAGACATCTCTTTAAGTTTATCTTTTTCTCCTTCAGTTTGTGCAAGCTTAATCATCCCATTTTGAATAAGTTCAATATCTATTCCACAAATATCTTTTAATTCCTCAGAAAGTATCGGGAGCATATCTCGACTTTCCTTGGCTAATGAGAATAGATGCTCGTTATTATGTAACTCGGTATGAACACCTAGCATTCCTGCTGCAGCCTTAGAAGCTTTACTCGAAATCTGATTTTCTTCTATTAACAGCACTTTCTTTTTTCTTTTAGCCAGTTGATAAGCAATTGAACTTCCAATTACTCCTCCGCCAACAATGATGACGTCATAATATTGTTTCAACTCGACTCACCACCTGATCTAATTTTTCTCTATAAAGCTTTGCGGAATCTAACGGATTATCAGATTGTAAAATGCCAGATAATACGGCTATTCCGTTGCAGCCTGATGATAAAACTTCTATCGTATTCTGTTGAGTGATTCCTCCAATCGCGACAATAGGAATGGGGACAGTTTGCACGATGTCTTTCAATTTTTGGATTCCTACTCCTGGTTTACCCTCTTTTGAAAGGGTAGGGAAGATGTTCCCGTACAGTAGAAAATCTGCTCCTTGTTGAAAGGCATGCTTCGCTTCTTCCATTGAATGAATCGATGAGCCCATTTTTAATGTAGGGAAGACTTGTTTAACTAGAGAACCTTCAATGCTATGGTGAGTTAGTTGAACTCCTCCTGTTTTCATTAGATAGGCGATGTCCACTCTGTCATTGACCATGATTTTCTCAAGAGGGAAACCAGCACTACCTAGAGCTTCTATGGTCATCACAATTTCTTTGGCGGTCCAGCTTTTCTCGCGAATGTGAAGCACATCAATATAAGAATGGATGCTACCAGCAATGTCCACGAGCTTTTGAATAGATTGTTGCCCTGTTGATATGACGTGTAATTGGTTCTTGATACCATTCAAATTCTTACTATTTTCCATAACGGACATCTCCTACTGGGAAAATTGGAAGAATAGTTGAAACATAGAAACTTACGAAAATGATGACCATTATTAACGCAATAAAGAAACCATCATACTTTGAAAAACGAATCTCATAAAAATAGGTTCGATGCTTATTTCCTGTAAACCGTTTGGCCTCCATGGCAATGGCAATCCGATGAGCCCTTCGAATGCTCCCAGCAAGAAGAGGAATAGAATAGGTTTTTAGTTTATGATAAAAGCTTGTTAAGCCTTTGTTCTGTGCAATACCCCTGACCTTCATGGCGTTTCGTATTGTAAAAAATTCCTCGACCATGATCGGGATTAATCGGTATCCAGCCATAAAGCTGTAAGCATATTTGGGTTTAAGGTGAACCTGCTGCATTAACGAGTAAAACAGCATAACTGGTCGAGTTGTAAGAGCAAATAGTAACCCTAATGTTGCAAAGATAAATGCTCTAAAACCAAGATGTATTCCTCGATAAAAACTTTCCTCTGAGATTTGAATAAGCCCCCATTGGAACCAAATGGTTTCGCCTTTGCCAAACAAAATCATGGAGGATGCAGTCGAAATAAATACAATAAAGAAAGGGAGAACCAGCACAAATAACATTTTTTTTGAAATACCTGAAAAGAACCATAACAAAATGAAGGATATGATAGTTAAATAGGTTAACCAATTTAAAACATGAACAAAAAGGATGAAAATAAACAACCCCATTAGCACAAATAATTTGAAGCTAGGATTGATTCGATATATCCAAGTTTCCTGAAGACTCCATCCCATATTCATAAAACGAGACTCCTCACGTTATTATGAATATTTGGCTGGATCAGCTGATCTGAGACTAGTTTTCCATCCTCAATAGTCCAAACTCTTGTAGCAAAATGCTCTACAATATGTTCATCATGGGTCACAATTACAATCGTTGAACCTGCTTTCTGATACTCCTGTAGCATTTCTAATAGTTGAAAGGTATTTTTTGAATCCTGTCCAAAAGTAGGTTCATCCAATAAAATCAAATCTTGATTGTTGACAATGGAAGCTGCAACACTAAGTCTTCTTTTTTGTCCCATAGATAGCTGAAAGGGGTGTTGATTCTGATGATCGTTCAGCTTAAAACGCTTCAACAATTCTTCCACTTGTTCAGTAATCGATTTTTCATCCAGTTTCTTTAGTCTAAGACTATAGGCAATTTCATCAAAAACGGAATTCGTAACAAACTGAAACTCAGGGTTTTGAAAAACAAATGTGCACTGTGTAGGTACTTTTTTTGATTGAACCTGCTGACCAAATAGTTCATATTTACCCGTTGTTTTAATAAATTGCATGAAACTGTGAAGCGTGGTTGATTTTCCTGCCCCATTTTTCCCCACGATGGCAATCCATTCTCCTGCTGCAACATTTGCTTTTTGAATCGATATTTTAGGTTTTTTTTCGATAAATCCTTTGAAATTCTCTAATTCCATTATGAAATGGGTTGAAGGCGTAATCCGAGGTGGTGGATGGTCTTGAAGGTAATCCTCCCATGCACCTGGATACCAAACTCCCTGTGATTTCAAAACCCTCTTATATTTTGATAAAATCAATTGCTTTGGACCATCTGCTATGATTTCACCTTGATCGTTAAAGAGTATTATCCTTTCAATTAAATCAAGTACATGATCTAGCTTGTGTTCCACTATGACCAATGTCTTATCGGTGCTTATTTTCTTAACCGTGTCCCAGACAGCTTGTGTACCAGCACCATCTAAAAGTGCAGTCGGTTCATCGAGAAATAAAGTATCCGGGTTAAGGGCAAGCACAGAGGCGATTGCTAGCTTTTGTTTCATACCACCTGAGAGACTAGCGATGTTTGTATGAAGATGGTCTAAGGGTAAATCGACCATCTTCAATAAATCTTGTATTCTCTCAATCATTTCTTCTCTAGGAATCTGTAAATTCTCTAATACAAAAGCAATTTCTTCATCCACATAGGGCATGCAAAATTGGGATTCAGGATCTTGAAAAACATACCCCCATGAAAGAGGAAGCTGTTGATTTGTAGCTCTCATTGGGATTTCAACAGATCTAGGTATAATTCCAGATAACACTTGAAGCAAAGTTGATTTGCCACATCCAGATGGCCCCAAAAGTAAAACTTTCTCTTTGTCTTTTATAGAAAGTGACAGGTCTCTAAATAATAATTTTTTACGACCAGGAAATTTGAGGCGAAGATTGCCAACATTCATTCCTATGTCCTCCTTCTTTAGTGATTCAAATCATCATAATCCTGTTGAGCTACTGGTCTAACTAAACTAGTCACCCCTGTTTTTTCTAAAGCTCGAACAAGGTAAACAGCTCCAATTCCCGCGATAAGGATTGAGCCTAAGATTCTAGCTCCGAGAAACAGTGAGAGATTCCAAAATGCTAAATCCTCAATATATCCTTTAAAATAGTCCATAAAGATAGAGCCGATAGAAGAAGCCATGGCAGCCATACAAATAATCAGCATGTTTGAACGCTTATACCCAGTCATGAAGAATATGGCTTCAGCAAATAATCCTTGAATCAGCCCGTATATCAATACCTCTAGGCCCCACTCCGACCCCATTAAAAACTCTCCTGATGATGCAGCGATTTCCGCTAATAATGCAACACCTGGCTTTCGAATGATTAAAAAGGCAACCGTAGCAGCCATGAACCACATTCCATATATGAGCTGATCAGCATGCAACCCAAACGGTTTAACCAAGGAATACAGAGGCCCCCACAGTTTATAAATGATTCCAAATCCTATTGAAATAACAACGGTTACTAAAATGTCTGTTAATTTTAATTTAGACATGGACTTCACCTGCTTTAATAAAACTTGAATGAAAAACATTCTTTTCATAAGGCCACTTCTCTAACTGGTATGCCATTTCCCAAAATTGCAGCTCGTAAATACTACTCAGCATAAAATGCTCTTTTAATCGGTTGCGATCACTTTCAGTCATTGTTTCAGCGAGCTCATCCAAGCGCTTAATTTGCTCTTCTACAAGCTCCTTAAACCATTCTCCTCCATAAGCGGCAATCCATTCTTGATAGATGGTTTCTTCTGGAGAACAGTTTTTTAGGTTTTCGCCAACCTCATAGTAAAGCCAATAACACGGAAGAATAGCGGCAAGGATGTCTGCTAAACCTCCGAATTGAGCTGCTCGATACATATGTGATGTGTAAGCGTAAGCGGTTGGTGCGGGTATAAATTGGAGTCTTTCTTCTTCTGTAATACCTAATTGCCTTGAGAATTTTTCATGCAACGATAATTCAGCCTGATTTGTTCCTTGAGCATGAGCAGCCATTCTAGCAGTCGTATGTAAATCTGTTGCTTTAGCAGCACCTAACGCTTGCACTCGTGAAAAATGGGATAAATAGTAAGAATCTTGGAGAACGTAATACCTGAATTTTTCTAAAGGTAGACTTCCATCACCAATCCCTTTAACAAAAGGATGGTTAAAACTCGCTTCCCAAATCTCATTAACCTCTTTTCTTAAATACGCTGAAAATGACATAATCGATTTCTCCTTTTCTTAGACGACCCACAAATTTTGTTTCTAATGAAACAAAAAAGCCACTTTCTATGATGCAAGAGCATACAGAAAGTGGCTTGAGATCAGTACATAAAAAATCATTTATGTATCCTTCAAACACCACTTCCCTACGCTGGTATTAACCAAATCAGGTTCAAAGGGTCTTAAAGTCGAACTTTAATCTCAGCCTTTAAAAAGGCACCCCTAGTGGATCGTCATATGTAATTTTATTTTCGATGTAATCCTAACATGAATATATGAATTGTCAAACTACTTTATTTTAATTTTTTATGGAATAGGAATGATTTTCTTATGACAAAGTCTTTAATAGCAAGGTTTTTACAATGTAAAAAAAATATTAAGGTGAAAGGTAAAAGGAGTGAGGAATTTTTGCTCTGGAAAATGGATAAAGCGGGTCAGGGTGAATGCTATTGAATATCCCAATTTAAGTGATTAATGGATCTAGTGTGGATTAAAAGGTCACTTTTTAAAGATTATTTTTCGGGATAAAGGGATATTTGGATAATTTGGAGGAATTCTACGGAGAAGTGATTATGGTTATTGTAAATAAGTGAATATTAACTCTTTTCCTCACGAATTAAACATAAATTTCCGATAAGGCTTGTATATTAGCAATTTTTCTTATTCAAATTCATGTTTTTTTGATATACTCTATATTTTGTGCTATAATATATAATTGTGTGAAAAGAGACGAAATTACATTATATTTAGGAGTGTTTGCATGTCAGAAAAGATCGAAGTAGGTTCAGTAATAGCAGGTAAAGTCACAGGAATTCAACCATACGGAGCGTTTGTTGCTCTTGATGAAAAAACTCAAGGTTTAGTTCACATTTCCGAAGTCACTCATGGTTTTGTGAAAGACATCAATGACCATTTAAAAGTTGGCGACGAGGTAAATGTAAAAGTTCTTTCTATCGATGAAGCAGCAGGCAAAATTGGTCTTTCTATCCGTGCTACGGAAGAAGCTCCAGAGCGTCCAGCAGCTCAACCTAAAAAGCCAGCTGCAAAGAAACGTCCAGCAGCTTCTAAACAAATGACTTCTTATACAGACTCAACTGAAGGTTTCAATACATTAAAAGATAAACTTCAAGAGTGGATTGACCAATCTCAACGCGAAGAAGTTAAAAAATAATATGTAAATACAAAACGGATCGGCTAATGCTGATCCGTTTTTTTATTGCTTAACAATAACATATTTTCTCATCCGGTATTGAAGGTTTTGCCGACTCATGCCCAATGATTCTGCCGCTTTAGTGACATTGAAATCGTAATGCTGAAGGACTTTGCGTAAATAATATATTTCTGCTTCTTCCATATATTGATGAAGTGGTTTTACATTTTTCCCCTTTTGAATCAACAAATGAACGATGTCAGCCTTTTCGATTCGGTTTTCTTTAAAAATGGCTTTGTTTCGGAAGGAGATAGGTAAATGATTAGATGAGATTTTCTCCTCGTGATCAAGGAAATTCATTGAGCCTTCAATAATATGCTCTAGCTCTCTTACGTTTCCGGGCCAATCATATTTCTTGAAGTGAGTTAGGACAGTTTCATCTACTCCCAGCACATTCATACCAAATAGGTGATTGTATTTTTCTAGGAAGAAATGTACTAGCTCTTCAATGTCTTCTTTCCTCTCTCGAAGTGGTGGTATGAATAACGATACTACACTCAAGCGGTAATAAAGGTCTTTTCGTAACCGATTATTTGCGATGGCATCTATTGGATCCTCATTTATAGTTGCGATAATCCGTACGTCCACAGGAATATCTTTTGTATCCCCCACCCGTCGAATGGACTTTTCTTGAATGGCACGTAACAATTTCGCCTGAAGGGATGGGTTCAATGAATTAATTTCATCTAAAAGTAACGTTCCTTCTTCAGCTTGTTCAAATAATCCAGGGCGTTCTATCGCGCCAGTAAATGCACCTTTTTTAGTACCAAATAATATTCCCTCTATGAGTGTATCAGGGATAGCTGCACAGTTTTGAGATATAAAAGGTCCAGATGACCTTGGGCTTCCATTATGGATACTTTGGGCGAACAATTCCTTTCCTGTACCCGTTTCTCCTGTTATTAAAATCGAGGAGGTTGTTCGAGTCGCCCTTTTACTTGCTTCGATCACCTCAAGGAGGGCGTCACTTTTACCAATGATGCTTTCAAATGTATATTTCGTATTTCCTTGTTTAAAGATATTGTCTCTTATCATTTTTTCTAGCTTTGTAACGTCTCTAGCTATTTCTATTGCCCCGACCGTTTTGGCTTCATAAGAGATGGGGAACGTAGCATTAATGGTGGTAATTTCTTGTCCCTTATTATTAAAATAAGTTTGCTTTACATTTTGGGTCGTATGATTTTTTTTCAAAGCATGAATTAAGGTACTATCATCGTGAGTATGAAACGTGAAAACGTCCAAGATATTCTTATCTAAAACATCCTCTATGTTCATTCCTTCTATTTCCATCATTTTTTTATTGTAGACGATGGTTCTTCCACTCTCATCAATAGCATGGACACCAACATCAATCTCATCTAGAATTTTTTGATAAATAATTAAGAGCTTATTTTCTTTTTCTGAAAAAGTCATCCTGTCACCTCATCCAAGTTTATAGTATCGATGTTTCTGGATAGGTGCAAGAATATTTTGCTTTTTTGCACTTGGAAAATAACAAAAGTGCAAAAATATTTTGCGTTCATTCTCGGATTTGTTATGGTGAATTAGTAAATAATAATGAATTGAAGGCTAGTGCGACAAGAAGCGTTCTGGTCACAATACTACAAGGATTTTTTTGGCACATAACTTGCATATTAATTCAACAAGTGAAATTAGTCTTCATAATTCAGGAGGTTTAAGACATGGTACTACAATACAAACATGAACCATTTACAAATTTCAAAGAAGAAGGTAATAAAGCTGCATACTTAGAGGGTTTAAAAGTAGTACAATCCTATCTTGGTCAGGATTATCCATTGGTAATTGGTGGAGAAAAAATCACGACTGACGATAAAATCGTTTCATACAACCCTGCAAATAAAGAAGAAGTGATCGGAAGTGTTTCTAGAGCAAGCCGCGAGCTAGCCGAAAAAGCAATGCGCGTTGCGGATAAAACATTCAAGACTTGGAAAAAAGTGAAGCCGGAATCTCGTGCTGATATCCTGTTCCGTGCTGCTGCGATCATTCGTCGCCGTAAGGATGAATTCTCTGCGTTACTTACAAAAGAGGCAGGTAAGCCTTGGAACGAAGCAGATGCTGATACAGCGGAAGCTATCGATTTCCTAGAGTTCTATGCTCGTCAAATGTTGAAGCTAAAAGATGGTGTTCCAGTTGAAAGCCGTCCTGGTGAATACAACCAATATAACTACGTTCCACTTGGTGTGGGCATTATCATTTCTCCTTGGAACTTCCCGTTCGCAATCATGGCAGGTACTGCAGTAGCCGCGATTGTAACTGGAAACACGGTTCTATTAAAGCCAGCTTCCACAACGCCAATCGTTGCGGCTAAGTTCGTAGAAGTGATGGAAGAAGCAGGTCTTCCTGCCGGCGTATTAAACTTCGTACCAGGTAATGGTTCTGAAGTTGGGGACTACTTAGTCGACCACCCACGCACTCGTTTCATTTCCTTCACAGGATCACGTGATATCGGAATCCGTATTTTCGAGCGTGCTTCTAAAGTGAACGAGGGCCAAATCTGGTTGAAACGTGTCATCGCTGAAATGGGCGGCAAGGATACAATCGTGGTTGACAGTGACGCGGACCTTGAGTTAGCAGCACAATCGATCGTGAAATCCGCATTCGGTTTCTCTGGACAAAAATGTTCAGCTTGTTCTCGTGCAGTCATCGTTGAAGATGTGTACGATCAAGTATTAGCTCGTGCTGTTGAATTAACGAAAGAACTACAAATGGGTAACCCAGAAGATCCAAGTAACTTCATGGGTCCAGTTATTGATAATAACTCTTTCAAGAAAATCATGGAATATATTGAAATCGGTAAACAAGAAGGTAAATTGATGGCAGGTGGAGAAGGAGACAACTCTAAAGGTTTCTTCGTTCAACCAACCATCATTGCGGACCTTGACCCGAAAGCTCGCTTAATGCAAGAAGAAATCTTTGGACCAGTAGTAGGCTTCTCAAAAGCGAAGGATTTCGACCATGCGCTTGAGATTGCGAACAATACAGAATACGGTTTAACAGGTGCAGTTATTACTAACAACCGTGCACACATCGAAAAAGCACGTGAAGAGTTCCATGTTGGTAACCTATACTTCAACCGTGGATGTACAGGTGCGATCGTTGGATACCAACCATTTGGTGGATTCAACATGTCAGGTACAGACTCTAAAGCAGGCGGACCAGACTACCTAGTACAACACATGCAAGGTAAGACAACTTCTGAAATGTTCTAAAAAAGAGAGGGGAAACCAAAAATGAATAGAAGCGAAGAACTAATTGTCCAAACAGAGAAATATGGCGCACATAACTATCATCCACTTCCAATCGTTATCTCTGAGGCTGAAGGTGTTTGGGTCAAGAACCCAGAAGGCAAGAAATACATGGATATGCTTAGTGCTTATTCAGCAGTAAACCAAGGGCATCGTCATCCTAAAATCATTCAAGCATTAAAAGACCAAGCAGACCGTGTGACACTAACTTCCCGTGCATTCCACAATGACCAATTAGGTCCTTGGTATGAAAGAGTATGTGAATTAACGAAAAAAGATATGGCATTGCCAATGAATACAGGTGCTGAAGCGGTTGAAACAGCTGTCAAGGCTGCAAGACGTTGGGCATATGATGTAAAAGGCGTGGCGGATAATCAAGCAGAAATCATCGCATGTATCGGGAATTTCCATGGCCGTACGATGACTGCTGTATCCCTATCTTCAGAAGAAGAGTATAAGCGAGGGTTCGGTCCAATGCTACCAGGAATTAAATTAATTCCTTACGGTGATTTGGAAGCATTAAAAGAAGCAATCACTCCAAATACAGCCGCATTCTTGATTGAACCAATCCAAGGAGAAGCTGGTATTGTAATTCCAAAAGAAGGCTTCATGAAAACTGCATTCGAGCTTTGTAAAGAAAGCAATGTCCTATTTATAGCGGATGAAATCCAAGCAGGTTTAGCACGTTCTGGTAAAATGTTTGCTTGCGAATGGGAAGACGTTGATCCTGATATGTACATTCTAGGAAAAGCACTAGGTGGAGGAGTATTCCCAATCTCATGTGTGGTTGCCAACAAAGATGTATTGGGTGTCTTCAATCCAGGTTCCCACGGTTCAACATTCGGTGGAAATCCAATGGCATGTGCGGTCTCATTAGCTGCTCTTGATGTATTGGTAGAAGAAAACTTGGCTGATCGTTCTCTAGAGTTAGGGGAATATTTTGCTTCAAAATTAAAGGAAATCAACAACCCTATTATTAAAGAAGTGCGTGGTCGTGGTTTATTCATTGGAGTTGAATTACATGAGCCTGCTCGTAAATATTGTGAGCAATTGAAAGAAGAAGGCTTACTTTGCAAAGAGACTCATGATACTGTAATTCGCTTTGCTCCGCCGCTTGTTATTACACAAGAAGAGCTGGATTGGGCGATTGAAAGAATTCAAAAAGTATTAGGTTAATATATGGAATTTAAAGCACCAAGGAATCCATTTGTGGATCCCTTGGTGCTTTTATTTTTTTGTACGTAACTTAAAATGCACAAAGCCTTGCTAAAAATCGCAAATGCATCCTTGAGTGCACAAACCTGGGCTAAGATGCACAAATTCTGGGTAAAAAGCGGAAATCTCCGCAAAGATGCACAAATCATGAGTAAAAAGCGGAAATCTCCGCTAAGGTGCACAAATTCTGAGTAAAAAGCGGAAATCTCCGCTAAGAAGCACAAATCATGAGTAAAAAGCGGAAATCTCCGCTAAGGTGCACAAATTCTGAGTAAAAAGCGGAAACCTTCCCTAAGATGCACAAATTCTGAGTAAAAAGCGGAAATCTTTGCTAAGGTGCACAAATTCTGAGTAGAAAGCGGAAATCTTGGCTAAGGTGCACAAATTCTGAGTAAAAAGCGGAAATCTCCGCAAAGATGCACAAATTCTGAGTAAAAAGCGGAAATCTCCGCTAAGGTGCACAAATTCTGAGTAAAAAGCGTAAATCTTCGCTAAGAAGCACAAATTTTGAGTAAAAAGCGGAAATCTTCGCTAAGTTGCACAAATCATGAGTAAAAAGCGGAAATCTTGGCTAAAGTGCACAAATTCTGAGTAAAAAGCGGAAATCTCCGCAAAGATGCACAAATTCTGAGTAAAAAGCGTAAATCTTCGCTAAGAAGCACAAATCATGAGTAAAAAGCGTAAATCTCCGCTAAGAAGCACAAATTTCGAGTAAAAAGCGTAAATCTCCGCTAAGAAGCACAAATTTCGAGTGAAAAGCGTAAATCTCCGCAAAGGTGCACAAATTCTGAGTAAAAAGCGTAAATCTCCGCAAAGGTGCACAAATTCTGAGTAAAAAGCGGAAATCTCCGACAAGATGCACAAATTTCGAGTAAGAAGCAGAAATTAGAAGAAATTGAGCTAATCTAATGATTATTTTTAAAAAATGAGAATGAAATGGATTACCATTTCATAAAAAAACAAAGTACTCAGTTTCTTCTAGGTCTCTAGACGTAGATAAAAATGACCTCTAGTACCAATTTATTCCTTTTATACTTTCAGTTAAGATAAACAAGGTAAAGGAAAACCTGTATTTAAAGGAGATCATGAAATGAAATCAATTATTCGATTCAGTTTGAAAAACACTGTGGCATTATTGTTGTTAACATTTTTGGTCATTGGGGGAGGCATATATTCGGTTAAAATGATTAACATCGAAAAATATCCGAATGTGGATATCCCTTATATGACGGTGATTGTACCGTATCCAGGAGCATCTCCAGAACAATCCATTACGGATATAGGTGAGCCGTTGGAACGAGAGTTAATGAAGTTGGATGGAGTAGAAAATATTTATACAGATGGCGTAGCGAACGCAGCATACTCCACAATAGAATTTGACATGAGTGTGGATATGAAGGAAGTAGAAAGTGTAGTTCGTACAGCTGCAGAAAAGGTCATTCTGCCTGAAGGGGCAAAAGACATTGAAGTAAGACAAGAAGGGATTGAGCCTGATCCATCCATTTATACATTAGGTGTGTATGGAGGAACCCAAGAGGAAACAGAAAAACTTGTAAAGAACAAAATGATTCCTTTATTGGAAGGGATTGAAGGTGTGAATAAAGTTGAAGCGGATGGCATCACTGATAAAAAAGTATTCATTCGTGTTATACCTGAAAAATTATCCGAAAAAGGATTGACGATGGACGATGTGAAAAATGCCATCCTAGCAAACTCCCTATCAATCCCTACAGGGGACGTAACCGTTTCAGGTCAAGTTCTACCTGTGCGTGTTAGTAAAGAACTAACCAGTGTGGAAGATATTCAGAACATTACGTTGTTTGCAGCAGGCGCTCCTAACGCAGAAGGAAAACCTACTGTTGCAAATATTAGTTTAAAGGAAGTTGCTGAAGTAGCCTATGGGCCTGTAAACAGCATGAATTTTACAAGAATAAATGGTAAAGAAGGCTTGCGAGTAAGGATCACAGCTGAAACAGGGGCGAATATTGTAGGTATCGTAGAAAATGTTAAAAAAGAATTAAAAGATTTGTCGGTCCCTAAAAACATTGATATTGAAACACTAAGTGATCAGTCTAAAGAGATTAAAGAATCTGTTTATGCCATGTTGAGAGAAGCGATGCTAGGGGCTGGAATGGCTGTATTAGTCACTTTATTATTCTTGCGAAACATTCGCTCTACATTGATAGCGGTAATTTCCATTCCGTTATCCATACTAGCTTCTTTGACATTCCTAAATATGCTTGGCTACACATTAAATATCATGACCCTTGCCGGCATCGCTGTTGCGGTTGGTCGTGTGGTGGATGACTCCATTGTTGTAATCGAAAACGTATTCAGAAGAGTCCGTGCTTCCAAAGAAAGAAATGAAGAATTGGTTGAAACATCAACGAGGGAAGTTGCCTCAGCCATCACATCATCAACCATCACTACAGTAGCGGTGTTCCTGCCTATGGCTTTTGTGCCTGGCATTGTTGGGAAAATGTTTGCTCCTCTAGCTTGGACTATTGTAATATCACTACTATTTTCGTTATTAGTAGCCATCACAATCGTTCCTTTACTTTCAAAAATGTTCCTATTGAAGATTACTGAAAAGGAGCACAAAGAAGGATTCCTGCAAAAAGGCTACAGATACGTTTTAAATAAAGTATTGAATCATAGATTGGTCACGTTAGCGGTTGCGATAATATTACTTGCTAGTTCAGTTGCTTTCATAGCTCCTAAGTTAGGAACAACCTTCCTACCACAGGAGAAGGTTGTTAACTATGATATCAATGTGACGATGGAAAAAGGCACAGCTCCAAAAACAACTAGTGATGTAGCTGCAGATATTGAAAAGTCATTATTAGAGAAGAAAGAAATAAAAAAGATTAGCACGAGTGTGAATGGTGAATACGAAAGCGCGCTTATCAGCTTTGAAGTGAAGGATTCCATCGAAGATGTTAATGGTTTCATAGAGGATTTGAGAGAAGAATTAAAGGGATATAAAAAGGCAAATGAAGTATCCTTGACTGGTGTTGGGGGTATGGGTGGCGGAGAGTCGCAATTTGTTTTGGTAGTAAAAGGTTCAGATTTGAAGGATATTCAAACAGCAAGCAATCAAATCTCAGAGTCCTTAAAAGATATTAAAGGAATGGCAGATGTGCGTACTTCAATGGAAGGCGATGAACCTGAGATTGAATTGGATATGGATGAAGAGAAAATGAAAGAAAATGGCTTGATGCCAGCTTTAGTTGGAAAGGGACTACGTGAGGTAATTGTAGGGGATACCATTTCGACGATGAACATCCAAAATGAGAAGAAGGATATTGCTTTAACGGTTAAAATGGATCAGTTAAACTCTCTTGATGATGTTGGAGAACTTACCATTAAGAATGCTTTCGGTGCCCCTATGAAAATTAAGGATATTGGAACATTGAAAAAAGTTGAAAATAGAATGGCCATTTCCCATTTGAATGGCAATGAGTACGTTATGGTCGTTGGCCAAATTACTGATGCAAATACTGGAGAGGTTACGAAAAATGCTGATGAAGCTATAGCGAGTTTAAAGCTCCCAAAAGGTGTCTCCTACTATAAGGAGGGGGCTTCCGCAGCTATGGAGGAAGGCTTCGTTAATATGGCTTTGGCAATTGGAGTCAGTATTTTCTTCGTATACATCACAATGGTTATTGCTTTTGGAGAAGGAAAAGCCCCGTTCGTAATCTTGTTCGCCATTCCGTTTTCAATCATTGGGGCGTTGTTAGGCTTATATGCTGTCGGTGAGCCGATTGGAATGCCTGCGATGATTGGGCTGCTTATGTTGAATGGGATTGTTGTGACAAATGCGATCGTACTGATTGATCGTGTGAAACAGAATGAGCGAAAAGGAATATTCGGTCGAGAAGCCATCATCGAAGCAGGAGCAGTTCGATTAAGACCGATCTTAATGACTGCTGTTGCAACTGTTGGAGCACTGATTCCTATGGCAGTGTCAAGTCATGCAGGAATCGTTTCATCATCGCTTGCGGTGGTAGTTATAGGGGGATTGGCAACTTCAACTATGTTGACGTTAATCATTGTTCCAGTTTTATACAGTTTATTCCATCCGCAAAAGAAACAAAAAAAGATTGTTGAGGAGTCTTTGCCAAAAGCAGTCTAATAATAGAGGGGCCATTAGATTGAATCTGATGTGCTCCTTTTCTTATTTCCGATGAAGGGAATATGTAACGCAATATGGAATAAATAGACGAATAGAGTATTTAGAAACGGAATGGTACATATGAAAAATAAACAGAATGCTATTTTCTTATTTATCGTTTTATTGTCACTGACAGGAGGGGTCATGCTTTTCCAGAAACGAGATAACCCTCCTCCATCAATGGAAGCTTCTGTTCCAATAGATTCTGTAGAAACTAGTTACGTAACACATGAGTACGTCTTAAAGGATGAGACCGGACTATTCTTAGAAAATTGGATTGGAAATGTGGAAATCAAACCCTCAACCAATAACAAGCTAGTGGTCAATCTGACAGATAGGTCTGAGAAGTCAGATGCGTTTTTTACTATTAAAGATAATGGGAATCAAATTCTGATTGGTCAAAAGGGGCAAAGTAAAGCCGATATAACAATATTAGTCCCTACCTCCATCCAGGATATTGGTGGAACCATTAAAAAGGGAAACTGGTGGGCATCTTTGCCTAGTATTACAAAATTAAACCTAAAGACTGAACAAGGGAACGTTTCAGTTCAACTAGACAAATTAGACCTTAATGGGGAATATATTCTCGTTTCGGAAATTGGAGCAATCGCAGCGAATTTACCAGAAGGAAGTAGGTTGAAATTAGTTGCACCAGCAGACTTGGTGAACGTGGAAGAATCACCTCAAGGAGTGAAATTTTTTGCGCGAGTGGTCAGTAGCGGGATGGCACTCCCTGTTTTATATAGTGGAAATCTTACGCAAGAAGATAAAACGGAAGAACTGCTCCAACCAGAAGACATGAAAAAGGATTTAGATTTATTGTTCAAATCTTTAGAACAGAAACACTATGTCTATCAAATGCGAACTGATGAAATTCTAAAGCAACAATCCATAAATAAGATAACTGAACCTATGTCAAAGTTGGACTTTTTCCATCTTATTACCGACATCCTGGTGACCCTTCATGATGGTCATACCAATATTACAGGAATTAGTACAACAGCTTTTGATATCCCGAAAGTTTTTTGGGGGAAAGATGGAATCCTGGTTACTGAAGATGATGGGGATTTTCGTAAAGGTGATGAAATTATATCTGTTGGAGGTAAGACAAAGGAAGAATTGTTTCTGTTGGCTAAACAAATAGTACCAGCCGATCACGAAGGATGGATTTATGCAGTTGGGTTTGAAAGACTGACTATTAAACAATTTGCTGTGAAAAAAGGATTAATCTCTAAAGAGCAAACAAACCTTCCTATTGTGGTAAAACGGGGAAAAAAAATAAAAGAGATTTCCGTAAAAGAACGTAAAGTTAGCGATAGTAGTTTGGAGGAAAGGTTATTTTCTCAACAAGTTAAACCACCTTATCATTGGAAAATCAAAAAAGGTATGGGTATTTTCACGCTTAATCAGAGTGTTGCCTCTGAGGGTTATAGAGAGTCGCTGAGAGAATTTTTTAAAGAAGTGCAAATGAGGAAAGTGAAGAAAATAGCTGTAGATTTGCGAGAAAACAATGGTGGTTCAGATTTGACTATTGATTGGTTCATAGCCCATCTGAATGTCGATCAGTATAAAAATATTGGGGATATTTTAACACCAAATGAAAAGGTCCCAGATATAAAGAGTTTTGATGGTCAAGTGTACATATTTACTTCCCAAAAGACCTTCAGTGCTGGTTCGAATTTTGCAACAGTTATTAAAGCAAATAGCCTTGGAGAGATACTCGGGCAATCTCCAGGTAACAATGGATCCTTCGGTGGTAACATTCATAACGTATATTTAGAACAAAGTGGATTTAAGGTTGTAATTCCTACTAGCCATGCAAGGGCTCCATTACCTCCAAATGAACAAAATGTCCCTATCAAGCCAGATGTTGAAATTGAATGGACAAAAACATCGTTGCTGGAAAAATCAGATCCTTGGTTAGATGCCATCCAATAGAAAATAAATGAAAATGCAGGCTGAGGAATCAGCCTGCATTTTATTATTTGGACGGTCTAGCTTCTGGTTCGCGTGCATATTCTTCACTTGGTTTGAACAGTAAGCCAAGATTGATCAGACCCGCGATCCCGACTAAACCATAAATGATACGAGCAAAAGCACTATCTTGACCCCCAAAAATGGCAGCCACTAAATCAAATTGGAAGAATCCAATCAATCCCCAATTTACTGCGCCGACTATAGTAAGTACAAGTGCAATGCGTTGAATTCCACTCATGTTGAGAAATCCTCCTTGAAAATGTTTCATTCATTTTTAGCATGGATATAAGGGTAAAGTTTAATGCATGGTAGAAATATTTTTTATCAGGTCATATTTTTTGTAAATGATAAGCTAGATGTACATAATGAGAAGTGGAGGTGCAGAATAATGCAAAATTTTACTTATAAAAATCCGACTAAATTAATTTTTGGTAAAGATACATTATTTGAACTTAAGAATGAAATTCCTGAATACGGAAAAAAAGTCCTTCTTGTATATGGAGGAGGAAGCATTAAAAAAAGTGGATTGTATGATAAGGTGATTGCAGAGTTTCAGAGTATTGATACTGTAGTGTATGAGTTAGCTGGAGTTGAGCCAAACCCAAGAATTTCTACTGTCCGAAAAGGGGTAGAGATTTGTAAGAGTGAAGGAATCGACTTCTTATTAGCGGTTGGGGGCGGCAGTGTTATTGATTGTACGAAAGCTATTGCTGCAGGTGCCAAATATGAAGGTGATGCTTGGGATATCGTGACAAAGAAGGTTGAAGTTGAAGATGCTTTGCCTTTTGGAACTGTGTTGACGTTAGCAGCGACTGGTTCGGAAATGAATGCTGGATCAGTCATTACTAATTGGGAAACTCAAGAGAAATATGGTTGGGGAAGCCCACTTGTATATCCGAAATTTTCTATCCTAGATCCTACACATACGTTCACAGTACCAAAGGATCAAACGATTTATGGCATCGTCGACATGATGTCCCATGTGTTTGAACAATATTTCCACCAAACAACAAACACACCACTGCAAGACCGTATGTGTGAAGCTGTACTAAATACGGTTATTGAAACGGCACCTAAGCTATTGAATGATCTTGAAAACTACGATTATCGTGAAACAATTCTTTATTCGGGTACGATTGCCCTAAATGGTTATCTTCAGGTAGGTGTTCGAGGAGATTGGGCAACACATAATATAGAGCATGCTGTTTCTGCCATTCATGATATCCCTCACGCAGGTGGATTGGCGATTCTATTCCCTAACTGGATGAAGCATACGATGCATGAACGGATTGAGCGTTTCGCTCAATTGGCAGTCCGAGTTTTGGGTGTTGAACCAGAAGGGAAATCGGATGAACAAATTGCATTAGAAGGAATCGATAAAATTAGTGGATTTTGGAGTTCATTAGGAGCCCCTTCTCGATTAGCGGATTACAATATCGATGAATCCACTTTGGATACTATGGCAGATAAAGCTATGGTTTATGGAGAATTTGGTAATTTTAAAAAATTATCTCGTGACGATGTTCTAGCCATTTTTAGAGCTTCTTTATAATATAAACGAGCAGCAGGATGGTACGACTTTGAAATTTCAATTTCGTACCATCCTTTTTGATTAAAAATTAAGGTGTTTTCTTGATTAAGTATGAACCATTCGTTAAAGTGATTATGTAAATCTTTATAGTGGGAGGATATTCATGACGCACATTCGATTCGATTATTCTAAAGCATTGTCTTTTTTTGGTGAGCATGAACTTACATATTTGCGTGATGCCGTGAAGGTCGCGCATCACTCTTTACATGAAAAAACAGGGGCTGGTAACGATTTCTTAGGCTGGATCGAGCTACCTACAGACTATGATAAAGAAGAATTTGCGCGTATTCAAAAGGCTGCAGACAAAATTAAGGGTGATTCTGATATTCTAATTGTTATCGGTATTGGCGGATCCTATTTAGGAGCAAGAGCGGCAATCGAAATGCTTCAGCATAGTTTTTATAATGCCCTTTCCAAAGAACAACGTAAAACGCCTCAAATTGTATTTGCAGGCAATAATATCTCCTCTTCCTATATGAAGGATTTGATGGATGTTCTAAAGGATAAAGATTTTTCTATTAATGTTATTTCTAAATCAGGAACTACGACAGAACCTGCGATTGCATTCCGTCTCTTCAAAAAGATGCTTGAAGAAAAATATGGTGTTGATGAAGCGCGTAAACGAATTTATGCAACAACAGATAAAGCGCGTGGGGCTCTAAAGACATTAGCTACTGAAGAAGGCTATGAAACATTTGTCATTCCAGATGATGTTGGAGGAAGGTATTCTGTATTGACAGCAGTAGGCTTGCTTCCGATTGCAGTAAGTGGGGCGGACATCAAGAGTATGATGGATGGTGCCCGCGAAGCGCAAGAAGAATATAGCACTTCTGAGATAGAAGTGAATGCAGCATATCAATACGCAGCTGTTCGAAATGCCCTTTATAATAAAGGAAAAACGATTGAAATGCTGATTAACTATGAGCCAGGATTACAATACTTCTCAGAATGGTGGAAGCAGCTTTTTGGTGAGTCAGAAGGAAAAGACCAAAAAGGGATTTTCCCTGCATCTGCAAACTTCTCGACTGACCTTCATTCATTAGGGCAATACGTACAAGAAGGAAGACGAGACCTATTCGAGACGATTATTAAAGTAGAAAATCCACGTCATGAATTAACGATTGAAGAAGAGAAAAATGATCTGGATGGGCTTAATTATCTGGCAGGAGAAACGGTGGATTTCGTCAATAACAAAGCATTCCAAGGTACAATGCTAGCTCATACTGACGGTGGAGTGCCAAACTTAATAATAAGCATTCCATCTATGGATGCATACACATTTGGCTATTTGGTTTATTTCTTTGAAAAAGCATGTGCGATGAGTGGCTATTTATTAGGGGTCAATCCATTTGACCAGCCAGGTGTAGAAGAATACAAGGTGAACATGTTTGCGTTGCTTGGAAAACCAGGCTATGAAGAAAAGAAAGCAGAATTAGAAAAACGACTATAATGGATTTGGGAATTAGGGGAAACCCTAGTTCCCTTTTTTAATTTACTACATGCTGAAAGAACGTAGTGTTTTGTGGAAATTCGACAAGTTGGGATTATAGGGTCCCGAAGTCGGGATTAAATGACAGAAAGTCGGGAAAATAAGATGTGAAGTCGGGAAAATAGGATTGGAACTCGGGAATATCAGTAACAATTTCAGTTATTGATCCCCACCAAGTTCTTAGTTTGAAGAGTTTTCTTTGATTGATTTCATGGGTTTTGGTTATCCTAAGGGAAAATGCTACAAGGAGTGAGCTTAGTGATTGAAATTCCTTCAAAGATAGAGGGGAAAACTTATACCCTATATGATCTGGAACAGAAACTAAAGCCAGCAGGATATGATATAGGTGGTAACTGGGATTATGACCATGGATACTTTGATTATAAAATTGATAATGAAATGGGCTACCAATACTTAAGGGTACCTTTTAAATCAATCGATGGCCAATTGGACTCAAGGGGGGCTACTGTGAAAATGGGGCGCCCACTATTATTGTCACATCAGTATCAGATTGGCATAGATGATCATGCGGATTCTGGGAATTTTTCTGCCTCTTTCAATCAATTCGCAGAGCCCCAGGATCCTGATGCAACCTTTCCTGAAAAGTATATTGAACTTGGTAAGGAACTCGTGAAAGAGCTTGAATCGTTACTAGGTGCTTAATTTGATTCATCAACAAGGCCACTAGCAAAAAGGATGCTAGTGGCTCTTTTAATTGGTCAGCTCTTTTAATTGGTCAAGCATAACCTTACTACTGATTGAATTAGTTTGGATTATCCGATCTGCACCTGCTCGATATGCATTGGCAAGCTGATCTGTAGTCAAAATCTCCACGATACAAAAAGCCTTCGGATTAAGCCCTTTTACAGATAGTAGGGTGAGTATGGAGAACATATCAGTTTGGAATTCATTTTGCAGAAAGTCTGCGGTTATCATCACGCTAGAGGCGTATTGGATATTTGCCTTTTTTAATGTCTCATCTGAAGAGGCGTTACCTTGGATAAAATGTACGTCCTTATTTCGCATCGGATGGTCCTGAAGAGTTTGGTCTATCAATACGATGGAAGGGTGTGATTGCCTTTCGAGTAAGGCGTCAATAATAACCCGTGACCTTTCGTTCCAACCTACAACAATAGTGTGATCTTTATTTGTATATTCAAGTTTTCCGTGCAAAAATCTCTCCTCCGATTTCACGGCGATTGCAGCCAAGCTTACGAAATAAGTGGTCACGAATCCAGCGCCCAAAATGATTAATAGCACCCCTACCACTTGCCCAGCCATAGTTTTAGGAGCATAATCGCCAAATCCAACAGTTGAGGTAGTGACAACTGCCCACCAAATCCCCTCCCAATAGGTAGGGAAATTCTCCGGCTCAATATAATGGATGATCCCACCAAAAGAACAAATCACGATGCAAACAATGAGTAACAGACGTAATAGAGTAGGTACTCTTGAAGTGATAAATCTTACCAATCCTAACATTGCCATTCCACCTTCAACTTACATGTCCCCATTATGTTCAAATATTACAGAAAACATAATGTGAAAAGGAAATAAATTGAATGTAAGGTTTTCTAACATAAATATTTAAAATTTTCTAAAATTTTAAATAAATCAGTTGATTTTTTAGATAATCAATAATAATATAAGAAAAACAAGAAATTCATGTGAGAAGTTCTAACATGAATGGTAGGAGGAAAAGAAATGCAAATGGCGGATTCCGTTTTTATGTTTTTTGCAACCTTAATTGTTTGGATTATGACGCCTGGGATTGCTCTTTTTTATGGAGGGATGGTGAAAAGTAAAAACGTACTAAGTACCACCATGCATAGTTATGCACCAATGGCTGTAGTTTCAATTTTGTGGGTTTTAGTGGGCTATTCCATTTCCTTTTCTACAGGAGGAAATGCTTTTTTCGGGGATTTTGATTGGATGGGACTAAAGGGAGTGACTTTTGAACCGAATCCTGACTACAGTGCTACAATCCCACACAATTTATTTATGATGTTCCAGATGACGTTTGCGGTGTTAACAGTAGCCATCATCTCTGGTGCGGTTGCAGAAAGAATGAAGTTTTCAGCCTTTATTTTATTTACCATCATTTGGTCAGTGTTAGTATATGCTCCTGTTGCCCACTGGGTATGGGGTGTAGGAGGATGGTTGCGTGAATTAGGAGCGTTAGATTTCGCTGGTGGTAATGTAGTTCATATTTCCTCGGGTGTAACAGGATTAGTATTAGCAGTGATGCTAGGGAAACGAAAAGAAGCCAATGAGAGTGGTCCTCATAATATTCCCTTGACTGTCCTAGGTGCTACGTTAATTTGGTTTGGGTGGTATGGTTTTAATGTCGGCAGTTCATTATCCCTGAATGAAGTTGCCATGGTTGTATTTATCAATACAGCTATTGCGGCCGCTGCTGGGATCTTAGGATGGATTCTAGTTGAGTGGATGATCAACCGTAAGCCGACCATGGTTGGATCACTTTCTGGTGCGATTGCTGGCCTTGTTGCCATAACGCCTGCTTGTGGATTCGTTACACCAGCATCTTCTATAATTATCGGTTTGATCAGTGGAGCTGTTTGTTTCTGGGGTGTCATTTTCTTAAAGAAGAAATTAGGGTACGATGATGCACTAGACGCATTCGGACTTCATGGGATTGGAGGTACATGGGGAGGGATCGCGACCGGTTTATTTGCAACAACCACGGTGAACGAAGCTGGTGCAAATGGTTTGTTTTATGGGGATGCAAGCCTTATATGGAAACAGCTTGTTGCGATGCTTGCAACTTACGTATTTGTAGCGGTAGTAACATATGTAATCGTGAAAGTAATCCATGTATTTGTTCCAATTCGAGTGAACGAAGAAGAGGAGAAGGTTGGTCTTGACCTTACTCTGCATGGCGAGAAGGCATATCATTAAAATATAGCCCATAAAGGTTCAAGGAAAGCAGGGAGACTCTCAATAGAGATTGCTCTGCTTTTTTATTATTGGGTCTGATAAACTTTAATGTTGATATTTGTTTAATAGAATAGACTGCTTGCAGTCATGTTCCATAAAAAAAGAGCTGTATAAACAGCTCTTAGGTTCCCCAACTAAAGCCGCCGAAATTGAGGGCACTTTTTTTACCTACAGATGGTCGAATCCGAGGTTATGGCGTTGGGGGTTAATTATTTTTTTAGTTTAATAGGGAACAAAAAATTGTTCCGTGTTATTTGCTTTGTATCGTAGATATATATTTGTTAACTACTTCAAAAACATAATCTTGATTTGCTGCTGCTGTATTAGGATCGTATTTACCGCCATTGGTTTTATTATTAGACAGTACTCTAATACCTAGGAATTTTATATCATAAGCTTTGGCAATTTGTGCTGCTGCGGCACCTTCCATTTCTTCTACAGATGTACCGTACTTAGTATGGAACCATTTAATTCGATCCACTTCATTATTCCAAACGTCTGCTGAACCGATAGTACCTTCGACGACCTTACCCTTAGTGTATTTATCTTTTACTGCATTAGCAGCAGCGAGCAAATCCTTATCTCCTTCGTAGTAACGGATTTTTTCAGCATTAGGATCTTCTCCCGCACTTCCTTCAGAAGCCATTAAGTCCATTGGGATCCATTTCGTTGGATCAATTCCTTGGTTTTCTTCCATGCTTGCTGTTTTTAATGAACCTAGATTTGTAGTTCTTTTACCTAAAACAATATCATATACGTTTAAACTTGGATCATGTCCGCCTGATGTACCTTGGTTGATGATAGCGATAGGATTATATTTTTCAATCGCGACTGCTGTAGCAGCTGCTGTGTTTTCCATTCCCTTACCAGTTTTAGCAACGATGACAGGATAGTTGTTCAGCTTACCTTTGTAAAAGACAAAAGTTCCTGATTTCTCCACTTTAACATTTTCCAATTTTTGTGCAAATTTTTCAGCTTCAATAGGCATCGGACCTTGAATGATAATAGGTCTTTGTGCACCTTCTACTTCTGTTTCATTTAGAAAAGTTGAATTAAATCCTGCAAATACAGATATTAACAGTACAGCAAGCGCTGCTAATAAAGTGTATTTCTTTAGCATGTTGTTTTTCATAAATTAAACTCCCCTTTTCTCTTGTTGTTTGATACACTCGAAAACTTGGCCCAATGAAAAAGGTCTAGAAAATGTAGAATGATTTCTACCTCCTAGACCTACGAAAGTTAAAGTATCGATAATTTAGCAAAAAATGAAGGAAATGCTAAATTAAAAATGGTAACGGCTAAAAAAGCCGAACAATCGAATACTTTAACTCGTAGTCTAGTTCTTTCATTGGGAACCAGGTAGAGACACTCAGACCATATTACCGAGTATATACGAGTAATGTTATTTATGATTATTACTTTATTAATATAGCAGAATAATAATAGATAATCAACTAAAGTATGAACATTAATTAAAAATGTTTAATTAATGTTCGTGTTTTAGGTAAACGTGAAGCCTTTTCCCTTCCCTTTAATTATATTCCGGCCATTATACTTACCATGTTCTTGACAGGTCCTATCATTAGTTCGTATATAAATGTAGATAATTCCAAAATCATATTTACACAAATTATTATTCTTGTTGTAATTGCGCTTCCAACGAAAAGTTTCCTCAAATGGAAAAAGAAAACTCCAATCCTGAGAAAAAGAAATCTGCTTCTTTTGTTCTCTTAAATAAAGAGATCAACAGAGGGAGTTAAAATAAAGCAACTACTCCAAAGCACCGGTATTAAACGGTGCTTTTTCTAGTGGGAATATGATTTTTGGATAGTAGAAAAATAATGGAAAAAAATGCTTTCTTTTTTCAAATGAATGTAATATGATTTAAGTGTACTAATACTCGTAATACACACAGTACAGAGTGAGGGTGATAACGGTTGTTTGAATTAGATATGAGAAGCCGGCAGCCAATATATGAGCAGCTTGTGGATAAGCTTAAGGAACTAATCATCAGTGAAGTATTGAAAGTAGATGAACAGCTACCTTCTGTACGGACATTGGCACAGCAGTTGACGATTAATCCCAATACCATACAAAAGGCATACCGAGAATTAGAAGTGCAAGGATATATATACTCCGTGAAAGGGAGGGGAAGTTTTGTGAACCCAAATAGTCTTGTCATAAATTCAGAGAAGTTAGAAACGGTGAAGAAAGAACTCGTAAAAGTATTGTCTGAAGCTATGTATCTTGGATTGAAAGCGGAAGATGTGATTTCTATCGTACGGGAGCTCGATGCTTCCCTGGGAGGGACACAGGAAGTATGATCGAAATCTATCAGTTATCGAAAAAGTTTGAAGATAATATTGTGGTGGATAATGTTTCTTTCTCTGTACAAAAAGGGTCAATCTACGGTCTGCTAGGATCAAATGGTGCAGGAAAAACAACGCTATTGAAGATGCTTACCGGTATTTATAAGCAAGATACAGGTCAAGCAGAAATAAATGGTGAAACTGTATTTGAAAATTTAGCTATAAAAAATAAGCTAATCTTTATGCCTGACATCCCTTTCTTCTTCTCCCATTACACCGTTAAGCAAATGGCGGATTATTATTCAACGATTTACCCGCATTGGGACTGGGAAAGATTCGAGAAATTAAAAGCAATGTTTGATATTGATGTAGATAAAAAGGTTCAACGTTTTTCAAAAGGAATGCAAAGACAAGTGGCGTTTTGGTTGGCATTTTCCTCTATGCCGGATGTAGTGCTTCTTGATGAGCCTTTCGATGGTTTAGATCCAGTAATAAGGAAAAAAGTTAAGAATATGCTCGTCCAGGATGTAGCCGATCGTGAAATGACGGTCATAATATCTTCTCACAACTTACGGGAAGTCGAGGATATTTGTGACCACATCGGAATTTTACATAAAGGGCAAATGATGTTAGAAAAAGATCTAGACGATTTAAAATCGGATGTTCATAAAATTCAAATTGCATTTAAAGAGGACCCAACGCAAATTTTCGAAGGACTAAAAGTCCTTCATCAAGAGAAAAGAGGAAGTGTCATATTATGTGTGGTGCGAGGCAAAGAGGAAGAGATTGAAAAACATTTCCGATCTCTCCATCCAGTTTTGTTTGACATGCTTCCTTTAACGTTAGAAGAAATATTCATTTACGAAATGGGGGAAGCAGGATATGCCATCGGCAACCTTCTCGTTTAATAAAGAAATAGCCAAACAAGTCATTAGGAGTAGCGGCTGGGTAGGAATTATCTACTTTATAGGATTGTTCTTTTCAGTACCTTTAAAGATGATCATGATGGACTCAGAACCCTATTACTATGACAATATACGAAATCCTTTTTCATACTTGTACGAAATCCAATATGTAATGATGCTTGTGGTACCACTCCTTCTAAGTATTTTCTTATTTTCGTATCTTCATAATAAACAAGCAGCAGATTTTATTCACAGTCTTCCAGTGAAGCGTTCTAGATTGTTTAACCAATACATCATGATGGGTGTAATGCTTTACATAGTTCCAGTACTTTTTAATGGAATCCTAGTTTTAGTTTTAAGGTCAACATTATCATTGCAAGAATTCATTACAATTAACGAAGTTTTTTCGTGGATGGGTGTAACAATTTTATTTGGATTATTTATCTTCTTTTCAGGGGTATTAGTCGCAACCATTACAGGGATCGCAGTATTCCAAGGCGTTCTTACAACTATTTTTTTGTTGTTCCCGACTGGAATATTTATGTTGGTGGTATATTCACTTAAATATTTCTTAAATGGTTTTGCCTATGATTATTATTTGTCTGCAAAGGTCTATGAATATTCTCCTATCCTCTATGCATCAAACTTAGGGCATAAGAATTTAGGGACACAAGCTGCATGGATGTTTGGGATTGCCATTATAGTATTTTACGGATTAGCTCTTTGGTTATACCAAAAGAGAAATATCGAAAGTGCATCCCAAGCATTGGCTTATCCAATCCTTAGACCAATCTTCACGTATGGTGTAGCATTTTGTTTTATGCTAACGGGAGGCCTGTACTTTGGGGAATCTGAGAACAGTGCTGGATGGCTCATGTTTGGATACTTTTTCGGTTCATTGATCGGATATTTTGTCGCTCGTAGCGTCATCGAAAAAACATGGCGTGTATTCAATTTTGGAGAATGGAAGAGATATTCCGTCTTCTTAGTGGCTATTGCAGTACTATATGGACTTTTCCTAATTGATTTTACAGGCTTTGAGAAAAAAGTGCCTCCATTAAGCGAGGTGGAAAAGGTTTATATGGGTGATAATGTCCAAGCCTACATGGAGGGGACAGAGCATGGCAAACTTTCCTTACTTTCTAGCAAGGAAAGCATTGAAAATGTAATAGCCCTTCATAAAGAGGTTGCTAAACTAGATCCTATTAAACAATCAAATTATCAATACTATTCTAATAAATTTTTCATTTACGAGATGAAGAATGGTGATAGATTTGTTCGACAGTATCGAGTAGAGGATAGTAGGAATCTCGCCGCCTATAACAAACCAATTTATGAATCCAAAGAATATAAAGAAATGCAATACCCAATCTTGAAGGTAAACACGGATAAAGTTGATAAAATTACCATCATGCCTAATGGACCTGTCGATAAACGCTTGAATGTAACAGAAGGACCAAAGATAGAAGCAGTCTTAGATGCGTTAAAAAATGACATGTACGGTATGACATACGAAAATATGACAAGTAATATTGAGCCCTCTTCTAATATTGAACTATTGTTGAGTAATGGAAAACGAGTATATACAGATATGTACCCGTACTTTGAAGAACTTCAATCATTACTCAAAAAGCAAGGGGAACTTGACAAAGCGATCATCACTGCTGATGATATCGAAGAAATTTTTATTCTTCCAAATGATCAAGTTAGCAAAGATGAAAGAGGTTATTTTGAATACGAAGAGGTACAAAAACAGATTATAAAACACGGTTCAGCATTGAAAATCACCGATAAGGATCCAATTAATGAATGCTTAACTCTAGATAATTGGGATCTGGAAAAAGGACCATATTTGCTTTTATACCGTTACAAAGGAAAAGAAAATTATGAAGTTAAAGCAATTTCAGAGGAATATGCACCAGAATTTATAAAAAATCATTTCGCGAAATAAAACATGAAGGATGGAGGATGACGGATGAATCAACTTGAAATAGACTTTGAAGGGCTGTATGTTCGGTATGAAAAGATGTTAAAAGGAATTGTCCGCTCCATCATTCATGACCCTTTTTTAACGGAGGATATTGTACAGGATACGTTTGTAAAAGCGTATCAAAAATTGGAGACGCTCACCCATTCAGACAGGGCAGGTGCATGGCTGTCTATGATTGCCAGACGAACTGCGATAGATTATTTGAGGAAGGAAAAAAAGAATGAGGCATATCTTATAGAAAATTTCTATGAATATACAGCTTCTCCACAACCCTCCATTGATCAAATTGTAGATAATGCAGAACTCATTGAAAAAATGTATGATTGTGTGAATGAATGGGATGATGCAAGGCGACAAGTGTTTTTGTTAAAAGCCTTTCATGGCATGAAAGATGAAGACATTTCTAATCAGTTGCATATTAAATTGGGTACTGTGAAAACGTGGATCCATCGTTCAAGAAGATTACTAAAAACAGAACTTGTGAACCATCAACGCCAGTTAGCTTAATGCTAATTGGTTTATTTTATTTTACCTATTTGTTAAGACTATTGGATAGAAAAATACGTTCATTTAATAGATGGCTTTGTTAAAGCTCAGTGTTTAATAGACAAAATGATTGTTTGATCGAAGGAAAATAGAAAACATTAGAGAATAGTATGTAGAGCAATAATTTTTATAGGAAAAGGAGAATAAAATGGGAACTCAATTTGATAAGATTTTTGTTAACTTACCTGTAGAAAATCTAAACCAATCTATTGAATTTTTCACTCAACTAGGCTTTGAATTTAATCCCCAATTTACAGATGAAAATGCAACATGCATGATTGTTAGTGAAAATATTTTTGTAATGCTATTAGTGGAAAGTTATTTTAAGAGCTTTACTAAGAAAGATATCCCTGATACCTCCAACAGCAAAGAAGTTATTCTAGCGTTGTCAGCAAACAGTAGAGACCAAGTGAATGAGATTGTAAACAAAGCTCTGGAAGCAGGAGCTAAGCCTTCAAATGATCCGATAGACCATGGTTTTATGTACGGTTGGAGTTTTCAGGATTTAGACGGACATATTTGGGAGTTATTTTATATGGAAGAAAGTGCTGTTAATCAAGAATAATTGTAAAAAAGGGCACAAACCATAACGGAATTGTGCTTTTTATTTTCACATATAATGAAGGTTGAACAATGAAACGGAAACTTTTATGTATCGTCTTATAGATTAGTGATAAAAAAGATGGAACTATTGCCAAGGCTTGTCTCCTTGGTCTTTTTCTTCTTCCAAAACTTCTTGTTCTTCATGGAATTCAACGTTACTTTGTCCAGTGATTTGGTCAAATGGTGTGTAGAAATTTACAACCGTTTTTTTCTTGATAAAGACTTTGTAAAATCCAATTAGAACTAGAAGAATGATACAAACCGGAAATGAAATGGCAGCTAGTGAGAGTGGATTCATGGAAAATCTCCTATTCTACTTTTTTATCTATTATGTCATGATACTTAATTTTAATATAGGGAGTATTTTAATGGAGAATCATATTATTTCAAATGGTAAGTACTATATTTCGACAAATAAAGATTATCTTGATGTATTAACAATACATAAGTTTTTAAGTGATGATTCATATTGGGCAAAAGGAATTTCTAAAAAAGCAGTTGAAGCAACTGTTCATTATACCCCTATTTGCTACGGGGTGTTTGATGGAAATCCAGAACAAAAGGAAGCTAAACAAATAGGTTTTGCTCGCGTGGTTACTGATTTTGTACGATATGCATGGTTAGGCGACGTCTTTATACTACCTGAATACAGAGGAAAGGGATTAAGTAAATGGTTGATCGCCTCCATCTTTGAACATCCTCAACTAAAAGGCGTATCCTTCAACCTGAGCACGAAGGATGCCCATGGATTATACAGTCAATTTGGATTTGAACGTATTACTGATGCAGAAAAAAGGATGGTTCGTCCGATGAACTTGGAATCTATCAACCATTTATATAGAGATTAAAAAGAGAGATGAATGAATTCAAGATTATCGGACAAGAAATTTGTTCGAACCTTTTTTTAATGCTTTTTGACAGTCTATAGGAATATCGCAGGCTTTATTGAACAAAATAGTGGAGAGTATACAATAAGATAGTCCTTCACTATCCTTACCAACATTTATATCCTATACGGATATTGAAAAATAGGTCTGATGGCTCTATAATGAGAACTTGAGGGCTTTTGGAGGTACGTACCTCTTAGGAGTTACTTGGGTGGGCGAGGGATAAATTGAATAGAGGAGATTTACTTGCTACAGCATTGGATTCAACAGCGCTTTAGTCTTGTAGAAAACCAAACCACTTTAAAGAAGGAGATCCTTGCCGGTGCTGTTTCGTTTTTTACAATTGTCTATATCATTGCTGTCAACTCATCCATTTTGGCAGAAGCGGGTATTCCAAGAGAAGCTGGTATTATTGCAACAGCATTAGTTAGTTTTATTAGCTGTGTGTTAGTTGGATTATGGTCGAACACGCCAATCATTTTAGTGCCTGGTATGGGATTAAATGCGATGTTCACTTATACCATTGTCCAGAACATGGGCTTTTCTTGGCAACAAGCTTTAGGAGTAGTGACTGTATCAGGAATACTGTTCGCAATTGTTGCATTTACACCACTTGTGACACTATTGTCTGATGCGATTCCACAATCATTGAAAGAAGCGATTACCGTTGGATTGGGTTTATTCCTAACTATGATTGGTTTGGAAAAGGGAGGATTAATCCAAACTGGTGAGCATTCCATCCTTATGATTGGTCAATTTAACAATCCCATTGTACTTGCCACGATCCTGACTTTAATTGTAACTGTTACGCTTTTTATTAAAAATGTACCTGGCAATTTTTTAATCAGTATGCTGATAGGAACGGCTATTGCTGCATTGTTTGGTCTAGTGACATGGGAAGGATTCGGGACGTTTTCAGAAGCCACTGCTGGATTTAAAGATTTTCAAGATGTATTCTTTGCTTTTTCATTGTCTAACATTTGGTCGACGGCATTTTGGGTTGCTTCATTCTCTTTTGCCATGGTGTTAGTATTTGAAAACATCGGCCTAGTTCATGGACATACATCTATGATCAATAAACCAGAGAAGTTTGTATCTGGTTACAGATCAACTGCAATTTCTTCCATTCTATGTGGACTATTTGGCTCTAGCCCATCTGTTGCAACAGTTGAAACTGCGTCTGGAATTGCAGCAGGTGGTCGAACAGGTTTGACAGCAGTTACAACTGGTTTGCTGTTTTTAGTTTCACTTTTCTTTATTCCAGTCATTAAGATCATTCCTGGTAGTGCGATTGCACCGATCCTTATTATTATTGGGGCATTAATGTTGCAGAATGTGAAGCATATTGACTTTAATGATTTTACAGAAGCCTTTCCGGCATTCTTAATCATTGTGATGATTCCTTTCACTTATAGCATAGCGGATGGAATCGCATTTGGGTTCATCACTTACCCAATCATTAAACTATTACTTGGAAAAAGAAAACAAGTATCTTTACCGCTTATCTTGATAGCAGGATTGTTCTTACTAAACTTTATTCTGCATTCATTTTCATAACAATTAGGGTGTTCAAGTACAGTCAATAGACATGCTTGGGCACCCTTTTCATTTATTAATAAAAATTATGTTAAAATTTATTTATAGGAGGGGAATTATGTACAAAATTACTCGGGAAGAAAATGAAAAAATGATTTCTGATATTCAAACTTTCTTTTTACATGAAAGAGACGAAGAACTATCTAGATTTGTAGCAGAAAACATCCTGGATTTCTTCAAGGAAACGATCGCTCCTCATTATTATAACGCTGGCATAAGGGATTCCCAAAAACTTGTAGAAGATAGAATGGTAGGGATAGAAGAGGATCTACATTCACTTAAAAGACCAATTCGATAAATGTAAAAAGGAGATCCTTTAAAGGATCTCCTTTCAGACTGTAGACAAATCCCCCAAAAAGGGGATTTGTCTGCGGTCTTTTTTTGTATAATGAAGGTACTACAAAATGTGCTTAGGTGATAAATATGTTA
>NZ_JAAGVZ010000024.1 GCF_010882125.1 Peribacillus alkalitolerans | reverse complement strand
TTTACAGCCATAGAAAAATCCCCTCCAAGTAGTAGTGCATCATCCATGATAAAATCATAGGCTTTTTACACTGTCTACTTAAAGGGGATAATACCATTTTAATGCTAAAATTGGGCTTTTTATTTTGGATTTTCCTTAACGTTGTAAATACGCGTTTTGCTGTGGGGTATCCTAATTTGATCTGTTGCTCAAATTTTCGTTGAAAAAAAATTATGTCGATTTATGATCGGAAAAATGATCATTTCTAAACTGCTTGGGGGTTAAACCTGTGTATTTTTTAAAGATTTTTATAAAATAACTTTGGTCGTTGAAATTTAGCCATGTGCCGATGTCTGAAATCGAATAATTTGTTAAAAGTAATAGCTTTTTTGCTTCGTCAACTCGTTGCCGTTGAATGTATTCACTTATTGGTTTACCAACCTCTTTTTTAAAAAGTGATGATAAGTAATTTGGGCTTAAACGACACATTTGTGCGAGGTGATCAAGTGTGATTTCGTCATAAAGATGGTTATAAATGTAATGTTGACAAGCTGTTATTGGTGCAGAATATTTTTCTTCATTTAATTGGTGCACACGATTGGTAAAATCCATTATGGCTTCTTCCGTTAATTTCAATATTGCTTTTAAGCTTCCTAATTCCTCGAGTTGTTGAATATAGAAATCGCTTAAGGTAAAGGACGTTTCATCATTTAAACCACCTTCAATTGCCGCTCTGCAAACAATAGCAATTCCAGTAATCATTAAATTTTTTTCACTTCTTAGACGATTTCGTTTCGATAATAATCCTAATTCCGCCTCACCGACAATAGAGTAATCGAAGATATCCTTTAATTTATCTATCCGTCCATTTTTGACGTAATCAAGCAAAACCCGTTCATATGAAAGATTGGAATGAAAAATGAAATTCCTTCTCCCTTTTGAAAGCTCAAGATCCGGATTCTCAAATTCAATCATATCAAAGGTCAACGCTTTATTGTTTTGAATGACCATCGTTTTATCAAGCTTTATATGGTACATCAAATAGTAAACCAGTAAACTAATCGTTAGAAATTGTTGACTATCAATAATGGGGACGGAATTATAGTATTCAATGAGTTTCCTTTTATTTAGGTTTCCTTTAAAAGCATCAAGGATCTTGTTAATATTTTCTTCAGATATTTCTGACTCAAGGGTAGGGCCTAAAATGATGGTACCTAAAAATAGATTCGTTTTTTTTAGATTGACAAAGAAAAAGTTCAAATTTGAATTCGAAAAGAAGATAGGAAAATCCTTTGGATTATCTTCATAAGTATAGACGCTTATCTGCTCTTTGAACGGGATGTAATATGGATGATTCCGTAAGTCTCTACTTGAAAATTCGTATACAAACACACCAAATTGATCGACATAATAAACAGGGATTTTATGAACTTTATAAATAAGCTCACATATATATTGTAAATCTTGTATGGCTATTTCCATCTATTCTATAAACTCCAATCAAGTTTTTTGTCCATTTTTTAAAGTTAATAAATACTATTATTCGTAAGATAATACAATAAATATTTTTAAACAAGCAATAAAATGATTGATGTAAGAAGGATAAACAAGGATAAACAAGGAGGAATTAAACATGGAATTATCAAATAAAATTGCTGTCATAACTGGTGCTGGAAGCGGAATCGGAAGAGCAAGCAGTTTGAAACTTGCTAGTAACGGTGCAACAGTTGTATTGGTCGATTTCAATCAGGAAACAGGAGAAGAAACATTAAAACTTGTGAAAGAACAAGGTGGAGAAGGCATCTTCGTCCAGGCCGATGTCTCTAAAACTGAAGATGTACAAAACTACGTAAAAAAAGCAGTCGAAACATATGGACGTATTGATATATTTTTCAATAATGCAGGTGTTATTCAAAAGTTTGCCCCTTTCACAACAGTAGAAGAGTCCGAATTTGACCGTATTATGGCCATAAATGTAAAAGGAGTCTTCCTTGGATTGAAATACGTATTAAAAGTGATGGAGAATCAAGGAAACGGTTCTATAATTAATACCGCTTCTACTGCAGGGGTTCGTCCTGAACACAGTGTAGCTGTATATTCTGCAAGCAAACATGCGGTTGTAGGCTTAACCAAGGGTGCTGCATTAGAATATGCGAAAAAAGGAATTCGCATTAATGCACTATGTCCTGGCGGTGTGAATACAGCATTAACAACAAGCGTTGAAGCTCAGTTTGCAAAAGGTGGTTACGTTCCAGAAGAGATTTCCAATATGAGAATGGGTCGTTATGCTGATCCGAAAGAACTCGCTGAAATGGTTGCTTACTTAGCATCAGATAAAGCGAGCTATATGACCGGTTCAATTGTTCTTGTAGATGGTGGGTTAACTTTATAATCAATAAAAATATCCCAATGGAACAGGTAGAAAAACCTAAGAAATACGAGGAACTTACAACTATTTATGTGTACAACTTCTAGCGGTAAGAAATTAAAGAACTTACTTCAGTTTACGAGAAACTAATTTAATTTGTAATGATGAAATAGGAATGTGTTAGACATGGGAAATGGTAAAATAGCATTATTACAGGTGCAGCAATGGGTCAGGGTGAAGCGGAAGCGAAGCTTTTCGCCCGAGAAGGCGCTAATGTCGTGTTAACCGATCTTCAAGAGGATAATGATTCAATCTGCGAAAGAAGGTAGAGTATGAAAATTGATGCGCCGAAAATATCGACTGAGTTAACTGCGAAGAAGTTTACTGACATTTATTATGAGGAAGATCCAGAATTTGAAATGTCCATCATCACGGATTCAGAGTTTTCCAATGAGTCCGTAGATCGATTACGTCTATATAACACAGTCATTAAGAATTGCAATTTCATGAATACCGATTTTAGTAATATTGATATGACTGATGTTCGATTTGAAAATTGTAATCTATCCAATGCAAACTTAAGCCACGCTTCCATTCATCGAGTTGAATTCTTTAACTGTAAATTACTCGGTAGTAACCTAACAGAGTCTTACATTGGTAATGTGAAGTTTGAAAACTCAATCCTAAATATGGCCATGTTTGGCTACTCAAAGTTTGAAAAAGTAATATTCAACGATGTTTCATTAGAGAGTGCGGATTTGTATGATTGTAAACTAAAAAAAGTTCAATTCATTTCATGCAATATTAACGGAGCGAACTTTGAAGAAACTCCCCTCAAAGGAATTGATATTAGCTCCTCAGATTTTGAATCACTAATCGTTTCAATTGATAACTTACAAGGATGCACAGTATCAACCAATCAAGCTATCCAGTTTGCATCCTTATTTGGAATAAAGATTAAAGGTTAATCTTTGAAATTTTGCTCTTGAACAAACTGGCGCGTTTATTGAGGAACGCGTCTTTTCATGTATCGAGCCAGATAATTGAATAACACTCGTTAATAAAATATTTATCTATTAGAAGACTATGTTAAAATTCATTGTTGAATTTGCACTAAGTTGATTAGAGCGGAAGGTGCGAGACTCCTGTGGGGAGAAAGGTTTACATGAGACCCCGCAGGAGCATCTAGCACCCGGTTCTAATGGATGAAGGAAGCTTTATATTTCTTCAACAAAGGAATCATATCGGAATGAAAGGGGAGGAGGCGTTCTTTTCTTCCTTTGCCATAGATCAAAATGGTTCCATTATATAAGTCGATTTGTTGCCAGGTTAAGGCTATGATCCTTCAAAAAAGCTTGAAAGATGGTCAAATCACATTCATAGCTGCTAACCGTATTTTGGGAATATTTTATTAGACTTCCAAATACAGTAAAAAATCATCTAAGGCAGGTAGAAATTCCAAAAGAAAAACCTCCAAATCGGTTATTATTTGGACGTACCCATAAATTATATCCCGTCACCAACACTTATCGGATCAAGCTATCTAGTTATCAGGAAGGTCCAAAAGATAAGATAGCAGATAATAAAATCTGCATACTCCTATACTTTCTAATTAATAGTTTTCATCTCTCTACTCGTTTGCCTGTTTCTTAAGTGGAAAGATACTAAATAAGTTCTTATTCTCCATTGAATCCTGATATTCTCGTAATAGAAGTTGTAAGCCGTCACGATCAATTAGTTTGACATTGTTCCTTTTTGCAGAAAGAATGGCAGCTTTCGAATAGTATCGGTTTGTAATCACAATCTTTTTTTGAGCATTCCAATATCCCGTACCACTGCAAACTTCATTGATCGCTTCCACACCAACATTTTGACCTTCCCCATAACACTTGGCTTGGATTACAGTCTTGGTTTTATCCTTAACTGTGATTACATCTGTCCCAAAATCACCTGTTGGCGGAGTTACTTCAGAAAAGCAGCCAAGCCCATCATATAGTTTTGAAAGAAACAATTCAAATTGCCTTCCATTCATTCTATCAATTTCCTCAATTGCCACAAAATTTTCTATTGGAGGTTTAGAAGAATTATTGACTAAATTGAAGTTTTTACACCAATGCCATATTCCTATAAGCATAAAATAAACCAATGAAGAATTTCTCAATGAACAATATTTAGAAGGGTCTGCCCAGTTCATTAATCAATGTAAAAATCACGAAAGAATCTTATGATTTTTCCCTTATGATAGTGTGGAGAACCAGTTAAGACAAGAGATAATTATCAAAACATAAGAGATTAACAGACGCAAAGATATATCCTGTTTGGCAAAATAACGATATAATGGAAGAATTAGAGAAACTTATTATCGAGGGAAATGAAGTGATAGGTATTGGCGGAGCGGTACCTTATTTGAGTTATCGGATTGATTTCGTTAATTAGATCAATACTTAAAGAAATATTCGCAAAATTCTCTACTGTAAACTTTCATTTGTTAGTGATGCCAATGAGCTACTTCTCGATTTCCCTTGTTTTTCAGCAGATGGAACAGCCAATATTAATGCGAGAACATCTATTAAAGGTAGAAAAGTGTATAAGGATAATGGGACACGTGTAAAGGCTCCAGAAGACTTGAAATGCCTAGATATCATTAAACAAAATATCGAATTCCTAAAAGGTTTTGGAAATACCTCAACACAAAAAGCAATTAGAATTTAGTTTATAAAAATAAAACATCTTCACCTAATGGAGGGAAATCCATTGATTAATAAAACAAGAATATTTATTAGTTCTGCTTATGAAGAGGCATTAAAGCAACCTAGAAAACATATAAAACACCAATTGGAAAATAGTGGACATGAAGTACCTATATTTGA
The DNA here is from genome assembly GCF_010882125.1 of Peribacillus alkalitolerans. Classification (GTDB taxonomy): domain Bacteria; phylum Bacillota; class Bacilli; order Bacillales; family DSM-1321; genus Bacillus_BN; species Bacillus_BN alkalitolerans. The sequence goes on along the minus strand of NZ_JAAGVZ010000024.1, from coordinate 41,155 downwards.
ACACGGTGACTGGGGAACATGGGAAAAGGATACATTAAAACAGTGCTTGGAAGTTGTGAAATCCAGTGATGTATATGTACTTTTAATAAATAAAAGTGCTAGTGCAGGAAAACTACTTAAAGGGAATGTTACACCAACATTCAAAGAATACAAGGCAGCAGTCCAAGAAAAAAAGCATATCCTTGTCTTTGTATCACACGACATAAAGAGTAATTTTATGACACTCCATCCCAAGCTAAAATCTATACATGAGGCTTATGTTAGAGATTTTCATCGCAAACCTGATTCACCTTTAGATCCATTCGAAGATTGGATTAAAGAGAACATGGAAGATGGACAATTAGGGAAAAAGTTACTTGAAGTTGCAGACCCTTTTGTTTGGGCATTTCTTTTTGAGATATATTCAAACGGTCATTGGCTTTATGATATTGATATTTCACAGTCAAAAGAAGAAGCGAAGAAAATATCAGATATGTTGAGTACGTCTTTAAGGTCTGTTGTTCATTTTATTTCTAAAAGGGATGAAATTGAGCTTTTACAAAGCCAAGCTATTTATTTGTTAAGGTACGCAGAATACACATTGTCTATGCTTGCTGAAAGAAATTTAATCAGTAACAATCCGGATAATTACAAAGATAAGTGGTCAAACTTATTAGAACAAGGAATTTCTTTCTTAAAAGAACCAAAAGACGTTATTCAAGCACGAGATTTTAACCCAACTTTAATTACTAAAGTAAATGGATGTTATGCAGCATCATTATATAATTTTGACGAGAAATCCAATCAATTAAGACTTGTTGGTACAGCTGGTGACATAACCGCCCATGAAATGTTCTTTTTAGACGAAAAAGATGTATTTGTGGTAGATGCTTTTAACACTCAAGAGAAAGTTATTACATATCGTGAAGAGAAGCAAACACTATATATAACTGAACCTATTGGTGATTCTGTACTTTGTTTACATTTCTATTTAGCTCACAAATGGTCATATGAAAAAGTTATTGCTCACATAGATGAAATTGAATATGCTATAATGAATGAACAAGATTATTTCTACGGATTTCTAAAATTGCTAATAGGAGGGAGAACATTATGATGAGAAAAGAAAATTATCAAACCTCTGGTTCAGTAGTAATTAAACGTTCCCCTGCGGTAAATGGAAGAAAGATAAACAAACCTATGGAAAGAGTTTCTAATTTACCTGCATCCTTAGTTGTAGGAACTGGAAAAAGTAATTTGCATAAATCAGTTTCACAAAACATCATTTCTCTCGGTAGAGTTCTTAAAGAGTCAGATAAGATCATGCCAAGAGCGAAATTTCAAACTAATAATTAATTAGTCATAAATTACCAGCACCCAGTTTTACAGAAAGCTACTTAGCTATCTGTAAAACTGGGTCTTTTTGTAGAAAGGACTGATGGATACTGGAGGAAACAGAGAAGAAACACAAAGAACTTCAAAAGAGAGTTCAAAAACTTCGTATGGAAAATGAGGCTATATTAATTAGTGCCGGAAAGTAAAGCAGAGATAACAAACATGAGTTGTCTCTCTTTTTTCTGCCTTCTATGATGGCAAAGTTACCTTCCATTCGGATTGGTTTACCTCTGAAATATGAGACATGGCTATTAAAGCATTTTCTTTAGTTTCTCTTTGAAATGATCTGTGAAAACACCTTTGTCTAGACCATCTTTTAACAATTCTATTAGTCCATCCTCTGTCAGATCAAGTGGTCTAGGTAGAAAAGTTTTTGTCCCAATCCTTCTCCTTATACCAGACAAATCTAATTTCTTCACTCTTCAGTTTTTTGACATAGATCCACTCAACAGCAGAAATATCTTCGCCTTCCTGAGTAGTACCTTGAGCTAATAAATTACAGAGATGTATTTGCGTCTTTATTGCGAGAAAAGTGGTTTGTTAAAAGATGAAGTGTTACAATGGGCACCAATTATAGCTGTAGCAAGGTTGTCCGCAATTGTATCGTCAGAGAAATCAGAACGTCTTTTTGACATAATAAATCATTAACTTTAAGTTTATTTTTTAGAATGTTACACATTATAAGTTTGTTTATCTTTCAGTAAACAAACAGGGAGAAGAAAAATCTACATCGTATCGTGTCGCTCCCCAAGGTGGCATTTTTGTTATGGGAGTAAAGGGGGCAGGTTTAATAAGGATAAAATTATATAAGATGTAATTAAATCCTAAAAAAAATAATTAACAGGTTATTGACACAAAAGTTTTTAAGTACTATCATTATCTCATATTCAAGATATTTTAATTAAAGACATTAATTCGAGGAGGTGGTTAAATGGAAAGTAAATGCACAAGCGAACCATTTATGTTATTAATGCAAACGTCAAGAGCAAATCAAGAACGTATAAGGGAAGATTTGACCCAAAACAATTTAAGTAATACGGAATTTTCTGTTCTAGAGGTACTATTCCATAATGGAAAACAAACTATACAGCAGATAGGGAATAGCATACTAATTTCGAGTGGATCAATGACATATGTTATTGATAAATTAGAACAAAAAGCAATATTAAAACGAAACGCATGTCCTGAAGACCGCCGAGTTATACATGTAACTTTAACGGATGATGGTTTGAATTAATAAACAAAATAATGCCGAAACATAAGGAATTCGTAAATTATACTTTTGAGTCCTTAAGTAGTAATGAGGCAGAGACTTTTGTTCACCTATTGAAGAAAGTAAAGGAAAGAGTAGGAAATTAAATTTTTTTATGTGATTATCTCGAATTCAAGATAATTAACACATATAGGAGGATATTAAAATGATGGATATTGGTTTATTAATTATTCGATTGGTAATTGGTGTTTTATTTATTGGCCATGGTGCTCAAAAATTGTTTGGTTGGTTCGGGGGTTATGGATTAGAAGGGACTGGAGGCTGGTTTGAATCAATTGGTATGAAACCTGGCGTAACCATGGCACTTTTCGCTGGATTAGCTGAATTTATTGGAGGAATTTTGTTTGCTTTAGGACTTTTAACTCCACTTGCAGGAATTATGATTGCAGGAACTATGGTAATGGCTATCGTTAAAGTGCATGCTCCAAATGGATTATGGGCAACATCTAATGGATATGAATATAACCTAACTTTGCTTGCAGTTGCTATCGGTACTGTTTTAATGGGACCTGGACGCTACGCGGTAGATCCTTTTTTATTCTAAAATATCTCGAATTGAAGATTATTTAACTAAAGAGGATTAGTGTGACATGACTGATTTTATACAAGTGATAAAGGAAAGGCGATTTGCAAGTAATTTCCTACCTGATTATACGAAAAAAAAGAAGAACTAAATGAAGTATTTGAATTGGTTAAATGGGGACCATCTGCTTTTAACCTTCAGCACACAAATTATTTAACTGTTATAGATCATTGTCTAAAAGAGAAGTTAAGAGTGGTTGCAAATGGACAATATAAAGTAGCTAGTGCATCAGCAGTAGTCATTGTATTAGGAGATAAAAAAAGCGTTTCATCAAGCACCTAAAATATATGAAGGTTTAAAGATGTTAGGGATTGTTTGTAAGTAAGAATACGATCATATTGTCAATGATTCTGTGTCATTTTATGAATCAAAAGGGCAAGAATTTCAAAGGGAAGAAGCTATTAGAAATGCTTCCTTATCAGCCATGCTATTTATGTTAGCTGCCAAGGAAAAGGGATGGGACACTTGCCCAATGATTGGATTTAATTCTGAAGCTATCAAAGATGTTTTAAACATGGATCAGCAATACGAAGTGGTGCTTATGATTACACTCGGGAAAGAGAAAGTGAAAAGTAGAAAACTCCGTGGCTATCGTAACCCAATAAGCGAATTCGTTACGTATATCTAAATGTAAACATTAATTAAATGTTAAAAAACAAATAGGAGTGTGGAAAATATGAGTAAAAAAACAATGGGCATTCATCATATAACAGCTATTGTAGGACATCCGCAGGAGAATGTAGATTTTTATGCTGGAGTTTTGGGTTTGCGTTTGGTGAAACAAACGGTAAATTTCGATGATCCAGGTACTTATCATTTGTATTTTGGTGATGAAGGTGGAAAACCAGGAACAATCATTACTTTCTTTCCATGGGCTAATGCTTATCAAGGGAAAATTGGAGACGGGCAAGTAGGGGTGACTTCATATGTTGTTCCTATAGGTGCTATGGAATTTTGGGAACAAAGACTAGAAAAGTTTAAGATTACTTTCACTAAAATGGAACGTTTTGGTGAGCAGTATTTAGAATTTAGTGATCCACACGGGCTTCACTTGGAAATAGTTGAACGAGAAGAAGGTGAAGTCAATACATGGACTTTTGGAGGGGTAACTCCTGAAGTTGCTATCAAAGGTTTCGGCGGTGCAACACTATTATCCACTCAGCCCAACAAAACAGCAGAATTGTTAGAAAAGGTAATGGGACTTGAGATTATTGGTAGAGAAGGTGACTTTATCCGCTTCCGTTCTTCAGCAGACATCGGAAATGTAATCGACCTAAAATTAACCTCGATTGGACGTGGAAAAGCGGGAGTGGGTACTGTACATCATATTGCATGGAGAGCAAGTGACGATCAAGACCAATTGGATTGGCAAAAATATGTTGCGGAAAATGGATATGGTGTCACTCCAGTTCAGGATAGAAATTATTTTAATGCAATTTACTTTAGGGAACATGGAGAAATACTATTTGAAATTGCAACGGACCCTCCTGGATTTGCGCATGATGAAACACAAGAGACTATGGGGGAAAACTTAATGCTGCCAGAACAGTATGAGAATCATAGAGAACAAATTGAAAGAGTGTTAATTCCGATCATAGTAAGGGAAATAGACTAATTTTACGAAAAGGAATGATTTCTTTGCTTTCAATAGATCCTTCTAAAAATAATGAAAGAGAAAATTATAAATTTCTAATTGGGAGTATTATCCCTAGACCTATTGCTTTCGTCACAACTTTTTCAAAAGATAGCGTTTTGAACGGTGCACCATTTAGTTACTTCAATATTGTATCTTCTAATCCCCCTATGATTTCTTTGTCCATTCAACGGTCTTCGGGGAGACAAAAGGATACAGCGAGGAACATCATCGAATCAAAGGAATTTGTTGTTCATATTGTAGATGAACAAAATGTTGAAAAAATAAATAGAACAGCGGCAAACCTTCCACCGGATCAAAGTGAGATAGATATAGCTAAATTAACCCCTGTTGAGAGTGTGAAAATTTCAGTTCCAGGCGTAAAGGAAGCGAAAATCAGATTGGAATGTTCTTTAGAACATTCCTTGGAATTGGGAGGTTTGGACTCACCTGGATGTGATTTTATCATCGGGAAAGTGGTTCAATTTCATGTTGACAGTGACATATATGAAAATGGAAGAATTGATCCTAGGGGACTTGCGGCTGTAAGCCGTTTAGCTGGTACGAACTATGCCAAAATAGGTGAGATTTTTTCCATAGAGCGACCAGAATAGATCTAAGAGTAAAAGAACTGGAGAGGATTAGCTTGCAAAAAACGTCAAGTATTCATCATATAACGACGATGGTCAACGATGCACAAAAAATATAGACTTTTATGTAGGCGTACTTGGGTTAAGGCTTATTAAAAACTTTGACCGTCCTGAAGTGTATCATCTTTATTTTGGATGAATCTGGTCAACCAGGAACGGTTATCACGTTTTTTCCTTGGGCTAAACAACTAAAGGGACGTATTGGTACAGGGAAGGTGGGTTGGGTCATTTTTTCCTTTAAACAATACTGACAAAAGGACTTTAGGCTAGATATTCGTCGTTGCATACTTCTTGGACCGATAAAGCTATGAAGGGTTTGGTGCTGAATAAAGCGACGAACGATGGACGGATTCAAATCATCGAGGTCAGTCGAACGCTTATGATCTTGTAAAAATGTCAGGAAAATTGATAAATCGCTTTCATAACTTCTAAGGGTATTTTTGGAATAATTTTGTTCAACTTCAAGATACAGTAAAAAGTCATCTAATGCTTGCTGAATTTCCATGAAAATAAACCTCAAGTAATTATTGGACAATGCCGGAATGTTATCAGGAAGTTCCTGAAATTATCTCATTTGGCGAAATTTTTATTTCGTCTCAAAACACTGAGAATACTAGGCTTTTGAGATATTTTCGGCAAATCCAACCTAACTTCCTATAATATATATTATGTAAACTAGATTGAAATTTAAACAGAACGATAAACGGCTCCCCCCAACTAATACACTAACGAGCGACACAATAATAATGGAGAAGTTTTGGTTCTATTTAATCTATTATTTCTTCTCATACCTAGAAATAGTAGGTCTTGTAGGTGGATACCCATAATGATTTCGATACCGCTTTTTGCACGTTCTAGAGAGCATTTAAGACATTTGGATAGTTGAATTATCTCCATTTCGGCAATCTCTATTATTTTTATTCTAGAACCTCTTAAATTTATTCTTTCTTCGGGTGTTAATGGAAGTTTTGGCGTTGTATTTTTAATTATAAATACCTCTTTGAATCAAATTAATTTCTATTTTAATGTATTTCCTTCATAAACAAATCCTGTGCATTTAGCATATTTTCTAAATTCAATATAAAATTCAATATTCTTTCTGGATCACCCTCTCTGTTAGTTTATTAAGAATTAACTTGTCCAAGTCTCTTTGGATTCTTAACTTTACCAGTTACCTTCTTTATAATGGACTGTATCCTTAGTAATTTCGATGAAATTTCTCTTAAGTTTGTTATGGAATAAATGCTCACCGTTATCTCCCTAAGGATACTTCTAAATAAAGAGTATTTATCCTAATAGCAGTTAAGTTGGAGTTTGTTGATAAGTATATTCAAGTTTTTCAGCGTACATTTTTGTTTAATAGGAAAAATATTATTACTTTATTACTTTGTGCTTTTGATTATTTGCATTTACTAAATGATTTTCTTACACCTTTTAATAATAATAAGTTTACAGTCATTGTAAATAAATAGACTAAAAAACTATATCTCAGATGCCAGCCTTTATAGGTATATAAGTGGAAGAAGTGTGTGGAGATCCATTCTAAAAATGTTAGAAGTAAAGCCCAGAACACAATATAATATGACTTTTTAGGTCTTATTAAAAAATAGAAGTGCATGGCAATATAAATGGTTCCTGGATATACAACCATGTGTAATGGTATATCAAATAATTCTCCGCTATCTAAATCCACCGTGTCATATAGATCTATTGGATCCATTGCAAGAATATAATCTCCTAATGAGGCGAGGTAAATATTTAAAAAGAAAATTAGTAATAATTCAGATGTTGATACAATACGAGACTTCTTATGGAGATAAAACACTATAAATCCAATGAGAAAAAATAAACTGATAATCCACCATTCATTTTTGTCAAAGTGTTTTGGGGATATAGGATCATAAATCTTAAGTAGTATTTCTCCAATATTATCCATTCCATTTCCCTTCTTTTATTAATTTTCCTTTTAAGAATTTCATAAAAAAATATGTTAATACAAAGGTTGTTATGTTATATCCAAATGAAATGAGAATTGGATACCAATGTGAATACTTTATTTTTATAACATCAAAAAAAGCATCAATTTCAAAGACTAAAATATAAGCTGTACACCAAATTAAGAAGAATACGAATATATAATTGAGAGATACCTTTCTTCTAATTAAACTTACTATCCATAGCTGTGATAGTGGAAACAACAGAACAAATTGGATATATGTTATCATGTATTCTTTTGGCTTTTTTACAATATGTAAAGTTTCGTAAGCAGATTGATATAGACCAAAACACCAAGAATTTACAGAAGCAATAAATAGAAATATGATAATAAGTTCATACCAATGGAATATTTTTAATAACCCCATTGAACGATATAGGAGAAAAACTGTAGTAAGTATGCTAATTCCCAATAACGCCACCAAGATCATATATAAATCTCCTCGATTTCCAAGGCATTTAGTAAGTATCAAAGAATGCTCAAGCTCTAGTTTATTTTCAATTCTTTTGATTGGTAACTTATTATAATTCATTCAATTTCATTTTAACTTCCCCAATTTTTCCAAGAAAAATAACACATCCCCCACCCTTTAACTGACACAATTAATTCATTTTCTTTTCCTTCATTAAAAATTAGGCTTGAAAATGATTTAAGATGGAATGATTCATCAATAAGTTCCTTACCACAATTTGGACAAAACTTCGGTTTCATAGTACTTAAATCTCCAGTCATTATATATCTATATTATATCCTTACCCTTTGGATTCTACTTGCACTATCTCGCCCTGTTAGTTCCATAAAAAAAGCCACCAAATTGGCAGCAAGCATCAGACATATAGATGACTACTTATGGCGTCCAGCGATCACCTTCATTAACTCTTGCCTCAGTTTGTTTAAGTGAAACATTTCACAATCTTTAATAAAAAAGAGAGTTGCCAAGAACTCCATAGATAAGTACCAAATCCATCGTTTACATAACATTATCGGAAGTTAAATGAGCTTACACATCCAAGCTATTGATGATAGCTAATATTTGATGATCTGTCCATTTTCCATTAATCTTTAGATTTTCTTTAGCTATACCTTCTTTTTTAAACCCTACTTTTTCTAATACATGAATAGATGCTATATTGTCAGGCATAGCTCCTGCTTCAATTCTATGTAGTTTTAATTCTCTAAAGGCAAAGTCTACAACAAGTCGAAGAGCTTCTGTTGTATAACCCTTTGCATTATACTCCTTATCTAAAGTAAATCCCGTATAACAGCTTTGGAGGTCTCCCCTAGCAATTTGAGTTAATGAAATGTCTCCGATAAGTTTATCAGTTGCTTTTAAAAAGATTCCAAAAGCATATAATTGCCCTTCATCTGTCTTTTTTAATGCCTGTTCAATGCGTATTTTTTGATGTTCTTCTGTATAAAAGGCTTCTGGGAGTAATGGGCTAACTCGTTGAAAAAATTCGCGATTTCTAGTATGTAAGTTAGCTAACTCGCTGGCGTCAGAAGTTTTGTAAAGTCGAAGATAAATTTGTTCCCCTACTAGTTTCATAAAATCCCTCCATTATCTTTTTACAACCATTATATTCTAATTAGGCAAAAGTAATGTAAATTCTTATTGCACTAACCGGCCCCTTTAGTGACATAGCAGCTTAATAAAAAAGCGTTCCTGATTATTACAGAAACGAATGAATTAGTTGGAATAGATTACTCCTTAATACTTTTATTAATATAATAAACACCGATAAAATGAATATTATACTCAACAATAAAGGTATGAATCCAATGTTATACAAAGCTGTTCCGAACGGAGCAAAATTAGAGCTCCTTCCTATCCCACCTTCTTCAGATGAATATAACGAATAGATTGCTGCCGAAATAAAAGTCATTCCGAATAAAAGGGTGCTGGATAGAACTCCAATACCACCAATTACAAGGTTTTTCATTTTTTTGCCCCTTAACTTAAAAATATAATTTATATATTAAATTCCATCCTTAACTCTCAGAACCTTTTCATTTAACAAATAAAGCTTATTTAACTAAACTCCCTCAATAAAGAAAGCGAATTCGCCCGTTTTCTCCGGTTTTCTCAGTTTTTCACAATTAGATAATTTGGTGTTATTTGTCATTAATGTGGTTTGATTTATCTCGAAAGGATAAATTTGGACCTTTGAAGAAAAAAAGACTCATAGCTCATTAGCCACTGGCTTATAAAAAATGGTGGATTAGTTAAATTATAATCGCACTGGTGGATGTCCACATCTCTCATGGAGGTCAACCCTCCTACATTAGAAGCATATTGTCTTACTTCAATAAAAAAAGCGATAACCCTTCTGGATCATCGCCATGAAAGTGAACTATAAAGGATCTTCACTAATTTGAATAAGAACCACCTGGTATAGTGAATAAATAAAAACCATTGTCTCCTCGTAATTGCCATCCTTCATAAAAATTACTGTCATGAAACAACTCAAGATAGATGCTGTTTTCAAAATTCCACAACTAAATCGGAAACTTCTTCAAAATGAAGGATCTTCACTATTCTTTTTCCCATTAGAACCTTCTCAACATTTTTATGTGAGTATCTTTCAGGAGAATTGATGCAATCTGAATACCCAATAGCTATTTCATTAGCAATTTTCAACCTCTACGGGCATTCTATTAATAAACCACCAGTTTCAAAAGTCATTCCCAATGGAAGATTCTCTTCCGTATTTACTTCAGTTACCATCTGACCAATGAAATAATTAAAATCAATATTTGTCAATTTTCTATACATATTCATCCCTACTTTAAAGAGAAATAATCTTCTTATTGTGTAACGATTTCTACTTATTTAAATTTACTTCTTCTTTAACTAACCTCCCCCTTTTGTAGCATAAGAAAGGGTGACGAATAGCTTCGTTACTTGAAGAATGATATGTATTAAAAGTAATTGGGGATATCATATGATATGGAGGAGATATCATTTTCTTTTGAGTAATACATACAAACACTGTCTTTATAGTTTTGACTTTCATTAGGTAGAGCAACAAAACCTAATCTTTTGTAAAAATCTGTCCCAATATCACTATACAGGAAAAAGTTGTTACAGTTTTCTTCCTGTTCTAATTTATTTATTGTTGCTTTAACTAATAAAGAAGCATATCCATTTTTTCTTAATTGTACAGGAGTAGCTATTGAACCAATCCCTTTTACAATTAAGTCTTCTGAAGGATTAAGTCCATATACTATGAGAGTGCTTAATAATGCCTTTGTATCTGTTTCTTCAAGAACGTACCATTTCCCCTTTTTATACTTACTGGAATCCTGACACATAGTTATATATTCATGCGAGTGCATATCATCTCCCCAAACATCAAATCCCATCATATAAATCTCTATCATATCTTCTTTTGTTGCTTCCCTAATTTTTTTCAAAGTACCTCTCCTTGTGTTGTATGGATGTCCATTCTTTCGACTTTTAGGTTAATAAGACCTTTATTCTAATTGCTCTAACCTGCCCCTTTAGTCAAAAAAGAAAAGCTGTCATATATTGACAGCGTTATTCTCTCCTTCTATGTAATCTCATTTATCTTTTACACGTTTCTGAATACCAAATGATATAAGTATTTTCGTTACATGTTATTGCTTCCCAATTCATCTTGTAAATTATATCTTTTATGTTTTCATCTTTTGTTAATAAGATAGTAATAAATTTTACTCCTTTTTGAAGTAAAGCTTCTGGCTGCTAATTTAAGAATAAACTTCACATATTATGCCTACGTTTGTAATAATCACTCCTCACATCATGTTTCCTTTAATCTGCGACTCTTTCGCCATTAATATAATAAGCAGGCTCGGAGAAAGGAATAAACACGACCTCTACCTCACCAACCCCCATTGACATGATATGTTTGGTAATGGATTTGGCTAATTGATCACGAGTTTCTTGCCCACGTTCAAACCATTTGACCTCAATTAGAGGGAAAGACGGAATTTCTATCCCGTCAAATATAAACGTGGAATGAGGCACTTCAAACGTAAAATTATCAGTCCCGCATTCACAAATTTCTGCAAGCTCTCCTACTAATGGCTTGCTGATTCTTTTCATCTCTTCTATCGATACTCCTCGAATCACTAAGTGTGGCAATGTATTCCCTCCAATAATCATGTATTATCATCTTTTTAGTTTTTACTAGATATTTTATAGCAAATCTCCTGATAAACAAAACTGCCCCGATAGTAAAAATGATTGATTAAAAATTGCAGTTTTAGCTTGGATAAATTAGACTATTTACTTCACGATCCTTATTATATATAAATTTTTTAAGTTTCCATGCTAGGTCATCTAATTGCCCAATTTCAGTTAGTATATAGAAATGAGATCGCATTTTATAGGGTAGTTCACGTTTGTTATCAGCAAAAATTTCAACCCCAACTATCCCTCTTTTTTCTTGTAAAAAAAATCTCATGGATACGTAATGATTATTACTGACATTTTCACTTCCAGAAATCCAAATCAACACTTTTTTACCCATGTCTTTTGTGAAACTTTCTAAACCTATTTGTAATTTTTCTAGCTGCTCATTATCCAAGTATATTTGTATATCAACACTACAATCGTTTCCTATTAGTTCTAGATTTACCTCATAAAAGTCATCATAATCTTCCCATATTTTCCTCATTCTAAATTGAGGTTCTGCCATCTCAAAACCACCTTATAACAATAAAAAATATTATTACTATTTAAGTAACCTGCTCTGTTACTTGAATAAGAAAATGGCATTACCTCTTAATTGAAGTAATACCCAAACAAGAAAAAACGCTATTTATGGCAGCCTGAACTTAAAATAAAGCACTTGTTATTTTACCAGGTATTAATCATCAACCCCATATAAATGATAAAAGTTATTGGGGTTGTTAAAAGAAACATATTTCTAAGTTTATGACGTTCTTTTTCATCTTTTGATGAAATAAAAATGTATCTTCTAACACCAAGACCTAATAACCAAATTCCAATGATAGTTGATAATAATACAATAAAAAAGTTTAAATTTGGAAAAGATTCTGTTGTTACAGCAATTTCTATCAGTGCTCCCAATGAAATATAAAAAATAAAAAATAACATAAAATTGTAAATAAAAAGTACAATCCAGTTGTTTTTACGGCTCATAATAAATCCACACCTTGTCAAAACTTAATCTTAATTTTATATTTCAGTTGTCATCATAAAGACTTGCCCACTACGTTAACAAAAATATTTTAATCATTTATTTTAATTATACCATATTTTACCTATATAAACTTAATTCTACAACATCTTTAATTTTATATTAATATACTATACTGGATCAGTTGTCAGAACAGGCTGCACTCTTAAGAAATCTATCGAAAAAAACATTCCGAGAGACAGATAGATCTCATTAAACACGTATGAATCGCCTTGGAGTTTTCAAAATTTGTTTATTTTCAACTAACGCCCACGTTACATGAATAAGGAGAAAGAATATATGATTTTTTCTCGCTCAATTCTTCTCTTCTATTTTGTTATTTCCAAACTTCAAGTAACTCTAGAATTTATCATCGTTTTTGTTAATCCATAGATGAAATCTAGAAACAACTTGTAAAAATAGAAAATATCCTATTATGGTATACAAGTGGTTCCACTGTTTAGAATGGACAAAGAAGCCAAATTCCTCTGCCTTTTTTTCGAGAGCAGCCATTCCTAAACTAATAATTATGATGAAAATTCGTCTCTTCCAATTGCTCCAGTTTTGCATAAGCATTAATATACCCCTCATTAGGGTTGGAAGCCCTACCAACGTAAATAAAATGTTAATAGAAAACACAGATGGGAGAGGCCTATTCGGGAAGGAGTAAAGTTGACTCCCAATAAATAAAAGATCTAAATAGGATCCTATTAAGGAGGATAATATCATTGCTGGAATATAGGTTTTAATCCCATATAGAAATTGCCTTTTTCGCAAGGGCTGCAAGTTCAAGTTTTTTAAGTGTTTTACAGTATTCATTTAGAATTCCCCCATCTAGCGTTTCATCCTTATCTAATAGGTAATCTAAAACATGAAGGTCTTCAAACCAGTCCCCCACCTCCGCTTCAACATGTTTAACATTTTTCCAGACAGATTCGAGGCAGGGGCTATAAATTCTTCTTGCACCAGGTCTTAATTTACAGGAACTCAAGCGAATTGCGTATTTCTTACCTGGTAGTCCTTCATGGACATTGTTGAAAATATTTGGCCAATAATCCTTTCTTGAACCTGTATGAGGGTGACTCTTTGCCCACTGTTCTGTTTTTTTTAATACATCTTTGTTAAAAAGGACGGCGTAAAGTCTTTTTCCTAATAAAATTCTTTCATGAATGGAATGAAACTGATTAAGCGTTTGGCCCGCTATATTTAAAGTTCCGTTATCCAGATATGGAAAAAGAATATGATTAAAGGACAATATGTCCTGCAGTTTATATTCGAGTGTATTAAAAACCTCGTTTATATAAATTGGATTTTTAACGACCCTTTTTTCTAAATAATTTTGTTCATTGATAATAAGGGCTATCGTTAGGAGGTACTTATTTTGATTTATCCAAAAATAGCTCCAAACGATTTCCATAAAAATAGAAATGTTTAAAAAAGGAAAAAGAGAAAACAACGGTTTATCTCTTTTTAAACTCTCTTGGTATAGTAAAAACTGTGGGTAAGCATCTTGAAAAATTAGCCAATTTCCCCGTTCTAAAAAGGAAAAAAAATAGCGTTTTTCCCTTCCGGATAATAATCTGGATAAGAGTTCACCTTTTAAATCGGTCATGTTCCAACCGCCATTTCGGGACACCATATGCCCCAAGAAAGCCCAATGGACTTCAGGGTGTTGATGATAAAAATCCAGGTACGCTTTTGTTCTAGTTACATTATTTTTATTCCATTCCTTTGTTTTCAGTATAATTTGGCGTAGGATCATCTCTTCCTCTATTGTTAGTCTTTTATTAGTTGTTAATTTTTTCCTTTTCTTGAATTCTTCCTTTAAAACCTCAATAGGAGTTTTTTCTGGTTTCTTTCTGAAAAAAATACGTCATCCCTCCTTCATGAATTCTCCTCCTACACTGTGAATATGTATTATTGATTGAATCTTTCAGGGGAGAGGATTGAGTATTTATAATGATTAATACCGAAAAAGGCATTAAGTGGATAATCGAAACGCTTAAAAAAGATCAATCTCCCAATGGATCATGGAACTATCCATTTGAAACAGGCATTTCAACAGATTCATACATGATTATTTTATTGCGGACATTGGAAATTAATGATGAAGATTTAATTCGTGGCCTTGCATCAAGAATCATCAGCAAACAAGAGAAAAATGGGGCTTGGAAGTTATTTTATGATGAAAAAGATGGTAACTTAACGGCTACCTTGGAGGCATATTATGGACTTTTATACTCAGGGTATTTTAAGAAGGAAGATCCAAGGTTGAGAGCTGCTAAAAGCTTCATTATTGCACATGGCGGGATGGAAAATGTAAATGTATATACAAAAATCATGCTTGCAGTGACAGGACAGCATAAATGGCCTGTTTTTTTTCCAATACCAACCGAGGTCATTCTTTTCCCCCTTTCATTCCCAATAAATTTTTACCAATTTTCCGTTTATGGAAGAGTAAACCTTGCCCCTATTCTAATTTTGGCAGATAAAAAATTTAGCATGACGACGAAAAAAAGTCCCGATTTATCGGATTTATTTTTGAATAGAACTGGAGAAGATGACTGGGAAATTAACTCTGAGTGGCGATCTTTATTTTCATCTATGAAAGTGTGCGTAAAAAGTTTAATTGGATTACCGGCACAGCTTCATTCCATGTCGATTGATCGATTAAAAAGATATATGCTGGAGCGTATTGAACCAGATGGGACATTTTACAGTTATTACAGTTCTACATTTTTAATGATATATGCCTTACTAACACTTGGGTATTCCAAAAATGACCCGCTTATCACTAATGCTATAAATGGCTTAAAATCTATGAAAACGGAAATAAACGGGTTGCCCCATATGCAATATACAACTGCCACTGTATGGAATACTTCATTAATTAGCTCTGCTTTGCAGCTTGCAGATGTTCCTCCTGATGATCCAGTTATAAACAAAGCAAACCGGTACTTACTAGAACGTCAACATCATAAATTTGGTGACTGGGTGATTCATAATCCGGATGGTTTACCAGGTGGATGGGGATTTTCTGATGTAAATACTGTCAATCCGGATGTGGATGACTCAACAGCCTCACTAAGATCAATCGCCAGAGGTGTTTCAGACAATCCACAAAATCATGTGGTATGGGACCGGGGTATAAATTGGCTGTTCACCATGCAAAATGATGATGGTGGTTGGGCTTCTTTTGAAAAAAATATTGATAATAAATGGCTAGGGCTACTACCGATTGAAAAAAGTAAATTTATGTTTGCCGACCCTTCATCAGCTGATTTGACTGGAAGAACCCTTGAATTTTTCGGAAACTATACAAATTTGCCAAGAAATCATCCTTCTGTAAAAAAAGCGGTAAAATGGCTGATAAAAAATCAAGAAAAAGATGGGTCATGGTACGGCAGATGGGGAATTTGCTATTTATATGGAACCTGGTCCGCTATCACAGGTCTTACTTCTGTTGGATTACCCACAAACCATAAAAGCATACAACACGCAACAACTTGGTTAAAAAGCATTCAGAATAGTGACGGCGGCTGGGGAGAATCCTGTATGAGCGATTTGCAAAATAAATACGTTCCGCTAGGTACAAGTACCTTGACCGACACTTCCTGGGCACTTGATTCATTGATTGCAGTTGAAGAAAGTCCGACTACAGAAATTCAAAGTGGGATTACGTATATACTAGAATCGCTCCAAAAAGAAGATTGGACTACAGATTATCCTAAGGGGCAAGCAATGGCAGGGGGATTTTACGTTCATTATCACAGCTACCGCTATATCTATCCCTTGCTGGCTTTGTCCCATTATCATAGAAAGTATGTAAAATGATAAATATCGAAGGACGAGTCCAGGTAAGAATTTAAAATACTTATCTGGCTTATCATTCTCTGGACCCCAACTAGATCCAAAAGTTAATGCATTATTTTCTATAGCTTGATGAATATAATGTTGAGCTTTTTCGTTAAAATCTTTTTCTGGACCCTCTGCCTAACTATTTTTGATTACTTTTCTCTTGTCTTTACTTACGCAAAAGTTTTATTTCCTTATCAATAATGCCTTTTAGTCCCAATACAATGTGCATGACAGCAAAAGAAATGACTCCATTAATAATATAGAAAGGAACCAAGTTTCTTCTGAATTACAGCCCCAATAGTTAGTACATTATACTTGGTTCTTTAATTATTTCTAACTAAATAATCTAACCTGCCCCGTTAGTCAAACAAGCAAAAAGACCTCCGTAGCGATCACCATCTTTACCTCTTGCCCTCGTTAGTTGAAGGTTAATTCTACACAATCTAATTTCAAATTCGGTTAATTATCATTTACATCATATTGGAGTGGTATGGTTCGCAATTGATACTATCCCGAACTTTCCTTCCAGTAGTTCAGTTTTTATCCTTTTGCGAACCATCTTGTATATTCCCCTTCTTTTACTCTAGTTCTTCTTCTAAGATCTTGATTGTAGTTCCATATTTGATAAACATCTGAATCAGTTTTACTTTTGAGTGGTATGGCATTGGATTCACCATAAAGTCATCTTCCCTTCAATTATTGATTAGTAAAAGTACAGGAAGCTTCTTTCTTTAGATATCCCTAGATTACAATTCAGTCCTTGAATGATTTCACAGTTAGGATATTCACGCTGAAATTTCCTACGAAGTTTTTTGTTTTCTATTTCTACTTCTACTTCAGCCAGGTTAATGTTCTTTAATATTTCTTCCAAGTTCTTTCCCGCTTCAATAAACCCTAATGACGGCAAATAAATCCAACACTGCTTATCTCCGATTCTTCATAATCGCATCCCTCCTTTTATAAGGAATTAGGCACGTTTTTTGTAATCCTATTGTCACTTGTGATGGATTTGTTAAAAAGGTAATTACGAAAAGTGAAAACATATTGGTTTTAAGAAATTTAACTACACTTCTAAGCGAATACACTTTCCGTATTGCTTAGGTTAATGCCTCAAGCAATTTGTCCTTATTTACATATGATGTTTTGTAGTTTAATAAAAAAATAACGGAGTGATTAATATGTTTTTTGGATGCTGCTGTCGTAATCGTAGGAACAGAGGTGGTGTATTAGGTATTTTTGACAGAGACAGAGATCGTGACAGAAGAAGAGACTTTACATTTGATGCTAGAATCACCATCGACAGAGACGACTTCTGTCGTGCGGTAGATCGTTGCGATGACAGAAGAGACGACAGAAGAGATGATAGAAGTGACGACAGAAGAGATGACAGAGATCGTGACAGAAGAAGAGACTTTACATTTGATGCTAGAATCATCATCGACAGAGACGACTTCTGTCGTGCGGTAGATCGTTGCGATGACAGAAGAGAAGACATAAGAGACGATAGAGATCGTCGCCGTTGCTGTTGGAATTGGATTTTCTAATATCTTTTGTTAGTGCACATTAGAATACTAGTTCTAATTAACATTTCAGCAATATGAAACCCCATACTAATCTATGGGGTTTTTAATATGTATTTAATCCCTTCAAGGGGAAGAAAAGCCCATTATCTTGGTCAAGTCTTGTAAATTATTAAGTTCCTTATCCAGGTTTCTTTCGACCTGATTGGGAACATGGTAAATTTCCAACACATCACCTAATTCCATATACTTTTCAATGTACTTTAGAAATAAACGATTTCCAACTCCATTTACTTCATATACGTAGGGCAAAGAAAACAGCCCCTCGATTTCTTTCTTCCAATAATCATCGGCCTCTTGAACAGTGAAAAAGATAAAATCTTCCTCACTCTCAAACACTGTTCTTTTATTGTATTCTTCAATTTCATCTGGTATTTCAAATGGCTTGGATGAAGCTAAGAATGTAATTTCTGTCATTCTTATAACTTCCTTTCCCTAAAATAAATGAAAGTTCCTTATTACTAAGATTTGCATCATATTGTGTTCTTCGTTTTATTTACAAACCCTTCTTTAACTAACCTCCCCTTTAGCGATAAACTACCATAGAGACTGCCCTAACATTCAGTATTTGATAAAATTAGATCTTTCAATTAAACCTTTTTGTATATGTATTCTTTTGCTTCCTTTATTTGTTGATTCTGTCACTCGTACTCTCATTTCAATCAAAAACTCTTCTTGTTGATTCGGAGAATAATGAATGTGGATTAAAGACTCATAAATATCACTGATAACCATTAATTGATGGACTTTCACAAAATGAATTAGTTTTTGTAAGTTAAAAAAATATTCTTCTTGTGATATGCTTTTAAACGTTATACATACGTATTTACCTTTCGGAATACTTGCAACTTCCGTATCTTGCATAAGTAATGAAATTTGTTTGTTTGTCAAAACAGGTGTAAATAAATATCGATAAGCAACTTCATCAATATGTTTATATGGCTGATAAGAGAATATAGCGCCATAGCCATAGTTCCTAAAGCCTTCTGTGGAAGCATCAAATTTCTTAAATTTACTGTATGAAGCATTTAAAATATTTTTCGGATCAATTCCTTTTGCCTTTGTCTGTAAAATTTGCATTTCATCTTCATATGAAAGGAACACTTCCCCTAGTGAAGGATTTTCCTTCTGCCTTTGCAACCCCTTTTTTGCATTTGCAATAATTTTTTCGATTTCTAATAAAGATTCTATCTGTTTCCTTACAATTATTTCTTGTTCTGATAAAAAGTCGGAAAAATCATCTCTCTTTAATCCTTGTACTTTTTTCATTTCTTCTAATGGAGTACCAATATATTTTAATGATTTGATTAGATCGAGAAGATGAATTTGTGAGTCTTTATAATATCGATAGTTAGTATCCGGGTCTACATAAGCAGGTTTAAATAAATTTATTTTATCGTAATAACGAAGGGCTTTAATAGAAACATTCACCAGTTTTGAGACTTCACCAATGGTATAAAGCTTTTCCTTCATTTCTATCACTTCCTTATATTAGTATATGTAAAAGAAGCATATTCTTTTCGGTAAACAAAGAATACGCTTTTTGATTCTTAAGCTGTACGTTTTGCTGGCTCTTTCCAAGCAAGGGTTAACCCAATACCAACTGCCAATATGACTGTTGCAAAATAAAACGGATAGTTTAAGTCGATATCGAATAAAATCCCGCCAATAATTGGCCCAATTACATTACCAAGACTTGTAAACATCGAGTTCATGCCACCAACAAATCCTTGTTCATCGCCTGCAATTTTTGATAAATACGTTGTCACAGCTGGTCGCATTAAATCAAATCCGAGAAACACTGTTATCGTAACAAGTAAAATCGTAAAGTATGAGTTCACAACTGTTATTAAAAATACCAGTATCGTCGAGAGAAGTAGGCTGTAACGAATTAAACGAATTTCTCCGATCCATTTCGTAAAGTGATCAAATAATACAACCTGAACAATCGCTCCAACAATACCTCCGCCTGTTATCATGATGGCTATGTCTTTCGGTGTAAAACCAAATTTATGATCTGTAAAGAGAGAGAATAAGGATTCAAAGGCTGCTAAACCAAACTGTGAGATTAATATAACCATAAAAGATATAAAGTACATCGGTGCAAAAATTCGTTTAATCCCTGTATTTTGCTCTTTTACTTCTTTTTTTTCAGATTTTCGATTTGGTTCATGAAGTACAAAAATAGATAAAATAGATGCGAATCCCGCTAAAGTAGCTGCAAAGAAAAAAGGTAAACGAGAACCAATCTCTGCAAACCCTCCCCCAACCCCAGGCCCAATAATAAAACCTGTTGAAATAGCTGCCGACATAAATCCAAGCGCTTTTGCCCTTGTATCAACCGTTGTAATATCTGAAATAAATGCTGTTACAGCTGGCATGATGAATGCTGCACTGACACCTCCAAGCATACGAGAAATAAAAAGAACCTCAACAGTTTTTCCGATTCCGAATAATAACTCTGAAATACTAAAGATTATTAGACCTGTAATGATCATTGGTTTTCGTCCAAATCGGTCTACCCAACTACCTGCAATTGGGGAAACTATTAACTGTGTGACAGCGAATGCAGCTACCATATAACCCACAACATATCCAGATATCTTTAACTCATTCATAATTGAAGGAGTAACTGGAATTACTAGGCCGATTCCTAAAAAGACAATGAATAAATTCATCAATACTATGGCTAACGTCATGTTTTGTTTTTGCATATTGTTCTACTCCTTTTAAAAAACTTTACAGAACACAATGTAAAGCCTCCTCCTAGGGGAGAGTCAATGAATTTAATATAATATTCAATCGGTTTTGTCATGATAACACTCTTTTTTAGAGATAAGCGTAAATTTGGTATTATCATATATTTTATTCTTTTTCTATCACTAACCTGTCCCGTTACTAACATAAAAAGATTAAATAAAAAAAGCGAAAATCCTTCTGGATCATCGCTCAAGTTGGCCTAAAAATCTTCTTCGTTTAGTATTGGCATAAACTAGTAATATCATCGAAACTCCTAGTAAAAATAATTGCACAATAAGGTTGTTCAAATCTCCAGTATCAATATATGGTTATATAACCAAGACATTGAAGTAAGAAATCCTATTACCTATTCCAACATGCTCCTTTATTGGAAAAAGGAAAGCTGCCTTAATGACAGCTCTGATCTTCAGCCAACGCCCCCGTTTGTTATATATATATCTATTAATTTTCGAATCTTCCCCTACAAAAAAAGGGAAAGATGATGAAAATTATTTTTTTATATAATGAAGCATAGCAAGTTGACCTAATTTTTCTACTTTCGTTAATGTGTAATTTAGAGTAATATCCTCTCCGGTATAAAGGGAGATTCCTTTCCCTAAAATAATCGGCGCAATGGCTAGTTGGAATTCATCAATTAAATTTTCTTTAAAAAATTCACGAGCTAAATTTCCTCCGCCAATTAACCATATATCTTTACCAGGCTTTTGTTTAATATTTTTAATGAAAGTTTTGACTTCTTCATCAATAAATGAAGCGTATTCATCAGATCCACTAACAGATTTAGAAAATACATAATTTTTATAATCACTATAAGGATAGTCCATATCAAATCCACGAATGACATCATATGTTCCTTTTCCCATAACAACAGTATCAATTCTATCGAGGAGTGAATTGTAGCCAGAATCTCCTTCTACTTCTGTTGATTCTAGCCATTCTAATGTACCGTCATCATTTGCAATATAGCCATCAATTGAAGTACCAATGTATAAAATAATGTTACGCATGTTTCATGTGAGTCTCCTTTACTTTACTATTCAATTTAACTAACCTACCCTATCGTCCAATAAAACTATGAAAAAAATATATAAATAAATGACTTAAAAATTAATAGAATTTTAAGGGAATTAGTACCAAGATATCCTCGGATCACCGCCACTTTTAGCTCAATAAGAAATATTACATTTTCCCTTTTTTTATCCATGACAAAATTCTATAACTACCGAAAATGGATATAAAGAAAAGAATAATCATTGCAAATACCCATAAATCTAAACGTTTTATTTCTTGTAAACCATTAACATTTAAAGCAATTAAAGTTGAAAATCCTACAAACATTATGTAACAGATTACATTAGGAATAATCCATACAACTCTTAATTTTGTGTTTTTCAAAACATTAACTCCTTTATTTAAGTACCCTGCTCCGTTAGTAACACAACTTCCCTACAGTGATAAATACATAAAGAATTACAATTACTTATACTATTAAACCTATAATATCCAGTTAATTATCTTTGGTATTAAGAAAAATACTAAAATCATAACAATTGCAAGTAAAGACCCCGCAACATAATAAGGTTGCCTGTTCTTTATATTTTGTATGATATTTATAATTGAAGTAAAAATTAAAACTATAGACATCAAAATCGGCATTTCATAAGAATCTTCAAAACCACTTTTGATAAAGAAGTATGTAATGATTAAAAACAAAGATAAAGTTATTGAGAAAAACACTTGCCCTTTTCTCTTTACTTTTTTTTTCTCTGCCAATTTAGAACAACTCCCAAACTTTATTACTTTAAATAAATATACCTCATAGTTGGATTAAAATTACAATTTATTACTGAGCAATTCTGCCTCGTTAGTAGAAAAAAATGAAAATTGTCTGCTAATATGAAAACCTATATAGAATGAGTTTGTTCTCAGTTCCTAAATATTCTTCACTACCAATTCTACTAATTTCTTTAAATCATATTTTCTCAAGCATTTTACTTTATTGACTATCAATTACAGCAGTTTAATCCAATCAATTTATCATCACGGATTGTCCAACCAAATCCATAATAATTAATCATACTTCTACAAAGGTAGCATCGATCTTGCCAACCTTCTTTTCGCCACTGTGCTAATATACTTAAACTTGCTCCATGACAATAGGCAGTCCATTCATAGTTGTCCGTGTTAAGTTCATCGTTTGGTTGCCTTCTAAGCAATATTTTCACTTACTTTACCATCATTAATCATTTGAAGTATGTCTTTCAAGTTATATACCATCCTTTAACCTTAATACTTGTTGCTTTGATTGTTAACCTTGTAATTTACTTTCTCTTCCACTAATCTGCCCCGTTAGCAGAATAAGAAAAAGCTGCATCGATTGCTAGATCTTCAACAAACTATTAACTTAATAATGTTAAAGGGAAAAAGAGCCAATAATCATCAACAAAAGCTATCATTAAAAATCCAACCAAAAATCCAACTACAACAAAAGTAGTGTACTGTAATTTGGTTTTTATCAAATTTAATGTATAGCCTATAGCCAAAGCTAAAAGTACAAATGTTAATCCAACAGTAAATTGACCTATGCTCCAGGCTCCAATCAAACTAAAAATGTATATTCCTATTGCGGCAAACCAGTAAAATTGATGCTTGCCTTTGATAGCCAAAATTATTGACACAATCAAACCTATCAAAGCTGTAAATGCAATTACAGAAAAAATAAACATCAAAATTCCCCCACTTCCGCATTATCATTACAAAATAGAACATCAAATTAAAAGGGATATTTCAAGATTAAACTCTTAATTTTATTCTCTATACAATCCGTAAAGTCCTTTTATATTGAAGGAACCTGCCCCGATAATAAAAAAAGAAAATCCGATCCCTCGTTATTCGAAGAATCGCCCTCTAGAGTTTAAGTAGAAACCTTAACAATCACTTATACATTTTAATTAATCCAATTCCTTATAAGTATTGTCATTGAATCTTACTCATAACAGAAAGACGCCTTCTTATTAAAGAAAGCGCCATTTCCTGAATACTAATTATTCATTTACACTTGTTCGAGTAAACGATTCTACCAATGAGGCAAGTAGATAAACTAGCCGTGCGTTAAGCTGAATGCTGACAGCCCGAGTCACGCGTTTTTGGTCGAACCCAGAACCTCCAAATAGTGCTGATTGTACATAATGCCTAGGATGTTCCCAAAGGGATCAACCACGGAGGCAGTAATGAACCCCTGACCGCGAACTGTGGGTGCTTCGTATTCTTTCGCTCCCATAGACAGCAGCTTCTCGAAAGTTGCTGTCACATCGTCGACGTGCCAGTACACGACAGCACCACCGGCCGGGCCGGTGGCCGCACCATCTGGCGCGTAGCGGCTATCGATCAGGCCCAGCTCGTGCTGGTAGTCGCCGAGGCGAAACTCGGCATATCCTGGGCGTTCGAAGTATGGATCAATGCCTAACAGCTCGGCGTACCACTTCTTTGCCGCCACTAAATCAGCTGCCCAAAAACTGACGGTTGTGAGTCCTCGTAATGTATTTGTATCGCGCATAAATGATTTCCTCCCCTATTACGAATAATCTCTTCTCTTATTCAAGAATATGGCGAGATTGTCGATGATTAATAATGTTTTTCAGAGCCTTTGAATTTACCACGGCAAATGGCAATTTATCGGTAATTGTCATGAATTGGTTGAAACAAATTTTCTTGAGTAGCCCGAACAACTGAAAAATGGTCAACATTGTAATGACCATGAAGTATTTCATTGTGATGTTTGATTATCTTTTCGGCAGATAGGGTTGAAGAATCTGTCGTCGAATGCCCATCTCCAACTAAAGTAACATCAAAATGATTGATTGTTGCAGTTCTAACCGCTGAGTCAATACAGTGTTCTGTTTTACATCCCATGATAACAAGATGTTTGATCTCATTGTCTTTTAAAAAGCTCATTAATGGCGTTCCATAAAACGAATTTGTAGCCGCTTTATCGAAAATTTTCGCTGTGGTAGGCACTTTTACTTTTGGGTGGATTTGAAATCCTTGACCTTTGCCGTCAGCAACATCTATATCTCTTATAAAGACGATGAAAGCATGTGATTCTAATGCTTGATTAATAACCAAATTAACGTGATCCAACAATGCTTCTTTATTAAACACACTTTTCTCTTTAGTTTTGCCATCCACTAATTCTTGTTGGACATCAATAATAAGTAAAGCTTGTTTCAATAGAAAAACTCCTTTTTATTATAATTTATACCCTGTTCCACAAACTTTTCTTCAATTTTATTCTCCATAATATCGCCCCCTTTAACTATTAACCTATTTCGTTATAAAACCATAAACTCCTCTTTTTCAATCTGGTATCATATGTAACTATTTTCCTTTTGTTATTTCCCAATCTTGGCCCTAAATGAAAAATAAGCGCTAATCTCTATTCAAGGAAAGCGCCATTTTCTTGAACATATATAAACTCATATTAACCGGTATTGTAGAACCAATTAACTTAATCTTGCAGATAAAGTTGCAAAATAATCTCAGAAGATTGGTTATGAGTGCCATCCGTTAACTCATAGAAAGTGCTGTTTGCACAGCTCTCGATCCTTAACAGAAGCCACTTTTAAGAAGGAAAATACTTATTCTTCTCTTACCTATTTCTGATGAAGAACATTATCTGAATACCAATAAAAAGCATAATCAGTCATAACTGAAGAATCACCCAACTGATGCAACATAGCTGAAATATTCCCTCTATGATAGGATCCATGATTCACAACGTGTAAGACCATTTCAGATAGACTTGTCTCTCTTAATCCTGCCCATGGATTATCCAGCATAATTCTCTTTTCCATATCTTCCTGACTGGTCAAAAAGGATATAAACCGAGTTGATAAAATGTGAAATTCCTTTTCTAAGTCTTCAATGGAATGTTTAACAATCTTTTCTTGAAGTTGAAGTGAAGATTGCATGGCTTCTTTCATATTCTGACCTTCCAGGATATAAAGCCATGCATATTCTACCAAATAGATATGTGACAAAACCTCTGAAACAGAAGAAAAGACACTTTTCAATTTCTTTTGATATTTCTCGGATGACATTGTCTTAAGATGATCAATAATCCGTTGATTTGCCCATACATGATAGTTATATAGATTTTCTACATGATTAGCCATACAATCGCCTCCTTATCATCACTTTTTTAATATTCTTTCTCAGAATGAATTATTCTTTAAATTATTAATTATCTGATGAGATCTTCACCTAAATGGCCAGATTGCTGAACAGAATTTTATCTGGACTCTTCAACTAAACTACCCAATCAATAAGAACTTCAACAAAATAAGTGCGTTATCCTACATGGATAAACGCACTATTTTGTTGAACAAGGAAGTTAATTCTATGCACTGTTCTTTTGATTTTTAAAAGACTAAAAGATTACCCGGTATAGTAAACGCTATCGTTATCCTTCAACTATCTTTGCAAAGTCATCAAGATTAGTCGAATACTTGATATAGATTCGTGGTAACAGATAGAGTTCATCTTTAATGCTCTTCTCAGTAAATGGTTCAGGAGTTGTTGTAAGTCCAAACATATAGTATTTCTTCGTTTCTTCTACAACCTTGCTATTACTATTTCCGTATGGATATGCAAGAGCAATAACGGGTCTTCCCGTTATATTTTGAATTCTCTCTTTGGACTCTTTCAGTTCATATTCATAATTTTTTATTTTCGTCAAATCAGGATGTGTTGCAGTATGAGACTGGATGGACATTATACTCGAATCAGCCATCATTTTTAATTCCGATTTAGATAATCGGTTGGAACGACCGATAAAGTCAGAAATAACAAAAATGGTACCAGTTGGTTGGAAACGTTCATTTTTCATTTTTTGAAAGATTGCAAATGCATTCAGATTGTTTTTGTATCCGTCATCAAAAGTAATGAAAATGGGTTTGTTTACTTTATTAATGTCTTGCCACCGATCAAAAGTAAGTAATGTATATCCATGATCTCGCAAATAAATCATTTGTTTCTCGAAATTTTTAGGGGTTACATATAACTCCTTAGAACCCTGTCCTTTAAACTCGTCGATTGAATGATAAATTAAAATAGGTACTTTTCGTTGTCCAAAAACTTGTGATGGAACAATAAAGATAATTAGACAGAGGAAAAACATTACACCCTTTTTCATAAAACTCCTCGCTTTATATCCTTTTAAAATTTTTTCAATTTATTGTTCCTCAATATTTTGTTTTTATGATTTCTATCGAAATGCCAGATCCAGGTAATGATTCATCCATTACTTCGTACCATACCTTTACTTCTATCCCTGCTTTAAATCCTCGTTATTGTTTATCCTGTTTTATGGAAACCAAGCCCCATCTTTATCCTTATTAAGAATTTCTGTGTTGTTAGATTAGTAACATACGCGTCTGGGACTTGCCCCATTTGAAAACATTATTGTTATAGGAATTTCCTTTTCATTTTAAAAAAGATAAAAAGCATTCCTCATTACAAAGAAATGCTTTATAAAACTTAAAACTATTCAATTTATAGTTCAACTAACCTGCTACGTAGCTTTAATAAGAAAAAATTGCGTTTGAATCTACATAGTATGAAGGAAACTACAAAACAATTAGCGGAACTTCCATGGCTATACCGCATGTCTCTGGCCAAGCATCAAAAATTTAGTCATGCAATTCATCATGGAGCCCACTCGACTTTGGACAGAATTAGCAAAATTTTATGATATTAATGGTGGAATTGGAGTAGAAACTGGTGATGATTATGTATCGGGGGTTGGGTTTGCTAGGGTGAAATAAGGGTATAAAGGAAGCAAAAGGACGGTTCTTTTGCTTCCTTGTTTTCTATATAATTCCCTGAAATCTCAACACAATTTCCGCGATGACTGCAGATCCTAAATAGGTTCCTAGTAGAACGCACATACCAACGATGATGGTTTTCCAGCCTAGTTTGGAGAAGTCTGCCCATGAGCGGCCAATTCCGATTCCTGCGTAGGCTAAGATGGGTGTTGCAATGGCTAAAAGGTTCACCTCGGCTGTCCATTTGACAATTTGTTCCGATCCTGGCATGCCGGGAATGGTGAGGATAAAACCTAAAATCCCAATGTAGGCGATACTGGGAATTTTTGCTGGAATTAGTTTGGAAATAATTAATCCAGCTAAACAAATAAGTACTAAGCTAAGCAATCCTGGTAAAGCTTTCGTTGGGAGAACATCATAGCCAACCCAGTTTCCAATTAATACTACAGCTCCAATGATGACTAATACGAGTGCCCATTCTTGAATGTTTTTTAACATTGGTTATGCCCCCACCTTTACATTTGGATCTGCTTTTTTACTTTTTCTTCTTGTCAACCATGTGTACATTTTTTCCGTTAAAGGTAAACCAATAAAAATGCTGGCATATAAGCCTGTTACAGATGTGGCGAGGTTACTTGCTCCTGAAAAGGCTATGATATCTTCTTTCATTTCAGGAAAAGCTGAAACTAGTGGACCTAATGCGGCAGCCGTCATACTTCCACTTCCGATTCCTGTCGCCATTGCAAAGGAAAGCGGGTGTAGTGGTGTCACTGTAGCTAAAAATCCAGAAATGAGTCCCATGAAAATAGCTCCAAAAACGGTTCCGAAAATGTAGATCGCCATTACTCCCCGCCCTTCAGGGGAGGAGAAACCATACTTATCTGTAATTAACGCAACATTTGGCTCACGACCGATAGAGTGTGTCATACCGATGGCTTCACGTTTCAGTCCGAGGATCACCGCAATTGGTAGACCTACTAAAATGGTACCGATATTGCCTATTTCTTGAAGGAGTAGTGCTGGTCCTGCGGCTATTAACTTAGGCAAGGCTGGTCCAGCTTGCACCCCAAATTTAGCAACTAAAAGGGTCACCGATAAAAATACAAGTTGTTCTGCATTTATGGACTGTTTTTCTTTTACAAGTGGTGTGAAGTATAATGCAATCCCGATAATAACTGCATAAAGCATGGGCAATAGTAAAATGGTACCTGGACCTAATGGGATTTGATGGATTCCGATGGCTTCTGTCACTAATACGATGGCTAATACGAGTGCATGCAATCGCCAATCCTTCCATAATTGTTGAACCTGTTCTGACATCACATTCATCCCCCTTTTTTGAACTTCGTTCCTAAATCTATTTAACGAGAACTGCTCGACTCGACTATTTCCCTTACACCACTTTTCAAGTATTGTAAGGTTGCCTTACCTAAAACTTTAGCGGCAATTAATAAGGCTCTTTCGTCGATATTAAATTTTGGATGATGATGTGGATATGCCACTTCCCACTCTGGATTTTTAGCACCAGTGAAGAAGAAGGTTCCTTTTACTTTTTGTAAATAGAAAGCAAAGTCTTCACCACCCATAATTGGCGGTGTTTCTATCACACTCTCCACTCCAGGAACAGACTCAGCTAATTTTGCTACGAACTCTGTTTCCTCTTTATGGTTTACTAAAACAGGGTATCCTCTATAGTATGTATATTCATAGGAAGCATCTGAAACGAGGCAGGTTCCTTTTACCACTCTTTCAATTTCATTCTCTATAAAAGTACGAATCTCTTCTTTAAACGTACGAACGGTTCCAATCATTGAAGCGGAGTCTTGAATCACATTATAAGGACCTTTTGCTTCAAAGGAACAAACGGAAACAACGGCTGATTCCAGTGGATCTACTTTTCTACTCACAATTTGTTGTAGATTTGTAAGGAGCTGACCTCCAATTAAAATACTATCCTTCGTATCATGTGGAGCTGCCCCGTGGCCGCCTTTACCCTTAATTTTAATGTCAAAACGATCTGGAGCGGCTTGAAGTGGGCCTGAGCGATAACCTATTTCCCCTAAAGGCATCGTTGCTTGTAAATGAGTGCCAAAAATAACATCCACCCCGTCTAAGCAACCATCTTCGATCATGGAAATGGCTCCACCTGGGGGTAATTCTTCGGCATGCTGGTGTAGGAAAACAACGGTCCCTTTGAGTTCAGATTTCATCCCATTTAACACTTTGGCTAGACCTAATAAAGTGGCAGTATGGCCATCGTGTCCACATGCGTGCATAACCCCATCATTGACTGATTTAAAAGGTACATCGGTCTCTTCTTGAATTGGAAGTGCATCAAAATCTGCCCGTAAAGCAACGGTTGGACCAGGTTTATCCCCTTTTAAATAGGCTAATACCCCATTTCCACCAACATTCGTTCTTACTTCATGTCCTAATTTTTCATGGTAGGCAGCAATAAAATTTGCCGTATTAACTTCTTCAAAAGATAGCTCTGGATGTTGATGAAGATGACGGCGGATTTCAACCATTTCGTCAAAAACATCATCTAATCCCTTAAATAATTGATCCAATTCTCTTCACTCCTTTTCAAAATGAAACTTAGAAACATGTGCTTGTCCTAAGTTTACATAATTTTATAATAATTCAGTTTATTTTGGAAGTCGAAATATTCTTCTTATGTTTTTTGATTAGAAAGTATGTGAAAAGGGTGTAATAGATAAGGATTTACTCATAGTAATTTGCTAATAATTCCCTTTTATCTTAATTCTGTTATTATAGAAGTATATTAAATAAAAGAAATCACGAGGAAAGAGCATGAAGAATAAGAATGGATTCTTTGAATGGAGAAAGAGGAAGCTTGATGAATCTATTAATTATAGTTTCTGTATATAATTACTTGGTGAGTCCAAATAAACAAAATTAAACTCCTTGTAAATATGAATTTGGAAGAACTCAAGAATCTTTAAATTCCTTGCAATAACCGGGATTAGACGATAAGAATTAGTGATTCTAATATGGTGCAAATCGACTTTTTAATGTAACGGTTTTAATGTATGGGAAAGGGAAAAAGGAAGCCCTGCTTCCCCTCCACTCCATAATGTTGCCTTTGTTAAAGAAGTATAAAGAGTCTATAAAGAGTCTTTACATTTAATGTTTTCATAGTTTACGATGGTTCCTTTTCTTTTTCCTTCTCGTGGTCATCTATGAGACCTTTGGTGGACTGCTTAAACTCCCTCAATGTTGTACCCACCGCACGTCCCAGTTCTGGAAGTTTCTTCGGACCAAAAACGATTAATGCCAACACGAGAATTAATACTGCACCACTTACCCCTATATTTGCCATATTTAGCCCCTCCTTTAATATTTAACGAAGAATGCCGTGAAATACATAATTAATATCCCAAGAGTAAAACCTGCAAAATTCAACCAAGAAACTGAAGGTTCTGCATTCTTTTTATGATCATCCATCAGCATTTTGGCTATCACAAAGATAACCTGTAAGATAGCACCTGCACCTATTCCAAGGAAAACAGCTCCCCAAATCGGTGAAAAGACAAATCCTCCAAACCAGGTTCCGAGAATCGCAGGTGCTCCTGCGATGGCACCTAGTAGAAAGAAGGTACTGATTTTAGGCTTCGTCTTCAATAATGGTGCTGCTATCCCGATACCTTCGGTAATGTTATGCAACGTAAATCCGATGATTAAAAACGTACCTAATGCAGCTTCTCCTAGTGCAAAGGAAGATCCAATCGCCAATCCCTCTCCAAAATTATGAAGACCAATCCCCGTAGCCATCAATAAGGAAATTCCAAATGGAGAATAACCGTTTCTCTTCTGTTTTCGTTGTTGATATTGATCGAATCCGAAGAGTAGTAAAAAGGTTAAAATCGTACAAATAATGACGACCATGTTACCTTGGAATACCGAGGGAGCTTCTGCTCCAATTTCAAATCCATCAAATAAAGTACCAAAAAATAAGAACAATAATAACCCTACAGTAAGGGCAAGAATGCCATTTATCCACTTTCGGTTCAATCGTTTCATAAAAGGATACCACAGTAAACCTAACGTGATTGGGACAATTCCTACATAGAATCCGATGAACCCATAATTTAAGAAACTCTTCCATGATGGTTCAGGTGTTAAAGTGGCTGCATCCAATCCTGCTTCTGTGATGATTCCATTCTCTGAAATTAATAAGACCGTATGAGGGTCTCCTTCCACCCACGGATAATTAATTCGGACTTTTCCATCTTCAAATCTTTTTAGAGTCGGACTAGGTTCCATGGAAAAATTCCAAACGGAATCATCCACAATGACTTGAGCGATGGTCAATGTCTCGGGTCCTGTGTTACTAACATCGAGTTCAAAACCCCCAGGAATGACCTTGAACTTTTCAACATTTAAGACTTCAATCGGTGCTGCCGGTTCTCTTTCTACACCTGCCCCTTTTGTAAATACCCATCCTAAAACCAACACTAACAAGGCTAGTGGGATCAAACCTGATATAAACCATTTTGTTTTCATTCTCTTCCCTCCTCTTTATACGACCTCAAAGAATCCCATCCAGCCGAGTTCCGCAAATTCACTTACATGGGCATGGAACATATATTTTCCTTTATAAGGAAAACGCACTTCAATGATTCCTCGTTCCCCTTGACATTGCATAATCGTATCCGTAAATTGAGTAGGATTTTCGTTTCTACCCGTCGGAATATACGTAAAGTAGTTGGCATGTAAGTGGAAGGAGTTGAGTAAGTCAAACTCCGTTAAATTGCTAAGATAGATTCGGACAAGCTCATCCTTCTTTACTTGTATGGGATGATTCATAAATGCAAACGCATACCCATTCACGGTGTAAAATTCATTGGCTCCGTCTAAGTCTAAATCAAAGGCATTCATGACCATGTTCATTTCTACTGCTGGCTCCCTAGGCGTTTTTGGATCAATGATGAAGTTCCCATACAGTCCTTTATGAATATGCCTTCTTAATGGCAACACATGGCAATGGTAAATCTGTAAGCCATAGGGTTGTGCTTCAAATTCATACGTAAACGAACCACCTGGCGGAATAGCGTCGATGCCATCCATTTCGGGAGGATGGATACCGTGAAAGTGAATGGAATGAGGATGGCTTCCTTGGTTCACAAAATGAAAACGTAATACATCTCCTTCTGTACAACGAAAGGTTGGTCCTGGAATGGACCCGTTGTACGTCCAGCCTGGAAACTTGATTCCCTTAGCGATTTCGATTTCTTTATCAATTGCCACTACCTCATATTCACGAAGAGTACGCCCATCTGAAAGATTGGATACCTTTCCATAATCAAACTCGGTTAATAGGCGTTCTGCCATCAAATAGCCTTCTGTTTTGGACGTGTCTACCACATGTGAGTGACTTCCAGAATGACTTCCAGAATGACTTTTTTTGCTGGATGTATGATGGGTCTCTGCCTTCGCTACACCTGAAAACTGGGACACTTTATTTAAATACATGCTCCCTGCAATACCAAGCGCTCCCGCCGTACCAATCTTTAACATATCTCGACGAGACATTTTATTGTCCGACATACTTTTACCTCCTCTTAAAAAGTTTGCCTAATGCAACTTTATTATCTTTGTCTATAAATTTATGATACGGACATCATTCTTGTCAATCACCAAACGAATAATATATTTATTAATTTGAATACATTTTTCTTTTCCTACTTTCATATTGGATGGATTTGAAAATGGATAGTAGACAAAAAATATAGGCCCTTGTGGTTAATGATTCGCACCACAAGAACCATTTTTAATGTTATTTGTCCTTTACTCTTAGAAGGCGAAGCTGTTTAATTTGACTAGTAGAAAAAGTATTCAACAAATACAAAAGGCTGCCTAAAAAGACAGCCTTTTACTTGTGACTTATTCGGTTATATTATTTTACGTTTCAAAAACATTTTCGTTCTTTCGTTCCGTGGACTATTAAACAATTCATCAGGCGTACCTGATTCTATGATTTTCCCGTTATCCATGAATATGACTCGGTCAGCAACTTCCTTAGCGAACTCCATCTCATGTGTCACCACTATCATAGTCATATGTTCTTTTGCCAATTGCTTCATTACATTTAGTACTTCGTCAGTCAATTCTGGATCCAAGGCAGATGTAGGTTCATCAAACAACAAAATTTCTGGGTTCATCATTAGTGCTCTTGCAATTGCAACTCTTTGCTTTTGGCCACCAGAAAGCATATCAGGATAAGCATCCGACCAATCAGAGAGACCTATTTTCTCTAATAGGCTTGTACTTCGTTTAACGATTTCTTCAATTGATTCTTTCTTCAACATTTTTGGAGCAAGTTCAAGATTTTCTTTTACATTCAGATGAGGAAAGAGATTGAAATTCTGAAATACCATGCCCATCTTAGACGTAATTTGCTTGATTTCCTGTATATTAGAGTAGCTTCCGTCCCTCACCAGATGTTTACCAGTAATATTGATATTTCCGTCATCTATTTCTTCTAAATGAATAAGACTACGCAACATCGTACTTTTCCCCGAACCGGATGGGCCGATTACTGCAACCACTTCATTTTTATTAACATCAAAAGTAATCTTTTTTAATACATCCAATTTACCAAATGATTTTTTGAGATTAGATACTTCAATAATTGACACATTCACCACTCCTTATTTTTCAAATTTGAACCTTTGTTCGAGCCACTTAAAAAGAATAGTTAATAAGAGTGTTAACATTAAGTAGATAATCCCCGCTAAAAAGAATGGAACAATAGTAAAATCACGGTTCACAGCTGTTTGTGCGAAGTGTAATAATTCGGGTACAGCAACTGCATAGAGTAACGCAGTATCCTTTACTAGTGTCACCGATTCATTTGAAACTGCAGGAAGTGCTATTCGAAACATTTGTGGTAAGATAACCTTATTTGTGGTTTGCCATTTACTCAAACCTAGGACTTGTGAAGCTTCATATTGTCCTTTATCTATCGCCAATAACCCTCCACGAAAAATTTCAGCAAAATATGCAGCGTAGTTCAAAATGAATCCCAAACAGGCAGCTAAAAATCGATCTAGTACCAAATATTCACCTATTACAGGAATAAGTGGCAGTCCAAAAACTATAAAAAGCAACTGAAGAAGTAGTGGTGTACCCCGCATCAAATAAATATAAATCTGTGCAATAAATGATATAGTCTTAATCCTACTTTTTACTGCTAATGTTAATAAGAACCCAAGCGGAATCGACAACAGTATGGCAATTAAAAATAATAGTACTGTCATCTTAGCCCCTTCTAACATAGGAACAAGTATTGAAATCACATAATCCAAAGACATGTAACATTCCTCCAAAAACAAAACAGGCTTTCCACTGGAAATCCTGCTTGTCCATTATTTTTGCCGCTAATTACTTTAATACCTTATCTTCTCCAAACCACTTACGAGAGATTTCTGCAGCTGTACCGTCCTCATTCATCTCATCAAGTGCCTTTTGAAGTTTCTTTAATAGTTCTTCGTTTCCTTTTTTCACACCTACCCCGTATTCCTCAGGAGCTAGAGATTCATCGAGTAACTTAAAAGTCTCTTTCTCTTTTGACATGTAATACTTTATGACAATTTCATCAATTACCACAGCATCCACCCGACCTAACTTCAGATCACTTAAGGCTAGAACATTGTCGGCATATTCCGTCACGGTCTTGACTTGTGAATTAACCGGACTACTATTCAAAGCATCAGCAGCCGAAGAAAGAGATTGAAGACCAATCACTTTTCCTCCTAAATCATTAAGATTCGTAATGTTCGAATTCCCCAATGTGACTACCGCTTGTGCATTCTTTAAGTAGGGTTTTGTAAACAGAACCTTATTTTTGCGTTCATCAGTGATTGTGTATCCGTTCCAAATTAAATCAATTCTTCCACTGCTTAACTCAGATTCTTTGGTTTTCCAGTCTATAGGTTGGAATTTAACCTTCATCCCCATTTTTTCTGAAGCCGCTTTTGCATAGTCAATGTCAAATCCTACGATTTCATTTTTCTCATCTCGGAATCCCATAGGGGCAAATTTATCATCAATTCCAATGACTAGTGTGTCTTTATTAATTTTTTCTTCAGATTTGGAACAACCAATAAGTAGGAATAATACAGTTGAAATGGATAAGATCATAGCTGCAAAACGTGCCATTTGTGTATACCACCTTTACAAAATTTATATTAAAATACTAAACTTCCAAATACTTTATTTCGCTAATGTATTAGAGAAATAAATTGCGATGACATAAAGTTAACACAAGATCAAAATATGTGTCAATAATTTATTTTAATACATTACCAAGATAAAGCGTTTGCGGTATGCAAATTACCCTCAAAATAAAAATATAGTTGTTGTTAAAATTAAAAATTTATCATGAGGGAACTTTTGATTTATCTCTGTTTCAAACTGAGTATTAGACTCAATTGATAATGCTGGTTGAAGATGGGTATGCCAACGACCTTCATTCACCATATCTTAATTCACATAAAAAGAGCGATAATCCTTTAGGACCACCGCCAGCTTTAGCTGAATAAATAGATCGTTTTTTCAATAAGAAATGCTGAATGACAGCTCTAATCCTTAATTATCCCGATAGTACGTTTCTTCACAATCTATCTATACCTATAACCTATTTTTGTTGCCATAATCGTTCATAAATTACTTTATTACTCGCATTTCTTAAAATGAATATGTCAGGGTTACTAAGTTTTTGTCAATCATCAAATCCGAAATTTTCATTATAATACTTTAAAAGTAATGACATTAGATTTCCGTGGGTAACCATGATAGTATTTTCATATTCACAGTTAAAAACTTCCTCTACAACTTCTACTATTCGTTGCGTGGCTTCTTTACTGGACTCTCCACCTTCAAATTTCAGGTCAATATCCTCAAATGTTAATTGTAGTTTTTCCAACCAGTCCGAAAGATTTTTAGTACTTAGTACACGTTCAGTTAATTGTCTATTAATCTCTATCTCGACATTTAACCGCTTTGAAAGTGGCTGTATAGATTGTATAGCACGCTTATAAGGGCTTGAAATAATACGGTCGATTTTAATTTCTGAAAAAAAATCAGATACCTCTATTGCTTGTTTAAAACCTTTATCTGTGAGTTGTGATTCGGATGGTTGTCCTTCAGCCTCACAATGCCTTATAATATATATTTTCTTCAACAAAACCACTCCAATATTAAGTATATGGATTATAAAGTTAAAATGAGGGATGAATTGGATTCAACGATTCAGCTCGTTTTATACTTTCTTTTAAATAAATAGGTGCTTTTGGGTGGCTTAATACTTCTTCTGTAGTAAACCATAGGACCTTTTCTACTTCATAAGGACTTTTAGGAAATGCCTGACCAGAATAATGTTCGCAAAGAAAAACAATATCTACTACATTTTCACCCGTTTCTGTTACAAAAGATGTACTGTGTACATAATCTATCCTGTCTTTTACTATCACACCGACTTCTTCTAAAATTTCACGCTTTACAGTTCTTTCTAATATATCTGAGGAGTTCCCTTCAATATCTACCTTGCCTCCAACAAGAGAAAGCATACCACCAGCGTGGTCTTCTTTTACGCTTCTTTCAATTATAAGCCATTTATCATTTTTCTTAATTGCACCTTCAACATTTACAATAAACATTTATAAGTTCCCTCCTAAAGATTCATTTTTTTACTTCTTCAAACCCTACCAATCTCCTGTTTGTTTTAATCTTTTTTGTGCTAACCTGCCCCATTACTTCCCAATTCATTTTATCTTATTTCAATAAAATAGAGCGATAATCCTTTTGGATCACCGCCCTCATTGATCAAATTGTCATTTCAGCTTATAATATTTGGTATTAAGATAAATAGGATATCAATAATACCTATATGAAATATTCTGTAAGTAGTAGGACATTTCCTTCCTCCACTAACCCGCCCCTTTAGGTATATAAAAAAGCACCCTAAATGGTAGCTGGATCTTCAACTCTCGCCCTGGTTAGTACAAACAAGGGATATAGAATATTTATTCAACCTCTTTACAGGCCCAAGCATCAATTTCAACTTTAAAAGCAGGTGCAGCTAGAGCAACTACATAAACCATTGTTGTACACGGAAGGTGTTCACCAAGAAAATCACTTATTATTTTTTTTCTTTCATTAGCTTCAAAGTCACCAACTAAATAAAACACTAACTTAGTTAAATCATTAACTTCCATTTCAGCAGCTTCAAGGTTTCTCTTAATATTTTCTAATGCTAATTTCATTTGTTCTAAGGGATGTTCTGGTACTGTGCCATCGATATCCATACCTAATTGTCCAGATAAAGTTAACCATCTATTAGCACCAGATATTTCAATTTGATGCACATATGGAGCAACAGGAGTATGAATCGTGTCAGGGTTTCTAAATTTTTTCATAAATAATCAATCCTTTACAATGTAATAAGAATATATGAGAATGCGTAAGTTGGAAAAGGGGTTTATTTTATATAGCAGTTATAGATCTTTCCATCCTTCTTTTGAATGAACTTGAATGATTTCACTTTTACTCATAAACTCAACTATTTTTCCATCAATTTTGTACTTAGTTACAGTATATTTAATCGCTGCTGAATCGTATTCAGGATGGTGCAACAGAAATGAATAACCGTTACGCCTCATAAGGAATGCACCAAGCTCAATCTCTTTATGAAGCCATTCAGTTTTTGCTTTGTCATATTTTTGAGAAAGTTTCTCTTGTTTAGTTTCCAGTTGGTCAATTTCATGTGGGGTTAAAGTTTTAGTAACTGTTGACTCCTTTTTCGTCTGTTGAACAATAAATTTGTTAAGCGAGCTTTGAATTATATTAAAGTTTGCAGCTATAACTAAACCAATAATAATTAACCCTAAAATTTGACTTGTTTTAATTCTCTTTTTTCTTTCAACTACTTCCATGATTAGGAGCACTCCTTACAATATAAGTACTAATTAATATATTGAATATTTAAGGTTTTAAAAGTTTTTTATCATTTCCCCTTAAAAATTAGTGTATTTCATCCGTTCAAAGCCTCAAGATTAGAACAAAAAAATGAGAGCTGCATAACAAGTTTTGTTATTGAACTCTAGTCCCCAATAGTTTAAGTACAACCTTTTACAATCTTGATTCAATTATTAGAAAATAAGTGCTTTAAGGTTAACAAAAGCAAATTAACGATTTATATTTTTTGTCATTCCAATGGAAAATTTCTTGAAACCTAAATTTTCATAATAAGACTCTAACCGTTCTACACACATAAGTTGAGGAATTACTCTATTTTGGCCACAATGCTCGATTATTCGTTTCATTATTTCTTTGCCAATTCCTCTAGACTGGTAGCTTGGTAATACACATACTCCACATATAATTGCCGTAATTACTCCATCAGAAATAACACGTCCCATTCCTACTAATTCTTGGTCATCAAAAGCATATATTACATACCAACTCTGATTGCACATTTGTTCTAAATCATTAATTGTTAATTTAAGCGAGTTCCATCCTAATTCATCATACAATGTCAATAATCCCTTAAAATTTTCAGGGGGTTTTATCGTATAATCTATTTTATTTTTCACCACAGAACCTCCTTATTTTTTATCTCATAACTTTACTCAAACTAAATAAGAAAAGCGTTTGACAATGAAACCATCATACTATCCCAATACCTCTATCAATACCCCACTTATGTTTTGAACTAGCGATACTAAGGCTGGAATTACAAAAACAATAAAACTGACGTGCCATATTTTATTGTGGTTTCGATTTTGGGAAAATGTAGAAATCTTCCAACAGGTGTATGCCAGTAATAACCCACCCGTTATGAAAACACAAGAGAATAGTATAATTGTCAAAATAGCTTGATCACCTTGTAAATCAGGATTATTTAATATAGGTATGCCGAAAAAAACTAGATTGATAATGCCAAATATACTTCCTTTCATTACCCAATGATTTGGAAGATATGGTGCTACATATGTATATAAGATACTGCTCGCTAAACAAAAGCTAATTCCAGTACCTATCAGGGAAATCACTCCTTGAATTGATACACCGCTTCCTAATGAAGGATATGCAAGAGCAATGATCCGCATAATGATTCTTAGCAAAAACCCACAAATTACTCCAGTAATAAGTGCACCAATAAACCCTATCCCAAGTTTTTTACTGAAATT
Source organism: Peribacillus alkalitolerans (assembly GCF_010882125.1). Classification (GTDB taxonomy): domain Bacteria; phylum Bacillota; class Bacilli; order Bacillales; family DSM-1321; genus Bacillus_BN; species Bacillus_BN alkalitolerans. The sequence continues at coordinate 1,223 of NZ_JAAGVZ010000024.1, read as the reverse complement.
GATAAATCTTGTACCGATTAAGATGTAAATTCCCCCCATTCAATCCTTTTAGTTAAAAGGACACGCTATAGATTAGCGGACCTCCATTTCCTTTTATTCTTCTATTTCATTTCTTTTAGCATCTATATAATCTACACTTACTAAAGGGAGATCTAAGATGGTAATTTTATTCTACATTCTATTTGAACTAATCTGCCTCTTAAGCAATATAACTAGAAATAAACCTTATTCAATAATAAAGAGAGATAATCCTTCTGGATTACCCCTCATTAAGTTGAACTACGTTTGTAAACAACAAAGTAACTCATAAATGAAATCTTTCTTTAATTATTTTAGCTACATCAACTGCATTCAAGCTTGTATTGTTGATTTTTATATAATTTGAAAATGTGATTTCACCTTCTAAGGAATTCAATCTATGTTTCTCCATTGTGCGTTTTAAGTCATTTTCAGACCATTCAATATCTCTTTTTTTAGGTTTGTGTTCAAGTCTATTTGGACTTTTATTTCTCTCAAGTCTCTCTTCTAAGTCAGCCTCAAGTTCTACATAGTAAACAGAGCCTCCTCTGGACTCAAAAAGCTGGGAGAGTCGCTTAACATAATCCCAATCTGATTCCAGATCAAACATCCATACATAAGTGAATATCATTCCATACAAATTACTCTTTGATACTTCTTCAAATATCTCCTGACGAAACAATTTTACTAATCTTTTTCCTTCATTTGTACTGTAATCGAAGAAATGATTAACCAAGTCAATCGTCATATGATTATGAAAAAGTTTCAAATCCGTTATTTTCGCTAACTCCTGCCCAACAGTCATTTTTCCAACCGCTTGTGGTCCAAATATATGAATAAATTTCATAAGCTCTCCTTAAAACAAACAATTTTCTCTAATTATTCTATAATTCAATTATAATTCCCTTCTTCCAAGTTGCCACGTTTGTAAAAAGAAAGGCTTCCATAACGACAGCTCTTCACTAAATTTATTAATAATCAAAACACCACAAATTTAACATGATTAAGAAGGTATAGGAGCTTTCTTTAAAGCACATCTAACAATACTAACTTTTTTTAGGAACCTCTCAAAAAAAAAAAAAATAACCCCAGATAATGGGGTTATTCAGACTGTAGACAAATCCCCCAAAAAGGGGATTTGTCTGCGGTCTTTTTTTGTATAATGAAGGTACTACAAAATGTGCTTAGGTGATAAATATGTTAAC
>NZ_JAAGVZ010000023.1 GCF_010882125.1 Peribacillus alkalitolerans | reverse complement strand
TTCCAAAAACGACTAAACCATCGTGCTCCGATTGAGTATCGAATCACGATGGCTGCATAGTCTTTTTTAGAGCTGTCTACTTGACGGGGTTAAGTCCAAAATTAGGTCTTATTAAATATATCATGGGTAATTCCTCCAATATTACAAGTAAATATTCCCAATAGATTAGCACAGAAAGACCGGCAATGAATTGCGGCCCATTACCAGTCTTATTCCTTTTTATTTATTTTTCTCCATTAAAAAATTACATGTATTTATTGACACTATATCTTCCAGGACCTTTAAACACTTCTTTAACATGCCAATTTACAAAAGAAATTTCTGGATAGTAGGTAGGATTAATAGGCTTTCGAATAAATTGACCATGGTACCTCATAAGCCATTCATCAAAACCCCTGTTTCCGTTTGCAGCTTCAGCTACAATAAATTCTAAATTATCGGTTAGTGTGAACACACCTCTATCAAATAATTTATGGTGCAGGGAGCAAAGGGCTATCCCGTTTTCCTCATTGTCAGGTCCACCTGCTTGATGCCATTTAATATGAGCTGCTTCTATACCAACAGGATTGTTGTCAAGCCTGACATTAAAACCACAAACCGCACAACTATACTCATATGCTCTTAAAATCTTTTCCCTGAATTTCGGATCTCTTGATTTTGATTTTTTACTCTCAATATCTAATCCAACTGCAGATAGTAGATCCTCATGCAAAGTATCTGGAAAATGCTCTTCTAATAGTATTTGTGCTACTTCTTTAATTAGAAGATTGTTATCCTTTAGCATATTGTATACTTCGTAAGTGAAACCTCCATGAACATTATTGTCACGTAAGGCCTTTTCCTTCACTGGTGATTCTTTATCTAAAACCCAAATGCCATCTTTAGTTAACCGAATAAATGGGTCAACGGTTGTGTGGCTTTTTCTTGAAGGTCCAAATTCCTGAAGAAGTTTTCTAAGATGTTCTCTAATCATTTCATAAGGAATCATATGAAGATGAGATTGCTGGAGTTGTCCCAAGGCATATAGAATTAACAAAGGTTTATGAGGTGCACGCTGATCCCCTTTTTTCCAAATGCTTAGGTTGTGAATTTTAGATTTTAACTCCTTCTCATTCATATTTGATCCCCCCGAATTTAAATATTATCGAAAACTTCTTCCAAAAAAATTCTCTTTTGGAAACCTCCACGTGTTTCAGCTTTCATTTTTCGAACCTCTTCTAAATCAGTAATCGATGCACCATGACAAGCTGCTAAGGAGTTAATAATCTCTAGTAAATCTGCAAGCTCTTCCAATGCATCTTTATCATTTTCAGTAGATGTGTACTCTTTTATTTCCTCGTAACATTTAGCTTTGAGTTCCTTTACATATTCTACTTCATTAAGAACCTTGAAGCTGAATTGTTTACCTGATGAAGCAATAATCTCAGGAATTAAATCTCGTACTAATTTATTGTAGATTGGCATGAATCCCCATCCTACTTTCATACTTATTATAGTAAACTTAACATTCCAAGTATCTCCGTATTTTTTTCCTCATTAAAAAGCTTCTGCATTGTTTCTAAAACTTCTATTTCATTGTTCCAGTTAACTATCACTTTCGATTTTGAATACACTCTTGTATATCTAGCTGAAGGAAGTTTTGATTTAGATGAAACATTTAAACCAAGAGATTCTAAATCTTCTAGTATTTTCAATCGATTTTCGATTTCCAATGGTCCTAACTCCAATGTTAGTTTTAAGCGATCATCAGCTAACCGTTCGAACCAATATATGAATACACCGTTATGCCACCACCATTTTTCTCTAGTTTTACCATACTTCTGTTCAAGATCGTTAAATAAAGGTAAAACAAATGAATAGTCTCGATTTCGAAGTTGGAAGTCATCTGATTTTATATGATTTTTTTCAACGAACTTTAAGAATGCATCTTTAGGAATTCTATCCACACTTTGAATTGACTTGTATTCCACTTGGCTATCTTCTTCCAATTCAGCTTCATGTAATTGCATAGATTCAATTGCAGAAGCAATGTTTTTGATGGTGTCCTTAAAGCTTGTATCGTAATAAAGTCTTTCCATCCCTGCTACTATACCATCTTTATTGGCCCAATCACTTATATCGATCGTTTTCACATATATTTTTGTATATTTTTTCCCTTCTTCTTTTGCAGAGGGACGAATTGAAATACCCTGTTTTTCAAGAGCCTTTAATAAGGACACTCTGTTCTCAAATGGAATCGGGCCTACCTCAATGTTAAGCTTTAACCTTTCATCCCAGGTTCTTTCAAACCATATAATTAATCCATGCCCTAGCCAGTACCCCTTTTCTGGTTCTCCAATAGTTTCAATGAAGTCTATCCAATCTGGCAAAATAAAGTTGGGTACACGTACATGCGCTTGATAGACTTCTTCGGGAAACTCCACTTTCTGCACAAATGATAAAAATGCCTCTCGCAATACATTGCTCCCTACACGATAGATATAATCAAGGGTTTGTTTCTTTTTTTGGTAAATTCGACTAATTAACTGCTTTTCACTACTAGTCAATGTATCAATTTGTTGAAAGGCTAGCTTATTTCTGTGCTGATTGCGAAACTCATCATGTTGACTTAAGTACAGTAAATCTACGGCAGCACGATTTGATTGATACACATTTAAAGCAAGCTGTATCATTTCATCATCAGGTACAAGTTCTTCCTGCAATATAGCAGTATAATGTTTTAAAAATTCATACACGCTGTCAGGAATAGATTCATAGTGTAACTCTAAATGTAAAGTGATGATTTCTAGCACATCACTGTAATCAAGAATCCAATAATCTATATGAGTAGGAGTATCACTGTTAAGCGTTAGGAAAACTGGGACTATTGTATAATCCTTGTATTTACTCCTAGCAAAAGTTATGTAATTATCTAGCTGCCCAACTGATTCGGAAGAATGGAATTTATTTTCAATCACTAACACTAACTTATGTCTCGGTGCAACAAGTAATAAATCAATAAATCTTCCTGTCTCAGTTTTTACCTCACGATATACTTCCACATCCGAGAACGATGTGTAAATATATTGAAGGAAGTCAAATTGTGCTAATTTCTCTTCATTCTCGCTCCTTGTTAATAACCTTGAAAGCAATTTTTTAATAAAGAAATCCCCTAATTGATGATTCTCACCGGAATCCAACAACCAAGCCAATACATTGGAATGACGAATCTCGAAATGGTCCACTCTTAGTACTTTTAAAGGATTAAACCTATTAAACTTTTGATGTAGTTTTGCAAAATCTATGGCATGATCTAGAAATGCGATAGATTCTAGTGAATAGGTCATAAATATCTCCAATCTCTATTAATACTTTTTTTATTTCATTAAGCTCATACTTAATACAGTTTTCTATATTTTATCAACATATTTCTGAATACACTATCAATGTCCATTCAAAACAATTCCATCATATACTCGTCAATAAAATAAGCACCAATTCCTTGGATAAGAATTGGTGCTATAGTTAACTTTTTTGTCTGATACAGTATATACTAGGAATCAAATGAATATTGTGGTACAAACTATTTTCCTATTCAAGGCTGCATTACTCTTTCAAATAAAATTTTTTTCATCAAAATTTATTTTCTAAAAACGTAGATTTACGATTTAATATAGATTCTAGTTCTTCAAAATTAGAATTTTAAGTATTCCTCATCCTTATTAAATGCTAAAAATTGATTTATGTTTGGACGAGCGTGGAATTCTACTAAATTTTCTTCAATATCTATCTTTCTGTACAATAATCAAGATTCAAAAGGAAGCTGTTCTATTAAACAGCTACTTTACCAAAATTTAACCATCAGAAACGGCTCCAGTCATTCAAGACACAGGGGCTCCAACATGATAGAGTAATAGTAAGAATAGTCGTTTAGGTGGTGGATCATCATGAAGCATCTGCTTCCTCTTTTAAAGACCTTAATTCAAACGGATTTTGTATTGCTTTCCGAATTAGATAAAAGAATAGAATGTGAAGCTGCATTTGTGTTTAAACAGCATCGAAATACTGTATGGATGTTAAGGAAAAGCGAATACCTTTCTCATAAAAGCGAAAATATCGAGAATTTTCATTGGAAGGAAGCGATTGTTTTTAAGAGCAATGCTTCTATCCAGGACGTGATTCAGCGATTGCAAACGTCCGATATAATAGTCATTACGGATGATGAAGGTTCAATCATGGGCTATGTAGATGCCCCTAATTTACTTAATAGAGTTTTTGATTCTTATCAGTATTTACATGCTTATTTTAATACGATGATAGATACAATGGATGGATCTGTCACGATTGTGGATGAAGCCGGGAAAACGGTGGTGTGGACTCCTGGGGCAGAACGGATTTTTTCTATTGCAAAAGAGGAGATTATTGGAAAAGAGATGGAACAGTTTTTTCCTAGGGAGATGCTGTTAAATAAAGTTACGATGGAAACTGGAGAATCGTTTCGGCACAAGCAGCATAAGCCACGCGAAGACCTATTTGTTATGATTAATAGTAGTCCTATCATTATCGAAGATCGAATTGTTGGTGCAGTAGCTGCAGAAACGGATATTACAAGTCAAGTGTTAATGAATCAAGAGCTTATGTATGCTTCCTCCAAAATCCTTCAACTTCAGAAGGAGGTTTCAAGGCTTCAATCGTCACAGGACTCCTTTCAACAAATTAGAGGTTCGAGCCAACTTATTAAAGAAACGATTTTGTTATCCAAGAAAATGTCTGAGACTAGTGCAAACATTTTATTGCTTGGTGAAACAGGAGTTGGAAAAGAAGTCTTTGCAAAAGCAATTCATTATTACAAAGAATCAGACTCTCCATTTATCGCTGTAAACTGTGGTGCGATCACTCCGTCGTTGTTTGAGAGTGAATTTTTCGGCTATGAAAAAGGAGCATTTTCAGGGGCAGATGCTAAGGGTAAGCCAGGAAAACTTGAGTTAGCAAATGGCGGTACCCTTTTTCTCGATGAAATTGGTGACTTACCATTGGATATGCAAGTAAAGCTACTTCGTGTGCTTCAAGATAAAACGTATTATCGTGTCGGGGGTACAGAGCAACTATTAGCCAACTGTAGAATCATCGCTGCTACAAATAAGGATTTAGAAAGAATGGTAGAAGCGAACGCCTTCCGAGAAGACCTATATTATCGACTGAACATTTTATCCATAACGATTCCTCCATTGAGAGAACGAAAAGAAGACATCATGGAGCTCATTCATCTTTTTATCAATGAATTTTCAATACTGTACCATCGGAACATAGAAGTCGTAGATCCCCAGGTCACTTCCATCATATTAAAATACGATTGGCCTGGAAATGTTAGAGAACTTCGAAATGTCATTGAACGATTGGTGTTATTATCAGGAGACGGTAGCATCTCGGTCGGTGCTTTACCACATAAACTGATGCAGGCTACCTCTTCGTCTTTATATACTGATGATTCTTTGCAGATAGATCTAAATGAATTTGAGAGAAATAAAATTATGGAAGCCATTCAAATGGAGAATGGAAATAAACTCTCCGCCGCTAAAAAACTAGGAATTTCTCGAGCTACTTTATACAATAAAATGAAAAAATTAAATATTAAGCATTAATGCTAGAAAACAGTGCCTCTCATTTGCTGATGCACTGTTTTTTTATTGTCTAAAAACCTAGACAGTATACACCTATTATTGTCTATTAATCTTTACACTCCATTTGACATTTACTTTAGGTATTAAGCTTTCTTGATGGCACAATACTTGCATCAATTCTTCAAGAGCAGATTTATCATTATATTAAAGGAGAATGGGGCATGAATGACCGATTGCAAGCATTGCAAAATTATTTGAAAGAAGAAAGCATTTCAGGCGGCTTAGTAACATCGCGCCATAATATTTTTTATTTATCGAATTTCGATTACAATCCACACGAACGGTTTGTTGGAATTTTCGTCTTTGAAAATGGAGAACCCATCTTTGTTACACCTGCTATGGAAGTTCCCATGCTGAAGGATGCAGGATGGAACTATCCGATTATCAGTTATACAGACTCAGATCATCCGTGGGTACTTGTTCGCAATGTTATTGAATCTAGACAAGAATTAACGAGATTTGCAGTTGAGAAGCATGAAATTTCTTATTCTTATATCGAAAACCTGCAACAAATTTTGGGTGATATAGAATTTAGATCCCTAGATCGAAAGCTAACGGAGATGCGACTAGTAAAAGATGACAATGAACTTGAAATTTTACGAGAAGCAGCCTCTTTTGCTGATTTAGGAGTATACGTGGGGATAGAAGCCTTAACAGAAGGAATCACTGAACTTGAAGTACTAGGAAAGATTGAATATGAATTAAAGAAAAAAGGAATAAGAGAAATGTCGTTCCCTCCAATCGTTTTGTTTGGGGAAAATGCAAGTAACCCGCATGGCGTGTCAGGTGATAATACATTAAAAAAAGGAGATACTGTCCTTTTTGATTTAGGTGTGAAATATAAAGGATATTGTTCAGATATTACAAGAACCGTCCTGTTTGGTAATATCACTCATGAACTACAGGCGATTTATAATACGGTTTTGCAATCAAATGTAGCTGGAATAAATGCATGTAAGTCAGGGACTAGAATTGGTAATGTTGACCTAGCTGCAAGAGAAGTAATTCAAACGGCTGGCTATGGTGATTATTTCCCGCATCGAATCGGACATGGCTTAGGAATTGATGTTCATGAGGCACCTTCTATGAACGAAGCGAATGATGACGTTTTAAAACGAGGCATGGTGGTTACCATTGAACCAGGTATATATGTCCCTGGGCTTGGTGGTGTTCGAATTGAAGACGATGTTGTCATTACGGACAGTGGCTATGAAGTATTAACAAAATTCCCGAAAAACATGATGATTGTACAAGGAGAGAAAAAATGATGAACAGAATCGAAAAAATACAGAAGCAGCTTATTGAAAATGAAGTTGATGCAATCTTAATAACTAAAAGTGAAAATCGTCGATATGCAACAGGTTTTACAGGGTCAGCTGGAATGGTTCTGGTTTCAAAGAATAGCGCAACGTTTATCACAGACTTCCGCTATGGTGAACAGGCTCAAGACGAAGTGAAACATGCAAATACTATCATTCATGATGGAAATATTGAAAAAGAGGTTGCAAATGAAATCGAGCGTCAAGGCATTCAAATAGTCGCTGTTGAAGCAAATGCTATGACATTAAAAACTTTCTCCTCACTTCAAAAATATACAAATGTACAATTTATCCAATTGGAAAATATTATTGAAAAGGTTCGCGAAATCAAGGATGAAGTAGAATTAGAGACTATGAGAACGGCAGCCACAATTGCCGATAAAGCATTTGATAATGTTTTGAATATGATTAAACCTGGCGTAACGGAAATTGATATTCGTGATGAACTCGAATTTTTCATGCGCAGACAAGGTGCTTCTTCTTCGTCCTTTAATATCATTGTTGCTTCCGGGAAGAGGGCTGCCTTACCTCATGGAGTAGCTTCTGAAAAAGTGATTGAGCACGGAGACATGGTGACTCTTGATTTTGGTGCTTTGTATAGGGGATATTGCTCCGACATCACGAGAACAATAGCTGTTGGGAAGTGTTCAGATGAGTTTCGCAATATTTATCATACCGTTTTAGAAGCGTTAAAACGTGGGACTGAGGCGATTCGATCAGGTGAAAAAGCGAAAAGGATTGACGATTTCACGAGAGACTATATTACTGAAAAAGGCTATGGTCAACGTTTTGGGCATTCAACAGGTCACGGGCTAGGATTAGAAGTGCATGAACCGCTCCGTCTTTCTGACAAAAGTGAAGAAGTTCTTAAATCAGGTATGGTAGTTACCGTCGAGCCTGGAATTTATATCCCAGGATGGGGTGGGTGCAGAATTGAGGATGATGTGGTCGTAACAGACAAAGGCTATGAAATCATTACCCATTCAACCAAGGATTTGCTGATTTTGTAAGCATTTAAAAAAGAAAGGTCATACTAAATCTAAGCTGACCTTTTACATGAATGGTGGTCGTGTTCGAGTGAATGAAATCATAATTATTATCATGACAGGATTTATGGTCTTAGGGGCAGTGGATTATCTGCTAGGCAATCGGTTTGGAGTCGGTCAAAAATTCAAAGACGCCTTTCAAGCTATGGGGCCTTTAGCGCTTTCAATGGTCGGGATGATTTCATTATCACCTGTATTAGCTCAATTATTGACCCCGATTGTATCACCAGTCTACCAATTTCTTGGGGCTGATCCAGCGATGTTTTCATCCACGTTTTTAGCACTAGATATGGGTGGATACTCTTTAGCAAATGAAATGGCACTGTCCAGTGATGCTGCATTATTTTCTTGGGTGTTTTTAGGTACGATGATGGGTCCTACCATTGTATTTACCATTCCAGTCGCCCTAAGTATCGTTCAAAAAAAGGATCACCCCTTCTTTGCTAAAGGGATTTTGATTGGACTAATGACGGTTCCATTCGGCTGTTTAGCAGGAGGATTTGTAGCAGGATTTGAATTTGTATGGATGTTAAAAAATTTGCTGCCTTCCATACTCATTTCCGTCTTAATCGCCATCGGTATGTTAAGCTTTCAAACCATGATGATTCGTGGATTTACATGGTTTGGAAAAGGAATTGAAGTGATCATTATTATTGGCCTTGTTTCAATTATCATTGAAACTTTAACAGGATTTGTTTTAATCCCAGGGATGATGCCGCTATCAGAAGGATTTGTAACGGTCGGTAAAATTACCATGATGCTTGCCGGCGCCTTTCCGTTTGTATTTGTTTTAGTTAAAGTTTTACAGAAGCCTTTTGTATTACTTGGTAAAAAGCTAGGCATGAATCAACAAGCATTAGGTGGTTTTATTGCATCCTTCGCACATCACATTCCGATGTTTGCCACTTTACACGAAATGGATCAACGCGGTAAAGTCGTTAACACTGCATTTGCCGTCAGTGGCGCATTTGTATTTGGCAGTCATTTAGGATTTGTAGCTGGCTTGGAGAAAACCTTTGTCATTCCACTAATTGTCGGTAAACTAACCGCGGGATTTTTAGCAGTAGTATTGGCCTTGATTGCAACAAAAAGAAGTGAAAAAATCTAACTAGAAAAAGCCGATTCCCCGTGCTAGGAAGAATCGGCTTTTCATTTTCCATGTTAAATAAACATCATGGATTTTGAATCCTTTCGGATGAAGCTTCAACTACATTCATAATATGAGATGTAAGAATAGCCCGGTAGAATCCAGGCTGTATTATTTTCTACATGATAAATTATTTTATTTTCCCAACCACTTATATTTTAAAACTTTTTATTAACAGGTTAATAAAATATTCGAGGCGTATTAAAAAGCAAATCAGAAGTTAAAAAGGCACCAACTGGAGGGACGGAAGTGCTGTTTATAGGTGTTCCAGTAAGTATGGTATTCGTTGTAGCAATCCAATTTCCATACTGCCCTGCCTGTAAAGAAGGAGGCTTCATTACAAAACGTCCACTTAAAATCAAATGACGAATTCTGATGGTTACATCATCAAAAATTTGTAATTGACCTGAATAGGATGCATAAGGTGTATCAAACCTTATCTGTTTAGTATTTTCATCCCAATATCCACTGATTGGGATCGGTGAACCTCGAAAATTGGCAGTTCCTATTACCATATTCCCAGAGACAGAGTTGATGGTTAATACAGCTCTTACAATTGCTCTTCCTCCGATTTCAGTGCTAAGCCCCCAGCGAGATGGATGGGGCAAACTTAAAGAAAAGTTTTGAGTAGTATCCACATGCGTTCTCTCCTTATTAAAGTGCATAGGCTAATAAAAAGTATATGCAGCTTAATACACATTGGGGATTAACTTAGCAATTATAATCTATAAATATGAATCTGCTGAACACGACTACTTCCTTTTGGCACTTTTCCTTTGAAAAATAACATATTAAGTACCAATTTTTTCTGAAGTAAGTTCAATGTTTAACTTAGTCGAGGAACGTATATTGAATAGAAGGAATAGCATTCCACCTGCAATAGGCATGATATAAGATGGAATAAAGTTTAACAGAACTCCTGAAGTCAGCATCGCCACAGGAAGCATCGTTTTCCCTATACTAATACCAATGCTGATTACTCTGCCCCTATATTCATCTGAAATCTCCTTTTGCATGAAAAAAGAAATAGGTATATCAATCAACGCTACGATGGCCCCAATAAAGAACAAGACAGCGCTGTAAAAAACGATATAAAAGATAGGATCCAATGGAAAAACTCCCAGCATGACTGGGAATCCTGTGATGATCATAAAAATCGATAAGGAAAAACTTAAATACTTTAAGAGAGAGGAATAGGATATTCTTTTAGTGATTTTTTTTACCAATACAGCCCCTAAGATCATACCTACTGGGAAAGCCCCTTGGATAATACCAAATTCCTTTGAACCTAGCTCAAGAACTGTATTAATGATATATGGTAATGGAATAGTCACAGCAAAACCGAGAAAGAAATTTAAGGAAATTAAGAGGATAAACAAATTCATGATACTCTTTCTTTCTAACAAATAGTGAAATCCATCCTTTATATCTCTAATAATATGAATTTTCCCACCAGAAGAATTTTCATTTGAATGATGATTGAAAAGCTTGAAATTAATCATCATCATCGATAATCCGGAAAGGATGAAGGATATTCCATTTATGATAATAAAAATTCTGATATCAAAGATCGCAAACACAATTCCCCCTAGCATTGGACCCATAATAGAGGCGACTGAATCAATAATTTTACTAATGGAATTAATATTCATCAACATTTTTTCAGACACAATGTTAGGCTTTGCTGCTTCCAGCCCTACCCCAAAGAAGGTAGTAAACAATGTCATCAGAAAGGTAGTAGCATAAATAAGAAATAGATTTAATCCAAATATATTACTTAACACATAAACAGAAACTAACAACACTCCGTTAGCCAAGTCCATCGAAACAACTATTGTCTTCTTATTGAATTTATCAGCAATCACTCCGGCAAACGGATTAATAATAATCATTGGAATAATTCCTAAAATGAGGGTAACTGCAAAACTTAACGCCGACCCTGTTAGCTTTAATACATATAAACCTAACGCAAAATTATAAATAGCTGTACCAAATATCGAAACGGTCTTCCCTGTAGAATAGAGGAATAGGTTTTTTATTTCGTTTCGGTCCTTTTCCCCACTTATACTCATTTGTAATGCGTTCATGAATCATCCACCTCGCTTCACTTCTTTAAAATAAAGTTTAAGGCGTAGGGTGAACCCAATATCAATATATAGATTCAATGAAATTTTTAGAGGAAAAATACAAAAGATAGGGTTAACCCTACCTTTTTCCAAAACACGTATAGGTACATATCACTTCACCCTGTACAAAGAAATCTTCGTACCTTCCGCCTTTATCAATAGATTCAGAAGTCCTGTCCTCCAGGATAATATACTTTAACTCTCTAATGTTTTTCTTAATTTTATTTATTGAAAAGTTATTTCTATATTTGGGTTCGATTTTGCTTTTGTGACTGAAATTTTCAAAACCAAAATAGGACCCCAATAAATATCCGTCGGGTTTAACTAGGGAATCCACTTGAAGAAGCAAAAACTCCTCATGAGAAAAGCTATAATTGCTTGTCCCCGATTGATCGATTACCATATCGACAGAATGATTCTGTATAGGAATGTCTAGAAAGTCTGCACAAATAAAAAGAATTCTTCTTTTGATATCAATCTTTTCAAGCACACTTTTTAAAAATCGATGCCGCTCCAAGTTGCGATCAACAGCAATATATAGGCAATCCTCTGGCAATTCTTGATAAATATTTCGCAGAAAGAATCCAGCTCCTGTTCCTAACTCAAGTAGTACTTTATTGTGCAAATCAACTTGACCAAGCTTTCTTTTTGCCCAGTGAAGTCCTATATGAAGATTTTCTAAAAAACCTGGGTCTGTTTCATGAATATATTCGGGAATATTATTTTCAAAAGAAATTCCAGCGATAGACTTGAACGGTTTACCGATAATTAATATACCCGATTCAATAGAATACTCTTCTCCACAATCGCAGGTTAGTTTCCCTTCCAGAATCTGATTCCTACTGATCATCCCATCTTGAAGAGAGAGTGATTCACTACATTTTAAGCATTTCAGCATATCAAGTACTTTTAAATCAATCCCCATCATTGAGCTAGATTCCGCAGATTTCACTGATATATCTTCCAATTTCTGCTTTAGTTTGTCTTTACTTTTTACTAAATTATTTATTTCCTGTTCCAACTTCTCGTATTTATCCAAAAACAGAGATTGATAGTAGGTATCTTTTTCATAATCCGTAAATTTCCCAATTTTTTTATAAAGAAAGATCATTTTAATCTCATTTAAACTAAAACCCATCCCTTTATATTCCAAAATAAGCTCTAAATCATTTTGACATCGCTCATCAAAATAGTACTGCCCACCCTTCTTTTCGGGCACGATTAATCCTAAATCCATATAGTGTCTAATGGTATCAATACTTAATTTATTCGCTTCACCAAATTTACCGATTCTCATCGTATCATCACCAGTACAAATTATTTATAAGGAGTAGTTCTTTTTCCGAGTTAAAAAATCCTACAAAAATGAGAAATATTAATTAAATAACAACAAGTGCCAGGCACCATCCATTAAATTTGGAAGGTACCTGGCACTTGTTATTGTGGTTGTATGTGCGATGAAAGGTAGAAACCGTAAAAATCATATTACCGATTTTCACTAATAAATGTTAATAGCAACAAAGTTTACGAAAAGAGCCATAAAATAATATCAAGTTGATAATGTTTCCATTTGAATAGATTTTGCTTTGCCATACTGAACATCACTTCCTTTTTTAGAGTAATAGTATCAGTATGTTCAAGTTTGGGAGATTATTTGCAGATATTTTGAAGTTTTTGCACCAGAACCCTTAAAAGACTTCCTATCCCATCGAGATTCGATTCTCCGACTACAGATCGATCTTGATCTTTTGAAACAAGTTCCTTTAATCAAACTTACATTAAATGAAAGATATGTAAGCACTTACTCAAATAAAAAGGGCTAGAATAGATCTTTTGTTTTATGTTGGTGTAGAACTAATAGTATATATAATTTACTCCTTATGTTTAATTTCCAGAAAAATAAGAATATGTGATGATATGGATAGAATTCCAATTTACTAGATTTATTTGTGATTCGTTAAAATTATCGATTAGGAGAGGATGTAATCAGAAAGATTTAAACATAACAAGAGAGTATAAAAACGCCATCAACGTTGTAGTGATGACGCTGCCTCGCGTGGCAGTGCAAGATTTGCTGCAATCAGGAGTAGTTAATCGTATTTTTATAGATTACGAGGTAAAAGTGGAACCATCGGTAAAAACAAAGGAAGCCATTGATCCGAAAATGGCAGACAGCGTTCCGCAAATAGGCGTGGACAAGATGCATGCCGAGAATATTTCCGGTAAAGGGATTAAAGTCGGTGTTCGTGATACTGGCGTTGACTGCAATCATAGAATCTCTAATTGGCCTAGGAGTTGTTTTCTTTCTACGTATACGATTAACTCCCCAATTTGTTTCTAACAATGAATTCCCTGCAACAAGACAATATCTCATTAGATGCTCTTATTTTATTAATCGGTTTTTTAGGAGGAAGTACAGTGAATTATTTGAACATGAAAAGGATTATGGCAACCTCTTTATCTGCGTTTTTGCTTGCATCAACCTTTCATAGTGTAAAAGCAATCGATAAAACAACAAATGAAAAGACACCACCTGAGCATTCTGCCATTGTAAACAGTATTAATGGTGCTGATGAACAAAAAATCACGCTGATCACAGGTGATGTCGTTACCATTCAAAAGATTGCAGGCGGCAAGAATGTTATTAACGTAGAGCCTGTTGACCCAAATGGTGAAGGTGCTCAGATACTAGATATTGGTGAAGAGACGTATGTTATTCCAAATTCAGCTATGCCTTACTTAGCAGCTGATAAGTTGGATATGGATCTGTTTAATATAACGGAATTGATTAAAAATGGCTATGATGACAAAAGTCTTTCTTCTCTACCCATAATCGTGGAGTACACTGAATCAAAAGGTAAAGCTGTTCAACCAAAAGCTGAGCCAAAAGGTGCAAAAAAGGTTCGAGTGTTAGAGAGTATTAACGCTGCTGCCTTCTCTGCTTTCAAAATGGAAGCGGATACATTCTGGAAAGATGTCACACCTGAGGCTGCAACAACAAACAATGCTTTGTTCGACAAGGGCATTGAAAAGATCTGGCTGGATGGCCGAGTGGAAGCCACATTAGATCAAAGTGTACCTCAGATTGGTGCGCCAGCCGCTTGGGAGTCAGGTTACACAGGTAAGGGCGTTAAGGTAGCTGTACTTGACACAGGAATCGACCCAAATCATCCTGATCTTGCGGATCAAATTGACGAGGCAAAAAGTTTTGTACCGGGAGAAACAGTTGATGATGGTCATGGTCACGGTACTCATGTCGCTTCAACAGTACTAGGAACAGGGGCTGCTTCTGAGGGCAAGAATAAAGGAGTTGCTCCTGAAGCTCGATTGCTCGTAGGTAAAGTGTTAAGCAACGAAGGAAGTGGTTTGGATTCTTGGATTATAGACGGCATGGAATGGGCTGCAGACAACGCTAAGATTGTAAGCATGAGTTTGGGAGGCGGGCCAAGTGACGGAACAGACCCGATGGCTCAAGCCGTAAATAGACTAAGTGAAGAAACAGGTGCACTCTTTGTAATTGCTGCTGGAAACTCAGGAGCTGAAGGATCCATTGGTTCACCAGGATCTGCTGAAGCTGCTTTAACGATCGGTGCTGTGGATAAAACAGACAGGATTGCTCCTTTCACATCAAAAGGACCTCGTTATGGAGATATGGGATTGAAACCTGACCTGTCTGCACCAGGTGTTGGGATTGTTGCTGCTCGATCTGGACTATCATCAGGAAGCGGATCTTACAAGAGTCTGAGTGGTACATCCATGGCAACACCGCATGTAGCAGGTGCAGCTGCGATTCTGCTGCAGAAAAATCCTAATTGGAATGGTACACAGCTAAAAGAAGCGTTGATGAGTACATCCAAGAAATTAAATTATTCGCCTTATCATATTGGATCAGGTCGATTAGATGTCCCAGCAGCGGCATTTAGTACAGTGAGAGCAACTGGTTCAATATCGTTTGGGTTCATTAAATGGCCAAATGATAATGCGCAATCTGTACAAAAAACAGTTACTTACACAAACGACAGCGACTCAGCTGTAACCTTAGATCTTCATGCTGATTTTAAGAATGGAAAAGGTAATGCCGCACCAAATGGTATGCTAACGGTTTCTGAGAGTCAAATTACCATTCCGGCTAACGGGGCTAAAGACGTAACCGTTGCATTGAATCCACAACTTGGAGACTTAGGCACGCGTTATGAAGGACATCTAACAGCAACTGATTCTGAAGGCAAGCAAGTGGCTCATACTTCAATGGGCATGGTGAAAGAAGAAGAAAAATATCCGCTAACGTTTAACGCTACGGACCGTAATGGAAATCCTACCCTTACTGGTGTCGCGCTCGTTAACAAAGACCTGGGAAAACCTGAATTCATTGTTGTAAACGGATCAACAGAATTACGATTACCCCCTGGCACGTATTCAGCCATGTCTTATATGTCAGTGGATACTGAAACAGATCATAGTGGTGTAGCATTAGTCGGTAATCCTGAAATCAAGCTAGACGGTCCTCAAACTGTGGAACTTGATGCTCGAAAAGCAAAAGAAATTACAGTAGAAGTACAGAAGAATACAGAACCAAGCTATCAGCGCATGCAATACTACCGTTCCCTTGGTGGCAAACCATTTACTCATTCTAATACCATGCTTCCATGGATCGATAAAATGTATGCTGTCCCAACAACGGAAGTTAAAACAGGAGACTTCGAATATTTGACTCGCTGGCGTTTAACGAAGCCATTACTTGAGATTAACTTTAAAGGAAAAGAATTGGATGACGTTCCATTTGCAGGAAGTACAATGCTCGATGGAAAATATAACTTATCAACGGTTTATGCAGGAAAAGGGACTTCAGCAGATTATGAGCGTCTAAAAGCAAAAGGAAAAGCAGTTGTTGTAGATCGTAACAGTGAAGTTACGCCTTCTGAGCAGGCCGCTGCTGCACATGAAGCGGGTGCAAAGCTGTTGATCATCGTAAACAATGAAGATAAGGAATTCAATGCGTTTGCAGGAAATCCGGATAAAACGGACATCCCTCTTGCAGTTGTTGGAATCAGTAAAGGTGAAGGAGATAAAGTGATCACAGCAGCACGTTCTGGCAACCTGAACCTGTTTGTTGAAGGTGAAACAAATTCACCATATGTATATGATTTGATGGATGTTCATCAAGACCAGATTCCAAATAATTTAAAATATGCACCATCTAACGAGGAACTCGTTCAGATCGACACGCGTTACAAATCAGACCGTGAAGCACCTGGAGGAGAGTTCCGTTTTGATATGCGTCCATATTCAAATGCTGTAGGGGAATTACAAAAATTACAGTTGCCTTCTGTTCGAACAGAGTGGGTTTCAGCAGTAAAAGATACTAGATGGTATCACAAAGCAGCGGTATTAGACAGTCCATGGGAAGTTCGCCAGCCTTCAGTTACGTATGAAAAAGGACAAAGACTTCAGGAAGAATGGTTCTCTCCAGTAGTGCGTCCGCGTTTGGGTCAAGGCTATTTCCCACCTACCCGCCAAAGGAACTATTTACACTTTAATATTCCTGCTTTGGCCGATTCAGGGAATGGCTCTACAGGCGGTGAAGTATATAACGAATCCTTAAAAAATCAAACACTTAAATTGTTCCAAGGAGATACCCTTCTTAGTGAAAAAAAAGGACAAGCTATGAACTTAAATACTCCATTCCCAGAAGAAAAAACACAATACAGGTTAGTAAGTGATGCTAAGCGTGATCCGAATCGCTGGAAAACATCAATAAGTACGCATACAGAATGGACATTCTGGTCTCAAAAAAGCGAAGAATTCGAAACTTTACTCCCATTCTATTCACTAGATTATAAGGTTGAGACCGATATGAACGGTAACGCACTTGCGGCACCATCTACTGCACTCGAGCTATCTGTTGCAAAACTTGATTGGGAGGGCTTTAGTAAATTAGAGTATGGTAAATTAGAGGGTGCTACATTAGAGGTTTCCTTTAATGAAGGAGAGTCGTGGGAGACTGTGAATCTCGAGCGTACGGCGAATGATCGTTGGACAGCTAAAATTAACAATCCTAACTCAAACAAATATGTTTCCCTCCGTGCAACCGCTTGGGATGATCAAGGAAATAAAATTTCTCAGGAAGTAATTAAGGCATATGGTTTAAGGTAATATCGATTAGATTAATAGCATACCCCTCAGCTAGTGAAGGGTATGCTATTATATTTATTAGCGCGTTAAATAGTTCTTGTGCAAAAAATACTGGATAGAATACAAAGATAAACAGCAAATAAATTCGAACAGAATTTTTTTAAAGACAATGTGCAATGAATGTGTAGTCTACAATTTTAAACAACAGGTAACCAAATGCAGTACAAAATAAAAAAAGCCTCAATCCCTTTATTTAATAAGAGATAGAAGCCTAGTTTCTATATGATTCCGACTGGGATCGAACCAGCGACCTCTACCCTGTCAAGGTAGCGCTCTCCCAGCTGAGCTACGGAATCGGGTTATGTAAGACACTTACTAATATAATATTAATATGCATTTTTGTCAATCAATTTTCCTGAAATCTAATCTTCCAGTCTATATTCCTAAAAGAGAACACTTTGAGTTTCAATCTTTTTGATTTTGTTTTATTTCCTCCAACCATTCCTCTACCTTTTCATTCATCTCATGTTCTACTTCATCCAAATTCCCAGAATTAGAAAGGGCCATTTCTGCGAATCGCTTGGGGAACATGCGTTTAATGGATGATGCATAGTCACTTCCATCCTTTGCTTCCTTATACTCCACAACCTTATACTCATTTCCATCTTTCTTCATTGTAATTAACGCTGGCAAGGAATGACCTGAAAGACCTTGTGCTCCAGTTGCTATATTAAAGCCTTGATAAAATGATCGGATAAACACCTTTGTCATCCCATTTTTCTCTTCTGTTCCATACACTAAATGCACTTCAATTTGTTTGTCTGATTTAGGATAAACATTCTTGTAGTGATCGATGATGTAGTTTGAAATGGTATCATCCATTTTCTTTGTAATGAATTGGTCTCCATTAGTAAGATTCGTATTTGAACAGCCGACCAACAGAATCAGGAGAATAAACATAGTCATTTTTTTCATCACATTCACCTCAAATAGATAGACGGAAGATTTATTTATTTGTTACTGGATACCCCTATCCCAATTACCGAATATCATACTCTATCCAAACATCAAGGAACATATCATTCATTTTGCAGGAAATAATAATAAGATAGATATGATAGAAGAACAAACTTTAGAAGTATATTTCTAAAACTAATAAATCCAATAATAAAAATGTCCATTAAAACACCCCTTAAGTATCAGCACTTAAGGGGTGTTTCAATTAAAGTTGTCTATCGAATCTTCTAGATGCTTGTCCCGCTTCACTATTTTCATTTAACACTTGCTCCAAATTAGTTGTTTCAGGTTGCCGTTTCTTTTGTAATTGTTTCTCATATACCTTTTCACGATCCAGTGACTGGAGTTCTTCAAGATTAGGTTGTTGTTTGGCTTTGTTAAGGTTTTCATTGTTTTCCATCTTTTATCCACTCCTTAAAGTTTATGGTCGTGCACTTTTTAATACCCCACATGACAATCCATTAAACTTTTTTATGTAGAAAAATTTAATACTGGAACCCACATCATCCTAAAAAAGTATTTGAATAACGTAATTCACCCGATACTCTTTCCAGTTCACCATCTAGTAATTCGTACACCATAAATACATCCTCTGGAACCTGGAATTGCTTTAATTGAAATCCGAAATGACCGGCTGGCTTAAAACCGAATCTAGGATAATAGGTCGGATGTCCAATTAAGAACACTAATCTGAACCCCATTTCCTTACTTCTCCGCAAACCTTCCTTAATTAATAAACCTCCAATGCCTTTCTTTTGACAATCGGGGCTTACTGCCACAGGACCAAGCGCGATCACTTCAGTTTCTTCATGACCATTTATTATTTTGGCATTACTGAACATGATATGCCCTACGATTTCCCCATGGTCTTCAGCTACTAGGGTCAACTCAGGGATAAAATCTTCTGATTCCCTAATCCTTTCAATCAGTTTTGATTCATCTTCTCGGTTTTCAAATGCTAAATAATTTAGATGAAAGACTTCCTTGTAATCATTAGGTGTTTCAGTTCGAATGTTCATTTTTGATCCTCTATTCATTGAATGAATTATTAATACTCGTGGAAAGATATTGTAAAAAAACTGAGGTTTTATATGAAGAAAAAATTTTTCCATTTGGGAGAATTCAATAAAAAGAAATTAATTTTCTACTTCATTCTCAATATATTAGCGTTTGCTTTATTAGTGGTTTTCTCATTTATTAAAGTAAAACACGGAATTGGTGTATATATACTAGTAATCGTTTTTCTAATGTTTTACATAATTTGTTTGTATCTGCTCTATGAATTCATAATCTCCATCCCTAAAACGAAAGCACGTTTACGGAATATTGTCATTGGATCCGCATTATTATTGGGCTTGATTTTGTTAACCTATGCTAATTTGTATCTACAAGTGTATAGAATAAAAGGTGATAAAGCCTTTAATTTTTCGGGAAAAAGTCTTTCTGGAAATGATTTCTTATATTATAGCATCACAACTTTTACAACAACAGGGTATGGGGATATAACATCAATTGGTATAACTTCCAATGCCATAGCTGCATCAGAAATGATTTTAGGTATGGTTACTAATACTGTACTAATGGCGATTATTGCAGCTAAGCTTATTACGAAGTTGAATAATAATTAATACTCTATGTGGACATTTCCAACTTACATAGTAATTAGTGGACGGAACATTCCTTTTTTAATAGATCTCACTTCTAAAAGAGTGGAGTTTTTAGTTTTCAATTATCAGTGACTTGTCTCTCTATTTCCTTCATGTCTTTTATTACTAGAGAGACTAGACTCTGTATAAGCAAACATTATCTTTGTATGTTAAAATGGGCTGTGGGAAAACCCTATTAGAAAACTTGGCTAGCGTCAGCCTAAACGCTGGCAATTGCCTAGTTGCACTTTTACTTTAATCATAAAATTGGCCACTACTTCGGCATTCATCTTTGCTGCCAATTTATACTTACTTAAAGTACAAAAATTCACGTGTTACAGGAGGGTACATCATGAGCGTACCAAAAGGGTCAATTAAAGAAATCACGTTTACCAGCCAGGCTTTGCAGGAAGAAATTCCATTATTGGTTTATTTGCCTGCTACGTTTTCGCCTTTATACAAATATACGGTGTTAATAGCACAAGACGGCAAAGATTATTTCCAGCTAGGTCGAATAGGACGAGCTGCTGATGAATTGCTTCACAATCGTGAAATGGAAAATGTCATCATCGTCGGCATTCCTTATAAAGACGTCCAAGACCGTAGAAGCAAGTATCATCCGAGCGGAGAGAAGCACGAAGCCTACATCCGTTTCCTTGCACACGAGCTCGTGAAGTTCATAGATCAAGAATTCCCTACTTATCAAATTGGAATGGGACGTGCATTAATTGGTGATTCACTTGGAGCTACCATATCTCTATTAACGGCATTACGTTACCCACACACATTCGGACGATTGATTCTGCAGTCCCCTTTTGTGAATAGCTACGTTATGGATGAGGTAGAAAAATTCCAAAGCCCTCACCTACTGTCAATTTATCACGTAATTGGCACAGAAGAAACGAATGTACCAACGACAGACGGCCAACATAAAAACTTCATTGAGCCAAACCGAGAGCTACATGAACTGTTCAAGCAAAAAGGTTTTGTCATGCATTACGAGGAATTCGAAGGCGAACATACGTGGAAATATTGGCAAAAAGACCTTCCAAAAGCGTTAAAGCACTCTTTTTGATGAATGACTTGGAAAAACTTAACACATACTATATGAAGAAATTAGACTATGGAGCGGGTAGGACTTAATGCACCCGCTCTTTCTTACTATCATTAGTCTTCATAAAGTAACATAAATATAACAAACGTTTCATTACCTTAAATTCCGAATTTTTTGTTATAATATTGAAAAAAGCTAATCTCGTTATTTTATTACTTTTTATAAACAGGAGGTTTTCACATGAAATATGGAGTTGTTATATTCCCATCTAAGAAGCTACAAGATCTCGTCAATTCATACCGAAAGCGCTATGACCCACATTATGCTTTAATCACACCACATTTAACATTAAAAGCTGCGTTTGAAGCAGATGACGAGCGTATTAAGGACATTGCCTCCGAGCTAAGTAATATCGCGAAAAAACATCAATCATTCAATATAAACGTTCTTAAAGTAAGCTCATTTTCTCCAGTAAATAATGTCATCTATCTAAAAGTGGATGGAAATGAGACACTGACAGCTCTTCATGATGATATGCATAATGAATTCCTTGGTGAAAAGCCTGAATACTCATTCGTACCTCATATTACTCTTGCTCAAAAACTATCCAATGACGAGCATTCAGATGTATATGGTCAGCTTCGTATGTTGGATTTCAGCCACGAAGAAACTATCGACCGCTTCCATTTATTATATCAATTAGAAAATGGCTCTTGGACTGTATATGAAACATTCCGTCTTGGAAAGGAACAATAAGAGTGAACGTAATAACTGTTGAAAACGAACAACAACTTGAAGATGCATATTCTGTTAGAAGAACCGTATTTGTCGATGAGCAAAACGTACCAGAAGAAGAGGAAATTGATGCGTTTGAGGATGAAGCTAAGCACTTCGTTTTATACGATGGTGAAACTCCAGTAGGTGCAGGGAGATTTCGAGTGCTAGATGGCATCGGCAAAGTCGAACGCATCTGCGTCCTTTCTTCCCAGCGTGGTAAAGGAGCAGGAAATTTGATTATGGATGCCATAGAATCCTATGCATATGAGAAAGGTATCCACAAATTAAAATTAAATGCACAAACGCAAGCCATTCCATTCTATGAAAAGCTTGGATACGAAGCAGTCTCTGAAATATTCATGGATGCGGGCATTCCTCATAAAACTATGTTGAAAAGTAAGTAATACATAAATGTGAAGAGCGTTACTTCCTTAGAAGTGAACGCTCTTTTTAATTGGGGATATTGCTTTGGAACAATTACTAAAAAAATGCACTAATTGATTATCCCGGTACCGTTCATCATTTCCGTACCTGCTAGATTTGAAAATATTAAACTAAAATAGAAACAGCACTGTAAATTAATAACAAAGCCATAACTATATTAAATCGGCTTCTATATTTTGACAATAATCTTTGAAAAAGTGAACCAAATATACTCCAGCTGAACGTACTCATAAAACCAATAACAGCCAAAAATAATGAAAACATAATTAAACTAGAATTCGATGAATGATAGGGAATGATGAAAGTAGATATGACCGTTATGCCGTATAATATCGCTTTCGGATTAACAAACTGTAGTATCATCCCTGCAAAAAAAGTGTTATTCTTGTCTTCACTTTTATTTTGATCATTAGGTTTGCTCTTAATGATCTTAAAAGCTAAATACAACATATAGAAAGAACCTACGATTGACATGAGTAGTTCAATTTTAGGAATTACATTTTTTAGGAAAAGGTTAAAGTAGCTACATATGACCATGATCACAAAAAAACCAACACTGACTCCAAAGCAAAACTTAACCGTCCTTTTCAAGCCGTATTGATTGGCAAATACCATTGCCATAATATTATTAGGACCTGGAGTAAAGGAAGTAACAAAAACGTAAAGCAAAAATGAAAATAACGGCATAACGAGCTCCCCCTTCTTGAATATATGTTATAATGCCTAAAACAGACGATATAACGACCTTTTACATAATATTGTACAATACAGACGTTATATCGCACAATAAAAATAGGAGTAAAGTGTATGGAGGAATTAAATCTTATCATTGCAAAAAATTTAAAAACGCTTAGAGAACAGAAAAAACTTAGTCTTGAAAGAGTAGCAGAACTTACAGGAGTAAGTAAAACGATGATTGGTCAAATTGAAAGAGGCGAATCCAGTCCTACCATTACAACTCTTTGGAAAATTGCCCATGGTTTAAAAATCTCATTTACTTCATTGATCAATAATCCGCAACCAGATACTAAAATAGTTTTAAAATGTGAAGTACAAGAACTTTCTGAAGATGAAGGAAAGTACCGAGTATATCCTTATTTTCCTTTCGAAGATAACAGACGATTTGAAGTTTTTTCAGTTGAGATTGAAAAAGGTGGACACCTACAATCTAGTTCACATGGAGAAGGAACAGAAGAATTTATCACGGTTTTTGAAGGAGAACTCACGGTTAATGTGAATAATCATGAATATATAGTAAGGACTGGCGATTCGATTCGATTCAAAGTTGACAGATCTCATACTTACCATAATTCTGGAAATACATTGACTCGTTTGAGTATGGTAATTTACTATCCTGCATAATTCAGGAATACAATTGTAAATAAAAAAGGCATTGGAAATCATTAGAATCCAATGCCTTTTTTATTGAAGTTTTACTACTAGCCATCTATTCATCATTATTATCCTTAATTTCATATTATTTATTTGTTTTTAATTTCGATTTTTATGGTAACACTTGTTAAAAAAGATATTGGGAGAAGAACATGCATTACACACAAATTGTAACGGAATTAACTACGGGTTACATTGCACTCTTTTTATTAACTAAAGTACTTGGAAAAACGCAGATTACACAAATTACAGCTTTCGACTTTATCTCGGCTATGATACTTGGGGAGCTTGTAGGAAATGCGTTATATGATGATCATGTCGGTGTTCTAGAGGTTTTATTTACGGTTGCCTTTTGGGGGCTACTCGTATATATAACAGAAATCACGACACAAAAAGTCCAGCGATTCCGCGGATTTTTAGAAGGACATCCTTCCATCGTCATACATAAAGGACAAATCGTTTATAAAGCTCTAAAGAAAAATCATCTAGATTTAAATCAACTCCAACTGCTGTTGCGAAAAAAAGATATCTTCTCTATTCGTGAGTGCGAGTTTGCAATTTTAGAAACAGATGGAAGTGTAAGTGTTGTGAAGAAACCAGAGTACTCTACGATTATTACTCAGGACCTGAATATTGTAAAAAACCCAAGTACGCTCCCAGTCAGCGTTGTCCTCGATGGAGAAATTATTCGTGACAATCTTCAACTCATTCATAAAGATGAAAAATGGCTCCATGAACAGCTTAGACTTTTAGGAAAAGGGCGAGTAAAAGACG
Organism: Peribacillus alkalitolerans; assembly: GCF_010882125.1. Lineage (GTDB taxonomy): Bacteria > Bacillota > Bacilli > Bacillales > DSM-1321 > Bacillus_BN > Bacillus_BN alkalitolerans. The sequence goes on along the minus strand of NZ_JAAGVZ010000023.1, from coordinate 27,973 downwards.
TCCTGTTCGCTGAGTGGATGGAAGGAGAAAGCTTATTTGTTCAAGGGTATGAAAGTAAATCGGAGGGTGCCTCTTGAGTGAAGGGCATCCTTTTTTTATTGTGGAGTTCTGTTGTGTATATAGCTTGTTGTTTTGAAGTCCAGTGTATTGTCGAGGGTAATGAGGTGATTTAGTTTTATTACGATGACTTGTAGTTTATCGTGAAACTCGAGACTCACGTCCAATTGCAATGTCGGTGTGGGAAAACCATCAGGCACGATCATTAGGTGGTCTATTAGAACAAATTTGATGTTACCCAAGTGCACAATCAGACATTCATGATACATAAAACAAAAAAAACAAACCCATTTTCCATGACAACAGGTTTGTTTTTAAGATGATGTCGTTTCAAAATCCCGAAACGGTGCCGTTATTTGATACCCCATTAAATACACCCATTCCTTCAGAAAGAACGGAAGCTGTGTTTTCCATGATTTATAAGCGGAGTTTGGAGTAGGTGAGGAATATACATCCATTCCAAGTTCCTTCGCCATGAATATTGATCTGCTCATATGCAGTGGATCACTGACTAGGACAAAGGTATTCAAACCTTTCCCCTCTACCAAATCTGCTGTATAAATCAAGTTTTCCTCAGTGATTCGGGATTTATTCTCGATTAAGATGTCCTCTTCCTTCACGCCTTGTGAAACAGCGTAAACTTCTGAAGCTTCCGATTCAGCCAGTTTTTCCCCTTCCGCTTTCCCACCTGTGAAAATGATTTTATCAACCATGCCTTCTTTATAGAGTGAAATGGCGTGGTCGATTCGTCCTTTTAAGACAGGAGATGGCTTTCCGTTCCAAGCTGCCGCTCCGAGTACAATCGCAGCGTCGACTTGTTCTTGATCATGCTTGATGCTGTAATATAGGATGCTTAAACCGCTGTATGCTATGAAAATTGCAATCGCAAATAATAGTAATTTTCTGATTTTTTTCATCAAAATTATTCTTCCTTCACTAACCAAAGTGCGTTATTTTCAATAATTAAGCAAGCTTCTCCTGATTTTTGTAAGCCTTGTCATTATGGTTGTGACGGCCGTATGATACAAAGACCAGAAAAACATGCAGAATGCATAATGCAGTCATCGCATGCTGAAACTCTATTTTACCATGAGAATCACATAAAATGGTTCGTAAATTGATAGGAATTTGTTCATGTTTCTGTAAATTCATCCATATAATCCCTTGGAAATTTCTTTAAAAAATCCTGTGGCCTGGAATTGAGTCCATGAAAAAGATCAATCGGTTCAAGTATGGTATTTTCAGCTAGGGACACTTCCAGTTTCTTTTTACTAAACGTTACGATACGTTTAGACTGGCAAAAAGCCGTTCCCCCATCTGATCTTGACATGAGCCAAGATCAGATGGGGGAACGGAAATACTTTAAGCCATGCCTTTATAGAAATCCTTCTTTTTCAGAATGAACATATCCAACTTTAATTTCCTAAGTAATAGTATATTTTCTTGCAGGCTCTGTTAACTTAAACAATTCACTACCCTCTCATATCATTTCGTTAAAGAGCCTACCTTTTCCTGTTATTTCAGCAGCCGTTTTTTGGATGGTTTTTGCTTCTACCTGTTTTTTGTATTTGTTTTGAATATAGAATGGAAATTTACGTTTTGGTTCTTCTTGTGGTGTTTCATCACGAGGCTGATCTACCCATTCATCTATTTGTGTATAGAATTTGACTGGTATAATAGCGTTGATTCCTTGAACAAAAGGAGACGATTTTTTATTTTCACTTTCTGTTCGATTCGCATACTGTAAATAGTTGTAATGAGTTACTGGTGCAATATACCCCATGATTCCGCCCCTTCTTTATTATTTTGAATGTTAGATACACTTTGTATTTTCATTATAGGGTTCGATGATAGTTATCGGTTTTGTACCCCTTTTAAGAAAAATGAAACTTTAGTCTGTTTGTCCTAACATATTCTGACTATGAATATAGTCTTTAGCTTTAGTCTATGTTCTGCTATCATGGGGATTGACTATTTTTTTGGATAAGCATTAGAATTTTTTATTTTTCGTAGGGGGTTCTGCATGAAGAAAGCGTTGTTCCAACAAGAAAATATTGCATTGTCTTATCTTTCCCCAGATGCCCTTCAGCTTACATATGAGCGTGGCAAACGGGGATTATTAAGCTGCCCTATCTGTCATGAAGCAGTACGATTGAACATCGGAATTAACATAGAGCCTTACTTTTTTCATGTTCAAAGACCGGACGAGCCATGTATGGATGATCGTATTGAAGAAATCCAGCCGACTGAATCAAACACTCTTTATATAGAACGAAATGGTTTCCGTTTACCCGTATCTCGAAGCATTGGAACTCCAACGTCTACAACAACTGAACTTGAATTCTTTAAAGCTAGTAAACCGATTAGCCCTTTGCTCCCAGCTTATAGTAAAAATGAGCGCCCCCCTGTTTCAATTGAAGATGAATATTTAGATAAGTTGGCTACCTGTGGAGTTATGCTAGATTATCAACAGCTTCAAGCAGTGACTCATATTGAAGGACCATTACTCGTTCTTTCAGGGGCAGGAAGTGGAAAAACTAGAGTCCTAACATCACGAACGGCCTATATGTTGTCCAAAGGCATTTCACCTAAGGAAATCATGCTGGTTACCTTCACAGCGAAAGCCGCTCAGGAAATGAAAGACCGTCTACAATCGTATCCTGGCATTACACCAGCTGTACTGAATGGCCTTGTCACGGGTACCTTCCACAGCATTTTCTATAAGATTCTTATGTTCCATGAACGTGAACGCTGGCAAAAAGAAAGTTTGATAAAGTGGGATTGGGAAAAAGAAGTCATACTGAAAAAAGCAGGATGGGATAAGGGTCTGGATGATAAGGAATTCGCTTATGACCAGGCGATCCAGCAAATTGGATTATGGAAAAATTCATTACTGTTTCCATCTGATATTAAGACAGATTCTGAATTTGAAGAGTCATGCCTTTACCTATATGAGAGATATGAAAAGGAAAAACGGATGAGCGGACGCTATGACTTTGATGATATGTTGATTGGTTGCTACGAGCTGTTCATTGAACAACCTGACATTCTATCAAGGTATCAGCAACGCTTCCGCTATTTTCTAGTGGATGAGTTCCAAGATATTAATAGAGTTCAATATGAATTAATCAAACTCCTTTCTGCAGAAAATAAAAATGTGTGTGCAGTCGGAGATGATGACCAGGCGATTTATTCATTCCGAGGTAGCGATCCTTCTTATATCTTACATTTTGAGAATGACTTTCCTAGAGCCACTATTGTGACTTTAAACGAAAATTACCGCTCTTCACACGGCATTGTATCTACAGCGAACCGAATAATTTCTAAAAATAAAAACCGGCGCTTAAAGAACATGCTTGCTCAATATGATGATAGCAAGATACCTACTGTCTGCTTCCCTTACGATGAGGAACTGGAAGCGACCATGATTGTTGCTGATATGGCAGAGAAAATAGAAAAGCGAGGATATAATCCAGAGGATTTTGCTATTCTTTATCGGACAAACTCCATGAGCCGTGCTATTTTTGAACGATTGGCTTCATCGAATTTACCATTTGCGATTGAACGTGACGCGGAATCCTTTTATGAGCGTCGAATCGTCAAAGCTATGTTGGCATTTCTACGATTAAGCAAAAATCCACATGACAGTAAAGCAGTCAGTGACGTCTTTCCGGCCCTTTTCTTAAAGCAAAATGTCCTCCAGGAAATAAAGGCACAATCGATTTTACAGGATTGCGATTATGTTTCGGCTTTTTCATTCGTTAAAACCGGCCATAGCTTCCAAGAAAGGAAGCTTCGTATGCTCCCTTCCCTTGTTAGGAACCTGAAGGATATGAAACCTAGCATTGCGCTAGAAATCATTGAAAAGGATCTTGGTTTTTCTGATTATGTGAAGAAACGTGGCAACGAAGGTAGTATGCAGGACAAAGGTTCCGATGATGTACGCGATTTAAAAGTGGCGGCAAAGCGGTTTGTGTCAGTTGATGAATTCCTCGATCATTGCGACCATATGATTGCGATGAACAAGGAAGTGAAACAGCTTTCAAAACATTTCCGACAAGCCATCCAACTATCCACCATCCATCGCTCCAAAGGGTTAGAGTATAAATGCGTCTATATTTTAAGTGCAGTTGAAGGTGGAATTCCGCATGATTTCGCCCTGGAAGCACATCGTCAAGGAGATCCCCTTGCGCTGGAAGAGGAACGAAGATTAATGTATGTAGCCTGTACCCGAGCCAAACAAGAACTTGTGATTTCCGTTCCTCAAACCCGAAGAGGAAAAAAAGCACATCCATCAAGATTTTTGAAAATATAGTTTGAGAGAGGTCGCTCATAAATTAGAGCGACCTCTTTTTTATGTAGTCATGGATATATTTATAATCTTACGGATAAATAGTTGAATGTCACGGATATAATAGTGTTTCTTACGGATATCCGAAACCAATGCAACCTAGTTATTGGTAATATGTATATATTTATTTAAAAGTAGTAGATAAGCCCATCACCCTAATGACGGTTAGACCATAAAATATCCTAATCAGAAAAGAAAGCGGTGAAATTACATGCCAAAACATCATCATAAAGGTAAACATGGTGGCCATAAAAAGCATAAAGGTAAACATGATGGCCATAAAAAGCATAAATGTGACCATGATGACCGTAAAAAGAATCAGTGTGAAAGCTCTGACCATAGAAACGATCATTGCGATCATGATGACCATAAAAAGAATCATTGTGAAAGCTCTGACCATAGAAACGATCATTGCGGCCATGATGACCATAAAAAGAATCGTTGTGAAAGCTCTGACCATAGAAACGATCATTGCGACCATGATGACCATAAAAAGAATCGTTGTGAAAGCTCTGACCATAGAAACGATCATTGCAAACATAATGATCATAAGAAGCATCAATGTGAAAGCTCTGACCATAGAAACGATCATTGCGACCATGATGACCATAAAAAGAATCATTGTGAAAGCTCTGACCATAGAAACGATCATTGCGACCATAAAAAGAATCATTGTGAAAGCTCTGACCATAGAAACGATCATTGCGACCATAAAAAGAATCATTGTGAAAGCTCTGACCATAATAAGGATCATTGCGATCATGATGACCATAAAAAGAAATGTTGTGAAAGCTCTGACCATAATAAGGACCATTGCGACCATGATGACCATAAAAAGAAATGTTGTGAAAGCTCTGACCATAAGAAGGACCATTGCGATCATGATAGCCACAACAAAAAAGATAGATGTTGGAAAAAAGATAGTTGTTGCAAAAATGATAGTTGTTGCAAAAAAGATAGTTGCCGCAAAAATGATAGATGCCGCAAAAATGATAGTTGTCGCAAAAATGATAGTTGTTGCAAAAAAGATAGTTGTTGCAAAAATGATAGTTGTTGCAAAAATGATAGTTGTTGCAAAAATGATAGTTGTTGCAACAAAGATAGATGTTGGAAAAAAGATAAATGCAGACATGATGGCCATAGGAACAAAAGATGTAGTTTATTTAGTAGGTGGTAACACTATTACTGGATTTTTTCGCGGAAATGATTAGGGTCCTACCTCAATAATAGATGCTTTTGAATTTGATTATCTCTAAAACTAGTTTCCTCTCATGATATATGATTAGGAAGAGGTCACTACGAAAAGTGGGGCCTCTTTCAGTGCATAGTTAAAAGATTAAAATAGAAAAAATAGAATTTGATAAATTAAACGTGAAGGCCCAAACATTGTCTGGGCCTACCCTTTTGAATGAATTGATAGATCTGTTTAAGGTTTTCCCCTAAATAAACTATTACTTGAAATTTCCACTACTAAACACAATTACAACTTTTTATTGTTAATCATATTAGCAATTGTTCCAAAATCAATTTGCTTCCCGTCAGCTACAATTGATTGGACGATTTTGTCTTCCATTTCCTGATTTACAGGCTTATTGGCCATTTTAGATACTTGTTTGATAAGGTTACGGATTGTCGTTTCATCTCTGAGATTAGCACCTTGCAGAGAGTTAGCAAGATTTAAAACATCACCCATGTTGACTCCCGTTTTCTTTTCCATGTTCTTGAAGAAATTTGAATCCATTTTCATGCCCTCCTTCTCTGTCTTTCTATCGTATGTTGGGCTTTAAAAATGGTGCAGGAATATATCGTAAATTTTGATGATGAGTGAAATTTTTCGTAATACCAAAACCAACAGTATGATACTCATCCATACGCTTGCTATATTTTCCTCATATATTATGTTGAGTCTATAAGATGTGATAATGAAAAGACATGCATCTGTAAACTCATTCCATAGGTGAAGGAGGGAAAGAACATGTCTAGCAACCATAAAGACCAGGATAAACAATGCGATAATGATTGTTTTGAAGGCACACTCGTCGGAGTCGGGAGAGATTATATAGTATTAAAAAATGGTGTTTTACGTACTAAAATCCATTTTCGTGATATCACCGATTTGAAGTACTGTTGTAAAAATGATGAAGTCCATCATGATCATGACTGCAAAAAAGATGAAGATTGTAAAAAGAAACATAAGAAAAAACCTAAACCACCTAAACCGAAGAAACATAAGAAAGATGATTGCATGCATGGCGATCATAAACAAGATAAGTGTAAAGACCGTAATTGTGATTGCAATCATAAACATGATAAGGGCAAAGACCATGATTGTGATTGTGATTGCGATCATAAACATGATAAGGGTAAAGACCATGATTGTAATGGATGCTCATCAAGAAGTAAATGCTGCAACTGGAGAGAATTCGATTGGGACAAATGCTCAAAACATGAACACCATAATAGAATGCCATACAGGGAAACTTCTAATGGTGACGATTTTGATGACGATGACGATGACGATAACTATGATAGATGCAAGTGCTCAAATAATAGCTGTATGAGAAAGCTACAAAAACTGATTGGCTGTGAAGTGAAAGTTTTTTTAAACTGCTAACAATAGTCCACCTCCGGGTTCGCTCGGAGGTTTGGGTACATAAAAGTATCCCTAGACCTATCTGTTTTATTAGCTAGAAGCAAATAAAAGTAAAACGGAATGGTTTCCCATTCCGTTTTCGTTTTTCTTATTAGCAGAAAGAAGCACCTACGATAATTAACAGGATGAATAATACTACAATCAATACGAAAGTAGAACCGTATCCACCGCCGTACCCAGGGCAACATCCGCCTCCGAAACCGCCGTAACCGTATCCGTACATTTAATTCACCACGCTTTCGCTTAGTTCACTCATAACATATGTAAAAAAAGCAAAAGGTGTATGGGCTCATGCCCAGGAAACATTAGAATATTCAGGATATAAAATTAGAGAAATCCTTTTGTTTCAATGGTTTTGAGCTCTTTTTAGGTCATTGACCATTTTTAGTGTCCCGGAAATTTTTTGGGCGAGATTCCCATAGAGTCTTCTTGTTTCGGAATCCTTCGAGCTAACAGAAAGGAAGTTTAAATCTGCACTAAGCTTTTGAAATGCAGATATTAGTAGCTCTTTATCCTTATTTTGTGGCACGTTCAATTCATCATCGTATGTGTCGATGAACAAATCCCCATTTGGATCCACTTGGGCGAGGAAAACATTTTCTACTGTAAGATTTCTTTTCCCAAGTTCTCCTTGAAGCCATTTCCGGTTCAAACCAGCACACGCTAATCCATCGTCAAATATTTCTCCATCTTCGATAAGTGTCTGTGTCACACCTGTTTTTCGTTTCTCAGGAAAAATATCACCGTAAAGTATAGGTTGCTTTTCTGATTTTAACAATACACTTATCTCACCATTCGTCTCCAACGCTGCAAATTCTACATCCGCGACTCTAAAAATATCCTTCTTCCTTAATTGCTCCAACAGTCCCTCAGCCGTATATTGTTCTTTTCTAAGATTTTTCTCTAATAACTTCCCGTCTTTTATCAGAGTGGTAGGCTTTCCTTCCACAAAATCACGGAAGAACCGATTTTTAATGGAAAAATACGAGACAATAATTGGAAATAATGACCAAATCAAGATACTAGTAATTCCGTTCGCCAAATTCAATTCTGCATCCATTGATAATGTTCCTGCAATATCACCGATGGTTATTCCAGCTATATATTCAAAGAAAGATAGTTTAGATAGTTGTTTTTTTCCTAAAAACTTGGTAACAAAGAAAAGTCCGATTATTATGCAGACAGATCGAATCGCGACTTCTACATATGGAGGCATAATTTCACCTTACTTCCCCTGACGTTCTAAATCAGCCATTCGTTTTTGCAAAGCATCGCCGACAGAACTGACTTCAAGCATGCAAGAATGAAGCTGCTGTGCCTCTTGCTGGGATCCCATAAGAATTGCCCAGTTACTAAGCTCAGATTCCATATAATCAGTCATCGCTTTCAATTCAGTCAGCACTTCGATTGATTCCCTATTCATATTCTTACCCCTTTGGTTTGAAAATCAGCGATGCTAGGAATCCGAAGACGATCGCTGCCGATATACCTGAGCTAGTGACTTCGAACATTCCAGTCAAAACTCCAACTAGACCATGCATTTCCGCATGATGCATAGCACCATGTGTTAGGGCATTACCAAAACTTGTGATAGGGACAGTCGCTCCTGCCCCTGCAAAATCGATAAGTGGTTCATATAAACCAAGTCCATCCATAACTGAGCCTATTACAACAAGTAAGCTTAAAGTATGGCCTGGAGTAAGCTTTGCAACGTCAAACAAAAGCTGTCCAATCACACAAATGGCCCCTCCTACAACAAACGCCCAAAAAAACATTGGTAACACAAATATCCCTCCTTAACTAGCTTCCATATTCAATAGCGACCGCATGGGCAATACATGGAATGGTTTCACCTTGTTGAAATGATAGTGGAGACAACAATGCCCCAGTTGCTACAACTAAAATCTTTTTATACGTCCCTTTTTTCATTTCATTCAATAAATGTCCGTAAAGGACTGTTGCAGAACAGCCAGCACCGCTTCCCCCAGCCATGACGGGTTGATCATCCTTATAAATTAACAAACCGCAATCCTTGAACTGTTCTTTATTCACTGATAAACCTTTTGTAGTAAGCAAATCATATGCCGTTTCATTTCCAACTTGACCAAGGTCACCAGTCACGATTAAATCATAATGATTAGGGGTCAATCCGGTATCACGAAAATGTGCCATAATCGTATCCACGGCTGCAGGAGCCATTGCCCCACCCATGTTAAAAGGATCTGTTAGACCCATATCAATGACTTTTCCGATGGTTGCCGCTGTTATATAAGGCAGTGGTTCTGGATGATCTGCTTTTTGAGCAAGCAAGGCTACACCCGCTCCTGTAATGGTCCATTGGGCGGTTGGTGGTTTTTGTCCGCCGTATTCAGTTGGATATCGAAATTGCTTTTCAACTGCTGCATTATGACTTGATGCACCAGTCAGCACTTTTTTTGCCCCTCCATAATTTACAATGAAAGCCGATAATGCTAACCCTTCCATCGAGGTAGAACATGCTCCAAACAAACCGAAGTATGGAATAGCCGCTGTTCTTGCAGCAAATGAGGTAGGAGTAATTTGGTTAATTAAGTCACCTGCAAGAAGGAATTGAATATCTTTTTCTTTCGTTGCCCCCTTCTTTAACGCGGTTTCAATCGCCTCTTCCAATAAAACACGATGAGCCTTTTCGTATGTATCCTCTTCCAGCCATAAATCTTCGTGGAGGATATCAAAATCTTCGGCTAAGTTTCCTCTTGCCTCGAAAGGTCCTCCCGTTACACCGGTAGAAACAATGACGGGACGATTTGCAAATTGCCATGATTGTGAACCTACTAGCATTATTTATCCCCCCAGTTTCAAAAAAATCGTTTTTATAAGAGCAACTACAAAGGCAGAGAACACTCCAAAAATAATTACTGAACCGGCGAGCTTAAAAATATTCCCACCAACACCCAGAACATAACCTTCTGTTCGGTGCTCTATTGCTGCTGAAATGACCGCATTGCCGAAACCTGTTACTGGAACGGCACTTCCTGCTCCACCAATCTGTCCTAAATGGTCATAAATACCAAAACCAGTCAAAAGCATCGAGAAGAAAATCATTGTCGCTACTGTAGGATTCCCCGCACTTTGCTCAGTAAAATTAAAGAAATAAATATACATATAGGTAACAGCCTGTCCTATTAAGCATATCGTCCCTCCAACTAAAAAGGCCTTTACACAATTCATGAAAACTGGCCTTTTAATTTCATGCTTAGACTGAAGCTTTTGATATTTCTGCTGTTGAGGAGTTAAGTTTTCCTGTTTGCTCATGTTGTTCCTTCTTCCTATATTTGTTCTTTCTTCAGTTCTAAAATATCTTTAAACTTTTTGTTTGCTTTTTTCCTTGAATAATTTGGGTCCTTCAAATGATCATTTAATTCGACCACTTCCATGAAAATCTTGTAATCACTAGAGACAACAAATTTATGGTTTGGATACTTTTTTTCTAGTTTTTTCGTCAAATCTTTTTCAATCTTTTTCATACGGAACCTTTGTAAATGTTTGACCTTGTATGCGACTAAGATTTTTTTCTCTCCGGTCACAATAGCAGCATCATAGATTTCAGGGAAAGACAACACATATTTCTGCATACCCTCTGCAAAGTCAAACTCTTTCTTCGTCTCCTTCAATACGGCTGGATGAGGATTTGTTGTCTTCATAAGGGCCAATCTTGTATCCTTTGACTTATCAGTTGCAGAGCAGCCTGTTAATGAAAATAAAGCTAAAACCACTATAATGATTAGAGCTTTCCCTAATTTTGTCCGCATATTTCCACCCCCTTTTAACCCAATTATTTTTTGTTATTTTTTACAATCAGGCAGAAATTATGTTAATTAATTGAGGGAAACAAAGGAAATTGCAGTTTTGATTTGCAAAAAAAATAGAAATGTAGGAGCCCTACATTTCTACCTGATGTATTTATCGAGGTCTTTTTTTACTTCCGCAGCCACAGCCGCCTTTTTTTATTGGTTGTTGAACTGGTTGGGCTTGAACTTGAGGCCTTGGCGTTGGATAAATTTTTGGTTGATTTTGCATCATACTCATGCGCCTCCAATCTAAAAAATACCTTCTTCCATTACATTATATGAGGTTGGACAAAGGTGGTTTCTGTCAAAGGCCTATTACAACCATGTTTTTTTAATCCATCCATTTTTGAGCCAGCGTTTCAATTAAAGCAGCCAGACCAGCAACTGCTAAAATGACGATGACCATACCAAACCAGTTTGGACCAAATCGATAAGCCAGAACTAAAAAGATCGCAGACCAAACTCCAGTACACCAATGGCAGCTAAGTAAAGCTCCAATCCATCCTCGTATCCCTGATGTTTTTGGTACAATAAATAACTCCTTTTCTCCTTTTTCATTGGTTTCTTCTATTTCATCAAAAAAAGGCTTCCGAATGAATTCAGTAATTTTGTCGAAAACAATGAGGCGAGTTAGACGAAAACTTGCGAGCGCTAAGAGGAAAAAATGGAAGCTATTTTCGAACATGGTACACATCCCTACCCTTTAGATTAGTAATTTGTATACTTGTCATGATTTTCTATGTAATTTAGGCAACTAGCTCATGCCTTTTAGTACATTCCTTCATATTCTGTAAGTGACAAATGTCAATATATTATTAGGAGGAAATATTAATGGGTTGTGGAAATCACAGAATTTCAGATTCAAACGATTGCATAGTTGACACACTAGCCGCAATTGCTGATGCACAAGATCGTGTAGATGACCGTGATGATAAATGTAGAACGAGCTGTGATATGTCTATCGATGAACTAGTTAGTCCTACTAGATCAAGACGGAATCCGTTTGACACTATTCCAGTGTTGTTAACTGTCGAGGGTCAACCTTTCGAAGGCGTAGGTGCAAGAAGAGATCGTAATGGCTGCGGTATCTTTGACGTAGTGAGAAGCTTTCTTTTCCGCGTAAATGACGTAGACGAAAAAAACGGCTGTGCACAACTAGAGCTTCTCGAACTTGACCCTTGTGACAATGGTTCAGATGACGATGATGATGATAGGCTTGGAGGAAGAAGATGGGCAATTCCAGTAGACATCGTTACAGATTTTGACAGATTCCTTTTCAGATTGGATAATGCTGAACGTGTAATCCGTTCTGGAGTTTGCATCACAGTTGACCTAGACGACTTCACATCCGTTTCTTGCTTGCCACCAGTAAGGACATTCCGTAACTAAACGGAAGGCTACTGCCCCGCAGTAGCCTTTCTTTTATATTATAGTTTTTTCTAAAATTTAAGTACCACAATCGACTCAAAATCCTCTAGCTTGCATTCTAAAGGTTTTTGACTAAAACCAATCCGTACATAATAAGTATCGCCTTTCTTCTTATCGATATGGCCCCTTACCATCTTGCCCTTAATTTTCATATCACAGGTAGGCTTAGGTACAACTAACGGAATCCGAGCTAGGAAATTAATAAGCTCTTCTTTCGTCATTTCACTGAATTTTTTTCGTTCTTCCCCTTTCATGATCGTGTCGTCGGATAGTTTTACCTCAACCTCGGTTTCCTTACTCTGCACAGTTTCAGTGGCGACACTTGTACCTAATTCAACAATCACGTTCTCTTCTGTATCTACATGAATTTGCCTGACAACTTTTACCTCTGCTTTTTCCAGATTGAACGATTCATTTTCAGGGTTGCCATCATCTATTTCCACAACTTCTGGTTCATGTTTGGATATCCTATAAACGTCCTGCATATTTTGTTCGGGAGGAGAAATGTCTGGTTGAACGATATACATAAACGGCTTCACTTTTTTATCGTCACTGTTCTTACTCATAATCTCACCTTCCAAGTAATACCTCGGAATTTTACTCCCGTAGGCAGTATTTTATCTATATATATTCTGAATTCACTAAATTATGATGGTAAGGGTAAATTTACCAATTATTCCTTTATAACGAGAGTTTCACTTTCTTCATCATAATTTTCCCAGCCCAAAAAGGGTGGGAAAAGGTATCGAGAGTAATCTCTCTCGATACCTTTTTTTCATTTTTGATATGTATTGTAGGAGAAAAGGTTGATTTCCGCTCCAGACGCTTGCTTTCCGGGGGGCGTTCGCCGAGCCTCCTCGTCGCTACCGATCCTGCGGGGTCTCGCCTGTAACGCTATTCCCCCAGGAGTCAAGCGCCTTCCGCTCCAATCAACCAGTGTCCTTGAAAAATCAAGTCAAAAACCTGTTAATTAAGCTTTATGAATCTTACTCGAGCAACTTTCCATGTCCAAGTTGCTCTATACTAGAACGTCCTAAATTTGAATAGAAATGTTCAACTAACGGATAGATGAAGGTAAAATCAATCGCTGCATCGAGTTTTAGGACTAAGTGGTCCTGTGAAACAAGTTGTTCAATGGCCAGCATTTCTAATTGTTCACGTTCATTGATTTGATTTTTAGTCATCATCGTTTATCACACTCAAAAATATTTACGAGTTGGAGAGGAGGGCGACGACTCCTGCGGGAAAAGCGTGAGACTTGAGACCCCGGACGAAGCGTAGCGAAGGAGGAGGCTCAAGCCACGCCCGCGGAAAGCGTTCGCCCGGATCGGAAATCAACTTCTAGTTCTTAACTCTCGTTTTTCAATGTAAAAGAAAAAAGACTGTAGGCAAACTTGAAAATCTTCGAGTTTGCCTACAGTCTGAAAGGTTGGCATCCCGCCACCCTTTTCATTTTATTATTTCTTATAATACATGGTATCCAGAATCCACGTGAATGTTCTCTCCTGTAATTCCACGAGACATATCGCTGAATAGGAATGCTGCTGTATCTCCCACTTCTTCTGGCGTTGTTGTACGACGAAGTGGAGCAGTTTCTTCGATTTCTTTTAAGATGGAATTGAAATCGCTAACCCCTTTTGCTGATAGTGTACGGATTGGACCAGCAGAAATCGAGTTCACACGGATTCCTTTTTTGCCTAAATCATTCGCTAAATATTTAACGCTTGCGTCTAATGAAGCTTTTGCAACACCCATTACGTTATAGTTAGGAACTACACGTTCTCCACCTAAATAAGTTAATGTCACAATGCTTCCGCCTTCTGTCATTAAACCTTCAGCTACTTTAGCAACAGCTGTTAAGCTGTAAGAGCTGATGTTATGAGCTAACAAGAATCCTTCTCTTGTCGTATTCATATAGTCGCCTTCTAATTCTTCCTTGTTAGCGAAAGCGATACAATGTGCCAATCCATGGATTGCCCCTACTTCTTCCTTAATCTCTGCAAAGCACTTTTCAATATCTTGATCATTCGTAACATCACATGGTAGAACTAGACTGTTCGCACCAAGAGACTCTGCAAGTTCACGAACACTTTTCTCCAACCTTTCTCCTGCGTAAGTAAAGATCAGTTTAGCCCCTGCAGTGTGCAATGATCTAGCAATTCCCCAAGCGATGCTTCGTTTGTTGGCTACACCCATTACCACATATGTTTTTCCATCTAAAGAAAGAGTCATTTCTATATGTCCTCCTATTTTATACAAGTTATTAGTACCTACTACTAATAATAACACAAAAAGATTACGACTAGAAAGTTTTTTATGGAGATTTTTGATACGTATTACACATATTTCAGTAAATTGGTTCAAAATATCACTCTTTAAATTTCCCAATAGGAATAGCATACGTTATTTATCCGTAAATTTTGGTCATTTATCCGTGAGAAATATTTGATTATAAAATCTCTACTAATGTATCAATCTCACCTTCTTTAACAGTGAACTCACTAAACGATCCAAATTTACTTTTAGTTTTATCCCCTTATAATCATAGTATCACTCCAGAAAATTCCCCTCTTAGCACTTCTTTTTCATTCTGATTCCAACATATAAAGGATGCAGTAATTAACGTTCTATCCTCTTGCTTTTCAAATTGTTCTATCTTTACTTCACAAAGAATTGTATCTGTTGTAAATACTGGTCTTATAAACTCGAATGTCATTTTGCGAGCGAGGACATTGTAATCTCCTCCTATTTTAGTTGGCAAGGTTGCAGTTAGTAATCCCTGAATTACAAGCCTTCCCTGTTCGTCCGGATTAATATGGTGAGTCCCTTCATCCCCAGAGATTTTAGTGAACAGTTCTACATCTTGTATCGTAAAAGTCCGCTCAAATTGAATAACATCCCCAACTTTTAATGGCACTTGGATTCCCCCTGTATTAAAAAAATGCTACGTACCATTCTTATTCTTTTTTAAGCTTCAACAATCCTTCCAAATAGAGTAGTGTAAGAGCTAATTTCTCTAAGGCTCTTTTCATATAGATTGTTGTTATTAGACTATAATGTTTATCCGTTGATTGCAGCGAGAGGCACTTGCTTTTTCCTGGGAGGGTGGGAGCCTCCTTTCGCGTTATCCGCCTGTGGGGTCTCCCACTTCCCTCTTTTTCCCGCAGGACTTTGAATAAGCTTCCTCGATTAAACACCGCACGAAGGAAATGCGAATGCATTTTCGAGGAGCAAGTGCCCTCCACTACAATCAACTCAGATAGTTAAAATTTAAATTGCACTAAAAGCAACAAATTTTGCGAAAACAGCATTCTCCAAATAAAAAAACCTGCGAATCCGCAGGTTTTCATTTTAAATAACTCATAAATAATGTCGCCATACCAAAATAGATTAAAATACTGATTAAGTCATTAATTGTGGTTATAAATGGTCCAGAAGCAACAGCCGGATCGATTTTCATACGGTGCATTAATAGAGGTACTAGTGAACCAGCTAATGTTGCAACAATTAAGGTAGAAAAAATCGATAACCCTACTAGGAAACCTAAAAACCAATCTCCATGCCAAAAATATACCACAAACGTCACTAACACTCCGCAAGTTGCACCAGTAATGACTCCAGTTCCCGCTTCACGAAGGATTAGTTTCCACTTACTTTCTTGTTCCAGATCACCAGTGGCAATACCACGTACTGCTACTGCAAGTGCCTGTGTTCCTGTATTTCCTGCCATTCCAGCAATTAAAGGAATAAATACAGCCAAAATCGCTTTTTGGTTTAATGTCTCTTCAAACCTTCCAATCAAACTCGCTGTCATCATACCAAGGAATAATAAAATTACGAGCCATGGAAGACGTTTTCGAGCAGCTCCCACTGGATTTCTGTCCATTCGATCGAGGTCTGATACCCCCGCAAGCTTAGAATAGTCGTCCGAAGCCTCTTCATCCATAACATCGATAATGTCATCGACAGTAATGATACCTAATAAATGGTTCTGGAAATCCACAACTGGTACGGCCAAGAAATTGTAATCCCTCATTTTCCTAGCGACTTCTTCCTGGTCCTCACTTACTGAAACCGATACGACACGATCGCTCATCACTTCTGAAATCATCGTATCATCATCTGAAACAATCAAGTCACGCAGGGAAATAACCCCAGCAAGTTTTTTATCTTCATCTACAACATACACATAATAAATGGTTTCCGCACGAGGAGCTTCATTTTTCAAAATATACATTGCTGATCGGACCGTCTGATTCTTGGAGATGGCAATGAACTCCGTCGTCATGATACTACCAGCTGTATACTCCTCATAATGAAGAAGCTCTTTAATTTCTTGTGCCGCCTCATCATCCATGATGGTCAGATAGCTAACTACCTGATCTTTATCCAATTCGTTCAATACGTCAACCGCGTCATCTGCATACATTTGAGCTAGCATATCGGCAACATAAGTTGGATTCATTTCGGAAAGAAGCTCTTCGTATTCGTCTTCTTCTATTTCAAGATTTTCAAATAACCCAGCCATTTCCTCAGGGGATAAGTAATGATAGATTTTCGACCTGATTTCCTTGTCTAGCTTCATATAAAGCTTCGCTTGATCATATGGATGTAATTCAGTAAACTCGTCTCGAAAAGCATCTAAATTATCTTCTTCGAGCGCATTTTTTATCAGGTCTTCGTTCATTTTCTCTATTTCACGCTCGCGTTCCTGCTGTTCACTCATTACCTTCCCCCCTCTCAACCTAATGGCCATTCTATTGATACATCGTAATTTATATCTTTTTACCCTCCATTATACTAGCAAAACTAAAAGGCTTTGTCGCTACTAAAATGAAGGAAATTGATTTCTTTACATGTATTATTCATCAGTTCAATCTGTATTAGAACCATCCTATCCAAATATATTATTCAAGCTCCCATCAAAACGAAACACCCTTCTGGCAATACCTTCCTTTATAATGCCTAAACTATGGTAAGATACTACAAATGGAAGCAACAAATTGAGGATAGGGTGTTGATACATGAAGCTAGATATTATTGGTGATATTCATGGATGTTTTGAAGAACTTCATGCTTTAACAGAAAAAATAGGGTACCAGTGGCAGGATGACATACCAGTCCATCCTGATGGAAGGAAATTAGCGTTTGTGGGGGATTTGGCTGATCGTGGGCCACAGTCACTAAAAGTGATTGAAGTGGTTTGGAGGTTAGCCGTTGAAAAACAAGACGCTTACTATACACCAGGAAACCATTGCAACAAGCTTTACCGATTTTTCAAAGGAAACAAAGTCCAAGTCTCACACGGATTGGAGACAACAGTTGCAGAGTATGAAGCTCTCTCTAAGGAGGAGCAAAAAGAAATACGAACTAAGTTCATGGAGCTTTATGAGAAGGCCCCATTATATCAAACGCTAGATGATAAGCAGCTTATCATAGCTCATGCTGGCATATCAGAAAAATATATCGGTCGCACTGACGAAAAAGTACGAACCTTTGTATTTTATGGGGATATCACTGGCGAAAAACACCCAGACGGTTCCCCTGTTAGACGTGATTGGGCACTTCACTATCGAGGAAAACCGTTGATTGTTTATGGACATACCCCTGTAAAAGAAGCACGTAAGATACAAAACACTTACAATATCGACACTGGTTGCGTGTTTGGAGGTAAGTTGACGGCATTACGATACCCAGAACTGGAAGTAGTCGATGTACCCTCAAGCATGCCGTTTGTTCCGGAGAAATTCAGGTCGTTTGATTAAGATTCACTAAAGACGGGGAACTATTTTTAGTTCTTCTTATACTTTTTGAACAAATACCCACTAAGAAACAAACCACACACTCCACTTCCAATGGAGCTGAATAGGGAAATCCACACCATAATATGTACCTTGCCTTCCCCAATCGGACCTATTCTGGGTTGATAGATATTGTAAATCACATGGAAGGAAAAAATAATTAAATTGGTAGACATTAATAATACAAAATACTTTCTCACTTCCACACCTTCTTCCCTATTCATTTCCGCGGAAATAATCGAATTTTAGCGGATAAAAACAGCTTTTTACGATTGAAATCGAATGTTCGCACTAATGCTGTTATCGTTAGCCCATTTATACAAAAGACAAAAAGCTGGACCTATTTTTTTGTGCGGTCCAGCTCTTTTATTCTCTTCATATCATCAGGCAGTTCGATACTAAAAGATAGCTCTTTCTCTAAAAAAGGATGATAAAAAGTTACGCTTTGACAGTGTAGCGCTTGCCGATTTATCATATCCCTTTTCCCTCCATATAAATCGTCCCCTAACAACGGATTGCCGATATAGCTCATATGTACTCGGATTTGGTGAGTGCGACCTGTCATCAATCTTAGACGTACATGAGAAAACCCATCGTATTGGCCCAGTACTTCATAAAAAGTGCATGCGTATTGTCCATCTTCCCTTACTTCCCGTTCAATGATACTTGTCGGTCTTCGTCCAATGGGAGCCTCTATTTTTTTCGTTCCATTCTCCAAATCCCCATGAACGAATGCTTCGTAAAGACGCTTCACTCCGCCACTCTTTTGCTGTTCGCTCATCAAATGGTGGACGTGACGATGTTTGGCAATTAACACCAAACCGGATGTGTCCCGATCCAAACGGGTCACAACATGGATAGTGGACCCGATGCCTTTTTCTTTGTAATAACCAGCCAATCCGTTCGCAAGACTGCCTGTAGGATGCTCACGGGATGGGATAGTATTCATAAAGGGGGGCTTATTGACAATCAGTACGAAATCATCCTCGTATAGGATTTCGAGCGGGAAAATTTCTGCAATCAAGCCCTCGCTTGGCGCCTCTAGTGGAAAATAAATAACTACCTCATCGCCTTCTGCAAGATGTCGACGAACAGTCGCTTCTTCACCATTAACGAGAATCGTTCCGCCATCAAATTTTATGTCAGTCAAGGCTGATTTTGAAATATGTTTAATTTTTAGGAACTCCCGCAATACAAATCCACTCTCACCACTGACAACCTGCCAGCTTAAACAAAAACGTTTTTCCATATTAACCTTCCGAAATAAATGAATCGTGTACTCTCTTCCAGAATGGGAATGGCCTGAATCGTGCAAAACGCACTCTCTCATCTGCTACTCTAAACTGAATGGATTTCACTTCTTTATGAAGAATTTGCAAATGATCGACTGTAACTATAAAATCGACCTGTTTAACCGCCTTCAGCATACACGTATGGTGACTCGGCAAAATCAATGGGGAGCCTACCGTTCTAAATACGCGATTGTTGATGGATGCCATTTCAGCTAACTGAATCGCATTAATGGAAGGATGGAGAATCGCCCCACCTAGAGCTTTGTTATACGCCGTACTTCCTGATGGAGTCGATACGCACAATCCATCTCCACGGAAAGTCTCGAAATGCTGCCCCTTGATTTCTACATCCATAACCAGTGTACCTTCGACACTTTTTACTGTAGACTCATTCAAAGCCAAATATTTTTTCTCACGCGTGCCGTTTGAGAAGCGGACAATGACCTCAAGTAGGGGGTATTCAATAATTTGATACGGTGTTTTTGCAATTGCAATAACCAACTTCTCAATTTCATCAGGAGTCCAATCGGCATAAAATCCAAGATGTCCTGTATGTACCCCAACAAAAGCTGTTTTATCCAGTCTACTTCTATAACGGTGAAACGCATACAATAACGTACCATCTCCACCAACTGAGATTACGATATCTGGCTGTTCTTCATCATATTCCAATTGGAAATCGATCAGATACGATTTCATTTTATGCATTAATGTATTCGACTTTTGATCACCTTTTGAGGTTATAGCAAACTTCATGACTTCCCTCCTCCATCCATTATTTTAGCCTTCTTGCGATTCCTTTTTCCTTGAAAACACACGTTGTGCCTCTTGTATCTCCAAGCGAATTTGTGACATTTCTTCATCTAGTCTGAAGGCTGCTTCTGCCGCCCGTTGCAGCCTGTCTCGGATATCCTCCGGAAATTGACCTTTATATTTATAATTCAAAGAATGCTCAATGGTCGCCCAAAAATTCATAGCAAGTGTACGAATTTGGATTTCAATTAAGATTTTCTTTTCACCATGAATCGTTTGGACCGGGTACCTAATCACCACATGGTACGACCTGTAACCGCTCACTTTTTTATGAGAAATATAATTTCGTTCCTCCACGATTTCAAGGTCATTTCGCTTTCGTAAAATCTCTACTACCACTCTAATGTCATCCACAAACTGACACATCATCCTCAGGCCAGCAATGTCCTGCATTTCATGTTCTAGCTTATTCAATGGAATGCCTTTGCTATTGGCTTTATCCAGAATACTAGCGATAGGCTTTACCCGACCTGTCACAAATTCAATCGGTGAATGTATTCCCTCTCGCTCAAATTGATTTCTCATCCCTTTTAATTTAACCTTAAGCTCCTCGACCGCTTGTTTATAAGGAGCTAAAAAATCATCCCAATGCTTCACAATCCCACCACCTTAACAAGACTTACTTGAAGATTCTCTCAACTTCGGCAACCATTTCTTCCCCATAGTTGCTATTGCCTTCAATATTATCAATCAAGTATTTCAATTCATCTTGAAAATTGGTCAATTCTAAATTTCCTTCACCATACAGATAAACAGGTAAATTTTGTTCTAAGCCTACTTTAAGCTCTTCCCAAATACATTTCGTAAGCTCTATGTACTGATACTCTTCATTTTCTTCTATGATATAAATGAATGCTAGGTTATCCGAATCCACCAACATTTGTTCTCTTGCCACCGCATTATTTAAAACAACATTCTTACCGCAATGCAACTGCACTTGTTGATCAGATATTTTTGCATCTTCAATTGTAATTTTCTTTCTCATGACTGTTCCTCCTGCACTACCCGTTCATTTTTTGTTCTCAAAAAGACTCTTATATTTTACCATAAGACTTACTTCTTTCCTAAGAATCAAGTATGATTATCCTTAGAAAAGCTGTACGAAAGGAATGAATGGTCCTGTCTACCCATCTGGAAATCGAATTCAAGAACCTGCTTACAAATGAAGAGTTCCGTCGCTTATGCGATTTTTTTCATATCAAAGAAGCATCATTCATTAGTCAAACGAATCATTATTTTGATACGGAAGGTTTTGCCTTAAAGGATGCTGGAAGTGCTTTACGTTTACGTGAGAAAAAAGGCAAATGGGAAATGACATTGAAGCAACCAGCCGAAGTAGGTTTGCTTGAAACGAACCAAGACTTAGATGAATCAATGGCTAAAGCATTTATTGAAAACAATGCTTTTCCTGTTGGGGAGGTTAAATCGACCGTCCAATCAATCATTGATGGAATAGAAGGACTTCACCATTTTGGATCTTTGACCACTTCACGAGTGGAGATCCCCTATGAAGGTGGCCTTCTTGTATTCGACCATAGTTCCTATCTTTCAACAGAAGATTTCGAGATAGAATATGAAGTACAAAACTTCGAAGCTGGCAAGGAGATATTTTACAATTTACTAAATGAGCTTCACATTCCGGTCCGTAAAACCGAAAATAAAATTAAGCGATTCTATAATCAGAAGCTACTCCAAAAAAAGAGTAACCTTATATGAGGTGAAGATAGTGAAAATAGATGAATTAAAGGCTTTATTTGAAGTACAAGCACTTAATAACTTAGACCGTACTTCCGATAATACTTCTAGAAATGGTCAAAACGATATGTTCCAGCAGCTGCTCTCGCAGTTCATAAATGAAGAGTCGAATACTAATCCGAATCTTTCATCTCTTGGAAGTGTTGATAATATCCTTGAAATGGTGGAGGAAAATAAAGATAACCTGCTTTCTTTTGCATCAATGCTACCATTACAAGCAAGTTCTTCTTTCTCACCCATCATTTCAGAAACTTTTGAAAAAGTATCTGAAAAAGTGGACTCTGTATCATCAATGGGTTTCCATGATGTCATAGAATTAGCCGCTGAACGATTTAATTTGCCGGTAAAATTAATTCAATCCGTCATTCAACATGAATCGAGTTTCAATCCAAACGCTCAAAGCCACGCGGGTGCATCGGGCCTTATGCAATTAATGCCCTCCACTGCTAAATGGCTAGGTGTTAAAAACGTATTCGATCCGCTCGAAAATATCATGGGTGGCAGTAAGTACTTAAGACAGATGCTGGATAAATATGATGGCAATACCGAATTGGCATTAGCCGCTTATAATGCTGGTCCTGGAAACGTTGATAAATACAACGGTATCCCACCATTTAGAGAAACACAAAATTACGTGAAAAAAATCATGAAATCCTATCTTGGTTAAAACGTCCCTCCCTTTGGATGGATGTTTTTTTGTGGAAAACGACTCTTTAACAGGCCCGAGCTAGATGTTTGAGATATTTGCCATCAGTTGATAAAATAAATGAAGAAATGGAAAGACAACTTTTTTCTTACTTTAAAGGAGAATTATTTATGAGTGAACGATCCACCACCCCTTTTGAAGCAATTGGTGAGGACAAACTGTATGAACTAATTGAACTATTTTACGAAAAGGTTAGCAATAATTCTGTTCTAAAGCCCATCTTTCCAGACGATTTGTCAGAGACTGCAAGAAAACAAAAGCAATTTATGACCCAGTATTTAGGTGGGCCATCACTATATACCGACGAACATGGACATCCTATGTTAAGAGCTCGCCACATGCCATTTGAAGTGACTCCAAAAAGAGCAGAAGCATGGCTCGCATGTATGCGGGAAGCAATGGATGAGGTTGGGCTTTCCGGTCCAATACGCGAGTTTTTCTACCAACGATTGGAGTTAACCGCAAATCATATGATTAATACACCCGAAAATTGAAAACCAGGCAAAAATTAGTTAATGGTCAAATGACATCATGTAAATCACTGGTTAATGATCTTATTAACCGCGAAAGGAGAATGCAGTTGAGTTCTCAAAAGCCCGTTTTCAAGATTTCTGAATGGTTTAATTCACAGCATTGTGTGGGGACCGGAAAAAAGCCGGTTGAAATATATGTATTCATTGATCCATTATGTCCTGAATGCTGGGCAATGGAACCAAACCTGAAGAAACTCCTTGTGGAATACGGTCAATTCTTTAGTATCAAACATATCCTTACAGGAAAATTAACTGATTTGAATTTTTGCAGTAAAGTATCCGAAACCATGGCCCAAGTATGGGAACGGACAGCAAGTCGTACTGGCATGTCATGTGATGGAAGCCTTTGGTTTCAAAACCCTATCTCATCACCTTATAACATATCGATTGCCATAAAGGCTGCTGAGTTACAAGGAAGAAGAGTTGGCACCAAATTCCTTCGTAAATTACGAGAGCTACTGTTCTTGGAAAAACAAAATATTTCCGATATGAACGTACTGACTGATTGTGCCCGTAGTATTGGTCTGGATGTAGAAGAATTTATGAACGATATCACATCAGAAGCCGCAGCAAAGGCTTTCCAATGTGACTTAAAAATTTCTATTGAAATGGAAGTCACAGAAAGTCCAACAGTCGTATTTTTTAATCAAAATATTGAAGAAGAAGGCATCAAAGTATCAGGTGCTTACCTATATGAAGTGTACGTTACCATTTTGGAGGAAATGCTCGGAGAACTCCCTCCTCCTGCCGAACTGCCACCCATCGAAACATTCATTCATTACTTTGGACTTGTTGCTACAAAAGAAATCGCTGTCGTATACAACATGAAGGATTCAGACGTGGAACGGGAAATGAAAAAACTAATCCTACAACAAAAAGTAGAAAAAATGCCAGTTAAGTACGGTACCTTCTGGAAATACATCGGAAGAGATAGATCTGAATGTAAATAATGAAAAAACCCTGCAGGGATGGGCAGGGTTTTTTGCTATATATACGAACAAAGGGGATGGGAGAGTTTTTCACGGTCAAACAAAGGGGTATATGTTTGTTAGTGATTAACTTCACACCCCTACTATAACAAGGAAACATATCCTTTTCAATTCGTTTGTTAGTTATTTCACAATATTGTCAAATTCTTAGAATATTGCGAGACAACCCTCAATAAAAATAATAACAATGACAACTTTACATAGGAGGAAATTATGAAAACCTATCTTATATGGATCATCCCTTGCCTTATCCTAGCCTCATTTTTATTACACATCCTCGCATTAATGAACCTATTCCCTATCCTTATCAGTGCACCTCTACTATTTTTCAGCATCTTACTTTTAATACTCGTTATCAATGACCGGAAAAGATTTAAGGGATTTTAAATGGTAGATAATATTTTAAGAATACGAAACCAACCCCCTCTCTCAAATCAACAGAACAAATTCGTCTATCCTCAAAAATCATAAAACGGCCAAGTGCTCAAGCACTTGGCCGTCGATGATTATTTTAGTAACTCTTCCATCTCAGCTAGCTTTTCTTCGAAAACTTTCAAGGCTTCGCGGATTGGATCTGCAGTTGTCATATCGACACCTGCTTTTTTCAATACTTCGATCGGATAATCAGAGCTTCCCGCTTTTAAGAATTCCAAGTAGCGGTCAACTGCTGGTTGGCCTTCTTCTAGTATTTGTTTGCTTAAGGCAGTTGCTGCACTGAAGCCAGTAGCATATTGGTATACATAATAGTTGTAATAGAAGTGAGGAATTCTTGCCCACTCTAGACCGATTTCTTCATCGATAGTGATTTCTTCACCGAAGTACTTCTTATTCAATGCGTAGTATTCTTTAGTCAATAGCTCAGCTGTTAATGCTTCACCTTCTTGAGCCTTTTTGTGAATCAAATGCTCGAATTCAGCAAACATCGTTTGACGGAATACTGTTCCGCGGAAACCTTCTAGGTAATGGTTCAGTAAGTACAAGCGCTTTTTCTCATCATCGATAGTCTTTAATAGATAATCGTTCAACAAGTTTTCGTTACATGTTGATGCAACCTCTGCCACGAAAATTGAGTAGTTTCCATACGGATAAGGTTGAGTCTTACGTGTGTAATAGCTGTGAACAGAATGACCGAATTCGTGCGCAAGAGTGAATAGGTTGTTCACGTTGTCTTGCCAGTTCATCAAGATATATGGATTAGTCCCATATGATCCAGAGGAGTATGCTCCGCTACGCTTCCCTTTATTTTCATGAACATCCACCCAACGGTTCTCAAATCCCTCTTTTAACACGTTTGCGTAATCTTCACCAAGAGGAGCAAGACCCTTTAGGATATAGTCCTTCGCTTCTTCGTAGGACACTTCCATTTTTACTTCTTTCACAAGTGGGGTGAACAAGTCATACATATGTAAATCATCCAGCCCTAGTACCTTTTTGCGTAAATCCACATATTTGTGAAGCAAATGAAGATTTTCATTTACCGTGTTGACTAAATTTTCATATACGGATTCTGGGATATTATTGTTGCTTAATGCAGCATGGCGTGCAGATTCGTAGTTACGGACTTTAGCATTGAAATTATCCTTTTTCACCGTGCCGGACAATGTGCTCGAAAATGTATTTTGATATTTGCCATACGTAGCGTAAACCGCTTTGAACGCATCTTCGCGTACTTGGCGATTTTCGCTTTCAAGGAATCGAATATAACGCCCATGTGTGATCTGTACTTCCTCTCCGTCCTCACCTTTGATAGATGGGAATTCCAAATCAGCATTATTCAACATACCGAAAGTATTGCTTGATGCACTCATTACCTCGGAGGCCTGGGCCAAAAGTGCCTCTGCTTCGGCTGAAAGCACGTGCGGTCTTTGCAGGTTAATTTCATCCAATGCATGCTTATAAAGCTTAAGTTCTTCCTTTTCGTTCAGGAATTGTTCAATTTTGCTTTCATCAACACTTAGAACTTCAGGAACTATGTATGATAAGGCGCTTGCTGCTTGTGTATAAAGTGTTTTTGCGCGGTCATCCATACCTTGATAAAGTGAGTTCGTTGTATCTTGATCATATCTCATATGTGAATAAGCATAAAGCTTACCTAATCTTTCAGTCAGTGCATCTTGGAATTGAAGTGCAGAGTATAGCGTGTCTGCACTATCCCCAAGTGTATCCTTAAAGGAACCAGCTTTCTTGATTTCTTCCTTTAATTCCTTTAACTCCTGTTCCCAGTTTTCATCGGATGCAAAGATATCCTCTAGTCTCCAGGTATCTTCGACAGCAATGTCTTTTCTAGATGGCAAAGTTTTTACAGCAGTTTCTTGTGCCATGATTTTCCTCCAATCTCCATAAAAAAATATACTCCATTTACTACTATTTCTTCTTTTTGAAAAAAAATCCTGCTTTTTTATCTTTCGGTTTCCTTAATTATTTTGGATTGAGTTGCTTCCATGCCTTCCCCAACCATGCATCGTCTTCCGGAGATTGTTTACCGGTGCACCATTCAAAGCTACCATCCATGTTTTTCATGACACCAATGATCACCAGTAATTCAAGATAGTTTGATAGCGCTTTTGAAGGATTAGGCTCAATGAGTGGAAATTTCCGCGGCACGATGTTTCCTTTCCTAATCCGGTTTACAAAATGACTGTTGATAAAAGCATATGTGATTCGTTCCCCAGGCTTTCTATGTCGAAAACAGTCAAACCAAATCCAAAATTGCCATTCGACCGCTGGCGTTAGTATGTACTGCAAACCTTTAACAGGCAGACCAATTTCAATAGGCAATGTCGCTGTTCTTATACCACTACGATAGAGGGCTTGCCAAAAAGCACTTTTTGGATTTAGATATCGGTAGGCATTCTCCTTCCAGTTATTCCTTTTTCTTCTCCAGCAATTGAGTATATGTAAAGAAGAGGTTTGGAATGACAGATCAATGAGTTGAGAGAAAGATAATATGTGGGAAGACTTTTTCGTAAGTGTGGCAAAAACGGTTTGAGAAGTAAACGGATATAGTTCGTGGAGAATATAGAAAGATTGTTCAGTAGTAGAATAAAACAATAAAAACGAAGATTGAAAAAACGACCAAATCATTGGGGAAATTCTAAATTCATGAGGGGATGTCTGAAGGAGCCAGGAGGAGGATAAAATCCATACAGGGGAAATACCTGAATTTTTATAGGCTGTCGTTCTCTTTTCTAAAGAGTCAAATGCTAGAGATGAGCATTGAAACTCCAGTGCGAATTTCCTCCCCTTCTCATCTTCGAAGTAAACATCCGCTCTTTGGGAGATGGCAGGTAAATATTTTTCTAATACAGGATTTAAACCTTGCAGTTGTAACCAAGAATACATTTGCAGCTTTCCTTCTATATGCTCTTTTGATTCGTTTTCAGAATCCACATTACATATATTATCGCGGAAATGCGCGAAATGCGGAATCTTCACAGCCCCACTTTTTAACAAGACTTTTTCCTTACAACCGGGACAAAAAAATTCTTCCCGCTTTAGTGCTTTTGTCTTTTCATCGGACAATATCTTAGGCAATGATATGGGCACCCCATGTTTATTTAAAGCGACTAACATCCATGCACCTCCTGAAGGGACATATTCAACATCACATTCGAAAATCCTTCAATAATAAACAAAATAAAATGGAGTGCAAAATTGCACTCCATCCAGATTGTCGACAAAAGGTATCGAGAGTACGCTCTCTCGATACCTTTTGTCATTTTTGATATGTATGGTAGGCGAAAAGGTTGATTTCCGCTCCAGGCG
>NZ_JAAGVZ010000022.1 GCF_010882125.1 Peribacillus alkalitolerans | reverse complement strand
TCCTGTCCCCGCAACCAAATGGTTCCGTGGTGTAGCGGTTAACATGCCTGCCTGTCACGCAGGAGATCGCGGGTTCGATTCCCGTCGGGACCGCCATTTATATATTTTTTAACTCGTAAGACGAAACCGATGTTTCGGCTTTTTTTTGTTTAGGAAACTATAAAATTCTGGATTTGTGGATAACTGTTCGTATCATCTTTGGGAGAGCTGTTATGAGTAAACAAAAGAGTGGAGTTATTAAACGAATTTTAAAGGATCGTTTTGACGGATATTGGAAGATTGTTGAACAATGCTTAGGGTGAAAAAAATTCCAAGTAAATAATCTTCACTTGGGACGTGATTTAAGTCGCGTTAGCGATTTGTTCATTAAAACCCCGCTGTTATCATTCGCTAAACGAAAAATACCCTGTAAAAAATCTCAAGTTTAACACAAACCTCAAAAATTTTTCAAGAAGCGTATCAATTATCCTTTGTAAGGAAAAATTAACTAAAAATAACTATATCTTACGTTCGAAATAGAAGCAGATGATTCGCCTCAAAGAGTTATTGCAAAATTTACTCTAAAAAGAGCAATGACTAGGTGATTGATATGTGGAAAACTATTTCCTTTACTTATCCGATATTACAATTATTATTCAAGGTATAATCGCTTTTATCGTTCCATTTGGAATATCAAGTGTATTTAAATAGATTCATTCATTACAGAAAGAATGATAAGGTTTCAATTTGGAATATCGGATTGAAAGGAAATGTTTAATCATGAATTCCCGTCCAATAGATCGCATAAGTACCACTCAAGCAACTGTTTTCATCATCAATTATGTACTTGGTGTAGGTATCTTGACTTTACCAAGAACTGTATCTGAAAAGGTGAAAACACCAGATGTATGGATTTCGGTTATTCTTGGTGGCTTGATACCAATCGTAATTGCGTTAATCATGGTTAAATTATGTGAAAGATTTCCTAATAAAACGATCTATCAATTTAGCCAAGAGATTATTGGAAAATGGCTGGGTTCGATTCTTAGCGGTCTTATAATAGTCTTATTTCTTATTTCTTCTGGTTATCAGGTTCGAGTGATGGCAGATACGATAGGGCCATATCTTCTTCAAGGAACACCTTCTTGGGCCATTATAATGCCATTCTTATGGATAGGATTATATTTAATTTTTGGAGGTATTAATGCTATAGCACGCATGCTAGAGATTATTTTTCCAATTACGGTTATTTATTTTCTAGTTATAATGTTTTTAGGCTTTAAAACATTTGAAATTGACCATTTAAGACCTGTATTAGGGATGGGGATTATGCCAGTTCTTAAAGGTATAACGGCCACAGTTTTTTCCTATAGTGGATATGAAATCATTTTAGTGATTTATATGTTTATGCAAGAACAGCATAAAGCGAAGAAAGTTGTATTAATCGGTATTTTGATTCCTATAATTTTTTATACAGTAACTGTAGTAATGGTAGTAGGAGGATTATCAATAGAGGGTGCGGTGCTCCAAACATGGCCGGTTATCACATATTTTAGAAGCTTTGAGATTACTGGACTTATTTTTGAGCGCTTTGATTCACTACTAATAGCAATTTGGATTATGCAAATATTTACATCCTTTATTATTAGTTATTATGCAGCCTCTTTAGGATTAGCTCAGCTTTTTCGAAAAAATATTCGCCTGTTTTATTGGGCGGTGATACCCATTATTTTTATTGTGGCGATGATACCAGAAAATATTAATGCCTTATTCACATTAGGGGATTGGATGGGGAAATTTGTACCTTCTATACTGGCTATAACTTCTACATTGCTTTTAGTCATCTCAATAGTGAGGGGAAAGCATGAGAAAACATAACTGGAAAGTTTTTTGTAAACGTACAATATAAGAAACAAAGAGAAGACGCCCCACTTGGCGTCTTCTTATGTTATTCTCAGTAATTATAAAGGGCTCTAAAATATTTGTTTTGGTGTAGACACTCTTTAAAAGGCATAAAAAAGGCGTAATTTCCCTTATTAGTAGCACTCTGATTAAGCCAAAATTTAAGATATTATCGAAACCACTGAGTTTATTACCGAAACGGGCTAGAATATTACCGAAATCCTTAAATTATTACCGAACGGCCAAAGGATATTACCATTCTGGAAAAATGAAGCCCAAACATTACCTTATTTACATTACGTATTGTAATGCTTCATTTGTTTCCAAGTTGGAAAAAAGGTACACTACATTTAGAGAATAATTTAACTTCTATTTAGGATAATTAGGTGAAAAACATGAATACATTTGTTTATCAGTCTACGAGTTCGGATGATACGTTCCATTTAGCGGAAAAATTGGGTTCAGTTGTACAGGCTGGTACCGTTATTACGTTAGAAGGAGACTTGGGGGCAGGTAAGACTACATTTACAAAAGGTTTAGCTAAAGGTCTTGGAATTCATCGTAATGTGAACAGCCCTACTTTTACTATTATCAAGGAATATATGGGAAGAATGCCCTTATATCATATGGATGTATATCGAATTGAGGATGATTCAGAGGATTTAGGATTTGAAGAGTATTTTGAAGGAGAGGGTGTCACGGTTGTTGAGTGGGCACATCTCATTTCAGATCACTTGCCAAATGAAAGGCTCGCCATTTCCATTTTCCATGTAGCAAATAATGAAAGAAGAATTGAGTTCCAGCCATTTGGAATATCATATGAAAAGCTGTGCAAGGAGATTTTTTAATGAAAGTACTAGCTATAGATACATCGAATTACGTACTTGGGATAGCATTATTAGATGGTAACACTTTAATTGGGGAATATATTACTAACTTGAAAAAGAATCATTCAGTTCGAGCAATGCCAGCAATTCAGCAATTGATGAAAGAATGTGATGTGGAACCCAAGGATTTAGGGAAAATCATTGTCGCGAATGGTCCTGGTTCGTATACAGGGGTTCGGATAGGAGTGACTATTGCCAAAACATTGGCGTGGACACTAGGAATACCAATTGTAGGGGTTTCTAGCTTAGAGGTTATTGCTGCCAATGGAAGATATTTCAATGGGTATATCAGTCCACTGTTTGACGGTAGAAGAGGTCAAATTTATACAGGTCTTTACGAATTTGAGGATGGTAGACTACAACATGTAATTCCAGATGGAATCTTACAATCATCTGAATGGGCGGAAAGCATGCTTACCAAGGGCAAGCCTATACTTTTCATTGGAAATGATCTACCACTTCATCGTGAAATCATTGAAGGAATAATGAAAGAACGTGCTGTTTTCGCCAGTGAATCAATGTTTAACCCTAGGCCAGGTGAACTTGCTTACTTAGGTTTGGCAAAGGAACCAATCGACGTGCATTCTTTTGTTCCGAATTATGTTCGTATGGCTGAAGCTGAAACCAATTGGCTCAAGCAACAGAAAAAGTAAGAGATTTTGATTGGGAGAAACCATGGAAAACAAAATGATTATTCGACTTATGACGGATCGAGATTTAGAAGATGTATTAGAACTGGAACATCAGTCTTTTACATTGCCTTGGAGCAAAGAAGCATTTTATAATGAGCTGCATCATAATCAACATGCAATATATGTAGTAATTGAAGACAAGGGCAAAATCGTGGGTTATTGCGGAACATGGCTGATTATTGATGAAGCTCATATCACTAATATCGCAATCCTCCCATCCTATCGAGGAAGAGGTTTAGGTGAGAAACTATTAACACACATGATGAATGTTACTAGATCACGAAATGTAGTAACCATGACTTTGGAGGTAAGGGTGAGCAATCTTGTAGCGCAGTCCTTATACGAGAAGCTTGGATTTAAAAAAGGTGGTATCCGAAAAAATTATTATTCCGATAATGGGGAGGATGCTATCGTAATGTGGGTGAATTTTCAATGAAAGATCAAATTATTGTTGGAATAGAAACGTCATGCGATGAAACTGCAGTAGCTGTAGTGAAAAATGGAAGAGAAATCCTATCAAATGTGGTGGCGTCTCAGATTGAAAGTCATAAACGTTTTGGTGGGGTAGTACCTGAGATTGCTTCAAGACATCATGTAGAACAAATGACCATGGTCCTTGAAGAAGCGTTGATACAAGCAGAAATCCAATATAAAGACATTGATGCAATTGCAGTCACTGAAGGTCCAGGATTAGTAGGTGCCCTTTTGATTGGAGTCAATGCAGCTAAAGCAATTTCTTTTGCACACAACATTCCTTTGGTAGGTGCCCATCATATAGCTGGTCATATTTATGCCAACCGTTTATTAACAGAGTTTTCTTTCCCACTATTATCACTTGTAGTGTCGGGTGGCCATACTGAGTTAGTTTATATGGAAGAGCACGGGGTATTCAAAGTTTTGGGGGAAACTAGGGATGACGCCGCTGGGGAAGCTTATGATAAAGTGGCACGCACTCTAAGTTTACCATATCCAGGAGGCCCTCACATTGATCGACTTGCACACGAAGGTAAGCCCGTCATTGATTTGCCACGTGCATGGTTGGAGGAAGGATCGTATGATTTTAGTTTTAGTGGATTAAAATCGGCTGTAATCAATACATTACATAATGCGGAGCAACGTGGAGAAATCATTTCTCCTCAAGATCTTGCTGCTAGTTTTCAACAAAGTGTAATTGATGTATTGGTAACAAAAACGGTGCGAGCTGCCAATGAATTAAAGGTCTCACAAGTCTTGTTGGCTGGTGGTGTAGCAGCGAATAAGGGTTTAAGATCTGCTTTAGAGAAGGCATTTAATGAATTCGAAGATATTCAATTGGTGATTCCGCCTTTGGCGCTTTGTACAGATAATGCGGCTATGATTGCTGCAGCTGGAAGTATCCTTTTTGAAAAAGGAAAAAGGGGTGGCATGGATATGAATGCCCATCCAGGGTTAGATTTAGAGGCTTAAATAACATAACAAAATACTGGCCGAACATGTAATTCGGCCAGTATTTTGTTATGTTGATATTCATTATACTCTTCTTTTTTTGCATTTTGCCTCGACAATTTACGAGCTTTTTCATACTTATCCAGCTGATATCCACAAAGATATACACAATTAGACAGTTGATTTTCAATCGTTTTAAAGCTTTTTCCACATTATCCACAAAAGTTATCCTACTTTTCCACAGAAAATGGTCCTTATCCACAAAAAAAAGACTGACAAACATTTGTCAGCCATACTTATTAACAGATATACAGGTAGATTTAATGTTCGAGTAATTCCCATTCTTCCATAAGTGATTCTAATTCAATGTTGGCATTTTCAAGTTGTTGATTAAGGTCTAATACTTTTTTATGATCTTGAAAAATATCAGGGTCGCATAGCTGGGCATTGAGTGATGCTATCTCTGCCTCTAGCAATTCCATTTTATTTTCAATCTCTTCAAGACGTCTAATCCTTTGTCTTTCAACTTTTTTCGCTTCTTTATCTAGCTGGTAATTGGATTTATCATCTACCTTTACAATTTCAACTTTATTAAGAGATTCAAGCATTTCCAGCTCTGCCTGTTCTTGTTTTTTCTCTAAATAGTAATCATAGTCACCAAGGAACTCTTCTGCACCTGATTGTGACAGTTCAAAAACCTTTGTAGCAATTCGATTGATGAAATATCGATCATGAGATACAAATAGCAAGGTACCTGGGTAATCAATCAAGGCATTTTCTAGAACGATCTTACTATCTAAGTCTAGATGGTTGGTAGGCTCATCTAGGATAAGGAAATTCGCTTTTTGCATCATGAGCTTCGCAAGGGCAAGTCTAGCTTTTTCTCCACCAGATAAAGAGGAAACTGTTTTTAACACATCGTCACCTGAAAAAAGGAAATTTCCTAAAACTGTCCGTATCTCTTTTTCATTCTTTAGTGGATAATCATCCCATAATTCATTTAAGACACGTTTGTTAGAAACTAGATTTGCTTGTTCTTGATCATAATAGCCTACCTGTACATTCGTACCGAAATTATAGCTTCCATGGAATGAAGGGAGTCTTCCTATCAATGTTTTTAAAAGAGTAGACTTCCCAACACCGTTAGGCCCAACGAGGGCAATGCTTTCTCCTTTTGTAATCCTCATTGAAATGTTAGAGGATACTGGCTGATCATACCCAATCGAGAGATCTTTACTATTTAATACTTCATTTCCACTTTGCTTTTCAATCTGAAATGAGAAATTAGCGGATTTTTCATCCCCTAATGGCCTGTCCATCACGTTCATTCTTTCAAGTTGCTTCCTTCTACTTTGAGCCCGTTTAGTGGTGGAGGCTCTGGCAATGTTACGTTGTACAAAATCCTTCAGTTTCTCAATCTCGTCTTGTTGTTTTTCGAATTGTTTCATGTCCCGTTCAAAATCTTCCGCTTTTCGAATCAGGTATCCACTATAATTTCCATAATATTTTTTAATGGATTGTCTGGATATTTCATAAACCTGGTTTACAACCTTGTCCATGAAGTATCGATCATGGGAAACAATGAGAACAGCACCGTCATACCCTTGAAGATATTGCTCCAACCAGGTTAAGGTTTCGATGTCCAAGTGGTTGGTAGGCTCGTCCAGAATAAGTATATCTGGTTTGGTCAAAAGCAACTTAGCTAAAGCGAGTCTCGTTTTTTGTCCACCACTGAGTGTGGATATAAGAGTATCCGGACTGAAAGTGGAGAACTGTAATCCATGTAGGACAGAACGGATATCTGATTCATATTGATACCCGCCAATTTCTTTAAAACGAATTTGTAAGTGATCATATTCTTTGATAATTTTTTGATAAACTTCTTCATTGTCAAAAATATCAGGGTTTGACATTGTTTCTTCCAATGAACGAAGTTTTTTTTCCATTTCAATTACAGTTTGAAAGACAGTCAACATTTCCGCCCAAATGGAAAGACTAGACTCTAGGCCGGTATTTTGAGCCAAATAACCAATCGTTACATCTTTTGGCTTAATGATTTCCCCACCATCATGTGATAGTTGTCCTGCTATGATTTTTAGGAGAGTGGACTTTCCAGCACCGTTTCGGCCCACTAAGCCGACCCGGTCTTTATTTTGTATTTCAAGTTTTATATTAGACAAAACCATTTCTGCCCCATAATATTTTGAAAGTTGGTTCACTTGTAACAAAATCATTATTTTTCACCTCAATTTACATAATGTAAGTGTAAACGATTGTTGAAGCAAAGAGCAATACAGCCGTCTTATGAATTAGAAAACAATGCATGCACACAAATCGAAAAAAATAGTGTATCATCATATGGAGAGGTGTTCTTCATGGGAGATTTAACACATTTTAACGAGAGTGGCAGAGCTAAAATGGTGGATGTCAGCAACAAACCTGAAACGGTCAGAATTGCTACTGCTCATTCAAGCATTCTAGTGAACAAAGAAATATATAATAAAATAGCCAATAAAGAAATAAAAAAGGGAGATGTCCTGGCAGTTGCCCAAGTGGCCGGAATTATGGCAACTAAAAGTACACCAACTATCATCCCAATGTGCCATCCAATCCCTATCCAAGGGGTCGATATCGAATTCAATTGGAACCACGAGAATGATGGGTATAGGCTAATTATAGAAGTTACTGTGAAAACAAAGGGTTCAACAGGTGTCGAAATGGAAGCGCTAACAGGTGCAACTGCTACAGCTTTGACCGTATATGATATGTGCAAGGCCCTTGATAAAGGAATGGTCATTGGTCCGACGTTTTTATTGAGTAAAACTGGTGGTGTATCAAGCCCTGATTTTCATAAACAAACAAAGAAGCAATGAGCTAGAGGTTGAAGGAGGGGAATATATGACACAAGAAATGAAAATTCCACAAGCAACGGCTAAACGGTTACCCTTATATTATCGTTTTTTGAAAAATTTGCACTCTTCAGGAAAGCAAAGGGTCTCATCAGCGGAGTTAAGCGAAGCGGTCAAGGTCGACTCGGCAACAATTCGAAGAGATTTTTCATACTTTGGTGCACTCGGAAAGAAGGGATACGGATACAACGTTAATTATCTTTTAAGCTTCTTCCGAAAAACATTGGATCAAGATGAATTGACAAAGGTCGCACTTATTGGTGTAGGAAATCTAGGTACTGCTTTTTTGAATTATAACTTCCTTAAAAATAATAATACGAAAATAGAAATGGCGTTTGATGTTGATCAAGAGAAAGTCGGTACAAAAATTGGTGATGTTCCGGTTTACCATATGGATGATATTGAAAAACGTTTACAAGTTGAAGGAGTTACTGTAGCCATTTTGACAGTTCCTGCTCCAGTGGCACAGCCCATCACTGATCGATTGGTATCCTCAGAGGTAAAGGGGATATTAAACTTTACACCGGCAAGATTGAATGTTCCACCTTCCATTCGGGTTCATCACATTGATTTAGCCGTAGAGCTACAATCTTTGGCGTATTTTTTAAAGCATTATCCTATTGTGGAAGAAACTCTTTAAAGTAAAACAAGATGTAGGTTTTGTTGATAAGGACAAAGCCTACAGCTTTCGTCATAAATAGAGACAAGAATAGGAGAGGAATTAATGGATCCAATATTATTTGATTTTCCGACTGAATTCACAACTGAAAGATTGCTAATCCGGATGCCAAAGTCAGGGGATGGGAAGGTGGTTTACGATGCTATTGTGGCTTCTCTTACAGAATTAAAGCCATGGATGCCGTTTGCTCATAAAGATCAATCCCCTGAGGATGTAGAAGCAAATATTAGGGAGGCTCACCTAAACTTCTTAAAACGGGAGGATTTACGATTGCTCGTTTTTCTAAAAGAAACTGGTGAATTTATTGCCTCATCTGGATTACATAGAATAGACTGGTCGATCCCAAAGTTTGAGATTGGGTATTGGATCGATTCGAGATACAGTGGGCAAGGGTATATGACGGAGGCTGTGGAAGGGATTATGGATTTCGCCTTTTCAGAATTAAAAGCTAGAAGGATAGAAATACGTATGGATACAGAAAATCATAAAAGTCGAGCCATACCGGAAAGGTTGGGATTCACTCTAGAAGGGATTCTTAGGAACAATGGAGTGTCAGTGGATAGTGAAAAATTAACCGACACCTGTATATATGCGAAAGTAAAATAAATAAAATGGGCAACCACAGTAAAATTTGTTGGGTTGCCCATTTTTTATTTTTTCTTCTGAATGGATTTGATTTTTAAATGCAGCATGATCATCCTGAATCCGGATCCAAAGTCGATAGTTGCTAGAAAAATCAATAAAAACGAGAAAAAATTCCAGCCATCAGCAGATACATTTTGCACCGCAAAGACGGTGAAAAGAATCCCTAAGATGATATAAATGAATCCTGTCATAAGGGGTGATTGTCGTCTCATACATTCCTCCAAAATACTGCCTAACAAAGGTTACTGCTTACTATATCAAAATAAGAGAAAAGCCGCAGCCGTTTCTGCCTGCTTAATGAATTCCTCCATCTCTTCTCGATAGCTTTGCATAATCACTACTAGAGTATTCATAGTCATATGAGCAATAATCGGTACAAGGATTCGTTTGGTTTTTACATATAGAAACGCGAACGTGAAGCCCATTGCCGAATATAAGATGATATGAATAGGTTCAAAATGGGCAAAACCAAAGATGACGGAACTTAGAAGTGCTGCAAAGAAGAAATTCATCTTTTTGTACAAAGCTCCAAAAATGATTTTGCGGAATACGATTTCTTCTAAAATGGGACCGATAATGGAACTTACAATCATAACTGCAGGAATGGATTGGATGAGCTCCATAATTCTAAGAGTGTTTTCAGATCCAGGTTCGATTCCAATGGCCTTTTCTATTGAAGCGGCGATAATTTGAGCGAATAAAGCCATAAAGACCCCACCAATCGCCCATAGAGCTGAAGAAGAGACCGAAGCGCGCTGTTCACGTGCTAGCTCTTGCTTTCGCTCGTTTCTTAAAAATAGTAGGACAATGAGGAGAGTGGTGACAAAGCTAATGACGATCCAATATCCACCGGATTTTATCTGTAGCTCCTCGCCTTCCCAACCAAATCCAAGACCGACACCCATCATAATGGGAACTCCAACTATGCTTGAAAGCTGCATCGCTATATATGCAACCAGTATAAACCAATATTCTTTTTTCAATCCTAGTGTCTCTCCTTTTGGATTATGCCAAGTTACACAAGTATGTTGGCTACTCTATTTTTATTGTAGTTACTTACTATAAAAAAGTATTCTTCTTTATTGTACAGTGAGTAGGGACCCCTTTCAAATGTAAGGTGTATAGAAATAATGAATAGCAATGTATAGAATGGGAGATTGGAAGAATCACAATAAAATTCTCTTTAAAATTTTATGGTTTCCTACTTGCAAAAATAAATGGATTTATTTAATATATAAATTGTGTTAGCACTCTAAGACGATGAGTGCTAATAAAGAAAAAGATGGAAAAGAATGAGGAGGTCGTTTTACTTGATTAAACCATTAGGTGATCGCGTTATTATTGAACTAGTTGCTTCAGAAGAAAAAACTGCTAGCGGTATTGTTTTGCCTGATACTGCAAAGGAAAAACCTCAAGAAGGTAAAGTCGTTTCCGTTGGTACAGGTCGTGTGCTTGATAATGGCGAACGTGTTGCTTTAGAGGTTGCTGTTGGCGATCGTATCATCTTCTCAAAATATGCTGGTACTGAAGTGAAATATGAAGGTACTGAATACTTAATTTTACGCGAAAGCGACATTTTAGCTGTTATTGGCTAATTTAATACTTAATTTTATTTTAAACATTTAGGGAGGTAATTTAAAATGGCTAAAGACATTAAGTTCAGTGAAGAAGCTCGCCGTTCGATGCTTCGTGGTGTAGATGCTCTTGCAAATGCAGTTAAAGTAACACTTGGACCTAAAGGACGTAACGTGGTTCTTGAAAAGAAATTTGGTTCTCCGCTTATCACAAACGATGGTGTGACAATCGCTAAGGAAATCGAATTAGAAGATGCATTCGAAAACATGGGTGCTAAACTTGTTGCTGAAGTAGCAAGCAAAACGAATGACATCGCTGGTGACGGTACTACTACTGCAACAGTATTGGCACAAGCTATGATTCGTGAAGGATTGAAAAACGTAACTGCTGGTGCTAATCCAATGGGTCTTCGTAAAGGGATCGAGAAAGCTGTTTCGGTTGCTGTTCAAGAGCTTAAAGCAATCTCTAAGCCAATCGAAGGCAAAGCTTCTATCGCTCAAGTTGCTGCAATCTCTGCTGCTGACGAAGAAGTTGGTCAATTGATTGCAGAAGCAATGGAGCGCGTTGGTAATGACGGAGTTATCACAATCGAAGAATCAAAAGGCTTCACTACTGAATTAGATGTAGTAGAAGGTATGCAATTCGATCGTGGATACGCTTCTCCTTACATGGTTACTGATTCAGATAAAATGGAAGCTATTTTAGACAATCCATATATTTTAATCACTGACAAGAAAATCGGTAGCATCCAAGAAATCCTACCAGTTCTTGAGCAAGTTGTTCAACAAGGTAAGCCTCTATTAATGATCGCTGAGGATGTTGAAGGGGAAGC
This sequence comes from Peribacillus alkalitolerans, assembly GCF_010882125.1. Lineage (GTDB taxonomy): Bacteria > Bacillota > Bacilli > Bacillales > DSM-1321 > Bacillus_BN > Bacillus_BN alkalitolerans. The sequence continues at coordinate 43,999 of NZ_JAAGVZ010000022.1, read as the reverse complement.
TCTTGCTACTCTTGTTGTAAACAAACTTCGCGGTACTTTCAATGCAGTGGCTGTTAAGGCTCCTGGTTTCGGTGACCGACGTAAAGCAATGCTTGAAGATATCGCTGCACTAACTGGCGGTGAAGTAATCACTGAAGAGTTAGGCCGTGACCTTAAGTCTGCAACAATTGCTTCTCTAGGACGCGCTGCTAAGGTTGTTGTTACAAAAGAAAACACAACAATCGTTGAAGGTGCTGGTGAGAAAGCTGCAATCGGTGCACGCGTGAACCAAATCCGTGTTCAATTAGAAGAAACAACTTCTGAGTTCGATCGTGAAAAATTACAAGAGCGTCTTGCTAAATTAGCAGGCGGAGTAGCGGTAATCAAAGTAGGTGCTGCTACTGAAACAGAACTTAAAGAGCGCAAACTTCGTATTGAAGATGCACTGAACTCCACTCGTGCAGCGGTTGAAGAAGGTATCGTTTCCGGTGGTGGTGTAGCTCTTCTAAATGTATACAATAAAGTGGCTGAAATCCAAGCTGAAGGTGACGCGGCAACAGGTATCAACATCGTTTTACGTGCGATGGAAGAGCCTGTACGTCAAATCTCTCACAATGCAGGCCTTGAAGGTTCTGTAATCGTTGAGCGCTTAAAGCGTGAAGAAGTAGGAACTGGCTTCAACGCTGCTACTGGCGAGTGGGTGAACATGATCGAAGCTGGTATCGTGGATCCAACTAAGGTTACTCGTTCCGCGCTTCAAAACGCAGCATCTGTTGCAGCTATGTTCCTAACAACTGAAGCTGTAGTTGCTGACAAACCAGAAGAAAACAAAGCTCCAATGATGCCTGACATGGGCGGAATGGGCGGCATGATGTAATAACCACTCAGAAACCTAATATTAGTAGGTTTTCCAAGAGATATTTTTACAAATGCTCATAATAAAATAATTTTTAAAGAAGGTCTCTCATCAGTTTACTAAATTGGTGAGAGGCCTTTTCTTCCATATTGGCAGTCATATGAGCATAGATATTCATTGTGGTGTTTATATCCGACTGACCAATTCGCTACTGAATCTCCTTAATCCCTACTCCTGCTTCAATCACTTTCCTCAATTGAGGGTGCCCTTCATTTCGGTCGAAAATAAAGCCATTGTCCTGGTAAACCATCCTGTTTTTAATTTTGATCTCATTTTGCTTTATCTGAAGTCTTTTCAATAAATTGACTATAGATTCATCAATCTTGATTGTTCGACTGATTCCTTTGTTTTTGGTGTAAGCAACTGGTAGTTTTCAAAATTGTTATTAGGATTATATAAAGTTTTTGCTATATAATAAAATATAAAGTAATTGCCGAAACGGGGCTGGATTGATGGAGCAGGTCATATTGCCAGCTTTTTCTAATATGAAGGAGTTTGAGCAGTTTTTAAAAAGTTCTTATGAAATTGGCGTCTTTTTAGATATGCATATTTCCCAGTTGAAAAATGTGAGTTTATTGGCTAAGGAATACTCCAAAAAAATAATTTACCATGTTGATTTGATTCGTGGGATTAAAAGTGATGAATATGCAACGGAATATATTTGTCAGGAATTTAAACCATACGGGCTAATTTCTACAAAATCAAATGTAATTGTGAAGGCTAAGCAAAAAGGTATAATTGCAGTGCAAAGGATTTTTCTAATCGATTCACATGCATTGGAAAAAAGCTATAAACTTATAGAAAAGACAAAACCGGATATAATAGAAGTTTTACCGGGTGCGATGCCGTGGATAATAAAAGAGGTGAAAGAAAGGTTGAATATCCCTATCTTTGCAGGGGGACTTATTCGTACGGAAGAAGAAATAAAAAATGCTCTTAAAGCGGGGGCATCTGCAATCACAACATCTAATAAGGATCTTTGGACCACTTTCTCTCCCTAAGGTGAGTTGTACATATAACGGTGGCTTAAGTATGTATATCCCTATTATTCAGATGAAAAAAGGATTCAAAATCACCCGTACATATGTTATGATGTATATAAGTTAATAACTAGGCAGGAGATTTGGAGAGACCACAGAATCATTATCGATTTATCGATAGTGATTTTGTGGTCTCTTTTATTTTGCTAAACGCCAAATTATAAAAAAAGTGATTTTTTCTAATAGGGGGAAATGTTGATGATTCTATCAAATCAAAATCGAGTAAAAATTGCTCAAAAGTTAAAATCCGTTAATTATGATGTTCTCATAATTGGTGGAGGCATTACGGGTGCTGGAATTGCACTAGATGCAACTACACGGGGATTAAAAACAGCCCTGGTGGAGATGCAAGATTTTTCTGCAGGAACCTCTAGCCGATCTACAAAGCTTGTACATGGAGGATTACGCTATCTAAAACAATTTGAAGTAAAAATGGTCGCGGATGTTGGTAAAGAAAGGGCAATTGTTTATGAAAATGGCCCACACGTAACAACACCAGAATGGATGCTTTTACCGATTCACAAGGGCGGTACATTCGGAAAGTTTGGTACATCGGTTGGATTAAAGGTATATGATTATTTAGCAAATGTAAAAAAGTCGGAACGTCGATCCATGCTTAATGTAAACGAAACTTTGCAAAAAGAACCACTCATTAAGAAAGATGGGCTTAAGGGTGGGGGATACTATGTAGAATATCGAACAGATGATGCCCGCTTAACAATAGAGGTTATAAAGGCGGCAGCTGATAAAGGAGCAACACTCTTAAACTATACGAAAGTGGAAAAATTGCTTTATGAAGATGGAAAAATCGTAGGGGTTCTTGTTAAAGATCTATTAAGTGGTGATGTTTATGAAATTTATAGCAAAAAGATTGTAAATGCTACCGGGCCATGGGTGGATAATATTCGTGAAAAAGATAATTCAAAAAAAGGAAAAGTGCTTCAACTATCTAAAGGGGTTCATATAGTTCTTGATCAATCAAAATTCCCCTTGAAACAGGCAGTATACTTTGACACGCAGGACGGGCGTATGGTTTTTGCCATCCCACGTGAAGGGAAGACATATGTCGGGACAACAGATACTTTTTACAATGAAGATCCAATCAATCCCAACATGACTGAAAGTGATCGTTCATATATCATTAATGCCATTCATAATATGTTCCCAGAAGTAAATATTACCTTCAATGATATTGAGTCAAGTTGGGCTGGAGTAAGACCTCTAATCTATGAAGAAGGAAAATCCGCTTCTGAAATTTCACGAAAGGACGAAATTTGGGTTTCGGAATCGGGGCTTATTACAATCGCTGGGGGGAAATTAACTGGATATCGAAAAATGGCCGTAGATATTGTGGACCTTATTTGCTCAAAATTAAAAAATGAGAATAATCAAGACTACCCCCGATCTCAAACAAAGAACATGCCAATCTCAGGCGGAGATGTTGGGGGCTCTAAAAACTTTAATAAATTTATATCAACGGAGACCGAAAAAGGAGTTAAATTAGGTTTAACAGAGCAAGAGGCGCAGCATTTGGCTTCTTTGTATGGATCAAATGTACCAATATTATTTAAAATCATCGAGGAAGGTGGGGAAAAGGCTAAAGAATATCAATTACCCCTTAGCCTTTTTTCGAAATTACAGTATTCACTTCAATATGAAATGGCTGTAACACCTATCGACTTTTTTAATCGTAGAACCGGTGCATTACTATTTGATATCAATATGGTTAGAAAATATAAAGATCAAGTTTCCAAATACATGGCAGACTATTTTAACTGGTCATCAGAAGTATCTCTTAAATACCAAAAGGAATTAGAAAATGCAATAATAAATGCATTTGTTCCTGTTGACAAACAAACAGAAGATAACCCCTCTTGATAAACAGGCCAATCCTATGGATTGGCTTACCTTCTTTTTAGGGGTTACCGTCAGGAAAATGCGGATTTACAACGATAAAGATCCATAAATGAATTTGGTTCAGGGAGACCTTTCAAGAAATATGCCGTTAATTGTATCCAAAGATAGACATTCATAATGTTTCAATTTCCCACTCAATCCATTAATTAAAAGTATATTGACAGCGTTTGCAATGAAAGATAAGATAGTAACAACAAGTTAACTATGATGGAGACGAGGAGACTCATACTTTTTGCACTTTCAATTAAGAATGTGCATTTTAAGTATGGGTTTTTTTATGTTTATCTTGTTTTCTTATTTTTATTCGAGGAGGAAAGTAAATGCTTAATCTATTTAAACCTGCTCCACCTATTGACAGATTACCCGCTGAAAAAATTGATTCTGAGTATAAGAAGCTCAGACTTCAAGTTTTTCTTGGGATCTTCATTGGCTATGCAGCGTATTATTTGCTTCGAAAAAACTTTTCGTTAGCAATGCCGCACTTAATTGAGGAAGGATTTTCAAAAACGGAGCTCGGTTTTGCTCTATCGGCTATTTCGATTTCCTATGGAATTAGCAAATTTGTTATGGCCACCATTTCAGATAGAAGTAATCCGAGAATATTCTTACCTGCTGGTCTAATACTTTCAGCAATTGTTAGTTTATTAATGGGGTTTGTCCCATTCTTTACCTCATCTGTTGCCATTATGTTTATTATGCTTTTCTTAAATGGTTGGTTTCAAGGAATGGGCTGGCCACCTTCTGGTCGTGTCCTTGTTCACTGGTTTAGTCTTAATGAAAGAGGAAATAAAACTGCAATATGGAATGTTTCCCATAATGTAGGTGGAGGTTTAATGGCACCACTTGCCGTTGCAGGTGTTGCCATCTTTGCAGGAATGTCAGGGTACTCTACTTCAGGATATGAAGGTGTATTTATTGTACCTGCATTAGTTGCCATTATTGTTGCATTCATTGCATACTTTTTAATTCGTGATACTCCACAATCGGTTGGTTTACCATCTATTGAAGAATATCGTAATGATTATCCAAGTAATTCAAAGAAAACGTTTGAAACAGAATTAACAACAAAAGAAATCCTTTTCAAATATGTTTTAAATAATAAGTGGGTTTGGGCAATTGCTGTTGCAAACATCTTCGTTTATTTTGTAAGATACGGTGTATTAGACTGGGCACCGACTTATTTAAGTGAAGAAAAAGGTTTCGATATGAGTAAGTCTAGTGTTGCCTATTTCCTTTATGAATGGGCAGGTATCCCGGGTACACTATTATGTGGCTGGATTTCAGATAAATTCTTTAAAGGGCGCCGTGGACCTGCAGGTTTTGTATTTATGTTAGGAGTATTGGTTGCTGTTCTGGTTTACTGGTTCAATCCGGCAGGAAATTCAATGGTTGATATGATTTGCTTAATTGCAATTGGTTTCTTAATTTATGGTCCGGTCATGTTAATTGGTCTACAAGCGCTTGATTTTGTTCCAAAAAAAGCTGCCGGTACCGCAGCAGGATTAACTGGATTTTTTGGTTACCTTGGCGGCACAGTAACAGCTAACGCTTTAATGGGCGTTATCGTTGATAAATCTGGCTGGGATGCTGGATTTATGTTATTAACAGCTTCTTGTGTTCTTGCAGCACTTATCTTTGCTCTAACTTGGAATGTACGTGGTCAAGAGGTAGTAAAGCATTAATAATAGAAAGAAGGGATAAAAAGCAACATGTTTTTTATCCCTTCTTTGTTTGTAAATATAGCTATTAAAGGGTTCGAATTTTATACGTTCGCCATTATGATTTACAGTATTACCTGCTCTTTATATAGTATGAAGAACGGTCGATATCTCGAACCCAAGTGAACCGGTACAAATCGGGAAATATGTTCCTGCGGATGCCTATATCTGGGGAGTATTTGTAGATCAAAACTATGTACTTGCCTCTGATATGGGGAGTGGGCTAAAAGTTTTGCAAAAGAAAAATTAATCAAAAAAACGAATCATAGCTCATCTGAAAACCGAAAGCTCCAGCTCCTACTTACAGTAGAAGATGGAGCTTTTACTTTATAAAAAAACGGGAAATATTTGAGAAGTCCTTGTGGTAGAAGTTCACAGAGAGACCTAAAAGGGAGCGAAAGTAAATAACTGCTCTCTTGTTAGACACCTATGTTAAATTTGTGTCCAAGAAACATTCATCATAAGCATTTTTATCTCGCCTAACTAGGGTAGATTTGGGCGATATGACTCTTGTAAAAAAATTTAAAAACCTTCATATTGAATGAGTGGAGGTGTGATATGCGACACGATATAGAACCAAATGAACGAGCTTTCTCTTCAAAGGAGGTGGCAGAAGAAGTGGGAATTGCAACTCCCACAGTTCGAAAGTATGGCCAAATCTTAGAGCGGAATGGATATGAGTTTTTGAAAGATGGCGACCGACGTATCTTTGTTCAATCTGACATTAGAGCGCTTATAGCGTTGCGCGATACGGACAAGCCCCTAGACGATACAGCTAAAGATCTTGTGGAACAACAAAAAGAAAGATTAGAAGAATCCAATGAAACAGAGATAGCGATAAACGATACAAATGAAAATTCACTACACGACCCTAATCAATTAAAAGAGGTCTTAATGTTTTTAGCCAATGAACTTGCAGCCACACGTGAAATGAATGTCCAACTGACAAACGATATGTCACAGCTTAAAACAAGGGTTTCCCAGCTCCAGCAAGACCATCATGTTATTAGTTCAAGTATTGGAAATTCAGCACAAAGGACTAATGCTAAAATTGAAAAATTAACTGACCAACAAAATTCCCATTATGAAATATTGCTGGAACAAGAAAAACATAGAAGTGAACTCTTGCAAAAAGAAATACAAATGATGCGGGACGAACAGAAAAAAGAATGGAATTCACAAAATGATTTTAATAAACGCTTAGAAGAAGCGGTTCAAAAACGTAAATCAATATGGGAAGAGATTTTCTCCTTATTCCGTAAATAAGGTACCTGTTAAGTTTATTGTTAAACTGTGTAAAGAATTGTGGAAGCAAATTATTTATATAGAAATATTTGAGCCAAAAACACGATTCATCCAAATAGAGTTTCTTAAGATAGGGGATCAGCTCTTTTTTGTACTTTAAGAAAGTAAAAATTGGCAGCAAAGAAGAAAGGCGACGTCGTGGCCAATTTTAGGATTAAAGTATAAGTGCAAATAGGCAATCGCAAGCAGCTTGGCTTGGTGCTAGCCCAGTTTTCTAATGTTTTGTATCGTTGGGCGATATAACTTGCAAATAAATTCAGCACTTTTATGTTTAATAGCAGAGCAGGGTTCGATATATATAAATGAATTACATCGAAATGAATGAGTAATTACTTTTAAAGAATTGAGAAAGAAGTGGGATGGAACACACCCTGTTCAAAAGTGGTCAAAACTTGATTAAATGGATATGTTTTTTAAAAGATGGTAATGTGCCGATCTATATTCATTTCGACAATGAATCGCTTATATCGTTAAGCGACACGGACAAGCATCTAGAAGATATAAACATAGCGATGCCCGATACATATGACAATTCAACCCATAGACCCAAACAAATAAAAGAGGTTTTTATAGTTTTAACCAATGAACAAGCTGCCACTTATCAGGGGAATGTATAAATGACAAATGATATTTCTCAGCGTTAAGGGTTTCCAAGCTCAAGCAAAATCATAATTCCCCTAAATATGTTTCTCAAGTAAGGGGGGATCGGTTCTGTTTTTATTTCGTATCGCTGGGCGATATAACATGCAAATAAATACACAGGACCTTCATCTTTAAAGTGAGGTCCGTTATGAGACTGGATATACATCAGAATGAATCAACATCCTCTTCCAAGACAGAAGGATTGGAGTTATAACACCCACTGTTCCAAATTATGTTTAATACATAGAGCGAAATGATATGAGCTTTTAAAAGATGGCATTGGCGTCTCTTTGTTCAACCCGATAGCGAAACTCTTGTAGCGTCTTGCAATACGGACTAGCAGCCTAGACGACAAAGCTAAGACTTTGTAAATTAAGAAAAAGAAAGATTAGAAGGAACTAATGAAAACAGAGATAGAGATACTCGTTACGTATGACAATTTAATTAGGCCTCCAAATCAAAAATAAAAATGCCTTTGTTCCGACTATTCATATTCATCATTTTTCAAATTTCTACAATTTCCCGAGAAATATCTACAAATTCTGAGTAAATATCGACAAAATTAGAAGCTAATAAAAGCAATTTTTCTTTGCCGATAAAAGGTGGACATGCTATAGAATTCAAACTTTTTAAGGAAAGAGCTTTATAAAGATGTTAAAGGTGTCAAAAAACAGATAAAAGAAATGCTTAATCTTAAAATAATCTATTACACCATACTTTTCTGCTCGAGGTTGTCCCAAATGACAAAGGTAAACATGCCGAGCAGTTTCTTCCTTTATTCTCCTATCCTATAGAGATCAATGATGACTTCCGTATCAGTATCCTTGCTGTACATGTGGCCACATTACATCCATTCTTCTTTAAGCTCGACATAGTTATATATTTCTCTATTAAATTCAATCCAATATCTTTCATTTTCGGAAGATAGAGGCGCTGACTTCCCTTCCCTACATATATGATACTTAATCTCCTAAAACCCAAATTCACATATTCATGGAATACCCTTCATCAAAGGGAGCTCTATGGATAATTGTTTGATTCATTTCCCTTACTTGATCTTTAATCTCTTTATTCAGTACCCAGGAAAGACTGCTTAAATATCCTACAAACTCGGACACTGCTTTTCACTTTAATTTTTGTATTGTCGTATGCAGACCGACTTCAATAATTTTTGCGATTAGAAGAAAGTCGGCGAAGTCGCCAATTTTAGGAATAAAGTAAGTTTCATCGAACACCATTTTTATTAATTTAGGACATCTAATACGGGGAGTTTTATAAAAACGGCCCCTATGTGTTGAGGGAGTTTCTTGAAAAATGATTAAAAAGATTCATAAAATTTAACATTTGTAACATTATATGTTCCTATTTACCTAATTTTGGATGAAGAGAGTTTAAAAAGAAAGATCAGTAAAAGGATGAAAATTCTGGAAATTAACCTTATTGACTAAGAACTTGGGTTGCTTTAGTACCAGACAAGATTCGACATGACTTTGACGCTGTAAATAATTAATGATACTTAATGAGTAGGTTTGTTATTTTTTATTATCCAAAATTTGATTTCTTTGGGAATAAATCGAGGTAAAAAGTAACAGCATTACATTAAATATCAGTCACTTTGGTGTCTTAGGAGAGAAGATGCAGGATGTTAGAGTCAAAAAGAAGAGCGGTCATATTTTTAATGCTGGCCTTTTTATTAGCGGCAACTGCTGGATACATGGTGCTGCAGAAGGTCAAAGATTTGAATTCAGAACTAGGAGGAATGACCAAAATCTATATAGCAAACGGAGATATTCCAGCTAGGACGCTCATTCAAAGCAATCAAATCACGACAACAGAAATACCAAATAAATTTGTGAATCCTTCACATGTTTTGAATAAGGAAGAGTTGTTAAACCAAGTGGTTGTGGTCCCGTTGGGCGACAAAGAAATCATTACGAAAAATATGATAAAACCATATTCAAACTTACGTAAGGAAGACAATCGATTGGTGGCAATGTATCCATCGGAAAAAGTGCAATTTGATCAGGTTGTGGAGTTCATGGATCGGGTGGATATCATTGTTTCGACCAAGGAAGGAAATGTTCCAAAGACTGAAGTGTTCATGCGGGATGTTCCCGTTGCCTATGCGGATATGAAAAATAAACAATTTTCAGGGGTTGCATTGGAAGTGAGCGCGGAGGATGCTCCAAAACTTATCCATATCCAAAACTATGCTGACAAGGTAAGGGTTTTAAAAGCGAATGTTGGGAAAGCGGATGAACTCGATACGGAATCTGAAGCTTCAGTAGAGGGTGAAACAACATCTACTGGATCAGCTCCGGCTTCCAAAACAACAAACTCTAACGTTACCACTCAGTCAACAACCAAGCCTGCATCAACACCAGCAAAACCAGGTACAGGACAAACGGATAAACCGAAATAATTTGAGAAGAAGCCAGAAGAGGGATGACCATGGAAGAGAAATTAAACATACTTTTAGTCAGTGATGATGAAAACATCCATAACCAGCTATTAAACGCTTTTTCTGACCAATATTCCATCCAGCATATACAGCCGATAGATGTGATTAGAGAGATTCATCGTGACGTCCGAAATATCATTATATTTGTTCAGCCAGAGAATGATATTTCAGTAGAAAGCATCCAGTACATAACATCGATCAGTCCTACCACACTTGTCATTTATATCAGCAAAACTTCTGATTTTACTACTTTGAGAAGCGTGACAAGAGCGGGAGCGGCAGAATTTTTTGTCTATCCTGATGAACTAAGTTTATTGATTAGTAGATTTCCTACCATTTGCACAAATTATGAAGTTCATAAGACGAAAAACGAAAAAAAAATTTCTTCTTTCTCGAGAGGAAGGGGTCAGATCATCTCTGTCTTTAGCAATAAGGGAGGTGCGGGAACTTCCATCTTGGCATCCTCTTTTGCCCAGACACTAAAACTTGAAACGAATGCAGAAGTTATTCTCATTGATTTGAATTTGCAGTTTGGCGGTACGGAAACGTTGCTGTCGATTGATTCTAATCGTTCCATCGCTGATTTGTTGCCAGTTGCGAATGAATTGAACGAAAGCCATATAAGGAATGTGGCCCAAAAAATTCCTTCTTCCAAATTGGATGTGTTATTGAGTCCATGCGATGCAGAGTTAGCCGAAACATTGACAGATGAATTTATCGCAAAACTGCTACGTACTTGCCGACGGAGTTTTGATTTTGTGGTAGTCGATCTGCCTTCCCATATAAATGCTCAGGTGGTCACAGCATTAGAGGAGTCTGATCGAATCCATTATGTGCTGACACCAGATACACCTTCTTTAAAGCTATTAAAGCAATTCGAAGACTTATCAATGAGACTTGGCATCGAATTGCCATCTCGTACATCTATCCTTCTAAATAAAACAGGCAAGGAAAATGAAGTCCAAGAGAAAGATTTGAAAAATATCCTCCGTTTCCCAATTGGAGGAACAATCCGGTTAGATTACAAAGGTCTTCAACCTTTTATTAATAAGGGAGAGCCAGTGCGGAAGATTCCCAAAGAAAGAAGGTTGATTCCTTTTGCCAAGGATGTTCGAAAATGGGCTTTGACAGCGGTGAAGTAGGAGGAAGATCGATGACGTCCATATTTGATAAAAGAAAAGAAAGAATGACCGGTCTGGCAAAGATTCAATCGTACCAATATGAAAATCATCTTGTGGATGAACTAGTCGATCATTATAAGGCTAGACTACTCCGGGACACAAACCTTGAGGTGTTAACCAAACTGTCACAAGGTGAAATGCGTTTAAGGATCGAACAGTTGGTCAGTCAATTCATGTCGGAGGAAAGAACGGTCATTTCCCGGCATGATAAGGAAATATTGATTACTAGAATATTAGACGAATCGGTGGGGTATGGGCCGCTGGAGCCGCTCATTAATGATGAGACAATTACTGAAATACTTATAAATGGTTGGAACGAAGTATATGTGGAAAAGCTCGGGAAGCTTGAATTGACAGATATCGTGTTTCGAAGTGATGAACATGTACGACATGTGGTTGATCGAATCGTGGCACCGATTGGGAGGAGAATCGATGAAAGCTCTCCTATGGTAGATGCTAGATTGCCAGATGGAAGCCGTGTAAATGCAGTCATTCCTCCAGTCAGCCTTAACGGGACACTTGTTTCCATCCGGAAGTTCAGGAAAGATCCATTTAAAATGGATGATTTTTTATCCTTTAACACGCTCAATTCAGCGATGGCTGAGTTTTTGAAGGCAGTCGTGACTTCCAAGCTGAATATTCTAATCTCTGGAGGGACGGGTAGCGGTAAGACGTCCTTGTTGAATGTATTGGGAACTTCAATACCTTTTGGTGAACGGGTCGTGACAATTGAAGATTCAGCAGAATTACGATTGAATCGCCCGAATGTCGTCGGGATGGAAGCCAGGCCTGCGAATGTGGAAGGCAGCGGTGAAATTTCGATACGACAATTAGTGAAGAACGCCTTAAGGATGAGACCTGACAGGATCATCGTTGGTGAGGTTAGAAGCGGTGAAGCATTTGACATGCTTCAAGCCATGAATACAGGTCATGAAGGATCATTAACGACTGTCCATGCCAATTCCCCAGATGATGCACTACGAAGGGTTGAAGCTATGGTTGTCATGGCAGGAATGGAACTGCCTAGCCATATTATTAGGGAATACATTGTTGGGGCACTGGACATTATTATTCAGGCTACTCGATTGACGGATGGTACAAGGAAAATTGTATCCATCTCAGAAGTTTCCAAGAAATCAGATGGAACACATGAGGTAAAGGACATTTTCATTTTTAAACGTACTGGTATGAGAAGTGATGGAACGATAGAAGGCTATTTCACTCCAACTGGCCAAATTCCGCAATGCTTAGAAAAGCTTTCCTATTTCGGTATAAAGATACCTGATACAGCCTTCACCGAAGTATATGGGGAGGTGGGCATGTGATCGCCGCTTTCATAACGACCGCTGCTGTTTTTGTTTCCATTATTGCTCTTTATTTTCTTTTAGATGTGAGGAAAGAAAAGAGGGAGTGGAAAAAAAGAGTCAATCATCTTTACCAGGATGGAGAAAAGAGGAAGAGTGCCATCGTCCTCTTAGGGGATCGGTTCGATCGAGCAGAATATGCCAAGCCAATCCAAAAAAGGCTGTCAGAAGCAAATATTCCCTTCACGCCTTCAGAATATATCGGTGCTCTTGTAGTAGCGTATATGGGAGTCATTATTGTCCTAAATAATTTTTTTAGTATAACATTCCCTATCAATTTCATTTTGGCAGGATTGGTATTAGAAGGGGTTAAAAAGCTTATTTTCCTTTTACGGAAAAATAAGATGAAGGAACGTTTTATTGAGCAACTCCCTCAAATATGCAGGACACTGGCCAATGGCACTAGGTCGGGAATGACACTGACACAAAGTATCAATTTGGTAGTCCAGGAAGTAAGTCAACCAGCAAAAGGTGAGTTTAAGAGAATGGCAAACGAGTTAGCTCTCGGAATCGACTTTACGGTTGCTCTCCGTTCTATGGAAAAGCGGATAGATAGCAGGGAATTCCGTTTGTTCGTAGCGACCCTGTTGATTCAGAAAAAAGCCGGTGGAAACCTATTCGCGGTATTGGATGAAATGGGCCAGACGTTAGAAGAACGGAAGTTGCTCCAGCAAGAAATCAAAACCATGACGGCGGAACAAAGATATGTTGCTTATATTGTCCCTGTCATTCCCATTTTTCTAGTGTTAATGATGAATAATGTGATAGATGGATTTTTAGATCCCTTATTTTCTGGGTTGGGCATCATCTTATTTTTACTTTTCCTAACGGGGACCGTCCTTACTTTCATTCTTGTAAGAAAAGTCACGAATATAAAGGTGTGAAAAATGGATGGATTAATTGTAATCATACTATTTCTTACGTTGCTTTTTTTAGCTCTATCCTTACGTAGCTTTTACACTTATTTCGTCTTGAAGGAAGAGTTAAAGGAAGAAATTAAGCAAAAGAGTTTTCACTCACAATTTGATTTGAAAAAGAAGTCTACGAAAAAAGAAAAGATCCTAACAAAAATCTTCCGGTATGCAGATGACTTCTCAGAATTTGGCCAAAGAATCAACTTTTTTAGTGAGAATGAGGAAATTCATAGACTGCTTATGCAGGCAGGATTTCCGTATCACCTTACTGTGGCTAGATTCCAAGGGCTAAAAATGTTCTTGATGATTCTTGGGTTAATTATAGGTGGGATTAGCCTAGTGCTACAGTTCCCGTTTTCTCAAGTAGCTGTCATCGTATATCCCCTTTTAGGGTATTTCAGTGTCATTTTTTGGCTAAGAGGAAAAGCAAGGGCCAGGCAAGAGGAATTATCCTTTCAACTCCCTGACTTTTTGGATACGATGAGTGTCACCTTGCAAGCGGGTGTCGGGTTGGATCAAGCTCTGAGGGATATTGCACCTTATTTCGAAGGTCCTATCCAGGAAGAGTTCGGACGGTTTATCCAGGAAACGGATGTAGGGGTTCCTAGGCCACAAGCTTACCAAACATTATTGGCCAGAAATGACAGTAAAGAGTTTCAATTACTCATTAAATCTCTTATTCAAGGAGAGCGCCTTGGAGTTCCCATATCCAAGACCTTCAAGCAACAAGCAGAAGAAATGAGAAAAATAAAGAAAGAAAAAGTAAAAGAAAAAGCGGCAAAAGCATCTCCGAAAGTTACATTGATTACGACTTTCCTAGTGATGCCTTCAGCTCTAATTCTTATTGCTGGTTTAATGTTAATCAATATGTTCAACGAAAATAGCAATCTATTTGATTTGTTTAAATAAGTAAGGCTGTTTTCGAAAAGTTTGTTACTTTTTTGGTGTAATTAAACTTTAACTATCTGAGTTGATTGTAGCGGAGGGCACTTGACTCATCGAAAATGCATTCGCATTTCCTTCGTGCGGTGTTTTTCGAGGAAGATTATTCAATGTCCTGCGGGAAATAGAGGGAAGTGGGAGACCCCACAGGCGGTAACGCCGAGGAGGCTCCCATCACTCCCCGCGGAAAGCGAGTGCCAGGAGCGGAAATCAACGGACAAACTATTATAGTTTAAAACAACAATCTATGCGAAAAGAGCAAAAAAACATAAAAGAGGAGAGAGACAAAATGAAAAGAAAAATGCAGGAATTATTTGTGAAGATGATGTACCCGGTGAAAAACGAAAGAGGAGCACAATCTTTAGAGTGGCTTGGTTTAGCAGCACTGTTAATCTTGGTGTTAGGTATTGTATCCCAAGCAGTAAGTAAGCAAGAAGCAGGAATTGGAGAGGTCATCACAAAGATCATTAAGAAAATTACGGAGATGGTAGGCTAATTCAAAAAAAGGTGGGGAAACGATGTTGAAGTTTAAACACCTATTTGTTTCTTGCTTATTTGCTACGCTCATCCTAAACGGGTGCAGCAAGGGTGAGCAAATAAGTGAAGTGAAAGAGGAGAAACAAGTAGCCGCTTCAGAGAATCCAGATAAAAAAAATGAGACTGAGAACTCAACAGAAGATGAAATAGAAGTAGAAGTGGAACCTCTACCAAACAGTTATCAAGAGCTTGAGATGAGGCCGGTTGGAGAATACAACGACTTTTCTTTCTTTTTAAACGATGAGGATAAGAAGATGGTGGTCGAGACTTTTAGTGGTCTACCTGATCTTTCTAAAGAGTCCACTAACAAGGAAATGGATCAATTTTATAATGAACTATTAAGCCAAGTACAAGAGGAATATAAAGGACCTGAAGAAGCAATCAGACAGCTCAAGTTTCAAGCGATAGGGGATCCACAAATGAAGGACTCCCGCTATCAATTTAAGGAAAACTTGAACGTTGAAATCATCCTGGATGCTTCGGGTAGCATGGCTCAGAAGGTGAATGGGACCGTGAAGATGGAAGCCGCTAAAGAATCCATTATGAAGTTCGTTCAACAATTACCTAAAGAAGCTAAAGTGGGACTGCGTGTTTATGGACATAAGGGAAGCAATGCGGATTCCGATCAGCAGATTTCCTGTTCAAGCAGTGAAATCATGTACCCAATTTCTACCTATAATGAGACACAATTCACATCATCACTTGGCAAAATCAAACCAACTGGCTGGACTCCAACAGGTTTGGCGTTGAAGGAAGCGCAAAAGGATTTATCCCAATTTGATGGTAAAACAAATACAAATATTGTCTATTTAGTAAGCGATGGAATCTCTACATGTGAGGATAACCCAATTCAAGCTGCCAAAGATCTTTATTCTTCTAATATCTCACCCATTGTAAATGTCATAGGGTTTGATGTAGATAGTAAAGGTCAGAACGAATTAAAACAAATCGCTGATGTCACAGAAGGCCTCTATGCAAACGTTGCAGATGAAAGTGAATTGAACGAAGAACTAGAGAAAATAAATAATCTTGCTGAGACTTGGAAGCAGTGGAAAAATGATGGCCTACAAAGGCTTGAAGGGAAAAAAATCCAAAATGATATAGATATCTTTGTCTATATCACAAAGGAAGAAGTCAAAGCACAGGATGAATACGACACTATATCGCTAATCGTATTTGTTCTTTGGGAGCAAGGCCTAATTACAGATGAGGCCAAAAAATACTTAGATGAAAAAAATAGCGAATATCACGATTGGATTAAAGCGGAAGTTGAAGCCTTTAAAGCGGAATTAAAAACGTTAAATGAAAAGAGCTATATCGATGCGATAAAGACCTTGGAAGAAAAGTATCAACAAAATACTCAATAGGTGGGAGAGACATGGGGCAGCATAAGAAATTAAGTCGAATTGCCAGTGTATTCATGGTCGTAACTCTCTTGTTTTGGACATTCTTCCCGTATATTGCGCTTGCAGGCTCGTTTATCACACCAGGAAAAGCAATTGATCCAGGAAAAGCAGTACAAGGAGGAAAACCGATCAGTGGGGGAAATTTCATTATTCCAGGTCAAGTATATACACCTGGAACCCCTGCTAATCCTGGGGGTACTAATGGAACCTCGGGTCAAATAATCTTTCCGGCTCTTCCTTACCATAATGGTGTCTTTATTATCCCAAATTCTCCGCCGGTACCTCCAAGCATAGCGTTTACCATGCCTGGTTTAAATGTAGGGAATGCAAGTGATCCAGGAAACCCCGTCACTTCTGGAAATGGGCAAAATGGAGGAAATGGAATTGAGGGTGGTAAACCTGGTAGCACAGGGAAAGGACCGAATGGTGGGATAGGATTAAATGATGGCCAAGGATTGAACGGAGGTCAAGCGTCGAATGGCAGTCAAGGTTTGGTCGGCGGCCAAGCGACAGGTGGTGGTCAAGCTACGAAAGGCAATTCGGCTTTAGGAAATGGAACGACACCTAATGGTGCTGGTGGAAATGAAGCAAAAGGAGACAATAGTGCCTCAAAGGGTAATGGCTCTGAAGGTTTAAACGCAAGCCTGGGTAACTTCCTTATAGAAAAAATGGGTGAAGCGAAAGACCTTTTCTTTAAAGGGAATGATGCGCTAGAAGGGATTGTCGCGCAAATGTCCGGCTTCAGATTAACGGAGTTGAGCGATGGACGCTATCGAATCGAAGGTAAGAATAGATTTGCAAGCAACATGTCGTTTTTTGAAGGAAAGCTATACAGTTACCTTAATAAATTTCAAAATAACCAGGTGATTCTTAAATCAAAGAGCAACGGGGAAATCATTTTGCGTTCAAGTAAGAAGATTTCTCAAAATGCTGTAGAAGCTTTCACAAAGAATAATTTCAACTTTGCGAAATCCATGTCAGCCGAACTAAAAAATAATTGGTCATTTACAGGAAGTAAGTTCTGGGGTCCAAAGGAATTATTGAAAGGAAATGGACTGACCAATATTCTATTATCAACTGGTGGGACGCTTTACGATTACACATTTGGTCCAGACAAAGGAAAAATGGCGTCAACTGATTTTGCAGCTTCACTTTCCTCTGATGTGACTATCGGGATTGGGACAGCAGCAGTAAGTACAGGAACTGGTATCTTGGCTTCCGCACTTGCAGGAGCAGCGACGGGATCGGTGGTGCCAGGAATCGGAACTGTTGCAGGAGCTGTAGCAGGCATTGTCGTGACTGGTTTCTTAAATAACACCTCTACAGGTCGCAAAATTAAAGATGGTGTTAAGTCAGGATTCAAATGGGCATATGATGGAATCGCTTCTGGTGGAAAGAAGCTGGCTGATAAAATCAAAAATAGCTCATTCGGTTCGACGGTTGCTGGGTTTTTTAAATAGAAACATCTATGTAGGTAGATATAGGAGAGAGTTATATGGGAAAAAAGGTACTCATTTTTACTTTGTTGCCACTTGTATTTTCGTTTGCGTTATTCTCGGTCGTCGATTTCAATTTAGGAAGTATAAGTTTTGTAGGAGTAACTCTACTTGCTTATTTTTTGTTCAATCTTTATTTGGATAGTAGTAATAAGTCCACGAACTCTAGAAGATTAAGAGGATTCTCCGCGTATTTGGGCTTTCTTTTATGTTCCATTTACCTTCTCTCACCGGCGGTCCTTTTATTGAATGGTTGGATGGTAATCATACTTTGGATCGTATTTTTCGTACTGTCGTATAGATATCGAGAAATTTTACTTTCTTCTATTCTTTCTAACGGCAAAGGAAATCGAGGCATTCGTTTTATCTATTGGGGTTCTGCGATTGTGGTGCTCCTAATCGGTGGGGGAGGTTATTATCCAGTTACTTCAAGGATCTTAAATCAATACCAAGGAGACTCAGCTTCCATTTTCCTATCATCTATATATCTATTCTTCTCTCTTTGGTTTTTAATCTTTGCACAAAGCAGTATTGCGAAATTCACTACATTTAAGGATTGAAGGGGAAAGCATGGATGTTAAGAAATTATTTAAGGCTGTAGGCATTGCCATTATCATATCAGCGGTGTTTGGTGCAGTTTCTGGTTGGATTGGATTTAGCAAATTACCCATCTTCTCAATCCTTTTGTTCTTTGTCACTTATAGTTCCGCTGGAGTACTTTCTGCTTTATGGAATGAGCAAACCCCTTATTCTGCCGCTTATTTTTCAGGGGTGACACTTGCGGTGTTGAATATGTTGTTTACGATTTTCTTCATGGATGTAAACGTGTGGACTGATGCGGATAGTACATTCAGAAGTCTACTTTTAGGAGCTGGGGCTTGTGTATTGGCTAGCTTTTTAACCATTCAGTTTGGACCCACTCTTTCGAAATTGAGGTAAAAAACTATGCATTTTAAGGAAGGCATTGAAATATACAACCGACAT
Organism: Peribacillus alkalitolerans; assembly: GCF_010882125.1. Classification (GTDB taxonomy): domain Bacteria; phylum Bacillota; class Bacilli; order Bacillales; family DSM-1321; genus Bacillus_BN; species Bacillus_BN alkalitolerans. Next base: position 25,197 of record NZ_JAAGVZ010000022.1, on the reverse strand, counting down.
TTACTAAAAATAATCGCATGTACAATAACCTTTTTTCTTCCGATGCATTTATTCATCCTAGGTTGGATTCTGATTTTACAACAAACCATCCGACCTGAATTGATTAATTTCCATTTCTTGTTTCTTTACATCCTTATGTATGTTTCCATGATTCCGCCCTATATGAAAATTGCAAATAGGGATTTACTAGATGAGGAAGTGGATTTTAAGGAATTATGGAAAACCGTGTTAGGGCAGTTTGGGTTTCTACTCATTGCTTCGATTTCTTTTATGCTGATTTCTTTCATAGGCGCGTCCTTATTCTACATCCCTGTACTTCTTGCACTTGGTTTAATGGTTTTACTCCCATTGCACTATGAAGATTCTAAGAGCATTGGTGAGATAATAAAAAATACCTGGGTTTCATATAAAACGAACTTTATCGATTTGTTTTTATTTCTCTTATTCGTCATAGCAGCCAATGTATTGATATGGTTTCTCCTTACTGCGGGGGTTTCTTACTTCGAGACGAATCTTTTGGGATATACCGTTTTAAGAATGCTAATCCATTTAATCGTTTTTCCATATTTCATTATTTTATTAACGATAAACTTCCACCCCGATTACCAAAATACAAGGGGTCAAAAATTTTATACTAAAGGCTTGAAAGGATGATCAGGTACAAATGGAGCATCGAATCGAGCTTGATGAACATTTAGGTTTTAAGAAGACAAACATACTATTCATGGTACTGGCTAGCTATTTAACATTTGGCATGTACGTTCCTTATTGGTTCATTACGAGAAGAAAAGCACTTCAATCCCTTTCTTCTAATGTTCCTTTACCCTTAAATGGAATCGTCACTGTTCTAGGTTTATCTATTGTTTCATTATTAGCCTTGGTTTTTGGTCCTTTTATTCTTACTGAATATGGTCTAGAGCTTAAAGATAGCTTGGATTATATTGTTACGATGTATGGCTTGGGGATAGTATTATATGCGGCATTCAGAGTTAGAGAAATGTTGAATGATCATTGGAATGAAGAAATCATCCGCCCTGTGCCTGTGACTCTGTTCCATATCTGGTATTTACAATTCAAGATTAACAGAGTACTTGCCGAAAAGGAGAAGTTTTCTAAATGAGAAAGGCATTTAAAAACGAAGAGGGATCAGTCAGTTTAGAGTTTCTGGGAATCTTGCCTTTTTATTTTATGTTTTTTCTCCTCCTCTGGCAGGTAGTGGCTTCTGGATATGCAGTTCTTTCGGCAAAAACCGCATTGAATGATGCAGCCAAAACATTTGCATCCACGAATGATACAGTGGAAGCGGAATTGATAGCGAAAGAAGCTATAGGTAGCAGCTCGGTTATTAGTTATGAAGGGCTGAGGGTTACACCTGGTGCGGATGGTAGATTTACTATGACACTAGAATCAGAGCACTTTCTTATTTTTGTTCCACCACAATGGAAGGACAAAACGTCAGTTTCTTTGAGCATGGACGCAGTCGGTAGGGTACTGGTCCAATGAGATACCTAACGAATGAAAGAGGTAATGCTGTCTTTTACATGTTATGGTTATTAGGAATTGTGCTCATTTTATTTGTCATCGTAATTAATATCGCAAAAGTATACGTGGTAAAGGAACAATCCAGTTTAGCTGTCGATCAGGCTGCCTTCGCTGGAACATCTGTGTTAATTGACCAAACTAAAGCAGCTGTTGCACGTTTTGATGCTTCGGTTTTCTCTGTACCTCAAAAGGCGATGGATGGAGGGAAGAGTATATCCCAATTAGTAGAAGATAAAGCATTCGAATACTCCCATTTATCAAGATCAGAAGCTTATATAAGAGCGTTGAATCAGATTTTACCTGCACGCATAGAGAAGCATCCACCATTAAAACAAGAGTTTGTTAATACGTTTTATGATGTGGAAGGATTGGTCTATCCTTCTGTGCAAGACATTGTGCTAAAGAATGAGTCGAATTCTGAAGACACTGAAATTACGTTTTCAAAGGAAGAATGGAGGTTGGAGGTAGTTGCTTCGACCACTTTTAGAAGTATATCAGATCAAAAAATCATTCCGTTCTTTCAAGAAAAGATCAAGCAAAAAGGATATGGACCTTCCCTACACTATTTGGAGGAAGTTTTTCAATAAAAAAAATTAATAAATCCTTCGAAAATTATTTTTCGAGGGATTTTATTTTTGCTAAAAAAGTAATTTTATTTAGATATTCGAATAATTATTATGGTTAAAATAGTAAAAAATAACTAATTATATATATGAAATCAGGAAAATTAACAAAAAATTAATATTTCTAAATAAAATATTCACAAAAAGATTGTATTTTTAGAAAAATGAATATATTATAACTAAAGACGAAATTTCTGTTGAAATTTGTCGAATATATTTTTGTGATTGTAGAGGTGAAGGTGCATGAGTCTATTTAGAAAAAAGTCCATTGATGCTCTTATTAGAGAGACAGGACAGAAAGATATAACTTTAAAAAAGGATTTAGGTGCCTTTGATTTAACGATGTTAGGAATCGGGGCCATCATTGGAACGGGGATCTTCGTTCTGACTGGGGTTGCGGCTGCAAAACATGCGGGTCCTGCTTTGATCCTATCATTTATTATCGCAGGTTTGGCATGTGTGTTTGCTGCGCTATGTTACGCTGAGTTCGCATCTAGTGTTCCGGTATCTGGGAGCGCTTACACGTATAGCTATGCCACATTTGGTGAGTTTATTGCCTGGATATTGGGATGGGACTTAATTCTTGAGTACGGATTAGCGTCGTCAGCCGTCGCCAGTGGATGGTCGGGCTATTTCCAAGGCTTGCTCGCAGGATTTGGATTACATTTGCCAGATGCCCTCACGAGTGCGTATGATCCTACCAAAGGTACATTCGTTGATATACCAGCTATTATTATAGTCTTTATCATTACTCTATTATTGACACAAGGCGTAAAGAAATCTGCTAAGTTTAATACAGTAATGGTTTTTATTAAGCTATTTGTTGTATTGTTGTTTATTGCAGTAGGTGTTTGGTACGTGGAACCTGCTAACTGGACTCCATTTATGCCATTTGGTTTCTCTGGTGTAGCTACTGGAGCGGCTACAGTATTCTTTGCTTATATCGGTTTTGATGCAGTTTCAACCGCTGCGGAAGAGGTGAAGAATCCTCAAAGAAATATGCCAATTGGTATCATTACATCGCTACTTGTATGTACGATCCTTTATATTGTAGTTGCTGCTATTCTTACAGGGATTGTTCCTTACAACATGTTAGATGTAAAAAATCCTGTAGCATTCGCTTTAAACTTTATCCACCAAGATTGGGTGGCTGGTTTTATCTCTCTAGGTGCTATAACAGGTATTACAACGGTTCTATTAGTAATGATGTATGGACAAACTCGTTTATTCTATGCAATCAGCCGTGATGGATTATTGCCAAAAGTTTTATCTCGTGTAGATAAAAAGAAGCAAACTCCAGTTGTGAATTCTTGGATCACTTGCTTGATCGTTGCAATTTTTGCTGGATTTGTGCCATTAGGTAAATTAGCAGAATTAACGAATATCGGTACTTTATTTGCATTCATGACAGTTTCTGTAGGGATTTTAGTATTACGTAAAAACAAAAGTGTTCCAGAAGGAAGAGGATTCCGGGTGCCTTGGGTTCCGCTCATTCCAATCCTTGCTTTCGTCTTCTGTGGATACCTAATCTTACAATTGCCATCTACTACCTGGATCGCATTTGGTGTATGGTTAATCATTGGTTTATTCGTATACTTCATCTATGGAAGAAGGCACAGTGTATTAAACCAACAACAAGAAGGATAAGAAAAATGCTCGCGACTATCGTTGCGAGCATTTTTTCTGTCAACTTTTCACCTCCTAACTTATATTCCTCATAGGCTTTTATTGAATTTGTATTCAATGATCACCTGCAACTTTTCGCTCATTTTTCTCGTTTAACATATTGAGTCTGAAAAATCTGAATAGAAATAGTGTGATTGAAAGGTATTTGGAGATTCGAAATAGAATAATAATTAAAGATACAAAATATTACAAAATTCAACGTTATTCGGGAGGATTACATGGTTTACAAGCAAAGGAACCCTATCATTGAAACTATTTTAGAAAATATAGATAAAGTGATTATTGGAAAAAGAGATATTTCGGAGTTGAGCCTTGTGGCACTTCTTGCAGAAGGACATGTCTTACTAGAGGATGTACCTGGTGTAGGGAAAACGATGATGGTTCGTTCGTTAGCAAAATCAATCAGCGCAAACTTTAAACGGATTCAGTTCACTCCTGATTTGTTACCATCAGATGTTACAGGCACGTCTATATTTAATCCTCGAGAGCAGGAGTTTATCTTTCGTCCGGGTCCTATCATGGGAAATATTATTTTAGCTGATGAAATAAATCGTACGTCTCCTAAGACACAATCGGCCTTGCTAGAAGGAATGGAAGAGGCAAGTGTAACAGTAGATGGAGTGACAAGAAAATTGGAGCAGCCTTTCTTTGTTATGGCCACACAGAATCCTATAGAGTATGAAGGTACATATCCTTTACCTGAAGCCCAACTAGATCGTTTCCTTTTAAAAATGAAAATGGGCTATCCTGATGCATCAGAAGAAATGGAAGTTTTAACTCGTGCCCAGCTCATGCACCCTATTGAAGAATTGGATGCTGTCATAAGCTTAGAAGAGGTCCGTGCGCTTCAACAAGAAGTTAAGCAGGTGTATGTAGATGATACGATCAAACGATATATTGTTGACCTGGCTAACAAGACAAGGAAGGATCCGAATGTATATTTAGGGGCTAGTCCCCGTGGTTCAATTGCGTTAATGAAAGCTGCACAGGCTTATGCATTCATCAATGCAAGGGAATATGTACTGCCTGACGACGTGCAATACTTGGCACCATTTGTATTTTCACATCGAATCATTTTAAAATCTGAGGCTAAATACGATGGCATTAGTACGGAAGAGTTAGTGCAAAGGATTCTTACAAAAATACCGGTTCCGGTCCAAAGGCTAGTGAAATAGTGATGAAGAAATATTTACATGCAATACAACCTTATACGAAGATGATCGCATTGTTGATGATGATTGGCTTAAGCTTCGTATATGCCATGTTCCAAGGGGGATTTGTCAGTTGGTTTTTGTTTTATTGTTTTCTTCCGTTTGGAATCTACGCAATACTCTTATTCTTCTATTCGCTTAGAGACTTTAGAGTACAAAGGATCATTACAGCTTCCTCATATCAAGCCGGAGATGATGTGAGTATTAAACTGGAACTTTCCCGCCGATTTAGTTTCCCACTTCATTACTTAGTGGTGGAAGATATTTTGCCAGAAAAGCTAGCTAAATACTCTACAGTCACGACAAAGAAACTAGTATTTCCGGGTTTTAGAAAATCTATTAAACTAGATTACCATATTAACAATCTTGTTAGAGGTGAGCATGTCTTCAAGAATGTAGTCATTAAAACAGGGGATATGTTAGGGCTATTTCAAAAATCGTATGTAATGAAATTTGAAGGTAAATTATTAGTAATCCCCAAATACAACGACCTCCGTTTTAAACAAATGGTTGCCTTTTATGAGCAAGGCCAGACTGCATCGGTTGTGAAAATGCGTAGGGATACCTCTATCGTGTCTGGCATTCGTGATTACCAACCGGGAGATCGTCTAGGTTGGATTGATTGGAAGGCGACCGCCAAAAGGAACGAAATCATGACAAAAGAATTTGAAGAGCGCAAAAGCCAGGATGTATTTGTTATTTTGGACCAGTTCCCTTCAGAAACTTTTGAAGAATTGGTTTCCCTCACGGCTTCATTGGCGCATTCAATCATTAAAAGGGGAGTACAAGTAGGATTTACAGGAACAAATGACCTAAATGAGATGCTCTTGATACGGGGTGGAGACGCTCAGAAGCAAAAAATCCTATACCAGCTTGCTAAGGTAGAAGATAACACAAAAACAACCTTGGAAATGGTTCTTAAAGGCAGTGATCAGTACTTGCCATCCAATCTTTCCTTCTTAATGGTAACTTCTCATTTTACGGAAGAAACATTAAGGGCTTTATCAAACTTTAAACGAAACCGACCTGCTGCTATTTTTGTGGTCAAGAAAGATCATTCCAACAAAGAATCGGAAGTCAAACTTGAGGAAATGGCTCGAGTTCGAGGTATAACGCTTAAATTTTTAGCAGAAGGAGAATGGGAACTTGCATTGGCGGAGGTGGGAAGAAGATGAACCTTCACCTGAACAGATTAGAAAAGGTAGGTAACTTACTATTTTATATAGCAGGTTTATTTTTATTATGGGAATGGATGAGGCCGCTTGAGATTCTAACTGAAACAAGCAACCTATCCGTGTTCATTATTTTTATGGGTCTTGCTTTCCTTTTACAATATTTGCGATGGAGATTCGTATTCCGATTTATCATTTTATCCATCTACATATTATGGAGCATACACAAATTATATTTTGAGGGAATATTTTTCGTTAACCCTAAATGGTTAGTAGTGTGGTCAACAGAAATTGCGAATAATTTCTCCTTAATGATTAGTCAAGATTGGTCTGAAATAACCTACTCATTTCAGACGTTATTGTTCTTTTTATTGTTGGCTTTAATGACCTATCTAGTTCATTACTGGGTGGTAATAAGAAGAAAACTGTTCCTGTTTTTCTTTATGACCGTTGTTTTCATTACGGTTCTAGATACATTTTCACCGTATGATGGAAATGCCGCTATTGTTCGGGTACTAGTCATTGGGCTTTTAACCTTAGGGTTGTTAGCGCTATATCGATTGACTTTAGAAGAACGACTATCTATGGAATCTACCTTTTTAAAAAAATGGTTAGTCCCATTGCTGATATTCATATTAGTCGGAGCTGCGACTGGATTTGCAATGCCTAAGCATAAACCACAATGGCCAGATCCTGTCCCTTACATCATATCTTATTCAGAGAAATTTAAAGATGATGAAGGAACGAAGAAGGTAGGATACGGTGAGGATGATTCAAAGTTAGGCGGAGATTTTGAAGAAGATGATACGGTTATATTCACTGCCACAGCTGACACTAAACATTATTGGAAGATAGAGAGTAAAGACGTATATACCGGTAAGGGATGGGAGCCTTATATCGATAGTCGTGCTGGGGACTTTGCTTTCAGAAACGGTGAAGAGGTTGAATATTTTAAATACCCTCTTGGATTCAAGGCATTCAAACATACCGATCAAGTAAAAATTCAAGTGGGATATCAACATGTTCCATACCCAGAACCCTTAGCATTTACGAAGATAACTGCTGATCAGAAGGAGAGTCAATATGTTTTCCGAGGCATGGACGAAAAGGTAGCGGGGGGGCTTCCTCTAATATCCCAGTACTCCATAGATTATCAGGTGCCTGTTTTTAACTTAGATGAACTAAGGAAAATAACCGATGAATTTGTTTCTAATACCAATGATCCAACGGTGATGGATACTGTCTATGCGATTATGCCAGAACGCTATACCAATCTGCCAAATACCATCCCTTCTAGAGTAAGGGAGTTAGCAGAATCCTTAACTGCTGATAAAGAAAATTGGTATGACAAAGTGAAGGCAATTGAGAATCACTTCGACAACCCAGACTTTGTCTATGATCGAGTAGATATTCCGTACCCTGAAGAAAACCAAGATTATGTTGATCAATTCCTATTTGAAACGATGAGAGGATATTGTGATAATTTTTCCACTTCAATGGTGGTCATGCTTCGTTCCATTGGAATTCCTGCTAAATGGGTAAAAGGTTATTCTGATGGTCAATTATTGGAAACGAAAAGCGGACGCTCGACATATGAAATTTCAAATAACAATGCTCATTCATGGGTAGAAGTATATTTTCCAACTATAGGGTGGGTGCCGTTCGAACCGACTAAAGGTTTTTCAAACCGTACTAGGTTCGAGTCAACAATCAATGCAAATGAAAATGTGGATGATAAACCTCTGGAAGAAAAAACTCAACCTAATCAACCACAACCTGAAGTGAAAGATGAAACGAAAAAAAATACGAAGAAGTTCTCATTACAGGAGCAAATTGAGAATACTGTGGTTTACCTAAAAGAAAACCTGTTCAAATTCTTATTCTATATCCTTGTTATTTCGGGTATTTTATATGCGATCTATAAAAATCGTGGGAAACTGTTACCTAGATTCTGGTTATTCTATTATAGAAGTATCCAATCTGAGGAAGCTTTCTTGCGTGCGTATCCAGTCCTTCTAAAAGAACTGCAAAGATATGGACTAATGAGACAGCCCCATCAAACTTTATGGGATTATGCCAACTATATTGACTCCTATTTCATGATCAACGACATGAAAAAGCTTACTAAGAATTATGAAAAAGTGGTATACGGAGGCAAACAATCAAAAGAAGAATGGGAGCAATCGCGCGAATTGTGGGAAAATTTAATTAAAAGAACAATAGCTTGACCATTATTTTAGGGTATTGTTACAATAAAACGGAACTTAATAGATAACCGTGTTTTCCTTCGTATATCCTCGACAATATGGGTCGAAAGTTTCTACCGGATCGCCGTAAATGATCTGACTATGGGGGATGCATTGCCGTTTTGTATATACTTTTGTTTTGTACATACTTTATCAAGCAATGTGTCAAGCTATCGAATGAAGATACAACTAGAATTCTGCTAAGCAGATTCTAGTTTTTTCTTTATATAAAGCTATTGGAAATTATTTTCATAAAAATATTGATACACTTGTGAAGTTTTGCCAAAACTAATGTAATGACGGCTTCTCCTACAATTTAAAGACTTGATACTACAGAAGAGGTGACTAGTTGTGCCAGGAAAAACTGAACTGCATAATCAGGAAATGATCGTTGTATTAGACTTTGGAAGTCAATACAATCAATTAATCACGAGAAGGATTCGTGAATTTGGCGTTTATAGTGAGCTTCACCCACATACGGTTACTGTGGAAGAATTAAAGGCATTGAATCCAACAGGTATTATTTTATCTGGTGGCCCGAACAGTGTGTATGACGAACAATCATTCCGCTGCGATGAAGGCATATTTGAAATGGGTATCCCTGTAATGGGAATTTGTTACGGTATGCAATTAATGACAGTACACTTTGGCGGGAAGGTAGAAAAAGCCAAGCATCGTGAGTATGGAAAAGCAACATTGCAAGTTGAAGAAGGTGCGAAGTTATTCCATGGTCTTCCAATAGAGCAAACGGTTTGGATGAGCCACGGTGACTTAGTTGTAGAAACGCCTGAAGGCTTTACGATTGATGCGACGAATGCATCATGCCCGATTGCAGCGATGAGCGATTCTTCTAGAAATCTTTATGCAGTTCAATTCCATCCTGAAGTACGTCACTCTGAATTCGGGAATGAGTTGTTAAAGAACTTTGTCTTCGGAGTATGTGGAAGCAAAGGCGACTGGTCCATGGAAAACTTCATTGAAATCGAGATAGAGAAAATCCGTCAAGAAGTTGGCGATAAAAAAGTTCTTTGCGCACTAAGTGGTGGCGTTGATTCTTCTGTAGTTGCGGTATTAATCCATAAGGCTATTGGAGATCAACTAACCTGTATTTTTGTTGACCATGGATTGCTTCGTAAAGGAGAAGCGGAAGGCGTTATGAAGACCTTTACGGAAGGCTTTAACATGAATGTCATCAAGGTTGATGCAAAAGACCGTTTCATGGCTAAGCTAAATGGAGTATCTGACCCTGAACAAAAACGTAAAATCATCGGTAACGAATTCATTTATGTTTTTGACGATGAAGCTGCGAAGCTTGAGGGAATTGATTACCTAGCACAAGGTACTTTATATACGGATATTATTGAGAGTGGAACAGCAACGGCTCAAACGATCAAATCCCACCACAATGTAGGTGGACTTCCCGAGGATATGCAATTTAAATTGATAGAGCCCCTGAATACACTTTTCAAGGATGAAGTTCGTGCACTTGGAACGGAATTAGGTATGCCTGATGAAGTAGTATGGAGACAGCCATTCCCAGGTCCAGGTCTAGGTATTCGTGTACTTGGAGAAATTACAGAAGACAAGCTAGAAATCGTTCGTGAGTCTGACTATATCCTACGTGATGAAATCAAAAAAGCTGGTCTTGATCGTGATATTTGGCAATACTTTACTGTGCTTCCGAATATCCGTAGTGTAGGAGTTATGGGAGATGCCCGTACGTATGACTATACCATTGGTATTCGTGCAGTTACATCTATCGATGGCATGACCTCCGATTGGGCGCGCATTCCATGGGATGTACTTGAAAAAATCTCAGTCAGAATCGTTAATGAAGTGGCTCACGTTAATCGTGTCGTTTATGATATTACAAGTAAACCACCTGCAACGATTGAGTGGGAGTAACAGTAAAATACGAACGAAAGAAGGCGAACATAAAAAAATGTTCGCCTTTTTTATTGACACTATTTTGCTTACCTGTTACTATGAATATGCAATCATAATTCAATCAATCATACGTCGTATAGTATTGGGGATATGGCCCAAAAGTTTCTACCAAGCTGCCGTGAACGGCTTGACTACGATGTGGAAGAGTACTAGGCTATTAGTTCTTGTAAATGCAGGAAGCCTTAACCAAATTCTTTCACTTCTCGTACTGTCAAGCTTCGTCCACAGCGGAAACGAAGCTTTTTTGTTGTCAAAAACCTGTATTCCATGACATTTCCATTTCGGAGGGAAACGAGAATGAAGAAGTATTTTCAGTTTGAAGAGTTAGGTACAAACTATCGTCGCGAAATTATTGGGGGATTAACGACTTTCTTGGCTATGGCTTACATCCTTGTCGTGAATCCACTTACTTTATCTTTGCAAAGTATTCCTGATCTACCAGACGCAATGCGTATGGATTATGGAGCGGTCTTCGTTGCAACAGCTCTTGCAGCCGCAGTAGGATCGATACTCATGGGTATAATAGCCAAGTATCCAATTTCATTGGCACCAGGTATGGGATTGAACGCGTTTTTTGCTTATACAGTTGTGTTGACATACGGTATTCCTTGGCAGACAGCTCTTACAGGGGTATTAATTTCAGGGGTTATCTTCGTAGCATTATCACTTTCGGGTATACGTGAAAAAATCATAAATGCTATTCCGGTTGAATTGAAATACGCAGTTGGAGCTGGTATTGGGTTATTCATCACATTTATCGGTTTCCAAAATGCAGGAGTTATTGTAAACAATGATGCAGTTTTAGTTGGTCTTGGTGATCTTTCGAATGGTAATGCATTGCTAGCTATTTTCGGATTAGTCATTACAGTCGTGATGATGACAAGAGGTTGGAATGGCGGAATTTTCATCGGTATGGTGGTTACATCGATCGTTGGTATGATGTTTGGTCTAATCGATGTACCTAAACAAATCGTTGGTGCTGTACCAAGCTTATCTCCTACTTTTGGCGCTGCTTTTGAAGCATTTGCTGATCCTGGAGAAAAATTGTTCACTATTCAAATTCTAGTTGTTATTCTGACTTTCCTTTTCGTAGCTTTCTTCGATACTGCCGGAACTTTAGTGGCAGTTGCGAACCAAGCAGGTTTAATGAAAGGGAACATTCTTCCTAGAGCAGGAAAAGGTTTATTTGCGGATTCTTTAGCAATCGTAGTTGGAGCAATTTTTGGAACGTCTACAACGACATCTTATATTGAATCATCAGCTGGTGTTGCAGCGGGTGCAAAATCTGGTTTTGCTGCCATTGTAACAGGTTTGTTTTTCATACTATCTATTTTCTTCTTCCCGTTACTATCTGTCATTACAGCTCCTGTAACGGCACCTGCTTTAATCATAGTAGGGGTTCTGATGGTATCCTCTGTGAAAAACATTGAATGGGATCGTTTTGAAATCGCAGTTCCTGCATTCTTAACGATTATCGCAATGCCTTTAACTTACAGCATCGCAACTGGGATTGCGATTGGATTTGTCTTCTACCCAATCACTATGATTGTAAAAGGTAGAATCAAAGAAATTCATCCAATCATGTATGGATTGTTCGTAATCTTCTTGAGTTACTTTATTTTCTTAATCTAATCATTTAAACCGTAGTCCACTTAGGACTGCGGTTTTTTTATACTTTAAGAATGTATAAATTGGCAGCAAAGAAGTAAGGCGACGTCACGCCCAATTTTAGGATTAAAGTATAAGTGTAACTAGGCAATCGCCACTTAGGCTTGGCGCTAGCCAAGTTTACTAATGTCCGAAAATCAAACCTAAGTGTCCAAATTTTGTACATTATTTTTCCCTTTATGAATACGTTTTTACGACAATGCTTAATTTTAAGGTTGGTATAAAACTTGCAAGTTAAAAAAGTAATAATAGTTTAGGAGGTTATTAGAATGAAATTAGAACAAAGTTGTGCGTTAGTAACGGGTGGGGCTTCTGGTTTAGGGGAGGCAACGGTCAGACATATAGTGGCAAACGGAGGTAAAGCAGTCATTGTCGATCTTGCTGATGAACGGGCAGAGAAATTATGTGCTGAGTTAGGAGAAAAAGTAGCTTACATAAAAACGGATGTGACAAGGGAGGAAGATGTGATCCAAGCGATTGAGTATGCAGCGGATAAAATGGGAGGATTGAACACGGTTATAAACTGTGCTGGAATTGGAATTGCTAGCAAGGTATTAAGTAAAAAAGGTGTTCATGATTTAGGGTTATTTTCCAAGGTAATCGGAGTAAACTTAGTTGGAACCTTTAATATCATAAGACTGGCTGCTGAAAAAATGGTTCAAAATGAGGTGTTTGAAACAGGAGAAAGAGGTGTCATTATTAACACGGCTTCTGTGGCTGCTTTCGAAGGCCAAATAGGTCAAGCTGCATATAGTGCCTCCAAAGGTGGAGTGGTGGGAATGACACTTCCGATTGCAAGGGAGCTAGCTCCATTTGGGATAAGGGTCATGACGATTGCGCCCGGTCTATTCCATACTCCTATGTTTGATTCATTACCAGAAGAAGCTCGTGAATCATTAGGGAAAATGGTTCCATTCCCAACTAGATTGGGTTATCCTGCTGAATATGGTCAACTGGTTGGGTCAATAGTAGAGAATCCGATGTTAAACGGTGAAACGATTAGATTGGATGGCGGAATTAGAATGCAACCTAAATAATAGATTACTTGTAAAGCCAGTACACCACTATTCGTACTGGCTTTTTTCTATTACTGGAACAATTGTAAATTGGTCCTCATTCCGATAGTATTAAATTTATAATATTTAGATAATATTTATCGGAAGGGAGGGTTATTATGATTCGGTTTGAGGAAATCATTTCAAGGTTTGAAGGGAAAATTACAGCGGAAACCACTTTAGGGGAAGCGATACAATATATGTTACGTCATAAGTGGAACTTGCTTCCTGTAACGGATGAAGGAGGTAAATTAATCGGAGTATTTACGAGAAGTGAAATGTACAAAATGATCTTAGAGGGGCACGAGTTACAGACGCCAATCGAAGGGTCTATAAAAAAAGAAGCTTTTACATTACGAACTGATACTCCTTTTGAACAAGTAGAGAAAATGGTTCAGAAAAGCCCGGTTGGAACGGGTGTGGTACTACAACAGTCTGGTGAAGTAGCAGGGCTTTTTACGAAAACAGATATGGTCCTTGCCCTCTTGGATTCTTCTAATCTATTGAAAGAACAATTTGAAACCATTCTCTCTCATGCCCCTATTGGTGTATTTATGACCAATGAACATAGTGTTATTACATATTGCAATGACCGTTTATGCGCAATGAGTGGGAAAAGACTATCTGAAATTCTTCAACATCAAATGACGAGGATTTTTCCGGAACTTGAAGGATTGGTACATACAAGGGACAAGCAGGAGGACAGGAAATTTATCTCAATGACTTTTCCTAAATACAAAACTGTTGTTTTTCTCACCACTTATCAAAGACCGGATGAACAAAAAGGGTATATTGCCTTATTCCATGATATATCGGAAATTGAAAGGATGGCAGAGGATTTACAAACCGTCAAAAATTTAAAGATAATGTTGGAAACTGCGTTGGAAAACGCTTATGACGGTATTATCATGACGGATAAAAACGGACTTGTAGAAATGGTGAATCCTCCGTTATTAGAATTGTTCGACCTAACCCGGGAACAAGTGATGGGTCACCGAATCAATGATGTTTTACCAACACTCCAGCTTTCACACGTTTTTGAAACCCAAATGGCAGAGTTTAGTGATTTTCAGGAACGGAACGGAATTTCATATATCGTGCACCGTATTCCAATCATGCAGGATGGACAGGTTATAGGAGCTATCGGAAAAATCATGTTCCGTCAGCTGCATGAAGTGAACAAGCTATTGAAAAAATTACAAAAGGTAGAAAATAAAGCAAATTTCTATCAAAAACAATTTAAACAATCGGAGTCAGCAAGGTTTTCTTGGGAACATATCTACTCAGTGGACCCTTATATGGAGAAATTGAAAAGAAGTGCGGCAAAGGCGGCTAAAGGACGTTCTACTATTTTAATTAGGGGAGAAAGTGGAACGGGTAAGGAATTATTCGCCCATGCCATACATAATGGAAGTGCTAGGTGTGACGAAAAGTTTGTTGAGGTGAACTGTGCGGCTATCCCTGAAGATTTGCTTGAATCAGAATTTTTTGGTTATGAAGAAGGAGCGTTTACAGGGGCGAAACAGAAGGGTAAAATCGGAAAATTCGACCTGGCCAATGGAGGTACCCTTTTTCTTGATGAAGTCGGGGATATGTCACTTTCCTTGCAAGCTAAGTTATTAAGGGTCTTGCAAGAACGTGAATTTTATCGAGTGGGTGGAACGACTAGAATCAAGGTTGACGTTCGGATTATCGCAGCTACAAATCGAAATCTGGAGGAGATGGTGAAAAACGGCCAGTTTCGTGAGGATTTATATTATCGTCTCAATGTCATTTCGTTACTGATTCCTCCTCTTCGTGAAAGGCGCAGGGATGTTGATTCGCTTATTCAAATTATCATGAAGGATTTAAATCGATTACTGGGGACAAGTATAACCGGTATTTCCTCATTAGCTAGGACCGCTTTACTACAATATGAATGGCCTGGGAATGTGCGGGAGTTAAAAAACGTTTTAGAAAGAGCCATGACTTTTGCAGAACATGGGAAAATCCAAAAAGAAGATTTGCCGGACTATATGATATATGAAGAAAAGATAATGCGACAACCTATGGGAAACCTTTTTGAGGATGCGGAAATTCAGGCTATCCAAAAAGCATTAGACCAAGCGAAAGGGAATAAAGCGGAAGCTGCAAGATTACTAGGGATCAGTAGGTCAGGACTTTATGAAAAAATAAAAAAATATAGCTTAGTAAATAAAAGTGTCCGGTAAATGGACACTTTTTTTATGATTATGTACATATGTTACACAGGAATGTAGCAATAAAGCCGAGAAATATATAAATATATAGTATTTTGAAAATTGGCACAATAATTGCATCTCAATATAGCAAACGACATATTGGGGGATGTTTATGCATATTGGTGCTTATGTAGCTCAAAACGCAAGGAAATTTCCAGAGAAGCTAGCTATCTATTGTGAGGGTAGAACTTACACTTATCAACGATTTAATGAAGAAGTGAACCGTTTTGCACATGGATTATTAACTCTAGGAATTAATGTGGGTAACAAAGTTGCCCTGATGATGAAGAACTCGGATTATTTTGTTTTTGCTTTTTTTGCAGCAGCGAAAATTGGGGCGGTCATTGTACCTGTCAACACTCGACTTACTGCCTCTGAAACCCAATACATTCTAGAACAGTCGGATAGCATACTTGCCATTATTGATTCAGACTTTGAGGAAATTATTTTAGAGGCTAAAGAAAAATCAAGAATAAAAAACGTAGTGGTCGTTGGTCCAGTTCTGAAAGAGGGGCATGTATCCTATGAACATATCCTGTCTGAAAGGGTGGAAGACCCAGAAGTGGTGCTTACCGAACAGCATGATTTGGAAATTCTCTATACATCTGGGACGACAGGACGACCAAAGGGAGCATTATTCGACCATAACAGGATTTTTAAAGTGGGCGTTTCTATGATGGTTGCTATGGGGTTGAACCAGCACGACCGTTTCCTCCATTTGGCCCCGCTGTTTCATTCTGCCCAGCTTAACTTGTTCTTGATTTCTGGTGTGGTGTTAGGGGCCACTCATTATATTCATCGTGATTTCCATCCTCAAAAAGTGTTGCAGGCTATACAAGAACATAAAATTTCATTTTTCTTTGGTGTACCTGCCATGTATAACTTCCTGCTTCAAGTGCCAGATTCTAAAAATTATGACTTGTCCACGATTACGAGATGTGGGTATGGTGCAGCACCGATGGCACCTGAATTAGTGAGAAAAAGCATGGAATTATTCAAGACAGATCAGTTCTATAACTTGTGCGGTTTGACCGAAGCAGGTCCAGGTGGAGTGTACCTTGATCCTTATGGTCATAAAGAACATCTCGGAAAAGGGGGTACAGCTGTATTCCTATCTGAAGCGAGGGTCGTGACAGAATCTGGAGACGACATTATGCCTGGTGGAGTGGGAGAGTTCATTCTTCGTGGAGATACAGTAATGAAAGAGTATTATAAAAATCCGAAAGAAACCGCTTCTGCGATTAAGGGAGGTTGGTTGTACACGGGCGATTTAGCCACGATTGATCATGAAGGGTATATCACTCTTGTTGACCGGAAGAAAGACATGATCATTTCTGGAGGAGAAAATGTCTATTCCATTGAAGTGGAGCAGGTGTTATATGAGCATCCTTCCATTTTAGAGGCTGCAGTCATCGGCTTGCCCGATGAAGTATGGGGTGAAGCAGTCTGTGGCGTTGTAGTCCCTAAAGCGGGTGTAGCCATTGATGAATCTGAGTTAAAGAATTTTTGTCGAAAAAAACTAGCGGGCTATAAAGTTCCAAGAAGATTTTTTATAGAAAAGGAGCTTCCGAGAAACGCATCAGGGAAAGTATTGAAATATCAATTGAAACAATCGCACAATCAAGCGGTTTTAACTACAACTGAGGAGTGAAAGTTATGAAGCATCCCTATTTAACGGAAGATCATGATATTTTCCGAAAATCATTGAGAAAGTTCCTGGACAAAGAGGCATACCCTTTCTATGAACAATGGGAAGAGGATCGGATAATTCCTCGTTCTTTTTGGCAGAAGATGGGGGAACAAGGGTATCTTTGTCCAGACCTGCCTGAAGGATATGGAGGCAGTGAAGTGGATTGGGGATTCTCGGTCATTATCAATGAGGAATTAGAGCGAGTCGGTTCTGGATCTGTTGGTATCGGCCTTCATAATGATATCGTCGTCCCTTATATCACAGCCTTTGGAAATGAGGAGCAAAAGAAGCGCTGGTTACCAAAATGTGTGACTGGGGAAATTATTACGGCTATTGCGATGACGGAGCCGGGAGCAGGATCAGACTTAGCTAATATCCAGACGACCGCTGTGCTGGATGGTGATCACTATATTGTTAATGGCCAGAAGACATTCATTACAAACGGGATTCAATCAGATTTAATCGTCGTAGCTGTGAAAACAGATTTGAAGGTTGTGCCTAAGCATAAAGGGATTAGTTTACTTGTCATTGAAAGAGACACGCCTGGTTTTAGTAGAGGAAGAAAATTAAATAAAGTGGGTCTCCATTGCCAAGATACAGCTGAACTTATTTTTGAAGATTGCCGTGTTCCTAAAGAGAATCTTCTTGGAGAAGAGGGAAAAGGTTTTCTTTACATGATGGATAAGCTGCAGCAGGAACGTCTTCTTGTGGCGATTGCTGCACAAGTTGCTGCTGAAGATATGCTAGAGCAAACGATGGACTATGTGAAAAGTAGAACTGCATTTGGAAAGTCGATAGGACAATTCCAAAACACTCAATTCAAAATTGCGGAAATGGCTACAGATATTGAAATGGGGAGAGCATTCCTTGATCAATTAATTGCAGAGCATATGGCAGCGAGAAATGTAGTCACAAAGGTCTCCATGGCTAAGTGGAAATTGACGGAAGTAGCGAAAAAAGTAGCTTCTGAGTGTATGCAGCTCCACGGCGGTTATGGATATATGGAAGAATACAAGATTGCTAGAAGGTATCGGGATATTCCGGTAGCAAGCATTTATGCAGGAACGAACGAAATTATGAAGACAATCATCGCGAAAAATTTAGGATTATAAAATACGTACAATCAAGGAGGACACAATGAGACAGGCAGTCATAGTTGAAGGAGTTCGAACTCCAGTTGGTAGAAGGAATGGCTATTTAAAGGATATTCGTCCGGATGATTTGGCGGGAGCGGTTTTGGCTGAATTGGTAAAACGCGCAGGAATTGAACCGGGTTTAATCGACGATGTAATTTTAGGCTGTGTATCACAAGTGGGTGAACAATCGGGGGATATCGCACGGGTTGCGGCTTTGATTGCTGGGTTCCCAATTGAAGTGCCTGGCACGACGATTGATAGACAGTGTGGATCAAGTCAGCAGGCCGTTCATTTTGCAGCACAAGCTATCCTTTCTGGTGACATGGAAGTGGTTGTTGCGGGTGGGGTTGAAAGTATGTCCCGGATTCCAATCGGATCGAGTTACCAAGGAGCTCCTCTAAGTGACCAGTTGAAAAATAAGCATGAAATGATCCATCAAGGGTTATCCGCTGAAAGAATTGCGGATCAGTTTGGATTCTCAAGGGACGACTTGGATCAGTTTGCGTTGGAAAGCCATGAGAAAGCATTGAAAGCACAAAATGCAGGTTACTTTGATGCGGAAATCATGCCTATCCAGGTTACGTTAGAGAACGGTGAAACCATAACTGTTACAAGTGATGCTGGTCCAAGAAAAGGGACTACGCTTGAGGCACTTTCGGGCTTGAAACCAGCTTTCTTGGAAAATGGGAAAATTCACGCTGGGAACGCAAGTCAAATTAGTGACGGTGCGGCAGCACTATTGATCATGAGTCGTGAAAAGGCTGAAGAGCTAGGATTAAAAGCGAAATTCCTGATTCATACGAGGGTTGTAGTGGGTTCTGATCCTACATTAATGTTGACTGGCCCTATTCCAGCGACAGAAAAAGCGCTAGAAAAATCAGGTCTTTCTATTGATGACATCGATGTTTTTGAAGTAAACGAAGCTTTCGCGCCTGTCACGTTGGCATGGCTAAAAGAAACAGGTGCTGACCCAAAAAAACTGAATCCAAATGGAGGTGCCATTGCGCTTGGTCACCCACTAGGTGCCAGTGGAGCTAGAATCATGATTTCGATGATGAGTGAACTGGAACGTACGGGTGGACGCTACGGATTGCAGACAATGTGTGAGGGACATGGAATGGCAAATGCTACGATTATTGAAAGAATCATAGACTAAGTCGGGAGGATTGGCGATGACGATTACAATTGGAAAAATCTTTGATTTAACCGTAAAAAAATTCCCAGGAAAAGAAGCTTTATACGATACGAGAAGTAAGGTTCGAATGACGTATGCGGAGTGGGATGAGGAAGTAAATCGTCTAGCAAATGCACTACGTTCAAAAGGTGTGAAAAAAGGGGATCGAGTCTCGACGTTTCTGTTTAATCGTGAAGAGCTGGCTACTGCTTTTTTTGCCTGTGCAAAGCTTGGTGCCATTTTCAATCCTATCAATTTCCGACTGATGTCAGAAGAAGTTGCATACATCCTGCAAGATGCTTCCCCGAAGGTCGTTTTGTTTGAAAAATCGTTAGAACCAGTTGTCGCCAGAATTGAAAACAGGTTTCAACACATATCTTTTTGGTATACAGATGAAGATGTTCCTGAATATGCGAAGCACTACAAAACGAAAGTAACACAGGCATGTGCTCAATTCCAAGCCGAAAAGGTTGAAGAAACGGATACGTATGCAATTATGTATACAAGCGGAACAACGGGAAGACCGAAAGGAGTCATTCATCGCCATCGAGAAATGGTGGAACAAAGTTTGGTGCTGATTCAGTCTACTAAACTCAGCCAACATGATCGTGGGTTGATTATCGCTCCGATGTTCCATTGCGCTGAGCTGCATTGTTCGTTCTTACCGCGCGTACATATTGGGGCTTCGAACGTGGTCATGCACCATTTTCAGCCAGCACAAGTTTTACAGGAAATTGAACAAGAAAAAATCACGAAATTCTTCGCAGCCCCTACAATGTGGAACATGATTCTCCAAGAGGACCTAGGGAAGTACGATATTTCTAGCTTGAATTTAGGATTGTACGGGGCAGCCCCGATGGCTCCGGTGCTTGTTCGAGCTTGTCAAGAGAAGCTTGGCGTAAATCTAGTTCAAGCATACGGAATGACAGAGATGGGGCCAGCCATTACTGTATTGGCTGAGGAAGATCAGATCCGAAAGGCTGGATCGGCTGGTCAAGCGATTCTGAATCATGAAATACGAATTGTAAGGGCAAATGAAGATGGTCCTTCTGATCCTGATGATATTTTACCTCCCTGTGAACCAGGAGAAATCATTGTCCAAGGTCCGTCCATGATGGCAGGATATTTCAATCGCGACGAGGATACGGAAAAGGCAATGTATAAAGGGTGGTACCGTTCTGGTGATATCGGTTATCTGGATGAGGAAGGTTTCCTTTTTGTAAAGGACCGTGTTGATGACATGATCATTAGTGGTGGGGAAAATGTGTATCCCCGTGAAGTCGAAGATCTTCTGTATGAGCATCCTGGTGTCCTTGATGTGGCGGTAATCGGACAACCTGATGACAGATGGGGGGAGACAGTCACTGCTTTCGTTGTTGCTAAAGACTCTGCCCTAACAAGTGAAGAGCTGGATCTTTTCTGCAAGAACAGTGACAAACTAGCAAACTATAAACGACCAAGAAGCTACATTTTTTCTGAAAGTATGCCGAGAAATGCCAGTGGGAAAATCCAGAAATTCATACTACGAAAACGATTGGAAGAGGAACTTTCTCCAAACAAACCTTCTTCCCCTATCGTATAAGGGAGTGGAATGGGATGCTTGAAGGTATTAGAATTGTAGACTTTTCATATTATATTCCTGGACCATACGCGTCCCTAAGATTAGCTGAACTAGGGGCGGAAGTCATTAAGATTGAGCCCCTAACAGGTGATTTAGCAAGAGGGGAAAATGTTGGTGAAGGAGAGTTTGGCATTGTCTTTAAGGCCCATAATCGAAATAAAAAAAGTGTCGCTCTCAACCTGAAAAATGAAGATGATAAAAAGAAAGTTATTGAAATCATTAAGGAAGCGGACGTCATAATAGAAGGCTTTAGGCCGGGAGTCATGAACCGACTAGGTCTGGGCTATGAAGATATTAAGAAGGTCCATCCTGAAATAGTTTATTGTTCCATTACTGGGTATGGAGAAAACGGTCCTCTCAGCCACATGGGAAGTCATGATATCAATTATCTTTCGTTAAGTGGAGTATTGGCACAACTTAAGGATCATCATGGGAAACCCATTCATCCGACACATACCTTAGGGGATTATTTCGGTGGTTTAGCAGCAAGTGAGAGAATATTAGCAGCCCTTCTCACTAAGGTAAAAACGGGTGAGGGAAGTTATCACTGTGTTTCTGTCACTGATGTAATGGCTTCTACAATGGCCAACCATGTTTTGTACGACCAGATAAATGGTTACAAGCATGGAGTCCCTGTTTTAAGTGGTTCGATTGTTTCGTATGGACTTTATGAAACAAAAGATGAAAGGTATGTCAGTTTTGGGGCACTTGAAGAGAAGTTTTGGCAAAATTTTTGCGTCGCCGTAGGGCGAGAGGATTGGTTGCCGTACCATCATTCAAGAGCTGAAGATACCAATGAGACGTTCAGAGAAATGAAAGATCTTTTTAAAAGTAGGACAATGTCTGAATGGGGTTTATTCGGTTTGAGTGTGGACTGCTGTCTAACCCCAGTACTAGAAGTAAATGAGGTAAGCGAACATCCTTATTTTGTCCATACAAAACAAATTAATGAACCTTATTGGGGAGAGCGGCAGGTCAGGATGCATGCTGATTTGTTTAATACAGAAGGATCTAAGCCTCCTTCATTAGGGGAACATACAAACTCTATAATAAACAGAAGTGTCATGAAACCATAGTCTTTTAATATCTCTATTTGGCGAAAAGGGGAATGTCTTATGATGAATGTTTCGTTAACGGTTGGATCACTTCTTGAAAGAGCGGAAAAATTCTTTGCAAAAAAACAAGTAGTGTCACGGACTCTGTCTGGAATACAAAGATTTACTTATAAAGGAATCGGTGAACGGACTCGTCGTCTTGCTCATGCACTAGAAAAAATAGGAGTGCAAAAAGGCGAACGAGTAGGAACGCTAGCTTGGAACCACCATCGCCATCTTGAGACCTATTTTGCAGCTCCGGGCATCGGTGCGGTACTCCATACCATCAATCTAAGACTGTCTCCTGAACATATTTCGTACATTGTTAACCATGCTGAAGACAAAGTGCTTTTGGTAGATGAAGACCTATTACCATTAGTTGAGAAAATCCACACGACGTTTAAAACAGTAAAAGCTTACATCATCATGACAGATAAACCTGAATTACCGAATACAACCTTATCGCCTGTTTATTCCTATGAAAAATTATTGGAAGAATCAAATCCCAAACACCCCTTTAAGAAAGACTTAGATGAAAACGATCCTGCCGGAATGTGCTATACATCAGCGACTACAGGGAATCCTAAAGGAGTCGTTTATTCCCATAGAGGCATTGTTTTACATAGCTTTGCCCTTGGCCTAGCAGATACTGCTGCTGTATCGGAAAACGATGTGGCTATGCCAGTTGTGCCGATGTTCCATGCTAATGCATGGGGTCTGCCGTTTGCTGCAACTTGGTTTGGGACAACACAGGTTTTGCCAGGCCCTCAATTCACACCGAAACTCATAGCTGAATTGATTCAAGATGAAAAAATAACCATAACTGCCGGAGTACCTACCATTTGGCTTGGTTTATTAAAAGAGCTAGAGAATGGTTCGTATGACACGTCATCACTTCGAGCTATTCTTTGTGGTGGATCTGCAGCTCCTCGTGGAATGATTAAAGCATTCGAAACAAAATATAAAATCCCATTCTTGCATGCGTATGGGATGACGGAGACAACTCCGCTGGCTACTTTATCGAGGTTGAAAAGCTATCAGCAAGACCTTACTGAAGATGAAACACTAGATATCCGATCAAAACAAGGGTTACTAGTTCCAGGATTGGAGATGAAAGTTGTCGGTGTTGATGGTGAAGTTAAATGGGATGGAAATGATATGGGAGAGTTGATGCTACGAGGTCCATGGGTCGCAGATGAATACTACAAGGATGATAGATCACAGGATGCATTTAAGGACGGCTGGTTATATACTGGAGACGTAGCAACAGTTGACGAAGAGGGAGTTGTGAAGCTCGTTGACCGGACAAAAGATTTGATAAAAAGTGGTGGCGAATGGATTTCTTCGGTCGATCTTGAAAATGCCTTGATGGCACATGAGGCTGTATTTGAAGCAAGTGTCGTTGCAATCCCGCATCCTGAATGGCAAGAGCGGCCGATTGCTTGTGTTGTGTTGAAGGAAGCTTACCAGGATAAGGTGGATAAACAGGAATTATTGGAATTCCTTGCACCACAATTTGCAAAGTGGTGGATTCCAGATGACGTATTGTTTATTAATGAAATACCGAAAACATCAGTTGGGAAATTCCTAAAGGCTACCCTTAGAGATCAGGTGAAAGAATACTTAGTGAAAAAAGTGTAATTTTACAAAATGCCTCTATTATTAAATTATAATAGGGGCATGTACTATTTGTGTTAAGGGGGAAATGCGAGATGAAGATACACACAAAATTATGTGAGTTGTTAGGGATTCAATATCCCATTATCCAAGCTGGGATGGCAGGTGGCCCGGCTAATGCAGATCTCGTGATTGCGGTTTCGGAAGCAGGGGGACTCGGGACTCTTGGTGCTGCCTATATGAAACCTGAAGAGATTCGTGAAAGCATTAGGAAAATAAAATCGAACACAAAAAAACCTTTTGCTGTTAATTTATTCAGCACAAACATGGAAGATAATTTAGAGGGAATAGAATCTGTGCAACCTGTACTTAATAAAATGCGCGAGAAATTTTTAATTGCTCCAAAGGGAAATAGGGTACATACAGATAATCTCTTTAAAGAACAATTTGAGATTTTAATAGAAGAGAACGTCCCGATTATTAGTACGGCGTTTGGGCTTTTATCTCCTGTTGAAATGGATAAATTAAAATCATTGGAAATAAAGACGATGGCAATGATCACGACTGTTAAGGAAGCTGTTCTAGCAGAAAATAATGGGGTCGATGTCCTGGTTGCACAAGGAAGTGATGCAGGAGGGCATAGGGGGACATTCGATGTAAGTGAAAATCCTTACGGGGCTAACATTGGCACGTTTTCTCTCATTCCTCAAGTAGTGGATGCGGTAAACATCCCAGTTGTGGCTGCAGGAGGTATAATGGATGGAAGAGGGTTGGTGGCTGCACTAGCATTGGGAGCAGAAGGTGTTCAGATGGGGACAGCGTTTTTAACTTCACAAGAGTCTGGAGCACATCCTTCATATAAACAAGCCTTGCATGAAAGCAATGAAGAAAGTACGGTCCTAACAAGAGTATTTTCTGGACGTCCGGCTAGAGGGATTAAAAATACATTCATTACTGATTTTGAGAAAAGTGGAATCTCACCAATGTCCTTCCCAACACAGAATTCATTGACAGGGGATATTAGAAAGGAAGCAGCTAAACAGAATAATCAAGAATATATGTCACTATGGGCAGGTCAAGCTACAAGACTGCTGCGAAAATCTATAGAAGCAGGAAATCTAGTTGAAATCTGTATTAGGGAAGCGGAACAGTTGCTAGAATACGATAAATAAAATCTATTAAATTATTAATTTATAGTGTTGACTTTGCTTGTACACGATGATATTATTTTCAATACACGCCTCGAGCGCCTAGTTAATTATGAAGATTGGACATGTTCCTTTGAAACTTCGAAAAAAACTTTTTGAAAAAAGTTGTTGACTAGATACTTGATGATGTGGTAAGATGATTAAGTTGCTTCAGAAACGAAGCAGAGAAAATTGCTCTTTGAAAACTAAACAAAACAATACGTCAACGTTTAATTTTAAGTCTTTTTAATAAGACATTTTATGAGCAAGTCAAACACTTTTTGGAGA
>NZ_JAAGVZ010000021.1 GCF_010882125.1 Peribacillus alkalitolerans | reverse complement strand
TGGGGGTTTCCCCCTGTGAGAGTAGGACGTTGCCAGGCAATGAGAAGAAGATCAGCTGAAGAGCTGGTCTTTTTTGTTTGTTCTTTTTTAAATAACCGGAAGGTTATCAGCCCCTCAAATGAACAAAGGAAGATAAAATATAGAAAACACCGACGAGGGAGGTCCGAGGAGTACAAGGAAGAGAAGGAGCGAAGCCCGGAGTGTGCTAGGCACATGAGGACTGAGTGACTGAAGCTGACGCAGGAATCCGACGGACATCGCTTGTCGGCATCCGAACACGGAAGTTAAGCTCGCGCGCCGATGGTAGTTGGGGGTTTCCCCCTGTGAGAGTAGGACGTTGCCAGGCAATGAGAAGAAGATCAGCTGAAGAGCTGGTCTTTTTTGTATCTTCAGAAATAACCGGGAGGTTATATAATCATTAAATGAAACATGAGATTGAGGAATAAAGCTTAAAGTAAAATACATCAGAACAGAAGAATTGCACTAATAAAAGAAAAAATCAAGTAAGACATACACGGAAAGAGCCTAAGCTACATAGGATAGTATAGGCCAATATCCCAGGTGGATGAACGATTCGAAAAATTGTATACAAATTAAGGGTTTCGGGCAGAATAGGGGTATGGAGGTGGAGGAATGAACAATTTGGCAAAGCATTATGGGGAAATATGCATTGTATGTGAGAAAGAAAAGCAAATGGGCATACACCTTTATACATCTTTTGTGTGTGAAGAGTGCGAGAAAGAAATGGTTACAACAGAAACGAGTGATCCACGATATAAATATTTTCTGGATCAATTAAAGAAGATTACTAAACCAGAAATTTTTTCTTAGGGAGATTCTATTTATAGAGTCTCTCTTTTTTATACTATCAGACAGTATTTTGATACACTTAATCTACTAATTATATAAAGGAAGAAGAACATGAAATTACAGCAGATTAGATTGCCGTTGTTTGAAGTATTAGAGAGACACCGAAAAAGTGGAGCGCTCTCATTTCATGTCCCAGGACATAAAAATGGTTTGATTCTTTCTAACGAGATGCCAGAGGCGATCAAGGGCTTGTTAGCATATGATATGACAGAATTACCTGGATTAGATGATTTACACCATCCCGAGGAAGCTATTTTAGAGGCTCAACTATTGCTTTCTGATTTTTATCAGTCTAAAAAGAGCTATTTCCTGGTGAATGGTTCAACAGTTGGGAATTTGGCGATGATATTAGGGGTTTGTCAGGAAGGAGATGTAGTTCTTGTACAAAGGAATTGTCATAAGTCCATTCTTCACGGCTTGATGTTAGCTAAAGTTGAACCTGTTTTTCTGCAACCTGAATTAAATGATGAATGGAAGATGGCAGGAGGGATTACCGTTGAAGGTCTTCAAGAGGCAATTTTATCTTTTCCTGATGCAAAAGCTTTAATAATCACTTCACCTGATTATTACGGGAAAATTCATATGCTAGAACCTATCATTAATTTAGCACACAAATACCATATTCCAGTCCTGGTAGATGAGGCTCATGGGGCACATTTCGTGCTGGGGAGTCCATTTCCGGCTAGTGCAGCACAATTTGGTGCAGATATAGTGGTCCACTCCGCACATAAGACTCTTCCTGCCATGACGATGGGGTCATACTTACATATATATAATGATAGAGTGGATGAACAAAAAGTAGAAATGTATTTGCAAATGCTTCAATCGAGCAGTCCTTCTTATCCCATCATGATGAGTCTAGATCATGCTAGACATTATCTTGCAAATTTTGTGGAAGAAGACATAGTGTATACTTTGGACGAAATGGAAAGGTTTAAACAAGATTTAAGATTACTAAGTGGGGTAAAAGTGTTAGAAGGACCGAAAGTAGACCCGTTAAAGGTTACTTTACAAGTACTAGATGGATATTCGGGGTTTCAGTTATTGGATGCCTTACAAGAGGCAGGAGTATTCGCAGAATTAGCCGATCCTTATAATGTATTGTTTATATTACCTTTACTAAAAAAAGGACAACCATTCCCATATCAAAGTGCATTAAGAAGAATCTCATCAGCCATTGAACAAATAAAGAGGAAGTTTCAACCTGCAAGGAAGGACATTCCTTTTTATCAACCAAGTCATCATTATTCAAAGTTAGAGTATTCGTTTAAAGAAATGGGTATGAAAAAGAAAGTACTCGTATCTATTCTTGAAAGCGCGAATAGGGTATGTGCAGAAATGATTATTCCATATCCACCTGGTATTCCGTTGATCATGAATGGGGAGATCATGACTCATCAGACATTATCTTATTTAACAGAGTTGATCGATTTAGGAACTCGTTTTCACGGTGGAAGTTTGTTACGAGAAGGAAAAGTATGGGTCTATGAATAATTCTAATTCTTAGGGTTTCGCCTTGAAGAATGTTGTATACTAAACAGCATAGATACCATGGAGGTAAAGGAATGGATAAGGGTATGTTCATTACAATTGAAGGGCCAGAAGGGGCAGGAAAGTCGACTGTCATCCCATTACTAGGTGAAAGGCTCCAACAACAAGGTTGCAAAATTCTAATTACTAGAGAGCCTGGTGGAATTTCGATATCTGAGCAAATTCGGCATGTCATATTAAATAAAGAAAATACGAGTATGGATGGTAGAACGGAAGCATTACTGTATGCAGCTGCTAGAAGACAGCATTTAGTAGAAAAAGTGGTTCCTGCTTTACAAGAGGGATATATTGTATTGTGTGATCGTTTTATTGATAGTTCACTTGCTTATCAAGGATACGCTCGAGGTTTGGGAATTGATGAAGTCTTTAAGATTAATGAATTTGCGATTGAAGGCCGAATGCCCCATCTAACTCTTTATTTTGATATCGAACCAGAAGAGGGTTTGAAAAGAATCTCGTCGAATGAGGAGCGAGAGCAGAATCGCTTAGATTTAGAAGCCCTTTCTTTCCATCATAAAGTTAGAGAAGGATATATGAAGGTAAAGCAGATGTTTAATGAAAGGTTCTATACTATTGATGCATCACAACCCATTGATGCGGTCGTTGAAGAAGCTGAAAAAAAGGTACTAGAGTCGATTAACAATCTTTCGCTGAAATGATAGAGAAGTATGCTTCTCTACTTGATATAATGGAATTAAACTTAACCAATATTCAGGAACACGAATACAATAACTCGGGGGGTGCTTTATTTTGAAGATGATTATTGCGGTAATACAAGATAAAGATAGCAACAAGCTATTGAACGCATTGGTGGACCATAATTTCCGTGCAACAAAACTTGCAACCACAGGTGGTTTCTTAAAATCTGGAAATACTACCTTCATGATTGGTACAGAAGACATTCGAGTTGAAAAAGCTTTGCAAATCATTAGAGATAATTGTAAGGCGCGTGAGCAACTAGTTGCGCCTGTATCACCAATGGGGGGCAATGCTGATTCCTATGTTCCGTATCCTGTTGAGGTTGAAGTAGGAGGAGCCACAGTCTTTGTTCTTCCTATTGAAAATTTCCTACAGTTTTAGTAAGCGGAGGCTTTTCATATGAAAATCAATCAAGAGCTTCATCTTAAATTGGATAAAATATCAAAAGAGCAGAAATCCATTTCTACTGGGAACACAAGGTTTCAGTCTCTTGTTCAAAAACAGGACCAAAAGCTACAATATGAAGCATTAAACAAGCTACTTGTGGATATTGAGGGTGCGGGCGAGCGTATGGCTAGGTCCCGCACTTTTAAGGATTTAGCTAAATATAAGAACCTAGTAAAGAAATTTGTTAAAGAAGCAGTCAACTTCGGTATGGAACTGAAGCAGTCACATAGCTGGAACCAGTTTGGACAAAGTAGGCCATTGAAGACAGTTGAGACCATTGATCAAAAGCTAGTCGAGCTTACGGAAGATGTCATGAATAAAGAAAAAGAATCAATCGATATTTTAGGAAAAATCGGTGAAGTAAAAGGCTTATTGATAAATCTATACACATAAACGGGATGATAGTGATGGTTAAACAATGGAACGAACTCAAACAGGTCCAACCTGAAGTGCTGACGATGCTAGAGAATAGCATAAAGAAACATCGGATTTCACATGCCTATCTCTTTGAAGGTGAACGAGGGACGGGGAAAAAGGACATTGGGATTGCATTTGCAAAAAGTCTTTTTTGCTTGGATCCAACAGAAGGTGTGATCCCCTGTGAAGTATGTTCGAACTGTAAGCGGATTTCGAATGGAAACCATCCGGATGTTCATATGATTGAGCCAGATGGATTATCTATAAAAAAAGAACAGATCCATCATTTACAAGGAGAATTCAATAAAAAAAGCGTTGAATCAAAACGAAAAGTCTACCTGGTTGTTCACGCGGATAAAATGACTGTACAGGCAGCCAATAGTTTACTGAAGTTTTTGGAAGAACCACATGAAGGAACTACAGCAATTTTACTGACCGAGCAAATACATAGAATGATTCCTACTATCCTATCAAGGTGCCAAGTTATCACACTCAAACCACTCTCACCAATGCATATAAGAGTCAAATTAGAGGATCAAGGCATTTCATCACAAACATCTTACATTATTTCTCAAATTACACATAATTTTGAGGAAGCCTTGCAAATTAGTTCTGACGAATGGTTTGCACAAGCTCAAAAAATAGTGTTAAAATTATATGAAGTGCTCCAACCTGATTCTTTAAAAGCATTGATATATTTACAGGAAGAATGGATGGGTCACTTTAAGGAAAAAGAACAGCTTGATAGAGGTTTAGATTTGTTACTTCTTATTTATAAAGATTTATTATACATTCAGTTGGACAAGCCAGAATTAGTTGTTTATCAGTCAATGATCGGAAACTTTGAGAAAACGGCTTGGTTGTTGTCTCAAAAGAAACTGGCTGAAAAAATGGAAGCAATCCTAGAGGCTAAAAGAAGGCTGATGTCCAATACAAATCCACAGCTGGTCATGGAACAGCTAGTGTTGAATTTGCAGGAGGGGTCATCATTTGTATGATGTAGTAGGCGTCCGCTTTAAAAAAGCGGGGAAAATATACTACTTTGACCCGGGTGAGCTTCAGATTCCAAAAGATGAGTTTGTGATTGTCGAGACAGCTCGGGGAGTGGAATTTGGCAAAGTGGTTATTGCCCGGAAACAAGTAGAAGAGAATGATGTAGTTCTGCCTTTGAAAAAGGTTCTGCGAATTGCAGATCCGAAAGATCGTTTAATTGTAGAGGAAAATAAATCAGCTGCGAAGGAAGCATATGAGGTATGCTCACAAAAAGTCAGTGACCATAAACTCGACATGAAGCTTGTTGATGTGGAATATACTTTCGATCGAAATAAAGTGATTTTCTATTTCACAGCTGATGGACGTGTGGATTTTCGAGAATTAGTCAAAGATCTTGCAGCCATTTTCCGCACTCGAATTGAACTGCGCCAAATTGGGGTGAGGGACGAAGCAAAAATGCTTGGAGGCATCGGTCCTTGTGGAAGAATGCTTTGTTGTTCGACTTATCTAGGGGACTTTGAACCAGTGTCCATAAAAATGGCAAAGGATCAAAACCTATCCTTGAATCCTACAAAAATCTCCGGTCTTTGCGGAAGATTGATGTGCTGTTTAAAGTATGAAAATGATGAATATGAAACTGCCAAAGAGCAGCTTCCAGATCTCGGGGAATTGATTACGACTCCAAATGGAAAAGGCAAGGTAGTAGGGCTTAATATTCTAGAACGAGTACTTCAAGTAGAATTGGTCGAGCAGGAGAGAGTATTAGAGTATACTTTAGAAGAAATTCTAAAAGAGGGAGCCGTTTCTATTCAAGCCACAGATTAATGAGGCGGTGAGGGCGTGGATAAAAAGGAAATTTTTGATTCTGTTAGTAATATGGAGACGCAAATTGGTCATCTCTATAAACAACTAGGAGATTTAAAAACGCATGTAGCGGGTATTTTAGAAGAAAATAACACGTTGCAAATAGAAAATGAACATTTACGAAGACGTTTGGATCAGGTTTCTTCCAATCAAAAGCCAGTTGTAAAAGGCAAAAAGTCTTCGAAGGTTCGTACGTCAGAAAAGGGTGAAAAGGGCTTTGATGTAGGTGAGGGGTACGATAATCTTGCCCGCCTATATCAAGAAGGATTCCATATTTGTAATCTCCATTTTGGAAGTCCACGAAAAGAAGGCGATTGCTTGTTCTGCCTTTCATTCTTAAATAAAAAGTAAGCTATTTTATTTTGTAGATTAGATCTTTTTAGGTGCATAGTTTGTTCACTTTGCATTTTTAAGTTAAAGCCTTCCAATCTGGGAGGCTTTTTTTATAATTGAGTAACGATAAAAGGGCAGCATAGAAGAAAAGACGTAGTGAACATTTTTAAAATTACGTATAATGGATCAACTAAGTCTAGACTTCCCTTTAAAGCTTTCAATCTGCGAGCTTTGTTATAGATAGGTAAAGAGAGGTGTACTCCATCCATGTTGTTACATGATGACGAACGTTTGGATTATTTATTGGCTGAGGATATGAAAATCATCCAGAGCCCTTCAGTGTTTTCTTTTTCACTTGATGCGGTTTTATTGGCAAGGTTCATACATATTCCCATCCAAAAGGGAAAAATAGTTGACTTATGTTCAGGAAATGGTGTTATTCCATTGCTTCTAAGTAATAGAAGCAAAGCAGAAATCATAGGTGTGGAAATACAAGAAAGACTATATGAGATGGCAACAAGAAGTATTGCTTTTAATGATAAACAGAACCAAATACAGATGGTACATGGCGATTTAAAAGAAGTGACGCAACATATAGGGCATGCTAAATATGATGCAGTTACTTGCAATCCACCTTATTTTCCAACTCCCTCTGAGGAAGAAATCAATAAAAATGTGCATTATGCGATTGCAAGACATGAAATCATGTGTACGTTGGAAGATGTTGTACGTGTAAGCAGCCAACTCTTGAAGCAAGGGGGAAAAGCGGCTTTTGTCCATCGACCTGGAAGGTTATTAGATATTGTAACGTTAATGAGAAAATACCGGCTGGAACCGAAAAGACTTCAATTTGTCTATCCTAAACAAGGGAAAGAAGCAAATGCTCTTCTAATAGAAGGAATCAAGGATGGAAACCCAGACTTAAAGATCCTTCCGCCATTTGTTGTCTACGATGAGAACAATGAGTATACCGAAGAAGCACGTTATATGTTATATGGAGAAAAATAAGCATTTTTTTTATGTCCTTAAGTGTAAGGATGGAAGTTTATATGCGGGTTACACAACCGATTTGAACCGTAGGGTACGTATGCATAATGAAGGCAAGGGTGCAAAATATACCCGAGGTAGAGGTCCAGTTTCATTGGTTTTTTCTTATGAGTATTTGTCAAAAGAAGAAGCCATGCGAACAGAATACTGGTTTAAAAGATTACCTAGAACGAAAAAGGAACGTATCATAGCTAAGGAGTTGAATATTGTTGATCTCACAGCAAAAAAGTTTTGCAAATGAAGGAAACGAAGCTGTTTTATATCTTGTCCCGACTCCGATTGGAAACTTGGAGGACATGAGCTTTAGAGCCATCCGGATTTTAAAGGAGGCACATGTCATTGCAGCTGAAGATACACGCAACACCAAAAAATTATGTAACTACTATGAGATTGATACTCCGATTATCAGCTATCATGAACATAATAAACAAATAAGCGGTCAAAATATTGTAGAACGCATTCAATCAGGACAGACGATTGCTCTTGTGAGTGACGCAGGAATGCCGACCATATCCGATCCAGGCTACGAACTAGTTCGTGAAGCAATTGAGGTGGGAATTCCTGTCATCCCTCTTCCAGGCGCCAATGCTGCATTGACGGCACTGATTGCTTCGGGCATTGCACCTCAACCCTTTTATTTTTACGGGTTTTTAGGCAGAAGTTCAAAAGAAAAGAAGAAAGAATTAGAGGAGTTAAAGTATATCAACTCAACGATAATTTTTTACGAATCACCCCACCGGTTAAAGGAAACCTTGAAGCATATGGGGCAAATCTTTGGGAATCGATCTATTGTATTGTGCCGTGAACTAACGAAAAAATTTGAAGAGTTTATAAGGGGTTCTATTGAAGATGCTATCCATTGGGCAGAGGAATCTGAAATTCGAGGGGAATTTTGTTTGATTATTGAAGGATCAAAGGAATCAGCTCCACTAGAAGAGAACGATTGGTGGCAAGAATTATCCATTTCCCAACATGTGCAGTTTTATATAGAAGAAAAAGGAGTAACGAACAAAGAAGCAATTAAACTAACCGCGAAAGACCGCGATTTGAATAAAAGAGATGTTTATCATGCCTATCATGTAGAATGAAACATACAAAAAAGCGATCCCAGAATGGGACCGCTTTTTATTACTTTACTAATTCAAGGTTTTCAGAGATTTCTTTTAAAAGAAGTTCTGCACCTTCACGGCTAAGTACTAATTTTCCGCTAGCTAATGACAAGTTGTTATCAGAAACTTCACCAGTTACTTGGCAAGTCATGTTAGGCTTATATTTTTTAAGGATGATACGCTCATCATCTACATAAATTTCTAAAGCATCTTTTTCTGCAATTCCTAATGTACGGCGCAATTCGATCGGAATAACTACGCGTCCTAATTCATCAACTTTACGAACAATACCTGTAGATTTCATTTTCATGTTCCCCTCTCAAGATAAAATAATAATGTTTCTAGCTCTCGATTTCTTTTTCTATAATTCGTCATGATTCGACAAAATTTTATAATGTTTTTATAATACCAAGCATTCCCATTTTCGTCAATCATTTTATTAAAACCCTTAATTAGTAAAATAATCCAGACTTAAGAATGTGGTAAAATCAATAATTTACATACATTATACGACATTTGGCCATTAATAGGCATATGACAAACAACTTACTTTTAATTGAATCATTGACTGATTATAGGAGAATCATACCATGATATTCGACATTAATCGACATTAAACTACATCCTTTTAAACCAGAATTCTCCATTTTTGTCGATGAAATCAATGTTTTTTACTAAATTCAGAGCTGATTTTATTTTACTACTATAGTTGTTGTCCCTTTTATGAAGCAGTGGATAATAAACAGAGGGTTAACCGTGTATATTTTGTTGCAAGAACAGCAAAGATGGTAGTGGTTGGCCGTGGACGCAATAAATAGGGGATATTTTCTTTTTTGTCCATAGAGGTTGCAGTAAATCACTGAAATCTTGGTATAATGAAAGAATATGAAGGATTTCAGATACTTGTAGAGTAAGAAAAAAATGATTAGGGGTACGTGTATTGCATCTAGGACCAACAAGTAGTTTTCTGATTCTAAAGAAGTAGATGAGATTCCAATTACTTAAATAGATTGGTAAGAAAGAATGGAGGATGGACATGGAGGAAAAATTAAAGACTTTTTATATTACTACACCGATTTATTATCCGAGCGGAAATTTACATATCGGACATGCCTATACGACAGTAGCTGGAGATGCGATGGCCCGTTATAAGCGTCTAAGGGGATTTGACGTCATGTACTTGACGGGTACTGATGAGCATGGACAAAAGATCGAACGCAAAGCTGCTGAGGAAGGAGTAACTCCTCAACAGTACGTTGATGGCATCGTATCGGGTATTAAGGAATTGTGGAAAAAGATGGATATTTCTTACGATGATTTCATCAGAACAACTGAAGATCGTCATAAAAAAGTAGTCGAGAAAATCTTCCAACAACTATTGGACCAAGGTGATATTTATTTAGATGAGTACGAAGGCTGGTACTGCACACCTTGTGAGTCGTTCTTTACTGAAAGACAAGTCGAGAATGGAAACTGCCCTGACTGTGGAAGACCGGTTGAGAAGGTTAAAGAGGAATCATATTTCTTTAAGGTCAGCAAGTATGTCGATCGACTACTTCAGTATTATGAAGAAAATCCAACTTTCATCCAGCCTGAATCCAGAAAGAATGAAATGATCAATAATTTCCTAAAGCCTGGACTTGAGGACCTTGCTGTTTCCCGTACCACATTTCAATGGGGCGTAAAGGTTCCAGGCAATCCTAAACACGTCATTTATGTTTGGATCGATGCATTGTCCAATTATATTACAGCTCTAGGATATGGCACGGATAATGATTCAAAGTACTTGAATTATTGGCCAGCGAATGTCCATTTGATGAGTAAAGAAATTGTTCGCTTCCACACGATTTATTGGCCAATCATGTTGATGGCATTAGACCTACCTCTTCCAAAGCAAGTATTTGCCCATGGATGGTTATTAATGAAAGATGGTAAAATGTCCAAATCTAAAGGGAATGTGGTCGATCCCGTTACTCTGATTGATCGTTATGGACTGGATGCATTGCGTTACTACCTACTTCGTGAAGTTCCATTCGGTTCCGATGGGGTATTTACTCCAGAAGGATTCGTTGAGCGTATTAATTTTGACCTAGCAAATGACCTTGGCAATTTGTTGAACCGTACAGTGGCAATGATCGATAAGTATTTCAATGGCGTCATTCCTACTTATTCAAGTTCAACAAGTGATTATGAGCAACAGCTCTTGTCGATGAATCATGAGGTTGTTGAGAAATATGAAGAAGCAATGGAGAAAATGGAGTTTTCAGTTGCTCTGACTACGGTATGGGGACTTGTCAGCAGAACAAATAAGTTCATTGACGAAACACAACCATGGGCACTCGCTAAAGATGAAAGCAAGCAACAAGACCTTGCAGGGGTAATGGTCCATTTAGCGGAATCCTTACGTAGAATTGCTGTCCTGCTTAAACCATTCATGACTCAGACACCAGATAAAATCTTCAACCAGTTGAGCATTTCCGCTGAAGAATTAAAGACTTGGGAAAGTCTTGAAAAGTTTGGCGTTATTCCTGCAGGCACTAAAGTGGAAAAAGGGGAGCCTATTTTCCCAAGGCTTGAAATGAAAGACGAGATTGAATATATCAAAATGAAGATGCAAGGCGGTTCAGCTCCAGTTGCAGAAGAAAAACAAGATGCTAAAGTCGAGCAAGCCGAAGAGATTTCAATTGATGATTTCATGAAGGTAGAGCTTAGAGTGGCTCAAGTCATTGAAGCGGAACCAGTCAAAAAAGCAGATAAATTATTAAAATTACAGCTTGATTTAGGTTTTGAAAAACGACAAGTGATTTCAGGAATCGCACAATACTATAAACCTGAGGAATTAGTAGGCAGGAAAGTAATTTGTGTAACGAATCTAAAACCAGTCAAATTAAGAGGCGAGCTTTCTCAAGGGATGATTTTAGCTGGTAGCGAGAATGGCCAACTATCTTTAGCGACTGTTGATCAAACTTTACCGAATGGTGCAAAGGTCAAATAATAATATCGGGATATAAATTAGGGTACCAGGCATTTAATATTCTAAGTTAATAAATCAAAAAAGATGTTCCACGTGGAACATCTTTTTTTTGTGAAATAAAATTTTGGTAGAAAAGTTTTTCAGGAAATGGCTCATAAAAAATGCGTGATGGCAGAATAGTATAGAAAGGCCACATCAATGCACATCATTTGCAATACACCCTTAAGTATGTAGAATTAAAAGAATATATTGGAAGTGCGAATGGAAAGTATGAGGGTCTATAGTACTATGTTGTTGTAATCATATTGTTACCTAAATGTGAGACATGAAATCTTTTTTTCGTAATAAAATAGTTGCTAGAAAGGAAGAATTACATACATGCTGTTTGATACACACGCACATCTGAATGCGGATCAATTTAGTGATGATCTAAAAGAAGTGATTGAAAGAGCAAAGGAGGTAGGAGTTTCTAATATTGTGGTAGTGGGTTTCGATAGGCCGACTATTACGAAAGCGATGGAATTAGTGGAGACGTATGATTTCATGTATGCGAGTATTGGGTGGCATCCCGTAGATGCGATCGATATGAAGGATGAGGACCTGGCTTGGATCGAGGAGCTTGCTTCCCACCCAAAAGTGGTAGCATTAGGGGAAATGGGCTTGGACTACTACTGGGACAAATCTCCGAAAGACATACAAAAAGAGGTATTCCGAAAGCAAATTGCTTTAGCGAAAAAAGTAAAACTACCCATTGTCATTCATAATAGAGACGCGACACAGGATATCGTCGATATTTTAAGGGAAGAAAATGCCCAAGAAGTAGGAGGGATTATGCATTGCTTTAGCGGAAGTCCAGAAACGGCTAAAGAATGTGTTGAAATGAACTTTTACATATCACTAGGTGGACCAGTTACTTTCAAGAATGCAAAAAAACCGAAAGAAGTGGCTGAGCAAATCCCGTTGGATCGACTTTTAATTGAGACGGACTGTCCATATCTGGCACCGCATCCTAACCGTGGAAAAAGGAATGAGCCGAGCTATGTCAAATTGGTTGCGGAGGAAATTGCGCAGCTTAAAGAGATCAGCTATGAAGAAGTTGCCAGAATTACAACCGAGAATGCAAAAAAAGTATTCGGCATAAATTGATAAGGGTTTTTGTCGATTTATAGGGGAGCTTGTCCGGAAAATTCCTAATTCCAAAAAGTTCTACAATTCTTTTTATGAACATAGGATATCCTTGTCGACAAGTCTTCCTTTTCAAGATCGGAATGAGTATGCATAATTGGAGATACGTTCTGAAAAAAGGGTGTAGGTTTGACAGTCGATAGAGAACTCTATATAATCACCGGAGAGGAAGGGAGGAGTTTTTCATCGTGAGTAAAAACATGAAAAACCTGTTTTCCAAGTCTTTTAAACGAAGGAGACTGACCATTGCAATTAGTAGTTTGATAGTTTTTATTGCAGTAACAGGAACAATGTTCTATCACGGAACAAAGAAGACAGTAGCGATATCCATTGATGGTCAAGAAAAAATCGTTAAAACACATGCAAATACGATTAACGATATTTTAAAAGATTTGGAGATAAAGGTATCTGCAGAAGATTACCTATATCCCTCGGGAAGCACCGAGGTAAAAGATCAGCTTCAGGTTGTATGGAAGCCTGCGAAGCAGATTACATTGATTCAGAACGGTAAGGAAAAGAAAATCTGGACTACAGCAGAAACTGTAGGTGAACTGTTGAAGGAAAGTAAGCTAGAAGTAAAGAAAGAGGATCACATTACCCCATCCTTAGACACTGAGCTTCAAGGCAATATGAAAGTAGCCTTTGAAAAATCGTTTTTACTTCATATGGTAGACGGAACAAAAAAGGTTAATCAAGTATGGTCCACTTCGACTACGGTCGCTGACTTTTTAAAACACCAAGGAATTGTCCTAAATGAATTAGACCGTGTTGTACCAGGGTTACAAGATTACGTGCAAGAAAATGGCACAGTAAAAATCGTGAGAGTAGAAAAAGTCACCGATGTAGTGGAAGAACCAATTAACTTCGCAGTCATTTCGAAAAAAGACAGCTCTCTATCCAAGGGTAAAGAGAAGGTTGTCACAGAGGGTAAAAAAGGCATAAAATCAAAGCAATTTGAAGTCATCAAAGAAAATGGCAAAGAGGTAAAACGAACTTTGCTTTCCGAAAAAATACTAAAAGAAAAACAAGATCAAGTGGTTGCTGTGGGAACGAAGGTACTCGTTGCACAGGTTTCTCGTGGAACTAGTGAGAATTCTTCTGGTCGTGAATTGTATGTGAATTCAACTGCCTATACAGCGAATTGTAGTGGTTGCTCAGGGGTTACGGCTACAGGGTATAATCTGAAAAACAATCCTAGTGCCAAAGTTATCGCTGTCGATCCAAGCGTGATTCCTTTAGGAACTAAAGTGTATGTTGAAGGATATGGATATGCAGTTGCAGCTGATACAGGGTCAGCCATTCGTGGAAACAAGATTGATGTATTTTTCTCATCGAAGTCTCAAGCATATAAGTGGGGCGTACGTAAAGTTAAAATTCGAATCTTGAACTAATCAGATAACAGAGGCAGAGGGAGATCATCCTTCTGCTTTTTTTGCTTGTAGATTTAAATAATTTTTGAATGAAAACATGATAAGGGTATAATAGAAAAGATATTTATTTACGTCATATTATTAGACGTTTCATACTAGCTAAAGGTTTCAATATTTTGGAGGAAAAATGAAAATTAAAGAAATAATCGTCGTCGAAGGTAAGGATGATACTGTCGCGATAAAGAGGGCACTTGATGCGGATACAATCGAGACCAATGGTTCTGCTGTAAGCGATTTTACTATTGAACAAATTAGGCATGCCCAAGAAAAAAGAGGGGTCATCATCTTAACGGACCCTGACTATCCGGGGCAACGGATTAGAAATATCATTTCATCAAGGGTTGAAGGTTGCAGGCATGCTTTTATCGCAAAGGAAGATGCTTTACCTAAATCGGGTAAAGGGATTGGTGTCGAACACGCTTCTCCTGATGCCATTCGGGCTGCACTTAAGGATGCGCAATTAATGCGGGATGAAATCATGGAAGAAATAACTCATCAGGATTTGCTAGATGCAGGTTTAGTGGGTGGGCCAGGTTCAAAGGAACGACGCGAAAAATTGGGGTACAAGCTTAAAATAGGGTTTACAAATGGCAAACAACTGTATAAGCGCTTAAATATGTTCAATATTACGAAAAGCGCATTCTTACAAGCAATGGATGAAATAGAGCGGGAGGAACAACATGCTTAAAGATATCGCAACACCCATACGCACAAAAGCGATTTTAGAGAAATATGGATTTTCATTCAAGAAAAGTTTAGGGCAAAACTTCTTGATTGATACAAACATATTACGAAACATTGTAGACTATGCAGGTTTAACAAAAGAAAGTGGAGCTATTGAAATTGGACCAGGAATCGGTGCGTTAACCGAACAACTGGCAAAGGTGAGTAAGAAAGTAGTCTCATTTGAAATCGACCAGCGACTGCTGCCGATTTTAGAAGATACACTATCTCCTTATGACAACGTAAAGATTATTCATCAAGATGTGTTAAAAGCGAATGTAAATGAAGTAACGGAGAAAGAATTTGAAGGCATTTCAGATTTAATGGTTGTAGCAAACCTACCCTACTATGTGACAACACCGATTATCATGAAATTATTAGAAGAGGGGCTGCCTATTCGTGGGATTGTCGTCATGCTTCAAAAAGAAGTAGCGGACAGGATCTCTGCAAAGCCTGGTACAAAAGAATATGGATCTCTTTCCATTGCCATCCAATATTACACAGAAGCTGAAACGGTCATGATTGTACCTAAAACGGTGTTCATGCCGCAGCCAAATGTGGATTCGGCGGTCATTCGTTTGACGAAAAGAGAGAAGCCGCTGGTCCAAGTAAAGGATGAGACGTTCTTCTTTACGGTGACAAGAGCAAGTTTTGCCCAAAGACGAAAAACCATCCAAAACAACTTAACGAGTCAGCTGCCTCAAGGAAAAGAAAAGAAGGATGCGTTATTAGCTGCTTTAAATCGTGCAGGGATTGAACCAGGACGTAGGGGGGAGACTCTTTCTATCGAAGAATTTGCCCGATTAAGTGATGAGCTTTATTCTGACTTTTATACGCGGAATTAACACTAGTGTAAAATGAAGGGTCTGTCCAAGAGGGCAGGCTCTTTTCTACGCCCATTAAAAAATGGGCAAAGTAGGAAATCAGCGTAATGGCCTATTTTATGAATGAAGCATGAGCGAAACTTTGCCTCTGTCCTCGCCTCAGGGCTAGCCTTGAGGCGAGTTTTCTAATCTTAAAGCCCCAATCCAAGCGTCACCGAATTGAAGGTATATGCATAGCCTATGAAGAGAATAAATTTGACGGCGTACAATATGCTCTGTCGAGAGGTGAGATCATGAGCATTCAAATTAATGATGTGGTTGGAAGGATTTCTTATAAATGTGACGTTTTATTTAGGGTCATTGATATACAAGAGGTCAATGGAATAAAAGAAGCCATACTATTTGGGGAAGATATACGATTGATTGCAGATGCGCCTTTTGATGATCTAACTCATGTTGGCTCTGATATGAGAAATGAATGGAAGCACAAAAATGAAGAACTTATAGAGCAGTCATTTAAATTGTTTTCCCAAGATATTCAACTTCTAAGGCAGAAGTATAGGTATGATGTAACTCAAGGTTATAAGCAAACTACTGAATATTTTCAAATGCCAGGAAAGGTTCTTCATATGGATGGAGATCCCAACTACTTAAAAAAATGCATGGATATGTACGAGAAAATTGGTATACCAGTTCAAGGAGTAACTTGTGATGAAAAAGAAATGCCGCATCGAATCATTTCCTATATTGAAAAGTTTCGACCGGATATTTTAGTGGTAACAGGACATGATGCCTATTCAAAAGCAAAAGGATCTATGATGGACTTGAATTCATACCGTCATTCTAAGGAATTTGTCCAGACTGTAAGGGAAGCGAGAAAAAAAGTACCAAGCCTTGACCAGCTAGTGATTTTTGCCGGTGCATGTCAATCCCATTTCGAATCCTTAATTCAAGCGGGAGCCAATTTTGCAAGCTCTCCAGCCAGAGTGAATATTCATGCCCTTGATCCCGTGTACATTGTAGCGAAAATCTGTTACACCCCGTTCATGGAAAGGGTGCATGTTTGGGATGCTCTCAAAAACACCCTTACAGGAGAAAAAGGACTTGGCGGAATTGAAACTCGAGGAGTACTACGAACTGGGATGCCTTATAATAAATTTATGGAAAATGAATCATAGCAATAAATGAAAATGTATTGT
The DNA here is from genome assembly GCF_010882125.1 of Peribacillus alkalitolerans. Taxonomy (GTDB): domain Bacteria; phylum Bacillota; class Bacilli; order Bacillales; family DSM-1321; genus Bacillus_BN; species Bacillus_BN alkalitolerans. The sequence continues at coordinate 40,505 of NZ_JAAGVZ010000021.1, read as the reverse complement.
TATTAAGCTTATAAAGAGTGACTTGTCGTTTCGAGTCACTTTTTTTGTGCATTAATTAATATTCCTTACATAAATTCTATAGGATGGGCAATCCTATAATTATTGGATATGGGGCGAAAATTGCGATTAAAAACCATTGACAAGCATTTTTGAGTACTGATATAATTTTATATTTTGTTTGACGGTTTGTACGAGTATGTGATATACTACACTTAGTGAGGTGGACCGATCATGCCGAAAACTTTAGCTGATATTAAAAAAGCGCTTGACTCCAATTTAGGAAAAAGGCTTGTTTTAAAAGCGAACGGTGGAAGACGTAAAACTGTGGAAAGACTTGGCACATTAGCTGAAACTTATCCATCCGTTTTTGTCATTGAGCTCGACCAAGATGAAAATGCATTTGAAAGAGTCTCCTACAGCTATGCAGATGTTCTTACAGAAACGGTAGAATTAACATTCTTTGACGAAGCAGCAGGGAATATGGCTTTAAGCGGGCAGTAAACAAAAATGTTTACTGCTTTTTTATTTTTCGTGAAAATGGATAATACTGATAAAATAGATTTGTATGATGGTGCTGGAAATAAATAAAGCTCCTTTGAATTCATGAAAAAGGACTAACTTTCACAAACTATAACTGTCACTGCATGCATAGGGGGTAGAAGCTTTGGGTCGACGTAGAGGTGTCATGTCTGAAAGGTTCAAGGAAGAGCTCGCTAAAGAGTTAGGCTTTTATGATGTAGTTCAAAAGGAAGGATGGGGCGGAATCCGTGCAAAAGATGCCGGGAATATGGTGAAACGTGCCATCCAGCTTGCTGAGCAGCAGCTTATGCAAAATCGCTAAACCTTTGAATGTTTATCTGGAAGATTTACCAACTCATTAATAAACATGCAAGTGACGGATAAAGGCCAAGGCATTTGCTTTGGTCTTTTCTGTTCCTATCAGAATTTTATCTTGGGAAGACTTGTTGTAGTTTTCGTGTAAGTGTCACAAGTAAGAACAAAGTATAAGAACAATTAGGCTCTCGTCAGTAATTCATGGCGCTTGCCAGGTTTTAAAATACATATGATGTGAAAGGGTCTTTTTTCATTTGCTTAAATAGGAAAAACACTTTGTATTGTGTGTAGATATGGTAAAATAGGACAAGAACTTTTTATGAACGTAGGTGAAGATATTGAAGCTAATGGAGAAGGCACCTGCCAAGATCAATCTTGCATTGGACGTGCTTTATAAAAGGCCGGATGATTATCACGAAGTAGAGATGGTCATGACAACGGTTGATCTTGCAGATCGAATCGAACTAGCGGAAATAGCAGGGAAAGATATTAAGATTATCTCACACAATCGATATGTACCGGATGATAGCCGAAATCTAGCCTATCAAGCCGCTAACCTATTAAAGCAGAGATACAACATTCCTAACGGCGTGGCCATTACCATTGAGAAAAACATTCCTGTAGCAGCTGGTCTAGCAGGAGGGAGCAGTGATGCTGCGGCTACGCTACGGGGGTTGAATAAACTTTGGAAATTAGGATTGAGTCTGGACGAGTTAGCTGTATTAGGCGCAGAAATTGGATCGGATGTATCTTTTTGTGTCTATGGAGGAACTGCATTAGCCAAAGGGCGCGGGGAGATAATCACGCATCTACCAACACCACCGAGTTGTTGGGTTGTTTTAGCAAAACCGACCATTGGTGTTTCAACTGCAGATGTATATAAGCGATTAGATTTGCAAAATGTCCAGCACCCTAATGTACCCAAAATGATTGAGGCAATAAAGGATCATGACTTTAAAAGTGTATGCTCCCATCTAGGGAATGTTCTTGAGAATGTGACCTTGTCTCTTTATCCAGAGGTACATCATATTAAGGAACAAATGAAAAAATTCGGAGCGGATGCCGTATTAATGAGCGGAAGTGGACCTACAGTATTTGGATTAATCGAACATGACTCTAGAATGAACCGAGTATATAACGGATTACGAGGTTTCTGTGAACATGTATACGCAGTAAGATTGCTTGGAGAACGGAACCCTCTTGAATAAAGACGTATATTAATGTAAGATTGATATAATAATATTCGGATTTGAAGGAGGTTTTCTGCTTTGAAGTTTCGTCGTAGCGAGAGATTAGTGGATATGACCAACTATATGTTAGAGCATCCAAGTCAGCTAGTGCCGCTCACATTTTTTGCCGATCGGTATGGATCTGCAAAGTCTTCCATCAGTGAAGACTTGACCATCATCAAGGAAACGTTTGAACAAAGGGGAATCGGAACCCTTGTGACTGTTCCTGGGGCCGCGGGTGGAGTTAAATATATCGTCAACATCAACAAGGAAGAGGCAGAACGCTTCATTGGTGAAATGTGCGAAGTGATGGAAAAGCCAGAACGCCTTCTTCCAGGTGGCTATTTGTATATGACTGATATTTTAGGCGATCCGCAATTTGTAAATAGAGTCGGACGTCTAATTGCTTCAGCCTATTCAGGAAAGCAAATTGATGTCATCATGACGATGGCTACTAAAGGGATTCCTATCGCCTATGCTGTTGCCAATCACCTAAATGTTCCGGTTGTGATTGTAAGAAGAGACAATAAGGTGACGGAAGGTTCGACGGTTAGTATCAATTATATTTCTGGTTCATCAAAAAGAATCCAGACTATGTTACTTTCAAAACGAAGTCTTGCCGTTGGTTCCAAGGTATTGGTAGTAGATGACTTCATGAAAGCTGGCGGCACGATTAACGGAATGGTAAGCCTGTTAGAAGAGTTTGACGCTGTGGTAAGCGGAATCGCTGTACTCATCGAGTCAGAGGATACAGAGGAACGTTTAGTTAAGGAATATATATCTTTATTGAAATTGTCTGAAGTGGATACTAGGGAAAAGAAGATTTCTGTTCAAGCTGGGAATTATTTTGAAAAATCAAAAGAAACCATTTACTAAGGGGGAACTCTCATGAAAGCCATCCAAACAAATCAGGCGCCTGCTGCTATAGGTCCTTACTGTCAAGGGATTGTCGTTAATAATTTGTTTTATAGCTCAGGTCAAATCCCTTTAACAGCTGAAGGGATAATGGTTGAGGGTGATATCACAGAACAAACGCATCAAGTCTTTAAGAATCTAAATGCAGTCTTATTGGAGGCAGGAGCTTCTTTTGAGACAGTCGTTAAGGCAACAGTCTTTATTAAGGACATGAATGATTTTGCTGCTGTGAATGAAGTTTATGGTCAATATTTTTCTACTCATAAGCCAGCACGTTCATGTGTTGAAGTGGCAAGATTACCAAAAGACGCACTAGTAGAAATTGAAGTGGTTGCTCTGGTGAAATAAGGGAAGCTAACACTCGTGAATTATTCACGGGTGTTTTTTTATTTATAGGGGAAAAACACTATTTCGTCTTAGGATTCTAGAGGTTCAGGGGGAAATATTTATATTTTTTAAATATTTTAAAAATTTTTTGAAATAATTTCATTAAGAAGAAGGAAAAAGGAATGAATGTGTTGAATTATTCTACTCAAGTTGTTATTTAGGGAAAAGGTGGTGAACAGAATGGAAGTAACTGACGTAAGATTACGCCGCGTGAATACGGAAGGTCGAATGAGAGCCATTGCCTCTATTACTTTAGACAATGAGTTTGTCGTACATGACATCCGTGTGATCGATGGTAATAATGGCCTTTTTGTAGCAATGCCTAGCAAACGCACTCCTGATGGAGAGTTCCGTGACATTGCTCATCCTATTAATTCTTCTACCCGCGGTAAGATCCAAGACGCAGTATTGGCAGAATACCACCGCCTTGGTGAACTTGAAGGTATCGAAGAAGTTGAATTAGAAGAAGCAGGAGCATCTTAATTCATCCTCATACTTAATACAACACCAGGAGCCTACTTCATAGTACGGCTCTTTTTTATTTTCCCCAGAATAACCTCGTTAAACATTTTTACTTTGAAAATTATCCTTTTTTTATACATACATACCAAAATAACACCTCCAAAAAAAGGCATTGTTCTGACAAATATATGTACATATCTTTGTTTCCTTGAAAACCTTCTGTTTTTAAGATATATTTTTAGATGGATAAAAAGGTAAACGGAGGCGTGTTATGAATAATCGCTTTGCAGTAATCTTGGCTGCTGGACAAGGTACTCGAATGAAATCAAAACTATATAAAGTATTGCATTCAGTATGCGGTAAGCCAATGGTACAGCACGTTATTGACCATGTTTCATCCCTTCATATAGAAGAAATCGTTACGATTATTGGACATGGAGCTGAAAAGGTACAAGCTCAACTAGGTAATAGAAGTAAATATGCTTTACAAGAACAGCAGTTAGGGACTGCGCATGCAGTGATGCAGGCAGAGAACCTATTAGCAGGTAAAAAAGGAACAACGCTTATCATATGTGGAGATACTCCGCTGATTAAGGCTGAAACAATGGAAGCATTGATCAGACAACATGAGGAACAAGGCGCAAAAGGTTCTGTTTTGACAGCTTACGTAGAAGATCCTACAGGCTATGGAAGAATCATTAGAAACACAGAAGGCTTTGTTGAAAAGATTGTCGAGCATAAAGATGCTAGTGAAGAAGAGAAACTGGTTAAGGAAATCAATACAGGCACATATTGCTTTGATAATGAAGCGCTATTTGCCGCGTTGAAAAATGTTTCGAACGATAATGTTCAAGGTGAATATTATCTTCCTGATGTGATAGAGATTTTAAAATCAAAAGGTGAAATCGTATCTGCTTATCAAACGGATGATTTCGAAGAAACATTAGGAGTCAACGATCGAGTGGCTCTTTCACAAGCTGAACGTACTATGAAGCGCCGCATCAATGAGCAGCATATGAGAAATGGCGTCACGATTATTGATCCTGAAAACACATATATAGAGGCTGACGTAGTAATTGGAACAGATACTATTATCTATCCAGGCTCAATAATTGGTGTTGGAAGCAAAATTGGCAGTGAAGCTATGATTGGTCCACATTCAGAAATTAAAAACTGTATCATTGGTGATCGCACTGTTATTCGTCAATCTGTTGCTCATGACAGTGAAGTCGGCTCTGATGTCGCGATTGGACCTTTTGCCCATATTCGACCAGCTTCACAAATTTCTGATGAAGTAAAGATTGGGAACTTTGTCGAGATAAAAAAGGCTGTCTTTGGTAAAGGGAGTAAAGCTTCTCATTTAAGCTATATTGGCGATGCTGAAGTAGGAAATGATGTCAACATTGGCTGTGGATCCATTACAGTCAACTATGATGGAAAGAACAAGCACTTAACTAAAATCGGTGACGGTGTGTTTGTGGGATGTAACTCAAACCTAGTAGCCCCTGTTTCCGTGGGAGATGGAGCATACATCGCAGCAGGTTCAACCATTACGGAAGATGTTCCAGGAGAAGCCTTAGCTGTTGCCCGTGCAAGACAAGTGAACAAAGAGGATTATGTTAAAAATTTAAAATTTAATAAATAAACCATTGGAGGTTCATCATGTCAAATCAGTATTTAGACCCTAATTTAAAGCTTTTCTCGTTAAATTCCAATCCAGGACTTGCTGAAGAAATCGCAAAAGTGATTGGAGTAGAATTAGGGAAATGTTCCGTAACGCGTTTTGCTGACGGGGAAATTCAAATTAACATTGAAGAAAGCATCCGTGGCTGTGATGTGTTTGTTATCCAGTCTACTAGCCTTCCTGTCAACGAACACTTAATGGAATTATTGATCATGATCGATGCTTTAAAACGTGCTTCTGCTAAAACCATCAATATCGTCATGCCGTATTATGGCTATGCACGTCAAGATCGTAAAGCTAGAGCTCGTGAGCCTATCACTGCTAAGTTAGTAGCCAATCTATTGGAAACTGCGGGTGCTATGCGCGTTATTACACTTGATTTACATGCTCCACAAATCCAAGGTTTCTTTGATATCTTGATCGATCACTTAATGGGTGTTCCTATTTTAGCGGATTACTTCAGAAATAAGGACTTGAATGATATCGTTATCGTATCACCAGACCACGGTGGGGTTACACGTGCACGTAAAATGGCTGATCGTCTAAAAGCTCCTATCGCTATCATTGATAAACGTCGTCCTAGACCAAATGTTGCTGAGGTTATGAACATTGTAGGTAACATTGAAGGAAAAACTGCCATCCTAATCGATGACATCATTGATACGGCAGGAACTATCACACTAGCTGCAAATGCACTAGTTGAAAACGGTGCAAAAGAAGTTTATGCATGCTGTACTCACCCGGTATTATCTGGTCCTGCAATTGAGCGTATCCAAAACTCTAAAATTAAAGAATTGGTTGTTACAAACTCCATTGCATTACCTGAAGAGAAGAAAATTGAAAAAATTAAAGAACTTTCTGTTGCTCCATTGATCGGGGAAGCGATTATCCGTGTCCACGAAGAGCAATCTGTAAGTACATTATTTGATTGATTATTATAAGACTTGCCTTTTTAGGCGAGTCTTTTTTATTTGGCTGATTTCGTAAAGTCTGTGTTCTCTTAGTGTGATTTAACTTTAATAATCTGAGTTGATTGTAGCGGAGGGCACTTTCCTCCTCGAAAATGCATACGCATTTCCTTCGTGCGGTGATTATTCGAGGAAGCTTATTCAAAGTCCTGCGGGAAATAGAGGGAAGTGGGAGACCCCACAGGCGGTAACGCAGAGAAGGCTCCCACCCTCCCCGCGGAAAGCAAGTACCTGGAGTGGAAATCAACGGGCAAGCTTTATAAACTATTGGAATAGAGCCTTTTATTTAGAATGACGTTACAACAATTGATTACCAATTTTTTCTTCATGTTTAGATGCTGCGATAATAGGGCAATTTTTATAGTATGGGTATTCCAATTTTAATTGTAAAAGAGGAAGGTGTCTTATTATGGGTCAAGCAGCTTTAGCAGCTCAGGAAAGAACAAAGTCGAGTCGATCTTCATTACGTGAATTAAGAACAAAAGGTCATGTTCCTGCAGTCGTGTACGGTAGTAAAAAAGAAAGTAAAGCTATTTCTGTTGATAGTTTAGAATTAACCAAAACAATGAGAGAAGTAGGCAGGAACGGAATTATTACGTTAGATGTAAATGGTTCTTCTGAAAACGTCATGTTGACTGATTATCAAATCGATTGCTTGAAGAATGAGTTTATCCATGCAGACTTTTTTATAGTGGATTTAAACGCAGATATCACTGCAAACGTACGAATTAACTTAACAGGTGATTCAGCAGGTGTGAAAGACGGCGGTGTGATGCAACAATCCCTACATGAACTTTCTATCACGGCAAAACCAAATGATATTCCAGAATCTATTGATGTGGACGTGTCGAACTTACAGGTTAATGAAGTGGTTACTGTAGGCGACATTAAGAACCAGTATAAAATTGACATCAATCATGATGAAACTGAAACGATTGCGTCCATCCTACCTCCAAGACAAGAGGAAGAGATTAATTCTGGAGAGCAACAAGATGGAGGAGTACCTGATCATGAAGAAGGCAGGGAAACGCCAGCTTCCGAAGAATAAACAATCGAATATATCTAGTTACTCAGAACGGTTTCTCTAGGGAGGAGCCGTGCTATAATAGGCGTAGCCAATAGGTTGCGCCTTTGCTATTTTTAGAAAATGGTCTTATATTTAAGGATACATAAAAGGAAATCCCACATTATTGATGAATTAGTAAGAATGGAAGTTATGATTGAGGTGTAAAAATGAAAATCATTATCGGGTTAGGTAATCCAGGTAAACAATATGATAGAACAAGACATAACATAGGGTTTGAAGTAATCGATGCCCTCTCAAAGAATTGGGGAATTGAGCTTGATCAAGCAAAGCATAAAGGAATTTATGGGGTAGGACATGTGAATGGTGTAAGGGCATTACTTTTGAAGCCTTTAACCTATATGAACCTTTCTGGAGAAAGTATTGGGGCTGTCCTGGATTATTTTAAAGAAGACATAGAGAATATCGTTGTTCTATACGATGACTTAGATATGCCTGTCGGGAAAATTCGTTTACGTCAAAAGGGCAGTGCTGGCGGCCATAATGGTATAAAGTCTACGATTGCACATCTTGGAACCCAGGAATTTAATCGTATTCGTATCGGAATAGGTCGTCCATCCAATCCAATGCCAATATCTAACTATGTATTAGGCCGTTTTATGGAAGAGGAATGGATCGAAATGGAGCATGTCATTAAGAAATGCGAAGCGGCGTGCGAAGACTGGTTAAAGCAGCCTTTCTTACAAGTAATGAATGGACACAATGGGTCATAATATAAAAGAAATTGAATTATATCAAGGTTTAGATAAAGTTCTGTAGCTCCATGATTAAAAGGATAGGTTTCGGCTTATACTAAGCAATAAATGCAAAAAAGGGGGTTCCTATGGCTCTCCATTATTCTTGCAGGCATTGCGGTACAAGTCTTGGGAAACTTGAGCAAAGCATCGTGAATTCGGAACAGCTCGGTTTTCACATGCTCAATGAAGAGGAAAGAAAAGACTTTATCACATATACCTCAACCGGTGATATCCATGTAAAATCCATTTGTTCCGATTGCCAAGAAGCATTCGAACGAAATCCGGATTTACATAGTGTCGATTATCTTATTCAATAGGAAAAAAGCTTTGGATTATGGTCCAAAGCATTTTTCCATTTCTGACTATAAACTTTAATAAATATCTTTAGACAGCCTAAAGGATGTTCAATGTAGGGGTCGTAAGTAGGGAGTTAGAAGTTCAATTAAGGCAGCTTCAAGCGAAAAAAGGCTCTTGCCAAGTATCAAACAGAGGGGGTTCATATGAACGGGTTAAACCATATTTTCACAAACAATGATGACATCCAATCAATATTGACTGGGTTGGATGGCGGAATAAAAGAGCAGTTAGTAGCGGGGCTATCCGGCTCTTCAAGGTCCTTACTAATCTCCTCCCTTTATAAGGAGAAGAAGAAACCAATCTTGGTCGTTACATATAATCTTCTTCAGGCCCAAAAATTATATGAAGACTTGCTAACCTTTGTCGAAGAGGACGAGGTCTATATATATCCTGCCAACGAGTTGATTGCAGCAGAGTTAAGTATTGCCAGTCCAGAGCTTCGTTCTCAACGAATTGAGGCGTTAAATTACTGGTCATTACATAATAAAGGAATAGTCCTTGTCCCCATGGGCGGTTTTCGAAAACTATTGCCTCCAAAAGAAGTATGGATGGGAAATCAACTTTCTTTCTCCCTTGGTGATGAAGTAGACCCTGAATCACTTCTGAACCAATTTATTCAGATGGGATACCATCGTGGCGATATGGTAACATCACCGGGTGAATTCAGCATGAGGGGTGGAATCATTGATATCTATCCATTAACTGAGGCCAATCCCATCCGAATGGAATTGTTTGATACAGAGATTGACTCGATCCGTACGTTCTCCATAGAGGATCAAAAATCGATGGGAAAATTGAACACAGTTTCCATTGGCCCTGCCACAGAATTATTGCTGGATAACAGTCATATCACAAAGCTTGTTGATCAGCTAAAGTCCGGTCTTAGTACAAGCTTGAAAAAGCTGAAAACAGACAAATCCAAAGAGTTGCTCGCGCAAAATATTAGTTATGAGCTAGAGCAATTAAACACAGGAATAAGGCCAGAACAAATTTATAAGTATCTAAGTTTAGCTTATGAAAAACCTGCTAGTTTGCTAGATTATTTACCCTCTCAAGGAATCGTGGTCCTAGATGAGATCAGTAGAATTCAAGAAATGGCGGAGTCTTTGGAAAAAGAAGAGGCAGAATGGTATACGAGCCTTCTTGCAGAAGGGGCCATAGTCCATGATGTGAAAATCTCTCACGATTTACAAGACTTGGTGCCAAAGTCCAGGCACCAATATATTTACATGTCTCTCTTTTTACGACATGTTCCTTTTACAAGCCCACAGAACATTGTTAATTTCACCTGTAAGCAGATGCAAAACTTCCACGGACAAATGAACGTGTTCAAAACGGAAACCGAAAGATGGAAAAAAGGGAAATTTGCTGTCGTTGTACTTGGAGTAGAGGAAGACCGTATATCAAAGCTACGGAGTGTATTGGCAGATTATGATATTGAAGCGGCTGTACTGAACAAGTCAAGTGAAATCTTGCCGGGTAAATTACAAATCACTGTAGGGAGTTTACAAAGTGGCTTTGAGTTACCTATGCATAAGCTTGCCATAGTTACAGAACAGGAATTGTTTAATAAACGTCCTAAAAAAACGGTCCGGAGACAGAAACTATCAAATGCCGAACGTATTAAAAGCTACTCAGAGCTTAAGGTCGGCGATTACGTAGTTCACGTTAACCACGGGATTGGAAAGTATTTAGGAATAGAAACGCTTGAAATCAATGGAATTCATAAAGATTATTTAAATATCCGCTATCAAGGAACGGATCAACTGTATGTTCCGGTGGATCAGATTGACCTGGTACAGAAGTATGTAGCTTCTGAAGGTAAAGAACCTAAAATGTATAAACTGGGTGGCAGTGATTGGAAACGCGTGAAGAGCAAAGTGCAATCTTCAGTACAGAACATTGCAGATGACTTAATTAAACTTTATGCAGAACGTGAAGCTTCTAAAGGGTATGCTTTTTCACCAGATGGAGAAATGCAAAGAGATTTTGAAGCGGCTTTTCCTTATAAAGAGACAGAGGATCAATTGCGTTCTATCCATGAAATAAAGATTGATATGGAACGGGAAAGACCGATGGACCGCTTGCTTTGTGGAGACGTAGGTTATGGGAAAACAGAAGTGGCTATACGGGCTGCATTTAAGGCCATTGCAGATGGTAAACAAGTAGCTTTCTTAGTTCCTACTACCATCCTTGCACAGCAGCATTATGAAACCATTCGTGAGCGTTTTCAAGATTATCCAATCAATATTGGGCTCTTAAGTAGATTCAGATCGAAGAAACAGCAAACTGAAACACTTAAAGGGGTAAAAGCAGGCACAGTCGATATTGTAGTGGGTACTCACCGTCTTTTATCTAAAGATGTCATTTATCGAGATTTAGGGCTTTTAATCATAGACGAGGAACAACGATTTGGTGTAACGCATAAGGAAAAAATCAAGCATTTAAAGGCAAATGTAGATGTATTGACTCTGACGGCTACTCCAATCCCGCGAACCTTACATATGTCCATGCTTGGAGTCCGTGACCTATCCGTTATTGAAACACCACCAGAAAATCGTTTCCCTGTTCAAACGTATGTTATGGAATACAACGGAGGTTTGGCCCGTGAAGCAATAGAAAGAGAGTTAGCTCGAGATGGCCAGGTTTACTTCTTGTACAACCGGGTAGAAGATATAGCAAGAAAAGCAGAAGAAATTTCCATGTTAGTCCCGGACGCACGTGTGACGTATGCCCACGGTCAAATGTCCGAGCAGGAACTAGAGACCGTCATGTTGGCATTCATGGAAGGTGAATTCGACGTGCTCGTCAGTACAACCATCATTGAAACAGGTGTCGATATACCTAACGTAAATACGTTGATTGTTCATGACGCGGACAAGATGGGTCTTTCTCAGCTTTATCAGCTCCGTGGTCGTGTAGGTCGATCGAACCGAGTCGCATACGCCTATTTTACACATCGTAGAGATAAAGTACTTACTGAAGTAGCGGAAAAAAGGCTACAGGCAATTAAAGAATTCACTGAATTAGGCTCAGGATTCAAAATCGCTATGCGTGATTTATCCATTCGAGGAGCTGGTAATCTTCTAGGGGCAGAACAACATGGATTTATCGACTCTGTAGGTTTTGACCTATATTCTCAAATGTTAAAGGATGCAATTGAGGAAAAAATGGGAGATAAGCCGGTTGAATCGAAGCCTAAGCTAGAAATAGACTTGGAGGTGGATGCATATATCCCTGATTTGTATATTTCAGATGGTCATCAAAAAATAGAAATGTATAAACGATTTAGGGGTATCACATCGATTGAAGAGTTGGAGGAGCTACAAGAAGAATTGGTGGACCGTTTTGGCGAATATCCAGAGGAAGTAAGCTTGTTATTCCAGATTGCACAAATAAAAGTATTTGCTTTGGAATCAGGCATAGAGATCATAAAGCAATCTAAGCAGGACATTACGATTCTCACCACAGAAAAAACTACCAGTGAAATAGATGGCCAGAAAATTTTCCAAGTAAGTAACAAATTTGGCCGGAAAGTTGGATTGGGTATGGATGGCTCCAAACTGAAAATGGTTCTAACTACCAAGGGTATGAAGGCCCAAGAATGGTTGGCAATCTTAGAAGGGCTCATTCGAGGGGTCCAAGATGCCAAAAAGGGTAAAGTGATTAACTAGGTAGTTGTTCATTAGTTTTATGCTTAATTTCCTGTATTCACAGATTCTTCATCTTACGGAAATTAGGGAAAATAGTGTGGAAACAAGAAAAAATATTTCAATATGTATAGAAGTTTCCATATGAAAAGATAATAAGTTTAACAATGGTGATAAATTACAGATTTCTCTATCACCACCACCAACCAATAGATGAAAGTGAGGCAACACAAGATGAAAGCAACTGGTATTGTTCGTCGTATTGATGATTTAGGACGAGTTGTCATTCCTAAAGAAATTCGCAGAACCCTTCGAATCAGAGAAGGTGACCCATTAGAAATTTTCGTCGATCGTGATGGCGAAGTAATTTTGAAAAAGTATTCACCAATCAGTGAATTAAGTGATTTTGCAAAAGAATATGCAGAAGCATTATATGATAGTCTTGGAAACCCAGTATTAATATGTGATCGAGATACCTACATTGCAGTTGCAGGTGGATCCAAAAAGGATTATTTAAATAAAAGCATCAGTGATTTAGTGGAAAAGACAATGGAAGAACGTACTTCAACATTAGAAACGCAAAAGGGCCAATACGCTCTTGTTGATAGCATCGAAGAAGATATGCAATCTTATACAATTGGACCAATTGTTGCAAATGGTGACCCAATTGGAGCAGTAGTGATTTTCTCAAAAGAAGGCACTGTTGGAGAGGTTGAACGAAAAGCTGTCGAAACTGCAGCTGGATTCCTAGCAAGACAAATGGAGTCATAATCAAGCAACTAGGTATTATTTTTCAATCCCTCTTTGATTATTCATTACAGATTAGAAGACAGCTTTAGTGGCTGTCTTTTTTCAATGGAATAAAGATGGAAGCCGTTTCCATGTACTTTCACCCGAGCTAAAGATGGCTGTGCTATAATGGGTGGGAATGCCTTCTGAGGGTAGGCAAGGGTTAAACATACTAAGAAATATTAATAGGTGTAATATGAAGGTTAAATCAGACGATCTATCCAGGAATTTTCTACATGGTGCTTTTATTTTAACAGTGGCTGCATTAGTGACAAAAATTTTGAGTGCAGGATATCGAATTCCTTTTCAAAATATTGCAGGCGATATCGGTTTTTATATATACCAGCAAGTTTATCCGTTTTATGCAATTGCTCTTATTCTTTCTACATATGGGTTTCCTGTAGTAATTTCGAAAATCATAGCAGAAAATCAATCGAAATCCACCAGATTCGATATTAAGTCTTTTCTTTTATCTGCTTATATCATATTAGGGTTTATAGGATTCGGTATATTTATCATTCTTTATGCCGGTGCAGGTGGGATTGCAGGAGTGATGAGTGACCCCTCACTTGCTCCGTTGATTAGGATTATTTCATTTTCATTTTTGCTATTGCCAACCATTTCTGTTCTAAGGGGTTTTTATCAAGGAATGGGTGACATGCTGCCCACTGCCTATTCGCAAGTGGGTGAACAGCTTGTCAGGGTGTTCTGTATCCTGTTATTTTCATTTGTGTTATTTTCGCAAGGACGTTCGCTGTACGAGGTTGGTGCCGGTGCATTATTTGGTTCTCTTATCGGAGGACTGATGAGCATCTTAATCTTGTTGACTCTTTTTTGGTTTAGGAATGATTGGGCAAAACTATCTTATGAAGGCATAAAACTGAATTTCTTAACGACAGCAAAATTATTGGTCATACATGGTGTTTCTTTTTGCATTACGAATTTAGTTCTTGTCCTTATTCAATTGGTCGATGCTTTGGAGTTATACCCTTTGCTGCTTGATCATGGAATGAAAGAAAGTCATGCGAAACAATGGAAGGGTGTATTCGACAGGGGACAGCCTCTCATCCAGCTGGGGACTGTAGCGATTACTTCACTATCCTTGACACTCGTTCCTTTGATTTCACAATTTCGCCTCCAGAAAAAAGAGGAAGAGTTGAACCATTATGTCGAGCTTTCCCTCCGGATGAACCTAATGTTAGGTGCAGCTTCCACGGTAGGATTGATTTGTATCATCAAGCCTACAAACATTATGCTTTTTATGGATGATAAAGGCAGTACTGCCCTTGGTGTGTTGGCCATATCCATTTTGTTCTGTTCCATCTTTATGACCACCGCGTCAATCTTACAAAGTATGGGGCGGTCATATATAACCGTTACAGTAGTGATATCGGGGATTATCATAAAATGGATGTTGATGCATCTTTTTGTTCCCTCAATCGGGATATTAGGCGCTTCTTATTCTACAGTGCTATCATTTTTATGGATGACGTTCATATTGGCTATAGTTCTACGAAGAGAAATCAGAGTCAGTCTACTAAAGGCAAAAACGATTCTTTTGATAGGTACTGCTATTGTTTCTATGTCATTAGTTTTACTTCTTCATAGGTTTATCTTCACTGTTCTCATTGGTGATGAAATGGAGCGTGGTTTTGCGGCGTTGCAAGCTTTAACCGGTGTTCCTCTAGGGGCAGCGATATATATTTGGGTAATAATCCGTTTTGGACTATTTTCCAGACATGAATTAAGTTTATTACCTCTAGGAAGTAAACTCAGTAAACTTCTTCCTAATAAACGATCCTAAATTATGCTTTAAAATATATTTGCATGGAGATGAAAAAAATGGCGAGAAATATTACAATCGTTGGTTTGGGAGCAGGGGACCTGCTTCAACTTCCATTGGGAATTTATCGGAAACTAACCAACAGTTCTCATTGCTACGTACGCACATTAGACCATCCGGTCATAGTGGAACTGGAAAGCGAAGGGATGAAGTTCACAAGTTTTGACTCTGTATATGAAAAGCACGATACTTTTCCAAAAGTATATGAGGAAATCTCAGAAATCTTATTAGAAAGGTCTCAGACTGAGGATGTCATCTATGCTGTACCCGGTCACCCGATGGTTGCAGAACGTTCAGTGCAGCTCCTTTTAGAAAAAGGAGAAGATCGGGGCGTTCAAATCGCAATTGAAGGTGGGCAGAGCTTCTTAGACCCCTTGTTTCAATCCGTGAAAGTCGATCCAATTGAAGGCTTTCAATTATTAGATGGGACAGAGCTGAAACGAGATGAAATTGTTATGACTCAACATCTGATTATCGGACAGGTGTATGATGCTTTCATCGCTTCAGAGGTAAAGCTGACCCTTATGGAAAAATATCCTGATGACCATGGAGTGTTCCTAGTAACGGCAGCGGGAAGCTCCAAAGAACAGATCGTCCATGTTCCTCTTTTTGAATTGGACCATAATATGGAGCTTAGCAACTTGACGAGTGTTTACGTTCCACCTGTAAAAGAAGAGAAACATTTTTATAAAGAGTTTGCGAAGTTACGTGAAATCATTGCGGAGCTGAGAGGCCCAAATGGCTGCCCTTGGGATAAAAAGCAAACTCATAGCAGCCTAAAGAAGTATTTAATAGAAGAAGCTTATGAACTCATAGATGCGATTAATGAAGAAGACGATGAAGCGATGATAGGGGAATTGGGGGATGTACTATTGCAGGTCATGCTCCATGCCCAAATCGGGGAGGATGAAGGAATGTTCTCCATCTCTGATGTCATCGAGGGCATTTCAGCCAAAATGGTAAGAAGGCACCCTCATGTATTTGGAACAGTTCAGGTTGAAGATGAAAATGACGTTATTGCAAACTGGGAACAAATTAAGCAAAGAGAAAAAGGATCAGAAAAGGCATCATCTTTACTTGAAGGAGTAGAAAAATCATTGCCTAAGTTAATGATTGCGGCAGAATATCAGAAAAGAGCTGCAAAAGTAGGTTTTGATTGGGTTGAAGTTGCTCCAGCATGGGAAAAGGTAAAGGAAGAAATGAAGGAATTTGAAGAGGAAATGCGGAATAAAGAGGTAGAACATGTAAAGCTTGAGGCTGAACTAGGGGACATCTTTTTTGCTTTAGTAAATATTGCCCGTTATTATTCCATCCAGCCTGAAGAAGCCATTCATCGTACAAATGAAAAATTCTTAAAGAGATTTCGACATGTTGAACAAAGAGTGCAGGAAAGTGGAGAGCCTTTTGAAGCCTTCACGTTAGATGAATTAGATGCATTCTGGGATGAAGCGAAACAAAAAGGGTTGTAGTAAAGGAGAATACATATGAGATTAGATAAATTTCTAAAGGTTTCCAGATTAATTAAAAGAAGAACGTTGGCAAAGGAAGTTGCAGACAAAGGCAGAATCCAGATTAATGGTAAACCAGCGAAATCGAGTACAAGCGTAAAGGTTGGAGATGAAATGATCGTCCAGTTCGGTCAAAAGCTGGTTACGGTTCAAATCGAGAAGTTAATTGAAAGTACGAAAAAAGAAGACGCTGCAGATATGTATACAATAGTAAAGGAAGAAAGAATCCAAGAAGAAGGCTTGTTCTAAAAATTTTCCCTCACACATAAACTTGTACAAACTGTTTGTATTGTGGGGGAATGGAGAATGAGCCAATATTATGATACAGGACAAAATGCAGCAAAAGGCCCGGTTCAAGAGCATGATGTGGTCATGAGAGGCAGAAGACTATTGGACATCACTGGAGTTAGACAAGTAGAAAGCTTTGATAATGAAGAGTTTTTGCTTGAGACCAATATGGGTTTCTTATCCATTAGAGGTCAAAACCTTCAAATGAAAAACCTAGATGTCGATAAAGGTATTGTATCTATAAAAGGTAAAATTTTTGACCTTGTATACTTAGATGAGCAATCTGGGGAGAAGGCTAAAGGATTCTTTAGCAAGTTGTTCAAATGACACTCACCATCCAATTCTACACTTTAATATCTATGATCGCTATGGGCAGTTACTTCGGTGCTGCCTTGGATACTTATAATAGGTTCTTACAACGAAGCAAGCGTAAAAGGTGGATTGTATTCATCCATGATTTATTATTTTGGCTCGTTCAGGGTTTGATAATCTTTTATGTTTTATTCCTAGTAAATCAGGGGGAACTGCGCTTTTATCTTTTCCTTGCTTTGCTTTGCGGATTTGCAGCCTATCAAGCCCTATTCAAGAAGCTATATATGAGTGTTTTAGAATGGATGATTCAGTTTGTCATTTCTTTGTTTAAGTTACTGGTCAAAATCATTACCATATTATTAGTCCGTCCGATTATAGGTCTAATAAAAATAACTTATTTCCTGACAATCAAGATTTTAAAGGGTCTTTATACCCTTGTGAAGCTAATTTTCAGAGTCGTATTATCTATTATAAGGGTAGTCTTAAGACCTATATGGTGGATTTTGAAAATTATATGGAAACTATTGCCGAAATATGTTACAAAAAGAGTCGATAGGTTTTGTAAATATCTTGCAGGATTTTATAAGAAACTACAGAAAACTTTTATTAATAGGTTACAATGGATAAAGAATAAATGGAAAAAGGAGTGAGAAGATGGGAAGCCTACGAGAAAGAAAAGTCACCAAGATGGAAACCCCATATGTTAACCAGCAAATATCCAAAGTACAAGCATCCTCCAAAAAACGAAAAGGATTATTTAGACGTCTTGTATTTTTCGGCACTTTCGCGGTTGCTCTTTCAGTATTGGCAGTCTCCACTTTAATCTCACAAGCTGCAGTATTAGATGAAAAAGAAAAACAAAAAGCAACCTTGGAAAAAGAATTAACGAAGCTAGAAAAGAAGCAGACTCTTTTAGAAGAAGAGATCATTAAGCTTAATGATGATGAATATATTGCTAAAATTGCCAGAAGAGACTATTTTTTGTCTAATAAAGGAGAAATTATATTTAATCTTCCAAAATCAGATGAAGACTAGGACTCTTATTGACACTGTTTTTTTCCTACAGCTATAATATAGAGTAAGTATGATTTTTTGAATATTTAAGGAGGAACATTTTTTTTATGTCAATCGAAGTAGGCAGCAAGTTACAAGGAAAAGTAACAGGCATTACGAACTTTGGGGCGTTCGTTGAACTACCTGAAGGTCTAACAGGGCTTGTTCACATCAGTGAGGTTGCAGATAATTACGTAAAAGACATCAACGAGCATCTTAAGGTCGGCGACCAAGTTGAAGTGAAAGTCATCAATGTGGAGAAAGACGGTAAAATTGGTTTATCTATAAAGAAAGCCAAAGATCGTCCAGAACCACCACCACAACAACGCCCACGTCAAGGACAGGGTAGAGGAAATGATAATCGCTCACGAGATAACCGTTCAAAGGGTAACTTCCATACAAAAGAAACATTTGAACAAAAAATGTCTCGTTTCTTAAAAGATAGTGAAGATCGTATTTCTTCCCTTAAACGTAACACGGAAAGTAAAAGAGGCGGTAGAGGCGGCCGTCGCGGATAATGCTTGCTGCTGAAAAATAGATCGAGCAGTTTTTCCTATTACATTATAAATGATCAAAAGACAAGCTAACTGCTTGTCTTTTATGTTTTACGAAAGAGAGCAAGGATGTTTAATAAACAAATAAAACCCCATCAGATTCTCACCTGATGGGGTTTTATTAATAATAAGCTTTGACTGTCGCCTTTTCTGATGACCCGTACGGGATTCGAACCCGTGTTACCGCCGTGAAAGGGCGGTGTCTTAACCGCTTGACCAACGGGCCAATAAAATATGGTAGCGGCAGAGGGGATCGAACCCCCGACCTCACGGGTATGAACCGTACGCTCTAGCCAGCTGAGCTACGCCGCCAAATTAACTTACGCTCGAAGTTTAAAACCGTATGTCCTTATCTCAGAAAGCTAGTCCAAGAAGCGGTTCGAACGGACAACTCGAAGATTATTCATGAAGCGTCGCTCGTCGCTCTAGCCAGCTGAGCTACGCCGCCAAATAAAATTAGGATGTACCCTTAAAGAGCACAAGTTATATCTTACATACCACGATAGTTTTTGTCAACGTTATATTTTCGTTGAAAAGTAGTTTTTTTGTTTCATTATTTCTTTTTTATAGGTTGTTTCGTAAACTTTATTGCTTTTTTAGTAAACTTTATTTTAAAAGTCTGATTTGATAGTAGCGGAGGGCACTTGACTCTTGCGGGAAATAGAGGGAAGTGGGAGACCCCACAGGCGGTAACGCCGAGGAAGCTCCCACCCTCCCCCGCGGAAAGCAAGTACCTCTCGCTGCAATCAACGGACAAACTACACAACATAAAAATAACAATCTATACGAAATGAGCCTTTTTATATTTTTATTCCACCAATCGAACTCCTTTTTCTCCTATCATTTGCCAAATTTCTCCCTCGGAAATTTCGTATTAAGCACCAATCATGAAATTTAAGAACTAAATAAAGACTATTAATGTTCACTTTTGCCATTTTGGAAAGAATTCCGTCGAACGTTTTTCCATATGCCCCTCTATATTGCGACAAATTCCCACTATCATTCCTACTATAATAAAAAACAACTATTACTAGAGATGGGAGTGGTAGGTTTGGAAAAAGTAGAACGGAATCTAATAGAGCCAATGGCAGAAATTAACCTAAAAGAAGCTCGCGCAGATGCAACCAAGTGGGTTGGAACGGTCCAAAATAAAGTGGAAGAGTTTTTTGTGAAAAGGGGCTTTCTCCTAACCATTATTGGTTTTTTATTAGGACGAGCCTTAATTTTATCCCAACTTGCTCCTTTTGGCCTCCCGTTTTTCGCGGCAGTTTACTTAATGAGGAGAGATCGTGCTCCGCTAGCATTAATTGGATTAATAGCGGGAGCAGTAACGGTAGATTTTTCAAATGGGCTAGTCATGTTTGTTGGAGCAATACTGGTGATGTTGCTTTATAAAGTGAGAGGACCTTCGATAGTTAACCAAGTGCAAGTTATGTCATTGTATGTTTTCCTTTCACTTTCTCTCACCAATGTAGCGAAACAATACATTTTGTACAGAGATATTCAAATGTATGATGCAATGATGATTGCAGTTGAAAGCGGATTGGCACTTATTTTAACCCTAATTTTCATTCAATGCATCCCACTTCTCGCTATCCGTAAAAAAGTGACTTCCTTAAAAACGGAGGAAGTGGTCAGTGTCATTATTTTAATGGCTTCAATTATGACGGGAACAATCGGATGGACGTTTTATGACCTGTCATTCGAACATATACTTTCACGTTATCTTGTTTTGCTGTTTTCTTTGGCAGCAGGTGCAGCTATTGGATCTACAGTTGGTGTAGTGACCGGACTTATTTTTAGTCTCGCAAGTGTTGCGACACTTTACCAAATGAGTTTATTGGCTTTTTCAGGATTGTTAGGGGGATTGTTAAAAGAGGGGAAAAAGATTGGTGTTTCACTAGGCTTAATGATTGCCACTGTTCTAATTGGTCTTTATGGAGAAGGTAGTACCAATATCATGATTACAGTCTATGAATCCTGTGGTGCCATTGTCTTGTTTATGTTAACGCCTACCATTTTAATTGAAAAAATTGCGAGGCATATTCCAGGCACTGTGGAATATTCCAACGAACAACAGGTTTACATGAGAAAAATGAGAGATGTCACAGCTCAACGAGTTTCGCAGTTTTCCAATGTTTTTGAAGCTTTATCTAATAGTTTCTCACAAATGGATGAATGGTCCAAAAATGATGACGAGGATCGGGAATTTGATTATTTCTTAAGCAATGTTACTGAAAAAACGTGTCAGACCTGCTCAAAAAAGAATTACTGCTGGGCTAAGAATTTTAATGGTACCTATGATGGAATGAAGGAAATTATGATCCAGCTAGGGGATAATGGGGGGCAGATTTCTTCAAAAACGAATCGGGAATGGAACAAACAATGTATTAGAGGACAGAAAGTAATCGATGCCATTTCGCAGGAGCTAACTTTTTATCAAGCGAACCAAAAACTAAAGCGCCAAGTACAAGAAAGTAGAAGATTGGTAGCCGAACAATTACGCGGTGTTTCAGAGGTCATGGAGGACTTTGCAAAAGAAATACAAAGAGAACGAAAAAACCACCACTTACAGGAGGAACAAATCTTAGAAGCTATTCAGGATTTCGGTATTCAAATCGGAAATGTTGAAATATACAGTCTTGAACAAGGAAATGTAGATATAGATATGTCAATCCCATTTTGCCAAGGAAGGGGAGAATGCGAGAAACTGGTTGCTCCAATGCTATCAGATATTCTAGGGGAAACGATTGTTGTTCAATCTGAGGAGTGCGCAGCCTTTCCAAATGGTTTCTGTCATGTGAATTTTAAATCTGCGAAACGTTTTGTAGTGGAAACAGGAATCGCACATGCTGCAAAAGGAGGAGGGTTTGTTTCAGGGGACAGCCATACCACGATGGAGTTAGGGAACGGTAAATATGCAATCGCAATTAGCGACGGGATGGGGAATGGAGAACGCGCCCATGTTGAAAGTATGGAAACATTACAGCTGTTACAAAAAATACTGATGTCAGGAATCGAGGAGAAAATCGCAATTAAATCAGTCAATTCCGTTTTGTCTTTAAGGACGACGGATGAAATCTTTTCAACACTTGACCTAGCCATGGTCGACTTACAGGATGCTAAGGTTAAATTTCTGAAGATTTGCTCAATTCCTAGTTTCATTAAACGCGGGGATAAAATCATGAAAATTGAATCTAGTAATCTACCGATGGGAATCATGAGAGAGTTTGATGTGGATGTCGTTTCTGAGCAGTTGAAGGCAGAAGACTTACTAATTATGATGAGCGATGGAATCTTTGAAGGACCTAACCATGTGGAAAACGTGGAGTATTGGTTAAAGAGAAAAATAAAGGATCTTGAAACGAATGAACCTCAAGCAGTGGCAGATCTTATCTTGGAGGAAGTGATACGTACAAAAGGGGAAATTGATGATGACATGACCATTGTTGTCGCGAAAATCAAACACAATACCCCAAAATGGTCTTCTATATCTGTCAGCGGAGGTAAGAAAACCAAAAGCAAAAAATTAGCTATTTAAATCAAGAAAACTAGTATAAATTCCCTCCAACAAGTCGAAGATGGTAACAGAATAATAGTGGAGGGGAGATTTTATGAAAAAAAGTACATTGCGTCAAATTTTACTGATTACTGATGGATGCTCGAACCAAGGAGCAGATCCTGCCGCTATGGCAGCACTGGCAAGAGAGCAAGGATTAACGGTAAATGTCATAGGTGTGATGGAGAAGGATGTTATTGATGAAAAAGGTATGCAAGAGATCGAAGCTATAGCCTCTTCTGGAGGGGGAGTTAGCCAGGTGGTCTACTCCGAACAATTATCGCAGACAGTGCAAATGGTTACCAGAAAAGCAATGACTCAAACCATACAGGGAGTGGTGAATAAAGAACTCCAACAAATTCTAGGGCGTTCTACCTCAATAGAGGAGCTTCCTCCTGAAAAAAGAGGGGAAGTAATGGAAGTGGTCGATGAGTTAGGTGAGACTTCTGATTTAGAGGTATTGATCCTCGTTGATACAAGTGCAAGCATGAAACATAAGCTTCCTACTGTGAAAGAATCTCTTTTAGATTTGTCATTAAGCCTAAATGCTAGAATTGGGAACAATAAATTTTCCGTGTTTGTATTTCCCGGGAAACATGATGATGTCGAAAAATTGCTAGACTGGACTCCGAAACTGGAATCCTTATCAAAAATTTTTCCGAAACTATCTACTGGGGGGATTACCCCAACAGGTCCTGCCATCCAGGAAGCGCTTCATTATTTCGGCAAAAAACATTCTTTAAGGGGATTGTTATCTAATGATGATGAACAATACTATGAGGAATCAGTGTAACATTTCGCCGGGTAGCATCATCCATGGGAAGTGGAAAAAAGGTCAGTATAAGGTCTTAAAGGAACTCGGATACGGTGCGAACGGCATCGTATATCTCGCTGAAAAAGACAGGCAATTAGTAGCTTTGAAAATCAGCGATAACAGTGCGAGTATCACGTCTGAAATGAATATTCTCAAATCCTTCTCAAAGGTCCAGGGATCAGCCCTTGGACCTTCTTTTATAGAAGCTGATGATTGGGTGCGCAATGGTAAGATTTTACCTTTCTATGTAATGGAATACATTCAAGGAGAAAGCTTCCTCCCTTTCATACAAAAAAAGGGTCATGGTTGGACTGGAGTCCTGATGTTACAACTTCTTGCCAGCCTAGATGAACTACATTCCAATGGATGGATCTTTGGGGACATAAAACCAGAAAATCTAATTGTGACCCAGCCGCATTCTAAAATTCGATGCGTTGACGTCGGAGGGACCACCATTATCGGGAGATCAGTTAAAGAGTTTACAGAATTTTTTGACAGGGGATATTGGGGTCTTGGTTCTCGTAAGGCGGAACCGAGTTATGATTTATTTGCAGTGGCGATGGTTATGATTAATTCGGCCTATCCAAATCGGTTTCAAAAGGGAAGCGATAACCTTCCCATGCTTATGAATGCAGTTGATAGAAAGACTGAATTACATCCCTATAAAGATATTCTGGAAAGTGCATTGAGAGGAAGATATACACGAGCTTCTGACATGAGAAAAGACCTTTTTAACACCCTTAATAACCAATCTAGACCTAAAAAATCTATCTCAAAACCAAAGCCAGCACATGCGAATGGAAGTGCTACGCGAATCCAACAGAAACAGGTGCGACGTAAGAGCACAGGATACATCGAAACGTTCGTCATTTTGCTCGTCGTATCATTTCTTTATGCTTTGTACATTTATATGCAGATTCTAAGCTGAAACATTGGTAAATCATATAGGATAAAGTAAAATGAGTAAAAGAAAAATTAATTGAAACCTTTAGGTTATTATTTCGTATAAAAAGGGTAACCCATTGAAAAGGGATGTAAAAAGAATGCTAGAACATAAGACAATCAAGTTCATCAAAAGCAATCACTTAATTCAAGAGGGAGACCGAATTTTAGTGGGTGTGTCTGGGGGGCCAGATTCATTGGCTCTGTTGCACTTCTTATTTAAATTAAGAAATCAGTACAACATCCATTTAGTTTGTGCACATGTCGATCATATGTTTAGGGGGGAAGAGTCTTACAGAGACCTATTGTTTGTAAAGGGTATTTGTGAAGCTTGGGACATTCCATTTGAGGCAAAACGTATTGATGTAACTAGTTATATGAAGGAAACGGGTAAAAGCTCCCAAACTGCAGCCCGGGATGTCAGGTATGAATTTTATAGAAATGTTATGGATCTTCATTCGTTGAATAAGCTTGCACTTGGTCATCATGGAGATGACCAAATGGAAACCATGTTGATGAGATGGACGAGAGGGGCAACAGGGACCGCGCGTGCAGGCATGGCAATCCAACGAGCATTCCACGACAGCGAATTATTTAGGCCGTTTATTTCTGTGACTAAAGAAGAAATCCTGGATTATTGTAAAAGAAACGGCCTTTTCCCTCGAATCGATCCCAGTAATGAAAAGGAAGTATATGTGCGGAATCGATTTAGAAAACATGTATTACCATTTTTAAAGCAGGAGAATGCCCTAGTTCATCAACATTTTCAACGATTTAGTGAAGAATTGTTGGAAGATGAACAATTTTTACTTTTACAAGCAGAGGAACAGTTACAGGACATCATAGTAGAGAAGGGTGAAAATCGGGTTGTGATTGCCCTGCAGCCTTTGCTCATAGTGCCTAAACCTTTACAAAGGAGAGCTATTCAACTAATATTAAACTATCTTTACATTGAAAGACCTAAAGCCTTATCCGCCATACATATCGAACATTTGTTGGAAATGTTCCGCAATACTCATCCATCTGGTGAAATTCATTTGCCAGAAGGAATCATTGCCAAAAAATCATATGATGAATGCACCTTCTCCTTTGGTGATACCTTAGCGCAGCCTTATTCCTTATTATTACAAATCCCAGGATACATATTTCTTCCGAATGGATATAAAATTACAGCACAATATATAGAAGAAGAAAATTTTATCCAAAGTAGTAATTACATATTAAGATTGCCAGTTGATTTTGATTGTTTCCCATTAAGGGTGCGAACCAAGAAAGATGGCGATCGGATGAAGGTCAAGGGGTTGGAAGGCTCCAAAAAGCTAAAGGATATTTTTATCAATGCAAAAATCCCTTTAGTGGAAAGAGAAGTGTGGCCAATCGTAGAAGATGACGATGGCAACATCATATGGCTTCCGGGACTTAAAAAATCACCGGTGGATCAAAACGTGGAAAAGCTAAAGTCTTTCATATGTCTAAAATATTTAAAAGAGTAGGTCTTCTAGGGGGCAATTATAAACATGACATTACAGAATGATATTGAGAAAGTATTAATTAGTGAAGAAGAACTTCAAGCAAAAATCCTTGAGCTTGGAACAAGACTAACAGATGAATACAATGATCGTTTTCCTTTAGCAATTGGGGTCCTTAAAGGTGCAATGCCTTTCATGGCAGATTTATTGAAACGTGTGGACACTCATTTGGAAATGGACTTCATGGATGTATCTAGTTATGGGAATTCCACTGTATCTACTGGGGAAGTCAAAATCATCAAAGACCTGAATACCTCAGTAGAAGGTCGTGATATCTTGATTATCGAAGATATTATTGATAGTGGACTAACATTGAGCTATTTAGTGGAGCTTTTCCGTTATCGCAAAGCTAAATCCATTAAGATTGTGACTTTATTGGATAAGCCATCAGGAAGAAAGGCTGACATCGAAGCAGATTATGTAGGTTTTATCGTGCCTGATGAATTCGTTGTAGGTTATGGACTTGATTATGCGGAAAGATACCGCAACCTTCCTTACATTGGAGTATTGAAGCCAGAAATTTATTCAAATAAGGAATAAAACATCCCAATTTTGTCTACATTTTTGTAGGGATGTTAAATTATTGTATTACCATGTTTTGCTATGATACTATTTAATATAGTTTATTCATTGTGGGAGGAGGTAAGGAATGAATCGGATCTTCCGTAATACGATTTTTTATTTACTTATATTTTTGGTCATTATTGGAATCGTAAGCATCTTTACGAATAATAATGAGCCTACTGAAAATATTACGCAGGACCAGTTTTTCCGTTACTTAGAAAAAGGTGACGTTACGGGATATTCTTTAAAGCCTGAACGAAATGTCTATGAAATTAGAGGACAATTAAAAGGGTATGAAGAAGGGAAATCTTTCCTAACATACGTAACGATTAGTGATACAGCATTAAGTCGCATTGATGCTGCAGCGAAACAGTCAGGTGTTAGTATTAAAGAAGATATTAAACCTGCCGATGAAACAAACGGTTGGATGACTTTCTTTACTTCAATTATTCCGTTCATCATTATATTCATCTTGTTCTTCTTCTTGCTGAACCAAGCACAGGGTGGCGGAAGCCGAGTGATGAACTTTGGAAAGAGCAAAGCGAAACTCTATAATGATGAAAAGAAAAAAGCGCGATTCAAAGATGTTGCGGGCGCTGATGAAGAAAAACAAGAACTTGTTGAAGTTGTTGAATTCTTAAAAGATCCTCGCAAATTCTCTGAAGTAGGGGCTCGTATCCCTAAAGGGGTCCTATTAGTAGGTCCTCCAGGTACAGGTAAAACATTGCTTGCACGTGCAGTAGCAGGAGAAGCAGGCGTTCCTTTCTTCTCGATTTCAGGTTCAGACTTCGTCGAAATGTTTGTTGGGGTCGGGGCTTCACGTGTACGTGACTTATTCGAAAACGCTAAGAAGAACGCACCTTGTATTATCTTCATTGATGAAATTGATGCAGTCGGTCGTCAGCGTGGTGCTGGTTTAGGCGGTGGCCATGACGAGCGTGAACAAACATTGAATCAGTTATTAGTTGAAATGGACGGTTTTGGTGCAAATGAAGGAATCATTATCATCGCAGCTACAAACCGACCTGATATTCTAGACCCAGCCCTTCTTCGTCCAGGACGATTTGACCGTCAAGTTACAGTCGGCCGTCCAGATGTAAAAGGTCGTGAAGCGGTCCTAAAAGTACATGCAAGAAATAAACCTTTTGCAGATGAAGTGGATTTGAAAGCCATTGCAATGCGTACACCAGGATTCTCTGGAGCTGATCTTGAGAATTTATTGAATGAGGCAGCCCTAGTGGCGGCTCGTCGAAACAAAAAGAAAATCGATATGTCCGATATCGATGAAGCAACCGATCGTGTTATTGCAGGACCTGCTAAGAAAAACCGTGTGATCTCAGAAAAGGAACGTAATATTGTTGCATTCCATGAAGCTGGTCATACTGTCATTGGTCTTGTGTTGGATGAAGCAGAAACTGTTCATAAAGTTACCATTGTTCCTCGTGGTCAAGCAGGTGGTTATGCGGTTATGCTTCCGAAAGAAGATCGTTTCTTCATGACTAAGCCGGAATTGTTGGACAAAATCGTAGGTCTACTAGGTGGCCGTGTGGCGGAGGAAATTGTATTCGGTGAAGTAAGTACTGGGGCACATAATGACTTCCAACGTGCAACTGGAATCGCTCGACGAATGGTTACTGAATTCGGGATGAGTGATAAACTAGGACCACTTCAATTTGGACAGTCTCAAGGCGGCCAAGTTTTCTTAGGTAGAGACTTCAACAACGACCAAAATTATTCAGATGCAATTGCATATGACATTGATTTAGAAATCCAGCGTATTATCAAAGAAAGTTATGAGCGAGCAAGAAAGATTCTAACTGAACATCGTGATAAGCTAGATATCATTGCGAACACATTACTTGAAGTTGAAACATTGGATGCAGAACAAATCAAGCACCTAGCAGATCATGGTAAACTACCAGAGCGTTCTTATAAAGCTCTGAATGGTGAGCTAGACGATGTGAAAGTGAACATCAAAAGTAAGGAAGATAAGGAAGCGGTTGAACCTCCAGTAGTGGAAGAGCGTACTCCTGAAATTAAGGAGAAAAGGGAAGACCTTGTGACTCCACCTATCCAAGAGGGGCACCCTGAAAATCCTATCAATCCTAATAATGATGAGAAAAAAGAATAAAACTACTGAAAACGATCTCATATGAGGTCGTTTTTTTCTTCGTGAAAAACCGTTATTATGTTATGATGTGGATGGAAAATAGTGAAGGTCCTATTTATTCTGTAATGTTAACTAAAAAAGAATGTAAGATAGATGATTAAGAATTTAGGCAAAGTGGTGATTGTAATGATTTTTGTATTGGACGTTGGAAATACGAACACTGTGTTGGGAGTTTATGAAGGAGATCATCTAAAGCATCATTGGCGCATAGAGACAAGTAGAAATAAGACTGAAGATGAATTTGGCATGATAATAAAATCTCTTCTTGAGCATGTAGGACTATCCTTTAAAGAATTTGATGGTATTATTATTTCCTCGGTAGTGCCTCCAATTATGTTTGCTCTGGAACGCATGTGTATAAAATATTTCGGTATTAAACCGCTAATAGTAGGTCCTGGAATAAAAAACGGCTTGAACATCAAGTTGGAAAACCCAAGAGAGGTTGGGGCTGACCGTATTGTGAATGCCGTTGCAGGAATCCATGAATACGGACATCCATTAATTATTGTCGATTTTGGTACCGCAACTACCTATTGTTACATTAATGAAGAGAAACAATATATGGGTGGGGCTATCGCTCCAGGAATCGGTATTTCAACTGAAGCTCTTTATTCCAAGGCTGCTAAACTTCCCCGTATTGAAATAGCGCGCCCTGAAGAAGTGGTCGGAAAGAATACAGTGGCAGCGATGCAATCAGGAATCCTATTTGGTTATGTAGGACAAGTTGAAGGAATTGTAGCAAGGATGAAAGCGCAAAGTAAGAAAGAGCCAACTGTCATTGCAACAGGAGGATTGGCGACGTTAATTTCTAAGGAATCCGAAGTGATTGATGTTGTCGACCCTTTCTTGACCTTGAAGGGATTGAAACTGATTTATCAACGCAATATGGAGTCGAGCAAGAAATAAATTACAGTTAGGAGTTTATTTTATGAATGACTATTTAATAAAAGCCCTTGGCTATAACGGCCAGGTTCGTGCCTATGCGGTTACTTCTACTAATTCTGTGGGAGAAGCCCAACAAAGACATGGGACATGGCCGACGGCATCTGCAGCACTTGGTAGAACGATGACCGCTGGTGTGATGTTAGGTGCCATGTTAAAAGGCGATGATAAACTGACTATCAAAATTGAAGGTGGCGGACCAATCGGCGCAATCCTTGTAGACAGCAATGCCAAAGGGGAAGTTCGTGGGTATGTGACTAATCCTCAAACACATTTCGACTTGAACCAACACGGAAAGTTAGATGTTCGTAGAGCCGTTGGTACGGATGGGATGCTAACCATAGTCAAGGACTTAGGATTAAGAGACTTTTTTACAGGTCAAATTCCCATTGTGTCTGGTGAAATTGGAGAAGATTTTACGTACTACCTTGTCACATCAGAACAAGTACCTTCTTCAGTGGGTGTTGGAGTACTAGTGAATCCTGATAACTCCATATTGGCTGCTGGCGGATTTATTATTCAGTTACTGCCAGGAACAGAAGATGCAACGATTACCCAAATTGAGGAACGTTTAAAAACCATCCCTCCAATTTCTAAGCTGATTCAAAAGGGGCTAACCCCTGAAGAGATATTAGAAGAGCTCCTTGGAAAAGGGAATGTTCAAATACTAGAAAAAATGCCGATTCAATTCCAATGTCAGTGTTCTAGAGAGAGAATTTCTAATGCATTAGTGAGCCTTGGGACACAGGAGATTCAAGAAATCATTGATGATGAAGGGTCTGCTGAAGCCCAATGTCATTTCTGTAATGAAAAATACCAATTTTCTAGAGAAGAATTAGAAGAGCTAAAAAAAGATGCGAAATGACTTTGGGGGGATAAGCTTTGACTAACAAACGATTATGGTCTACAGTCATCGGCCTTATCCTTTTGAATGTGATGACTATCTTACTCTTTGCAATAAAGCCCTTCGCTTCAGATAAAGTATTTCATTCTGATGACCAACAAGATGTGGTTGCGACCATCGGTAAGGAAACGATTTCACAGCAAGAATGGATAAATGAACTGGAACATCGTTATGGAAAAGAAGTACTAAAAGAAATGATTGATGAAAAAGTCATCTTAGAAACTGCCAAGAAATATGATGTAACAGTATCTGACCAAGAACTCGATCGTGAATTTATCTTACTGAAGACCATGTATGGATCGTTTGATCAGCAACAATTAGAAAATGAAGAGAAATGGAGAATGCAGCTTAAGACGAGCATTCTCCTTGAAAAGCTTTTAACCAAAGACGTGGATATTCCTGAAAAGACCATAAAAAAGTATTATGAAGATAATAAAAAGACATTTGAAGTTCCTGAAACCCTTCACCTTTCACATATAGTGGTAAAACAAAAGGCAGAAGCTCAAAAAGTAGTTGATGAGCTAAAAGATGGCGCTACATTTTCCCTCCTCGCTATGGAAAAATCAGTTGATGATTTTACCTCCAATCACGGTGGGGATATCGGTTTTATATCGGCTGCCAATGAAAGATATCCGAACGAGTACTTTCAACAAGCCAGTAAGTTAGGAAAAGGTAAATGGAGCAATATCATTAAAGTGGAAAATGGTTATGCCATCTTGTACCTTCATGAGCGAATAAAGCCGAAGAAATATTCTTACGATGATGTGAAGGATCAAATTCGGAGACAGGTCGCAATGGATCAAATGGAACAGCCAGCCTCCCCGGATTTTTTCTGGGATGAACAAAAAGTCGATTGGTATTATGGAAAATGACGTTCCATTCAAAGTAGCCTTCCGAGGCTGCTTTTTCTTTTTATACGACTTATTGACGATGAATTGAATATACTAACAGTAGTTTTTCGGACGGTTACTTTTTTTCGAGGGACAAGCTGAATTTATTGACAATTTAGAAAGTAAGCAGTAAATTGAATTAAAACCCATAAAATTACTTGGTATTAGGGAGAGGATACTATGGCACGTATTGCAAATTCGGTATCAGAATTAGTAGGTCAAACACCTATCGTAAAATTAAACCGATTAGTGGATACTGACAGCGCGGATGTTTACTTAAAACTCGAATATATGAATCCTGGAAGTAGTGTCAAAGATCGTATTGCATTAGCTATGATCGAGGACGCTGAAAAATCTGGGGTATTGAAATCTGGGGATACAATTATTGAACCTACAAGTGGGAATACTGGAATCGGTTTAGCAATGATCGCTGCAGCCAAAGGATATCGAGCGATTCTTGTCATGCCGGAAACTATGAGCTTAGAGCGTCGTAATTTATTGCGAGCATATGGAGCCGATCTTGTGTTAACTCCAGGTCCTGAAGGGATGGGCGGAGCAATCCGTAAAGCAGAAGAGTTAGCTAAGGAAAATGGCTATTTTATGCCGCAGCAGTTTAAGAATGAAGCGAATCCAGAAATCCATCGCAATACGACTGGTAAAGAAATTGTCGAGCAAATGGGAGAGCAACTTGACGCGTTCGTATCAGGAATCGGAACAGGTGGTACGGTTACTGGAGCCGGCGAAGTGTTACGAGAAGCTTTTCCAAGTATCAAAATTGTTGCAGTGGAACCCGCTGATTCCCCAGTGCTGTCTGGTGGAAAACCAGGACCTCATAAAATCCAAGGAATTGGAGCAGGATTTGTTCCTGATATATTGAACACGGACATTTACGATGAAATTATTCAAGTGAAAAACGAAGAGGCGTTTGAATTTGCACGTCGTGCCGCAAGAGAAGAAGGGATTTTAGGTGGAATTTCATCAGGGGCTGCGATTTCTGCTGCTTTACAAGTTGCGAAAAAGCTAGGCAAAGGAAAGAAAGTCCTGGCCATTATCCCAAGTAATGGAGAACGTTATTTAAGTACACCTTTGTATCAATTCGAACAAGAATAATTTTTTCATAGAAAAGGGCATCCATCGAAGCGGTGGATGCTCTTTTGTATTGTAAGAAACTATAAATTGGTTAAATCGTAGAAAGGCAACGTAGTGGTCAAATTCAGGAGTGGAAGTAAAAGTGCAACATACTCCTCCTCTGTCTTCACCTTTATGCTCGCCAATCGGCGAATTTTCTAATGTGTACATCCTACCGGTTTGTATTTGTAGTTGTCGAATGGTGAGAATATATGACATGATACTAAAGAGGAGAATTCCTTGTAACATATAATGACAAAGTTGTTTTTAGGGGTGCAGACATAGTGAAAAAAAGAAAAGTGTTTAGTCGAGCCATTTCCATGAACGAAAGAGATTTTTTTGATATATATCTAGCTTTATCTGTACAAAAATCACACCATATTCTGCTCGAAAGTGGGAGAGGTGGGAAGTATTCTTTTGCTGGAATTTCCCCAGTCGCTGTCCTAGAAGGTAAGGATAATGAATTAATCATCACAGAGAAGGATCATTCTATCCGACAGGAGGGAGAACCTCTACTTCTGATGAAAGAGTGGATGGCATCAAGGAATGTGATACAAGACGAATCACTTCCAGATTTCCAAGGTGGAGCCATGGGGTTCATTAGCTATGATTATGCTCGTTATATTGAAAAATTACCAAGCCTTACAACGGATGATTTATTAACACCAGATATTTATTTCATGGTTTTTGACGAATTACTAGCTTATGAACATGAAAATAAAACACTGTGGCTCCTGTATACAGGTGTCGAGGATCAAGTGGACATTGCTGAAGAAATTTTGAATCGAATGGAATCGGATGTTAGGGAAGAATGGACCAGTCGTGCTGACCTAGAATTTATGTCTGAAGAAATTGTTGTAGATAATGATGAACTAACAGTTTCCATGACGGAAAATGAATTCATGGATGCAGTAGAAAGAGTTCGAGACTATATTTCTAAAGGTGACATTTTCCAAGTGAATTTATCAGTCAGACAGTCAAAGCCCTTATTGGCTTCTCCCATTGAGATATACGAAGAACTCCGAAAATTGAATCCATCTCCATACATGTCTTATGTTGAAACCCTTGACTTTCAAATCGTGAGTGGCTCACCTGAGCTTCTTATTAAGAAGAAAGGGCTTGATGTCAGCACAAGACCAATTGCTGGGACAAGGTCAAGGGGTGCTAATGCCGAAGAAGATGAAAGCTTGGCAAAGGAATTGATTGATAATGAGAAAGAAAGAGCAGAACATGTAATGCTTGTTGATTTGGAAAGAAATGACCTTGGACGTGTTTGCCGTTTCGGTACGGTTGAGGTTGATGAGTTCATGGTGATTGAAAAATATTCCCATGTTATGCATATTGTCTCCAATGTGAGGGGAGAACTTGCCGATGGACAAAATGAGTATGACGTCATCAAAGCAGTTTTTCCAGGAGGTACAATTACAGGTGCGCCTAAAATAAGGACGATGGAAATCATAGAAGAATTAGAGCCGGTAAGACGGGGCATATATACAGGTTCCATTGGTTGGATTGGATATTCAGGTGAAATGGAACTGAATATTGTTATCCGTACCATGCTCGCTAAGGATGGAATGGGCCATGTTCAAGCAGGGGCAGGGGTCGTCATAGACTCTAATCCGAAGTATGAATATCTTGAATCTTTGAAAAAAGCAGCAGCGTTATGGAGAGCGAAGGAACAAGCAGATTCTAAGTATCGAAAGGCAGGTCACAGCGATGATACTCATGATTGATAATTACGATTCTTTTACTTATAACCTAGTTCAATACTTAGGCGAACTGGGTGAAGAATTAGTTGTAAAGAGAAACGACCAAATCACTATCGAAGAAATAGAACAGTTACATCCAAACATCATCATGGTTTCACCTGGGCCTTGCAGTCCCAATGAGGCGGGTATCAGTCTGGAAACCATCAGTCACTTTTCTGGGAAGATCCCCATTTTCGGTGTCTGCTTAGGACATCAATCTATCGGACAAGCATTCGGAGGAGACGTCATCGTTGCCGAGCGACTCATGCATGGAAAGACTTCTCCTGTATACCATGATGGGAAAACGACATTTGAAGGGATGCCAAATCCTTTTATTGCCACACGTTATCACTCGTTAATCGTGAAAAAAGAAACGCTTCCCGATTGCTTTGAAATCTCAGCTTGGACTGAAGAGGGAGAAATCATGGCCATCCGCCATAAGGAGTTGCCAGTCGAAGGGGTCCAATTCCATCCAGAGTCCATCATGACGCAGAATGGAAAACAGTTACTACGTAATTTTGTGGGATTTTATACGAAAGCGGAACAAATTACGAATGAATAAGTGGATGTATTTAAACGGGAGAATCATCCCCGAGAATGAAGCAACTATTTCCCCATTTGACCATGGTTTCTTATATGGATTAGGAGTGTTTGAAACTTTTCGTCTATACAATGGGCATCCCTTTTTATTAGCAGAACATCTAAAACGCATGCAAGTGGCTTTATCGGAGTTAAACATTCAGCTAACACTTTCAATAGAGGATATGTCAGAGCTACTGAATGAACTGATAAATAAGAATGGATTTGAAAATGCTCGAGTGAGGTTGAATGTGTCAGCGGGAGATGGACCTATTGGTTTGCAGACTGAACCGTATACTAACCCTAATGTCATGATTTTTATGAATTCTTTACCTGTAGCCACGGAGCAATTGAGTAGTAAAACAGCGATCCTATTGAGGCAAAGAAGGAATACCCCAGAGACGGCATTCCGTTTGAAATCCCATCATTACCTGAACAATATTGTTGCTAAGCGAGAGATGGGAGCTGGGGTTGATGCCGAAGGGATTTTCTTGAATGAAAAAGGAAACTTGGCAGAAGGCATTGTTTCAAATATATTCTGGGTGAAAAAGGGCGTTTTATACACCCCAGCCATTCAAACCGGAATTTTAAATGGGATTACAAGACAGTTTGTCATCCATCTTGCAATGGAACATGGCATTCTGGTAGAAGAAGGAGAATACTTGCTCGACGACCTACTAGAAGCAGATGAAATGTTTATTACCAACTCCATTCAAGAAATCGTCGCGATTGACCGTTTAGAAGGAGTAAAGGAATTTAACGGAGTTCAAGGTGTTATCACGGCATTATTGTTTAGGAAATATAAAACACTAAGAGAACAGCTTTTTACAATGAGTGAATACCCAAATGATTGTGCTGAGTAAAGGAGAGTTTTATTGTGAGGGAACCTTCAACAACCATACAGTGTGGACCGTATCAACTTGATTATCAGAATAAAACCCTTATCATGGGGATTTTGAATACAACACCGGATTCTTTCTCTGATGGGGGAAAGTTCAATGAAGTGGAGGCAGCTGTAGCTCGTGCCAAGCAGTTAGTAAAAGACGGAGCTGACATTATTGACATAGGTGGCGAATCCACACGTCCAGGTGCTGAAAGGGTGTCGGTAGAAGAGGAGCTGATACGGGTCATTCCTGTAATCGAAGCAATCTCTAATGAGGTTTCTGTGCCAATTTCCATCGATACATATAAAGCTGAGGTCGCGTTGCGTGCGGTGAAAGCTGGGGCACATATTATCAATGATGTGTGGGGAGCAAAAGCGGACCCGAATATGGCAAAGGTAGCAGCGGAGTTAGATGTACCGATTATATTAATGCACAATCGTGAGGGAATGGAATATGATGTTTTCTTGCGTGATGCATTTTATGACTTGTACCAAAGCATCGAGTTGGTGAAATCAGCAGGTGTGAAGGATCAGAATATCATTTTAGACCCTGGCATTGGATTTGCAAAAGACTTTGCAGGAAATATAGACATGATGAGAGGGTTAGATAATTTAGTGTCTTTAGGTTATCCTGTATTACTCGGGACAAGCCGGAAATCCATGATTGGACAGATTTTGGATTTGCCACCACAAGAGCGGATGGAAGGTACAGGGGCAACTGTATGTTATGGGATTCAAAAAGGATGCCACATCATGCGCGTTCATGATGTGAAAGAAATATCACGTATGGCAAAAGTGATGGATGTTCTGGTTGGGAAGGGTGATTCTATTGGATAAAATCTATTTAAATGAAATGGAGTTTTATGGTTACCATGGAGTGTTCCCTGAGGAAACGAAGCTGGGGCAACGATTTAAAGTCGATTTGTCAGTGGATGCTGATTTATCCAAAGCTGGAAAAAGTGATAACTTAAACGATTCTATTAATTATGGTGAACTATATTTTACCTGTAAGGAAATCGTTGAAGGCAAACCATATAAGCTGATAGAATCAGTCGCAGAGAAAGTTGCCGAAGTGATTTTAGAAAGATTTTCAAAAGTGCAAAGCTGTACAGTCAAAGTCATTAAGCCAGATCCTCCTATTCCTGGACACTATAAATCTGTAGCCATTGAGATCTCGAGGAGTAGAGGGTAATGAAGTCAACAGCTTTTTTGTCATTAGGAACAAATATAGAAAATCGGTTTCAATATTTAAACGAAGCAGTTCAATTACTGCGTGAAGATAAGTATATTCTTGTTACGGACATCTCTTCGATTTATGAAACGGAACCGGTTGGGTATACTGATCAAGGAAATTTCTTGAATATTGTAGTGAAGATTGAAACGGATCATTCACCTGAAGAATTGCTAGTAAGTTGCCAATCTATTGAAGAGTCACTTGGGAGAAAAAGGGAAATTAGGTGGGGTCCTCGAACCATAGACCTTGACATTTTGTTGTATAATCTAGACAATATTGAAGCGGATAATCTTTCTATTCCTCATCCTCGGATGCATGAGCGAGCATTTGTCCTTATACCTTTATTGGAAATTGAATCGAACATCAAGCTTCCGACGATGGATTTACCGCTAACATCATTGTTAGAGAACATGCCAGAGAAAGAAGGAGTTCGAATATGGAAGCAGAAAAATGGGGAAGACGCATTCGTGCCTTTCGAAAGTTGAAAGGTTATACGCAAGAAGGATTTGCGAAAGAACTTGGAGTTTCTGTTTCTTTATTAGGTGAGGTCGAAAGAGGAAACCGTATGCCTTCTGATAAATTTTTGACAGAAGTAGCAGAAATGCTCGATGTACCTCTAGGAGAGCTTAACCCTAAAGAAAATTAAGAAGACAATTCATTTAATATATAAATTATTTTAAAATAAAGAGGAGTTAATATTGTGCTGAAAATTGGAGATATCACCATGAAAAACCCTGTTGTCCTTGCTCCAATGGCTGGTGTTTGTAACTCAGCATTCCGTCTTACTGTAAAGGAATTTGGTGCAGGGCTAGTTTGTGCGGAAATGGTAAGCGACAAAGGGATTATCTTCAAAAATGAAAAGACTATGAATATGCTTTACATTGATGAAAGAGAAAAACCTCTAAGCTTACAAATATTTGGTGGGGAAAGAGAATCTTTAGTGGAAGCGGCTCGTTTTGTTGATCGCAATACGAATGCGGACATTATCGATATCAATATGGGTTGCCCCGTCCCAAAAATCACAAAATGTGATGCGGGTGCAAAGTGGTTACTAGATCCTAACAAAATTTATGAAATGGTTTCTGCTGTTGTTGACGCTGTTGATAAGCCAGTAACTGTTAAAATGCGTATGGGTTGGGATGAAGACCACATTTTTGCTGTGGAAAACGCTAGAGCAGTAGAACGTGCGGGCGGTAAAGCAGTATCTCTTCATGGAAGAACACGTGTTCAAATGTATGAAGGACAAGCGAATTGGGATATCATTCGCGAAGTAAAACAATCTGTAAACATCCCAATCATCGGAAATGGTGATGTCCAAACTCCACAGGATGCTAAACGTATGCTTGATGAAACTGGTGTAGATGGTGTCATGATTGGACGTGCAGCTCTTGGGAATCCATGGAT
Source organism: Peribacillus alkalitolerans (assembly GCF_010882125.1). Classification (GTDB taxonomy): domain Bacteria; phylum Bacillota; class Bacilli; order Bacillales; family DSM-1321; genus Bacillus_BN; species Bacillus_BN alkalitolerans. The sequence goes on along the minus strand of NZ_JAAGVZ010000021.1, from coordinate 2,561 downwards.
GATTTATCGTACGGTAAAATATCTAGAAACTGGGGAATTAATGGACGAGCCATCCGTAAGTGAAAAGATGGATGTTGCTGTCCTTCACTTGGACCGCCTTATTGACTTAAAGAATGAAAATGTTGCCGTTCGTGAAATGCGTAAACATGCTGCATGGTACTTAAAAGGTGTACGTGGAAATGCGAAGGTGCGTAATGGCATTAATGAATGTAATACGAGGGATGACCTAGTTAACCTTCTATACTCTCTAGTAGAAGAAAATGAAGTCAATGAAGAAACTCAAGTGGTTGGTTGACTTTGATTTTGAATTTTTCTATAATACGCTGTAAATAAACTGCCAGGGAATCTGGCAGTTTTTATATTATTCATTTCATATTTATATCTTAAGGTGTAATTTAAGGTAGGGATACTAGAGGGTAAGGTAGCATTAAGCAATTGCCAATGTTTCTGTAAAAACTAAAATGATTAGAATATTCTGTTTTTGTTGATGTGGATTTTTTTCATTTTAAATTGATGTTTTATCTTAGTAGCTTGTGTAAAATGGATAAGTGTCAATTATTACGATGTTTAATGTGATTACATATATAAAAGAAATTGGGAGTGAAATTTAATGAGTCATGAAGAGTTAAATGACCAGTTACAAGTAAGACGTGACAAAATGCAATCCATGATGGATGCAGGAAAAGATCCTTTCGGTAAAAGATTTGATCGTTCACATCATGCGAAAGAAATTCTTGAGGCATATGGAGAATTATCTAAAGAAGACCTAGAAGAAAAGAAGGTTGCCGTTACTATCGCTGGCCGTATTATGACTAAGCGTGGAAAAGGGAAAGCAGGCTTTGCTCATATTCAAGATCTTACAGGCCAAATCCAAATCTATGTTCGCCAAGATGCTATCGGTGAAGAAAACTATGCAGATTTCGATTCAGCTGATTTAGGGGACATTATCGGGGTTACTGGTACGGTATTCAAAACGCAAGTTGGAGAACTTTCAATTAAAGCTACTGACTTCACTTATTTGACGAAAGCTCTTCGTCCGTTACCTGACAAATTCCATGGTCTTAAAGATGTGGAAGAGCGTTACCGCAAACGTTATGTAGACCTTATCACGAACGAGGAAAGCAAAAAGACTTTTATTACAAGAAGTTTAATCATTCAATCTATGCGTAGATACTTAGATAACCACGGCTACTTAGAAGTCGAGACTCCAATGATGCATGCGATTGCAGGTGGAGCTTCTGCAAGACCATTCACTACGCATCATAACGCATTAGACATGCCGTTGTTCATGCGTATCGCAATTGAACTGCATTTAAAGCGTCTAATTGTAGGTGGTCTTGAAAAGGTTTATGAAATCGGACGTGTATTCCGTAATGAAGGTGTTTCTACAAGACATAATCCAGAATTTACGATGATTGAATTGTATGAGGCGTATGCGGATTACCGTGACATCATGACTTTAACGGAGAATCTTATTGCTCATATTGCTCAAGAAGTATTAGGTACGACTACTGTCCAATATGGCGAACATCAGGTTGAATTGAAACCTGAATGGAAGAGACTTCATATGGTTGATGCGATTAAAGAGTACGTAGGTGTTGACTTCTGGAAGCAAATGACGAAGGAAGAAGCACAAGCACTTGCAAAAGAGCATGGAGTAGAGATTACTGAGCATATGGAATTTGGCCATATCGTTAATGAATTCTTCGAGCAAAAAATTGAGGACAAGCTGATTCAACCTACATTCATTTACGGTCATCCAGTGGAAATTTCTCCACTTGCTAAGAAAAACGAGGAAGATCCTCGATTCACAGACCGTTTTGAATTATTCATCGTTCAGCGTGAACATGCGAATGCATTTACAGAGTTAAATGATCCTATCGATCAACGTCAACGTTTTGAAGCTCAAATGAAGGAAAAAGAACAAGGTAATGATGAAGCACATGAAATGGATGATGATTTCATCGAAGCATTAGAATACGGTATGCCTCCAACAGGTGGACTTGGCATTGGTATCGATCGCTTAGTTATGTTGTTAACTAACTCACCTTCTATCCGTGATGTATTGTTATTCCCATTAATGCGTCATCGTTAATAGCTTGAGTGGAAGCCTTGGAGGATATTATCTTCCAGGCTTTTTTATTTTGATATATTCGGATAAGAGATGTAATTACCACTAGCTTTAATTAAGTTCTTTTGTCGGAATTTTATAACATAAATTATTTCAGGAAAACTTTTTAAAAAGCTATTGCGCCCACTTCGATATGGTGTTATATTTATATCTGTTGTTAAGAACAAAACAACTTAACGAAAAGAACGAAATACTTTTTAAAAAAACATCTTGACTCAAAGTTGAGTCGGTGGTAATATTAAAAAGCTGTTCTAATTGCTCTTTGAAAACTAAACAAAACAATACGTCAACGTTTAAATTTAAGTCTTTTAAATAAGACATTTTATGAGCGAGTCAAACACTTTTTGGAGAGTTTGATCCTGGCTCAGGACGAACGCTGGCGGCGTGCCTAATACATGCAAGTCGAGCGGACATCTTAAAAGCTTGCTTT
>NZ_JAAGVZ010000020.1 GCF_010882125.1 Peribacillus alkalitolerans | reverse complement strand
ATTGATATCTTTAGTATAAAGCAAAAAGGGAGTCAATCGCTCGATTAAAATCGAGCGATTGACTCCCTAATTGTTAAAGCGGACTTTTTCAGTGCCCTCTTTCATAAGCGGGGAGTGCTTGAAGTGATGTAGACACTTTATCTTATTATTTATTTTTCTCGTCTTTAGATGGTATCTCACAACCCTCATCCGTACAGTAAGATCCACCCTCACCATCTGAAAGATCCTGAAAAACTGGTTTCTTATTTTCTTCATCCCATACTTTTTGGAGCGCCCCTACGAATGATTCCATTGGTTGAGCACCAGAGATTGCATATTTTTGGTTGATGATAAAATACGGTACTCCTCTAATCCCGTATTGCCCGGCGATTGCTTGATCAATACGAACATCGTTTGAAAATTCTTTTTCATCATTTAAAACATTGAGTGCTGATTCACGGTCTATTCCAGCTGCCTCTGCAATAGTTAACAAAGTTTCTTGATCGCCAACGTTCTTTGATTCTGTAAAATAAGCTGAAAGCAGTTTTTCGGTCAAATCTGCTTCTTTTCCAACCGTTTTTGCATATTTGGCTAATCGATGAGCATCGAATGTATTGGTTGGTTTCATATTATCAAAATTAAAATCTAAACCGACAGTAGCTGCCTGCTGCTTAAGTCCTTCGTTTGCTCTTTTAGCTTCCTCTACACTCATTCCATATTTTTTTGCTAATGCCTCATTGATATGAATATCACTATTCTTTGGTGCATTAGGGTCCAACTCAAAGCTCTTAAATTCAATTTCAACTTCTTCCTTATTCGGAAAATGCTCTAGTGCCGTTTCTAGACGACGTTTTCCAATATAACAAAACGGACATACAAAATCAGACCATACTTCTATTTTCAAATTAAACACCTCATTAAACGTAATTGTAATTAGGATTAATAGTACCATAAGTGCGTAAACATCCTAATTAATTTGCTCAGTGCTATTCTTTTATATAAGATTTCCTTTAATTCATACAAAATTCAAACTCTCATTCTCATTATTTTTAATTTTCCGTCGATCATGTATATTATTGACACTTTCATTACTCACATATAAAATGTGTAACAATATATTTTAATAACCACTCGTATAATCTTGGAGATATGGTCCATAAGTTTCTACCAAACTACCGTAAATGGTTTGACTACGAGAGGGATTAGATTACTATACGTTTTTTATAGTCTAATTACCCTTCTCTAAGTCAACCCTAGGTATTCCTAGGGTTTTATTTTTTATCAGGGAGAGGTCACAATGACATTTGATAAATTAAAATTAAATAAAAGAATTCATGTTGCTAGTAAGAGGATGCCCGCTGACATTGTCATAAAAAATGGGAAAATTATCGATGTTTTTAATCTGGATATTATGGAAGGCGATATCGCTATTGCTGATGGAATGATTGTTGGAATCGGAGAGTTTGAAGGCTTACATGTGATTGATGCAAAAAATCGTTATATTAGCCCAGCTTTCATTGACGGCCATGTTCATATCGAGTCCTCAATGGTGACCCCGACTGAATTTGCCAAAGTCGTTCTTCCACACGGAGTCACTACAGTTATTACTGATCCACATGAAATTGCAAATGTGTCTGGTAGTGAAGGAATCCATTTTATGATTGAAGATTCTGAGGACATTCCGTTAGATGTGTTATTCATGCTACCTTCTAGTGTTCCTGCCACTCCTTTTGAAAATTCAGGAGCTGTGCTTGAAGCTAATGATTTAGAGCCTTTTTTCAGTCATCAAAGAGTAATCGGCCTGGCAGAGGTAATGGATTATCCATCCCTACAAAATGCGGAGGAACCTATTGTCGATAAGTTGTTAATGACATCAAAGTATAGTCATCTAATAGATGGTCATTTAGCAGGATTGGATATAAATGCCGTCAATATTTACAAGGCAGCAGGTATTCGAACGGACCATGAATGTACGACATTTGAAGAAGCATTAGAACGATTAAGACGCGGTATGTACCTGTTAATTCGAGAAGGTTCTGTAGCAAAAAACTTAAAATCACTTATACAAACAGTCAATGTAAATAATGCACGCCGTTGTCTATTTTGTACAGATGATAAACATATCGATGATTTAGTTATAGAAGGAAGTATTGACCATAATGTTCGCTTAGCCATTCAATTTGGAGTTGACCCATTAATTGCAATCCAAATGGCTTCATTAAATGCAGCAGAGTGCTATGGTCTTACTCAAAAAGGAGCCATCGCCCCTGGTTATGTGGCAGATTTAATTTTCCTAGATAATCTAGAAGAGGTTGTAATTTCTGAGGTGTATAAAGCAGGCGAACTCGTTGCTAAAAATGGGGCATATATAGGTAAAACCATATTAAACATTGAGCCAAAGACCCAAATAATTAACACTGTAAATATTCCTGAAATTACAGAGGAAGACCTTCAAATTTCAATTGGTGAGAGCAATAAAGCAAATATTATTGAAATCATTCCAAATCAGCTAATAACCAATAAATTGATCGAAATAGTGAATACCAAAAATCATTATTTTGAACCATCGGTTGTTCGTAATCAATTAAAAATTGTAGTGGTGGAAAGACATAATAATACAGGAAACATCGGACTCGGAATAGTAAAAGGATTTGGGTTAATGGACGGTGCGATCGCCACAACTATTGCCCATGACTCCCATAATCTGGTTTGTACAGGTACAAATGATCGAGATATTGTAACAGCTATTAACGCACTCAAAGATATGAATGGTGGATTAGTTGTCGTTAAAAATGGTGAGGTCCTTGCATCCCTATCCTTAACAATAGCAGGATTAATTTCTGACCAAGATCATCAAACTGTAATAAACGGACTACAAAGTATTAAAACCGCATTATCAAAATTAGAATTTCATGGCGAATTTAATCCATTTTTAACCCTGTCATTTCTTACGTTGCCGGTGATTCCATCACTGAAATTAACTGACTTAGGGTTGTTTGATTTTGAGAGTTTTAGGCATATTGAAGTGAAAATATAAGCGAGCTTCTAAATATATGAAGGATAGAGGGTAACACTAAATAAAAGTGTGACCTTCTATCCTTTAACACTTACATAAACGGATTATAAAAACGATTCCCATCGTGATAGGTTACTATAATTGAAGCAACTAATAATACACCTACCAAAAATAAAGACACGTAATCATACAATGTAAATGGTCTGGCACTATACCATGTCCTCTGATTGTGTTTTCCAAACCCTCGAAGATCCATAACATTGCTAATGGTTTCAATTCGATCTAAGCTTGAAAAGATTAAAGGAAAAAGAATGGAAGTAGCATTTTTAATCCGTTTAGGTAGCTTTTCTTTACGTGACAGATCGATTCCTCTAGCTTGTTGAGCACGTGCAATGTTACGAAAATCACGCTGAACATCTGGTATATAGCGTAATGCAATCGAAACGGAAAAGGCTATGCGATAGCTCACTCCAATTCGATTTAGGGATGAAGCGAACTCACTTGGATGTGTGGTTATAAGAAATATAAGCGCTGCTGGAATAACGGTTATGTATTTTAGAGTTAGGTTAAATTGATAGAATAATTGTTCTAACGTAATATTATAGCTGCCAGAAAGCTCCCATAAAATGTGACTTGTTCCGTATATCCCAACACCTTCCTGTGGAGAAAAGAGATAGATGGTTATATTATTGATCAGTAGAAAAAATAATATGAAGCCTATTACAAACGAAACTTCTTTAAGCTTTATTTTAGAGATAAAAAAAAGAACGATACTAAGAAAAAACTGTAATAATAGTATCCGAGTATCATATGTAAGCATAGTTGCAGTAGACCACATAAAAAAACATAGTAGTTTAGTAGCCCCTGTCAGTTGATGTATTAGAGTTTTCCTATCAATGTAGGTCAACATTTCTACTGCCATGACGCCTTACCTCCTTGTCATAGGAAATGAAATGCTGAACAAAATCATTTACCTGTTCGATTCCTGCTTTATTTGCTAATTCAAATAGTGTTGTTTCTTTTAAATTTGCTTGTTCAATCACATCTTTATTACCTAAAATATTTACTGAACTGTCATCAGCTATTATTTCCTTATTGCCAATAGCAATGGTTCTTGGTGTATATTCCAGCATAAGGTGCATATCATGTGTAATCATTAAAATGGTAATTCCTAATTGATTCAGCTCTACTAAAAATTCCATCATTTCAGTATAATGTCGGTAATCCTGTCCTGCAGTCGGCTCATCCAAAATGATGATTTCTGGCTTTAAGACTAAAATGGAGGCTATGGTCATCCGTTTTTTCTGCCCAAAGCTTAATGCTGAAATAGGCCAATTTCGAAACGGATAAAGACCACATATTTTTAATGTTTCTTCCACACGAAATTTAATTTCACATTCAGATATTCCACGAACAATTAGACCAAGTGCTACCTCATCAAAAATCATAGTCTTAGAAATCATATGGTTTGGATTCTGTAACACCATTCCGATTCTCATGGATCGTTCTTTAATCGTGTCATGTGTAATGTCACGACCATCTACTTTAATGGTCCCTGAGGATGGTTTTTCAAATCCACAAATGATTTTAGATAATGTAGATTTTCCAGCTCCATTTTTCCCTACAATACTAACCATTTCCCCTTTTGAAATTGTGAATGAAACATCCTTCAATATTTCACGGCTTTCGTCATAGCTAAAATGAATTCCATTCAATTCTAAATTTGGTGTAGTATTCGATTTTTCTTTAGGCGTAATATGCTCACCAAACCAGTTGACTAGTTGATCCTTTCTGCAGCCATCTAAAACTAGATGATCGATATGTTGAAGTCGCATTTCTGGAGCGACTAAACATCCAGCATATTGTAATGCTTTTATATAAAGGGGGTTTCGTAAATTGTTCTTCTCTAACACATGAGAAGCTAGCACTTCGGAAGGAGTACTATCACAAACGATACGTCCGTTATTTACAACTATTATTCGATCAATATCGCGATATAACACATCCTCTAATCGATGCTCAACAATAATGATCGTTTTGTTAGTCTCTTTTTGGATTCGATCGATTAGATCAATAGCATTTTTTCCTGTTGCTGGATCTAAGTTTGCAAGCGGCTCATCAAATAGAAGAATTTTCACGTCATCTACCATTACCCCTCCTAAAGTCACTCTTTGCTTTTGCCCACCAGACAGCTCATGCAAAGAATGATGTAGATGATCTTTTAGATCAACCAGTTTTGCAACCTCTTTAACTCGGTGCTTCATTTGGTCTTGAGGGACTCCATCATTTTCTAGGGCAAAGGCAATATCCTCACCAACAGATAAACCTATAAACTGTCCATCCGGGTCTTGTAGTACAGTACCCACCATTTTAGAAAGCGAGAATATCCCTAGATTCTTTACTTCATTACCCATTATAGATAGACTTCCTGTTACTTCTCCCTTATAAGAAAAAGGCACCAAGCCGTTTATGCAATGAGCCAATGTACTTTTTCCTGATCCTGATGGGCCTACAATAACGATCTTTTCACCTTCATTTATCGTCAAATTAATGTCAAAAAGGGTTGGCTGGGCTTGACTACGATATTTAAACCCAAAGTTTTCAAATTGAATAATTGATTTTTTCATTACAAATCTCCTACAAACATAATTAAGAAAGAGCCTGACTCAAATATTGAGCCAGCCCCTTAGTAAAAAAAATTAAAATCAGGTAAAATGCCAAATTACATCGTTTCTTCTTTATCCAAGCTTCCACTTTTTGTACGTGTCTTTGCATAAGCTGAAAGTAAGATCGTTCCTAGAACCCCTACACTAACCATGTTTGCAATACCTGCAACGATTCCTTGCGTAAATACTTTATTTACAGGCTCTGCATAAATGACAATATCCAAGACAGGAGCCACAACACCCCACCCAATTGCTTGAACAATTACTTGGACAATATTAAAGGTAACAATTTGCTTTGGTCCAAATACCCCTTCTTGAATATTGATTTTCTTTTTAGCTAACCCCAATCCTAATCCAACAAATGCAGATACAACAACCCAGCTCCACCAAGGTGAGCCATAAATTATCGCGTCTTTTAGGGCGTGCCCAATTAATCCAATTAATCCTCCAGCAATAGGACCAAATACAACAGACATTAAAGCAAGAAATGCATATGTTGTTTCAATTGATGTATTCGGAATTCCAGATGGGATAGAGACAAAGCGTCCTAAAATTACAAATACTGCTGCACCAATACCAACCGCAACAATGGTTTTTGTTGACAATTTACTTCTTTGCATGAAAACCACTCCTTTTTTATTATCAATTAATCCTTACACTAATAATGGCGAAAACAATTCTCCTCCTTATGAAATATATATGAAAATTTTGACATTATTCAAAATAATCATACGAGATGAAATAAATGATATACAATAACAAGAAAATTTTTGGGAATTTGTAACAGAAATTTTTTTGGCTTTTCTCTTAATTTTTATTAGTTTTTTTTGTTTTTTACATTATTTAATGGCAAGCTTTTTTCTTGCTTTACCTTATGTAAGAAAAATAGTTTAGAATTTTCTATTAATCTAAAAAGTATTATTAGAGGTAAAATATTGGTAAGTTAATGGAATCACAAGTATGGTCATATTTGATGCCAATCATATTAATAGGATGGATGCTCTATCAGAGAATCAAACGTTCTATTGGTTACTAAATTTTTATCCCTAGAAGATTACGTTTTAGACAATATTCAATTATCAAAGACAGGTAAAAATAAATTTAGTTAAAAAAAATAAGGGTGATTCAAGAAGCTTAACTTTCTTAAATCACCCATTGTTCACCTATAATTATTTCCACCATTCATCAAACATCGTTGCTGGCATTTGTCGTTTATGCTCAGACATTAAGTACCTTTTTTCAATTTTCTCTGCAGCTTCAGTAGAAACCGTTTTTCCTTCTAAATAATCATCTAATTCTTCATATGAAATACCTAATTCAGTTTCGTCTGCTTGTCCAGGTTTTTGGTCTAGTAAATCCGCTGTTGGTGTTTTTAAGTAAAGTCGTTCATCTGCTCCAAGCTCTTTTAATAATACACGGCCTTGTCTTTTGTTCAAACCTGATAGAGGTAGGATATCAGCCCCACCATCACCATACTTCGTATAGAAACCTGTAACTGCTTCTGCGGCATGATCCGTCCCTATAACAAGATAGCTTTCCTGGCCACCAATAGCATACTGTGCAATCATTCTCACACGGGCTTTTACATTTCCTTTTTGGAAATCCTTTAACGGCGCCCCAGAAGTCATGTTATCGTATTCTTCCTTTACTTCATCTACAGCCTTTTTAATATTGAACGTGTACTCTTTATCGGCTCTAATAAATTCCATTGATCTTTGTGCATCCTCTTCGTCCTGTTGCACTCCATAAGGTAGACGAACAGCTGTGAAGGAAGCCTCATACCCTTCCTTCCTTAATTCCTCTACCGATAACTGAGCTAATCTTCCAGCTAAAGTGGAATCTTGACCACCACTAATTCCTAACACAAAACCTTTTGCTTTAGATTGCTTTAAATAGTCTTTTAAAAAATCGATTCTTTTTCTTATTTCTTCTTTAGCGTCAATTTCAGGCTTCACGTTCAAATCAGCAATGATTTTCTCTTGAATACTCATGAAGTAAACACCTCTTTCAGATTATTGAAATGATTTACTATAAATTATAGGCTTCAATTTCGGGATAGACAAATTAATAAGCCAAATTTTATCAAAAAAATAACCCAGCATAAAGCTGAGTTATCACATTTGCAATTATTCCAATTCCATTTGTTTTGTCTCTTTTCCAAGTACAAAAACGGCAAGTGCACCAATCAGGATCGAGATGGTGAAAATGGTAAAAATTGTATTTATAGAGATTTCTTGAGCCACAAAATAACCAACAAGAAGTGGTCCTAACACTCCCCCAATCCTACCAAATGAAGCCGCCATCCCTGCACCAGTACCTCGAATGGCAGTAGGATATTGTTCAGGTGTATAAGCGTATAAAGCCCCCCACGCACCAAGATTGAAGAAGGATAGGAAAATACCCGATGTTAGTAATAAAGCAAATGATTCTGCAGATCCAAAGAAATATGCACTAGCAGCAGTTCCAATTAAATACGTTATTAAAACAAATTTTCTTCCTAAACGTTCTATAAACCAAGCAGCCGTAAAATAACCAGGCAATTGTGCAAGGGTCATTATTAGTACATACTGGAAGCTCTTAATCATACTAAAGCCTTTCATGACCATTACGCTTGGTAACCATAAGAACATTCCATAATAAGAAAATACTACGCAAAACCAAAGAATCCAAAGCATAGTCGTTTGACGAACATGTTTTTTTGACCACACACTTCCTATATTTTGAAGGATGGAAGGTTTTTCTTTTACCTTAACAGCTTCAAATTTAGGAGAATCAGGTAAGTTCAATCGAAGATATAAAGCATAAAATGCAGGCAAAGCACTGATTAACAAGGCTGCTTGCCAACCAAATTTAGGAATGACAAAGAAAGAAATTAAAGCCGCGATTAACCAACCCCCGGCCCAGAAACTTTCAAGCAGCACAACCACTTTCCCACGTTTTTCCACAGGCACACTTTCAGAGACTAGAGTCGATGCTACCGGTAATTCACCACCTAGACCCATTCCAATCAAAAATCTTAAAACCAAAAATGCGGCCAAAGTTGTTGTAAATGCCGATAGACCACTTCCGATTGAAAATAATAGTAAAGTTATGATAAAAACCCACTTACGGCCCATTCGATCTGCCAGCAATCCGAAAACTAATGCCCCGACGGCCATACCAATAGAATTTATGCTTCCAATCCAACCCATTTGTTGTACGGACAAACCCCAATCCTTTTGCAATGCCACAATAATAAAGGATAGCATTCCTACGTCCATGGCATCGAACATCCACCCAAGTCCAGCAATCCCCAATAATTTTTTATTAGAAATTTCTTTCTTATTCTTCATCGTTTTCTCCTTAATTTATATAACAACTAATTAACCATCTTATGCCCAAATTGCAGATATTTAATCATCATTATGGTCCAACAGTATATTAACACTTGTCTTTACAGTTGTCATTAATTATTAACGAATCTGTCTTCCTAGTTCTAAAAAATTTAAACAAAGACATCAAAATATGCCTAGAGTTATATTTTTTTAATGTTTTATATGCATTTTAGAGAAAAAGTGAACTTTTCCGTCTTAAATCACCCAATCTAAAAAAATCAAATCTATACATTTTCTATTATTATAGTAAAAAAGACCCACAAGGAGTGAGTCCAATACAAGAAGAAGTCATCTACAACGGGATTCCTTATATTGTGATTTATAAGTATGAAACTGGTTTCTGGGAAATCCGTCAAAAATACAATGAATTTAAAGTAATTTTAGTTCATGAATCCCAACTAGAACGAGTTAAATAATTCCAGAAAAAAAATGCAGTGAGTATTTTAATCCTCTCATTGCATCCAGATAAAATATTTGATTTGAGGAGGAACTTCTAATTTTTTGGGAGATGTAAGGTTAATAAGACAGAGGAACATATTGATATATCTCTAAATTAATAGAAGTTCCATCAATAAACTTTATTCCCTCATTTTCAAGGGTCATTTTCTGATAGAAGACGGATTCTTCATCTTTTAACCCAATTTCACCTCTTGCATTAATAACCCTATGCCATGGGAGATTGTATTTCTTGCTCATTGAATGAAGGATACGTACCACTTGTCTAGCTCCTCTAGGACTGCCTGCTAGTCCTGCAATTTGCCCATATGTCATGACTTTTCCAGATGGGATTTGTTGAACTATAGTAATCACTCTTTCTGTAAAGGTCTCCAATTTCATCACTTCCTAATTCTTCAGGTCTTACTCAAGTTATTTATTATCCACTGATCGTCTTTATCATAAAACGTTCGTGGGTCAAAATCTGGATAATGGTTAATTTCCCAGTTAATGGTTCTTTCTAATCCTACTTCAAAAGGAACCTTTTCGGAATACCCAAGTTCATTTCTGATTTTTTCGGAATCCATATCAAGATTTTGTGCAAAATTTAATCCATTTGGATGATCCGAAATGATTTCAATTTTCCCCACCCAATTCATATGATCTTTGATTAAGTGTACCCATTTTGTTTCAGTGAAATTATTTTCTACAACATTATAAATTTTGTTTGCCGAATTTGGGTTGATGAGGGATAACGTAATAGCATGAGCTACGTTCTCAACATATGCTCTAGCAGTTTTCCAATTTCCAAGAGTTCTGTCAATCAAAATTATTTGCCTATCGTCCTTCATCCTTTTAACATATTCAAATAAGCGGTGCTGTCGATCTCCAGGTCCGTACACCATTGGTAATCTCAATATTGTTCCAGGAATATTTTTATTATTTAAATAGACTTGTTCGACTAATATTTTGTCATAATCATACATTGGATGATTATCCTTAAATTTTCCACGAAAAGGATAACGTTTCTCTCTCAGTGGTGACTCTTCGTTAGATGGGGTAAGGACTGTATCTCCTGGTTCTGACCCAATTAGCCTCCCATAAGCACGATAAACATCCCCACTACTAATACCAACAATTCTTCCAGCAACTCCAGAAAAGATATCTTGCGCCTTCTTAGCCTGCTTTTCTGTAAATGGAATCATATCAAGAACAACATCAGGTTTACACTTTTTTATTTCCAATAGATGATTTTCTATTGAGTCTCTGTCCCCTTTAATGAATTCAACTTCAGCTGGAAGTATATACTCTGATTCCCCTCTATTAAAAACAGATACCTCATGGCCCAACTCCAATAACTCCTTGATGACATATGGACCAATAAAACGTGTTCCTCCAATAATCAAGACTTTCATAGTAAAGCCCCCCATTCATAATAATTCATATCTAAATGGAAAGCTCGCCTCTATTTGAAGTACTAACTTAGAGGCGCGCCATGAATAGATTTATAGTTTATATACTTTGCTATACTTATTCTCTAAATATTCAACAAGATATTCTGCGTTTAACTCTTCACCAGTTACATTTACAATCAGTTCATTAGGTGAAAGTAATCTTCCATATTGATGGATTTTCTCTTTCAACCAGGTTTGAATTTTTGAAAAATCACCATTTTCGATACTCATATAGAAATCTGGGATTTCCTTTTGGATTGTATTTAAAATTTGTGCAGCATACAGGTTTCCTAATGAATAGGAAGGAAAGTATCCAAACCCACCAAAAGACCAATGTACATCCTGTAGGACTCCTTTTGTATCTGAATCTGGTGTTATACCAAGATATTCCTCCATCTTTTTGTTCCAAATGGACGGTAGATCCTTCACTTCGATTTCTCCACCAAACAGTGCTTTTTCTATTTCATATCGTATCATGATGTGCAGGTTGTATGTTAATTCATCCGCTTCTACTCGAATAAAGGATGGTGCTACCTTATTGATTGCACGATAAAAATCCTCTACCTTTACTTCTCCTAATTGCTCTGGGAAATACTTTTGTAGATTAGGATAGAAGTAATTCCAAAATTCTTCACTACGTCCCACCATGTTTTCTAAGAAACGCGATTGAGATTCATGTATCCCAAATGAAGCACCACTTTGTAAAACAGTACCTTCAAAATCAGGATTCACATTCTGTTCATAAATACCATGACCAGCTTCATGGATCGTTCCAAATAATGCAGAACGAACATTATTTTCGAGATAGCGAGTCGTAATCCTTACATCGCCAGTATTGATCGTTTGAGCAAATGGATGAACCGTTTCATCCAGACGGCCTGCTTCCATGTCAAAACCAATGATTGGCAAAATATATTGGTTAAATTCCTTCTGTTTTGCTACAACATATGATTGTTCAAAAATCTCGTCAGGTGTTTTATATGATGAATTTTGAATTCTTTTTAGCAACATAACACTAGATTCTCTTAGTTTAGCAAATATTGGATCTAGTTTCTCCACCGTTAAACCAGGCTCATACTCATTCAATAATGCATCATATGGATGTTTTTCATATCCAAAGATTTCTATAAACTTCTTATTGAAGTCGACAATCTTTTCAAGGAAAGGTAGGAAGTGTTTAAAATCGTTGTTTGCCCTTGCCTCTTCCCATGCATCATTAGCCAGGGAAGTTAAAACAGCATATTCCTTATATTGTTCAGCTGGAATGTTTTTTGCCCTATCATAGAAATTCTTGCGCTCTCTTACTTGTGCTTTAGAGATCTCATCAAGTACCTCTACAGCTTGTGGTGAAGTTAGAATATGTAATAGCTCACCCATCTCATCTGAAACGGTCATTTTAAATTCTTCAGTTCGGAACGTACCACTAGCTTTTGCAAAAGTAGCTCTACCCTTTTTAGGTGCCATGACTTTTTGATCCCATCCAATTAATCCTGAAATACTTGAAAAATGCGTGATTTTTTCATCAAGTGTTTTAAATTTCTCCAAAGCTGTAGTGATTGATTGATCGATTACCTTTGCTTCCATGCGATTACCTCCAAAAATAATTAATTTTTATCAAAAAAATTCTTTGATGATTTTCATTAATTCATACGGTTTCTCTACAACTGACCAATGGCCGCATTCTTGAATGACTTCAAGTTGGGCATGAGGAATAAATCGTAAAAGTGATTCTTGTAGCATAGAAGGTTGTTTTATATCATGGTCCCCTTGCGCTATAAGGATTGGGACATTCTTCAAAAGGTGCTTTTTACCGGTTAAATCATAATTTTTTATGATATCTTGACCAAGATATTTATTTATCTCGGCGTTGCTTTTAGTAGGAGTTTTCCATTCGAGAGCTTCCTGATTAAAGACATAATACTTATCTATAATTTTAAAAATCTCTTGTACATCAACCTCTCCTTTACTAAGGGCTTCCACAAGTCCGTTGAATTTTCCCTTTTCTTCAGAGGTCAATCTGTTTTCTAAATCCGTTCCAAAACTTAAATAATCATCGGACTTTAGACCAACTGCAGCCGTTAATAAAATCTTATTGATGTTCTCAGGATATTTACTTGAATAAAGCAGTGCTAACATGGATCCCCAAGACTCACCAATCAAATTCAGTTTCGCTATGCCCAATTCGATGCGGAGTGCTTCTAGAGTTTCCACTTCCTCCTCCATTGTATAGCTTCTTTATCAGAGGATTCTTCAGACCTTCCACAGCCTCGCTGATCATAGAATACTAATTGATAATATTCTGCTAGCCCCTCTAGATGAGGAAGAAAATAGCGATGTTCCCCTCCAGGGCCGCCATGTAAAAATACTAGTGGCTCACCTTGACCAAGAATCTTCACATAAATATTTTCCCCTCTAACACTAATAAACCTTTCATCCATTAAAGGCATGGTATTCAAAATACCCCCTCCCCTCAAAGTGACTATACAGTTTATTTAATTAAAACATAATTTTTCCAATCTATCAAATTATTATTTTAATTTTCTAAATTTTTAATCCGAATAAACTGACCAGTCAGTCTAAAAAATATCTATTAGACTTCCTCCATAATATATTTGTCACTCAGTAGAAAATTCCTCTTTCTACCAGAAAATATTATCTCCTTAATAAAAAAGGCAATAGAAAAAGACGCCTGCATACACAGACGTCTTTTTGCGTAAATTTGCGGCGAGGTACCGTACGGCCACATCCATACGTGCTTTAAGCGTGTACTCCGACTTATGCAAATCAGCTCATCGCTCATTAACTATAACATACTTTTGTAATAAAAGAAACTAGATATTGTAGGGAATACGAATCAATTTTGTAACATTCTGTAATATTATTGTAAATTTTTCTTTTCATTCTTCATAGAGTAAAAAAGACAACAAAATTAATAAGTCACTGGGCTGAATTTCTTCACCACGTCACTTATATTGGAGGGACAGGATGTGTTAAAAAAATGGCTGATAACCTTTCTATTTATCTGCCTGGCTTGGGGATTACCAGCATCGTTTACCAAAGCAGCAACAAACCCTGTTAAACAGCTGATCATCATAAATAAGCAAACTAATTTGCTTGCTTATTACGAAAATGGGAAGCTTAGTAAAACATTTAAAGTAGCAACGGGAAGAAAACCATCTTATACTCCAGAAGGGCGGTTTATAATTGTAAATAAAATAAAGAATCGACCCTACTATAAAGAAAAAATACCTGGAGGAGATCCTAGGAACCCCTTAGGGAAAAGATGGCTTGGGATCAATGCTAGGGGTACATGGGGAACAACATATGCCATCCATGGGAATAACAATCCTGATGTTATAGGAAAATATGTTAGTGCAGGCTGCATCCGGATGTTTAACGAGGACATTGATTGGTTGTTTAATCGCATTCAAACTAATACGCCTGTCATTATTACCACATCAAAAAATAGCTTTTATGCGATAGCAGCTTCTAATGGCTATAAAGTTAATGGCGGTACATCGATTCCAGTTGTCTCTGCTCCGAGCTCTCCCTCCGTTACATTAAAAATAGGTAGCAAAGGAAACGCTGTGAAAGTCATGCAAAAACGACTTACAGAACTCGGATATAACACCAATGGAGTGGACGGAATATTCGGAAAGGGTACATTGAATGCCGTCAAACAATTCCAAAAGGCAAATTCTTTGCAGGTAGACGGAATTGTAGGTCCTGCTACTCAGAAAGCTTTATACAACAAGTAGTTTTCACACCATGTCTGCAAGTGCACACATGGTGTATTTTTTTAGAAGGTAACAACCAGTATTTTAGCTAGTGAACTTATCAATATCTTTTCCTAAAAGTACAATAGCAACATTTTTGTCGGACAAGTAACAATCGGAAGGTTTTTACGTCTACCCAATTGAATCAATACTAAAGGAGCGAAAAAGATGAAAAAAACTAAGATCCATATGGCAGTCCTATCCTTATCTTTAGCATCTATCCTAGGTTTTTCAACAGTAGCCGAAGCGAAACAAACGACATATATGATAAGAAAAGGTGATACCCTCTACAGCATCGCTAAAAAGCATGGAACGACAGTAGAAGCATTAAAGGAAATCAATCGAATAACATCAAATATCATTCCAGTTGGACGAACGCTCATCATTGCCAAAACTGTCATCGTCAAAAAAGGCGATACGCTTTATAAAATAGCAAAAACATATGGTATGACTGTTGAGGAACTAAAAAAATTAAATCAATTAAAAACGACAAAAATTTTTCCGAATCAAAAGCTTTATGTAAATTCCACATCATCTCCCATCACATCCTATAACCCTGACAAAGTAACGTTACAAGCAAAACTTCCAAAAGACTTTGAACTCGTGGCAGAGGAACCAAGAAGATTTATCCTGCAACATAAAAAAGACGGCAGTAGTTTTGTTCGCATTGAAATATTAGCCCCAAATACTGATCTTTTAAAAATCAAACTAAACTCCATCGAGTATTTAAAACCAATCGGTAAAGCGATTGAAATCAATGACCCATTTGTACATCCTTTTTATAAAAACTCTCATTTTTATTTACATGCTTCTAACATGAAATTGTCCCAAAACATCGTAGTTAAAACAATTGATGGAAAGCTAATGAGATTCACACTCCACTTCACCAATAATGAAGAATCCGAAGGGATCAGCCCTGTACTTGTAAATACTTTAAGGACTATGAAAGCTAAATAGGGATAAGCAGAAAATCGGTAGTTTCAAATATTTATCTTTATAGCTAAGCGATTTTTTTATAAGGCACTGTTAAACTAGCCTATTGATTGTAGCGAGAGGCTCTCTCTTTTTGCGGGTTATTCGGGAGCCTCCTAAAATTAAGAACCAAAAAAGACCCCCCTCAAAAGTCCAGTGTTCCAAACTTTTGAGAAGCGGTCCCTTCCTTTACGGTAGATTCGATACCATTTTCACTTTAATTTGCTCCTTGTGGCTCCATGCTCTTTTGAGTTGATTTCCTTTTTGCTTTTACAAAAGGTAAACCTGCAACCACGAAATATACCATCGATACAAAACTGATAATTAAAAACAAGAGTTGAACACTATCGACTGTCCAAAGCCCAACGAAGTATAACAGGGATGGGATTGTCAGGGTTACCCAAGATTGAACGAAAGCAACTTTTCCAATGTATGTGTTTATGTTCTTTCCAAGTGTATTAGATAAGTAGAACAGGAACCAAAGAAATGCCCACATAAACCAGTGTGATGCCATTACATAATCTTGGAAGTGCAAGACTGTAACCGTAGTGTAAAATAGAGCGATTATGCTGACCCATAATGAAAAATATCCTAAACCTGTACCGTCAAGATCCCGCATCATTGTAAAACCTACGTAAAGGTACGTTAATCCAAATAAGAAGGTCCCAGCATTATTATACAAATCCCATGATGTTTGTTCAGATACAAGAACTAGATAAAACGGGATAATGATTTGAAGTGTTCCAACAAATAAGTTAAAATAGCTGACGCTTTTAGCATTCGCTTTACCAGCCATGACTAATGCGTTTAAAAACAAAGTTGCTCCAGATAAAAATAATCCGATATATCCCATGATGTAAGTGTGCCAACTAAAAGTGGCAACACGCATAGCCTCCTTTAAAACAAGAAAAGCAGTTCCCATAAAAGGAAATGCTTTTCTTTTAATTACAATACAATACTTACAATAATACCGGACAATACACTAACAAGTGTTGCCCCGAATAACAGTTTTAATCCGAAACGAGCAACAACATTACCTTGTTTCTCGCTTAGACCTTTAACTGCACCAGCGAGAATTCCAATTGAAGAGAAGTTCGCAAATGAAACAAGGAATACTGAGATAATTCCAAGTGTTCTTGGAGTAAATGATTTTGAGACTTCTGCTAAGCTCATCATCGCTACGAATTCATTTGTAACAAGTTTTGTTGCCATGATTCCACCTGCAGCAACTGATTCTGACATTGGAATACCCATGATAAATGCAACCGGTGCAAAAATGTAACCTAAAATTTGTTGGAATGAGATTCCGATTGCCAATTCAAATACATTGTTTATCGCAGCTATTAACGCTACAAAACCAATTAACATAGCGGCAACAATAACAGCAACCTTGAATCCATCAAGAATATATTCTCCGATCATTTCAAAGAAGGTTTGTTTTTCTTCATCCGCAACCATAAGAATATCTTCTTTTTCATCTACTTCATATGGATTAATCACAGACGCAATGATAAATCCGCCAAATAGGTTTAGCACTATAGCAGTTACAACATATTTAGGTTCAAGCATTGTCATATAAGCGCCAACGATTGACATGGATACTGTAGACATTGCAGAAGCACAAAGCGTATATAAACGGTGAGGAGGAAGTGCATCCAATTGTTTTTTAACTGTAATAAATACCTCTGATTGGCCAACCATCGCAGAAGCAACGGCATTGTATGATTCCAATTTCCCCATACCATTTACTTTACTTAACAGCAAACCAATTCCCTTCATAATGAAAGGCAAGATCTTAAAGTGTTGAAGGATACCAATTAATACTGAAATGAATACGATTGGGAGCAAAACATTTAAGAAAAACGGAAATGCCCCTTCATTAGTCAAGCCACCAAATACAAAGTTTACACCTTCGGCAGCATATTCCAGTAACTTCTCGAATACAGCAGCTATTCCTTTAACTAAAATAAGACCAAATTTAGTGTTCAATAATAGAAACGCAAGTAATATTTGAATGATAACCATGATAATGACTGGACGATATTTTATCTTTTTCTTATTATTACTTGCAATGAAAGCAAGACCAATAACTACTGCTAGTCCTAATAAAGCAATTAAATATTTCATATAAACTCTCCTAAGTTGTAAGATTTACCAATGAAGTTGATCTCTAGGAAAAATAAGCTGTTTGACTTAGGCAAGATCTTTTGAAGAAAAGAACCCCGGCAATAACTCTTCGATTGTTGTTTCCTTCGTATTACCCTTCATGTTCGTCAAAATAACTACAGAATCCGCATCCAAAAACTCTGCCAATACTTGACGGCATGCCCCACATGGAGAAATCGGCCCCTCCGTATCCCCGACGATAGCAATGGCCTTAAACTTTTTTTCACCTTCTGAAACCGCTTTAAAAATAGCGGTTCTTTCCGCACAGTTTGTTAGTCCGTAAGAAGCATTTTCAATATTGCAGCCCTTGTAGATTTTACCACTTTCTGAAAGAAGTGCAGCACCTACATGGAATTTTGAATATGGGACATAAGCTTGTTTACTTGCTTCTATCGCCTCATCTATTAATTTTTTGTGGTCCATAACGTTTTACCACCTTTAGAAAAATTTTATAAAATGTCAGGGCCTACAAAATATCGAGAATGAATCCTTTGCCCTTATTTAATTAATAAAAGGACGGCCGAAAAAATCGGCCATTCCTTTTGGGTTATTAATAAGAAGAATCAGAAGTCAAACCTTCCATGATTGAAACACCAGAGCTTGCTCCAATACGATTCGCACCAGCTTTGACTACATTTTGTGCATCTTCAAGGCTTCTTACTCCACCAGAAGCTTTGACACCAACGTTTTCTCCTACAGTCTTTCTCATAAGTTCAACATCTTCAACAGTTGCTCCGCCAGTAGAGAAACCTGTAGAAGTCTTAACAAAGTCTGCACCAGCTGCAACAGATAGCTCAGACGCTTTTACGATTTCTTCTTTTGTTAATAAACAAGTTTCTAAAATTACTTTAGTAAGTGCTTTACCTTTTGCAGCATCAACAACCGCTTTAATATCGCGCTCAACTAATTCATAGTCTTTGTCTTTAAGAGCTCCGATATTTATTACCATATCAACTTCGTCAGCACCGTTTTCGATTGCATTTGTCGTTTCAAATGCTTTCACCTCAGGAGTGTTGGCACCAAGAGGGAAACCGATTACTGTGCATACTTTAACTTCAGGAGTATCTTTTAACACCTCAGCAGCAGTTTTAACCCAAGTAGGATTCACACAGACTGATGCAAATTTATATTTTTTTGCTTCTTCTGATAGTTTTACGATTTGTTCTTTTGTCGCTTCTGGTTTCAACAAAGTGTGGTCAATCATTTGTCCGATAGTTTTTTCCATTATAGTCCACTTCCCTTTTTGAAATAGTTCATGTATAAAAGTGTTTGCGCTAATACATTTCTTCATGCGCAGGATCTAAAAATATATATGAATCAATTACATCTTTTCTTTGAAACAACAATACTATATCAACCTTATGAACAAATGTAAATATGTTTGTTGAAATTTTGTAAATCAAAGTATTTAGGAGCTTCCACAAATTTTCATAAGATAGTATGTATTGCGGGTATCTATGACTATAATTTCATTTCTAATAACATTTGAGCAGTGAATTGGTCTGTAATTAGCACATTAGCGAATTTACCTTTTAGGGCTGCGCTAATGGATTCGACTTTCTGAGCTCCACCTGCAATTAGGATTGAATATTCCTTCTGCTTTAATTCTACTAAATCAATCCCCAATGTTCTCTCATTCAAACTAGGATTACAAATTTGACCATTTTCATCAAAAAAACGTGAACAAATGTCACCTACTGCCTTATTATCAATCATTTCTAAATCTTCATCTGTGAAATATCCTAATTGAAATAATAGGGAATCATGCTTGATCGGACCACAAGTAAATAATGCGATATTTGCATTTTTCCCAGTTTGAATCGTCCTTCCAATATGTCTATCTGCCATGACTGCTTGTTTTACGACCACATGGTCCACTATAGCTGGTAGAGGTAAATTAAGAGGGGTTGTATTGAACGCCTTACCAAATAAATAAAGTATTTCAGATGCATACGTGTTGGTTTCAGAATGGCTTACTCCACCCTTTAATTGCACAACTGTAACATCTTTTACTGAAGTTTGCTTTAATTCCACAGCTGTGTGATAAACGGTCGTTCCCCATGTTACACCTATAATATCCCCGTCTTTAACAATACTATTTAAATATTCAGCAGCACTTTGGCCAAGATGTGACTTAATGGTTAAATCCTGATATTGAGGAATCGTTGTCACAATCACTTTTTTCAAACCATATTTCTCTTGAATAGCTTTTGCCTGTTCTTCTGAATTGGTTCCATTATCGCGAATGGTGATTTGAACGATTCCTTCTTCTTTAGCCATTTTTAGCATCCTGGAAACCGTGGGCCTAGAAACACCCAAGATACCAGCTATGTCATTTTGGTTATAATCAAGTAAATAATATAATTTAGCTGCTTCGATGACCTTGTCCCATTTTTCCTGCATCATATTACTCCATTTCGTAACCGTTTTCATCTATGTTAACAAAAATTCAGTGAAATTTGTAATATTTTTTCCGTTTTTTGAAATTATGTTCATATCAAACGAACCTCATACAATTATGTTCAACCATTTTCCATGAAAAGAATAGTAAAACTTCCAAATCATACATTTTATCAGTATAATAGTCAAGCAATTTTCAGCCATTTATCCTATGACTATCAAACCTTATTAACAAAAAAAATGAGTTCACTCAGTTTCAGACTGTAGACAAGCTCGAAGAATTTCGAATTTGCTTACAGTCTTTTTTCTTTTACAATGAAAGAAGTTAACTAAGAACTAGAGAAGTTGATTGCAGCGAAGGGCGAACGCCCCCCGGAAAGCAAGCGCCTGGAGCGGAAATCAACCTTTTCGCCTACCATACATATCAAAAATGACAAAAGGTATCGAGAGAGCGTACTCTCGATACCTTTTGTCGACAATCTGAAACTGGGTTCACTCAGTTTTTTCTAATTCTTTTACCATGTAATAATAATCTGAATTATTAATTCGAATTTCTTTTTTCTCTTTGAAACCCAATCTTTTGTATAAGCGGATGGCAGAGCTGTTTTCTGTTTCAGCATTCAATGAGATAGTTGAATACTGATTTTCTAATGCCAAAGAGAATGCCTGTTTCAAGAGTTCCGTTCCATATCCTTTTCCACCGTGTTCAGGAAAAACACTCAGTGTATCGATATAAAAATCTTCTAAATCCGCTTCCGAATCAATTTCAATATTACTTCCCAATTTCGCAAACAACCTCACCTGAATCGGGCGATCCAAGGTCTGGGCTTGACTTCCATGATATAAAATCACAATACCCACTACTTTGTCGTCCACACATTTCACCAAACAGTTTTCATGACTTAGCCGATTTCCTTTTAACAAGTACAGCTCTTCTAGCCCCTGTTGGACTAATAGTTGTTCATTTTCCCCAGTCAAAGCCTCAGCTATATCATGCATCGCTAAATACATGAGTTCTGCGGCATATTTCTTGTCTTGTATATTCGCTTTTCTGATTGTCATTACGAAACTCCTTATGAAAATAAATTATTTAATTTCTAGTGTACCTAATCTTTGGGAAGTCGTAAAATCATGTGCAGTAATGGTATATGGTGAAATGGAATAAAGGGTATCTCCTATATAGACAAAGCGATCGATGACGTCTTCCCAATCCTCATAGAATGGAGTTCCCTTTTGATGGGTAATTTTGTTTTTTAATAAAAACCCATTCGTAGGATCGACACTATAGACATAACCGCCTTGGAATTCAAATTTTTGTTCAAACTCTGTCCCCTTCACATCACGATAAACTGACACAGGAAATGCGAACATATTTTTATTTTTATTCCAAAGTAACGCTTTATGATCATAGTTAAGTGGAGAATAGGACCCTTGATCTCCAATAACTTGAGAGAACTTTTCCTTTGGGTTAGAGAAATCACTCACATCAAATAAAGAGATTTTCACACCATTGGTAACGATTCTAGGCTGTCCCTGTACGTTATTATTTTTATCTGCCAAGATTTTTGTATCATGTCCAAAACCTATCAAATAATGTTCATCATAGGGATGCAAATAATTACTAAAGCCTGGAATTTTCAATTCACCAAGAATTTTCGGTTGTTTTGGATTACTTGTATCTATGACGAAGAGAGGATCGACTTCCTTAAAGGTCACAATATAAACACGGTCTCCCATAAAACGTGCAGAATAGATTTTTTCCCCTCTTGCCAAATCTTTAAGATTACCTACCTGATGAAGATTTTCATCTAAGATAAATAAGTGGTTTGTAGATGGACTTTTTTCATCCCATGTATTTCCTTCTGTAGTGGCTACCCGGAAGTACCCTTTATGCTCATCCATGGAAAATTGATTCAATACATTCCCTTCAATTTCTGCTGATGCTTGAAAGGTAACTTTCATTCCTTTGATACTAAATTTATATATCGTTGTATCAGGTGAGTAAAACCAACCGATTTCTGCTCTTTTATTTTGCTGATTGGAATAATTCCTCACTGCAAAAAATAAATGATCATCTGACATATATACATCAGAACCACTTCCAAGGAAAGTTGATACAAGGGATTTTTTATTAGTTTCATCTAAATCAAGTGTCGTAATGTTGGAATAGCTAGCCTCTTTTGAATTGGGCATGTATTTAATTGAACGATATGAAACAGGATGTAATTCAGTATCCATTTTTGAATCAAAGATCATTGGCCTTAATTCAAGACCATCATCTTCCCTCATTAACCAAAGATCCGGCATATATTGAGTTATCACATATAACTTCCCATCCTTTTTACGGGAAGAATTAAAATTACCTTCTGTCTCTAGTACCCTAATTTCAGTTGGCTTAGCTGGATTAGAAATATCATAGACAAATACTTTCGTTGTCTGGATCCCACGCATTGGATGAATCATTTTCTTTTCTGAACTTCCTTCTCTATTCATCACTTCTTCACGATAGCTTTGACCAATTACTACAAGCTTATTATTATGCACGTAAAGTTGCTCGGGGTGAAAAGTATAGTCATAAGTTATTAGGGATTCTTGTTTCATAGAATTTGCAGGGACTGCCTTAATGATTCTGATATAGGATTCTACAATTTGAAAGATGTTGGTACCATTTGTTTTCACATGATCTCCTTCATCTATGCCTTGTACCTGGACGTTTGTTTCTGAATATCCTTTATCGCCAACAGAGTCTTCAGATGAGCTTGATTTCTCCTGCTTAGCAGCATCGCTGAAAAATCCTTCAGACTTCTTCTGATCTTCTAATATAGCTGTGAAATATTTTTTTAAGCGTGTTTCATTTCCGATAACTGGCAATTCCTCTTTGACACTAAAGGAAAAGGAGTGCCCCTTGGAAATGCTTCTTCCCATCTCAGTTTTTATGCCTTTTTTAATATAAAGGGTAATTTTCTTGCCATCGTACCCTCCTTTTGGTGGTGACACCGAAACAGTTTCTCCATCATCACTTAATGATAAAAACACATCCAATTTATTTCCTTCTTCATCTTCTACATAAAAGTTTTTTGGATTAACTGAATGAGAGGATATTTCCTGGGTAAATGGGACCTTCAAAACCCCATTTGGCAAAACAATCTGTTCTTCTGTTCCGTTCCAGGTCGCTAAAACTTTAGGTTCAGTTGAGAAGTAAGTGATGCCAATTCCTCCTATAATAAAAAGCAAAAATATCCCGTACATTACTTTTTTCATAAAAAAAGCCCCCTTTCACTGATAGACGTGAGAGGGAAGCCATGTGTTACATGCTATTAGGCTGACAATCTTTCCTTGGATGTGTGTATGATTTTCTTGCCATAAAAAATGATAAAACAAGTAGCTAACAAAATGAAAAAGCTTGAAATTTGGAAGATTGTTCCGATAGTAAAAAACTGTGCAAGCAACCCGAAAACCAGTCCGCTCACACCAATGCCGAAATCGATGGAAGAGAAGATCATTCCATTGGTCACACCACGTCGATTGTCTGGAGTCAATTGCAAGGCCCATGACTGTAAGGTTGGCATCAAACAACCAATTCCAAGACCAAATAAAGCTCCTGAGATTGCAATCATAAGACTAGAATGAGCTAATGATAGGACCCAAAGACCTGAAAAAGAAAATCCAAGACATACTGTCACAATACCTACGGGACCGTGCAAATCAAACCACTTCCCTGCAATCGGTCTTGAAACGGAAGCCATGAGAGCATTCAATAGATAGAAAAGAAAAATGGACTCAATGTGACGTTCTTCTCCAAAAATCACAATGAAAGTCACAACTGACCCATATCCAAACGAAGCCAAAAATGTGATGAAAGCTGGAAACCAACTGGATTTTTCTATAAATGAGCCCCAATAAGAAAATTTTAAGTCCTCTTTTTTTGTTTTATCAACTGCTTGCGGCGTTTTGTATTTTACCATCCATAGCAACAAGATCGATATCAAACCAAGTACAGCTGAAATAAGTATTAAATTAAAGAACGAAGTGACGTGGAATAAGTATATTCCAAGGCTAGGTGCAATGATCATTCCAAGAGAAACAGACAACCCAAAATACCCCATACCTTCCCCGAGCCTTGAATTAGGAATGACATCGACTGCTGCTGTACCATTAACTGTAGTTGACCATCCCCAAGCTAAACCATGTATCAAGCGAAAAAGAAGGAAAACAAATACTATAGTAGATTGAGGATAAAGAAGAGTAATGAGGAACAAAGAAACAACACCAAGCATCACGAGTGGTTTTCTGCTACGGTACTCCAGCATAAATCCAATAAACGGACGTATGACAACTGCCCCAATTGAGAACAATGCAGTGACCAAACCAATTTCTAATCCAGATGCACCAAGTGATTTTATATATGGTGGTAAAGTAGGAATCAACATTTGGAATGACATAAAGACAAATAAATTCCCTACCAAAATAAGGATAAATGATTTTGTCCAGAGTCTGTCTTTACTTATATTCATTTGTGAACCTCCCCAAGGTAGTATCATCCCTTATTTCGTATCACTAAATAATAGCACAGGACATTTAAAATTAGAAAGAAATTCAATTAGCAATATGATATTCTCATTTTAGAAACCATTAAAGAGGAGTAGTGTAATGGATCAAGCCTTGATCAAAAAATACATAAGAAATTGCTTTTTACAATATGCCCACAATCAAACTAGCATCCCAGTTGGGGATGAAGATTATAAAGACTTAATACAACAAGTGGAACAGATAAGAAAACAACAGCCCTCATTAGAAGTGCATGAGATTGTCCATGATGTTGTATATGAATATTTAACTGTATAAGAAATTTAATGAAAAATCCCCCTTCAAACGTCATATACGTTATAAAGGGGGAATGAACAAATGGTATTATCAGTTCTCATCATTATTGGTTTTTTATTTATTTTGTTCAGCCTTGGGGGAGTCTTTATCCTCGCCATTACATCCGCGGTCAATATAAAGGATTCAGTTCGGATTGATCCTTTACCTAAAGATGAAAACAATCATTGAGTCCATTTTCATGTCCCAATTGACTGGTCAAATCCAGTCTTTTTTCATGTAGTTTTTTTTATCATTTGACTTTTTCTGTATAGCTGATGGAGCACTTCTGAAAATACAAGACCTATTGCTATAGCTCCCGAGATCATAAACGCCTTGGCCGCAAGATTGATGGCTGCATTGTAATCATTCTCTACAAAGTTTCGCATCGCATCATATGCCATTCCACCAGGTACAAGAGGAATAATTCCACCTACTGTAAAAATGATGATAGGTGTTTTATATTTTTTGGCAAATATCAGACTGATAATGGCTACTAAAAAAGATGAAACAGCAGTAGCCATCATCATATCCACCTGAAAATATGACAATGTAATATAGCAAATCCATCCAGCCATTCCGGTAAACCCACATTTCACCACCGAATCTTTGGGAATGTTAAAAATGATACCGAAAGCGGCTGATGCCACAAAGCTAGTTATCATTTGCTCAATAAACATCATTTGACTAACCGCCCTCCTATAAGAATGTAAGCACTACTGCTATTCCTCCACCGATTGCGAATGATGTTAGAAATGCTTCTGCACCTTTCGATAAACCAGATAATAAATGTCCTGCCATTAAATCCCTAACAGCATTAGTGATCAATAAGCCCGGAACGAGCGGCATAACTGAACCAATAATAATTTTATCTAGCTCGTATCCCCATCCGAAATGAACAAACGTATAGGCTAAACTCCCAATGACTATGGAAGCCAAAAACTCAGAAAAAAACTTAATGGATATACCTCGTTGTAATCCAGCCATGGCAAGGAAACCCGCTCCTCCTGTAATCACTGCAGGAATAAAATCCACCCACCCGCCTTGAAACATGATCAAGAAGCAACCACTTGAAATTGCCGCAGCGAGAAACTGGGTCCAAACCGAAAATGACATTTTGGCCTTTTCGATTTCTTGTAGTTTTTCATAAGCCTCTTGTATTGATAGCTTGCCTTCACTGATATTCCTAGACACACGATTGACCAAAGTAACTTTCAATAAATCCGTCGTCCGTTCAGAAATTCTAATTAATTTTGTTTTTGTCGGCTCTGCAGTTTCGATAGAAAAAATGATTCCCGTTGGTATTACAAAACTATGAGAGTTTGGTATACCAAATGAAGCAGCTATTCGCATCATTGTATCCTCTACTCTATAAGTTTCAGCACCATTTTGTGCAAGTATTTTCCCTGCCAGTAGACACACTTCCATGATATCGTACTTTACTTGCTGTTCCATTACATCCCCCTACCGTAACTTCTTCTTAAATAACATTTATATCGCAAAACCTTAGGAGATATCAATTATTTTCCTATAAAACATTAATTAATATTTTATAAAAACAAAAACCCCTTGATTTCTCAAAGGATTTTGTTGAATTAGTCTAGTTTGTTTTACTTTATCTTTACTTTCACTTCTTTTTCTATCCATGATGGATAAAAAAACAATTCAAGCCTGATTGGATTTTTAAAGGTTGCTAAGACGTCATTTCCAAAAGTGACTCCCATTTGTTGTTTTCCCTCATCAGTAGTAGTCATGTATGAATTATGATCCATAATTTTTCCTGTGGAATCGGTAATATCGGAAAAGATAAAATAATTGAACCCATTTGAATTGTCGGTATTATACCCAGTAGTTTCCAAGATGAAAGTAAATTCCTTATTGTTAACTTTAAAATCCGATAGCTTCTCACCTTTTGGCTGCTTTATTATCACTTGTTTTTCCATATCGACTAAAACATATGCTTCATCTTTGTCAACGGCTTGTATTTTATTGAATGCTACATATAACTCTTTTGGTTCTCGGAAATAATTACTCTGTAAATACAAGATTTTTTCAAGAGCGGAAATATGGCTTGCAGTAGAGCCATTTTGTATTTTCGTCCACGTTTCTCCATTTTCATCTATCAGACGAATATCTTGAAATTCTAACAGTTTTTTACTATTCGTAGGATCCATAACAAGATGAATAGCTATTCTTAATGGGTATACGGTAATCTCTTTGATTGTGATTCGCTGCCCCTCAACTGTTACTGTTTCGTCTACTTGATAGGATTTCATTTGTTTTAATGGCTTCTTTAATTCAAACGGGATGGAAAACGTTTCTATTTGATTATTTTTTTTCACTTTCAAATCAATTTCAAATTTACTAGCATTAATTGCATCTTGGAAGAAAAATTCTAGATTTCCACTAAGCTTATTTGAACCTTCATTTATTTCCGGACTTCCAAAGGATAGTGATGCTAAACTAATCGGAGAACCATTCAAAGAGCGGATTGTCGGCTCTTTAATGTCTAGTAACTCATGCGCTTTCGTAGTGTCAATGGTATAAAACAAAACCATGCCCTTTTCATCGGCAATTACAGAATTAATGGTAACATTTATCCCATTCTTTTCTTGAGACTGATTAATTTCTTGAAGATAGTCATTTTCAACAGCTGCCAAAAGGCCTTTATCATTTCGAATTAAATCCACTACATTTTCCATGCCAGGAAGGACAGATACAAAATCTGCGAAGGTAGGTGAGATACGGATCGAAGTAAAGAAACTCATTAGAAGGATAGCCGCTGCTACAATTGGAAACAGGATATGCTTTCTTTTCTTTCTTACTTTTGCTTCTTTTTTAGCACGATTTAGTCCTCCCATAATTGCAGTATCTATCTGCTCTATTGGAATTTGGACTTCATGATACTGCTTGTTCATTTCAGCAAGTACACCCTCTTCTCTTTCAAACATTCCGTACCCCTCCCTTCTCCTCACCTAAATGTCCTCTTAGTGCTTTCAATGCTTTATATAACCAAGTTTTCACTGTACCTTCAGGACAATCCATTATTATCGCTATGTCAGTTATACGTAAGTCGTGAAAATATTTAAGTGCGATAATTTCTCTAGATCGTTCATCTAGAAGATTCATAGCTTCCTCAATTTCAATGAATGAATAATCAGATTCCTTTCCTTGCAATAGAATCTTTTTTTCATCCAATATCATTCGTTTCTTATTCTTTAATGAGTCGTTACAATAATTCATCATAATTCTAAGAATCCAAGTCTTGCAGTAAGTGGGTTCCTTAAGCTGACGGATACTTTTATATGCTCGGTACGTCACTTCCTGAACAGCCTCTACAGCATCTTCTTGATTTTTCAGGAAAGCAAAAGCCATTTTATACAAATCTATCTTAAAAAAGTTCATAACCTCCAAAAAAGCCACATCGTCCCCTTTTTGGGCACGTCGGACCACGCCTTCCACATCCATGAGCGAAGTCCCCCTTTCCAATTTGAGTCTATAACCATTAGACTCTGAAGGTTGAGAAAAGTTTTAAGAATTTACTATTTTTTATTCCTCGATAGCATCTTGATAAAGAATTTCATGAGTTTCTGCCGATACGGTTACTTTATAGCTGCTATCAAGATTTGAACGACTCATTACCGTCATGACATAAACACGTTCGCTTTCATGCCAATCCACATTCGTAATGATGAATCGATCCTCCACTGAATGACTTAACTGGTCTAAAACATCGTCCATCATTTCTGATTCAGTTAAACTTTTTTGGTCGGTCAATATAATTATTTTTCCAGCTGTTGCGTTTGAAGGAAAAGATTCAGCAATAGGGCCTTTGGGATATGCCTTGACTTTCATCCCAAGTTGGATTCCATCTAAACTCCTCTTTTTATTCTTCGAATCTGTTAAAATCGTTTCATCGGTTACATGAAAGACTGTATCTCCTATCAAAAATTGATTCCCATTGACCACATCTGTTACAAAACCTTCTTTGGAAGGACCATAAGATGTGTTTTGGCTTCCTATATTTTGACATCCTACCAAAAATATCGCGATTGACATCAGTAAGATTCTTAGACGTTTCATACTCTCACCTCATTTTTTCTACTTTATATGACAGGATTTAATGCATTTTAGTTTCAAGTTATTATAATGGAATCCTCATTAATAAAAATATACTTTGTACATCCAATTATACTATGTTTCTACCTTAGGCACTTCGAAGTGCAGTTACTAAGCTGAACCAGCGTATTTTATCAATAATAAATAACCGCACCTATTAAGGTACGGTTAAAAATGTCCCATACAGTATTATTTTTTAGGCTCTGTTAAACGGGGCTGTTGATTTCCCATTCCAGGCACTCGCTTTCCGCGGGGCGGGCGCCTTCCACTCCAATCAACTTTAAGCTTTAACAGAGCTATTTTTTAAAAAAAGCATTTTTCCCTATTCTCTCAACAGTTTTAGGGAATAAGGTATAAAAAATACTTGCGGCATTCATCCATCCTGGCAAATTAATTTCTCTTTTGTTCTTCATCATGCTTTCAACGACTTTCTTGGCAACATATTCAGGTTTAAGCATGTATTTCTCCACACTTTTTACATAAGTGCCTGATTGGTCAGCCATAGTAAAGAAATCTGTCGCGATTGGTCCAGGATTAACCGTTGTCACATAGACATTGTCATCCATACATTCAAGACGAAGACTATTAGTGAAGCCAAGTACGGCATACTTGGTCGCTGAATACCCGCTCGACTTAGGTGTAGCAATTTTCCCTGCTTGGGAAGCAATATTTATGATGTGACCAGATTTTCTTCTTCTCATTTGGGACACAACCATACTGGTACAAGCGATTAATCCAAGTACATTGACGTCAAACATTTCTTTTACTTCCACTAATGTTGCTTCATGAACTTCCTTGAATAATCCGAAGCCCGCGTTATTAACTAGAATATCAATCTGATCAACTTGTTTATAGATTGCAGTGAAAACAAGTTCAACCTCACTTGGATTTGCTACATCTAATTGGAATGATAAAGCTTCAACATTGTAGGATTCTTTAATCAATAATTCTACTTGCTTTAGTTTTTCAATACTTCGGGCTAATAGTACAACGTTTGCACCATGGGAGGCTGCTTGAAGAGCGATTTCCCTTCCAATTCCTCCTGATGCCCCAGTGATGACCACCCATTTTTGTTCAAGGGTCTTCAAATCTTTCACCTCACGGAATATATCAAACCTGCTTCTGTATGACTTCCTTTAATCTCACCTAAATCAATTAAATAGTCAAGTTGGGCAATTGTTTCAGATAGGGTCAGACCAATTTCCTTCAAATACACTTTAGGAAACAGTCGTTGACAGAGTTGAAAAGCCGTTGATGGAGTTTCTTCAATCATTCCAAGAACTTTCATAGCCCTTGAATGCTGTGCTTCAAGCCGATGTTGAATAAGGGAAGGGACATCCATTATATTATCTCCATGTCCTGGAAAGACCTCTGATATAGGAAGATTTGCTAACTTTTTTAATGATTCATTTAATTGCAATTGAGGTCTTGGACGCAATTCGCCTTTCCTGAAAGGTGGCTCTAGTAATGGATTGGGTGAAATTTTCTCCAGTAACATATCCCCGCCGATTAACATTCCATCACTTTCTCTGAAAAATGACAGATGGCTTTGGGCATGCCCTAATGTTTCAATCGCTTTCCAACCTGCTAATCCAAGTAGTGAATCACCATCTTTTAAATAATTGCTTAACGTACGGTCACATGAATATTTAAGTGTCTTTCTTACCTTTCCTATAAAAGGTTTCAACTCATTCGGCAAACCAATTTCTTCGGCGAGTGAATAGTAAAATGAGTCATGTTCATCTAAAAAATCCTGTGTTAATTGAAGCCACCGTTGGTTATTTTCATGTCCAATGAAGGGCAATTCAGCTGGAGCAAAATCCACTCCTCCACAATGATCGGGATGATGATGGGTAATGAGAACCTGATCAAGGTCCTTCCACGTTAAACGGAGGTCCTTTAAAGCATTTTCAATTGCCTGACGACTCTCTTCCGTTTTAGGGCCAGCGTCTATTAATGTCAAAGCCTCACCTTTAACGATATATGCATGTACGTCCCCTACTGGAAAAGGGGTTGGTATGGTTATTTTCGCAATGTCATTTTGCCAATCAATCATTTTTATCACCTGATTCTTATTGGAATAATTTTATTTTAAAAAAAGATTCTTGAATAATTATTTATAATGAAACGTATAATTGAATTAAGTTTACCTTTTCTTATCACAATTGTCATTATTTTCGAATAATTTATTTTGAATTAGTAAAAAAACATGTTGACAAGCAGCTTGTCCATCCATCATAATCACAAATAACTTAAAACAGGGCAATGATTAAGACCAGTAGATAAAATATGGCAAAAGAGAGTGAGACCCACCGGCTGAAAGGTTTCATAGTCCACTATTTTATCGAACCTACCTTATGAGCCGTTAGGAAAACCTAACCGTAACTCCAGCGTTAATGGATTCGAGCAGCGTTGCATTTTTTTGAGCAACGAATGAAGGTGGTACCACGGAAGCAAAGACCTTTCGTCCTTTTTAACAAGGATGATGGGTCTTTTTTTATTAAAAAACTAAAAACGAAAAAGGAGGTCTTTCCATGAGCAAGCTTGCTTTTATAGGCGGAGGTTCCATGGCTGAAGCAATTATTTCAGGTATCATATCAAGAGGTGTGATTCTTCCCCCAGACATTTGTGTGATGAATAAAAGTGATAAAGAAAGACTGAATTTTTTACGAAATAGATATGATATCCAAACAACAGAAAAAGTTGAGGAACTCATGAAGGATGCTGAAATCATTATCCTAGCTGTCAAGCCAAAGGATGTGTATACTGCTCTTTCGACAGTAAAAAAACATTATAAAAAAGACACACTTCTCATTTCAGTTGCAGCAGGTGTATCAATTGATAGTTTGGAACAAATCCTTGGCAATGAAATTGCGATTATTCGTACAATGCCTAACACTTCTGCTGCTGTTGGTCGCTCCGCTACAGCGATGAGCAAAAATAAATACGTTACACCTGAACAATCGTTACTAGCCTCCAAATTACTTGAAACCGTTGGTATTGTAACCACTGTTACAGAAGAACAATTAGATGCTGTCACAGGACTATCAGGAAGCGGTCCTGCCTATATATATTACTTGGTTGAAGCTATGGAGCAGTCAGCGATGGAAACAGGTCTTGAAAAAGAAACTGCCAAACGATTGATAGTCCAGACTTTATTGGGGGCAGCTGAGATGTTAAGTCTTTCAGATAAAGATCCTTTTATACTTCGAAAAGAAGTCACAAGCCCAGGTGGAACTACAGAAGCTGGCATTAATATTCTCACTTCACATGGTGTACAGCAAGCTTTCATACATTGCATTAAAGAAGCAACAAAACAATCCAGGAGATTGGGAGAGCAGCTTAGCCTAGAAATCCAATCAAAATCAATGCCACTTTAACAGGCTAAATTTTTGGAACACTAAACAAGAATTGATATACTTGACTTGGGTATAAAAGGAAAAGTCAAGGAGTGAGAAAAATGGAGAGAAAGCTGTTTTCACCATTTACAGTGAAAGATGTAACCTTTAAAAATCGTATAGTCATGTCACCGATGTGTATGTATTCGAGCCATGAAAGTGATGGGAAAGTTCAAAATTGGCATAGAACACATTATACTTCCCGAGCGGTCGGAGGAGTTGGACTAATAATTCTTGAAGCAACAGCCGTTACTCCTCAAGGTAGAATTTCAGATCACGATTTAGGAATCTGGGATGATCAACACATTGATGGACTTAAAGAGCTAGTATCATTAATGAAAGAACAAGGGGCGAAAACAGGTATTCAGCTTGCACATGCGGGAAGAAAAGCAACAGTCGAAGGTACGATTATTGCACCTTCAGCCATTGCATTTAATGAGAAAAGCAAAGTTCCCGTAGAAATGACTATTGAAGAAATAGTCTCAACGGTTCAAGCCTTTAAGGAAGGGGCAACACGCGCGAAGCATGCAGGCTTTGATGTTATCGAGATCCATGGAGCACACGGTTATCTGATCAACGAATTCCTTTCCCCATTATCCAATACTCGAAATGATGAATATGGTGGAATTTCAGTTAATCGTTATCGATTCTTAAAAGAAATCATCACTGCGGTAAAAGAAGTATGGGATGGACCTTTATTTGTAAGGATTTCAGCAAACGACTATCATGAAAAAGGAATGACTCCAGAAGATTATATTGAAATCACCAAATGGATGAAAGAAGATGGTGTCGATTTGATTGATATAAGCTCTGGGGCAGTTGTTCCAGCCCCTATTCATGCTTATCCAGGGTACCAAGTTCCTTTTAGCGAAACCATAAAACATGGAGCTGATATTCCAACAGGTGCAGTAGGATTGATTACGACTGGAATTCAGGCGGAAGAAATCCTTCAAAACAATCGAGCAGACCTGATCTTCATAGCTCGTGAATTGTTACGTGATCCATATTGGCCAAGAACTGCAGCCAACGAGTTAGGTGTAGACATTCAAGCGCCAACCCCATATATTCGTGGTTGGTAAGAAATAAACGAAATGAGGGTGACTAATCGTCACCCTCATTTTTTATACTTCATAAATTAATTTGGTAATATTACGGATGGATTCTTCTTCTTTATCTCAAGAAAAAATGATTGATCATTCTTTGGTGCTGAAACAAGATTATAAGATAAAAATACATTCCCACTAGACAGTTGCTGTATGCTTTGTTCAATATTCAATCTCTTAAATGTCCAAGCAGGTGCTGAAATAGGATTATACGTATATGAAAGTCTTTTAATATCCCGGATTGGAATTCTTTTTTTTATCAGGCCATATACAATTACAAGATCCTGGTTTTCAATTATTAAATAAGATTGGAATAATGCATAGGTAAGAAACAATCCTAATGCAAACGGGATAATCGTTACTGGGATAGAAACCAAACCACCATCCTTAATAATTAAGGCAGGTAGAAATAATAAAAAAATGGTTAACACCACGAAAATAGGATTTTTTTTGACTTTGAACACCATTCATCATCACCTCTATTTTTTGAAAAACAGAATCGTTCTTGGTAATATTATACAGCAATTCAAGTGAAAAAGTTTTTAAACAACAAAAAAATGCTCAAGTAAGTTTATTTCTTACCAAAGCACCCTTTCTAATTTTTATAATTCAATCTTCAGCAAATCTTCAGCAACTATGACATCATCAAAGGTTTCCTTAGCTTCTGCAAGGAGTGTTTCTACGTCTTTTCCAACATACCTACTACTAATGTGGTTTAATATAAGCTTGCTGACATTGGCTTCTTTTGCGACACTAGCAGCCTGGGAAGTAGTCGAATGGTAATAAGAATATGCCATCTCTTCTTCCACTTTAGCAAAAGTTGCTTCATGTACTAATACATCGGCATCCAAGGATAACTCAACGCTTGCGCGACAATATCTCGAATCTCCCAATATTGTTACTATTTTGCCCTTTTTCGGTGGATTCAGAAATTCCGTTCCATCAATGGTCCTTCCATCCTCTAAAATAACCGTTTCTCCATTTTTAAGATTTTTGAAAATGGGTCCTGGTCTGATTCCAAGTGACATGAGATCATTCGCCTTTAATTCCCCAGGTCGATCCTTCTCGATGACGCGGTAACCCCATGATGGCAAACCGTGTTCCAGAAGTTTGGTTTCCACTTTAAATAAATCATCCTCAAAGATGACTCCCTCTTCGTTTTCAACAATTGATAATGCATATTTAAGATGTGTACCACTTACCTTTAAAGAGGTCCATACAAAATCCGCAATTCCCTTCGGCCCGTGGATAACGAGTGGTTCAGTTCCACCTTGAAAAGATCGACTTCCTAATAAACCTGGCAATCCAAATATATGGTCACCATGTAGGTGAGTGATAAAAATCTTTTCAATTCTTCTAGGCTTAACGGAAGTATGTAGAATTTGGTGCTGAGTCGCTTCCCCACAATCAAACAACCATACTGCCCTACGCTCCTCTAATAATTGAAGAGCAAGAGAAGAAACATTTCTTTTTTTCGCTGGAACACCTGCCCCTGTCCCAAGAAATACGATATCCAAACAAATCACTCCAACTGTTCATGACTATCCTTAAGAATAACCTTAAACTTATTAATGTTTCAACACTGTCTTAAAAGCATTACTGATACTATCTTATTGAAAAGTAATATCCTATATAAAAATGGAGAAACTACCAAAATCGAGTTCCAGTTTTTTACCTTCATTTACCCATTTTCTATTATTAGCCTTTTATATTATTCAGGAATGTTTACCTATCCTGATGATTTCCGCTCCAATCAACATATTACCAAAGCCACAATGTTCTTTAAAATAGTTCTTTAGAAAAAGCATTTTTCGACATTATATACAAAAGTTTAGGATATAGTGTGTCATAATGATTGATTTACTGTGACTTAATCTTTAAAATTATATATTTGTATGGGGTATTTTTAATTTGTAATTATTCGAGTTTAAATAGAAAAGTGAGGTTCCATAACGTGAGTAACAAACAAAGACCATCTGCATTAATCATGCTATTCGGAGCAACCGGTGATTTAGCGAACCGAAAGCTCTACCCTTCATTATACCGACTCTACAAAAAAGGGAAAATCACTGAGCGTTTTGCTGTTGTAGGAGTTGCTAGACGACAACTTAGTAACGAAGACTTCCAAAGATCCGTTAAAGAATCAATCCTGACTTATATCGGCGAGAATGTTGAGATTGATGAATTCATCTCCCATTTCTACTACCATTCACATGATGTAACTGACGCTGCTTCATACCGTGAACTTAAATCATTGGCTGAAGGGCTTGATTCTACATACAACTTAGAAGGCAATAGATTATTCTACATGGCTATGGCACCAGAATTTTTTGGCACAATAGCAGAAAGTTTAAAATCAGAAGGCTTGACCGATACAGACGGCTTTAAACGCCTTGTAATTGAAAAACCTTTTGGACATAGTTTCGAATCTGCCCAAGAATTGAACCGCAGGATTCGTACCGCTTTTGCTGAAGATGAGATTTACCGTATTGACCATTATCTTGGAAAAGAAATGGTACAAAATATTGAAGTAATTCGATTTGCCAATGCATTGTTTGAGCCGTTATGGAATAATCGCTACATATCCAATATCCAGGTTACTTCGAGTGAAACACTCGGAGTGGAAGAACGCGGTCGCTATTATGAAAAAAGTGGAGCTCTGCGTGACATGGTACAAAACCATATGTTACAAATGGTCGCACTTTTAGCAATGGAGCCTCCAATTAGACTAAACACTGAAGAGATTCGAAGCGAAAAAGTCCGAGTACTGCGATCATTCCGTTCTATGAATGTAGAGGATGTGAAAGATTATTTTGTACGTGGACAGTATGATAGCGGCATAGTTGATGGGGTGGAAGTTCCTGCTTATCCTAATGAGCAAATGGTTTCTCCTGATTCCAACACTGAGACCTATGTTGCTGGAAAGCTTATGATTGATAATTTCCGTTGGGCAGGCGTACCATTCTATATTCGTACGGGAAAAAGAATGGCTGCGAAGTCCACGAAAATAGTTGTCCAATTTAAAGATATTCCAATGAACCTTTATTACAATACAAAGGAAACATTGAATCCGAATTTACTGGTCATCCATATTCAGCCTGAAGAAGGTGTCACTCTTCACTTGAATGCCAAAAAATCAGGTCAAAGCATGACTACAACACCAGTTAGGTTGAACTTTGCTAATAAAAGTGTGGATCGGATGAACACACCAGAAGCATATGAAAAGCTATTATATGATAGCATGCGTGGCGACGCAACCAACTTTACTCACTGGGATGAAGTGGCATTGTCATGGAAGTTTGTAGATACCATTTCTGAAGCATGGGAAAACGCAAAAGAAGAGTCATTCCCTAATTATGCTTCTGGATCGATGGGTCCCCAAAGTTCAGATGATTTATTACAAAAGGATGGTCATACATGGTGGCCAATTGAAGAGTTTGACGTAGATAATTGCTAAATTAGGAGGGCATATATGAAGATATATGATGTAACGGCTCCCATCTTTAAAGGAATGCCTGTATATAAAAATAAACCAGAAAAACAACCAGAGATTTCGACTGTCACTAACGCTCATGTAACTGAATCACGCATCTCCATAGATGTCCACACTGGGACTCACGTTGATGCTCCTTTACACATGATGAATGAGGGTAGCACCATTGAGAGTCTCTCCATTGAACGTTTAGTAAGACATGCAAAGGTTATCGATTTAAAAGGGGTATCTGATAGAATCACAAAGGAAGATATTCAAGACAAAGGTATCAATAAAGGCGATTTTATTTTGTTCAAAACAAAAAATTCGTTTGATACCGAATTCAATTTTGAATTTATCTTTGTAGCTCATGATGCAGCAGAGTTCTTAGTAGAACAGGGTATCGAAGGAGTCGGAATCGATGCTTTAGGCATTGAGCGAGCCCAAGAAGGTCATCCTACTCATCGTGCTTTAATGGGACAAGACATCATTATTATGGAAGGCTTGCAATTAAAGGAAGTGCCAGAAGGTGAATACTTTATGGCCGCTTTACCACTAAAACTACAAGATGTTGACGCAGCTCCTGCAAGAATTGTTTTGATAGAAGGTATCTGAAAGTAAAAAAAGGATGGTAGTGGTCCATTTACATGGATAACAACCATCCTTTTTTCTATTCAAGAGACATCCTCTTCATTAATAACACGCGAATCCAATAATACCTCATCTGCAGTAAATGCTTTTAGCCAGTAGTTAGCAGCAGTTTCGACAATGGCCAGGACAACAAGAACAATGATAGTAATCCATAGGATTGTAGTCATGAACCTTCACCTTCCGTCTAATGCCTTTGTGAGAGTAATTTCCCCTAATAAGCTTAGTTTAAACGTTAGGGAGTATGGTAAAAAGAGTCATGGTCACTATCTTTTATGTCTAAATTTCATCAAATTCATGAACTTGGTAATAGGACTTTTGTATTTTTTGCTTAAAAAAAGAACACCGGAGAAATTCCCCGGTGCATTTTTAAATTATTTCATCCATTCTGTATGGAACACACCTGGTTTGTCTACACGCTCATACGTGTGAGCTCCAAAATAATCCCTTTGTGCTTGAAGAAGGTTAGCTGGCAATGTTTCAGTACGATAGCTATCATAGTATGCCAGCGCTGATGAGAAACAAGGAACAGGAATACCATTCATAACAGCTAAGGAAATTACTTCACGAAGTGCTTTTTGGTAGCTTTCTACTATTTCCTTGAAGTAAGGATCTAATAGTAGGTTCTTCAATTCTGGGTTAGAATCATATGCTTCTTTAATTTTTTGTAGGAATTGCGCTCGAATGATACAGCCTCCACGGAAAATCATCGCGATTTCACCATATTTTAAATCCCAGCCGTATTCTTCAGAAGCTGCTCTCATTTGTGCGAATCCTTGGGCATATGAAACGATTTTACTCATGTATAGTGCTTTGCGAATCGCTTCAATCAAAGCTTCCTTATCGCCTTTATACTCTTCATTCACAGGTCCATTCAGTAGTTTACTCGCAGCAACACGCTCTTCTTTCATCGCAGAAATAAAACGTGCAAATACGGACTCTGTGATAATTGGAAGTGG
The DNA here is from genome assembly GCF_010882125.1 of Peribacillus alkalitolerans. GTDB lineage: Bacteria > Bacillota > Bacilli > Bacillales > DSM-1321 > Bacillus_BN > Bacillus_BN alkalitolerans. The sequence goes on along the minus strand of NZ_JAAGVZ010000020.1, from coordinate 19,038 downwards.
AACGCCTAGATCCAATGCACTTTGGCTTGTCCATTTCCCTGTTCCCTTCTGACCAGCTTTATCTAATATTACATCTACCATTGGTTTGCCTGTTTCATCATCATATTTCTTGAAGATATCTGCAGTGATTTCGATCAAATAGCTATCAAGTTCTCCTTTATTCCAATCTGCGAATACCTTATGAAGTTCTTCTGCAGATAAACCAAGGATATTTTTTAAAAGGAAATAGGATTCAGAGATTAGTTGCATATCCCCGTACTCAATTCCGTTATGCACCATTTTCACATAATGACCTGCTCCATCTGGGCCAATGTATGTAGTACATGCATCTCCATCTACTTTTGCCGAAATTTCTTTAAAAATAGGAGCCACAAGTTCATAAGCTTCTTTTTGACCGCCTGGCATGATTGAAGGCCCTTTTAAAGCTCCTTCTTCTCCACCGGATACTCCTGTACCGATAAAATTAATCTCTAATTCGCTTAGTTCTTTATTTCTTCTTTGTGTATCTACAAAATATGTATTCCCACCATCAATTAAGATGTCGCCTTTATCAAGATGCGGTTTTAATGCTTCGATTGTCGCATCGGTAGCCGCGCCAGCTTTGACCATTAATAGAATTTTCCTGGGTGTTTCTAGAGATTGTACAAACTCTTCCACTGTATAGGTAGGCTTAACATTCTTACCCTTTGCCTCTTGCATCATTTCATCTGTTTTTTCCTTTGAACGGTTATAAACAGAAATAGAATACCCTCTGCTTTCAATATTAAAGGCAAGGTTTTTCCCCATTACTGCAAGACCAACCACACCGATTTGTTGTTTTGACATGTTTTATACATCCTTTCGATTTGAAAATACGGATATTAAACTCATATTACTGTAGCAATTTTACCTAATCCACGCAAGTTAAAGCTTTCATTGACCTTTGTCGAAGAAGTCCTTGCTAAAGCTGGTCTCAGCACCCATAAAAGTTCCATTATTCCCCTTAGGTGCTATAGCCCCCTTTGAAATGATCCCTTTTCCGTACTTACTTTGTAGTTTTTCAAGGGCAGATATAAGCGGTTCTTCTTTGGCGTCTTCTTGAAAAGAAAACAAATCTAGCTGTTTGATCGCAGCGCTTTTTTCTTCCACTTCCAGAGCCGTTACACCGAGTAGCCTAATGGGATCTCCATTCCAGTTCTTTCGGAATATTTCAATCCCTTTCATGTGGATATCGTTAGCTTTAAAGATTGGGTTTAAGAGAGTCGTGCTTCTAGTTATGGTCTTCCAATCTTTATACCGGATCGTCACTCCTAATTTTAAACCTACTAATGATTTTTTTGCCAAGCGATAGGCAACCTTTTCAGAAAGTTGCTTAATTACTTGTTCCAACTCTTTTTGATTTGTCGTATCTTTCGGTAATGTAGTTGAATTTCCAATACTTTTATAATCATAGATAGATTCCGGGTCTACTTCACGTTGGTCAACCCCATTTGCTCTTTCTTTCAAACGAATTCCATTTATCCCCAACAGGGCTTTCAGTTGTATGTCTTGCGCTTTCGCCAAATCACCGATTGTTATGATACCGATTGTCGCGAGCTTTTCTGCCGTTTTTTTCCCTACTCCATGCATCTCTACACAAGGTAATGGCCAAATTTTGGATGAAACATCCCTTTTTCTTAGAATGGTGATTCCCATCGGTTTTTTCATATCTGATGCAGTCTTTGCAAGGAATTTGTTCGGAGCAATACCAATACTACACGGCAGATCCATTGTATCTTTAAGTCTGAATTGAATACTTTTAGCAATATCTAGTGGTGAACCAAGATGGGAAGATTGGGTTATGTCCACATATCCTTCATCTATCGAAACTGGTTCCACTAATGTTGAATATTGACGGAGTAAATGGAACATAGCCTCTGAAGCCTTTCTATATCGCTCAAAATTCGGCTTAAGGACAATAAGGCTCGGGCAGAGTTTTTTCGCCTCCCAAAGTGGCATGGTAGTTTTAATACCGAGTTTTCTTGCTTCGTAGCTACAAGTAATGATGATGCCTCTTCTTTCTTCGGTATTTCCAGCGATTGCAACTGGCTTTCCCCTGAGATTAGAATCATATGACATTTCCACAGATGCGTAAAAACTATTCATATCAACATGCAAAATCACTCTACCATTCTTTGGATAGTATTGACTCATACTCTACCCTCCTTTCCATACATCTATTTTACCAAAATGTATGGAAACTTCCCATGGATGTGGTTCATCAATCACCAAAAGCAAATATTAATTCAGCTTCGCACACTAGTTCACCATCTACTTTGGCGATTCCTTTGCCTTTGCCTATCGGACCTTTTAATCTTGTAATTTCTACTTCCAAGATAAGTTGATCTCCTGGTTTTACTTGTCTTTTAAAGCGACAATGATCAATTCCCGCTAACAAACCCAATCGTCCTTCATTTTCCTTTTTTGTCAGCATTACAACTGCGCTTACTTGAGCTAACGCTTCTACTATTAACACTCCAGGCATCACAGGATAATCAGGAAAATGTCCGTTGAAAAATTCTTCATTCGCTGAAACGTTTTTTATTCCCACTGCCCTTTTTCCTACTTCAAGCTCTATAATTCGATCCACTAATAAAAATGGATAGCGATGCCTTATGACATCTTTTATTTGTTGCGTATCTAAAAGCAAAGTTCCCTCCGAATTATGAGTAGTTATTAGTATCTGATACTAATTAAAACTATACTACTAATTTTATAGGTTGTAAAAAAGAAAAGCCCTGACTCATTGAGTTGTTTCTTACAACCCCGAGCCGGACTTATTATGATTCTTTAGCCGCATTAACATAGTCCTCTAATTGATTCATTCCATCAAGAGAGTGTAATAACTGAGCATGATCAATAATGGTAATCAATCTTCCATTAATATTTGCTACACCTTTTAAATACTCTGTCTTTTTATAGCCGGTCAACCCCAACTTTGTCATAGAGGAATCAGATACTTCTATTATTTCTTTTGCTTGACTACAAATAAGCCCAAATACAAAATCTTTATTCTGAAGAATAATCCATCTTGCTTCCACTGCAATCGGATCTGTGTCGAAACCATATAGGACAGTCCGAAGATCAAGTATTGGTAATACCTTATCACGAATTTTGCTCATCCCTTTTACATAGGAAGGAAATTGAGGGATAGGTGTCAATGGTCCAGGTTTTTCGATTGAAATCACATGTTGGATGGACATACCGTACTCCTCATTGCCACAATTAAAAACCACAATTTTATCTAAGTTATTCATCTTTTCACCCTCCCTTTATTTATTGAAAAGGAGTACCTGCCTCATAGCAAATACTCCTTTTATGTTCATAATCTTTACTCGGAACAAATGTTGATATTATTCCCCTGATACTTCTTCGATTATGGCAATAACCATTTCCCCAAGCTTTACAAGCTCTTCGATAGGCATTCTTTCATTTGTTGTATGGATGTCTTCATATCCAACTGCCAAGTTTACAGTTGGGATTCCAAAGCCAGCAATTACGTTAGCATCACTGCCACCGCCACTTTGTTGCAATTCACTTGGACGATTGATTTTTGTAGCTGCTTTTTTCGCGATTTCCACAACGTGATCTCCGTCGCCGAATTTGAAACCAGGGTACATGACTTGAATTTCAACGATCGCTTTGCCGCCCATTTCCTCTGCAGCGGATTCAAAAGCTTCCTTCATCTTACGCACTTGTTCTTCCATTTTCTCTGGGATAAGTGAACGTGCTTCAGCTAAAATTTCAACATGGTCGCAAACGATATTTGTTTGTCTTCCACCTTCAAATCGACCGATGTTTGCAGTCGTTTCTTCATCAATTCTGCCAAGTGGCATTCTAGAGATAGCCTTTGCTGCAATCGTAATAGCAGATACCCCTTTTTCAGGTGCTACACCTGCATGAGCTGTTTTTCCTTTGATTACTGCAGACACCTTCGCTTGAGTAGGAGCTGCTACCACAATGTTACCTACTTTACCGTCACTATCCAAAGCATAGCCAAATTTAGCAGTTACCAAATTGCGGTCTAAGGCTTTAGCGCCTACTAAACCTGACTCTTCCCCTACAGTGATAATAAACTCGATTTTTCCATGAGCGATATTTTGTTCTTTTAGAACACGGATTGCTTCAAGCATGACAGCTAAACCTGCTTTATCATCAGCACCTAGGATTGTAGTACCATCAGTCACTACATATCCATCCTGGATAGAAGGCTTGATACCTTTACCAGGCACGACAGTATCCATGTGGGAAGTGAAGTAAATAGTATCCACTCCATCTTTAGTAGCTGGAAGTGTACAAACTAAATTTCCAGCACCGTGTCCTGTTACAGCAGTTGTATCATCTTCGAAAACTTCAACACCAAGTGCAGAGAACTTCTCCTTCAGCACTTTACAGATTTCCGTTTCGAACTTCGTTTCAGAATCAATTTGCACAAGCTCTAAAAACTCTGCAAGTAAACGCTCTTGATTAATCATTTATACTACCTCCATATGTATAACGTACCAAAACAAGTATACCTATTCTAAGAGTGGTGTGGCAAACCAAACATACTTGTTTTGCGTTAATATACATATTCTTATTATTTGAACCTATAACGGGATATTGCCATGTTTCTTATATGGTCTTGATTCTTTTTTATTTCGAAGCATTTCAAGAGATTGTATGATTTTAATCCTAGTCTCTCTTGGATCAATCACATCATCAACCATTCCTTGACTAGCGGCGACATATGGATTAGCAAACTTTTCTCTATATTCTTCTATTTTTTGCGCTCTTGTTGCTTCAGGATCTTCACTATTAGCAATTTCTCTAGCAAAAATGATGTTGGCAGCACCTTGAGGTCCCATAACAGCAATTTCTGCATTTGGCCAAGCAAATACCAGATCAGCCCCAATGGATTTACTATTCAATGCCACATAAGCCCCTCCATATGCCTTACGCAGAATTACAGTAAGCTTTGGAACGGTTGCTTCTGAATAAGCATAAAGAATTTTAGCGCCGTGACGAATGATACCGCCGTGCTCTTGTTTAACTCCAGGGAAGAAACCCGTTACATCTTCAAACGTAATAATCGGAATGTTGAAAGAATCACAAAAACGAATGAAACGAGCCGCTTTATCAGAGGAATCGATATCTAGGCCTCCTGCCATCACCTTAGGTTGGTTACACACTAATCCAACTACTTCACCTTTGATTCTTGCAAGACCTATCACAATGTTTTTTGCGAAATCTTTTTGAATCTCCATAAAGGAATCTCCATCAACCACTTGCTCAATTACCTTACGTACATCATAAGGTCGGATTGCGTCAAATGGGATAACATCCGTTAAGTCAGGTCGATAATCATCAGCTTGATCTGCATCTAACCTTGTAGGCTTTTGTTCATTGTTCTGTGGAAGGTAGCTTAATAAAGCACGAACCATCTCAATTACCGCTTCTTCTGTTTCAGCTTTAAAATGTGCATTCCCACTAATGCTATTATGCACATCTGCTCCACCTAGATCTTCAGCACTGATTTTTTCTCCTGTTACTGTTTCAATGACCTTTGGACCGGTAATGAACATTTGACTTGTCTTTTCAACCATAAAGACGAAATCAGTAATAGCTGGTGAATAAACGGCCCCTCCTGCACACGGCCCCATGATTACCGAGATTTGTGGTATTACTCCGGAATAGATGGAGTTTCGATAAAAAATATGTCCATAACCGTCAAGGGAAACGACACCCTCTTGGATTCTTGCACCACCTGAATCATTCAATCCGATAAATGGAGCCCCATTTTTGGCTGCTAAATCCATAACATTGGCAATCTTTTTAGCATGCATCTCCCCTAAGGCCCCACCAAAAACCGTGAAGTCTTGAGAAAATAAATAAATGTCCCTGCCGTTAACCTTTCCATAACCTGTAACAACCCCGTCACCAGGTCCTTTTGCATCAGCAAGTCCGAAATCATTGCATCTATGGGAAATAAAAGGATTCAATTCTACAAAAGTCCCTGGATCGACCAATAAGTCGATCCGTTCACGCGCTGTCAATTTTCCTTTTTCGTGTTGCTTATCTATTCTATCGTCCCCGCCACCTAGTTCAATTTCTCTGCGACGATCATATAATTCATTAATTTTTTCATAGATGTCAATCATGATTGCTCCTCCTCTTTACGTTCACAAAACTCATATAAAACGCCACCAGTAGATTTAGGGTGCATAAACGCTACTTGAGCATGGTGTGCACCAGGTTTTGGTTGGTCGTTAATCATAATAATTCCTTTTTCTTTCACTTCTTGGATTCTTTCCTCAATCTTACTCACACCTAACGCAACATGGTGAATTCCTTCCCCACGTTTTTCAATGAATTTAGCAATTGGGCTACTATCAGAAGTGGCCTCCAACAATTCCAGCCTAGTGTTACCTGCTAATAAAAACGCTACAGTCACTCCTTGGCTTTCGACTGTTTCTTTTCCTTCGAAAGTCAGTCCAAGTGTGTTTTGATAAAACTCCAATGCAGACTCCAGTGATTTTACTGCAATTCCAATGTGGTCAATTTTATTAATCATAGAAATCCCCCAAGTTCTGTCACTAAACTTTCAGTACTCAGATACTATTCTACAAAATTCGCCAAAACCCTGCTTTTTACTCAAAAAATAACTCTTTTATTTCAAATTTCTCTATCGCATTGCATACTTCTTACAGTTGTCTAAATTGCTTATTAAAGGTAAAATAGACTTGTACTATTCCTAAATAGGAGAGATGCAATATGAAAAATAAAAAATTCCGTAAATTCGTCGTATATATGATGATGGCAGTTATGTTGCTTTCAACTTTACTTACTGGAATATCATTTTTATTCTAAACATAAAAACCCTGAAGACATTATGTCTTCAGGGTTTTAATTTACAAACAATTTGAGGCATATGATTAAAGGTAGATTCAGTATACTTGAATACAAAATGATTATTCAAAAATTTGATATCATAAATATTGATTTAGCCGCTTTAAACGTAAAAAAGAGAGTGATTGTTTCACTCTCTCATATTGTCGACAAAAGGTATCGAGAATACGCTCTCTCGATACCTTTTGTCATTTTTGATATGTTTGGTAGGCGAAAAGGTTGATTTCCGCTCCAGCCGCTTGCTTTCCGGGGGGCGTTCGCCGAGCCTCCTCGTCGCTATCGCTCCTGCGGGGTCTCGCCTGTAACGCTAATCCCCCAGGAGTCAAGCGCCTTCCGCTCCAATCAACCAGTGTCCTTGAATAATCAACTTAAAAACCTGTTCATTAAGCTTTATAAATCATCCTTAAGCAACTTCCCATGTCCAAGTTTCTTTAGATTCATGGATGCAAACGTAAGCATCGCCTGCATGGACAATTTTTTTAATCCTCTTAGGGTTGTCCAACGCATACCATGCTTTTCCTTCGCATCCGCAAAGACTCGTTCAATCGTTTCCACTACAAATCCCTACTATGTGGTCTTGAGGAACAAGTTGTTCAATAGTCAGCATTTCTAATTGTTCACGTTCATTGATTTGATTTTTATTCATCATCGCTTATCACCTCTAAATTATGTACAAACACCGTTGATTGGAGCAGAGGGCGACGACTCCTGCGGGAAAAGCTTGAGACTTGAGACCCCGCACGAGCGTAGCGAAGGAGGAGGCTCAAGCCACGCCCGCGGAAAGCGTTCGCCCTTCGCTGCAATCAACTTCTCTAGTTCTTAGTTAACTTCTTTCATTGTAAAAAAAAGACTGTAGTCAAACTCGAAACTCTTCGAGTTTGACTACAGTCTGAGAGAGTGATTGTTTCACTCTCTTTTTATAGTGCTCCATGCTCCTTTGCCAGTTGCTTGTAACTTTTAGTTGATCGAGTGACAAGTATTTTTGTCCCTATAGGAACCTGGTCATATAATTTTTCAACGACAGGATTTAAAAGTCTTATACATCCATTTGAAACGTATTTACCAACCGTCCATGGCTGATTTGTTCCATGTACCCCATATATGCGCCCATCCGTTCCTCTAGCATCAAAACCAATCCAACGGGTTCCAAGTGGATTTCTCGGATCCCCACCAGGAATGTTCTTTTTGCGATAATAAGGATTTTTAGCTTTTACGGTAACAGTAAACAATCCTTCAGGAGTTAAATCTTGGCTTTTACCCGTTCCAGCTTTCACCACCTGCTGAACTTTCCCATCTTTAATAAAAGCTAATTCATTCTTACTTTTATTGACAATTATGAATGGGTCCCCTCGTAATGGATTCTGCCCTATGGGCCAAACAGGAGAAATACTTAAAATAATAAACAAAGTTAATAAAAACCGAATGCCATTCACCTTCGTTTCTGATTCAATTCATCGTCCACTTAGTTTAAACGGCCTTTCCTTTTTTCATTCACCTGTCTACTCGGTAATCCCGTAAAAGCACTCTTCAATGATAAATAATCTTGAATTTCCTTCGTTATTTGGATTAGTGCAGCCCGCACCTCAAATTCTTCTCTTGTATTCGGCAAATCCATTTCCTTGAATTGATCCATCATCTCATCTAGTTTATGTAAATAAATATTAGCAGTATTTTCTGGATGTACATTTTCGCTTATTTCTTCGATGAATTCTGCCACAATGTGACTTTGACAACAAGTGGCAGGTATGGAACTGATTAATGGCAAAAGCCTTTCTATTATTTCAAATTGTTTTTCTCGCATTTTAAAATAATGATAGAACAGATTTTCATGGCGTAGAAAATGGTTTTCAACATCTCGGAATGCCAATGTCTTTGCATTTTGAAGCAGCTTTGATACTTCTACTATTTCCTTACCGTCCCAATCCGTGTTATTTGTCCTCAGATAATGAGCCATCTGTTTAAGAATGATACTGAATTTACGTTCGATTCCTTCTTGGTATTCGTACAATGTATTCTCTAAGCTCGGCATGTATAAATTCATAATAAGACCTACACCGATACCAATTAAAATCAATGAAATTTCATTGAGGATAAATTGATAGCTGATTTCCGCTTGGTTATAGATATGTAAAATAATAACACTGCTTGTTACAATCCCATCTTGGACCTTTGCAGCAACTGCAGTTGGAATAAAAAATAATAGCATCAGCCCGATGACAATCGGATGGTATCCGATTCCCTCGAAGAATATCACTGAGAAAACAATGCTTATCAAACATGCAATGAAACGGTCAATAGACGTCCTTACTGATTTCTTTTTTGTAACCTGAATGCTTAAAATAGTTATGATTCCTGCAGATGGAAAATTGGAAAGACCGAAAAGTTGTGCAATTAATATCGCAATGGCTACTCCTATGGATGTTTTTAATGTTCTATAGCCAATTTTAAACATAAGGTCCCTCCCTTTGAGAATTTCCGTCACGCAATGATAGTGTAATTTACCCCTATTACCTGACCGATTTTTTCGTGGATTTACATCTTTTCCACTTATTTATACTACCCTAAAATATTAAAAAACTCGACAATTCTCGAGCCATTAGGTGGGGATAAAGGAGAATTTCCACTTTTATTTGCCTTACTGATATTTTGATTCTTCTTATACTTCATTGCTTCCAATTTAATTTTATTTAATGGCTCTGTTTTGATGATCACAGCTCCAGCACTCGTTTTCCGCGGGGGTTGGGATCCTCCACTGCGAATTGCACGCCTGTTGGTTCTCCCTAGACTCGCTTTTCCCGAAGGACATTGAACAGATTCCTCGAGTAATCTCACGCCTTCCATACCAATCAACAATAAGCTTTAATTTACCCTATAAAATAAAAAAAGAAGGATAGCAAAAAGCTATCCTTCTCTTATAGCATTTTCTCAAGAAAGTCCTTTGCACGTGGGGATTTAGGTGAAGTAAAGAATTCTGCTGGAGGAGCATCCTCTACTAGATTTCCACCATCTAAGAATAAAACTCGATCCGCTACTTCTCGAGCAAAGCCCATTTCATGGGTAACGATCGCCATTGTCATTCCTGTGTGGGCAAGTGATTTCATAACTTCTAAAACTTCCTTTACCATCTCAGGATCAAGGGCGGAAGTAGGTTCATCAAATAACATCACTTCGGGATCCATTGCAAGTGCACGCGCAATTGCTACCCTCTGTTTTTGTCCCCCTGATAAACGGTTCGGATACTCATGAGCTTTTTCAGCAAGTCCCACTTTTTTAAGTAATTCCATTCCCTTTTTATCGGCTTCTTGTTTAGAAAGTCCTTTCACTTTCATTGGTGCGTATGTGAGGTTTTCTAATACCGTTTTGTGAGGGAATAAATGAAAATGCTGAAATACCATCCCTACATTTTCACGAACCTTCAAAATGTTTGTCTTCTTATCTGTTATGTCGTGATCTTTTACAAAGATTTTCCCTTCAGTTGGCTGCTCTAAAAGGTTCATGCAACGCAGGAACGTCGATTTTCCCGAACCAGATGGTCCAATAATCGCAACCACTTCACCTTCACTGATGGAAGTAGTGATTCCTTTTAAAACTTCCAATTTCCCGAAATACTTATGAAGATTATCGATTTTAATCACTGCGTCTCATTCTCCTTTCAACTAGCTTACCAAGTACAGTTAGGATTATTACCATTACGTAATAGATGACTCCTGCAAAAAGGATTGGCTCTAAGAATTTATAAGTTTGTCCACCTACAATATAGGATCGTCTCATAATATCTTGTAATCCAATGACAGTTACTACTGCAGACTCTTTCGTAAGAGTAATAAATTCATTCATTAGTGCTGGAAGTATGTTTTTCATAGCCTGTGGCAAAATAATATCCCACATCATTCGATTATAAGGAACACCTAAAGCCATAGATGCTTCCTTTTGTCCTTTGTCCACTGCAAGAATACCTGCCCGAATAACTTCCGAGATATATGCTGCAGAGTTTAATCCAAACGATAGAAATGCAGCTACAAACGCGTCAATCTGAGTTCCAAATAACTGAGGCGCCCCGTAATAAATCAACATTAATTGAAGGACTAAAGGGGTACCACGGAAAATAGAGGTATAAATATCTGCAAACCAATTTAATGGCTTAAGTCTACTGATTTTGAATAAGGCCAATATGATACCCCATGCAAACCCTAACAACCCTGCTGCTGCTACGACCTTTAACGTTAGTGGAATACCTTCCAAAATGAAAGGCAATGAAGGCAAAATCCTTTCGAAATCAAAATTCATCTTTCTCATCTCCTTAAGACCGGGAATAAACTAGATAAAGTGCCAAGCATTCTAAAAAGGGAAATTTTTAGAATGCCAGACACTTTAAGGTTTATGATGGATTATTACATTATTTTGCTTGCTCTCCACCAAACCACTTAACGATTAATTTTTCTAGTTCACCATTTTCTTGCATTTTCTTAAGTTCCTCATTGAACTTTTCAGTTAATTCACTGTCCTTAGGGAATGCAATTGCAGAACCAGCTTCTTCTTCAGGTACAGGGATTACATGACCAACCAGTTCCTTGTTATCGTTTAGGTATCCTTTTGCCACCGTATCTTCGATGATCGCTGCATCGAAACGTCCAGCCATTATCTCTTGGACTAGTTCAGGAATACGATTTCGGTTTTCAACCTTCATATCGATATTGCCAGTTTCCTTCAAATCATTTGCTAATCCTTCTTGGATTGAACCCAGTTGTACACCAACTGTCTTCCCTGCTAAATCTTCTTGTTTTTCAATACCACTGTCTTTTTTCGTTACGATCATATGATTAGCCATGTAGTATACATCGGAGAAATCAACACTTTGCTTACGTTCTTCAGTAGGTGTCATACCTGCCAATACAAAATCAACTTGATCGGATTGTAAAGCAGTGATAAGTCCACTGAAATCCATATCTTGAACTGTAACTTCATATCCAAGGTTCTTTGCGATTGTTTTTGCTAAATCAACATCAAAACCGATAATATCATCACCTTTTGCTGTATCGATATATTCAAATGGTGGGTAGTCAGCTGATGTTCCCATTTTTAGTACTTTCTTTTCTCCGCCTTCAGCATTGGAAGCACCTTCTTTGTCAGAAGTTCCACAAGCTGATAGAAGTCCCACTAATAGAATTGATGTTAGGATTACTGTTAACCATTTTTTCATTTTTACTTTCCTCCTATAATTTTCTAAATATTTTCATACTTCACAATAATAAATTATTATGAGATATTTATAGATTTTTATCAAGCAAAAACCTTAAATTTAATATATATTCACTGATATGTATTTTAACACATACTTATATTTATGCAATATTGTTATTAAAAATAAATAGTTTAATATTATTTAAAAATATTTTCCAAAAGGGATATTACTGATTTCGGCACCTTCAAATAAGGGCTAAAGTGTAGTTTCATTATTCAAGTACTCGTAAGTTTCCACCTCTCTTTTGCATTCTTTGCTACCAGTTTATGCAGTCTTAAAACTGCATTAGAAAAAGGGACCCTATTTTAGGGTCCCCATTGAATTAAATTTCATCACAATATTTATCAAAGTAATTTTGCAGCTTTGTCACAACAGAGATAGGATCGTGACCTTCGATTTCATGACGCTCTATCATCGTACAAAGCTTTCCATCCTTTAATAATGCAAAAGAAGGTGATGATGGTGGATAGTCTACAAAGTAGTTACGGGCATGCTCCGTTGCATCCTTATCTTGACCAGCAAATACAGTTACTAAATGATCTGGGCGCTTGTCATAATGAACGGAATGAGCTGCTGCTGGACGGGCAATTCCACCTGCACAACCGCATACTGAATTCACCATAACAAGTGTCGTGCCACTTTTATTGAATGCTTCATCTACCTCTTCAGGTGTCTTAAGCTCTGTATAACCTGCAGTAGTAATTTCTTGGCGTGCTTGTCTTACAATATCATTCATAAAAAAGTTAAAGTCCATACTCATGGTATCGTCTCCTAATCAAATATTCATATCTATCATATCAATAGAAACGCTACTATTCAATAAAGAAGGATTTTAGTAAAGTTGGTTTATTTTTAAAAAGTCCGGGTACAATACTAGTACATCTAGATTATACCCCTAAACTCCCTAGATTGGATAGCAACCAAAGTCGTTGCTATCTTTTTTTGTGCATATACATATATATTGAAAGAAAATGGTATTAAATGGTCCATTATAATTCGATTTCAATCTTTGTACCATGATCAATCACGCTGCTAATTGATATCTCCCCATTATGTGCCTGAATGATATCTTTGGCGATGGCCATTCCGAGTCCAGATCCTTTATGTGACTCCCCGGTATTGGTTCCACGATAATAACGGTCAAAAATTCTATTAAGATCTTCCTTTTTGATTCCTTTACCATCATCCATTATTGTAATGTGTGTTCGTTCTTTCGACTCAATACTTACAACTATATTTACTTTGGAGTCATTATGGACGATTGCATTGTAAATTAAATTATTAAACGCTCTCCGAATTAATATTTCATCAACTTCAATATTAATAATTTCATTCTGAACTTGAAATTTAATATTTCTATTTGAATATCTTGCATCGTTTAATATATCAATTACAGTATTACGTAATAAAGTTACAATATTAATCGTTTTTGTATTTAACGCTAGTTCTTTATTTTTCAATCTTGTGGTTATGTTTAAATCTTCAATGAGCTCTTTCATATATAGTGATTTTTTTTCGATTATTTCCGCAAATTCTCTCATTTCTTCTAAAGAAAAATGATATTCTTGATCCTTCATCATTTCTGCATAGCCTTGAATAGAGGCTAACGGTGTTTTTATGTCATGGGATATATTGCTAATCCACTCTTCTTTTAACAAGTCTATTTTTTTTCTTTCTTTTTCGTTCTCTTTAAGCTGATTCGATAAACTATTTACATTATAAAAAACATCTTTATAGATTCCTTTAGGTTCATAAAGTACATTGTAATCTTTATTTGCCAATCTTATAATTCCACTAATTAATGTTTGTAATGGATGAGTAAGTCGTTTACTAAAAAAATATCCTATCAATAAAGCAATAAAACTATCTATAAGTAATAAAACAATACTTCCTACTTTTATCTTATGTAAGATATTTCGTGAATCATAAGAAAATATGATTTTTTCAATATAAGGATTCTTAAACCCAATAAAGTAACTATATTTTTTGTTATTTATCTTTTTTCCACTAATAAAAACAGTTGAAGAAGTATCAGCTTCAACATATTTATGTGAATTAACCACTTCTAAAGGGGTATACTTCTTCTTGATACCTACAGGAATTCTATAGCCATATACTTCTTTTCCATTTTCATCTAAAATTTGTATCCATGCTTTATTAGAAATAAGCTCTTTCTTACCTTTCTCACTAATAGCGATTTCATCATTTGAAGCCATTATATGTTCTTGAAAACTCCTGGTAAAAGTTTCAGCAGGAGTTGATTCCTTCGCTTGAAAAATTGGTACATTTAATGTAACTTGAACAATCAGTAATAACAAAATGGTAAAAATATTTATTAATATGACTAGTATTACAACCAAAACTACTGACATCAAATATCTTCCAGTTAATCTCCATTTCATCTCCTATTCTTCCTCTACAATTAGTTTATAACCTAATCCTTTAACGGTAATTAAATATCTTGGGCTGGAAGGTTGATCTTCAATTTTTTCACGAAGTCTTCGGATGTGTACCATTATGGTATTATCAAAGCCAATAAAATCCTCGCCCCAGACAGCATCACAAAGTCTTTCCTTACTAATGACCTTATTCATATTTTTTAGAAAATAAGTCATTAATCCAAGTTCCTTTCGCTTCAGATCAATCATTTTTCCATTCTTGGTCAATTCTGCTCTATGTTCATTTAATTCGAAAGGACCTGCTTTAATAATTGATTCCTTTGTATCATTTATCAGTAAGTAATCCGCTCTTCGTAATTGAGCCTTTACTCGATATGCGACTTCCTTCGGACTAAATGGCTTTGTGATATAATCATCCCCACCCATGGCAAATCCTAAAATTCTGTCAATTTCTTCTGCATTTGCAGATATAAATAAAATGGGCACGTTAGAAGTGGTTCGAATCTGCTTACACACATCATAGCCCTCTCCATCTGGTAGCATAATATCCAATAAAACAATATCTGGTTGTTTTTGTTGAAATTGAATCAATCCGTCACTCGTTGTGGTAGAGGTAAACACATGTTCTATTCCCTCTTTCATTAAAACGGTCTTCAATAGTCTTAATAGATCTTCTTCATCGTCAATAATTAAAACTTTTTTGTTTTTTAGCGTCATTAAAAAACTACCTCCATAATTGGACAAATTTAATCCTCATTATATAAAAAACGGGAACTTGTTTAATATCAGGGATGGCAAAATTCAAAGGAAAAACAAAATGATAATCCTAAAGCTTACTATAATTCATCCCTTTTATGTTTATTAGAAAATCACCCCTTATCTCCCTAATGGAGAAAGTCGATGTCTGTTCTTATATTATCCTCCATTAGATATAAATTCTGGCATACAAAAAGAACCCTTTTTAAGGATTCTTTTTTAGTTTATAGAAGTTTTAATGCTTAAGGAAAAGGTATGTCTTTATTTCAATCTATTTTTGCTTTTTCAGGAAGTTCTTTCTTTGTTACTTCCTGATAGGATGTAACACCTTTTCCATCCTTAACAAAAAGGCATAAATACGCTTTGTCACGAAGTTGTTTATGTGATGTAAACGTTAGTGTTTTTTCTTGGCCCTTTTTATTAAAAGCTGGTAATTCGTATTCATATGATATAAACGTCTCACCATTGTCTGCTTTCCCTACTAACTTCTTTCCTTGACCTTCAATTTGAGTATAATATTGATTCGCACCTATTCTATTAACATTTATATTTTGAATAAACAATAAACCACCAATTAATAATGCTCCTATAGCTACTCCAAATAAAATTAATTTTTTCATCGATAAGCTCCTCTATCTATTTGATTATTTTGTTTTCATGACAATTTTGTAGTATGCATTTACCGTTAAGAAATAATAAAAAATATAAATACAAGTATATACCCCCATGCATAGTACAACCGGGATCATTAGGTTTGTTTGTAATAGTCTTGATAAAGCAGTCAAAGCAACTGCACAATGAGCGATTCCTACTATTAATGGAAGGGAAAAGATAAACAATACTTGTTTTGCGATTGATTTCCTTACTTCTTTCTTATTTACACCAATTTTGTATAGAATCTCATAACGAGATTTATCTGCATTTGCCTCTGTTAATTGTTTAAAGTAAATGATACTTCCTGTTGCGACAAGGAATACTAATCCTAAAAATCCACCCATAAATATCATTAATCCTGTTGATTCCAAGGCAGCTGTATAATCTGCATAAAAACTTGAGAAGTTTGCTTCTTCCGATAAAATGGATTGAATATCTTTTGTAAGTTGCTTAGCTTCATCTTCGTTTGTAATCTTGTATATTTCCATGTTCACAGGGAATATTTCTTTTTCTAATTTGGAAAACAACTCATCACTCACAACGAGAGTGGCACCTGCAGTATATAGATTTAGGACATTGTATTTTTTTAGGTTCTTAAACGTAATGTTTTCGACGTGATCCTTTACATTCAAGGATATCGTTGATCCCACATACTTTGGTGACAAACCGTCATAATATACGGCTTCTAATGCAGCTGCATCATTCCCAATTAACGATAAGGAGTCTCCTCTATCTTGTGTTTTAGCTAATTTATTAAATGTGCTATTTGAAATTACTGTATAAATCATTTCATCACTAGACATTTTACTTTTTAGGGTTGTGATATCTGCAGTGATTTGAAGCGTCGGAATTTCTACATGATAGACAATGTCATGATTATTATTACTTGAGATGATATTTTCAACTTTTTTAGATACGGTCTTATCTTTAGAAACAAACATCATGTCGTTAGGATCAGCGATTTCTATATTACTTCTAGTGTTGTAATACAAACTGTAGGCAGTTCCAACTGCTGTTAATGTTGTAGCACTTAGTACTGCAATAACCGTCAAAGTCCGAGCATTGCCTTTTATGCGATATAGAAGCTGGGAAACCCCAATGATGTTAATCCCTTTCCAATAGGATCTAGTATTTTTTCTAGACAGCTTTAATAGGAATACGGTTAATGTACTGAATAGTAGATACGTACCCAGTATAACTGTACTTAAAATTACAAGTGGAGTAACCATCCATCCTATTACTTTCCAAACATTCGATTCCAATAAATTTTGTAAAGCTAGCCAATAACCAATTCCGATTAATATTATGGATATAAGAGCCAGGATAAAAGAAGCTCTCGGCTCTTTTTCACCTTCTTTATCTGCTTGGAATAATTCAATTAATTTAAATCGATATATCAATCGGTAACCTTGAATCGAAGTTAGGATTGTAATTAGAAAGAATACGATTATCGTATTTATTATCGCTTCGAATGAAATGACGAAATTCCCCATGGATTCGTAACCAATGACTTTCATTAAAATTGAAACAAAAACCTTTGATAATAAAGAACCTAGAAGAATTCCAATAATAAGGGCTACTATCCCCATAATAAAATTTTCATAAAATAACATACGGCCAATTTGTTTCTTACGTACACCCAATAAAGAATAAAGACCCACTTCTTTTTTACGTTTCCTTGTAAAGAAGGCGTTAGAATACCAAATGAAAATCCCTACAAAGATCATTAAGACTACTGCTGCACCACTAAAAGCAGAGTTGATTTTTTGTGATGAGCCTGTAGTAGCTTGAATGGTTTTATCGTATTTTAATGAAACGAATGTAAAGTAGATCACTATGCTGAAAATCATGGATGCAAAATATAAGAAATAGTTGGTGAAATTTTGCCTAATATTTTTCCTAGCCAAACTAAATAATGTCATTTAATGCCCACCTCCAAGAGAAGCTAGGACATCTAATATTTTTTGAAAGAACTCCTTATGAGAAAGGTTCATTTTATGAATCTCTGTATAGATCTTGCCATCATTAATAAATAACACCCGTTGACAAAAGCTAGCAGCGAAAGCATCATGCGTCACCATCATAATAGTAGATTTATTCTCTTTATTTAATGCGTTTAAGCTTTCTAATAAGCTAATAGCAGATTTTGAATCTAATGCACCAGTAGGCTCGTCCGCAAAGATGATATCTGGACTTGTTATTATGGCCCGAGATGCTGCAGTTCGTTGTTTCTGACCTCCTGATATATGATATGGGTATTTATCCAAGATTTCTCGAATTCCAAATGTATCAGCGATTTTATTAACACGTATTTCAATCTCTTTGGCTGGTACTTTTGATAACGCAAGAGGAAGCAGAATGTTTTCTTTGACCGTTAATGTATCAAGAAGATTGTAATCTTGGAAGATAAATCCAAGTTTATTCCGTCGGAAATCAGACAGTTGTTCTTCCTTCATATTAACAATGTTTTGATCTGCGATAATGATATCTCCAGACGATGGGGAATCAATGGTGGAAAAAATATTTAGTAATGTTGATTTACCAGCGCCTGATGGGCCCATAATCCCAATAAATTCGCCCTCTTTAATTTCTAAATCAATATCTTCCAAAGCTTTATACACGATTCCTTTATTATCAAATACCTTTTGAACTCTATTTGCTTGTAAGATTGTTTTCATTTAATAATCCTCCTCGTATCAACTACATAGGTGATTATAAATCCTGAACCTTACACTAATTTAATTCAAACCTTACATAAACCTTAAAAAAGCAAACCCTGAAATAGGATTTGCTTTTTTAGGATTACTATGGATTTATACTTAGATAAAATCCCTTATTATTAATGAAAAGAAGTCATCCTTTCAGATTGTCGACAAAAGGTATCGAGAGTACGCTCTCTCGATACCTTTTGACATTTTTGATATGTATGGGAGGCGAATGGTTGATTTCCACTCCAGCCGCTTGCTTTCCGGGGGGCGTTCACCGAGCCTCCTGATATGAACGAAACTGTCAAGGCTCCCACTCCATAACTGGTTTGGTTTTGTTTTTGGGCACTTTTAAGAAGAGAAGCTATTTGGGGCT
>NZ_JAAGVZ010000001.1 GCF_010882125.1 Peribacillus alkalitolerans | reverse complement strand
AGCCCCAAATAGCTTCTCTTCTTAAAAGTGCCCAAAAACAAAACCAAACCAGTTATGGAGTGGGAGCCTTGACAGTTTCGTTCATATCAGGAGGCTCGGCGAACGCCCCCCGGAAAGCAAGCGTCTGGAACGGAAATCAACAGGCAAGTTTAACAGAGCCAAAAAATTAAATAAAAAGGTTGATAAAAGGAAAATAATAACATATACTCATTATTGAACAGTGGTCAATAAAAGGGAGGACCTAGTATATGGCTCCAAGAAAAGCAGAAAACGAACTAACAAGAGAAATGATTTTGGATGCTGCACGAAATCTTTTTGTACATCAAGGATATCAACATGTTTCTATGAGACAAATAGCGAAAGAACTGAATTGTAGTCATGGAGCCATTTATTATCATTTTAAAAATAAGGCTGAAATTTTTTACAAAATGGTGGAGCATGATTTTCGCCAGTTAGATGATATTTTAATAGAAATCCTAGGAAGAGAATTGCCTCCTAGAGAAAAGTTATCAAGTATCTTTTTAGGTTTTATCGAATTTGGTTTAGAACATCAAAATCAATATGAAATTATGTTCCTAATCAAGGATGAAGAGGTACGATGCTATTTAAATGAAGCTCCAAATACGAGCTACGAACGTTTTGCTCATTCCATTTTTACTTTGTGTGAAGGAAAAGCAACGATCAGCCAAATCTGGACAGTTTTTTTAGCATTACATGGCTTTGTTACGCATTATTGCAGAAGCGGACAGTCGTTTGTAGATGTGAAAGAAATAGCTAAAATCCATGCCAATTTTATTGTAAAAGGCTTACTTGATTAAAAATTTTGTGTTTTATTGACCAGTGGTTAAATAATAAGGGGGAATTAGGATGGAAAAAGTATTAGTATTAGGTGCTACAGGCGGGATGGGATATGCAATCACAAATGAATTGTTGGAAAAGGGAATAGAGGTGTCTGTTTTCATTAGAAATAAGAACAGAGCTATTGAGTTATTTGGAAACAAAGTAAATGTATTTACAGGGGATGTTTTCGATTTAGAAGCATTAAGAACGGCTGCTAACGGGATGGACGTGATCTTCCACGCTATTAATATCCCTTATGAACAATGGGAAGAAAAACTGCTAGTTTTAAATCAAAACATATGGTCAGCTACAAAGGAAAGTAGTGCAAAGCTTGTAGTAGTGGATAATATTTATGCATATGGAAGAAAATCAGAAGTTCAACACACAGAATCTGCCGTCAAGCAACCACATACGAAAAAAGGAAAGCTTCGATTAGAAGTGGAAAAGGAACTTAAGGAAGCAGGTATTCCATACATTCATGCTCATTTTCCTGATTTCTATGGACCTCTTGCACCTAATACGATTCTTCATATGACTCTTAAATCCGTCGCGGAAAATCGTAAAAGTATGTATGTCGGGAATCCGATCATCCAAAGGGAATACATTTACACACCGGATGGAGCAAAAGCATTGGTTGAATTGTCTCTCCATGAAAAAGCGTACGGTCAATCGTGGAACATTGCTGGAACAGGAACCATAAGTGGAATTGAAATTCTTCAGATAGCCCAAGAACAACTTGGATATAGTAAGACATACTCGATCATAGGGAAAAAAATGATTGGTTTGCTAGGCATCTTCAATAAACGTATGAAAGAAGTAGTAGAAATGCTGTATTTGACTGAGGAACCCGTATTACTGGATAGCAGCAAGTATGAGAACGAAATTGGATTATTACCAAGAACACCTTATCAAGAAGGAATATTGAACACCATCCGAACTCTTCAACAACAAAGATAATAACCCTTCTTTTATAACCTTCACCAAGGCTAACATCATTCAACATAAATCTATTTCATCAAGGCATCCCATTCATCCAATAGACATTCACCCATTTTTCCTTACCTGCATATGGTAAGTCGTAGAGGCATTTACATCCTAAACACAGGGAGTGTGTAATGTATATGGGAAAGGTATTGCATTATTTTGCTAGTGGAAATACGGCTCATGGATTTCAAAGCTTATTTGATTCCAATCTTGCAGGACTTGAACACATATATATATTAATAGGTGGACCAGGTACAGGAAAATCAACCATGATGAAAAAAATCGGGAATCTTTTTGAAGAACAAGGTCAAGATGTGGAATACTTACACTGTTCTGCTGACCCCCACTCACTGGATGGAGTACTTATCAGGGGCTTAAGTTTAGGAATTGTCGATGGTACCGTACCTCATGTTCTGGAACCAATAGCACCTGGAGCCATTGAACAATATGTGAATTTAGGTAAAGCGTGGGACAGCTCTATTTTGAAAGAGAACAAAGAGGAAATAATTGAAATGAACTCTCAAATAGCCCAACTCTATCAAGAAGGCTATGCTGCATTTCGTGAAGCGCTGGCCATCCATGATGATTGGGAAAAGATCTTTATCGCCCATCTCGATTTCAATAAAATGAATGATATGACGGAAGAGTTGAAAGAAGAGCTTTTTGGTTCTCATCACATGGATAAAGAGAGTACAGTCAAACATAGATTTTTGGGAGCGGCAACACCATATGGTGCCGTTGACCATGTTCCCAATTTAACAGAAGAGATTACAAGACGGTATTTCATAAAAGGGCGTCCAGGATCTGGAAAATCAACGATGCTTAAAAAGTTTGCTGCCGAAGCAGAATACAGGGGCCTTAATGTTGAGGTGTACCATTGTGGATTTGATCACAACAGTTTAGATATGATTATAGTCCGAGAGCTAGGCTTTGCTATTTTTGATAGTACAGCTCCACATGAATACTTTCCAAACCGAGATGGAGATTCTATCGTTGATGTTTATGAAAGAGCGATTGAACCGGGAACTGATGAGAGATATTCCGATGAATTGAAGACTATTTCATCCGCTTACAAAAATAAAATGCAGGAAGCGACTGCATATCTCCATCAAGCAAAATCCCTTCATGACAAAATTGAGAAAATCTATTTTACTGCCATGGATTTTACAGTGGTGGATGAAATCTATAATGAGTTGCTTCAAGAAATCGAACAGTTAAGCTAAATATAAGGCTTTCCGAATAATATTCGGAAAGCCTTTTTCTTTTTAAGATCGATTACCACTTAAAATTTCTAAATTACTATTATTCGTGCATACCATTTGTTCATCATGTAAAATCAGTATATTGCGAGTGGAACGAAAGGGGTAGTAGAGATGAAAAAAGCATATATCCTACATGAGAACAAGGATTGGACAAGACATTTAATTAAAAGATTGGAAGAGTTGGAGGTCCCGTATGAAGAATGGCATCTGGACCAAGGAACGGTTCGTTTAGATCAAGAACCCCCAATAGGAGTTTTTTATAATCGTATGAGTGCTTCTTCACATACTAGGGGTCACCGTTTTGCGCCTGAATTGACTGCATCTGTACTAGCTTGGTTGGAAAGGCATGGACGTAAAGTGCTGAATGGAACTCGAGCGATCTCTCTTGAAGTGAGCAAAGTTGCTCAATACATGGCTTTAGAAGCGAATGGAATCAAGACACCTAGGACTGTCGCAGCAGTAGGTAAGGAATCAATCATTGAAGCTGCAAGAGCTTTTGAGGGAAAACCGTTCATCACCAAGCATAATCGTGCCGGAAAAGGTCTGGGTGTACAGCTATTTTATTCCATGGAAGCTTTACATGAATTTTTGGAGGGTCCAAGCTTTGAGGAGTCCATCGATGGTATCACATTAATCCAGGAATACATCCAGGCTCCTGAACCCTTCATCACTCGATGCGAATTCGTAGAAGGTAAGTTTGTATATGCGGTTAGGGTGGATACGTCAGAAGGATTCCAGCTTTGCCCTGCAGACGCTTGTCAAATAGGCGATTTATTCTGTCCTGTTGGAGAAGTGGCGGAAGTTCGGCCTAAATTTGAAATCATTGAAGGGTTCAATGATCCGATTATTTCAAAATTCGAAGCCTTCTTAAAAGAAAATAAAATTGATGTGGCAGGCATTGAGTTTATTCGTGATGCCGAAGGAACTATATATACGTATGACGTAAACACTAATACAAATTATAACAGTGATGCAGAGGAGAAAATCGGTCAATATGGGATGTTAGAAATTGCCCGTCTATTAAAAAGCGAGTTAGAGAAACTGTAGGAGTCACGGATATAAGTCATTTCTTACGGATAAAACCTTTGTTTTCACGGATATATTCTAAATCTTACGGATAAGACTACCATTCTCACGGATACCTAGTATTTCGTAAATATTTATGTATTCCGCCAAGCCGAAAAGGGGAATAAAAACATCAATTGGGAGGATTTCATCATGGAAAGAGTCACGTTACAAGACGATTTACAATTCTCACGCATCGTTCATGGTCAATGGAGATTGTCTGATTGGGGTTTCACCCCTCAGGAGACCTTGTCTTTTATGGAGCAATGCGTTGAGATGGGGGTTACCACATTTGATACAGCTGATATATACGGTGGGTACACTTGCGAAGGACTGTTAGGAGAAGCTTTAAGCTTAAAGCCAGAGTTCCGCAACAAGATTGAAATCGTAACTAAATGTGGGATAAAGCTAACATCGAATCCTTCTTACAAACTGAATCATTATGATTCCAGCAAAGAGCACATTATAGCGAGTGTAAATCAAAGCTTGGAAAACATGAACACGGATTATATCGATGTCCTTCTGATACATCGCCCTGATTTTCTCATGGATCCAGCTGAAATGGCTGAAGCATTCACTCAGTTGAAGCAAGAAGGAAAGGTTCGTCATTTCGGTGTCTCAAACTTCCTTCCAACTCAGTTTAGCATGCTTCAGAAATTCATGAATCAACCACTGGTTACAAATCAAATTGAATTGTCGGTGATGAACCGTACACAGTTTGAAAATGGCAGCCTCGATCAAGCGATAGAATACGGAATTCCACCAATGGCTTGGTCCCCATTAGCAGGTGGTACCATTTTTTCTAGTGCTGACCCTACAGCAGTACGAGTTCGTCAAGCATTAGAAAAAGTAGGAAGTGATATAGGGGCGAAAGACATAGATCAAGTCATGTATGCATGGCTGTTGAAGCATCCTGCGAAAATCATGCCGATTGTGGGATCTGGAAAAATTGAACGCGTCCAAAGCGCAGTGGATTCATTAAAATTGGAAATGAATCGTGAACAATGGTATGAAATTTGGATCGCTTCTAGAGGTAGAAATGTAGATTAAGTTATATTTTTAGTAGCCAGACTAAGCGATTCTAAGTCTGGCTTTCTTATATTTCCCATAAAGTACATAAATGAAGGGGCATTAAATATTTAGACGTATTGGCTAATTTTAGGGAAAAGATTAATGAGTATTTTGCTTCTGTCTACGTCAATCGACTTGTTTTCTAAAAGGTTTTTTCATGAAGGTCATAGAATAATAAAGCGTTAACCAATACAAAAGGAGAAAAGAGATTGAAATTATTAGGCATAATAGTAGCATTCATTGTAACAGACTTTTTCTTTCATATCATTGATGCCTTTGCTTTAGAAATTAAACCTGAAAACCAGGTTGAACGTATCGGTGCAGTATTGTTTGGAGTTGTTATACTGCTAATTCTCATGGCCATTTTTCATCGTTTCTTTTCAAAATCATTTTTTCATGGATTCACAGTAGCAACAGGGTTGTTTTTAAGCTTTGATATTGTCGTTTTTCATTGGATTTTCCAGCTCCATCGAATCACCAATGGACCGGAAGCTAATTGGCTAGAGCCAATCCTTGTAATAGTAGGCTCCATTTTTGTCTGGTATGGAATGAATAAAGAAAAAGCAGAGTAGGTAAAACTGCTTTTAGGAAATGTGAGTAATATGAAAACAGATAAAGGAGTAAAAATGATGAGTGAAGCAAAAGCCTTGCAAGCGAAATTGAGAGGGCATGCCAATTCTGAAAATGCGGTATCAATGAGTAAGTATATGAAGGATCATTTCCCTTTCTTCGGAATTAAAAGTCCTCAAAGAAGGGAATTGGCCAATGCATTTTTGAAAGAAGAAGGAATGTTGAAACAACCCTTTAATCGCGACTTTGTAAGGGAATTGTGGGAGCTGCCAGAAAGAGAGCTTCAAATCGTGGCGATTGATTATAGTGTTAAATTTGTGAAGAAAATGGAACGTGACGATATTTTGCTCCTACGTGATATGATTACCCAAAAATCATGGTGGGACACAGTGGATGCGATTGCTTCAAATCTCGTCGGTCCGCTCTGTTTAAAATATGAGGAACTACAGAAGGAATATATAGAATCTTGGTCAACGGATGATCATTTATGGTTACGCCGCACTTCGATTATCTATCAGCTAGGCTACAAGTCGAAAACCGATGAACAGGCATTGTATTCCTATATCGAGCGTAATTCGGATAGTAAGGAATTTTTTATCCAAAAAGCAATCGGATGGGCGTTAAGGCAGTATTCTAAAACGAACCCTGAATCTGTTAGACACTTTATTGAGACGCATGAATTGGCGAAGCTGAGTGTTAGGGAAGGAAGTAAATATATTTAAATCATAAGTGAACTTGGGAAGGTGTGTATGACAACATGATTAAATGTATAGCCACCGATATGGATGGGACATTGTTGAATAGTAAGCAAAAGATTAGCGCTCAAAATAAAGAGGCAATCCTGAAGGCACAAGAGCAAGGAATTGAAGTAGTAGTAGTGACTGGCCGTTCCTACATAGAAGCCATTCATATCATAAAAGAAGCAGAGCTAGAATGTCCAATCATTTCAATCAACGGGGCAGTCGTGATGGACAAGCAAGGCAAAAAAGTCGTTTCAAATCCCCTGGACAAGGATTGTGTGAAGCTGGCGATTCACGTACTTGAAAATCAAGATATCTATTATGAGATTTATACGAGTGATGGGGTCTACTCAAATGACAAGGATCGCTCAATAGCAACGCTTGTTGATATCTTCTGCACAGCAAATCCGCAGCTGGATCCATTGGAGGTAACGGAAAGGGCCAGAAATCGATTTGAAATCGGACATGTGAAGGAAGTGGATCATTACTCTCATTTATTTGAGGATTCCAATCTCGAATTTTACAAACTACTCGTTTTCTCTGCTGACTTGGAGCGCCTAGGCGAAGCGGGAGGAAGACTAAAGAGGATAGAAGGACTGGCTGTCAGTTCCTCTGGACGAGAAAACCTTGAAATCAACAGCATGGATGCTCAAAAAGGAATCGCACTTGAAAGATTTGTACAAGAGAAAGGAATCACATTGAGTGAAACGATGGCGCTTGGTGACAATTTTAATGATGTCTCCATGTTTGAAAAAGTAGGATTAGCAGTAGCCATGGGAAACGCACCATCTGAAATTCAAAAGCTCTGCCATAAAGTCACGGATACAAATGATGAAAATGGAGTTGCTAAAGCAATTTTGAAAGTCATCGAAGATTAGGCTCCTCCACGAAAGGAGAATGAAGCCATGAAAAAATCCATTCGATTAATTGGAGCAATGGTACTGGCAGGTGTTTTTTCATTATCTGGTTGTTCAGAAAAAGCCCGTGAAAACAGCGAGAGCCAGAGTTCAGAGGCGACACTTCCAATATCTAATGAAGCTGAAGTAATTGCGAAAAGCTTACAAATACCCTGGAGCATCCAAAAGGATGGAGAGACTTTTTACATCAGTGAAAGAACAGGGACAATAGCGGTTATTCAAAGTGGTACAGTACATAAAGAACAGGTGAGTTTTCAAAAGAAGCTATCCGCAAACCCTGAAGCAGGATTTTTAGGGCTAGTATTGTCTTCGGATTTCTCTAATACAGGTAGAGCATTTGGTTACTATACCTATGACGAGGACGGAAGGGCATGGAATCGAGTTGTTGAATTGACTCGGTCGGGCCAACAGTGGCATGAGGGGGAAATATTACTGGATCGGATACCGAGTGGCCAATTTCATCATGGCGGTAGATTGAAAATTGGCACGGATGGGTTGCTATATGTGACGACCGGGGATGCTCACGAGGATGAGAACGCACAGAATTTACATTCATTAGGTGGAAAGATTTTAAGAATGAACTTGGATGGGAGCGTTCCAAGGGATAATCCATTCGAAGGTTCTTATGTGTTTAGTTATGGCCATCGCAACCCACAGGGGCTTGCATGGAGTGAAACAGGTGATTTGTATGAGAGTGAGCACGGTCCCTCGGGCCACGATGAGTTGAATAAGATTGAGCCAGGGCAAAATTACGGATGGCCTCAGATTATTGGAGACGAAACGAAGCCAGGGAAGGTCAATCCCCTTATCCATGCAGGGAATAACACGTGGGCACCTTCTGGAATAGCCTACTACAAAGGTCATGTAATTGTTGCCACTTTACGAGGAGAAGCTGTGAAAATCTATAACCTAAAAAGCGGCGAAATGAAGGATTTATACAAGGGAGTAGGGCGTGTGAGAGATGTATACGTTGAGGGTGACACGCTTTACTTCGTAACAAACAATACCGATGGACGAGGCGTTCCTGCTAAAGATGACGACAAATTATATAAAATGGACCTAACCAAGATAGAATGATAAAACAAACACCCCCTGGCTTTTATCCAAATTACAAGCCAGGGGGTGTGTTGTTATTGATCCGTTTTTGGACGTAACCCATTCATCAAGAAGTAGATGGTAGCATCATCATCCCGTTCTTCGTCAGACTGAAATTCAGGGAAAAAGATAAAGTGAGAAATGAGATAGCCTCCAATGACAGAAAGAACAAATCGAATAATGTTAGGGGAAGGTAGATCCACTATTTCCCCTTTTTCTTTGTAATGGTCAATCAGTGCTTCTACCCTTGAGTAAATTTTCTTCGCCACATGCTCCATGAAAGGTTCTTTCAATTCTGGATGGAATGGAATTTCTTGAAAGAAAATTTTAAAGACTGCTATATTTTTCTTTAAAAATTCTCGGCGGTTTTTTAACATAGCCCTTAAAAAATCCTCAGGAGATTCATATTTTTCATCAAGAACCTTGAATATATCTTGAATAATGAACGGGGCCAAAAGCTTAGCCATAGATGGTGCCACAATGGAGATTAACAAATCTTTTTTCGTTTTGTAATGTCTAAAAATCGTTCCTTCTGCAACTCCAGCTTTTTTGGCTATTTCATTCGTCGAAGTGGCGGCATACCCTTTTTCTGCAAACATTTCAATGGCAGCTTCTAGGATTTTTCGTTGCTTATCCGTTAAGTTTTCTCCTTGGTCATTCAACAATAACTGTTCCAAAGACTCCTGATTAGTCATGCATAACTCCCTTTTTCGAAAAGCGAAAGCGACCCGCTGGGCGCTGGCCTACAAAAACGCCACGTCCTCATGTTTTGTCGGCACTAGCACGTCCTGTGCGTCGAAGCTAGACACTGTTCTACTTTCAAAAATCTATATTTATTCAAGTACTACTTATATTTTACGATATTTTCGTAAAGCTAACACGTTTAGTATCATGAATGCTAAGCAAAATCCAAGTAAGATATAAAGATTCTGTGAGATTTCTTCAAATCCATACCCTCTAACCATGACGTCACGTAATGCATCCGCTCCATAATAAAGGGGAGTAAGTGGCCCAATCCAACTGACCCAACTTGAAATCGTATCTAAATTAAACAAACCCGAGAAAAACACTTGTGGAACAATGACAATTGGGATGAATTGTATCATTTGCAGTTCTGTTTGTGCGAAAGCAGATAGCAGGATTCCTAATGTCAATGCTGTAAACGCAAGCAATAAGATTATTAACATGACAAAGAAAAAGGAACCTTCCATCAGCATATCCAAAACATAAATCGTGTAAGAAGCAATAATCGCAGATTGAATGATGGTGAATATTCCGAAGCCAGCAACATAACCTACAACAACTTCCCATAGCTTCAAAGGGCTAGTCATTAACCGTTCCAAAGTTCCACCCGTTCTCTCTCGTAAAAAAGAAACCCCGGCAATCAAGAATACAAAAAAGAAAACGAAAAAGCCGAGCAAAACTGGTCCCAAATAATCAAATTGGGCAATATCAGAAGAGCCATGTAAAAACTTCGTTTCTATTGTAGTAGCTGGTTGAGGCTGTAGCCCCTTGAAGGCAGTAGACAACCACTTTTGGACTGATCCATTGACTATTGGATCGCTTCCTTCTAAATGTAGCGTGAATTTTTGATTGTCAAAAACTAAATAAGCATCCAGCTTCTGTTCACCTAATAATTTTTCTGCCTGATTTTTCGAGATGGTTTCGGTATCGGCATCGGATAAATCTATTTTATCCAAAACTTGATCTGGCACGTTTACGAATCCGATTTTAGGTTCATAGTCATCACCGTTAAATACAAGCGAAAGTAATGACAAAACAAGGATTGGGGCAAATATCATTAGACCAATCGTTCTTTTATCATGTTTGAATTGCCTTAGAATACGAATGATTAACGCACTAATTCGCATGGACGGCACCTCCGAATCTTAGGAAAGCTTCTTCAATACTAGATGCATTCGCTTGTTGCTTTAATTCATTTGGAGAGCCAAGTGCAATAAGGTTTCCATCACGCAACAAGCCTAGACGGTCACATTTTTCCGCTTCATCCATGACGTGCGTCGTGACAATGATGGTCGTTCCTTCTTCTTTTAAGTTATGGAATTGCTGCCAGATGGATTGACGTAATACAGGGTCAATTCCTACTGTAGGTTCATCCAAGATTAATAGAGCAGGTTTGTGAATAAGGGAAGCGGCAAGGGACAATCTTCGCTTCATGCCACCTGAAAAGGCTGAAACGCTCTTTTTTTGATGTTCTTGAAGGTTAACAATTTCTAACACTTCTTCAATTCGACGCTTTTTTTCTTTCCCTTTCAATCCAAATAGAGATGAAAAGAAATCCATATTTTCATAGGCGGTTAACTCTGGATATAAGGCATCCGATTGTGCCATATAACCAATTTGATGGATCAATCGTTGGGAAGGAAGCTTTTCAGGACCAATGAAAATCTCTCCTGAGGTAGCTTTTTCTAGATTCACAAGCATTTTCACTAATGTTGTTTTTCCTGCTCCAGATGGACCTAACAATCCAAATATTTCACCCCGTTCCACACCCAGTGTGATGTTAGAAAGGATGGCATGCTTCCCATATGACTTGGAGACATTGCTCATATTAATAAAAGACGAACTCATATTTATCACTCCTTTACAAAGAAGTGAGTAATCACTCACTTTCTAATTTTAGTATGCGGCATCTGATTATTTTTGTAAAGTGAGTAATCACTCACAAATTTCGACAAAGCTTGAAAAGGAGTATAACCGTAGAGAAAAAAGGTTTTTCCGCTGAATGTTTCGGAAAAACCTTTTCAATTACTCAAAGAATGTCATGTGAGTTTTTTCATCACGGTAGTAGTCAAGTCGATCTTGAAGGGTACCGGTGTGAAATTCAAATTTGTGTCCATCAGGGTCGGTAAAGTAAATGGATTGTTTATCCCTTTTGTCCCGAATCCGGCCATCTAAAATATTTACTCCCAACTTTATTAAATAGTTGTGAGCCTTATCCAAATCCTCAGGGTAAATCGTAAATGCGAGGTGGGTATATGAATCATGTATCTCTTTTCTAGGAATCTCTTTTTCTTCATTTAATGCCAACCAAATTCCATTCAAATCAAAATATGCAGTGGTTCTACCTTTGACTAGAAGTCTGGCACCTAGAGCATTCTTATAAAAACCTATAGATTGATCTAAGTTTGAGACGGAAAAAAGCAAGTGGTTAATTCCTTTTATTTGAAAATCCATGGCATCCTCCATTAATAATAAAAATATTCAAAAAAATAGGTATAAAAAAAGGAGGGCTGGTAAAACTTATACCATGATGAGCTTTCCATAGTATCCCCCCTTTGATCCACCCGTCTTGAATGGGTGGATTTTTTTGTTTTTGATTTCGAAGGTGGAAAATTTTAATATGATAATAATTTTGCAGTTTTGATAAAATGTGAGGGCATTT
Organism: Peribacillus alkalitolerans; assembly: GCF_010882125.1. Classification (GTDB taxonomy): domain Bacteria; phylum Bacillota; class Bacilli; order Bacillales; family DSM-1321; genus Bacillus_BN; species Bacillus_BN alkalitolerans. The sequence continues at coordinate 502,911 of NZ_JAAGVZ010000001.1, read as the reverse complement.
TGATAATATCTGCCCGTTTTTGATAATAAAAGTGGCTATTTGGTAATATGTGAAACAGACTCTCTTCTAAAGTATGAATTAGAGCAGGATTTTTCACTCTAGATGTTTAATTTAATAAGCATTCTAGAAAGGAGCTGCTAAATGATAATAAAAAAGCGTGAAATCCCCATATCTATACCGAAAATGCAGGCTTTACTTCGCCGAATACCTCCGGACCATCCGAAAATTCCTCTCATTCAAGAAAACCTATTAAAATACTTGAGTGATTATTCTGTTCTAGAACGCTTTCAAATTTCAAAGAAAGAACTTGTTACGGGGGTACATTGTTCTATCTGTAATAAAATCCCGTTATTGAGGATACATGGATATTGGTATTGTACAATGTGTAATCAAAAATATTTAGATGCACATAAGGAATCTATAAAGGATTACAGTTATTTATGGAGTTCGACAATTACCAGTAAACAACTAAAACATTTCCTTCATATCTCATGCTCTTCGCTTGCTACCCGCATTCTCAAAACCATGAACCTCCCTTTGACAGGGAGCAAAAAAGGTACTGTATACGACCTATCCAGCTTGAGACAGTAAAAAGACCCGTAAAAAACGGGCCTCATACGTTTTATTTCATAATCCAGAATCTTTCATTATGAAGCCAAGCTAATAAATCAGGATCTCTATTTAACAGCTTTTCGGTCCATGCTGCGGTCATTAATTGTGTTTGAGAACGGTGAGAGCGAACTGTGTTTACTTTGATGTCTTCAACATCTCCCACGTTATGAATCACATGGGGTTCTCCCAATTCTTCTAGAGTATTATGCGCAAATGCTACTCCATAAAGCTTCGGTCTATCCTCTTCAACCATGTTTTTGATTGCTCGGACGACAGCTCTTCCAGTCGCTTCGTGATCAGGGTGTACACTATACCCTGGATAGAATGTAATGACAAGGGAAGGATGGACTTCGCGTATTAATGCGAGCATACTTTCCGCTAATTCCTCTTCATCTTCAAATTCAAGCGTTTTATCTCTGTAGCCAAGCATTCTTAAATCAGTGATACCCATAACCTTTGCGGCATCTAGAAGTTCAGTTCGGCGAATTTCTGGAAGCGACTCTCTCGTTGCAAAGGGAGGATTTCCAAGGTTACGGCCCATTTGACCAAGTGTTAAACAGGCATAAGTTACAGGTGTTCCTGCTTTTATATAGGAAGCAATAGTTCCCGACACCCCAAATGCTTCATCATCTGGATGGGGAAATATGACGAGTACATGCTTTTCTTTTTCCATTGTATCCACTCCTTCCTTACTCAAATGGTGTTTCGCTAATTTGTAAGGCAACTGCTAGCTTTCCTTCAGCATCAAGCCCTGCAAGCAACAGTCTCCCTTTTTCATCGATTTCAAAGTGATTAAGCCCTTCAGCATAAACCCAACCAATAGAAAGCTTCAAACCGACTCGATAAGGGTCTTCACCTAAAATCTTTCCGTGTTCATATTGCACAAGGGCATTTCGGATATAGGCACCTGCAGAGTAGGTACCACCGCCGAAGTGGGAGGCATAAGCACCATTTGTAGTTTCTAAATGGACGTATACATCCTTCTTCTGGAGTTCATTAATTTTATATTGCACTTCTGATACGACAATCGGTTTCAAGCTCGCTCCTCCTTTGGAAAAAGGCACAATTTTCTCTATGTACTATCTTACTAAAAACGGAATTAGAATGCGAAAAGATGGTCTTAAAAACTTTTAATTATTTTTGGGATAAGAAGGGGGATTTTGTTAGCAAGTAGAATAGTTACCTTAGAATATGCAAATGAATTACAGGAGGGCAAGCAATGAGTCAAGTTTGTGTAATCGGGATCTATGTTCCTGATATTCAGAAGGCCATTCATTTTTACACTACTGTTTTAGGGTTTGAAATAAATAAACAATATGGGCCAAAAATTGTAACACTCGTTCACGGAGACTTGCCAATAGTTTTAGAGGAATCGGAAAAATCCTCATATAAATCTGAAAGCATTTTTCGGGAGTGGTGTTAGGGTTAAAAACAGAAGACATTGAGCATAAGGTCAAAATGTTAAAAGAACATGAGGTTAACTTCATTGTAGACCAGCCAACAGACTGCCCTCCAGGAAAGTTCATCAGCTTTCGAGATCCATTCGGAAATGTCTTAGAGTATCTGCAGTTTAATTAATCATTAGACAAGTATAATCGAACTATAGAACCTATATTAAACCGAAAAACTCGTCCAAAATGGACGAGTTTTTGATTTGTTATCTAATCTTATTCATTACGACCTGCGCCATACAGTTTGTAAGCACCATGCATGGTCGGTCCAACATACTCATTTAGCTTCCATGAGTGGCGGATGGCTTCCGTGATGAACTGTTTTGCAACTTCTACAGCTTCACGAACGTTTTTGCCCTTTGCCAATTCAGCTGTAATGGCTGCAGCAAATGTACACCCTGCACCATGAGTGTAAGGAGTATCAATTAATTCATTTTTAATTAACTCAAATTCCTGTCCGTCATAAAAGACATCGATGGCTTTGTCTGTTCCTTGAAGCTTACTACCACCTTTTATGATGACATATTTAACGCCTAAAGCTTGGATTTTTTCTGCTGCTTCTTTCATTTGGTCGATTGACTTGATTGGCCCCATGCCTGCAAGTTGGGAGGCTTCAAAAAGGTTAGGGGTAGTAATCGTACCTAATGGAAGTAACGTTTCACGGTAAGCTACAGTATGTTCTGGAAAAAGGACTTCATCCTCTCCTTTACAAACCATAACAGGATCGATAACTACATTTTGAAGGTTATTTTCTTTGATTTTGCGAGCAGCAAGCTCAATGATTTCTACAGATCCGAGCATTCCCGTTTTTAATGCGTCTACTCCAACGGAAATAATCGTTTCAAGCTGTGCTTCGACAGTATCGACAGCTTGTGGGAATACTTGATGGTGCCAATGGTTTTTAGGATCCATGGATACGATAGTCGTAAGAGCTGTCATTCCGTACACACCAAGTTCCTGGAAGGTCTTTAAGTCAGCTTGGATACCTGCTCCTCCACTGGAATCGGAACCTGCGATTGTAAGTGCCTTTTTCATAGTCATATGTAACCCTCCTAAAAAGTTAATGGATAAATACACTAGTAAAATATATCACACTGGTATAGGGATACACCAAATCTGCCTACTGGACAAAACTCTGTGGTTTCTTCATGCTGTAATTATCTAACATTTAAAGAAAAGGCTGTTTACGTAAATATTGTTGATTTTTTAGAGTAATTTACAATCTGAGTTGATTGTAGCGGAGGGCACTTGACTCCTGCGGGATAAAGAGGGAAGTGGGAGACATCACAGGCTGTAAGCCGAGGAGGTTCCCATCCCTCCCCGCGGAAAGCAAGTGACTGGAGAGGAAATCAACGGACAAACTTTATAGGTGTAAAACAACATTCATGCGAAAAGAGCCAAAGAAAAGACAATTATCTGGCGGAAATTCTTGTAGAATGGGAATAGATAAGGCCCCAATTGCCATAAATGAAATTTTTGAAAAAATGATGATTGAATAAAATAACATCTCCCACAGAAAGAAGGGATAGATATGCTATTTGAAATAACTGAGCAACCAATTGATATTCAAAAAGTAGTGGATAAAGTAGTTCAAAGGGAAGCAGGGGCCATTACAACCTTCATTGGAACTGTCCGTGAATTGACGCATGGGAAGAAGACTCTATTTTTGATTTATGAAGCGTATGCTTCCATGGCAGCCAAAAAGCTGGAGCAAATTGGACAGGAAATCAAAGAACGCTGGCCAGGGGCGATGGTGGCCATTTCTCATAGGGTAGGAAGGTTAGAAATTACGGATATTGCTGTCGTCATTGCCGTATCGACCCCTCATCGAGCAGAGTCTTATGAAGCGAATCGGTACGCGATTGAACGGATTAAAGAAATCGTCCCTATTTGGAAAAAGGAACAGTGGGAGGACGGAGCAGAGTGGATTGGCAATCAGCTTGAGACGAAGTCCTATCCAGAGGGAAAGCCGGGAGAGGAGGATTTGAATGATTAGGATATTGTTTTTTGCCCACTTGAAAGAGGCTGTTGGGCTTGCTGAAATGGAATGGCTTGGTGAAGGAAATAGTTTAGAAGAATTGAAAAAACATCTACATAGAGAACTAGGGTTAGAGGGTTTAGCTTCAGTCATGACTGCTGTAAATGAAGAGTTCGCAGATGATGAAACCATGTTGAAGGCTGGAGATGTAGTTGCTTTCATACCACCAGTAAGTGGGGGCTAATAGTCATGGACGATCGATATTCCAGACAAATTCTTTTTTCAAAAATCGGCAGAGAAGGCCAAGGCCGATTAAAAAATAAGCATGTGCTTTTAGTAGGTGCTGGTGCTCTAGGATCTGCCAATGCTGAAATGTTAGTTCGAGCAGGGGTAGGGGAGATATCCATAGTCGACCGTGATTATGTGGAAGAAAGTAACCTACAACGGCAGCAGCTATATACAGAACAAGATGTTCTGAACAGATTGCCGAAAGCGGAAGCGGCAAGAAAACACCTTCTCGAGATTAATAGAGAAGCAAAAATCACACCATATATCATGGATGGGGATGCCGTTTCACTAGAATCACTAGTGAAAAGTGTAGATTTAATTATCGATGCCACCGATAATTTTGAAACTAGAATGATACTAAATGACTTGTCTCAAAAGTGGGAAGTTCCGTGGATTTATGGAGCCTGTGTGGGTAGCGTTGGAATGACGTTTACCATCATACCGGGTGTGACTCCTTGCTTGCATTGTATGTTGAATACAATTCCTGTTCAAGGAATGACATGTGATACTGGTGGAATCATAGGCCCGGCTGTTCAAATGGTTGTGGCCCACCAGACATCTGAAGCTCTCAAACTACTAGTTGGTGATATCGAATCTGTTCGCAACACGTTTGTGAGCTTTGATTTATGGAATAACCATTTTCATCATGTAAAAGTATCTAAGGTCAAAAAAGCAAGCTGTCTTTCTTGTGGAGAGCATCCAGAATATCCATTCCTGAAAGGCGAAAATACAACTAAAACCACCATACTCTGTGGAAGAGAAACCATCCAAATTCGTCCTCCCCAAAGCCTTCATCTAGATTTGCAGAAGCTAAAGGAAAGTGCGCTTCAGATGGGTGCAAGGGCAAAGGCTAATCCTTTTCTGGTATCCATCGAATTTGAAAATCATCAAAGAATGGTCGTTTTTCCAGATGGTCGTGCATTAATCCATGGCACAAAGAACATGGTTCACGCAAAAGCTCTCTACCAAAAGATGATGGGATAACAGATAAAAAAGGTGCCAATTCGGCACCTTTTTCTAAAATTTATATTCCAGTCGTATGTCCATTCATCGCATCGCCATTTGTAGCAACGACTACCACTTTACCGTAATCTAATTCCTTTTCATACTTCTCAGCCTCTGCTTGAGATAGACCAAGAGATGTCATTTTTGTGCGTAGCTCATCTCCACGGGAGCGGAATAGGTTTCCAACTGAGTCGAACAAACCTTGTTCTTTCATACCTACATTCTCTGTATTTGTTAAATCTGTTAAATGTTCAGAACGACTTTTGTCATGAGTGAAGACATAAATATTTTCCTTTGTGTGACCCGAAGCTGTTAATTGCTCAACCTTTTCTTTTGCTTGTACTCCATTTTCTACTACATAAACTGAGCTCATTCTGGTTTCCTCCTTGAATGTTTAATCGTTTTCATTGTGGTGATTTAACTTCAATAGGTAAATGTGTGTACTAGCTTCTCAGCTATGTTCTATATATACCTCGTATGGCCACGATGAAACTTCATTTTAGTTGGTATTTTATAGAAATACTCTAGCTTCTATTAATCCTCTTATAAAAAACTGGCCCAAGTACATTAATATGTCTCAAATCGGAAGGTTTTTTGGATGATATACGCGATATACTTTAGGAATGGGAGCTTATCCTGGTATTCTTTATAGTCTAGCGTGTAAATTCCATCCTTGTTTTCCCATATTCTGTGGAAGTAATCATCGACCTCCCTGGATAAATCAGAAGTAGGGGGCGCAATTATTTTGACGTCTGCTTCAAGATTAAAGTCATCTAAGTTTCGGCTTGTATAGTTCGCCGATCCGCCAATAATTACACTAACGTTTGGTTTTTTAATATAAAGCAGCTTGGAATGGAACTGCTCTTTATCTGTTTTATACCAGCGTATCTTCATATTTTCTTCTCCCACCTCTTCTAGTTCAGCAGCTACAGGGAGGTTGGGTAACCCAATTTTTTCACTGCCGAACGCGTTTTGGTTTGGATCTAAGACCATATTCACCTGAACACCACGTCTTGCAGCTCCAGTTATGGCATTAATCACCTTTCTATCAGCGAGATAAAACATCCCAACCCAAATTTCGTCGCCGTTTTTTGTTGCCTTGAGCTCCTGCACGACATGTTTTGTGATTTTTCCCTCTGTAAGGAATTGGGCTTTGATTGTACCCTTTTCGCGATATGGTTGTTTTAATTCGGGAAATGGGTTAGGTCCATTTGAAAATTCACCTACCGCTTCCTCCGCATCTACTATGTCTTGAATAATGTTGCCTTTCAATTGAAAGGCAATGTTTGAATGATTTCCACTAGCGTCGTGAGGATTTGCTGAAGAAACAATAGCTGTCTTTTCTGTAGCCAGGACCTTACGATGATTGGCCTTTATGTTTAACAATTTAAGGTACGAACGTACCGTAACATCAGGAGCATTCTCGGCTAACGGATTTTCCACCCATCCAGCTCCTGATTCTCCAAACCACTTTATGAAGGTTCTCCAAACTCCTGAATACAATGGATTGGGATCTCTTAACCGATCAAGGTTGGTAATTACTACTTTTACTCCGTGATCCTCCATCTTTTCCAATTCCTTCGCAGGATGGGAACCATATGTGGTATTGATTTCATCCGTAATAAAGATAACTTCTAATTCTGGATGTTTTTCTTTTTGTTGGATGATTTTTTCCGTCATCTTTCCACTGATTCTTGGGAAATCTGCTTCTTTATCGTAATACCCGTTGAAAAGAAACATATCGACGATTAAAAACTCTTCTGCATCTTCAATCGCATTGTAAATGGCATCAAAGATTTTCCGTTCATGTTTGACCGCGCCATCGTGGGTTTGATACGTTAAATCATATAAAAACGTAACATCATCTAGCCTATGAATATCTCCTTCCGAGGAAACACCTTTAGGCAGGGGTTTTTTGTTGTGATAAAGCATGACAATTAAAACAATCGCAAATAGGAATAAGGGAAGTATATATCTTTTTTTCTTATACCAAGTCTTTTTCTCTTTCGTCATGGTTTGTCCATCCTTTAATATGAATTAATCTATTAAACTTCTTTATCCAATACTAGGGAAGGATTAAACCAATAAGGTTAAGTCGTTCGCATTGAAAGTCATTTAACAATTACGAAAAATTTCATTAACGGAGTGGAAGTACACATTGAAACAAATCCTTCATAATGATTGGAATCTATTATTAAACGATGAATTTTCAAAAGATTATTATGTGAAATTAAGCGAGTTTTTGAAACAAGAATATGCCTCTGCCACAATATATCCAGCTTCAGGTGACATTTTCAACGCCTTGCAGGCTACTCCTTATGATGAAGTGAAAGCCGTTATACTAGGGCAGGATCCCTATCATGGAAAAGGGCAAGCGCATGGCATGAGCTTTTCAGTGCAACCACAAGTTGCCATTCCACCTTCACTGAAAAATATTTACAAAGAGCTACATGATGATCTTGGGTGTCCTATTCCGAACCATGGATATTTAAAAAAATGGGCAGAACAAGGGGTTCTCCTATTAAATACAGTTTTGACCGTTAGAGAGGGACAAGCGCATTCTCACAAAGGGATGGGATGGGAGATTTTTACCGACCGAATAATTTCAGTCCTGAATGAACGAGAGAAGCCTGTGATTTTCATCTTATGGGGCAGTCCTGCCTATTCAAAGTCTAAGCTCATTGACCAAAAAAGGCATTATATTGTTTCTTCGCCGCATCCAAGCCCTTTATCCGCTTATCGAGGATTTATTGGCAGTAAACCTTTTTCAAAAACAAATCAAATTTTAAGGGGAATGGGTGAAGAAGAGATAGATTGGTACATTCCGAATCTATAATAAATTCGACAATGTTTCACATGAAACATTACATTTCGACATCTATTATTCAAACTTCTTCTCCGTTCTTGCCATTAACTTCATGTAGAATATAGAGGGTGGAGGGGAATCTGTTGGACCAAAAAAGGATTAATTGCTTAAAGTGCAAACACTACTATGTAACGTGGGATCCGAAATTCCCTAAAGGATGCAAGGCCTTCCAATTTAAGACGGCTACACTTCCTTCCTTAACGGTTTACCAATCATCAAGGCAGCCTTGTATGAGGTATGAAGCGAAGTAAAAAAGGAAGGGTACTCAGGGTTATGGACTTATGGATTTAACATGAACTTTTACTAAATGTCCTCGCGCTTACCCGTTGAGGCGGTTAATACTAGCCCAGATCCAAGGGGGAAATTACAAGACTGTGATGTATTGCTTGTGTTTGAGGGCAATACCATTAGTATTGATTAACCCGATTGTGATACAATACGGTCTATTATGGGTTCATTGATAACACAAGGGCTTTTTAGAGAGGTGTAGAGAGTATGGATGTTTCATATAAACAAGTCTTACATAAAATAGAAGAACTTTTAGAAAGAGCGAAGTCTGCCCAAACGATTGATGAAAGCAAAGGGTATGTGGTTGCCATTCAATCGATGTGTGAGCTGTTGACAAATCAAACTTCTGAAGTACCTTCATCAAAGTCTTCGGTCAATTTTAATGTACCTGCTGTCATGAGTCCTTCCATCTCATCTCGTCCAAGCGGAATACAAGAAAAGACAGTAAGGATGGAAGATGCGAATGGAGATTCTTTATTCGACTTCTAGTATGCTTTAATTAGAAATTTTAAAAAAAGGTGGAGAACAAGTGTGAAAGTATTTCTAATAATCGGAGCAATCAATGCGTTTTTAGCGGTAGCTCTAGGGGCTTTTGGAGCACACGGATTAGAAGGTAAGCTAACAGAAAAATATATGAAAATTTGGGAAAAGGCCGTGACGTACCAAATGTTCCACGCGACTGGTTTGTTAGTCATAGGGCTACTTTCAGGGAAATTGCCAAATGTATCCTTGGTGAATTGGGCTGGTTGGCTAATGTTTATCGGGATTATCCTCTTCTCTGGAAGCCTGTATGTATTAAGTGTAACTCCAATTAAAGTTCTTGGTGCGATCACACCCCTTGGTGGCTTGTCCTTTTTGGCTGCATGGGTACTAATGATGATTGCGGTCTATAAATATTTGTAAAAAGCAAAATCCTTGCCGATTTCTATCGGCAAGGATTTTTATTTGTTATCTAGGTGAGTAATGTGCCAATTGTGGACGCGCCCCGTTATAAGGGTACTCATACTCGATTTCTTCATCAAACGTAATATAATCCAGGTAAACCATTGGAAGCAAGTAACGCATCCCTGTTTGAGGATCACTAATGATGATATGGTCACGGCCGGCAGCTTCAATGATTCCCTTGAAAATTTTTGCATTCCACTCCTTATTGTTTTCAAAAGTCATATAGATAGTAGCTAGCTTGCCTTTATTCAAGCGGAGGATGTTTTCGATATATGATTCCTCAACAGGCAGCATTCCCTGAGGACCAGTTGTAGGCGCACTTTGTGGCTGTGAAACTGGTGGCATGCCTCCTTGAGGTGGCGTGTATTGGTTCTGTGTAGGCTGCTGTTGGTAATACATAGGTTGTTGCTGACGAGGATCTGGAACTGCTCCATAAATAGGTTGCCCGGAATTATATCCATAGTTAATGTATGGATTCGTATTGTTTTGGCTCATTTTCAAACCTCCATATTCACAATTTTTTACCTGATTTTCCTGTTCTCCGCCTCAAACTAAAGGCATGGATAAGGAGTGATTTGAAGCTTGAACAAAATTTTCACTATTTAATATGTATGATGGGTTTTGCGTTTTATTCCAAGCTAGAACATGAAAAAAGCCTCCAAAATTCTGGAGGCTTTTCAGGTAACATTTAATTATTGAACATGTAAAAATGAGAATATTTTGTCTTCATTTAGTAGGTTACCTACAAAGAAAGTACCGAATTCTCCATAGCGTGCGCTAACTTCATCAAAACGCATTTCATAAACAAGCTTTTTGAATTGAAGCACATCGTCTGAGAATAGAGTTACGCCCCATTCGTAGTCATCAAACCCAACAGAACCTGTAATGATTTGCTTTACTTTGCCTGCATACTGGCGGCCGATCATCCCATGAGAACGCATCATTTTACGACGCTCATCCATCGGAAGCATGTACCAGTTATCGTTTCCTTGACGGCGCTTGTCCATTGGATAGAAGCAAACATGTTTTGCCTTTGGAAGGGTTGGGTATAGACGTGCACGAATTTCAGGGTTTTCGTAAGGATTTTCACCAGCTGGTAAATAGTTGCTCAGTTCAACAACAGACACATAAGAATGAGCTGGAACTGTATATTCAGCTAGCTTGGATTTGTTGAATTCTGTCTCAATTTCATTTAATTCTTCCATTGTAGGACGTACGAACATCATCATGAAATCTGCTTTTTGTCCAACAATAGTATAAAGGGCATGACTGCCTTCTTTATTAGATTGAGTTTTATTCCATTTCTCGACTAGACCAAGAAATTCTGAAATGATTCCATGGCGCTCATCGCTAGAAAGCATTTTCCAAGTTGTCCAATCGATTGTACGGAAGTCATGAAGGCAATACCAGCCATCAAGAGTTTGTGCTGCTTCACTCATTGCTATCACTCCTATAATTCTTCTATGTACAATTTTTACTATAACACAGTTAATCCAAAATGCAGGAAGAGAAACACCCTAATTCTGTTAGTTTTAAGGAAAAATGCACTAATATTTACAGAATGGACAAATTTACAGGAATTATTCTCAACATTCGATTGACCATTGATTGAAACGAAGGTTTATTCCACCGTTAATAGGAGAAAATTGAATAGGATGGACAAGGATTTTTCAGAAAAAAAGAACATTTAAGATGAAAGCGATAACACTTTCCTCTTACATAGAATTTTTTTCAAACAAAGAGTAGACTAAATACGAATGAGTGTAGGGAGGCTATTATAGTGAGTGATTTATTTACTGTTTTAAAAGAAAAAGTATCAGGGCATCCTTTGAAAATTGTTTTCCCTGAAGGAACTGATGAGAGAATTTTAAAGGCTGCTGGAAGGCTTGCTCAAGAAAAATTAGTGACTCCTATTTTAATTGGGGATATAGAAAAAATTCAGCAACTTGCAAAAGATTATAATATCTCTTTGGAAAATGCTGAAATCTACGACCCTCATAATTTTATAATGATGGATGAATTGGTTGCTTCCTTTATTGAACGCAGAAAAGGAAAAGTATCTGAAGAGGATGCTCGTAAAATTTTATTGGACGAGAATTATTTCGGAACAATGTTAGTACATTCGAACAAGGCAGACGGACTAGTGAGCGGTGCTGCCCATTCGACGGCAGATACAGTTCGTCCAGCTTTGCAAATCATTAAGACGAAAGATGGCGTAAAAAAAACATCTGGTGTATTCATCATGGTCCGTGGTGATGAAAAATATGTATTTGCAGATTGTGCCATCAATATTTCCCCTGATAGCCAAGACCTTGCTGAAATTGCCATCGAAAGTGCAAGAACGGCTAAGATGTTTGGCATAGAACCGAGAGTGGCAATGTTGAGCTTTTCGACTAAAGGATCTGCAAAATCGCCTGAAACTAATAAAGTAATGGAAGCCGTGGCTACTGCCAAGCTTCGTGATCCAATGTTGGTCTTGGATGGAGAATTTCAGTTTGATGCTGCTTTTGTCCCATCAGTGGCTGCAAAAAAAGCTCCAGATTCTCCATTGCAAGGGGATGCAAACGTATTTATCTTCCCTAGCCTAGAGGCAGGGAACATTGGCTATAAAATTGCCCAACGATTAGGGAATTTTGAAGCGGTTGGACCAATCCTACAAGGGTTGAATCGACCTGTAAACGATCTATCTCGTGGATGTAATGAGGAAGATGTATACAAATTGTCATTAATAACTGCAGCACAGGCATTACAGCAATAAGCTAAAAAAGAAAGCACTTGAATTGGAGTGCTTTCTTTTTTATGGAAAAGGGTGTTGGCGGATTTAATTCGATAATGAAAAGTAGTTTTTGTTATACTATTGAATGATGAAAGTGAAATTCATTTTTTAAAAATGGTTTTCCGTAATTAAGGAGATAAATTATGCAAGAAAGCATGTCTTTATTGATACAGCCTACATGGCGTATTATAGATCAAACTTCGATGGGGCCATATTTTTCAGCCCTTCAATCATTTGCGATGGACGATACCCTCTGTCATTCGGTTGGAACAGGGCAGTCTCCTGCGGTAGCTAGGGCATGGGTTCATCATGATACCGTCGTTCTAGGTATTCAGGATACGAAGCTCCCTTATTTACAAGAGGGGATACAGTACCTACAAGAAGAAGGCTTCAGGACGATTGTTAGGAATTCTGGAGGATTGGCGGTTGTCCTTGATGAAGGCGTACTAAATCTTTCTCTTATTTTTCCCGAAAAGGACAATAAAATAGATATTAATATGGGCTATGATACAATGTGGCATCTAGTCCGAAAAATGCTCGAGCCTTACGAGGTGAATGTGGAAGCGAGGGAGATCGTCGGATCTTATTGCCCTGGAAGCTACGATTTAAGTATCGGTGGTAAGAAATTCGCCGGCATTTCACAGCGACGCATCCGCAATGGAGTGGCGGTCCAAATTTATCTTTGTGTGACAGGCAGTGGTTCCGAAAGAGCACGATATATACAGACTTTCTATCAAAAAGCTAAACAATCTGCCGAGACTAAATTCCAGTTTCCTATTATACTTCCTGAAGTAATGGCATCTTTGCAAGAATTAGTAGATAAGGAGCTTACTGTTCAAACGTGTATGTTTAAGCTGTTGACTCTCCTGCAGAAGCATAGTCAAGAACTGCGATCCACACAGCTACTTGAATATGAAGCTGATCTATATGAAGGTTATCTTCAACGAATTGAAGAGAGAAATGAAAAAATGCAAAGGGGGTGACTCATGACATGAGCCACCCTCTTCGATTATTTATAACGAGATTGCTGCCAACCTTTTCTCCAAAAGATATATATCTATATATAGTCTTGAATGTGTCTTTTTACTCTGCTAACTTTTCTAAATTACCGTTACGGTCCATTTTGAATTTTGTAGCAGGACGCTCGTCTTCTTCAAGGAGGACAAGCTTTCTGGCACGGTTCATGATTTTCATCAATGTTTCATAATCTTCTTGAATGGTTTCTGAATTTTGTTCTAGGCTTGAAAGCTTTTTCTCCATCTCTTGATTTCGTTGTTTCAAATCTTTTATTTCTAGCTTTAATCTCTCGTTCTCTGATTTTAGTACTTCTGTCGTTAATTGATTGGACTGAAGACTTTGTAAGTACGTAATAACAGCATCAAGATTCATTGAATTGCTAGAATACGTTTGAATTGGTTTTTTAAGAGTGTAAGAAGTTGGAACAGAGAGTTCTTGTCTGCTTTCCACCTCAACAGTATCTTCTTCGATGAAATTAAGGCTTATTAGTTCAGTTGGTTCTGTCATTAATCCAACTTCCATAGCTGTAGTTGGTGTGGAAGGATTATATAATAATTTTTTCTTTCCACCTTGCTCTTTACCTAGCATTCTTTGACGTTGCTTTCTTTGCTTTTTAGCCAATTGAAGTGCCTTCTCGTAGTTATGGCGTACAACTGCATTCCATCTGAAACCACAAGCAGCAGATGTACGATTGAGCTTATCGCCAACCTCTTCAAAAGCATTTAACTGCGTGCTTCCTTCTCGTACATGCCTTAATACGGTTTCTGCCAATAATAAATCATCTTCTTCGTTCCATGCATCTTGACGGATCTTCATGAAATTCATCCTTTCTTCGCCTGCCTCACTGAATCTATAATTATGGGAGAAATCATTTTGATGTTATATAAAATGCTTTTCTCCTTCTCTAGTCATCATTCTGAACAAAAACCTAGAGTTTTATACAAAGATTCATAGCAAGAAAAAGAAACTGTTAAAGTTTGCTCCTTGAAATTCATTTACAGAAAATGTACAATACGCTTTAGCGCTAAAAAGTTCGTAAAGTAAAACAGTAGAAAGGATGAGTGGTCACAGAATGGCAAATGAGTTTCGTATTTGCGATGATTGCCAAGCGACTAACATCAAAACGCTTGTACCACGTCTGAAAAAACTGGATCCTGATGCTGCCATTGATATTGGCTGCCAATCCTACTGTGGTCCAGGAAGAAAAAAGTCATTCGCATTTGTAAATAATCGTCCTGTTTCAGCTCCTAATGAGGACGAGCTAATGGATAAAGTCCGAACTAAAATTAAGTAATTCATTATATATAGAAAATGAGAAAATCATCTTGCACAGTATGTGAGGATGATTTTTCTTTTTGAGCGGAAAGCAAGTGCCTCTCGCTGCAAACAACGGATAAACTTTATAGGCTAAAAAGATATACACTACTTTGATTTCAAAAGATTAAATGTGTTCTATATAAATTTTTCAATTTTCAAATTTTAACCATTCACTAGCTTAATTTTTATGAAATTAAAAGCTATAATGAAAAGATGAAGATTACGTTTAAGTAGGTGGCCTATGGGATATTCAAATGAAAAGCTAGACGAAGAAAAAGTATTTAAAGATCCTGTGCACCGGTATGTCCATGTAAGGGATAAAGTAATTTGGGATTTGATTGGTACGAAAGAATTCCAGCGATTAAGACGGATTCGTCAGCTTGGCACAACATATTTGACTTTTCACGGTGCCGAACACAGTAGGTTGAATCATTCTCTTGGTGTCTATGAAATAGTTAGAAGAATCATTGATGATGTATTTTCGGGAAGGGAAGAATGGAATGAAGATCAACGACTTCTCGTCCTTTGTGCTGCATTACTTCATGATTTAGGGCATGGTCCTTTTTCTCATTCGTTCGAGAAGGTATTCGATCTAGATCATGAGGATTTTACAAAACAAATTATTTTAGGAGATACAGAGGTTCATCAAGTACTGAAAAAAGTAGAACCTAATTTTCCTAAAAAAGTTGCTGAAGTGATTGCTAAAACATATGAAGATAAATTGGTTGTAAGTTTAATATCGAGTCAAATCGATGCTGATCGGATGGATTATTTACAGCGAGACGCATATTTTACTGGAGTAAGCTATGGTCAATTCGATATGGAGCGGATCTTACGTGTTATGAGGCCTAGGGAAGACCTCGTAGTGATTAAGAGCAGTGGGATGCATGCGATAGAGGATTACATCATGAGCCGTTATCAAATGTATTGGCAAGTTTACTTCCACCCTGTCTCAAGAAGCGCGGAAGTCATATTGAAAAAAATCCTCCATCGTGCAAAACATCTCTATAACACTGGTTACACCTTCAACCAAGAACCCATCCATTTTTATTCTCTGTTTAAAGGGAAGGTTAGTCTAACGGACTATTTAAAATTGGATGAAGGAATCATGCAGTTTTATTTCCAACAATGGGAAGAAGAAAGCGATTCTATTCTAAGCGATTTATGCAATCGCTTTGTGAACCGTAACCTATTTAAATATGCAGAATATCAACCTTCTAGTGAAGGGATGACGAAGCTGATTGAGTTGACAAAACTATTTAAAAAAGCCGGGATTGATCCGGAGTATTACTTAGTGGTAGACTCCTCATCTGATCTTCCATATGATTTTTATCGACCAGGGGAAGAGGAAGAAAGGTTGCCGATCCATTTGTTGAAGGCAAACGGAGAAATCAGGGAGTTATCACGAGAATCGGAAATCGTTGATGCCATTTCAGGTAAGAGAAGGACGGATCATAAGCTGTATTATCCTTTGGATTTACTATTGGACGAATCGACGAAGAAGAACGTGAAGAGGCAAATTCGAGAATTACTCGGGATTAATTAATACCTGAAGAATAAAAACAATCTGTCATTATATTTTTGTAGGAGTGAAGTTCTTTGTTTAAGGACCATGCGAAAATTATTCATGCCATAGCGTCTGTTGGGGAAATTTCAGGACGCAAGAAGCTGCAAAAAATGATCTATATTTCTAAAAAAATAGCTTTCCCTTTCCAAGAAAAGTTCCAATTTCACTTTTTTGGTCCCTATTCCGAAGAATTAACATTAAGGATAGAAGAGCTATGCAACCTGGGCTATCTTAATGAATCCAAGGAAAAGAAGAATGGTTATCATCAATACTGCTATTCGATTACTGAATCAGGCCAGGAATTTTTAAATCTGCATTCTTTAGATTTAACCAATATACGTGAATGTTTACTAGATATGAATGAACAGAATGCTAGATTCCTTGAATTAGTATCCACCGTTTTATATTTTGATGAATTAAAACGCGATGAAGTAGAAGAGAAAATCTTTACGTTGAAAAGTAAACAGAAGTATACACACGAGGAAATAGAAGAAGCATATCGATACATTGAAAGTTTGAAAGAGAAGGCTAGACTACAATGATGTAGTCTAGCCTTCGTGGTAATGGAAATAAGTTTCACTAAAAGGACCTAGAGTGTCTAGACCGTATGGTTTTACTTACGTTTATTCTTTGTCGCTTAGTCGTTGACCGCCAACGGCATAATGGTTTTTAGACATTTCTTCAATGAATACAACGATATTCTCTTTTGGCGCTCCAGAAGTTTCAGAAACAGCCTCCGTTACTTTTTGTACGAGTGCTTTCTTTTGTTCTTCTGTACGACCTTCTAGCATTTTTACAGTTACATAGGGCATGTAATTTCCCTCCTCCTATCAATAATGCTTAAAGTGTTTCATAATTGAAGGGAGAAATCAAGAATGTGGGACATAGGAAAATGACATAATGTCCGGTTTGTTGATAAAATGGGAATAGAAATTAAGGTATAATGAGGATAGTTAATATTTGGAGGAATGACTTTGGATACACTAGAAAGAATGTTAAATGGGTTTTTGGTATATTCATTAGAAGAATTACCTTATGTAATCATAGCTCTATTGGTCGCTTTTACGATACATGAATTCGCGCACGCGTATGTAGCTTATAAATTTGGAGACCCGACTGCAAAAAATCAAGGCCGTCTTACTCTGAATCCTAAAGAACATCTCGATCCTTTAGGTACCATTTTAATTTTGATTTTTGGATTTGGGTGGGCACGTCCTGTCCCAGTGAACCGTTCTTACTTTAAAAACCCACGATTAGCAGGGGTGTTAGTATCTGTCGCTGGTCCATTGAGCAACTTATTTATTGCGATGCTATCCTTTATCATCTGGTACGGATTGCAGTCGTTCGGTATTGGTGGGGAATCTGAATTTCTTCAAAATCTCTTAAATATGATGATTAGTTTAAACTTATTGTTATTCGTCTTTAATTTGTTGCCGTTTCCACCTTTGGATGGATATCGTATCCTAGAGGATTTGGCTCCTGACCATTTAAGGGCAAAGATGACCCAATTTGAGCAATATGGGTCTCTTATTTTCTTAGTACTAGTGATTACTCCGTTAGATCGCTACACCATACAGCCTATTTTTAACGTTGTAATTCCTAAATTGAGCCATACTTTAAATCAGTTTTTCTCGGGTCTATTTTTATAAAAAGCACTTTAATAGACTGTGTTAAAGTCCATTATTGATTTTTAGCAGTTTGTTGATTGGAGTGGAAGGCGCTTGACTCCTGGGGGATTAGCGTTATAGGGGAGACCCCGCAGGAGCGCTAGCGACGAGGAGGCTCGGCGAACGCCCCCCGGAAAGCAAGCTCCTGGAACGGAAATCAACGTCTCCATTGTAAAACAGCAACATAGTTTACGAATACAGCCTTATAAAAAGTATAGGAAGGAAGGGTTAATCGATATGGAAGAAAAACCAAAGAAAAAGATAGAATTTAATATCATTAAAAATGATCCAACATCAGGTCATGGTGGATATGGGACGGGAGCATTGAGCTTAGATAATATTTCTCCAGTAATCATCGATGTGGTCGAGGGTGACGCCATGGTGGATGTTGGAGCCATGCACGCAAGAAGCGCAGTCGAAAAGGGAATCAAATTTTTACCGAACAAAGAGGATGTCCCGAATGGAAAGCCATACTGGCTGGTTTGGGTGGCGATTGAACGCAATCCACAAGGACCTTATTATGCGGGAGTAACTGCTTGTGAAATGACGGTAGACCGTGAAATTAGAAGAGGCTATAAATCACTTCCTGATCATGTGAACAAAATGGATAAAGCCATGAAGAGAAAAATCATGGTAGATCATATCGATGCCAGTTCCAAAAACATCTTGATGGAGTTCTTGAAGAAGCACGATTTAGGCATGTGGGAACGATCTTCCGATGAGTTAAAACAACAGTTACACGTACAAGGATAATACAGGATCGAAAAGGTCTGAAAATTTGTCGAAACTGTGACATTTTTTGAAAAAAAAACATAGTACTTGTCGAATAACGATAAAATAAGTAAACTTATTTACAGCGTGCACACGCTACGAAACTAAGACACGAAAAACCTCGAGACAGCGGAAACTGTCTCGAGGTTTTTCATTTCTATACAACTTTTCTCTGTTTTAATTCCAAAATAGCTTATACCAAGGTTTTTTCTTTTTTTCTTTTGGTGCTGGTTCATTTTTAATCGGTTCAACATGGTTATGATCCATACAAAACTCCGTTGGCTCAGAGCCCTTCACATAATAGGTTAGCCGTGAAATTGGGCAGTCTGATGTAGCTAGTTTCCCGTTCATAGGATTCACATAAGTGCCAACGACATTCTTGGTTGGTTTAAACGTTTTAAGTGCTGTTCCTTTAAGGCTTTTTTCCATAAAATCAGCCCATATTTGCTTCGCATAAAGTTTTTCTGCAGGTTTCTCAATATATTGTGAATGATCATAGCCTGTCCAAACACCAGCTACTAATTGAGGCGTATAGCCAATCATCCAACTATCTGACTTAGTAGTTCCTGATTTACCGGCATATTGTCTTGTCAGTTTAGGAATGATGGTCGTTCCTGTTACAGTAGCGTAGCCATCCAGCCTTTTATCGAAGACACCAGTTAGCAAGGAGGTCATAACGAATGCCTGGTCAGGGTCCAATACTTGATGTTTTTCTTCTTCAGCTTCGAATAACACCTCTCCATGATAGTTTTCCACTCGTTTAATAAAAACAGGTTCTACCTTTTTTCCGTTATTGGCGATCATACTATAGGCATTGACCATTTCAATGACACGAACACCAGATGTCCCTAAAGCGAGTGATGGGAGGTTCTTCATTTTTGATTTTATGCCAAAGGTTTTGGCTGCATTGATCAAAGCTTCCTCTCCCATAAATAAATGGGTTTTAACCGCATAGATGTTATCAGAGAGAGCAATTGCCTGTGCCATCGTAATTTCTCCATCCGCGTATTGGTGGTTGAAATTACGTGGAGCGTAAGAGGCTCTTCCGTCATCAAAGGTAAAAGTCGTTGCCTCACTCCTTAACGTTGTAGAAGGGGTGAAACCGTGCTCTAGAGCCGTGTAATATAATAATGGTTTAATAGTCGAACCAGGTTGACGAACAGCTTGTGTAGCACGATTAAATGGACTTTGATTATAGTCTTTTCCTCCGACCAAAGCCTTGACTTCACCGGTTTTAGGATCCATCGCTACAAGGGCCCCTTGAATTTCAGACGAATTTGAAATGATGGATTCAAAAGACTTCTCTGCTTGAGCCTGATATTCCAAATTAAGTGTGGTATATACCTTTAAACCACCCAATTCAATCGTTTTTTCATCCAATCCTAAATTATTTTTTAAAGCTAACTTCACAGCATCTTGAAAATAAGGAGCAACTTTTTCCTTAACAGTCACATGCTGTCCAGTCAATTTGATTTTTTCTTCAATCGCTTGTTCCATCTGCTTTTCGGAGATAATCCCTACTTCTTTTAGGGAACGAAGAACAATTTTTTGACGTGACTTGGCATGCTCCATAGACACGAAAGGTGAGTACCTAGAAGGACCTTTTGGAATTCCTGCTAACATGCTTGCTTCAGCAAGTGTTAAATCCTTGGCATCCTTGCCAAAATAATAAAGGCTGGCTGCTTGAACTCCGTAGGCACCATGTCCAAAATATATCGTATTTAAATATCCTTCGAGAATTTGTTCCTTCGAATAATTCATCTCAATTCGGATCGTGTACAGTGCTTCATTTATTTTCCTTTTCCATGTCTTATCATGCTCTAAGAAAAGGTTACGTGCGTATTGTTGTGTAATCGTGCTTGCACCTTGGACCTTGGCCATTGCCTTTATATCAGCAAGAACAGCCCCAGCGATCCTTCTTAAATCGAAGCCGCCATGGTCGTAAAATTTACGGTCCTCGACTGAAATGGCAGAGTCAATTAAATATGGAGAAATCTCATCAATCGTAACCCAATATCTTTTTTGACCACTATGTGACTCTCCAATTATGGATCCATCACTGCTGTAGTAAAGTGAAGACTGAGGAACAGCGAGTGGAGGAGCACCAAGGATTTTAGCGTATATAAGGATCGAACCGTATATGATGGAAGCAATAATGATTCCCATCAAAAGAATGATGATCCCTGCGCGTACGTATTTTGCGGATTTCTTAAATCTTTGACGAGCCATTACTTCCATTGTTTTCACCCCCAATTACAGACATCATCCTGAATGTGTATTAACCATTATGAAAAAACATCGGACATTTTAAACATGGGAGGGGAAACTTTCTTATGATTTTTGGAGGGAAAACGAGGTTTAGAGGCTATTGGTGAATGATTATAGAAGTTCAATTTTAAGAAACGCAAAATTTTTCTTGCATTTTTTTCGCATTGTTCTATACTTTTTTTTGTGCATAAAAAAGAATAGATTTAAAACACAAACCCGGTACACCTTTCCAAAGGGAATGGCTGGACCGAGTTTTTTTAAATGGCATGGTTTTTTTCGTTTTTTTGTTTTGATACAACCTAGTTAGGGGACGTTAATAGCATGTGGAAAAAATGCATACTCCCAACAGCGATAACACGGCAAGAATATGTGAATTAATCTATAAAATATTGAAATAAGAGAGGAAGCGATTACGATGGGACTTTGGTTTACTGAGAAACAAACTGAGAACTTCGGTATTACAATGAAGGTGAATCGCACTTTACATACAGAACAAACAGACTTCCAAAAGCTAGATATGGTTGAAACGGAAGAATGGGGAACAATGCTTCTGTTAGATGATATGGTTATGACTTCTGATAAGGACGAGTTTGTGTATCATGAAATGGTTGCACACGTTCCTTTATTCACACATCCAAATCCAGAGCATGTACTAGTAGTAGGTGGCGGAGACGGTGGCGTAATCCGTGAAGTATTAAAGCATCCAAGTGTAAAGAAAGCTACTTTAGTTGATATTGATGGCAAGGTAATCGAGTATTCTAAGAAATACCTTCCAGCGATTGCAGGTATGCTTGAAGATGAGCGTGTAGATGTACAAGTTGACGATGGCTTCTTGCATATCGCGACTGCAGAAAACAAATATGATGTAATCATGGTTGATTCTACAGAGCCAGTAGGCCCTGCAGTAAACTTATTCACTAAAGGTTTCTATGCTGGAATCTCAAAGGCATTAAAAGAAGATGGGATTTTTGTAGCTCAATCCGACAACCCTTGGTTCAAGGCTGATCTAATCCGCCAAGTACAAAAGGATGTTAAGGAAATCTTCCCAATCACTCGTTTATATATTGCAAACATCCCGACTTATCCAAGTGGAATGTGGTGCTTCACTCTAGGTTCCAAGAAGTACGATCCACTTGAAGTAAGTGAGGAGCGTTTCCACGAAATCGAAACAAAATATTATACAAAAGAACTTCACAAAGCTGCTTTTGTATTACCTAAATTTGTTGGTGACTTAACAAAATAATCAGATGCTTGACCGGAGCGGCTGAAATGACGCGAGAATGCTTTGTTTCAGCCGCTTTTTATAGCGACTAAAATACCTTTAATGTTTTTTACATACATATGAGGAGGAAACCCCATGCGATTTGATGAAGCGTATTCAGGTAATGTGTTTATTAAAAGCCATCAAAACTTTGAAGAGGCAGAAGCGGTACTATACGGAATGCCAATGGATTGGACAGTCAGTTACCGTCCAGGTTCTCGTTTTGGTCCTACACGTATTCGTGAAGTATCTATTGGTCTTGAAGAATATAGTGCGTATTTAGACCGTGAATTAGAAGAAGTAAAATATTTCGATGCAGGCGATATTCCGCTTCCGTTTGGAAATGCCCAAAAGAGCTTGGACATGATTGAAGAATTTATTGATAAATTATTGGCTGAAGGGAAATTCCCTTTAGGCATGGGTGGGGAACACTTAGTTTCATGGCCTGTAATGAAGGCGATGGCTAAGAAATATCCTGACTTAGCCATTATCCATATGGATGCTCATACAGACCTTCGTGAGAACTATGAAGGCGAGCCATTATCACACTCGACTCCTATACGAAAAATCGCTGAGCACATCGGACCTAACAATGTTTACTCCTTTGGAATCCGTTCTGGAATGAAAGAAGAGTTCCAATGGGCAAAGGAAAATGGCATGCACATTTCCAAGTTCGAAGTGTTAGAGCCCCTTAAAGAAATCCTACCTACATTGGCAGGCCGTCCTGTCTATGTAACGATTGATATTGATGTATTAGATCCAGCACATGCTCCTGGAACTGGAACAGTAGATTGCGGTGGAATCACATCTAAGGAATTACTGGCATCCATTCATGAAATCGCTAAATCGGATATTCGTGTAGTTGGCTGTGATTTAGTAGAAGTAGCTCCAATCTATGATGTGTCAGAACAGACAGCTAACACTGCTAGTAAGCTTATTCGTGAAATGATTTTAGGATGGGTTCAAAAACGATAAAAGTATAAGTGCCCATTAAAAGAAGCCCGAACGGCATCGTTCGGGCTTTGCGCTTTTTCCATTGTTGAAACTTCAGGGCAGAATCTTTATACTAAATTAATTAAGCAATTAGTCCGGAATTAAGGATGTGTAATATAATGTCTGAACAAAAAGATGTGAAAGTCACACTTAAAACCGTGATCTCCAGCGGGAATGAAAAAGAAGAGTACGAATTTATCACCTTTGGTACTGCGCAGACAAAAGGGGAGACTCTTTACTTGCAGTATGATGAAATACAAGAAGATAACCAAGAAAGAATTCAAACAGTCTTTAAATGGAATGATGAAGAAGCTTTTATCATGAGGAAGGGTCCTATCAAGATGCGTCAACGATTTAGGCGTGATGTTGAAACGGTTGGTGTATATGAAAGCCAATACGGATCCATGCAAATGTTAACCTATACAAACAAGATGGAGTATACATGGAATAATCTCAAAAAAGAAGGTATCATAAGTCTTATCTATGATTTGAACATGCAAGGAAACAAGATCGGTCAATATGAGATGACGATACTATATAAGGAGGAGCAGAAGTAATGAATATAGCTGCACAAGTTCAGGAAAATCTTAAACAAGCAATTAAAGAAGCTGTAATCAAAGCCAATCTAGCTACAGAAGATCAAATTCCGAACGTGATTTTAGAAACACCTAAGGAAAAGGCGCATGGGGACTATTCAACAAACATGGCCATGCAATTGACTAAGATTGCGAAGAAGGCACCAAAAATGATTGCAGAAGCCATCATTGAACATTTTGACACTTCAAAGGCTTCTATTGAAAAAATGGAAATTGCTGGGCCTGGATTCATTAATTTTTATATGAATAATAGTTATTTAGCGGAATTAATCCCTACGATTATTGAAGCAGGGGACCAGTACGGAGAAAGCACTTTTGGTAACGGCCAAAAAATCCAGGTGGAGTTTGTGTCAGCGAACCCAACAGGAGATTTACATTTAGGTCATGCTCGTGGGGCGGCAGTCGGTGATTCTCTTTGCAATATCTTAGCAAAAGCTGGCTACGATGTATCCCGTGAATATTACATCAATGATGCAGGGAATCAAATCAACAATTTAGCCCTTTCCGTTGAAGCGCGTTATTTCCAAGCTCTAGGTATCGAAAAAGAAATGCCGGCGGATGGCTATCACGGTGAGGACATTATCGGTTTCGGAAAAACCCTTGCTGATGAGTACGGTGACAAATTTGTCATGGAAAGCCAGGAAGTTCGTTTTGATTTCTTCAGAGAATATGGCTTGAAGGTTGAAATGGAGAAGTTGAAAAAGGACTTGGAAAACTTCCGTGTAGGATTTGACGTATGGTATTCAGAGACATCTCTATACCACAATGGGAAAATTGATGCGGGCCTTGAGACTTTGAAGGAAAGAGGCCATATCTACGAAAAAGACGGTGCGACTTGGTTCCGATCCACTGAGCTTGGAGACGATAAAGACCGTGTTCTAATCAAGCAAGACGGTTCTTACACGTATTTGACTCCAGACATTGCATACCATAAAGACAAGTTAGAGCGTGGTTTTGAAAAGTTGATCAATATTTGGGGAGCGGACCATCATGGTTACATTCCACGTATGAAAGCTGCCATCGAGGCGCTTGGCTACAATCGTGATCAATTAGAAGTGGAAATCATCCAGCTTGTCCATTTATATAAAGATGGCGAAAAAATGAAAATGAGTAAACGTACAGGTAAAGCTGTCACGATGCGTGACCTGATTGAAGAAGTTGGTCTCGATGCGACTCGTTATTTCTTTGCAATGAGAAGCGCGGATACTCATATGGACTTCGATTTAGACTTAGCGGTTTCTCAATCCAATGAAAACCCTGTATTCTATGCGCAATACGCACATGCACGTATCTGTAGTATCCTACGTCAAGGCGAAGAGCAAGGAATCCAATTTGACGGTAATCTTGACTTAAGCCAAGTTTCTGCCGAAAAAGAAATGGATGTCCTTAAGAAGTTAGGGGAGTTCCCACAAGCGATTGCAGAGGCAGCTGAAAAACGTCTACCTCACCGTATTTCCAACTATATCTTCGACCTAGCGTCCACATTCCATAGCTTCTATGGAGCAGAGAAAGTGTTGGATGTAGATAACATGGAACGTACGAAAGCAAGACTTGCATTAATTAAAGCTGTACAAATTACATTAAAAAATGCTTTAGCTCTAATTGGAGTTTCAGCACCGGAAAAAATGTAGTTAGGAAAACCTGGAGGGGGACCTCCAGGTTTTTTATTTGAATGAAGTAGATTTTTTGATTCGGTAATATCTGATGCCGGTTTGGTAATATATTGAGGAATTCGGTAATATCTGTGGTCGATTCGGTAAAATATGATATAAAATCGGTAATTTCCTGAAAGGAGGTACATGTAGTTCCTAAAAGGTACTAGTTTTTATGGGATATCCGTGACTTTTAGACATATATCCGTGAAAAAATCATTTTATCCGTGGAAATACACAATATATCCGCAACAAGCAAAAAAAGATGCCCATCTACAAGGCATCATCATTTCCACTATTTAATCTCCAAAACCCCACCACTAATTCGTTTAATCCCACGTTGCTTGGAAAAATCCTCAATCAATTGAAGCATTGCTTGATCTTTACGTTTGGCTTCAATCATGAAATCAACATCCTGTCCCATGTCCTTGAGTAATCCCATCAATGGTGCCAGGAAAACGGGATCGACAAAATCTGAATGGGAACGTAATTCTTTTTCACCTTTAGGGGAAGAAATATGGATCTTTGGAGGAATTCCGGTTCTCTCCCAAGTTTTAAAGGCTTTTGGAAGCAAGTCGGTCAAAGGTTGATTGCAAAGATTAGCCATATGATGATGGTAGTCAAATACAAAAGGAATTTCTTCCCGGAGGCAGACATTCAACGTTTCCTCTGTAGTGTAGGTCTTATCATCGTTTTCCAGCGTCATTTGTTGTTTAATCTCTACAGGCAGTATTTTAATATTGTTGTGAAAACGCTCAAGGGATGAGGTTTTATCCCCGTAAGCTCCACCAACATGGATGTTGATGTAGGACGACTCATGTACGCCCATCGCTTTCAACATATTGTAATGATATTCCATATCGGTCACGGCATTGATAGTAATACTTTCTTTTGGACTTGTGAAAAGAGTGAACTGATTAGGATGAAAGCTGACCCTTAGATTGTGGACTTGAACAATCTCTCCAAGTTCCTCCCATTCACGTTTAAAGGGTGTGGTAAAGTCCCAATTCACATCAGGGTGAGTTGCAAGAGGGACAATGGAACTAGACATTCGATAAAGCTCAATCCCTTGGGCCACATTGTAATAAAGAATACGTAGGGTAGTACGTAAGTTTGCTTGCGTCACTTCTTTTAATTTTTCCTCACGTTCTTCTTTTCCTAGTTGGGAATATCGTTTAAAGGTCATCGTTCTAGCTGGAGTGGCCTCCCACAGGTTCAAAGCGTGGGAGACATAACCAAAACGGATTTTCATGTCGTTCTCCTTTAGCATTATAAAAAATGTGAGATGAGTGATCCGAGCTTTTCTTTGAAGGCTCGTAAAAGGTTTGTCTTGTTCAACATCTCTAGCGTAAGTGGTGTACTGTTTTCAACATCCTTTTTTAATTCATCATCCATATTGCGGATGCAGACTTTGTCAAAGATATAGCAATTCATTTCATGGTTCAGGAATAAACTACGCTTGTCAAAATTGGCAGTACCTAAATCAAGCATCTCATGGTCGATCAATATGAACTTAGCATGATAAAAGCCTTTACGGTATTGATGGACTTCCGCACCTTCTTTAAGTAACTTCCTAAAATGGGGGAAGGCAGCTTCTTTAACCAGCGCATGGTCGGGATTATATGGAACGATGATCGTAAGCTTAATACCTTTTCGTAAAATCTCAATTAATTTTTGTAGCAGTACTTTACTAGGTATAAAGTAGGGGGTTCCGATGACAACTTCCTTTTTGGCCGTATTTAGAATATGCAAATACTTGCGTTCAAGCAAAACACCTTCAGTCGGAGCAAGCTGATGCAGACATTTTCCCTGTTTTAAAGGAGGGAAGTATGTCTCATTGGGACGTAAATCTTCCTGTGTAGCGTTAAACCAATCTGTTAGAAATTCCTCCTGTAAATCTTTGACTCCTTCACCAACCATTTTTATGTGATAGTCTCTCCAAGGACTAAGTTCGGGATCTTGATCGATATATTCTTTCCCAATATTGTAGCCCCCAAGGTAAGCCATTTTGCCATCAATGACGGTAATTTTTCTATGATTTCTCTCCTGAGAAGAGTAAAACAAATATGGGAACTTAGGAACTTGGCAAAAAGAAAAGGATGCCCCACTGGCCCTCATTTCCTTAATTATGCTTCGTTTGACTTTATAGCTTCCCATCCAATCCAGCAATAATCGTACTTCCAATCCCTGCTCTGCTTTTTCCTTCAGTAATTGAAGAAATTCGGTGCTCATTTTATCATCCTTAACAATGTAAAACAGAATATGAATATGCTTTTGAGCAGAACGAATTTCTTTAAACATGTCTTTAAATAGGGGATTTCCGTTGGAAAATAATTGAATATCACTATGTCGTTTAGGATATTTTTTCTCACTAAAATTTTCGAGATGCTTTTTACGACCTAGTTTATAATCGGTGAAAAGCCATATGGTCAAACAAAATAGGATAAATAGTATTATTACAACGATTTTAACCATTATTCTCCCCCTTCACTCAGCACGTTCACTTTTCCCGATTTATATAGTTTGTCTTATTCCTTTTGATATCAAACCTATTCCCATAAAAGAGACACATAAAGCTGATATTTTAAAATTTCTCCAAAAAATAAGAGGAGGTATGAAATGAAAAACAAAAAATTGGTTGACTGAATGCTCATTCATAATATAATGTAAGTAGGACTAAAATTCTGAAAAATATAATTGTTTGGATTGTTTGGCATTATTTGAAATTATAGGTCGCCATTTTAGAGGGTAGACACTATTCTTCACAGGAAAGGGGCATCATTTATGGATGGTTTGCTATGGGTAAACTTGCTTGCGTTCTTACTTGTAACCGCTTACGCAGTCTGGATGTTTGTATATTTGATTCGCACGCGTATCGAGTACATCAAGCTTGGTAAGAAAGTGGAATTTGACAATAGAGTCAAAGAAAGACTTGATCTTGTATGGGTCAATGTTTTCGGACAGAAAAAACTGTTGAAGGACAAAAAAAGTGGAATTATTCACGTCATGTTCTTCTATGGCTTTATTCTAGTCCAGCTTGGAGCTCTTGACTTTATTATTAAAGGGATTAAGCCAGGTGCACATTTGCCACTTGGACCTTTATATCCAGCATTTACGTTTTTCCAGGAAATCGTTACACTTTTGATTCTAGTCGCAGTTGTTTGGGCGTTCCACCGTCGTTATGTGGAAAAGCTAGTACGATTAAAGCGTGGATTCAAATCTGGCTTAGTACTGATTTTCATTGGTGGTTTGATGGTTTCCGTTTTATTTGGAAACGGGATGTCCATGATCTGGCACGGGCATGAAGCTTCTATGGCAGAGCCAGTAGCTTCGATGATCGCAGGAATCTTTGGATGGATAGGAAAAACTCCAGCCATTGTTGCTTTCTATTTATTCTGGTGGATGCATACGATTTTCTTATTATCATTCTTAGTGTATGTACCACAATCCAAGCACGCCCACTTAATTGCAGGGCCTGCCAACGTATTTTTCCATCGTCTTTCAAACCCTGGGAAATTAACAAAAATTGACTTTGAGGATGAAACTCAAGAGTCATTTGGGGTAGGGAAAATTGAAGATTTCACTCAACATCAATTAATTGATCTATATGCCTGTGTTGAATGTGGCCGTTGTACAAATATGTGTCCTGCTACAGGAACGGGGAAAATGCTTTCTCCTATGGACTTGATATTAAAACTTCGTGATCATTTAACGGATACAGGAGCAGTAGTTACGAAAAAACAACCTTGGGTACCTGGTTTTATTTTCAATAATACTAAAGGTAATCAGCTTGCCTTAGCTGCAGCGGAACAAGGAGCATTAGAACAAGCGGCTGCTTCAGCATACAGCCCAAGTTTAATCGGGGAAGTCATTACAGAAGAAGAAATCTGGGCATGTACAACTTGCCGTAACTGTGAGGACCAATGTCCGGTAATGAATGAGCATGTTGATAAGATTATTGACCTTCGTCGTTACCTGGTCATGACGGAAGGTAAGGTAGATGCGGATGCACAACGTGCAATGCAAAATATTGAACGCCAAGGAAACCCTTGGGGCTTGAACCGAAAAGAACGCGAAAACTGGCGTGAAGTCCGTGAGGATGTGGCAGTTCCAACTGTAAAAGAAATGAGCAAAGCTGGAGAAGAGTTTGAATACTTATTCTGGGTTGGATCAATGGGATCTTACGATAACCGAAGCCAGAAGATTGCTTTATCCTTTGCTAAGCTCATGAATGAAGCTGGTGTTAAATTCGCCATCCTTGGAAACAAGGAAAAGAACTCTGGTGACACAGCTCGTCGTCTTGGAAACGAGTTCATGTTCCAGGAGCTAGCTACAAACAATATCGCTGAGTTTGAAAAGAACGAGGTCAAAAAGATTGTTACGATTGACCCGCATGCCTATAACATTTTCAAAAATGAATATCCAGACTTCGGATTGCTGGCAGAGGTTTATCACCATACAGAAGTGTTGGCAATGCTTGTGAAGGAAGGAAGACTTGTTCCTACACACGAAGTGCATGAGACGATTACATTCCATGATTCCTGTTATCTAGGTCGATACAATGAAGTATATGATGCTCCACGCGATATCTTAAAGAGCATTCCAGGCGTGAAACTTGTAGAGATGGAAAGAAATCGTGAGAAGGGTATGTGCTGTGGAGCTGGTGGAGGTTTGATGTGGATGGAAGAGGAAACAGGCCACCGCATTAACGTAGCTCGAACAGAACAAGCTCTTGCCGTTGACCCTTCAGTCATCAGTTCCGGCTGTCCTTATTGCTTAACGATGATTACCGATGGTACGAAGGCGAAAGAAGTTGAAGACCAAGTAAAGACATACGATGTAGCAGAGCTGCTTGAAATGTCTGTCGTAGGTCAAAAAACAGCATAATCAAAATATTTGAGTTCGTCCAAGGGTGACTCGCAAGGTCGTTAAATGGCGGCTTTGTGGGTACCCTTTTTTAAATAAGTGTGTATTTTTACCAATGAGTTGATTGAAGCGTAAGACACTTGACTCCTCGAAAATGCATTCGCATTTCCTTCGTGCGGTGTTGATTCAAGGAAGCTTATTCAATGTCCTGCGGGAAAAAGAGGGAAGTGGGAGACCCCACAGGCGGTTACGCCGAGGAGGCTCCCATCCCTCCCCGCGGAAAGCAAGTGACTGGAGCGGAAATCAACGGACAATCTTTTAAAAGAACAATCTATGCAAAAGAGTCTTGAAATTCACAAAAATAATCCTATATCAGCATCACATTGCATACTCTCGAATAGGATAGTAGTGGAAATTTATAAAATTAAAGAGAAAATATTTAAAATTTTTAGTAATTTAATGTACAATGAGAGTATGGAAAAAAACGCTTTCATATTTTTTTAGAGGAGACTGCGATGCAGTTTTTTTTCTAAACGAACATCGAGCGAGCGTTCAGTCAGAGATTTTCATAGTCAACAAGAGTCACTCCATAGTTAAACCTTACAAACTAATTATTAGGGGGATATAAAAATGACTAAAACAGTAATTGTAAGCGGTGTCAGAACAGCTTTCGGTAAATTTGGTGGTGGATTAAGCGGATTTTCTGCAGCTGAATTAGGTGGAATCGCAATCAAGGAAGCTTTGAATCGTGCTGGAGTCGATCCTGCTCAAGTCGACGAAGTAATCATGGGGACAGTTCTTCAAGGTGGTCAAGGTCAAATTCCTTCCCGTCAAGCGTCACGCCATGCTGGTATCCCATGGGAAGTTAAAACTGAAACCATCAATAAGGTTTGTGCATCTGGTTTACGTGCAGTTACTCTTGCTGATCAAATTATCCGTTCTGGTGATGAAGAGGTCATCGTTGCAGGTGGAATGGAATCGATGAGCAATGCTCCATACCTTCTTCCAAAAGCACGTTGGGGATTAAGAATGGGCGATTCAACCGTTAAAGATTTAATGATCCATGATGGATTAAGCTGTAGCTTTACAGGGGTTCACATGGGGACATACGGTAACAGCACGGCATCTGAATTGGAAATCTCCCGTGAAGAGCAAGATCAATGGGCATACACAAGTCATCAACGAGCGATTGAAGCCATCGAAGCTGGTCGCTTAGCGGATGAAATCGTTTCTGTAGAAGTAAAGCAACGTAAAGGCGATTCCATTTTTGTATCACAAGATGAGTCTCCAAGAAAAGATACATCCGTGGAAAAGCTAGCTTCCTTAAAATCGGCTTTCAGTGCAGATGGTACGATTACTGCTGGAAATGCACCTGGAGTCAATGATGGAGCAGGCGCATTAGTATTAATGAGTGAAGAAAGAGCCCTTAAAGAAGGTAAAGAACCATTAGCATATATTATTGGCCATTCGGAAATCGCAGTTGAAGCAAAGGATTTCCCTAAAACACCTGGTCTAGTCGTGAATGAAATCCTTAAGAAAACAGGAAAAACGTTAGAAGAAATCGACTTGTTTGAACTAAATGAGGCTTTTGCTGCAGTTGCACTAGCAAGTGGACGTATTGCAAATATTGATCCAGAAAAAGTAAACGTGAACGGTGGAGCGGTTGCTCTTGGACATCCAATCGGTGCTAGTGGAGCTAGAATCATCATCACATTAATGCACGAATTAAAAAGACGCGGCGGTGGAATCGGTATCGCAGGAATCTGTAGCGGTGGCGGCCAAGGCGACGCAATCATGATTGAAGTACCAAAAGCATAAAAAGAGCAGAAATATAAATTTCAGAGGGGCCGACTTTCCGTGCTCCTCTCTTTACAAAAACAAGTGCATTTACATAAAGGGAGACGGAGGAGTTCATATGAAAATCCAAAAGGTAATGGTCATTGGTGCAGGTCAAATGGGTTCAGGAATTGCGCAGGTTTGTGCAATGGCAGGTTTTGAAGTGTTCCTACATGATTTAAAAGAGGATTTTGTTGATAGAGGACTTTCGGTTATTAAAAAGAATCTTTCACGCCAAGTGGAAAAAGGGAAAATGACTGAAGAAGCACAAAATCAAACTCTTTCCATGTTAACAGCATCAACGGATTTACAAAATGCATCCGGAGTGGATTTAGTCATTGAAGCTGCAGTTGAAAATATGGAAATCAAATCGAAGTTGTTTGCTCAGTTGGATGAAATCGCACCAGCTCATGCGATCCTAGCATCCAATACTTCATCACTTCCAATTACAGAGATTGCGGCAGCGACAAATAGACCGGAGCAAGTGATCGGGATGCATTTTATGAATCCGGTACCTGTTATGAAGCTTGTTGAAATCATCAGAGGATTAGCAACGACGGATGAAGTGTATCAAGCAATTGAAGATATGTCTAAAGCTCTTGGGAAAATCCCAGTAGAAGTAAATGATTTTCCAGGATTCGTTTCTAACAGAATCTTGATGCCAATGATTAACGAAGCAATTTACACGCTTTATGAAGGTGTTGCAACGAAGGAAGCTATTGATGAAGTGATGAAGCTTGGCATGAATCATCCAATGGGTCCTCTAACTCTAGCAGATTTCATTGGTCTTGATACTTGTCTTTATATCATGGAGACCTTACATGAAGGATTCGGCGATGACAAATATAGACCATGTCCACTTTTAAGAAAGTATGTTAAAGCTGGTTGGCTTGGAAGAAAGACTGGCAGAGGCTTCTACAGTTACGAATAGTATCACGATTTTCGATGTCTGGCGTACATCTTACGCATTTCTAATCACCTAGGGGGAATCAGAATGGAACTTCGATTTACGGAAGAGCAAGAGATGATGAGGAAAATGGTGCGAGACTTCGCACAACAAGAAATCGCACCTTTTGTTGAAAAGATGGAAGAGGGCGAGTTTCCTAGAGAATTAATCAAAAAAATGGGCGAACTTGGTTTGATGGGAATTCCTGTGCCAGAAGCTTACGGTGGAGCGGAAATGGATTTCGTATCGTATATCATTGCGATTCATGAAATCTCGAAAGTGAGCGCCACTTTAGGGGTAATTTTATCTGTTCATACTTCTGTTGGAACGAACCCAATT
The DNA here is from genome assembly GCF_010882125.1 of Peribacillus alkalitolerans. GTDB lineage: Bacteria > Bacillota > Bacilli > Bacillales > DSM-1321 > Bacillus_BN > Bacillus_BN alkalitolerans. The sequence continues at coordinate 469,606 of NZ_JAAGVZ010000001.1, read as the reverse complement.
CTTTATTTTGGAACGGAGGAGCAAAAACAAAAGTATGTACCGAAACTTGCTTCTGGTGAATATTTAGGCGCGTTTTGTTTAACAGAAGTAAGTGCAGGGTCAGATGCTTCCAGTTTGAAATCAAAGGCTGTTAAATCTGGTGATCATTATGTGATTAATGGATCGAAAGTATTTATCACGAATGGTGGAGAAGCGGACGTTTATATTGTGTTTGCCACTACAAATCCAGAAGCCGGTGCAAAGGGCGTTTCTGCGTTTATTGTAGAAAAAGATACTCCAGGCCTGGTCATTGGCAAGGACGAACACAAAATGGGGCTACATGGTTCAAGAACGGTCCAACTGTCATTTGAAGATATGAAAGTGCCTGTTGAAAACCTGCTTGGACAAGAAGGAGAAGGGTTTAAAATTGCTATGGCAAATCTTGATTCGGGTCGAATCGGAATTGCTGCACAGTCCCTTGGGATTGCAGAAGGTGCCATGGAACATGCCATTGCTTATGCGAAAGAAAGAAAACAATTTGGAAAGCCAATTGCCCTTCAACAGGGTGTGGGCTTTAAATTAGCCGATATGGCAACAAATATTGAAGCTGCAAAACTATTAGTCTATCAAGCTGCTTCTTTAAGATCTGAAGGAAAAGCATGTGGCAAGGAAGCTTCCATTGCCAAGCTATTCGCATCTCGTACCGCAGTGGAAACGTCCATTGAAGCAGTTCAAGTATTTGGTGGCTATGGTTACTCAAAAGAGTATCCAGTAGAACGTTATTTCCGTGACGCGAAAATCACGGAAATCTATGAAGGAACAAGTGAAATTCAACGTATCGTCATTAATAAATATTTATAATCACTCAAAAAGGGCAGGGGTTCTAGCATGAATTTTAAATTAACTGAAGAACATGAAATGATTAGAAAAATGGTCCGCGATTTCGCAAGGAACGAAGTGGCTCCGACTGCTGCAGAACGTGATGAAGAGGAACGTTTTGACCGTGAAATTTTCGATAAAATGGCAGAGCTTGGATTAACAGGGATTCCATGGCCTGAAGAGTATGGCGGAATCGGAAGCGACTACTTAGCTTACTGTATTGCAATCGAAGAGCTATCAAGAGTATGTGCTTCAACAGGGGTAACTCTTTCTGCACATACTTCATTAGCGGGTTGGCCTGTTTACAAATTCGGTACGGAAGAGCAAAAACAAAAATATCTTCGTCCAATGGCAGAAGGTACTAAAATCGGTGCTTATGGATTGACAGAGCCAGGTTCAGGATCGGATGCAGGTGGCATGAGAACAACTGCCAAGCTTGACGGAGACCACTATGTATTGAATGGTTCAAAGATCTTCATCACAAATGGTGGAGAAGCAGAAATTTATGTGGTGTTCGCACTAACGGATCCAACTTCTAAGCATAAAGGAACAAGTGCATTCATCGTTGAGAGCGACTTCCCTGGATTCAGCGTAGGGAAGAAAGAAAAGAAACTAGGTATCCGTTCATCTCCAACGACTGAAATCATTTTTGAAGATTGCCGTGTACCTAAGGAAAACCTTCTAGGAGAAGTGGGTGACGGGTTCAAAATCGCGATGATGACACTAGATGGCGGTCGTAACGGAATTGCCGCTCAAGCTGTCGGTATCGCACAAGGTGCTTTGGATGCATCTGTTGCCTATGCAAAGGAAAGACAACAATTCGGAAAACCAATCGCTGCACAACAAGGGATTGGCTTCAAGCTTGCAGACATGGCAACAAGTGTCGAAGCTGCAAGACTATTAACCTATCAAGCTGCTTGGTTAGAATCTGAAGGTCTTCCATACGGAAAAGAATCAGCCATGTCAAAGCTATTTGCTGGGGACGCAGCTATGAAAGTAACGACGGAAGCGGTTCAAGTATTCGGTGGATACGGTTATACAAAGGATTACCCAGTGGAGCGCTTCATGAGGGACGCAAAAATTACCCAAATCTATGAAGGAACACAAGAAATCCAACGTTTAGTAATCTCACGTATGATCACTAAAGACTAATTAATAGATCAGGAAAACAAAAACAATAAGGGGCGTAGCGAGCATCAGCAAGAATAAAATGTTCAGGGGAAGCCTTTCCTTAACATAGATTTTGCTGCGCTCCCTTTATGATCAGGCGGTGACGAATTGGAAAAGAGAGAAGTGCACGCTTCTGTTAAAGATGAACGTCTCGTCAAGAAACGTCGCAATCAGATGATTAAAGGGGCAATATCTCTTTTTAAGGAAAAAGGATTCCATCGCACAACGACTAGAGAAATTGCAAAGGCATCAGGATTTAGCATCGGAACGTTGTATGAGTACATTCGTACAAAGGAGGACGTCCTGTATCTTGTTTGCGATAGCATTTACGATGAAGTAAAAGAGCGTCTGCAGCAAGACCTTAACCAAAAAGAGGGCACTCTTGAAAGTCTGAAGCTAGGGATAGCCAATTATTTTAAAGTCATGGACGAGATGCAAGATGAAGTTTTGGTCATGTATCAAGAAGCCAAATCGTTAACTAAGGATGCCATTCCTTATGTCTTGAATAAAGAGCTCGAAATGGTAGGTATGTTTGAGCATTTGTTGAAAAAGTGCCAACAAAATGGGGAACTGATACAGTCAGATCAAGAAATTCGATTAATTGCACATAACATTTTCGTCCAAGGCCAAATGTGGGGTTTCCGGAGATGGGCATTGCGTAATTTGTTTACACTAGAAGAATTTATTGATTTGCAGACATCGGTATTGATTGAAGGATTGAAAAAACAATCATGAGGACCAAAGGGGGAGCAAGATGAACACGGTTGAGAATTATAAACCAAAACATCATATTCGTTTTATAACAGCCTCTAGCTTATTCGATGGACATGATGCTTCTATTAACATCATGAGACGTATTCTACAATCTAGCGGAGCTGAGGTCATTCATTTAGGCCATAACCGTTCTGTGGAAGAAGTCGTGAACGCGGCTATTCAAGAGGATGTACAAGGAATCGCCATCTCTTCTTATCAAGGTGGACATGTAGAATATTTTAAATATATGTATGACCTTCTTCAAGAGAAGGGTGCTGGTCATATTCGCATCTACGGCGGCGGCGGTGGAGTCATTATCCCTAAAGAAATTAAAGAACTTCACGATTATGGAATCGCACGAATTTTTTCTCCTGATGATGGCCGTGAATATGGTTTGCAGGGCATGATCAATCGCATGATTCAAGAATGTGACTTTTCACCGGTCCAAGCAAACTTATCAGATTCTTTGGAGGCTTTGAAGGAAGGGAACCCAGGAGCAGTTGCTCAATTCATTACCTTTGCTGAAAACCGTGTCGATTCTTCAATGGAAGCGGCAGCCGGCGCAGAAGCTCTTCTTGATAAAGTCAAAGACCTACAACAGAAAACTCCTGTAGTCGGAATAACAGGAACGGGCGGAGCTGGAAAGAGCTCATTGACGGATGAATTGATTCGCCGTTTCTTGAATGAAATTCCTGAGAAAAAAGTAGCTATTTTATCAGTGGATCCAACAAAACAAAAAACGGGCGGTGCTTTGCTAGGTGACCGTATCCGTATGAACGCGATTTTCAATAACCGTGTATATATGAGAAGCTTGGCAACACGTTTGTCAAAAAGTGAGCTATCTTTAGCCATTGCTGATGCGATTACAGTCGTAAAAGCCGCTGGTTTTGATCTAATCATTGTTGAAACATCTGGAATCGGCCAAGGTGATGCTGGAATCACAGAGTTCTGTGATGCTTCCATGTACGTAATGACAAGTGAATTTGGTGCTCCTTCTCAGCTAGAAAAAATTGATATGATCGATTTTGCCGATTTGATTGTCATCAATAAGTATGAGAGAAAAGGCTCCGAGGATGCACATCGTCAGGTTCAAAAACAGTATCAACGCAGCCGTAATTTGTTCCATCAAGAATTTACGGAAATGCCGGTTTACGGTACGATTGCTAGCCAATTCAATGATCCTGGCACGAATGCATTGTTCGCAGCCCTCATTGAAAAAATTAATGAGAAAACGGGAACGGACTGGAAGACTAGCTTCTCTAAAGAAGCGGATGTGAAAAAACAAAACGTCATCATTCCGAACGACCGTCGCTATTATTTACGTGAAATCACTGATACTGTTAGAACTTACCACACTAAAGCGGATGAGCAAGTGAGAATAGCTCGTAAGTTATTCCAACTTGAAGGCGCGATTGAGGCCGTAAAGGAGCAAGAAACTAACACTGAAGTATTGTCTTCATTGGAAGCACTGCGTGATCATACTGCAAGTAAGCTGACTGAAGAGTCCAAGAACATTCTGGCTAATTGGAATAGCTTCCGTGATCAATATGCACAGGACCGTTTTGTGACAAAAATTCGTGACAAAGAGATTGTGACGGAATTAAAAACAAAGAGTCTATCTGGATTGAATATTCCGAAAGTATCTCTTCCGAAGTATGCAGATTACGGTGAAATTCTGAAGTGGGTTTATCGCGAGAATGCACCAGGATACTTCCCATTCACGGCAGGAGTGTTCCCGTTCAAACGTGAAGGTGAAGATCCGAAGCGTCAGTTTGCAGGGGAAGGCTCACCATCCCGTACGAATCGTCGTTTCCACTACCTTTCAAAAGACGATTCAGCTAAACGCTTAAGTACTGCGTTTGATTCTGTAACTCTATATGGAGAAGACCCAGATTATCGTCCAGACATTTATGGAAAAGTGGGAGAGAGCGGTGTAAACATCTGTACCTTGGATGACATGAAGAAGCTATATGATGGCTTTGACTTATGCCACCCATCTACATCCGTATCGATGACAATCAACGGTCCTGCTCCAATCATCTTGGCAATGTACATGAATACTGCCATTGACCAACAGGTTAAAGTTAAAGAAGAAGAGCTAGGAAGAGTGCTTACTGTTGAAGAGTTCCATGTAGTCCGTTCCCAAACCCTTCAAGCCGTCCGTGGTACGGTACAGGCGGATATCCTTAAGGAAGACCAAGGACAGAATACGTGCATTTTCTCAACTGAATTTGCATTACGTATGATGGGGGATATTCAAAAATACTTTATTGACCATAAAGTACGTAACTATTACTCAGTTTCTATCTCTGGTTATCATATCGCAGAAGCAGGTGCGAACCCAATTTCGCAGCTTGCATTTACACTGGCAAATGGTTTCACATATGTAGAGTACTATTTGAGCAGAGGCATGAATATTGATGATTTTGCACCGAATCTATCCTTCTTCTTCTCGAATGGATTAGATCCAGAGTATACGGTTATCGGCCGTGTAGCTCGCCGTATCTGGGCAACGGTTATGCGAAACAAATACGGTGCGAATGATAGAAGCCAAAAGCTTAAGTACCATGTACAAACGTCTGGTCGTTCTCTTCATGCACAAGAGATTGATTTCAATGACATCCGTACTACTCTACAAGCATTGATGGCCCTTCACGATAACTGTAACTCTCTTCATACAAATGCTTATGATGAAGCGATTACGACTCCTACGGAAGAATCCGTGCGTCGTGCGATGGCGATTCAAATGATTATCACAAAAGAGCATGGTTTAACGAAAAATGAAAACCCACTGCAAGGTTCCTTTATTGTTGAGGAAATGACAGATATGGTCGAAGAGGCGGTTTTACAAGAGTTTGATCGAATTAACGACCGTGGTGGGGTATTGGGTGCTATGGAAACTCAATACCAACGTGGAAAAATCCAAGATGAATCCATGTATTACGAAATGAAAAAACATACAGGTGAACTGCCAATTATCGGAGTGAACACATACCTGAATCCCAACCCACCATCTGAAGAATCCGTCGATAATATGGAAATTGCACGTGCAACAACGGAAGAAAAAGAAGGTCAGATCCAATACCTTCGCGAATTCCAAGAAAGAAATAAACATGTTATAGAAGAAGCCCTGACTCGACTAAAAGAAACGGCCATTTCTGGAGGAAACATCTTCGAGGAATTAATGGAAACCGTTAAAGTAGCGAGCCTAGGACAAATCACAAGAGCCCTTTATGAAGTTGGGGGACAATACCGTAGGAATATGTAAACGAAAAATAAGTAGTTTTTCTTCTTATTCCGGCCTGATACCAGAAATGGTGTCAGGTTTTTTTCTATCTTTAAAAGGGAATCATTCTTTTATAAATTAAAAATGAAAATTTTACAAAATTGTAGTGATTTTTCCTTATAATAAAAGAAGAAACGGGAAAGAATGAATGTCTAGGTGTTCCCAACTATTAGAATAACAGAGAAACACGGGTGAGACTTCATGTATGAGAGATGGAAACTCAACAGACTAAACAGTTTATTTCTATATGGAGAAGGGACTATGAGCTTGAAGAATCTAGCGATTGGTTTTGGCATGATTGCGTTGGCAGTGATTACTTACATTCTTTATCAAAAATCGTTGGGGGCTGTGGTCTTTTTACCGCTTTCATTCTATTTTTTTTATCTGGCATACAAAGAATACAAAAAAAATAGTCCAAACCAAGATTGATAAGGATGTTTCATCTGTTTGATAAAGTTAGTGGTAGCATAAACCACACCATATTGTTTATAATGTTTTATATATCTATTAGAATAGGGAATTTGTGACTATTCTAAATGGATCGTATAGTGTCGCACTTGATGTGCTTTTGATAGAGAAAGGGAGTGCAGGAATTGAGTTTAAGCCAATACTCTAAAGAAGATTTACTGGAAATGTCCATGCTAGAAGCGGCTTACGAGCTTTTAGTCGAAAAAAAACAAGCAGTTAGCTTTAAAGAGCTTGTGGACGAAATTAAGGCAATTCAAGAATTATCTGATGAGGAACTGAAGCAACGTCTCTCCCAGTTCTATACAGATTTAAACATCGATGGTCGCTTCAGCTGTATCGGAGACAACAGATGGGGGCTAAAAAGCTGGTATCCTGTTGATCAAATTGAGGATGAAATTGTCCATACTACTACGAAGCCTAAGAAGAAAAAGGCGAAAAAAGCTGTGGATGAAGACGAGATCGATGATTTTGACGAGATCGAAGAAGATGAACTTGATGGCTTCGACGATTTAGATGATTATGAAGAAGAATTAGATGAAGATGAAGAAGAAGACGAAGTTGAACTAATCGAAGATCTTGATGAGGATGAGGATTTAGATGATGATTCCCTCATAGAGGAAGATGAGCTTCTAATAGAAGAAGACGACAGTGATCTTGAAGAGGATGAAGAAGAGGAAGAATTTGAAGAGGACGAAGAACTATAATCGTGCTTGACAATTCAATTCGAAATTTGTAGAATCATTTTTGGGCTCCTTTTAAAAGGACACGTATTTAACTTATATCGCTCCCCTTACTTTTGTAAGAGGGGCGTTTTTGTTTTTATTGGGCATTTTCTATTCCATATGTGGAAAAGCTAATGCCATAAAAACCTTGTGCAAAGGGTGACAGGCTTGGGTCAAACCCCTCAATACCGCTGTATACAAAGATAAACATATTTCTATGGTACAGCTTATTGAGTGTGGGGTCAGACCCCTAGGAGTCACCCTCTTAATTTTTGCTCCATGAGTAACTGATAAAAAGGGGGAAGCGGACATGACAAAGTATATTTTTGTAACGGGTGGGGTAGTTTCTTCACTTGGAAAAGGAATTACAGCTGCATCATTAGGAAGGCTTTTAAAAAATAGAGGATTAAGCGTTTCAATTCAAAAATTTGATCCTTATATTAACGTGGACCCTGGAACGATGAGTCCATATCAACACGGAGAAGTGTTTGTAACGGATGATGGTGCTGAAACAGATTTGGACTTAGGGCACTATGAACGCTTCATCGATATCAATTTAGGTAAATATAGCACTGTTACAACAGGGAAGATCTATTCTACGGTTTTGAAGAAAGAACGTCGTGGAGATTATTTGGGTGGAACAGTACAGGTTATCCCTCACATCACGAATGAAATTAAAGAACGTGTTTTCCGTGCTGGAAAAGAAACCAATGCTGACGTTGTTATCACTGAGATTGGTGGAACAGTTGGGGATATCGAGTCTCTTCCATTCCTTGAGGCGATCCGTCAAATCAAGAGCGATATTGGACGCGACAACGTAATGTACATCCACTGTACTTTAATCCCTTACATTAAAGCGGCAGGGGAAATGAAAACGAAGCCTACCCAACATAGTGTGAAGGAATTACGTAGCCTTGGTATTCAACCAAATGTAATCGTAGTTCGTACAGAAATGCCAATTTCTCAAGATATGAAGGATAAAATTGCATTGTTCTGTGATATCGATAAAAAGTCTGTGATTGAAGCGCGTGACGCGGACACATTATACTCTGTGCCTTTAGCACTTCAAGATCAAAACTTAGATCAAATCGTATGTGATCATTTAAAGCTTGAAGCACGTGAAGCGGAAATGACAGAATGGAAAGCACTTGTGGATAAGGTATTGAACTTGTCCAAGAAAACAACAATCGCTCTAGTAGGAAAATATGTTGAATTACAAGATGCTTATATTTCAGTAGCGGAAGCATTAAAGCATGCAGGATACGCGTTTGATGCGGATATACAAATCAAGTGGATCAACTCAGAGCATGTCAATAAAGAGAATGTTGAAGAGTTACTTGGAAATGTTGACGGAATTCTTGTTCCAGGTGGGTTCGGTGACCGTGGGGTTGAAGGAAAAATCGTTGCAACTGAGTACGCACGTGTAAACAAAAAGCCTTTCCTTGGTATTTGCTTAGGAATGCAACTAGCATCCATTGAATTTGCTCGTAACGTTTTAGGATTAGAAGGAGCACATTCGGCTGAAATTGACCCGCAAACTGCACATCCTATCATTGATTTACTACCAGAACAAAAAGATATCGAAGATCTAGGTGGCACGCTTCGCCTTGGTTTATATCCTTGTAAGCTGATTGATGGAACAAAAGCAATGGCAGCATATGAAGACGAAGTAGTTTACGAACGTCATCGCCATCGTTATGAGTTTAACAATCAATACCGTCAAGCAATGGAAGCACAAGGCTTCATTTTCTCTGGAACAAGCCCGGATGGCCGTCTAGTTGAAATCATTGAATTGGAAGACCATCCTTGGTTCGTGGCTTCTCAATTCCATCCTGAATTCACATCTAGACCTACTAGACCACAACCATTGTTCCGTGACTTTGTTGAAGCATCTTTAAAATCTGCGGAATAAAAACATTTGTAAACAAAAACAGGCGAATCCTTCAAAAGGACCGCCTGTTTTATTTTATAACTCTTCTTCCTCATCTTCTAATTCACTCAATATTTCATCGAGGGTGAACTTGATACCATGATAGACGAATAAAGCAAGCATAAGGGCAGGATATCCAAATCGATTGCCTAATTCATCAGGCAATAACCCTTTTAGCAGCTTCAAGTCAATGTGCACATCCGCAATCGTATGTAATCCCACTTCATCTTTTTTTTCTAGGGTGGAAACTGCAACAAATGGAATACCTTGTTGCTCTAAAGTTTGGGCGATTTTTAAAGCTTCCTCATCATGTGAAAAGCGAGAGAAAAGCAGGGCGCGATCTATTGGTGTACAAGGTAATTCACCTGCAATCCATTCCAAGGACTTAGCGCGTGGAAATGGCTCTAAACCAAACAAAGCCTCTGACAAAACCCCGCCCATTTCATCTGAACCGTATAAATACACAGCTCCTTCTCCGACGATTGCTTGGGCAAGTAAACGGGCAGCTTCTTCTATAGAACCTTCATCATCTACAAATGGTTTGAATTTCCCTTGTAGTTGCGTAGAAAAAATTTTTAACATAAACGTTTTCCTTTCCTCACAAAACTCAATAATTCATGAAATTAGTTCAAATTATAAAGCATCGAACCTTTAAATGCGAATGTATAGGATACAAAGCGTTATAATAAAAATTAGTCCTTGCAGAAATTGTCTTTTCAACTTTTTTAAAATAGGAAGGAAATTTGAGCATTTTTACAGAATGTATAGTTTAGATATGTATACTAGAACAAAGAGTAGGATTTTTTCATAAAAGGGGTAACTATAAAAACGAGGTGCTGGAATGGGAGAAAAACTATTAATCGTAGATGATCAATTCGGAATAAGGATATTATTGAATGAAGTATTCCAAAAAGAAGGTTATAAAACTTTTCAAGCTGCAAACGGCATTCAAGCATTAGATATTGTTACCAACCATGCGCCAGATTTGGTGCTATTGGATATGAAAATCCCAGGAATGGATGGGATTGAAATCTTAAAACGTATGAAAAAACTTAATCCTGATATTCGGGTCATTATTATGACTGCTTATGGTGAACTTGATATGATTCAAGAAGCGAAGGATTTAGGTGCACTTACACACTTCGCAAAACCGTTTGATATTGATGACATGAGGAAGGCTGTAAGACAATACTTACCAATTAAAACATCCTAATCGGATGTAAGGCCTTTCATACATAAAATGTACGATTACACAGTGTATTTGTTGCCGTTTTATCGTTCAATTGATATGCTAAAGGTGTATTTTTTGTAGGGCTTATAAAAGGTTAGTATAGGGATTCTTCTTTTTAGGGAAAATTGAAAAGGGGATCTTACACCTTACAGCACTTTGGATAGTTTCTACTACAAGGAGGAAATAAAATGCCTTTAGTTTCAATGACTGACATGCTCAACAAAGCATTAAAAGAAAAGTATGCAGTAGGCCAATTCAACATTAATAACCTTGAATGGACTCAAGCTATTCTTGCTGCAGCAGAACAGGAGAAATCTCCGGTTATCCTAGGTGTATCCGAAGGTGCTGCTCGCCACATGGGTGGGTTCAAAACGACGGTTATGATGGTAAAAGGTCTGTTGGAAGATATGAAAATAACAGTACCAGTTGCAATTCACCTTGATCATGGATCAAGCTATGATAAGTGTAAAGAAGCGATTGAAGCAGGGTTTACATCCGTAATGATCGATGCTTCCCACGGTCCTTTTGAAGAAAATGTTTCCACTACTAAAAAAGTGGTTGAACTTGCTCATTCTAAAGGAGTTTCTGTTGAGGCTGAGCTTGGTACAGTTGGTGGCCAAGAAGACGATGTCATCGCGGATGGCGTAATCTATGCTGATCCAAAAGAATGTCAAGAGTTAGTGAAGCAAACAGGTGTCGATTGCCTTGCGCCTGCATTAGGTTCCGTTCACGGACCTTACAAAGGTGAGCCTAACTTAGGCTTTAAAGAAATGGAAGAGGTTCGTGATTTAACGGGCATTCCATTAGTATTACACGGCGGAACTGGAATCCCTACTAAAGACATCCAAAAGTCTATTTCTTTAGGTACGTCCAAAATCAATGTAAATACTGAAAACCAAATTGCATTTACAAAAGCTGTAAGAGAAGTATTAAGCTCTAATACTGAAGCTTATGATCCACGTAAATATATCGGCCCTGGTCGTGACGCGATCAAAGAAACAGTTATCGGTAAAATGCGTGAATTCGGTTCAAGTGGTAAAGCTTAATCCAAATACTTAAATTTAATGATGATTTTTGAAACCGCCCCATACAGGCGGTTTCCTTCGTCCTATCAGCATTGTCAGCTTAGATGTAGCTGTGTGTTGAAGTAAATAGAAAGTTTACGAGTAACTAAGCTAATAATAAAAAAGACAAAAGAACATATTTTGGAGGTATAGAGATGAAATTTTTTATTGATACTGCAAATATAGATGAAATTCGTGAGGCAAATGAACTTGGTCTTTTATCTGGGGTTACTACAAATCCATCATTAGTAGCCAAGGAAAAAAATATTTCGTTTCCTGAGAGATTAAAGGAAATCACAGAATTAGTAGCTGGATCCGTAAGTGCGGAAGTCATTGCACTAGACTATGATGGGATGATTAAGGAAGGCCTAGAATTAGCCGCGATTGCTCCAAATATCACCATTAAAGTTCCAATGACACCAGATGGTTTAAAGGCAGTCAAGACCTTTACTGAAAAAGGAATCAAAACGAATGTAACATTGATCTTTAGTGCTAACCAAGCCTTGATGGCTGCGCGTGCTGGGGCTACATATGTTTCACCATTTTTAGGGAGATTGGATGATATTGGTCAAGATGGATTGAAACTTATTTCTGATATTGCCGATATTTTTGCTATTCATGGAATTGAATCAGAGATTATCGCTGCATCAATCCGCCATCCAATGCATGTGACGGAAGCGGCATTAAAAGGGGCACATATCGCGACGGTACCATTTAAAGTGATTATGGGTATGTTCCACCATCCATTGACAGACAAAGGTATAGAAGCATTCTTAAAGGATTGGGCAGGAAGATCATAATGTAAGGGAATCTTTCTGTATAAACCGTTCGAATATTGTTACTATATCCTCATTTTAAAATTTTTTATCAAAATTTACATGAGAATAAGAATTTTGTGTAAACTATATAGATAAGAATAATGTCAAATTATGTTTGAATTTGTTGGTAAAACATGGATATAAATGAAGATGGTAATAAATTTCACTTTCGAACGGCTTTACGCAGAAGGGAGTATAATATGGAAAAGCTTAAGATTGCAGGCGGTTACCCTCTTAAAGGAACCATTCGTGTAAGTGGTGCAAAAAATAGTGCAGTGGCTTTAATTCCAGCAACCATTCTGGCAGATTCCCCAGTTACGATTGAAGGATTGCCAGAAATTTCGGATGTTGAAATCTTAAAAGGATTATTAGAAGAAATTGGCGGTACGGTTTCATTTAGCGATGGGGAAATGAGAGTCGACCCGAGCACCATGATTCCAATGCCCCTTCCAAATGGTCGCGTGAAAAAACTCCGTGCTTCTTATTATTTAATGGGTGCCATGCTTGGACGCTTTAAAAAAGCGGTCATCGGGCTCCCTGGAGGATGTTATTTAGGTCCAAGACCAATCGATCAGCATATAAAAGGCTTTGAAGCACTTGGGGCTCAAGTGACAAACGAACAAGGTGCGATTTATCTACGTGCTGACGAACTAAGAGGCGCAAAGATTTATCTTGATGTGGTAAGCGTAGGTGCTACTATCAATATCATGCTTGCTGCCGTCCGTGCTAAAGGGCGTACAATTATCGAAAATGCGGCGAAGGAGCCTGAAATCATTGATGTGGCCACTTTACTAACGAATATGGGTGCCAAAATCAAAGGGGCTGGAACCGATATTATTCGTATTGATGGTGTAGACAGCCTTCAGGGCTGCCGTCATACCATCATTCCTGATCGTATAGAAGCAGGAACGTTTATGATTATGGCAGCTGCAGTCGGAGAAGGCATCCTTATCGATAATGTCATTCCGCAGCATTTAGAATCATTGATTGCAAAGCTAAGGGAAATGGGTGTCAGTATCGAAACAAGGGATGATCAAGTCTTTATTTCACCAGGTCCATCCTTCAAATCTGTCGACATTAAAACCTTGGTCTATCCAGGTTTTGCGACTGACTTGCAGCAACCGTTTACTACTTTATTGACGAAGGCAACAGGTTCCAGTGTGGTGACGGATACCATCTATGGTGCCCGCTTCAAGCACATTGACGAATTGCGTCGAATGAATGCGAACATCAAAGTAGAAGGACGATCTGCTATCATCAATGGTCCTATTCAACTCCAAGGTGCAAAAGTGAAAGCTAGTGACCTTCGAGCAGGTGCAGCCCTTGTCATTGCTGGTCTAATGGCAGAAGGAATCACTGAGATTACAGGCTTAGAACATATCGATAGAGGCTACAGCCATCTAGTGGACAAGCTCAATGGATTAGGGGCTACAGTGTGGCGTGAAAAAATGACTGAAGAAGAAGTGGAACAACTGAAGAGCTCTTGATGATATAAGTTGAGCCTATTTTCAAACATATTTTGAGGATAGGTTTTTCTTATGTATTTTAGGTTATGTTAAACTTGTTGAATTCCGCTCCAATTACCAAAGTGCTATATCAACAATGAGCTTCAACAGAGCTTTCTATTAAATGTTTAACACTTCCATTAAAAAAATCTTGTTTACCTGTTACTAATCTGCACTATTGTGCTACAATATATTCGTCAATGTGTTATACGGATTATTAAGCGCATGTACCTTGTGCTTTTCTATATCGTTTCGTTTAGGAGGAAATCAGAATGGAAAGAAGTTTATCAATGGAACTTGTTCGCGTTACAGAAGCAGCTGCATTAGCTTCAGCTCGCTGGATGGGACGAGGAAAAAAAGATGAGGCAGATGGTGCTGCAACTTCTGCAATGAGAGATGTTTTTGATACTATTCCTATGAAAGGGACAGTTGTAATTGGCGAAGGTGAAATGGACGAAGCACCAATGCTTTACATTGGTGAAAAATTAGGGACTGGATATGGCCCTAGAGTGGACGTGGCTGTAGATCCATTGGAAGGGACGAATATCGTTGCTTCAGGTGGTTGGAATGCGTTAGCAGTGTTGGCTGTTGCTGATCACGGAAATCTGTTGCATGCACCAGACATGTATATGGAAAAAATCGCAGTTGGGCCTGAAGCTGTGGGTCTAATTGATATTAACGCTCCAGTTCTGGACAACGTAAGAGCAGTTGCAAAAGCGAAAAACAAGGATATTCAAGATGTTGTAGCAACAATATTGAATAGACCAAGACACGCGGAACTTATTCAAATCTTGCGAGATGCAGGTGTCCGAATCAAGCTGATTAATGATGGAGACGTTGCGGGTGCCATTAATACAGCGTTCGATCAGACAGGTGTTGACATCCTTTTTGGTTCTGGAGGAGCTCCAGAGGGAGTAATTGCTGCAGTAGCATTAAAATGCCTAGGAGGAGAACTTCAAGGTAAGCTACTTCCACAAAACGATGCTGAAGCAGAGCGTTGCGTGAAAATGGGCTTAGATACCAATAAAATCTTGCTAATGGAAGACCTCGTACGTGGCGACGATGCCATTTTTGCTGCTACTGGTGTCACTGACGGTGAACTTTTACGTGGGGTGCAGTACAAAGCCAACTATGGAGAAACACACTCACTAGTTATGCGTGCTAAGTCTGGAACTGTCCGTTTTATCGATGGTCGTCATAGTCTAAAGAAAAAACCGAATTTGGTAATCAAATAAAGAGTGACTGTCAGGTTTAATGTTGGTCAATCTTGACGATAGTAATAAAATAGCAAGTTTGAAGCGAGCTGTGATATGCTCGCTTCAACATTTAAGTTGAATATTCTCCTTGAAAAAAGTACAATAGAGTGAAACTTCCCCGAATAAATGACAAGCAGTAAATGGGTTATGTATTTGTGGAACAGAGTTCTATACTCAAAATTACTCCAACCCTTCAAGAGTTGTATAGTTTTCCTTCAATATTGTCTTCTTTAAAAAGAAAAACAAATTCCTTTATTTAAACATTAAAAGATTGAATTAGATTCCTAGCCTTTGGTAAAGACCGAGGTGCAATTACGCTTGCATTTTTTTCAATCGACTGTTTGTATTTGAATGATTTCTCAAAATAAAAAAGAGTGGTGTCACGATGAATTTAACGATTTCTAAGCTTGAACATATGAAATTAAAAGAGCTGTACGAGCTGGCGAAAGAATATAAGATTTCTTACTACAGCAAATTAACGAAAAAAGAATTGATTTTCTCTATTTTAAAATCACAAGCCGAACAAGATGGACTTCTTTTCATGGAAGGTGTACTTGAAATTATTCCTTCTGAAGGATTTGGTTTTTTAAGGCCAATCAATTACTCCCCTAGTTCTGAAGATATCTATATTTCTGCGTCACAGATTCGTCGTTTTGATTTGCGAAATGGAGATAAGGTATCAGGTAAGGTACGTCCACCTAAAGAAAATGAGCGTTATTTCGGACTCCTGCATGTTGAGGCAGTAAATGGAGATGACCCGGAATCAGCAAAGGAACGAGTCCATTTCCCTGGATTGACTCCTTTATATCCGAACCGCCAAATCAAGCTCGAAACAACACAGAAGAACTTATCAACTCGTATCATGGACGTAATTGCTCCAGTTGGTTTTGGACAGCGTGGTTTAATCGTCGCTCCTCCTAAAGCAGGTAAAACCATGCTTCTAAAGGAAATTGCGAATGCCATTACAACGAACCATCCTGAAGCTGAATTGATTGTCCTTTTAATTGATGAGCGTCCGGAAGAGGTTACAGACATTGAACGTTCTGTTGCTGGTGATGTGGTAAGTTCGACGTTTGATGAAGTGCCTGAAAATCATATTAAAGTAGCAGAATTAGTATTGGAACGTGCGATGCGCCTTGTGGAGCATAAACGTGATGTAATTATCTTAATGGATAGTATCACTCGTTTAGCACGTGCTTACAACTTGGTCATTCCACCAAGCGGAAGAACGTTATCTGGTGGTATTGATCCAGCTGCATTCCATAGACCTAAGCGTTTCTTTGGTGCAGCCCGTAATATTGAAGAAGGCGGAAGCTTGACAATATTGGCGACAGCCTTGATTGACACAGGTTCAAGAATGGATGACGTTATCTATGAAGAGTTCAAAGGAACGGGTAATATGGAGCTTCATCTAGATCGTCAATTAGCAGAAAGAAGAATCTTCCCAGCAATTGATATCCGTCGATCTGGAACACGTAAAGAAGAATTGTTGATACAAAAAGATCATCTCGATAAGCTTTGGGCAATTCGCAAAACGATGTCAGATACTCCTGATTTCGCAGAACGTTTCCTTCGTAAGCTACGTCAGACAAAGAGCAATGAAGAATTTTTTGCTATGTTGGAAGATGAGATGAAGAACAATACCTCTAAGCGAGGATCTTGATTTTTGAAAAAATGTAGGTTTTTCCTATGCATGCATACTATTGCAAAATGAAATTGACCTTGCTATAATCTAATAGTATGTTTTACAAAAATATGTGAAAAGCTAATATCACTTTATTAGTGCATATAACTCTGTTTCAGTATGATTCAGGGCGGAAGGAGATGAAAAGAATGAAAGCAGGAATTCATCCAAATTACAATAAGTTAGTTGTTAAATGTGCTTGTGGTAACGAATTTGAAACTGGCTCAGTAGCTAAAGAAATGCGCGTTGAGACTTGTAACGAGTGTCACCCATTCTATACTGGACGTCAGAAGTTCGCTGAAGCTGGCGGCCGTGTTGACCGTTTCAACAAAAAATACGGTATTAAATAATTTTAAACTTTTAAAACAGGCAAGAACTAAACCCCTTGCCTGTTTTTTTACTGCTTTAAAGGGAATTTTATATAAATATTAAGCTTTATTTCGATTTTTTAGTGGTAAATACAGATATGTGGTCTGCTTTAATAAAGGACCATGTTGTATTTACACTTTTCTAATATATATAAGCTGGTTTGGTCGTATGACGCTTCAGCTTTCCAATAGGGTACATAGGAAGGGAGAGGTCTCATTCATGTATGTAATGAAACAAACAGGTTGGATGGAACTGATTTGTGGAAGTATGTTTTCAGGAAAATCCGAAGAATTAATCCGTAGAGTACGCAGAACACAATTTGCCAAACAAAAAACAGTTGTGTTTAAGCCAGCGATAGATAATCGATATGCGGAAGAAGCAGTCGTTTCTCATAATGGCACTTCAGTAATGGCAATGTCAATCGCAAAATCTACTGATATTTTTAAATTTATCAGTGAGGATATTGACGTAATTGCGATTGATGAGGTCCAATTTTTTGATGAAGAAATTGTCCAAGTTGCCCAACATCTAGCAGATAGTGGCTACCGTGTCATTTTAGCAGGCCTTGACCAGGATTTTAGGGGAGAGCCTTTTGGACCCGTACCTAAGCTTATGTCTTTAGCTGAATTAGTTACAAAGCTACAAGCGGTATGCGCTGTATGTGGATCACCTTCTAGCCGGACTCAAAGGTTGATTAATGGGAATCCAGCTTCTTATGACGAACCCATCATTCTTGTTGGGGCTTCAGAGGCATACGAACCTCGTTGCCGTCACCACCATGAGGTGCCTGGCAAAACGGCTGAAACAGTGCAAACAAAAGCAATGAAAGAAACCATTTAGCCCAAAAGATCCTTATTATAAGGGTCTTTTTTTATTGTATCGGTAGTTCGGCTGCAAGATAGGGAAGAGATATGTAACTGAATTATTTTATAGGTTTTGATTTTATTCGGTTATTTTAAGCGTTGGTCAATAAAAACGAAAAGAAAACCTATTAAATGTGGACCTTTATCTCAATTCATGCACTTTCATCATCAATTCTATGTTAAAACCCATTATCTACTGCTGTTTTTAGAAGTAGTCCACTTTTTTATCGAAACTGGGAAAAATACATTCGAACCGGGAAAAATAAAATCGAAACGGCCAAAATAAAATCGATAATCCAAAAATATCGATTTTTCGACAAATCTGAGCCAAGGCCTAAACAAAATAAGATAAATTTTAGTATTTCAACTTTAGATTGGACCATTTGGGTGTTAGGTACCACTAAAGGTCCCTAAAATTTATATATTTGATGCTTCCTTCAGTGCATTATCTTTTGGCTAAAATTGCATTGTAGCCCCTTCATTAAAAGAGGAAAAGCTAATAGCAGGAGGTGCGTGACATGCACAAAATGCTAACAGTATCACTGATGTCAGTAATTTTCCTTTCAGCTTGTGGTATCAATAATAACGCTCATGAAAATAGACTTCAGGATGAAAATGGTACACGTTTAATTACAAATAGACCAAATGCTTATGAAGATGGTGGGATACGTTATAATCCAGAAAGAAGTTATGATCCAACCCTTAATCCATATGCGCAAAACAACCCTTACCCTTTAAGCGCAGGAGAGTATAATGCTGCACAAAACGCAGATGTAAATACTGCCAGATTGGTTGTATTGGAAAAAACACCATTTGTTCCAGGACCGATTACGCTAAATGGCAATGATTTATGGGTGAATGCCTATAGCAAAAAATTGTTTAAATCGGTTGAGGATAAAAGGAATAAAGAGGCTAGGCTCCATAGTGCTTTAACGAAAGCATTACCGGAGTATAACATTGAAGTGAAATTGGAAGAACAAAGATCTAGATAAGCTTCAAATCCCTTGTCAACTTTTGGCAGGGGATTTTACATACAGGGAATTTTGACGATAACAATTTATGTGTACTATAATAGTGAGAGGTATGGAAAAAATTCGAGGTGAAACATTGTGATAGATCGTTTGCAATCGGTTGAGGATCGTTACGAAAGATTGAATGAGCTTTTAAGTGATCCAGAAATCGTTAATGACCCAAAGAAATTAAGAGAATATTCGAAGGAACAATCTACTATTCAAGAAACGGTTCATGTGTATCGTGAATATAAAGAATTCCGTGAGCAATTACAAGAAGCTAAATCAATGCTAGAAGAAAAGCTCGATGCAGAAATGCGTGAAATGGTGAAGCAAGAAATCAGTGAGCTTGAAGAATCAATGGAAGAGCTTGAAGCAAAGCTGAAGGTTTTATTATTGCCTAAAGATCCGAATGATGACAAAAACGTTATCATGGAGATTCGCGGTGCTGCAGGTGGAGACGAGGCTGCTTTGTTCGCGGGAAGTTTGTATCGTATGTATAGCCGTTATGCAGAGGTTCAAGGATGGAAGACGGAGGTTATTGAATCCAATGCGACAGGATTAGGCGGTTACAAGGAAATCATCTTCATGATCAATGGACAAGGTGCTTATTCGAAGTTAAAATTTGAAAATGGCGCACACCGTGTTCAACGTGTACCTGAAACAGAGTCAGGCGGACGTATTCATACATCCACTGCTACTGTGGTTGTTTTACCAGAAGCAGAAGAAGTGGAAGTTGAAATTCATGACAAAGATATTCGTTTTGATGCATTTGCTTCTTCAGGAGCAGGTGGACAGAGTGTTAATACAACCATGTCAGCTGTTCGTTTAACACATATCCCAACTGGAATCGTGGTTTCGTGTCAGGATGAAAAATCCCAGCACAAGAACAAAGACAAAGCGATGAAAGTTTTGCGTGCTCGTGTTTATGATAAATTCCAACAAGAGGCGCAAGCTGAGTATGATCAAAACCGTAAGTCTGCAGTGGGAACAGGGGATCGTTCTGAACGTATTCGTACGTATAACTTCCCACAAAACCGTGTAACTGACCACCGAATTGGCTTAACGATTCAAAAGCTTGATCAAGTTATGGAAGGTAAGCTAGATGAAGTGTTAGATGCACTTATTTTAGTCGATCAATCCGACAAGCTTCAAAACGCAGGTGAGTAAGATGACCAAGAAGATATATGAAGCCCTCAATTGGGCTTCTTCTTTTTTAAAAGAACAAAATCGCGATGAAAATGCAGGGGAATTGTTACTTAGGCATATTTTAAGCATGGAGCGTTCTCGACTTTTCGCTAGCATGCAGGATTTTATTCCTGAGGAAGCATGGACGGAGTTTGAACAATCTGTTCATGAGCATGTGAAAGGAATGCCTATCCAATATATCATTGGGCATGAGGAATTTTATGGTCGCCGTTTTGACGTAAATGAAGAAGTGCTAATTCCGAGACCAGAAACGGAAGAGCTGGTATACCATACGCTTAAGAAAATCACCTCCATATGGGAGTCACAGGAACATCTAGCTTTGCTCGATGTTGGGACCGGTAGTGGTGCAATCGGGATTACGATGAAATTGGAGAACCCAAAGCTTGAAGTAACTGTCAGTGACATTGCAGCACCTTCATTGGAAGTAGCTAAAAACAATGCAAATGCTTTAGAGGCTGAATTGACTTTTGTAGAAGGAGATTTGCTTGTTCCTTTTATCGATAAAAGAAAAAGGTTTGATATCATCTTATCCAACCCGCCATATATTCCTCTTGGTGATATGGAAGAGATGTCGGTTGTCGTAACAGAGCACGAGCCACACCGTGCATTGTTTGCAGGAGAAGACGGACTCGATTTATATAGAAGATTTATGGAACAATTACCGAGTGTGATTAACGTTCCAGGACTTATCGGTTTTGAAGTAGGTGCAGGACAAGGAGAAGCTGTAAAATCCATGCTTCAAACAACTTTTCCTACAGCTGTAGTATCTGTCGAATTTGATATCAACGGAAAAGACAGAATGGTTTTTGCGGAAATTAAATCTTAAGAGTAATTTTTATGGGAAATGGGGTCAGACCTTATTTCCCATTTTTATTTGCAGGCTATGTTAAGCTCATTGTTGATTTTGCACTGTGTTGGTCGGAGTGGAAGGTGCGAGACTTTTCGAAAATGCATTCGTATTTCCTTCGGGCAGTTTTTATTCGAGGATACTGTTTCAATGTCCAACGAGAAAAGCGAGCGTCTGAAGCGAAAATCATAGTTTAGTTTAACAAAGCCATTTAATGATTCAAAAAAATAATAGAATAGTAGATTTCAAAAGCATAAGAGTCCATTTCCCATTTTTATTTGTAACCTAAAAAAATTTTGTATTTTACTAGTTTAAGATAAGTGATTTTTGACTAGACTTAGTGCTGTAAGGGAGGAGAGATAAACATGAAGATAAATAAAAAATACCTTTCAGCATTATATTTAGTTATCTTAACAATTGGAACAATTATAAGTTTATATATGCCTAAACAAGAACATGTAAATGCCATGGAAGAAACGGTGGTCATTCCAAAGGAAGCAATCCGACTCCGTATTCTAGCAAACAGTGATAACCACAATGACCAAGAGGTAAAAAGAGCAATCCGAGATGCTGTGAATGCAGATATCAC
This sequence comes from Peribacillus alkalitolerans, assembly GCF_010882125.1. GTDB lineage: Bacteria > Bacillota > Bacilli > Bacillales > DSM-1321 > Bacillus_BN > Bacillus_BN alkalitolerans. Next base: position 447,974 of record NZ_JAAGVZ010000001.1, on the reverse strand, counting down.
AAATTGGGTGAAGGACTTAACAAGCTTAGAGGATGCGAGAACGGTTATTCAGCAACACTTGCCTGAAGTAGAAAACCGTGCGAAGGAAAAACTACAAGAATTCAAGTTGAATCAAAGCGTGAATGTCTCATTTGGAAAAGCGAACTTCCCGACTAAGTTATACGGTCAATACTTGTATCCTGCTGGAGAATATGAAGCCATCGTAATCACACTGGGAGAAGGAAAAGGTGCCAACTGGTGGTGCGTACTATTCCCACCTCTATGCTTCTTGGATTTCTCGAGTGGAACGGCCGTAACACAGGGTTCATTTGAAGATCAAGAAACAGGAGTAATCGAAACTGTGGATAAGGCTGTGGATTCTCCTGAAGAAGAGACAACACCTGTTACTAGCAACCTAGACGATAGTGAACGAGAAGATGAGGAAGAAAAGCAACCCGATGAAAGCCAAAATACAGAGAGCGAGCTACTTGTACAAGAAAACACACAGCCAATGGAAAGAAAATTCTTTCTCTTCGAGCTATTCAAAGACATATTCTAATCTAAAAAAAGGGAAATGGGGTCACACCCCGTTTCCCTTTCTCTATTTTTTGTTCTATTGTATACGAGTGAATTCATAGAGTAGTTAATAGAAGAGAAGAATAAGGAGGAGAATGAACGATGATGGTGATGAGGAAGGCGGATAGTGGTGATAGAGCAGGATTGATAGATTTTATTAAAGAAGCAGGATTGTCTACAGATGCTGTACACAATCTATCCACAGATTATTTTTTACTGGAGGATGTGGAGAAAAAAATCATAGCAACTATTGGGATCGAGCGCTTTGGGGAAATCGGATTGTTAAGGTCTTTTGTTTTTTCCCCGGGCTTCACTCCCAACAAGATTCCTGCATTTCTTCAGCAAACATTATTGATTGCCCATCAAAACGGAATATCTCGATTATTTCTTGCTAGCCATCATTCCAATAGTAGAGCATTGTTCCAAGCGATAGGTTTTGAATCATTTGAAAAAGACCAGCTTCCTGAGGATATTCTTTCATCCACTCATGTTGCTAGCCTAAATGACCATGAAAACATCTTTTTTATGGGGATAACTCTATAAAGGATGTAAATATCCACAAAGTTATCCACTATTTACGAGTTGTTATCCACATTTTGTGGATAACAACTTTTTTATTGTCAAGCATTACTTTATACTTTTCTCCCAAAATAGGTATGATAAAATAGGAAAGGTTAATAAATCAATATAATTCGTAACTCGAAAAATATATATCAGTGAATGATAGAAGGTGTAGATAAAGTGGAAACAAAAATGTGGAAAGTGGATAACTATGTGGATAAAAGTGAAAATAATCCACAAATATCACAGGCAGCTCAGCTATTAAAGAAGGGAGAAGTGGTAGCTTTTCCTACAGAAACGGTTTATGGCCTAGGAGCAGATGCAACTTGTGATGAAGCAGTGGAGAAAATTTTCAAAGCGAAAGGGCGTCCTAGTGATAATCCACTGATTGTCCACATTGCGGAAAGAGAACAACTTCCAATGTTGGTAGAACAAATTGGTCATCATGCAGAAATATTAATGGAGAGATTTTGGCCAGGTCCATTAACGTTAATCTTTAAGAAAAAAGAGGGTCTTTCAAAGCTTGTGACTGCAGGGTTAGATACTGTGGCAGTACGTATGCCAGATCACCCGGTTGCTTATTCTTTAATCAAGGAAAGTGGCCTGCCGATAGCGGCTCCAAGTGCAAATACATCTGGTAAGCCTAGCCCGACTCAAGCTGATCATGTAAAACGGGATCTTTACGGAAAAATAGCTGGAATTGTGGATGGCGGGGAAACAGGAGTGGGGTTGGAATCCACAGTCGTGGATTGTTCAGAGGCCATTCCTGTCATTTTGAGACCAGGGGGCATCACGATGGAACAGCTCGAGGATGCTGTTGGGGAAGTGAGACTCGATGCAGCTCTTGCAAATGAAAAGGAAACACCTAAATCGCCTGGAATGAAATATACTCATTATGCTCCATCTGCGCCGTTGACTTTAGTTAAAGGACATCGTTCTTTCATCCAAAAGCAAATTGACGAGGCGCAGGAAAAAGGACTACAGGTAGGCGTTTTAACGACTGAAGAAAATAAGTCCTTTTATCAGGCTGACCATGTTGAAACGGTTGGGACAGCTGCTCAATTGGAAACAGTGGCCTCTAAACTATACGAAGCTTTGCGGAATTTTGATGATTATCATGTGGATGTGATTTTTGGCGAAGTTTTCCCTGAAGAAGGAATCGGACAAGCGATTATGAACCGTCTGATGAAAGCAGCGGGGCATCGGATTATTGTGGAATAAGAAAAAATGGATTACCAAGCATCCATTGAACAAAATAATGAATTTCTGACACATGACGGAACAAGGATTTCTATCATGTGTTGTTTTTTTTAGGCGATGTGTATTTCAATCTCTTAACCAAATTATTCTATTTCCCCTTGGACGAACATAAGTTAAATGTAGGCACGTCCAAGGGGGTAGGGCATTGAATACAGTAGTCGGTGAAGCACTTACGCTATTAGTCATGGCTTTTGCATTAAGCATGGATGCATTCTCAATTGGTTTAGGTATGGGGATGTTCAAATTAAGGCTTAAAAGGATATTTATTATTGGCCTCACGGTCGGTTTCTTTCATATATGGATGCCGTTATTGGGAATGGCAACAGGACGCTTCTTATCAGATCAGTTTGGAATGTTTGCCTCATATGCCGGGGGCATCCTGTTGATTATCATGGGCGTTCAAATGTTTATTACAGGCTTTAAAGAAGAAGAGGAAACGATTCTTGCGCCTGTGGGAATAGGCTTAGTCTTGTTTGCGTTAAGTGTGAGCCTTGATAGTTTTTCAGTTGGATTGACATTAGGGATTTATGGAGCACGAACCTTGGTTACTGTATTATTTTTTGGACTTGCCGCAACGACTTTTACATGGGCTGGATTGATCCTTGGAAAGAAAGTACAAGGTTTTGCGGGGAAATATAGTGAATTCGTAGGGGGAAGCATCCTTATAGTTTTTGGAATTAAACTTTTGTTACCATTATAATCACTTCTGAAGATTTCCGAATTTACGTCGGTAATCTTTTTTGTTTTTTAAGAAAGTATAAATTGGCTGAGGAATAAAGTATGCGTGCAACGTATGCCTTTTGTTCGCCAATCGGCGAGTTTTCTAATTTAGTCCTAAGCCCCTAAATCTTGCTAATTCTGACACAATTAAAAAAGCCAATATTCATGCATGATTATCAAGAAAGACTAAGTGGAAATATAGGTGCGAAGGTATAATAGGGGTATAGAAAGAAGTTTGGATAATTTATACTACTTTTACAGGAGGTTCTTATTATTATGAATCGAGTCTTATTTGTTTGTACAGGAAACACATGCAGAAGTCCTATGGCAGAAGCCATCTTAAAAAGCAAGAACATTCCAGGTGTAGAGGTCAAGTCGGCTGGAGTGTATGCAAGCCATGGGCAACCTGCTTCCCGATATGCAAAGGAAGTCCTAGATGACAACCAAATTCCTCATAATCATGCTTCACGTTTATTGAGCGAAGAGGATTTGGAATGGGCAACTCATATTCTGACTATGACAGAGGGACATAAAAACGCTATCTCACAGATGTTTCCTAATGCCCAAGACAAAATATTCACTGTAAAAGAATTTGTTTCAACCGATGAATATAATAAGGACGTTTTTGATCCTTTCGGCGGGTCAAAGAAAATCTATGCGCAAACCTTTGATGAGCTGAAGGACCTAGTAGATAAACTAATAGAAAAAATGAAGTAACTTCATTAAGGGGAGAATGACTGTGGAGGAGAAAAAGCATTTCAAATTTGGGCTTAGAAAAAAACTTGCCTTGTTCATTACGGTTTTAGCACTTATTACATACTCGACAAGTGGATTATTTATTTCTTATGTCCATCCAATATTTTTTAGTGGAATGAATGAAGGTGTGTTTTCCATTATCACTCTAGGACTGGGGATATTCTGGTCAGGGGTACTAGCTTATTTTGCAGCTGGTTTCATAATTAAGCCGTTGCAAAAGCTTGAAAAAGTGGCATTAAAAGCAGCTGAAGGTGACATCAGAGAAGATTTAGAGCTCTCTAAATCAGATGATGAAATCCGTTCACTGGGCATTGCTTTCAATCATATGCTCTTCAACTTAAGAAGTATGGTTCAAAGTATTGATGAAAATTTCCGTGAGACAAATGAAAAGGTTATTGCAATTTCTAAAGAATCTTCACAAGCTGCTGAGCAGGCGGAAAATATCTCTCGCACCATCCAGGAAATTTCATTAGGAGCTGATAGCTCGGCCATTTCTATCCAAAATACAGCTGAATCCGTAGAGGATATCATCACAATTGCAAAAGAAGTACAAAATAAGGCAAATACGTCTTCCGTTACTTCTAATGAAATGCTTTCAGAACTATCAACTAGCAAAGAAGCGATTCATTCATTGATTATGGGGATCCAAAAATTAGCGGAAGAAAATCAAGAATCATTAGTGGCAGTTAAACGTTTAGAGGATAATGCAAAGAAAGTTGAACAAATCATTCAATTGGTAGGAGATATCGCTGCACAAACCAATTTGTTGGCATTAAATGCTTCCATTGAAGCCGCGCGTGCTGGGGAACATGGAAAAGGCTTTGCCGTCGTTGCGGAAGAGGTTCGTTTGCTGGCTGATGAAAGTGCAAAGGCAGTTCAAGGTATTTCTTCATTGATTCAGAATATCCAACATGATGTCCAATCTGTCGTAAAACAAATCAGTGAACAGGTTGTAACGGCAAATACTGAGGCGAAAAAAGGATCTGATTCAACAAGAGTCATCGCTGAAATGACAGAAACGATTCATAGTGTTGCAGCGGCAGTGCAGGACATTACAGTTCTAGTGGATAAACAAATGGAATGTATTGAAGAAACATCCAGTCAATCTCAGGAAGTCGCTGCAATCGCGGAAGAAACATCTGCAGGTGCAGAGGAGGTCTCTGCTTCCACACATGAGCAAACCAATGTGATTGCGAATGTAGAGGTTCTTGCAAATGAACTTCAAGGACAAGCTGAAAAATTAAAGCAAACCATTACAAGATTTCGAGTATAAGCTATAAAATGGGACCAAATGTCAGCTTTTCTGATAAGATAGGGAATAATAACTTTGGCTTAACGAAAAGGAGGACATGGCATGAAGGTTGCAATTGCATCAGATCACGGAGGATTAAATATCCGTGAAGAAATTAAAGCGTTGATGAAAGAAATGAATATAGAGTTCGAGGATTTTGGTTGTGAATGTGATACATCCGTGGATTATCCGGATTACGCCCTGCCGGTTGCTGAAAAGGTCGCGAACGGGGAGTTTGACCGTGGAATCCTTATTTGTGGCACTGGAATTGGCATGAGCATTGCTGCGAACAAAGTAAAAGGCATTCGCTGTGCTTTGGTCCATGATGTGTTCAGTGCTAAGGCTACTCGTGAACATAATGACAGCAATATGCTAGCAATGGGAGAAAGAGTGATTGGTGCTGGATTGGCTAGAGAAATCGCTAAGACATGGCTAATGACGGAATACGAAGGTGGCCGTCATGCGAATCGAGTTGGAAAAATCTGTAGTTATGAGGAACAAAACCTTTCATAAAAAAGGAGGATGTTTTTCATGAATCAAGATTTGCTAACTCAACAACTTCGACAAATACTCGATGATTTAGCGAAATCCGTTGATTTTAACGATAAAAAACTGCTAGTGATTGGTTGTAGTACAAGTGAAATAGCAGGTGAGAGAATCGGGACGGCAGGGACAATGGAGATAGCCAGCTCTATCTTTAACGTTTTACATGATTTTCATGAGAAAACAGGTGTCCAGCTCGCTTTTCAATGCTGTGAACACTTAAATCGGGCACTAGTGATTACTGCCGCATCTGCGCAGAAATATGGATATGAAGAAGTCAGCGTTGTCCCTGTCAGAAATGCTGGGGGAGCCTTGGGCACAACAGCTTTTGAACGACTAAATGGTGCAGTGGTAGTCGAGTCCATCAAGGCTGATGTGGGTATTGATATCGGTGACACCTTTATCGGTATGCATCTAAAGCCAGTAGCAGTACCTGTTCGAAGTTCACAAAAGAATATCGGACATGCTCATGTGACCATGGCGTATAGCCGTCCGAAATTAATTGGTGGAACTAGAGCCGTCTATGAGAAAGTCCCTTCAAATGAAAGTTGTTAAAGAATACAAGCTTTGCTTCAAGCAGGTGAGACGCCTGAGAAGCAGAGCTTTTTTATTTTAATTTCGTAAATTTGTCTGTTTGGTAATAAAAAGCTTATGTTCGGTAAAATCTGATGCCATTTCGGTAATATCACGGACCAGTTCGGTAAAAAAAGCATCAATTCAGTAATAAACTACCTATTTACGAGAAACTGGATCATTAGAAATTACTGAATTTTGAAATGATAGACTTGAGGAACTGGTCTTATGAAATTGGGATGATATGCAAAAGACGTACGTTATGATATTTTTATACAATAATGTTCGATATTATGTTGGATAAAATAATATTTCAAGAAAAAAAGACAATACTACCACTTAGAAGTCGAACGTGATAGAATATAGATGATTAAATCTTTCAAAAAGATATACTAGAAGATGAAAGACTGCGGGCGTGGATATTGAGGGCGTTCGGAGAAAGATGAAGGAGGATGGCAATGAATCATTTAGCAAAGCAAGATCAACAAGTGTTTCAAGCAATTCAACAAGAACTTGGACGTCAAAGATCAAAAATTGAGCTAATTGCTTCTGAAAACTTTGTAAGTGAAGCGGTCATGGAAGCGCAGGGCTCTGTTTTAACCAATAAATATGCAGAGGGTTATCCAGCTAAGCGCTATTATGGTGGATGCGAATATGTAGATATCGTAGAAGATTTGGCTCGAAATCGTGCTAAAGAAATCTTTGGCGCAGAGCATGCGAATGTTCAGCCTCACTCAGGCGCACAAGCGAACATGGCGGTTTATTTCACTGTTCTTCAACCAGGCGACACGGTTCTTGGGATGAATCTTTCTCATGGCGGCCATTTAACTCACGGAAGCCCAGTCAACTTTAGTGGAGTTCAATATAATTTCGTTGAATACGGTGTTGATCAAACTACACATGTCATCAATTATGAGGATGTACTTGAAAAAGCTAAATTGCATAAGCCGAAGCTAATCGTAGCAGGTGCGAGTGCTTATCCACGTGCGATTGATTTCAAGCGTTTCCGTGAAATCGCGGATGAAGTGGGCGCATATTTGATGGTTGATATGGCTCATATTGCAGGATTAGTAGCAGTTGGCCTTCACGAAAATCCAGTTCCTTATGCGGATTTTGTAACGACTACAACACATAAAACTCTTCGTGGTCCACGTGGTGGAATGATTCTTTGTAAGGAAGAATTCGCGAAGAAAATCGATAAATCAATCTTCCCAGGAATCCAAGGTGGTCCATTAATGCATGTGATCGCAGCAAAAGCTGTTGCCTTTGGAGAAGTGTTGAATGGTTCTTTCAAAGACTATGCACAAAAAATTATCGATAATTCCAAGCGCTTGGCAGAAGGCCTAGTGAGTGAAGGCTTTAACCTTGTTTCTGGCGGAACTGACAATCACCTACTATTAGTTGATGTACGCTCCACTGGATTAACAGGAAAAGTAGCTGAAAAGGTATTGGATGATATCGGGGTTACTGTCAATAAAAACACGATTCCATTCGATCCAGAAAGCCCATTCGTGACAAGTGGTATCCGTATAGGAACTGCTGCTGTTACTTCACGTGGTTTCGATCTTGAAGACATGGATGAAATCGCTGCAATCATCGGTTTAGCTTTGAAAAACCATGAAGATGAAGGCAAGCTTGAAGAAGCTAGCAAACGAGTGGAAGCTCTTTCTAGTAAATTTGTATTATATCCATCACTGTAATATATAGACCCTCAGCCTAACTAGCTGAGGGTTTTTCTGTGAAATAAAAAGAAATCAATCATTCTCTTTATTGCCCTTCCTTGTTTTTTTCTGTAAAATGTACAGAAGTGTGTTTAGAAGATGAATATGAATAGGAGAGATCCCTATGGCAAAGGTTTATGTGTTCGACCATCCATTAATTCAACACAAATTGACTTTCATCCGTGACAAAGCAACTGGAACGAAAGAATTCCGTGAGCTAGTAGATGAAGTGGCTACATTGATGGCGTTTGAAATTACGAGAGACCTTCCTTTAGAGGAAGTTGAAATTGACACTCCAGTAAGCAAGGCAAAATCAAAAGTACTTTCTGGTAAAAAATTAGGAATCATCCCAATCCTACGCGCTGGTATTGGGATGGTTGATGGAATCCTGAAATTGATCCCTGCTGCAAAAGTAGGCCACATCGGTCTATATCGTGACCCAGAAACATTAATGCCGGTTGAATATTACGTAAAGCTTCCTAGTGACGTTGAAGAAAGAGATTTCATCGTGGTTGATCCAATGCTAGCAACAGGTGGATCTGCTATCGAAGCTATTCATTCTTTAAAGAAGCGTGGAGCGAAAAACATTAAATTCATGTGCTTGATAGCAGCTCCAGAAGGGGTAGAAGCGGTTAAAGCAGCGCATGATGATGTTGATATCTACATCGCGGCTTTAGACGAAAAGTTGAATGAAAAAGGATACATCGTCCCAGGTCTAGGAGACGCTGGCGATCGCCTGTTTGGAACTAAATAAATTGCTTTAAGTGAGATGGCTCAACTAATTGTTGAACCATCTTTTTTTGTGTTTAAGAACGGATCAGAAAAGATACGAATCGAAGCGCAACTTCCATTCTGTCCTGGCAAGTTTTATATTGAATACAAACCAGACTGGCTTCATGATAGAAAAACTTCTCTAAGGAGAAAGTCGAATATCATGAATAGGAAAGGTGACAGGTGACACGATATGGAAAGGAGGGATGAATATGCTAAAAAAGGTCTTTCTTTTCATTCTAATTTTTTTAACTAGCACAACTTCATTTACATATTCCAGAATGCTTTCTATACCTAATCTGCCTACCCAATCGGAAGAAGAAATTATTGCGATTGTTACGACCAAGGAAAGGAATAGTAAAAAGCAAATTGACCAACTTCTTTCTACTTATAACGGTCTAGAGGTACGGCAAGTCTATTCTTTTGCCCTTCAAGGCTTTTCAGTCAAAGGGAAAAGGGCACAGGTTGAGCAGTTGGCCAAGCATCGTTCGGTGGAGACAGTATCTGAAGTAGCTTCTTACTACACAGAACTAAAAGATAGTGTTCCTTTTATTGGAGGAAATGCTATTAGAGGCTATTATGATGCGCAAAATCGGAGGCTGACTGGGAAAGGAGTAAAGGTAGGCGTAATAGACACAGGGATTGATTACATGCATCCGGATCTCCAAAGGTCCTACAAAGGGGGAAGGGATCTAGTTGATGGGGATTTAGATCCGATGGAGACGAAGAACGCCGGGGATTTGTCTACCCAGCATGGGACTCATGTGGCGGGGATTATTGCCGCAAATGGCAAGTTGATGGGTGTCGCGCCTGAGGCAGAAATTTATGCTTATCGAGCTTTAGGTCCAGGCGGGTTCGGAAATACAGAACAAGTCATTGCGGCCATTGATTACGCCATTCAAGATAAAGTAGATGTGCTGAATATGTCATTAGGTAATTCGGTAAATGGACCAGATTTACCGATATCCATTGCCCTTAATAACGCAGTTGACCAAGGAATTATAGCCGTCACTTCCAACGGGAACTCGGGACCGAACGTCTGGACAGTTGGTTCACCCGGCACTGCAGATAAAGCGATATCCGTTGGTGCGTCCACTCCGCCCTTGCAGCTACCTTTCATGAAGGCAGGAATAGGTGCTTACTCGAAAAAAATAAATGTTCATCCCATTGAGGGCTCTAAATCATGGGAATTTCCATTTACAGAAGATATAGTGGACGGTGGAAACGGAGCAGAGAACGAATTAAGAAAAGCGAAGCAAAAGATTGTCCTCGTAAAACGGGGGGGATTGACTTTTTACGAGAAAATCCAGAATGCCAAGAAAGCTGGGGCTAAGGGAATTATCATTTATAACAATACAAAGGGTAATTTCTTTGGACAGACACCAAAAAAAGTGGATATTTCAGCTGTCTCTATTTCTAAGGAAGATGGAGTAGGATTACTTGCCTTGTTAAAGAGGGATGGAAAGGTCCAAGTGAAGTCATTTTTTCAGAAAACATCTGATCAAATTGCTTCATTTAGCTCTAGAGGTCCTGTTACGGTCACTTGGAATATAAAACCTGATGTTGTGGCTCCTGGAGTATCAATCGATAGTACTGTTCCAAATGGATATATATCTATGCAAGGGACAAGCATGTCAGCTCCTCACGTGGCTGGCGCGTGTGCTCTTTTGAAACAAGCACACCCTGATTGGAAACCAGAGCAATTCAAATCAGCTTTGATGACGACGGCAAAGCAACTTAAAAATGATCATGGTGACTTTTATCGAACGTTCGAACAGGGTGGGGGAAGAATCCAAATAGACAAAGCAGTTCGAGCGGATACATTTTTTTATCCTTCATCGCTATCCTTTGGAATGTACGAAAATGCAAAAGGCAATGATGAGCATAGGAGAAAGTTAGTCGTACAAAACAGTAGTCGAAAGACAAAATTTTATTCCTTCAAAATCCCTAAGAAGGAAATAGGCTTAACGTGGAACCTTCCTATCACATTTAAATTGTTGCCTGGCGAAAAAAAGGAGGTAAACGTTGGTCTTCACATTGACCAATCGGAATTAAAAAAGGGAATATATGACGGTTATTTAGAGGTGAAGGAAGGAGCTACCTCCTTACATCTTCCTTATTTATATGTAAAAGAAGAACCAGACTATCCAAGGGTTATGGGCTTTGAAATAGGGGCTGGCGACCATAAGGATTCTCTACGGTATGAAATGTATCTACCCGGCGGAGCGGATGAAATGGGAATCGCACTATACGACGCAGATACGTATAGGTTCATTGGGTTCTTGGATTCATCCAAAAAATTGCATCGAGGCATGATTTCAAAAGAAATAGAAAAGAAGCAACTTCCACCAACAGGGGTCTATCATGCAATAATCTTTGCCAAAAAAGCAGATAAGGAAGATCGCATCGAAACGCTGATAGAAATTCCATAAGAAAAACAAAATTGGGTATTTTTTACAAAAGTATGATAAAAATGTGAACAACTGTACAATTAAGACAAAGTGTGACATTTTTCACGTTTGACTCATTGACATTGCAAATGGCCTATTGTATGCTAACTAAGGGTGTGAAATGGTAGGGTTTTCATAAGTATGTGCACGCCTGATTTTCCACTAAAGTGCACATCATATCATCTTCAACCTATTTGATTTTTTGCGAGGATTCACAATGAGTCAAAAAAATCGCCATCCGTTTCAAGCAATGGCACTTATGTCTGCCATTCTCTCACAACTAGTTGGAACTCTTCTCATCGGTATCTTTTCAGGAAGATGGGTTGACCAGAGATTCGACACCGAGCCACTTTTTCTAGTGGTAGGCCTTCTTTTAGGACTTGCTGCAGGTATTTTCTTCGTACTTCGCACAATCCGACAATTTTTCTCAGGAGAATAAATCATATAATGCCGGATTTAGAATTAATGTTTGTAAGGGCCCGAAGGTACATATACTTTCTGTTGGCGTTTTATGTATTAGGTGCTGGATTTAGTCCTTATTATACTGTCTTCCTTGGTTTGATCCTTGGGACAACCATGAGCCTCTTCATCCTTTGGTCGATGGTCCAAAAGAACAGGAAATTCACCAAAATGGCTGTAGAAGGTAAAAAAATGCGTTCCCTAGGCACATTAACTAGGATGTCTGTAGCGGCTTTAGCTGCGGTAGTAGCGATGGAATATCCTGAACTGTTTCATATGATAAGTGTGGTTATAGGATTAATGACTGGTTATTTGGTCATTATGATAGATTTTTTTATTCAAAAATTACGACGGTAGTAAAGAAGAGAGGTGAATACTGTTGAATCATGAAGCTCCAATCAGGGAATTTATGGGATTGAATTTCAACATGGCAAACGTCATGATGATAACTATTGCCAGTCTTATAGTCTTCATTATTGCTGTAGCGTGTACTCGTCGTCTTGCGTTGAAGCCAAGCGGAGCCCAAAACTTTATTGAATGGGTATTGGATTTCGTAAAAGGTTTAATCAACAGCACGATGGATTGGAACACAGGTGGACGCTTCCTAATACTGGGGATGACTCTAATCATGTACATATTTGTTTCAAATATGTTAGGTCTTCCTTTCTCAGTAGTTATAGGACATGAGCTGTGGTGGAAATCACCGACAGCAGATCCGGCAATTACCTTAACATTAGCAGTAATGGTAGTCGGGTTGTCTCATTATTATGGTGTTAAAATGCTTGGTGCAAAGGGTTATGGAAAGACTTATTTTCAACCAATGGGCTTTATGTTCCCATTGAAGATTATTGAAGAATTCGCAAACACGCTGACTTTAGGTCTGCGACTTTACGGTAATATCTATGCTGGTGAGATTCTATTAGGATTACTTGCTGGTCTTGCGACAAGTGGATATGGCGATGGAATTGGCAGTGGTATATTAGGTACACTTATGGCTGCTCCACCAATGTTGGCATGGCAAGGGTTTAGTATTTTTGTAGGTACAATTCAAGCATTCATTTTCACAATGTTAACAATGGTTTTCCTATCACATAAAGTGAGCCAAGACCATTAATTATAAAATTTGTTCATTAAGAACATATCTAATTTTTTGTAACATAAAAAAAACTTACATTTTTAAGGAGGAAATTTTATCATGACAGGTTCATTAGGTCTAATAGCAGCTGCTATCGCAGTTGGTCTAGGTGCATTAGGTGCAGGTATCGGTAACGGTCTTATCGTAGGACGTACAATCGAAGGTATGGCTCGCCAACCAGAAGCAAAAGGTATGCTTCAAACTACAATGTTCATCGGGGTTGCATTAGTTGAGGCCCTTCCTATTATCGCGGTAGTAATCGCATTCATCGTAATGGGTCAATAAGATAATTAAAATGTTCAATAATGGCGAAGATCATTCCATAAGAACCTTCGCCATTCATTTATGCTTTAAATCTAATTTTTCTAAGTAATTCAACCTTAAAAATCCCTTTTCAAAGCATACAATTTTGAAAATTTAAAGCTTTTATAAGTGAATCTCTTGAAGGGAGTGAACCGAGCGTGTTAACAAGTGGTCTTGTACTTGGGTCAGCAGGTGCCCAGTTTAATAGTGGAGATGTAATTTTCCAGCTTGTCATTTTTATCATTTTGTTAGCGTTGCTTAAGAAATTTGCTTTTGGTCCGCTAATGGGAATCATGAAAGAACGTGAAACTCATATTGCGGGTGAAATCACAGCGGCTGAAACTAGCCGTGTAGAAGCAAGCAAGCTTTTAGAAGAGCAACGTGAACTTTTAAAACAGTCACGTGTTGAAGCGGGACAACTTATTGAAAACGCGAAAAAACAAGGTGACGTGCAACGCGAAGAAATCATCTCGGCAGCACGCATGGAAGCTGAGCGTATTAAAGAATCAGCTAAGCGTGAAATTGTCCAGGAGAAAGAAAAAGCAGTTGCAGCTCTACGTGAGCAAGTTGCTTCCTTATCTGTACTTATTGCATCTAAAGTGATTGAAAAAGAACTTTCAGAAGCTGATCAAGAAAAATTGATTGATGAGTACATCAAAGAGGCAGGAGAATAACTATGAGCGATACTTCAGTAGCAAAGAGATATGCCGTAGCTCTTTTTCAAATTGCTCAAGAACAAAATCTTCTCGATCAAATCGAAGAAGAAATTCGCGTAATTAAAGAAGTTTTCTCTAATAATCAAGAACTGGTAACGTTCTTAACACACCCGAAAGTTTCTTCTGAACAGAAAAAATCTTTCATTAAAGAAGTTCTTTCCAATACATCTATTCAAGTTCAAAATACGATTGCCTTGATGAATGATCGTCATAGAACGGACGCTATTGCAGCAATGGCATCGGAATTCATTGAACTTGCAAATGAGTTCAAATCAGTGGCAGAAGCGCAAGTTTATTCTGTTCGTCCACTAACTGAGGCAGAAAAAGAAGCCGTTTCTACTTCATTTGCTGCAAAAGTTGGTAAAAAGACATTAAGAATTGAAAATATAGTAGACCGTAGCATTCTTGGTGGCATTAAGCTTCGAATTGGCAACCGTATTTTTGACGGAAGCGTAAGCGGCAAGCTTGAGCGCCTTGAGCAGCAACTATTAGGATAACATTCGTAGATAGGGGTGAAATTCATGGGCATCAAAGCTGAAGAAATCAGTGCGCTGATTAAAAAGCAAATTGAAAACTATCAGTCAGAAATTAAAGTAAGCGATGTAGGTACTGTAATCGTTGTTGGTGACGGTATCGCGCGCGTTCATGGTCTTGACAATGTAATGGCTGGAGAGCTCGTAGAATTCTCAAATGGTGTCATGGGTATGGCACAAAACCTTGAAGAGAATAACGTAGGTATCGTTATTCTTGGACCTTTCAAAGAAATCCGTGAAGGTAGCGAGGTTCGTCGTACTGGACGTATCATGGAGGTTCCAGTTGGTGAAGAATTAATCGGACGTGTTGTAAATCCTCTTGGACAACCGGTTGACGGTTTAGGACCAATCAACACGACTAAAACTCGTCCAATTGAAAGCCCAGCAACTGGGGTTATGGACCGTAAATCAGTTCACGAGCCACTTCAAACTGGTATCAAGGCGATTGACGCTCTTGTACCTATCGGACGTGGACAGCGTGAGTTAATCATCGGTGACCGCCAAACAGGTAAAACATCTGTAGCGATCGATACAATCTTGAACCAAAAAGATCAAAACATGGTATGTATTTATGTTGCGATCGGTCAAAAAGAGTCTACTGTTCGTGGAGCAGTTGAAACTCTTCGTAAGCATGGTGCATTAGATTACACTATCGTAGTAACAGCTTCTGCTTCTCAACCTGCTCCGCTATTATTCTTAGCTCCTTATGCAGGTGTTACTATGGGTGAAGAATTCATGTTCAACGGTAAACATGTACTTGTTGTATATGATGATCTTTCTAAGCAAGCTGCGGCATACCGTGAGCTTTCACTATTATTACGCCGTCCTCCAGGTCGTGAGGCATTCCCAGGGGATGTATTCTACTTGCACTCCCGTTTATTAGAGCGTGCAGCTAAATTGAACGACACTCTTGGTGCTGGTTCTATCACTGCACTTCCATTCGTTGAAACACAAGCTGGAGATATCTCTGCGTATATCCCAACTAACGTAATCTCCATCACTGATGGACAAATCTTCTTGCAATCAGACCTATTCTTCTCAGGCGTACGTCCTGCGATCAACGCTGGTCTTTCCGTATCACGTGTAGGTGGATCTGCTCAAATTAAAGCAATGAAAAAGGTTGCAGGTACACTGCGTCTTGACCTTGCTTCTTTCCGTGAGCTTGAAGCATTCGCACAGTTCGGTTCTGACCTAGATAAAGCAACTCAAGCTAAGCTTGCTCGTGGTGCTCGTACTGTAGAAGTACTGAAACAAGATCTAAATAAACCATTAAAAGTGGAAAAGCAAGTTATGATTCTTTATGCATTAACTCGTGGCCACTTAGATAGCATTCCAGTTGAAGATATCCGTCGTTTCGAAAGCGAGTACTTAAACTGGTTAGATTCTAACCGTTCAGCTTTATTAGACCATATCCGTACGACTGGCGATCTTCCAAAAGACGAAGAGATCGTGTCTGCGATCAACGATTTCAAAAAGACATTTATTGTTTCTGAATAATCGTTTGAAGTCTAATGAAAATGAAAAGGATGGTGAGAATCGATGGCATCTTTACGCGATATAAAGACTCGTATTAATTCCACAAAAAAGACGAGCCAAATTACAAAAGCGATGGAAATGGTATCTGCAGCTAAATGGAACCGTGCTGAGGGGAATGCGAAAAAATTCGTACCTTACATGGACAAAATCCAAGAAGTTGTTGCCAGCATCGCGCTTGGTAGTAAAGGTGTGACTCATCCGATGCTTGTATCTCGTCCTGTTAAAAAGACGGGTTACCTTGTAATTACATCTGATCGTGGACTTGCAGGAGCTTACAACAGCAGCATCCTTCGTCACGTCTTTCAAACCATTAAAAAACGCCATAAATCTCAAGATGAGTATGCAATCATCACCATCGGTCGTGTAGGTCGTGATTTCTTCCAAAAACGTGGCATGAATGTCGTGTTGGAAAGAACCGGTGTACCTGACCAGCCTTCCTTTGCAGATATTAATGAGATTACAAAGTCAGCAGTCGGATTGTTCTCAGAGGGAACTTTCGACGAACTGTACTTATGTTATAACCATTATGTAAGTGCGATTCAACAAGACGTAACAGAGAAGAAGCTATTACCATTAACGGAAATTGCGACTTCCACAAAGCTTACATCTTATGAATTCGAACCTTCTGCAGAAGAAATTTTGGAAGCTTTGCTTCCTCAATATGCGGAAAGTCTAATTTATGGAGCGTTATTGGATGGAAAAGCGAGTGAGCATGCAGCGCGTATGACAGCAATGAAAAACGCGACTGACAATGCGAAAGAACTTATTAGCTCTCTATCCCTACAATATAACCGTGCACGTCAAGCAGCAATCACTCAGGAAATCACTGAGATTGTCGGCGGTGTAGCTGCATTAGAATAGGAAATGGATACCGGTAGCTGTTCGATGTGCTGCCGGTGTATCTTGATTGACCCGTAAATGTTACGTTAGGAGGGAAAACGATGAATAAAGGACGCATTACCCAAGTAACAGGTCCGGTTGTTGACGTAAAGTTCGATAACGGTCAACTTCCTGCGATCTATAACGCGTTAACAGTACAAAAAGCAGCGACTGGCGAAACCTTGACTCTAGAAGTAGCCCTTCATCTTGGTGATGATTCAGTTCGTACAGTAGCTATGGCTTCAACGGACGGATTAACTCGTGGTGCTGAAGCATTAGATACAGGTGCTCCTATCTCTGTACCTGTAGGTGATATTACTTTAGGTCGTGTTTTCAACGTATTAGGTGAAAATATTGACTTAGAAAGCCCAATCGAAGCAGGCGCTCGTCGTGATCCAATCCACAGACTAGCTCCTACATTCGAGCAACTTTCAACTACAGTTGAAATCCTAGAAACTGGTATCAAAGTAGTAGACCTTCTTGCACCTTACATCAAAGGTGGGAAAATCGGTCTATTCGGTGGTGCTGGTGTAGGTAAAACAGTACTTATCCAAGAATTGATCAACAACATCGCACAAGAGCACGGTGGTATCTCCGTATTCGCAGGTGTTGGTGAGCGTACTCGTGAAGGAAATGACCTTTTCCACGAGATGACTGATTCTGGAGTTATCAAGAAAACAGCGATGGTATTCGGACAAATGAACGAGCCACCTGGAGCACGTATGCGTGTTGCCCTAACTGGTTTGACAATGGCTGAATACTTCCGTGATGAGCAAGGTCAGGACGTGTTATTCTTCATCGATAACATCTTCCGCTTTACTCAAGCAGGTTCTGAGGTTTCTGCCCTACTTGGTCGTATGCCATCTGCCGTTGGTTACCAACCAACTCTTGCAACTGAGATGGGTCAGCTTCAAGAACGTATCACATCTACAAGCGTAGGTTCTGTAACATCTATCCAAGCGATTTACGTTCCAGCCGATGACTACA
Organism: Peribacillus alkalitolerans; assembly: GCF_010882125.1. Lineage (GTDB taxonomy): Bacteria > Bacillota > Bacilli > Bacillales > DSM-1321 > Bacillus_BN > Bacillus_BN alkalitolerans. Next base: position 430,225 of record NZ_JAAGVZ010000001.1, on the reverse strand, counting down.
CGGATCCGGCTCCAGCAACTACATTCGCTCACTTAGATGCAACTACAAACCTTGAGCGTAAACTATCTGAGATGGGTATCTACCCAGCGGTGGATCCTCTTGCTTCAACTTCTCGTGCATTAACACCTGAAGTTGTTGGAGAAGAGCACTACTCAGTAGCACGTCGCGTACAGCAAACACTACAACGCTACAGAGAACTTCAAGATATCATCGCTATCTTAGGTATGGATGAGCTTTCTGAAGATGACAAGCTTGTAGTAGGTCGTGCACGTCGTATCCAGTTCTTCTTATCTCAAAACTTCCACGTTGCTGAACAGTTTACTGGACAAAAAGGTTCTTATGTTCCTGTAAAAGAAACTGTTAAAGGCTTCAAGGAAATTTTAGAAGGTAAGTACGACGATCTTCCAGAAGATGCATTCCGTCTAGTTGGAAGAATCGAAGAAGTGGTTGAAAAAGCTAAACAAATGGCGTAATAAAGGGACCTAGGAGGGTATGGAATGAAGACGGTACAAGTCAGTGTTGTTACTCCCGATGGCCCAGTATATGAAGCAGACGTAAGAATGGTCAGCACAAAAGCGAAAAGCGGGGACCTAGGAATTTTGCCTGGTCATATTCCAATGGTTGCTCCACTTGAAATTGGTGCTGTTCGCCTTAAAAAGGAAGACGGAACAGATTACATCGCAGTAAACGGTGGATTCTTAGAAGTTCGTCCTGATAAGGTGACAATTCTTGCACAAACTGCTGAAAGAGCTGAAAATATCGATGTTGCTCGTGCAAAAGCTGCTAAAGCTCGTGCTGAAAAGCGCTTGCAGGACAAACAAGAACACGTTGATGCTAAACGTGCAGAGCTCGCTTTAAAACGTGCCATCAACCGTATATCAATATCAGAAAGTAAGTTTTAATATAAAAAACCCTTCCGGATGGAAGGGTTTTTGCTTGTTTTCATTTGGGCTGAAAAGTATTTGTGAGTTGTGTTTTTTAGTTATATTATGACAACTGTGGTCCCTATTTTATCAATCACTTTACACTCGATATCATTCACTTACCCTCAGATATCCTGCACTTTTGGAGGATTTACCCTTCACATTTTGAAATTTATCCTTCACTTTTTGGAAAAGTCCACATTTTATCCACTTATTTTTGTTTTTACTATTTTTTAGTTGCCGATATCCATCACTTCGTTCATTTACCGACCGCTAAAGCCCTGATATCATACACACTCCACCGGATATCCTTCACTTCTGGAGGATTTACCCTTCACTTTTCAAAATTTACCCTACACTTTTTGGAGAAATCCACATTTTATCCACTTATTTTTGCCTTTACTATTTTTTAAAAGCCGATATCCACCACTTCGTTCATTTATCCACTACTATATCCCTGATACCATTTAGAATCCACCGGATATCCTTCTCATCCGGAGGATTTACCCTTCACTTTTTAAAGAAATCCACATTTTATCCACTAATTTATGCATTCACGAATTATTAAGTGCCAATATCCATCGTTTCATCCACTTATCCACCACAATAGCCCCGATTTCAATCTACATCGTAAGGTTAACGATTCGTAACAGAGTAGGTATCCACAAAAAGCGAGCCATTACTGTTGATAACTGCGTAATAAATATCTTCTACCTTCAGGTTTCTTTTATCACATTCCTTTTGAATCCATTGCAAATTATAGTGGCTGTTTAAGTTTTTTAAAATTATCTTCCCGTCCATAATTAATTCAATTGGTAAGGGAACTTTGGACAATGGAAAATGGAAATCTTTTATTGTAGTTTCTTTAAATTCATTCCTTTTCAAGATGGACAGTTCACCACTTGCTTCTAATAATGCAAACTCTACTTCATTAATATCAAATACTCCGAGTTCTCTCATACGTTGAGTGAGATCATCCACAGTGAATTTAATTTTTTTCATGTTTTCATCAAGTATTTTCCCATGTTCAACCAGAATAGTAGGTCGACCAGAAAGCCACTTTCGAAGCTTTTGGCTTCTAGTGGATAATAGTAAAGATACATAGAACATTAGAATGACCGTAGTAAATGAAAACAGGAAGGTTAAAAAGTCAATATTGATATTAAATCCCATGTTGGCTATAAATGACCCGAGGGTTACTGAAAAAGCAAAACTATAGTAGTTTTTATGAGAATTTATATTCTTTCCAACGAAATAAGTAACTAGTATCAAAATAATATAACTGGCTATAGATCTGAAAACAGCTTCAAGTATGTTTTCCATGATTTCACCTTTGTTCCAAGAATTTTACATTGTATTAGTATTTACCAAAATAACAACCCTTACTAGCTCATTTGTGAGTATGTGGATAAGAGCCAAAACTTCAAAAGCTCAAGAGTACGTTAAGAAAGATCTGTCAAAAACAACATTCGAATAATCAAACCCAATGATTCATTAATAAATCTCCATTAAATTGGACAAATTTTTCCCAACAGTTGGACATATATTTAAATTGTGTACTATTAGCAAACATTGGCAGGTATTATCGACACGTTTTTCCATCAGTGATATAATGTATTCGGTTACATTTGAAATTTCTGAATGGTCAGTTTTTTTAAGAGTTTATTGATTCTAATGGTTTGACACTAAAAAACAAAGGGGGATGGGCATGGAGCTATTAAACCTGTATCAGAACAACTATCTGATTGTTTTTGTGTTTCTGTGTCTAGGGGTATTGCTTCCGGTTGTGGCGTTGTTTTTAGGGAAATTGTTGCGACCGTACAAGCCGATTGAGGCGAAGTATACAACGTATGAGAGTGGGATGGAACCATTCCATGATTCGAGAGTCCAATTTAATGTCCGCTATTATATTTTTGCCCTGATGTTCGTCATTTTTGACGTAGAGACAGTGTTTCTATATCCGTGGGCTGTAGCGTACGAAAAATTGGGCATTTTTGCATTGATTGAAATGATGATTTTCGTATTTATGCTTATCATTGGACTTGTTTATGCTTGGAAAAAGAAGGTGCTGAAATGGACTTAAAGTTAGAGGGAATTTCTCCAGAAGAAATGGAAGAGTTAAGGCAAAATGTTTTCATGGCAACCTTGGAACAAATCAAGGCTTGGGCTCGAAGCAATTCGTTATGGCCAATGACATTTGGTTTAGCTTGTTGCGCCATTGAGATGATGGGAGTAGGCTCGTCTCATTATGACTTAGACCGTTTCGGCTCTTTTTTCCGAACATCACCTAGACAATCTGACGTCATGATTGTTTCTGGAACTGTAACGAAAAAAATGGCACCTATCGTAAAGCGTCTATATGACCAAATGCCTGAGCCAAAATGGGTCATTGCAATGGGATCATGTGCTACAGCAGGCGGACCGTATATCAAGTCATATAGTGTCGTAAAAGGTGTAGACCAAATCGTTCCAGTTGATGTATACATACCAGGATGTCCTCCCAATCCTGCTGCACTCATGTACGGGATTAATAAATTGAGAGAAAAGATTCGCCACGAAGCAAAAACCGGAAAGAAGGTGATGTAACGTGAGTGAAGGGAAAGACCTTGATCAATTAAAAAAAGAAGCGGCTGCAAAAGCGAAGGCTGCTGCCCTGGCTAAAATGAAAGCTAAGGAACAAGGAGCTGCATTGGCTACATCCGCATCGACCGAAGAGGATGATACAGACTTAGCGAAGCAAAAAGCCGCTGCAGCCGCGAAAGCGAAAGCTGCCGCCTTAGTTAAGATGAAGGCGAAGGAGCAGGAGAGTGTAGACGCGCCATCCGTCCCAACCGAAGAGGATGATACAGACTTAGACTTAGCGAAGCAAAAAGCCGCTGCAGCCGCGAAAGCGAAAGCTGCCGCCTTAGCCAAGATGAAGGCGAAGGAGCAAGAAAGTGCAGAAGCACCATCCGCAACAACTGTAGAGGATGATACAGACTTAGCGAAGAAGAAAGCCGCTGCAGCCGCGAAAGCGAAAGCTGCTGCCCTTGCTAAGTTGAAGGCGATCGAACTAGAAAGTAATGAAGGCGGAGCAGAACCAGCAGGCGATGATGAAAAAGCGAAAGCCGTCGCAGCTGCCAAAGCTAAGGCCGCCGCGGCAGCCAAAGCGAAAGCAGCAGCACTAGCAAAACAAGGCGGAGCAGAGCCAGCAGGCGATGATGAAAAAGCGAAAGCTGTCGCAGCCGCAAAAGCCAAGGCCGCTGCAGCCGCAAAAGCGAAAGCAGCAGCACTAGCAAAACAAGGCGGAGCAGAGCCAGCAGGCGATGATGAAAAAGCGAAAGCCATCGCAGCCGCAAAGGCAAAAGCCGCCGCAGCAGCGAAAGCAAAGGCTGCTTCCACGGGTACATCCACAGATAAACAACTAGAAGAAGTGCAACCATCACCAAACCAGCCATTATTAGATAAATATATTAAAGTGATAGAAGATAATTTAGGAAAAGACATGTTGGAATCTTCCTATATTAATAGACTATCGAAAGATGTTCCTACTTTGGTAGCAAAGAAAGATAGCTATTATAAGATTGCTGAATTCCTTAAGTACAATGAGCAGTTAGGTTTCGACTATCTTTCTAGCATTCATGGGACTGATTATGTTACGCATATGGAAGTGTACGCACATCTTTACTCATATAAGAATAATCAACCCGTCGCGTTAAAAGTGAAAGTTGATCGCGAACATCCGGAGATTCCATCTCTTGCGCCATTATGGCAAGGGGCGAATTGGCCAGAAAGTGAAACCTATGATTTACTAGGAATCCAATTTACCAATCATCCAGATTTGAAGAGAATCCTTCTTGGAGAAGAATGGATTGGATATCCATTACGTAAAGATTATCAGCCGTATGATGAAGAGGTGTAGCATATGATACGCACAGAAGAAATGCTCTTGAATGTAGGACCTCAGCATCCAAGTACCCACGGTGTGTTCCGACTTGTCATAAAAATTGACGGGGAAATCATTAAAGAAGCAACCCCTGTAGTAGGCTATTTGCATCGTGGAACGGAAAAGCTGGCAGAAAACCTTCAATATACACAAATCATTCCTTACACAGACCGAATGGATTACTTGTCTGCCATGACGACCAATTATGTTCTATGCCATGCTGTAGAAACAATGATGGGATTGCAAGTTCCTGACCGAGCGGAATACTTACGTGTCATCTCGATGGAATTGGGACGCGTTGCCAGCCACCTTGTTTGGTGGGGTACTTACTTATTGGATATTGGGGCAATCAGTCCTTTCCTATATGCATTCCGTGAAAGAGAAATGATCATTAACATGTTGAATGAGCTTTCCGGCGCGCGACTTACCTTCAACTACATGCGGGTGGGGGGCGTGAAATGGGATGCTCCTGAAGGATGGATCCAGAAGGTTCGAGAATTCGTTCCTTATATGAGAGAACAGTTAGCGGGTTATCATGAACTTGTGACTGGCAATGAAATCTTCATGAAACGTTTAATTGGTGTAGGCACTTATTCGAAAGAAGATGCGTTGAACTATTCACTTAGTGGAGCGAACTTGAGAAGCACAGGCGTGAAATGGGATTTACGAAAAGATGAACCATACTCCATTTACGACCGTTTTGACTTTGATGTCCCAGTCCGTACGGAAGGGGATGCATGGGCTCGTTACCATTGCCGTCTTGGCGAAATAGAAGAGTCGTTAAAAATCCTTGAGCAGGCAGTCGAGCAATTCCCGAGTGATGGAGAAATCCTTGCGAAAGTGCCTAAAATCATTAAGGCGCCAGCCGGAGAGGCTTTTGTACGAATCGAATCACCACGTGGTGAAATCGGTTGTTACATTGCCAGTGATGGAAAAAAAGAGCCGTACCGTTTAAAATTCAGACGACCATCCTTCTACAATCTGCAAATCCTTCCAAAACTGTTGAAGGGTGAAAACATCGCTAACCTAATCACGATATTAGGTGCGATTGACATTGTACTTGGGGAGGTTGACGGCTAATGATATCAGATTTATTGCATTCCTCAGCAGGCTTGATGAATTTCGCGATTTTTTTCTTGTTAGCCGTTGTTTTACTTTTGGTCGTACTTGGTTTTGTAACCTATGCGATTTTAGCAGAGAGAAAAGTCATGGGCTTCATGCAAATTCGTCAAGGTCCAAACCAGGTTGGGGGGAAATGGGGACTTTTACAAACGGTGGCTGACGTATTAAAGCTGCTTTTAAAAGAAGATACCATTCCAAAAGCTGCAGACAAGCCACTGTTCATTTTGGCGCCAGTCATCGCTTTTGCTCCAGCATTTATGGTGTTGGCGACCATTCCATTAACGGATAAATTACAATTTGCTGATATTGGCGTTGGTTTGCTTTACTATATTGCTATATCCGGAATTACGACGGTTGGTGTTGTTGCAGGTGGATGGGCATCGAATAATAAATATGCGTTGCTTGGTGGAATGCGTGCGGCAGCACAGATGATTTCATACGAAATTCCTCTCGTCATGTCCGTAATCGGTGTTATTCTGGTAGCTGGAAGCTTGAATTTAAATACCATTGTGGCAGCACAGGAAGACTTATGGTTCATCATTATGCAGCCTATTGGATTCATAATATTTATCATTGCTTCCGTAGCGGAATTAAATCGTACACCATTTGACTTACCAGAAGCAGAATCAGAGCTAGTAGCCGGATTCCATACCGAATACTCTGGCTTCCGTTGGGCATTCTTCATGCTGGCGGAATATGTGTACCTTTTTGCAATGGCTTCTTTAACAACGGTATTATTCCTAGGTGGTTGGAACGCTCTCCCTTTCCTTGATTTCATACCAGGGGCCGTTTGGTTCGCATTGAAGTTCAGTGTTGTAGTTTTCGTCTTAATTTGGATCCGTGCGACATTCCCACGTCTACGTGCAGACCAATTAATGGAGTTTGGATGGAAGGTTCTCCTTCCAGTAGCCCTGGCGAATATATTCCTGACTGCACTTGTAAAAGAACTTTTAAAGCTATGGTAATAAAATTGACTAGCTACAGCTTTAACTTTGGTGATTGCCAAGTTAAAACTAATACTATCAACCGACTCCCATGTCGAGCATTTTAAAGATAGTACAAAACAAGGGGTGACAAAAATGTTTGGATTGGTTAAAGGTTTGAAATATACCCTGAAAAACCTAACCCGTGAAAAAGTGACGTATAATTATCCAGATGAGCCGCTTCCGTTGCCGGATCGATTCAGAGGAATACAAAAGTTTTATCCGGAAAAATGTATCGTCTGCAATCAATGTTCAAACATTTGTCCTACTGATTGCATCAATTTAACTGGTAAAAAACATCCCGATCCTACGAAAAAAGGAAAGATTATCGACACATACGATATAAACTTCGAGATTTGTATTTTATGCGATTTATGTACGGAAGTCTGCCCGACTGAAGCCATCATTATGACAAATAACTTCGAACTGGCTGAATACAGCAGGGATATGTTGTTCAAAAACCTAGAATGGCTAGATGAAAACGATACGAATATTAGGAAGGAGAATAAGGCATGAGCGGCGAGTTCTTAGCATTCATTTCTCTTTCTCTAGTAGCTGTATTAGGTGGGATTCTATTAATTAACCTTACAAAGGTCGTCCATATGGTAATCGCCTTGGTATTCACTTTCATCAGTGTTGCGGGCATTTATGTGATGCTATCAGCTGAATTTGTGGCCGTGGTGCAGATCTTGATTTATTCAGGAGCGATCACGATCATCATGATGTTTGGAATCATGCTCACGAAACATGATGACGAAAGTGTTGAAAAGACAGGCATATTCCGTAAGCTAGTGTTGATGCTGGCCATTGCAGGATTTGCTTTTGCCGTCTATATGGGGATTTATAACTTAGAAATTCCAGCACAGCAAACGAATCTCCATGAAAATAATACAGAACAAATCGGTTTGGCTCTGTATTCTAAGTATGTGATTCCTTTTGAGTTGACTTCGGTCATATTATTGGTGGCACTAGTCGGTGCAATCGTTTTAGCGAAAAAGGATGAACCAGAGGAGGCTGAGAAACAATGACGTCTGTGCCTCTTTCAGCATATCTGGTTCTAGCATTGATCTTATTCTGTATCGGCTTATATGGAGCCTTGACGAAAAGGAATACGGTTATTGTCTTAATATCTATTGAACTGATGTTGAATGCAGTTAACATCAATCTTGTTGCATTCAGCAAATATGGTGTCACTCCGTCCATCACTGGTCAAATCTTTTCTCTATTTGCGATTACGGTGGCTGCAGCTGAAGCAGCAGTGGGGTTGGCTATTTTGATTGCGTTATATCGTAACCGTAAAACGGTCAACATTGATGAAATGGACACGATGAAACACTAGGAAGCTACTTTCCTCTAAAAATAAGGCTATTTTCGTATAGTTTGTTGCTTTATTAGTGTAATTTAACACTATCTTAGTTGATTGTAGCGGAGGGCACTTGACTCCTGCGGGAAAAAGAGGGAAGTGGGAGACCCCACAGGCGGCGACGCCGAGGAGGCTCCCATCCCTCCCCGCGGAAAGCAAGTGCCTGGAGCGGAAATCAACGAAAAAGCTTTATTATTTAAAAAATACGAAAGAGCCAAAAATAAAGAAAAATAGTGCATGAAGTGAGGAGGCTTTGCCTTCACACGATGAGAAGGGGATTTGATACGATGATGGAGAATGCATGGCTCATACCGTTTTTCCCGCTATTCTCGTTCCTGTTCCTTCTTCTATTCGGTAGAAGATTAAAAGAATCGAGTGCCTATATTGGCATTCTTATGACGCTCGTTTCTTTCATCTATTCACTGTTGGTGCTCATTGAACGTCTATCGGCACCAACTTACAAAGCCGAAGCCACTTGGCTAACAATAGGGGATGTACAATTAACAGCGGGTATTGAGGTTAATCAGTTAAATGCTTTAATGTTAGTGATCGTATCGCTAGTCAGCTTCCTTGTACATATGTATTCAAAAGGCTATATGCATGGCGACGAGCGATTCCATACATTTTATGCTTATTTAGGATTGTTTACTTTTGCGATGCTTGGTTTGGTCATATCACCAAATCTACTTCAGCTTTATGTGTTCTGGGAGCTGGTAGGGCTAGGTTCATTCCTACTAATCGGCTTCTACTTCTATAAAGAAGAAGCAAAGAAAGCGGCAAAGAAAGCATTCATCATGACCAGGATTGGAGATGTCGGCCTTTTTATCGGCATGATTCTATTATTCTGGCAGGTTGGAAGCTTCGAGTACGATGAAATTTTCCATGCAGTAGAAGCAGGCACCATTTCAGCTACGATGATTACTTTGACTAGTATTCTAATTTTTATTGGGGCGATGGGTAAGTCTGGTCAATTCCCACTACACACATGGTTACCGGATGCGATGGAAGGTCCAACACCTGTATCTGCTCTAATCCACGCAGCTACAATGGTTGCAGCGGGTGTCTACTTAGTAGCGACCATGTTCCCACTATTCTCTGCAAGTGAAACGGCTATGCTGACAGTGGCAATCATCGGGGCTTTCACAGCCATTTTCGCAGCCAGTATTGGCCTGGTGCAAAAAGACATCAAACGTGTCCTGGCATTCTCGACGGTCAGTCAGCTTGGATATATGATGCTAGCTCTAGGTTCTGCAGGCTATGTAGCTGGGGTATTCCACTTAATGACTCACGCCTTTTTCAAGGCACTGCTGTTTCTAGCGGCAGGAAGCGTCATTCATGCAGTCCATACCCAGAACATTGATGAAATGGGAGGACTATGGAAAAAGCTCCGTATCACGGGACCTTTATTCCTAATTGGTACGTTAGCGATTTCTGGAGTTCCATTGTTCTCAGGATTTTTCAGTAAGGATGAAATTTTGATTGCAGCTTGGGCACATGGAAATTACGCTTTATTCTGGTTAGCACTTGCAGCCGCATTTTTGACGGCGTTTTATATGTTTAGATTGTTCTTCATGGTATTTGCAGGCGTATCGAGGGGCGATACATCACAAGTCCATGAATCACCAAGCATCATGACGATCCCGATGCTAGTATTGGGAGTTTTGGCTATCATAAGTGGATATGTGAATACTCCATGGTTTGGAACATTTTTAGGAGATTGGCTAACAGAAGGAAACCATGCATTAGGTCATGGCCATATTGAAGGTCCAGCGTGGATCATGATAGCTGCCACGTTGATTTCGTTAGCGGGAATTCTATTAGCTTACATGATTTATGGAAAACGAAGCATGTCATCGGATTGGCTCGGTGGAGAAGGATCGACAGTATATAGCATCCTGTCAAACAAGTATTTCGTGGATGAATTGTATAACGTAACCATCGTTCCAGTTACGAAGGGAATTTCATTTCTCCTATCCTTCATCGATAAGTTCTTGGTGGAAGGAATCATGAATACGGTGACGATTTCCGTTAAAGGCTTAGGAAAAATTGGTTCAAAACTGCAAACGGGCCAAGTCCAACTCTACGGTACCGTTGTTGTCCTAGGTTTGGCTGTGTTATTGGTAGTTTACGCGTTGACAGGGGGGTACGTAAGATGAGTGAATGGCTATTAACGCTATTAGTCTTCTCCCCATTGGTAGGGATTTTACTACTTTTATTTGTTCCTAAAACAAGTGAAAAGACTATAAAACTGGTTGGAGTCTTAGCAACCCTTCCTGCTTTATTATTGTCTCTATATATCTATTTGCAATTTGAGGCAGGAACGAGACTTTCCGAGTTTTCGAACAAAGTGAATTGGTTCCGATTTGGAAACTTAGAAAAATACGACAGCAAGCTTTTTGCGGTCGATTATGAACTAGCATTAGACGGTTTTGCTTTAGTGATGCTCTTGCTGACATCTATATTAGCTACTTTGGCAGCTATTGCTTCCATCCATATCAAAAAGGAATGGAAAGGCTACTTCATGCTATTCTTAATGCTTCAAATCGGCATGCTTGGCGTCTTTACAGCACAAAACCTGATTCTATTCTTCTTCTTCTTTGAGATTACTCTCATCCCGATGTTCTTCTTAATCGGTAAATGGGGTTATCTTGAAAAGGAAAAAGCGGCATACAGCTTCTTGATCTATAACGGATTGGGATCAGCCATCCTTTTAATCGTCATCATGATTTTATTTGCTCGTACAGGTACAACCAATATCGAAGCGTTAAAATATATCATGACGGTCGGAGGAGTCCCACTCATTGCACCTATTTCAGAGGCCATGAAATATACTTTATTAATTGCCTTGCTAGTGGCATTCGGAATTAAGCTTCCAATCTTCCCACTACACACTTGGATGTTAAGAGTACACGTTCAGGCACCACCTTCCATTGTAATGCTGCATGCTGGTGTTCTCTTAAAAATAGGTGCTTTTGGTTTAATCCGATTTGGAGTAGGGATATTCCCAGAGCAATTTAAGGAAATTGCTATTTTCATAGCAATTCTAGGTGTGATTAACCTTTTATATGGAGCGTTCTTAGCTCTGATTCAAACGGACTTCAAAATGGTCCTAGCCTACTCCTCGATTTCACATATGGGGATTGTACTGATTGGTTTAGGGGCATTGAATGAAGCGGGCATACAAGGTGCCATTTTCCAGGTTGTGTCCCACGGATTAATTGCAGCACTTCTGTTCTTCTTAGTCGGAGTGATGTATGAACGTGTCAATACCTCTCAATTGGGAGATTTAGGTGGCCTAGCAAAAGCGATGCCTTTGACTGCGGGCTTCTTGCTAGCAGCTTCGATGGCTTCGCTTGGTTTACCAGGGATGTCTGGATTCATCAGTGAGTTCATGGCTTTTCTAGGGCTATTTAAAGTAGAGCCGATCATAGCCTCCATTGGAGCCATCGGGATCATCTTGACGGCGGTATATGTTTTGAGAGCTGTTTTAGGCATTACCTTCGGAACGGCCAAGAAATCATACGCTGAATCACTGACAGATATAAAAGGCGCAGAGTTCGCACCAGTTGTGGTTTTATTGGCTTTGATCATTTTAATCGGCGTGTATCCAAGTGTGCTAACGGTACCATTGGAGTCTACGCTTGAAGCTATTTTAATAGGGTTAGGAGGGTGATGAAGGATGGATTTGGAAACCTTGCTTTCTTTTAACTGGGGAGTCATGATGCCAGAATTCGTCATCCTCGGTGTTGCGACATTACTTACATTATTAGATCTATTCATGCCAAAGTCGTCAAGCCGACGCCCTCTAGCATGGGTAGCTCTGGTCGGAATTCTCATCGCGATTGTTTCTTTAGTGGGTCTGTTCAATTCAGAAACAACGTCGATTTTGAATGATACATATCGACTGGATTCCTTCGCTAAGGCATTTAAGTTGATTTTCCTTGTAGGAGCGGCTATGGTCATCCTGCTGGCAGAAAGCTTCCAGCCAGCTGAAGGGATGAAAGAATACCGTGGGGAGTTCTATTATCTATTCCTAGCAGCTTTATTAGGTGCCATGATGATGGCCTCCAGTGGAGATATGATCACTCTATTCGTCGGATTAGAGTTATTATCGATTTCGTCATATATCCTAGCAGGGATGAGAAAAAATCATTTAGCCTCCAATGAGTCTGCCATGAAATACGTCATTAATGGTGGTATTTCTACAGCCATCACATTGTTTGGAATGAGCTATTTATATGGTTTGACGGGAACAACGAACCTCAAAGAAATGAGCGGAGTCATGTCCCAAATCATGGATGGACAATTTCAATACTTGTTCGGTCTAGCCTTTTTCATGATTGTGGTCGGTTTGTCTTTCAAGCTGGCGACTGCTCCATTCCATATGTGGGCACCGGATGTGTACCAAGGGGCACCAACACCAGTAACTGCATTTTTAAGTGTAGTCTCTAAAGCAGCCGGTTTTGTCATCTTGCTTCGAATTCTGATTACATTGTTCTTACCTGCGCCTGGGGATGAAATTGGTGCACTGAACTTTATGGAAAAAAATAAAGAGTATATCGGTTTCCTAGCGGCGATTACCATGATTCTAGGAAACGTTATTGCTTTGAAACAAACGAATATTAAACGCTTGCTAGCCTATTCAAGTATCGCTCATGCAGGGTATTTGCTTGTTGCGATCGCAACATTGGGATATTTCACGTTTGATGCGATTTGGTTCTATCTAGTAGCTTATGTATTTATGAATTTAGGAGCATTTGCCGTAGTCCAGTATATGTCTGACAAAACGGGCTCTGAAGAGGTATCTGTTTTTGCAGGATTGTACCAACACTCTCCTTTTCTAGCCATCATGATGGGAATTTATATCCTTTCACTGGCTGGTATTCCAGGGACAGCAGGATTTATCGGTAAACTGAACATATTCATGGGTGCCTTTGCGATCGAGCCAGGTCATTACGTCCTAGCGGGAATCATGATTGCAGTCACGGTCGTATCCTACTTTTATTACTTTGGCATCTTAACTCAAGTTTTCTTCCGCCCAGCACACTACTTGGCGTTGACGGAAAAAGTGAAGATACCAGCTAGCTTACTAGTCGTATTGCTCGTTTGTGCAATCGGAACCATCGGTTTTGGGGTTGTACCAAGCGCGGCACTGGATTTCTTACATCACTACTTTGGAAATTTTGATGATTTTATGCAGTGAAATATGGAGGGTGCTCTTTTGTAGAGCACTCTTTTTTGTGCTTTTTTTGTGCTGTGGTGACGCCCCGGAATTTGTCGTATGTTGTTAGGTGGGATGCCAAGAGTCAAGTGCCCTCCGCTACAATCAACTCAGATAGTTAAAGTTAATTTACACCCAAAAAAACAAGCTTTACCTAATATTGAATTCTCTCAAATAGGGAAAATTATGTAATTGATAGTTTACTTATATTATAATTATTAACATTAAAAATCTGGAAAGAAGGGTAATCTACTAATGAGAACTTTAGTGATAAGTGATATTCATGGAGAATTGGACAAGTTTGAACAATTACTTGAAAAAGTAATTTACAATCCTGAACAAGATCAATTAATTTTATTAGGAGATTACATAGACCGAGGCCCCGATTCAAAAGGTGTCATCGAAAAAGTAATTAGCTTAAAAGAAGCTGGGGCACGCGTTCTAAAGGGCAATCATGAGGATATGATGATTAAAGCGTTAACAACAGATGAAGAACGGGTATGGAATCGATGGGTTAAATTGAATGGTGGCAATCAAACTTTATGTAGTTACGGTTATTCCGAAAATGATTTTTCTACTAATGAAGAAGCATTTCAAAAACCCCTATTACATTCGGAAACACTTGAAAGACATTTAGAATTTATACAAGGTTTAGAGCATTTTATTGAAACGGATGATTATATTTTAGTTCATGGTGGCGTGGATCCAACTATTCCTGTTGCTGAAACGGAGCCACATACATTGATGTGGATTCGAGGCGAGTTTCATAACGGTTATACAGGAGAAAAAACCGTTATCTTTGGCCATACAGAAACAAATACCCTCCATGAAGACAACACTAATTGTGGTGTATATTTTGGCAACAACCGTATTATCGGTATCGATGGTGGAGCAGTATATGGCGGACAGTTAAATTGTTTAGAACTGCCTAGTCATAAAGTATTTTCGGTGAAATAGCCTAAAAATTGTATCAACTTTTGGTTACCACCCGGTTTTTGTCGAATAATCGATAAATGGCCATTTTCGATTGTAAATTTTGGATTTCGATTTTATTTTTTGGCAGTTTCGTGGATAAATTTCGAATATCGCTTTTAAAATCTCAACTTTCGAAGATAAACCTTGATGGACTTGCTTTGAGAGATTCTATCCGAGGTGAAAAGTCAGTTTTTGCCGAAAATTAAAAAACATTTTCTCTTTACATGGCCAATATGTGCATGTTACTATGAGAAAAATTCAAGAATCGGATTGGCGTTGACGAAGAGGAGTAGCTTCAACAGACATTTCAGAGAGCTGATGGTTGGTGAGAATCAGCATGAATGTTGTAGTGAATGGACTTCCGAGCTTCCAAACCGAAATCCCTTATGTAAGGGAGAGTAGGCTTTGGCGAATGATCTCATCGTTACAAGAGACGGATATTCAAGCGTTTGTTTACGTGCGCTTCGATATTGCAGAGTGGCTGTTATTAGACAGCAACAAAGGTGGTACCACGGGGTTTCTCGTCCTTTTAGGATGAGGCCCCTTTTTGTTTTCATGGGCAAAAAAATTTCATACATTAAATCGTTGAACAAGAGGAGTACATCAGCTTGAAGCGTTACAGAGAGCCGGGAAGGGTGAGAACCGGTACGATAGAGTTGGTCGAATGGACTTGTGAGAGGCACATTGAAATGAGAGTAGGTGTGCACGGGTTTCCGCCGTTACAAGGATAGGGTATAAGGAATAAAAATTCCCGTACCTGAAAAAGTGAAAGAAATGGAATTCTTGATTTCTTTAACAGAGGTGGCACCGCGGTGATAATCGTCCTCTACAGACAACAACTATGTCTGTAGGGGACTTTTTTTATTTTCTCACGAAAGGTAGGCAGAAAGATGAAAGACATTAAGCTACTTCGAAAAGATTTAGAGGGAGATATTCATACTCCCATCAGTATTTTTCAAAGCTTAGAGGGCAAAAAGAAATTCCTTTTAGAGAGTTCCTTGAAGCATGAACAGAATGGGAGATACTCCTTCATTGGAGCGGATCCTTTCTTGGAGTTGAAATCTTGTAAAGACAAGGTCCTCATACAACTAGCGGGAGAGAAAGAGGTTGTCAGAGAAGGAAGATTCTTAGACATCGTGAAAGAATACCTTCCACCAATCAGGCTAGACGAAGCTCCGTTTCCCTTCTTGGGAGGAGGGGTTGGTTATATCGGCTATGACCTCATCAGGCAATATGAAGAGATCGGTCTAGAAGGAATGGATGAATTAAATATGCCTGACGCACATCTGATGTTCTATCGTGAAGTCATTGTGTATGACCATTTCACAGGAATGATATCGATTGTTTCCCTCTCTCACGAGGATAAAAGGACTTTTGAGATCAAAGCGACAAAAATCATGAATGAGATAACCAGAGGCAAGGAAGTAAAAATGAGTTCACCCAAGAAACAAAGCATCAGTTTCCAACCCGAGATAAGCCAACAGCATTTCGAAAAACTCGTGAACATTGCTAAGCAGGAAATCATCAAGGGGGAGATTTTCCAAGTGGTCTTGTCCCAACGGTTCACATCGGAATTTGCTGGTGATCCGTTTCAATTTTATAGAGGTCTGAGGCGCTTGAACCCTTCACCTTATATGTTTTATGTCGATTTTGAAGACTATCAGGTGGTTGGGTCATCTCCAGAAAGCTTGATTAAAGGGGATGGCACTCATGTCACGACCAATCCAATAGCAGGTACAAGAAAAAGAGGCGACAGCGAGATCGAAGACGAAGCCCTTGAAAAGGACTTACTTCAAGACGAGAAAGAGATTGCGGAGCATCGAATGCTCATCGATCTTGGACGGAATGATCTTGGTAGAGTGTGTGAAATCGGTTCGATTGAGATTTCGAAATACATGCTGATTGAAAAGTATAAGTATGTGATGCACATCGTTTCGGAAGTAAGGGGGAGAAAGCTGCCTCACCTTCACAATACGGATGTTTTGGCTTCCTGTTTGCCTGCAGGAACCGTGTCAGGAGCCCCAAAAATCCAAGCGATGAGAATCATCAATGATCTGGAAGGAATCAAACGGAATGTCTATGCTGGAGCCGTCGGATATTTTTCCTATCATGGGAGCTTCGACTTTGCACTGGCCATCCGAACGATGGTGGTAAAGGATGGAAAAGCAATCATCCAAGCAGGAGCAGGCATTGTCTATGATTCTGATCCGGGAAAAGAGTATTTCGAAACCTTAAATAAGGCAAGGGCTCTCATGGAGGTAGAAGCATGATTCTATTAATTGATAACTATGATTCTTTTACGTATAACCTGTATCAGCAAATCGGTGCATTTTACAAGGAGATCCAGGTTGTAAGAAATAACAAGATTACGATTGAGGAGATTAAGAGGTTAAATCCTACCGGCATTGTGCTATCACCTGGTCCAGGAAGACCGGAGGATGCAGGGATTTGTATTGATATAATAAAGAATTTTTATCAGCACGTACCAATTCTAGGCATTTGTTTAGGACATCAATTGATCGCCTACGCGTTTGGAGCTAACATCATCTCAGCAAAAGAGATCATGCACGGAAAAGTATCGTCCATCAACCATAACGGATTGGGAATTTTCAAAAGTCTACCACCAACGATCAATGTTATGAGGTATCACTCTCTCGCAGTTGAACACAAGAGTTTACCTGAGAAATTGAACGTACTGGCATCCACAGAAGATGGGGAAATCATGGCGATACAGCACAGAGACTATCGGGTCATCGGATTGCAGTTCCATCCAGAATCGATAGGCACTGAGAATGGAGCAACATTGATCCAGTATTTCCTGTCATTATGTGAAAGCCAATCAAACAAAAAAGGAGGAAGTAATGATGAAGGTATATTTGCAAAAGCTTCTCGGTAAAGAAGCCCTTACAAAGGAAGATATGCAAATGGCTGCCGCAGAGCTGTTTCGCGAGGATATTTCCGACAGTGAGATTGCCGCTTTCTTAATTGCTCTAAAAGCGAAAGGAGAAACGGCTGGTGAAATTACAGAGATTGTCCAAGTTTTAAGGGAACATGCTCTTCCATTCACGAAACAGTTTCCAGGGGTGATGGATAATTGCGGAACAGGTGGAGATGGCTCGAAAAGCTTTAACATCAGCTCGACCTCGGCTTTTGTGATTGCAGGTGCAGGAGTGAAAGTGGCAAAGCATGGGAACCGAAGTGTCAGCAGCCGAACGGGAAGTGCGGATGTTCTGGAGTATCTTGGGGTCAGGCTTAATCTTCCCCAAAACGTATTGGAGGAGCAACTTGAAGAGGTCGGCATTTCCTTTTTGTTTGCCCCACACGTTCACCCAAGTCTCAAGCGAATCATGAAGGTGAGAAAAGAGTTGAATATCCCAACCATCTTCAATTTAATTGGCCCACTAACAAATCCAGTCCATTTGGATTATCAGCTTTTAGGAATCTATCAGAGAGAGTCCATCGATTTGTTTGCAGAAGTCTTAAGCAGACTGAATCGAAAACGAGCCGTGATTGTCAATGGAGCGGGATTTATGGATGAGGCTTCTCTGCAAGGGGAAAATCATCTAGCACTTATCGAAAAAGGGGAAATAACACGTTTTTTATTGCGTCCCGATGAAGTGGAACTTCCTTCTTACCATAATTCTGAAATACAAGGTGGGGACGCGAAGGATAACGCAAGGATCCTGCTTTCAGTTCTAAATGGAAAACAGGGTGCTTATCGAGATACCGTACTCCTTAATGCAGGACTTGGAATTTATGCAAGTGGGCTTTGTGAAAGTATTCAAGAGGGAGTAAAGCTGGCTAAGGAAAGCATTGATTCAGGGCAAGCGTTATCGAAGTTAGAAAGATTGATTCAATATTCAAATCGTTCACAAGCGATTGTCTAAAGGAGAGCGAAACCGATGAATATTTTAGAAAAAATTATAGAGGAAAAACAAAGGGAAGTATTGCTACTTAAACAACTAAACCTCAAAGAATCCAATAGAGCCACCATCTCACTTTTCATGGCCTTACAAGAAAAAACACCGGTCGGAATCATTGCCGAAATCAAAAGGGCTTCCCCTTCCAAAGGGATGATTAATGAAAGGGTGGATCCAGTTGAACAGGCAAGACTCTATGAAAAAAATGGAGCGGCAGCAATTTCTGTACTGACTGATTCAGCCTTTTTCAAAGGGAGCTTTGAAGATCTAGAAGCTGTCAGGAAAGCTGTGAACATCCCCATTCTCTGCAAGGATTTCATTATCGATCCAGTCCAGATTCAAAAGGCTAAGCAAGCAGGCGCAGATGCTATCCTCCTCATTGTAGCCGCTCTATCAAAGGAAGAATTACATCGACTGTTTGATGTAGCGAAACTTTATGGTCTCGAAGCCCTTGTGGAAGTCCATGACGAAAAGGAACTAGCTATTGCCATGGAACTAGGGGCAAAGCTGATCGGAATCAATAATCGAAATTTAAAAACATTCCAAGTGGATTTAGAAACGACAGAACGACTAGCTAAAGGGGGAGGGAACCACACTTTAATCAGTGAAAGTGGAATCGTTAATTCGGAGGATGTTCGTCGAGTTGTAAAAGCAGGTGCTAAAGGCATATTGGTTGGAGAAACCCTTATGCGAGCGGATAACATTGAAGCCGTTTTTCAAGAGCTATCTGGAGTGGGGACAATCGTATGAAGGTGAAGATTTGTGGAATCATGGATGTGAATTCAGCACATGTCGCGGTTCAAGCAGGTGCGGATGCCCTAGGCTTCGTATTTGCCAAAAGTAAACGTCAGATCACACCGGACCAGGCAATACAAATCATCGACTCACTACCAAATGATGTTGAAAAAGTCGGAGTGTTCGTGAACGAAGAACCTCAAGTCATAGAATCCATTGCACAATATTGTGGATTGTCCATGATTCAGCTACACGGGGAGGAATCCCCTGAAATGTGCCAGGAATACAGTTTACCGGTCATAAAGGCATTCGGGATAGGGAAAAAACAGGACCTCTTGAACACAGACGAGTATCCAACTGATTATGTATTAGTCGACAGTCCAAAGGGAGCGTTTCAAGGTGGGAATGGGCTTAGGTTTGATTGGTCCTTACTTAATGATTGGAACTCAAACAAAAAACTAATTTTAGCAGGTGGGTTAACCCCCGATAACGTGAAAGAAGCAATTACCGTCGTGCGTCCTTTCATGGTGGATGTATCTAGTGGAGTGGAAAGTGGCGGAAAAAAGGACCATGAAAAAATCAAAGCATTTATCGAAAATGCGAAGGGAGCGGAACATATATGAAACAATATGCCATGCCGAATGCAACAGGTCATTATGGACCCTATGGAGGAAGATTTGTCCCGGAAACACTGATGCAGGCTGTTTTAGAACTGGAGGAAGAATATCAAAAAGCAAAGGGAGATCCTGTTTTTCAAAAAGAGCTTAATGAATATTTGACGCAGTATGTAGGAAGGGAAACGCCATTATATTTTGCAAAGAATCTTACGAAGCATGCTGGGGGAGCAAAAATCTACCTGAAGCGTGAGGACTTGAACCATACTGGCGCCCACAAAATCAATAATACGATGGGGCAGGCGCTACTAGCTAAACGGATGGGAAAACAAAAGGTGGTGGCAGAAACAGGTGCGGGACAGCATGGTGTAGCAACGGCCACAGTAAGTGCGTTGTTAGGTATGGACTGTATCATCTTTATGGGAGAAGAGGATGTTAAACGACAAAAGCTCAATGTGTTTCGAATGGAGCTTCTTGGCGCAAAGGTCGTCAGTGTGAAACAAGGGAGTTCAACTTTAAAGGATGCCGTCAATGAGGCGCTTCGTTATTGGGTCGCCCATGTTGAAGACACTCATTATATTATGGGTTCAGTATTGGGACCCCACCCTTATCCAGAAATGGTTCGAGATTTTCAAAGTGTTATAGGAAGCGAAACGAAAAAACAACTGCAAACGATTGAAGGACGGCTTCCGGATACGGTGGTTGCTTGTATAGGCGGTGGCTCGAATGCGATGGGGATGTTTTATCCATTTTTAGAGGATGTCACCGTTTCACTATATGGAGTAGAAGCGGCAGGGGCAGGGTTGGATTCCGATAAGCATGCAGCCTCCCTGACAAAAGGAAGAGTAGGCGTGTTACATGGAGCGAAAATGTATCTCCTTCAGGATGAGTATGGACAGATCGAAGAAGCTCATTCCATCTCTGCTGGGCTGGACTATCCTGGTGTAGGACCAGAGCATAGCTTCTTAAAGGATGAAGGCCGTGTTCAGTATACTTCGGTCACGGATGCTGAGGCATTGGAAGCATTTCAACTATTATCAAGAAAAGAAGGAATCATCCCGGCATTGGAAAGCTCACATGCCATTGCGTATTCGATCAAACTGGCAAAAACGATGAGGGAAGATGAAATCCTAGTGGTTTGCTTGTCGGGCCGTGGTGACAAGGATGTTGAGTCAGTCAGACACTATTTAGGAGGGATTTCGTCATGACAAATCAAATTCAACTCGCAATTGAACACTCCGTAAATAAAGGAGAAAAGGCGTTTGTACCCTATATCATGGCTGGTGATGGAGGTTTAGACCGATTAGTCGAGCGATTGGAGTTTTTAGAACAAGCGGGAGCGACCGTCATTGAGATTGGCATTCCTTTTTCTGATCCTGTTGCAGATGGGCCGACTATTCAAGCGGCTGGACAAAGAGCATTAAAAGCAGGTACCACTTTAAAGGGCATTTTTGAAACACTAGAGCATGTAAGAAGAACGGTCACTATCCCATTAATCTTCATGACATATTTGAACCCCATCCTATCTTACGGAATAGATCAATTTGCAAAAGCATGTAAAACGATAGGATTGAATGGAGTCATCATTCCAGACCTTCCTCTAGAAGAAGAAGGAGAACTCAAACATGTATTGAAAGAAGCGGACATATCACTTATCCGGTTAGCAACTTTAACCAGTCCATTAGAAAGGTTAAAAACCATCACCCAAGATGCGGAGGGATTTATCTACGCCGTTACGGTGAAAGGGGTAACTGGTGCTCGTGGAGGTTTTGAAGAGGAAGTGACAAAGTTTCTAGGAAGACTCAAACTAATCAGCCCAATCCCAGTATTGGCTGGCTTTGGTATATCAAACACAGAACAAGTGAAAGAAATCACTCAATTTTGTGATGGAGTAGTGGTAGGCAGTCAAATCATCCAGCATTTTGAGAACGGAGAACAGGAAAAAATTAAACAGCTATTAAGTGGTCGATTATTAGTGAATATAAAATAAAGTTGAAAGAACCAGGGAACCTGGTTCTTTTTTATATACTCTAATGACCTCTTAATTTTTTAATATCTTCTTTTAGCATATTATTTTCTTTAATGAGCCCTTCTTCAACAAACTTATAATCTTTAATAATAATGTCTAAAAAATGATTAACCTCATCTTCATCATAGCCACCAAAGAATTTTTTTCTAAAGTCTTTATTATGAATCAGTTCTTTATTTAAAAGAATGTTTGGATGAATTCTATCTTTAGTAGAAGAGAGTGGTTCAATGATAAATGAATGGACTATGCCTTCGGTGTAGCGTAACAAAATTGTTTCTCCCAATTGAATTTCTATTATTAACTCAATTGTTGTATATGTGAGGTCGTGAACAGGAACTAAAGAGGATATATGAATATTTGTTAAAGTGTATCCATCACTAATTTTAAGTCGATAAGCTTCTTTTAATTGAGGGAATACTTGAATGAGTTCAAGTAATTTAGGATGCATTAATTTTCTCCATTCTTGAAAAGATTTGCTAGCCATCAATAATAAGGGATTCATACTATATAGTATCCTTTATTATTTTTTACTATTAAATAAGAAGAAAGCGGTTTTAAATCAAGGTTTTTACAAAAAATGTTTTTATATTTACCCTATTCATGTTAAAATTATAATTTGTATATAGGGTAAAGGAGGACTTTTCATGTTCGCGAATCTGGGTCAGCAAGCTGTGTTTGGCATAATCTCGCATTTATTTTTTATCGCCATTACATGGTGGGCGCTTCAGGCTTTGCATTTTGATAAGCTTCTTCGTGCAAATAAAGTGATACAAGCTAGAGTGTTGTACATTTTGTTGACTCTTACTATTGGATCGACGGTAAGTGGTTTCTTCTTAGACTACATAGCTTGGTCCAATCAATTACCATTCCTTTATAAGGAATAAACTAATTGTTTTTTCAGTAAATTTGTGAAATTCTGAACAATACTCCTTGTGCAGTCATGTCAAAATCTGACGAAAATTCATCAGTATGTCCTTATCCTAATTGGCAACAATGGGAATAAGGGGGCATGGATTATTATGAAAAAGATGATATATTTGGTTATAATTGGTTTTATTTTGATTGTGGCAGGGAATAGTAAGACGGAAGCAAACAACAGTACTGATTTCACAAAGCTAGTTGAGGTATTACAATCCGAGGACGTTTCCATCCAAGAATGGTCAATCTTGGCTAGAGGGCAAGCGGATATTCTTCGTACGAAAGAAAGTCTAGTAAACTATGTTTCGAGTTTGCGAGAAAAGCTTCCTAATCTTGTATGGGAGATCACCGAAGATAAAAATGGCTGGAAAGCTGTTGGTATAAGCCAACAGAAAAGTATTCATGAAAAGTTAGAAATCATGACTACCCCTAAAAATTCCCAAGAGAAATCGTATATCCTGTATGAGGTAAAAGGTAACGCTAGTCTAGCACAAGCACAGCACCTAGAGAAGGATCTCAAAAGCAGGATAAAAGACATATTTAGACAAAATCCCACAATTTTCACTTGTATTAAAGGGGAAATCAATGATACGCTAGCAAAGGTTTTATCTTCTAAGGTAGATTCTATTTTGGGAGAGTTCCAAGCGAAAGAAGTTGAGAGTTTAAGAGAAGAAAACTTTGTTTCAGTTTCAGCACACTCTCCACTTTTCACACAATTTATCACTAAAGAACAGTTGAATTTGCAAATTGCCATGAGAACTCAAGGATTGGGCGGACGGACTACCATCGTAGTTGGCACACCAATCATCACATTTGAATATTAATATAGAGATATTGGACGCGGAGG
Source organism: Peribacillus alkalitolerans (assembly GCF_010882125.1). Taxonomy (GTDB): domain Bacteria; phylum Bacillota; class Bacilli; order Bacillales; family DSM-1321; genus Bacillus_BN; species Bacillus_BN alkalitolerans. The sequence goes on along the minus strand of NZ_JAAGVZ010000001.1, from coordinate 406,650 downwards.
GGAATACTTTTGGAAAAGATCATCGTCCGCGGCGGAAACAGGCTGAGCGGGGAAGTTAAAGTAGAAGGCGCAAAGAACTCAGTTTTGCCTGTTATCGCTGCATCATTATTAGCAAGCGAAGGAAGAAGCGTCATTAAAGACGTACCCACTCTCTCCGATGTATATACAATCAATGAAGTACTGCGCAACCTAAATGCAGATGTTGCGTTTGATAATAATACGATTACTGTAGATGCATCAAGAGAGTTATTTGTAGAAGCTCCATTTGAATATGTTCGCAAAATGCGTGCATCCGTTCTTGTAATGGGATCATTATTAGGAAGAAACGGAAAAGCACGTGTGGCATTGCCAGGCGGTTGTGCAATCGGTTCACGTCCACTTGATCAACACTTAAAAGGCTTTGAAGCAATGGGTGCTACGGTTAAGGTTGGTAACGGCTTTTTAGAAGCTGAAGTGAACGGTCGTCTTAAAGGTGCGAAAATCTATCTTGATTTCCCTAGTGTTGGTGCAACGGAAAACATCATGATGGCTGCTGTCCTTGCAGAAGGAACAACAACTCTTGAAAACGTTGCGAAAGAACCGGAAATTGTAGATTTAGCGAACTTCCTGAATAAAATGGGTGCGAAAGTTAAAGGTGCTGGTACTGCTACAATCAAGATTGAAGGTGTAGACGTACTGCGCGGAGCTGAACACCACATTATTCCGGATCGTATTGAAGCAGGAACATTCATGGTCGCAGCTGCTATTACAAAGGGTAATGTACTTGTAAGAGGTGCGGTTCCAGAGCACATGACATCCTTAATTGCAAAAATGCAGGAGATGGGCGTTGAAATCCGTGAAGAAGCGGATGGTCTACGAGTAATCGGTCCTGACGTCCTTAAAGCCGTCGATATTAAAACGATGCCGCATCCAGGATTCCCAACAGACATGCAATCTCAAATGATGGCTCTTCTTTTACATGCTCGAGGAACTAGCATGATTACAGAAACCGTATTTGAAAATCGCTTCATGCACGTGGAAGAATTCCGCCGCATGAACGCGGAAATTAAAATTGAAGGCCGTTCCGTGATCATCAACGGACCATCAGACCTTCAAGGTGCAGAAGTAGCTGCAACGGACTTACGTGCAGCAGCGGCACTTACTCTAGCTGGCCTTGTGTCAGAAGGTGTAACACGCGTAACAGAATTGAAGCACTTAGACCGTGGCTATGTGAATTTCCATCAGAAGCTAGCTGCACTTGGTGCTGATATTGAACGTATTAACGAAGAAGATCATTCTGGAAGCGAGTCTTTCGTTGCAGATATGAATGCATAATAAGTAGTAACAATAAATCCCGCCAATGAGCGGGATTTTTGTCTTTGGTGAGATATAATATTCCATTTCTGATATGAAATCTCTTGTCATAAATGCTTGTCCAATCCCATAGATTTGAATAGAGAATCAACAAGTCTATTCAATTCGCATGAGGAGGCCCTTACATGAAATCTATGAAACCAGTCATTGCCGTATTAATCACAGTAGCCGTTGCCATCGTCCTTATTCCCGCCTTGCTTGTCCTCCCATTTTCTTCTGAAGGAGCAAAAGGAAAGTTAATGGAAAACTTGACCCATAAGAAGCAAGAACCTAGTGTAGCCGACCAACTAAATGAATCCTCAGTGGAAGTGGCAGTGTATCGTTCACAGCAACAAAAAATTCAAGCCATTCCACTTGAAAAATATGTTGCAGGCGTAGTGTCTGCCGAAATGCCAGCAGATTTTGAAGTGGAAGCATTAAAAGCTCAGGCCTTAACTGCTAGAACTTACATAGTCAATCAATTGTCGGAAAAAGATACGGTTGCTTTGCCTAAAGGAGCCCATGTTACCGATACTGTCCTTCATCAAGTGTATAAAAGTGATGATGAACTGAAAAAACTATGGGGCAAAGATTATGCATGGAAGAAAGAAAAGATTGCTAAAGCGGTTTTAGCGACTAAGGACCAAATTCTTACCTATAATGGTGAACCAATCACAGCCACCTTTTTCTCTACAAGCAATGGCTTTACGGAAAACTCCGAGGCTTATTGGAAGAACTCTATTCCATATTTAAAAAGTGTAGTAAGTCCTTGGGATAAAGATTCTCCTAAATTTTATGATCGGAAAGTCATTTCCATAAAAGAGTTTGAAGCTAAACTTGGTGTAAAGCTCTCACAAGGAAAAGAAATAGGGACGATCGTTGAAAGAACACCAGGTAAGCGAGTAGGGGCAGTTAAAATTAACGGTAAGCAATTAACCGGCAAACAAATCCGAGAAACCTTAGAACTAAAATCAACAGACTTTACTTGGGAACGAAAAGGGGACCAGATCATCATCTCTACAAAAGGCTATGGACATGGAGTGGGGATGAGCCAATACGGCGCGAATGGAATGGCACAGGAGGGTAAAAACTACCGCGATATCGTCACGTATTACTATCAAGGAGTTCAAATCACTTCATCTACAGCATTCTTGAATACAATTGTTGCGAATAAATAAAAGAAGGGGACCTCTTCCTATCGTCAGTGTACGAATAGGAAGAGTGTCCCCGTTTTGTTTTTTACTGTTTGATAATAAGTGGAGCCAGTTTGATAATAAACAAGCGCTATTTGATAATAAAATTTAAATTTTGATAATATATGAAGGTGATATGATAATATCCCTGCATGCGCATTCAAAAAATAAAGATAAAACTCATAAAGACCTCATTTTAAGACTCGCCCCAGTTCTCCAACTTATTCAACAAACTCTTTTTCCTCTTAAAATAATGAAAACGCACATGAAAATAGACTGCTGTCACTCCAATTATATCTTTTACAACATCAATCATGGTTGGGGTACGGGATGGTACGAAGGATTGATGGATTTCATCCGTAATCCCATAGAGTCCAGCGATGATAGCTGCAAATAAGCTCATTTTTCGAGTTAACTTCCCATTTACTGCGAGTGCCAACACGAAAAATAAGTATAGAAGACCGAACTCTACTAAATGAAGACTATCTTTGATCATACGGTCCCAATATGAATCAGGCAGTTCTACAACTACATTGTCAGGATGACTGGACATTATCCAGATAGCAACCATGTATAAGAATGGCAGGATTGTTAGCATATAACGTATAAGTTTTTTCATGATATCCCTCGTTATCTATACTTCTTTTCAAAAGTGTACCATTATTTTTCATATCTATGAATAAATGATACCAACATAGCAAAACATAAGACAAAAAATTTTTTTTCACTTCATGTATATAATTTTCTGAATCTGTTCAGAATGATTGCTGAGGTGATAATCATGAGAGAGGAAGAAAAGAAACGAACTTCTCAAAAATCTGCATTTCAACGCTTCATATCTAAGCGTTGGGCACTACCGGCAATCTACTTAGCTTGTGCTGCTGTATTATTAACAGGTGTCCTTTGGTTCCAAAACAGTAACAACGAATCAACAACACCTGATGTTAGCTACGGTGACTCAAACCTAGCAGGAAAAGGTCATCGCGAGCCAGCTGTTGAAGTAAACAGCAAAGTAGAAAATTTCAAAATGCCAGTATTGAATGAAGATTCCGCGGTCATCAAGAAGGAATTCTACGATGTTAAGGGTAGTAAAGAAGCGCAAGAAGCGGCTCTAGTATTCTACAATAATAAATACGAGCCAAACAAAGGAATCGACATTGCGATGCAAAACGGGGAAACGTTTGACGTAGTTGCTTCCATGAGCGGTACAGTCACAAAGGTTCAAGATGATACTATCCTTGGAAACCTGATTGAAGTCGAGCATGAAAAAGGAATCGTTACACGTTACTCATCCGTTAAGGAAATTGCAGTAGAAGTCGGTGACACAGTTACACAAGGACAAGCCATTGCAAAAGCAGGACAAAGCTTGTTGAACAGTGAAGCTGGAATCCATACACATTTTGAAATCCGCAAAGATCAAGTGGCAGTAAATCCAATTGAATTTATGGATAAAAATGTAGTGGCCCTTAAAGAAGCACAAGTTGTAAACAGCAAAGCATCTGCTCTTGATAAAAAAGAAGATGCTGCAGACAAAAACGCTGAAGTAAGCGAAGATGACGATACTAAAACAGATGATGCTGCTGCTGTTGAAGACGAAAAACCTTCTGAGGACGATCAACCTTCAGAAGATGAAACGCAAGAAAACCAAAACAACTAACACATTCCCAATGTGACAATAACTGAACTGAAAACCCGTCTCCCCAGACGGGTTTTTATTTCGCCCGAAAACGACAAATTTCTCGGGAAATAATATTTCCATAGGTTAAGATTTTCAAAAAAAAAAGACTCAAGATGCTGTGCAGAAATTGGATGAGTACTCAACTTCGACTTTTCACAGATTTCGAATCTCAAAATGTATGTAGAGTGGTTGTAAAAACTTGCTTAACCTCCTTTCAAAATGAAGTCATAAATAAGTTTTTCCAATAAAGAATACGATTTGACCAACCAAAAAGTTTCAAGAATCTGATAATATACAAAAAAACTTGAGCAAACCCTTGTCCTTCTTATGATTTTCGTGCATATTCCCTTAACCAAGCTAATAAACTGATACAAACCTTAAAAAGAGAGTGTTTGAGGTGAGGAATCGTTTATAACATTTTGGGGATTTAGTTGAGGATATCTTTCTACGTTGCTTTGGGCACAGTTGCAAAACATATAAAAGCGAATCTCATTTCACACTTCTCACATCCAATTTGGGGAGGTCGAGTGGTGTGCACGATTACATCAAAGAAAGAACTATCAAGATCGGAAAGTATATCGTGGAGACAAAGAAAACGGTTCGCGTAATTGCGAAGGAGTTTGGTGTATCCAAAAGTACTGTCCACAAGGATTTAACCGAGAGGCTACCGGATATCAATCCGGATTTAGCAAATGAAGTGAAAGAAATTTTGGATTATCATAAATCCATACGCCACCTCCGTGGTGGGGAAGCGACAAAGATGAAGTACCAAAGACCAGAAGAAATTAATCAGTAATGAAAAATGAAGAAAAAAGAGAGGCTATTGCCAAAGAAAACAATAATTGGCAAAGCTTCTCTTTTTGTTGTACATATATGCATCGCTAAAATTTTCCTGGATTTTCTATCCTATTATCAAGAATCTATTTATGAGCTGATTTAATTCGTTTATTTGCCACAAACATTAAAAAATACCGCTAACAAGTTGGCATTTATTTGTGATAAAATATACAATTAGGACAGAAGTTTGTCATATTGTACGTTTTAGGAGGAAAGTATTAGTCATGCTTGCAAGAGATATTGGAATAGATCTTGGGACTGCCAATGTATTAATCCATGTTAAGGGAAAAGGTATTGTCCTAAATGAACCATCCGTCGTCGCAATTGATAAAAATACAAACCGTGTGTTGGCTGTAGGTGAAGAGGCGCGTCGCATGGTCGGTAGAACGCCTGGGAACATCGTAGCTATCCGTCCATTGAAAGATGGCGTCATTGCTGACTTTGATATAACAGAAGCTATGTTAAAGCATTTTATTAATAAATTAAATGTAAAGGGTTTCTTATCGAAGCCTCGTATTTTGATTTGCTGCCCAACGAACATTACGAGCGTTGAGCAAAAAGCCATCAAGGAAGCTGCTGAAAAAAGCGGTGGGAAGAAAGTATATCTTGAAGAAGAACCTAAAGTAGCAGCAATTGGTGCAGGCATGGATATTTTCCAACCAAGTGGAAACATGGTTGTTGATATCGGTGGTGGTACTACTGATGTTGCTGTTCTATCTATGGGTGATATCGTAACATCTTCCTCCATCAAAATGGCTGGAGATAAGTTTGACAATGAAATCTTAAATTACATCAAACGTAAATATAAATTATTGATCGGTGAGCGTACTGCAGAGGACATTAAGATTAAGGTTGCTACAGTATTCCCAGGATCTCGTTCTGAGTCTATAGACATCCGTGGTCGTGACATGGTATCTGGATTACCAAGAACCATCACCGTCCATTCTGAAGAAATTGCAGAGGCATTACACGAATCAGTTGCGGTTATTGTACAAGCTGCTAAAAGCGTACTTGAGCGTACTCCACCAGAATTATCAGCGGACATTATCGACCGCGGCGTAATCCTGACTGGAGGAGGAGCACTCCTTCATGGTATCGACTTACTATTAGCAGAAGAGCTGAAAGTACCAGTCCTTGTAGCTGAAAATCCAATGGATTGCGTAGCTATCGGAACAGGTATCATGCTTGAAAACATCGATAGAATCTCTAAAAGACGTTTCGGTTAATAGAAAACTCCAGTTTTGGACCAATTATGGTGCGGAGCTGGAGTTTTTTTATTGTATATGGGTGAATATGCCCGCAATTCGCTTTTTAATCAGAAAATGCGCACTTTACTTAGAATTTGCGCTCTATACTTAGAATTTGTGCACGATAATTTTAAGATTCGCTTTATAAATATTAGTTGTGCTTTTTAATGATTGAATGTGCATTTTAATTTCGGGATACGCTTTTTAAGAACTGAATGTGCTTTTTAAGATCTAGATATGCTTATTAAGCAAAAGCGCATCTAACTAATTCACGCTGTAAAAAACTACCATAAAACTAATCTCTATTACTTTTCCAAAACCATAAAAAAATCTATGAGTGTAGCCGATAAGTTGTATATAATGGAATTATTGAATAAATGAGGTACGACACTGCAAATTTGCGGATTACATAGAGGTGAAAACCATGTTAAGAGGCTTTTATTCGGCTGCTTCAGGGATGCTTGCTCAGCAACGCAGGACTGAAATGCTGACAAATAATATTTCTAATGCGAACACTCCTGGATTTAAAGCGGATCAGTCAAGTATACGGGCGTTTCCAGATATGCTTTTAAAGCGAATGGATCAGACGGAAATTCCTACTGAGAAAAAGCTGAACCTTCCATTTCAACCTACAGTTGGGTCTCTTAGCACGGGAGTTTATATGCAGGAAGCAATACCTGCATTCAAACAAGGGGACATTACCGCTTCAGATAATAAGACGGATGTCGCATTGGTCGATTTGTTCCTTCCGTTGAACGAAGAGAATGGGAAACGTGGCACGGTCATGTTTTCTGTTTTAAACGCTAATGGCGAGCAAAGATATACTCGGAATGGTAACTTTACTTTGGATCAACAGGGCTATCTGACGACTCCAAGTGGGTACTATGTGCTGGATGATCAAGGGAATAGAATCCAATTAAAGAGCGATAATTTTGTCGTTCAAGAAAATGGGTTAATTCTGGAAGACGACCAGGTTATTGGGCGTATGGGAGTTGCTTTTGCGCAAAACCCATATGCTTTAATAAAAGAAGGGGACGGGCTATATCGTACGAATGATGGCGCCCCTCTGCAAAATGCTTTTGGAAACGGGAATGTGCAATTCAAACTGCAACAAGGCTTCATTGAACAGTCTAATGTCGATACAGCAAGAACGATGACCGATATGATGACAGCTTATCGTGCATTTGAGGCGAATCAAAAAGTTCTACAAGCGTATGATCGGAGCTTAGAAAAAGCAGTCAATGAAATCGGCAGATTAAGTTAGTAACTATTTTACCTTGCCTTACGGATTTCAGATGGGGGAATAACCATGAATCGAACGATGATAACGGCAACGAATACCATGAGCCAGCTACAGCATAAAATGGATCTAATCGGCCATAACTTAGCGAACGTACAAACGAACGGATATAAAAGAAAAGAAAGTTATTTTAACGAATTGCTATTCCAAGAGTTCAATAATCAAAGGCATGACAAGTTAGAGATAGGACGGATTACATCCAATGGAATCCGCCAAGGAACAGGGGCTAAATTGAGCCAGGCTAGACTGGTTTTGAATCAAGGAAGCATAAAGACGACAGGTCGGGAGCTGGACTTGGCTTTGACAAAGGAAGATTTATTCTTTAAGGTACGAGTAGATGACAGTACCCAATATACACGGGATGGTTCTTTTTATTTAAATCCAATTACTCCTAATTCTGATGATATGATGCTTGTTACCAGCAGTGGTTACCCTGTTCTCGACGAAAATGACCAGCCGATTGTCATGAATGGACCTATCAAGAATCTTTCCGTTTCGAATAAAGGGTTAATGAGGGTTGAAACAGACAATGCCGGTACACAGTCTTTTGAACTTGGGATGATATCTGTTCAAAAACCGGAATATATGGAGCAAAAAACAGGGAATACACTTGGGTTAACTAGTGAAGCGCAAGCATTAGGAATTGAAGAAGGTAATATTTTCTTTGACCTTACAGGTGGAATGAGAGACAATATAACTTTACAGGCAGGTTCATTAGAAAACTCTAATGTTGACATGTCTAAAGAAATGACCGATTTAATCAATGTCCAACGACATTACCAATTTCAAGCCCGTTCTGTTACACTGGCTGATCAAATGATGGGATTGATCAACGGGATACGTTAAAGGAGCATGGCTATTTCATTATGGATCAAGAACAAAAGAGAGTTTCAAGAGATGCGTATAAAAAAGAAAAACGTGCAGAGCAACAAATAAAGAAGCGTTTCGTCCGAATTAGGTTAATCCCAATTTGGTTACGAATTATTTTAGTGACGCTTCTAATTGGACTATGTGCCATAACAGGAACATTTGTGGGCTATACCATATTTGGGAACGGGGATGCTAAAGACGTTTTCAAAAAGGATACTTGGACGCATATCATCGATTTAGTGAATAAAAATTCCTAGCCGTGTCATCATGACAAGGCTTTTTCACTTTGCATCCAAGGATTTTTTATTAGCTTTATCGAAATAATAAATACTACTTACTTTATGGAGGTTATCATGTACGATATCACACAAATTAAAGAAATCATTCCTCACCGCTATCCTTTTTTATTAGTCGATCGCATTTTAGAGCTTGAAGAAGGACAACGCGCAATCGGAATTAAAAACGTAACCGCAAATGAAGAGTTTTTTAATGGTCATTTTCCGGACTATCCAGTAATGCCAGGCGTACTAATTATCGAAGCCCTTGCACAAGTAGGCGCTGTGGCGATGTTAATCAAAGAAGAGAATAAAGGCCGTCTTGCGTTTTTTGCGGGAATAGACAATTGCCGTTTCAAGCGTCAGGTCAAACCAGGAGACCAGCTTCGTTTGGAAGTCGAAATCGTTCGCTTAAAAGGCCCAATTGGTAAAGGAAAAGCAATCGCTACGGTTGATGGCGAAGTGGCATGTGAAGCTGAACTTACTTTTGCATTAGGTGCGAAAAAAGAATAGTAGGAAAAATCCATCCTTTTGAACCAATTTCATCGAAAAGGTTTAATTTATGGCAGGATTGTCTAAATTAATTATACAAGTGTGGAATCTTGTATTTAGAATGATAATTCAGCTGTGGTAAGCCTTTATCATTCTCCCTTCAATTTAAGTCAAGCGTATGCTTGGCTTTTTTATTATGTTTTGTTCAACCTGAAAATCATTTCCTATAATCCGTTTTTTGTTAAAAAAATTTCTGTTCATGCAACATTTCTCCTTGATTGGGCAAAATACGAACTGACCCGTATATAAAGGTCCAAAAGAAAATAAAGGAGGAAATTACTTTGAACAAAAAATTGTTAAGCATCATTGGAAGTTCTCTATTATCCGCATTGCTTTTAGCTGGGTGTAATGTGAATGATAATAACCCGCCACCAGAGAACGATGTTATTGAAGATCAAGATGTGAATGATAATGATAATGATAATCTTGATACAGACATGGACAACAACAATGATGGTTTGTTAGAGAATGATGCAAACGATACAACTGTCCCAAACGGTAACACTGAAGAAAATGTAGAAGATGAGATTGACCGCGATGATGCGGATAATAAAGACGAGTAGGAATGAAAAAAACAGGGATGTATATCCCTGTTTTCCTTATTTCTTCAAGTTTGTTGAGATTTTTGGTCTGATACGAATTTTTTTCTTGAATTCTTCAACAAGTTGCTCACCCTGGACACCTTGCTGAATGAGATTTTCAAGTAATAGCTCTGCATATTCTATTTTCAGATTTTTTAAATGACCTTCAAATAAAATAGTGTAATTGTTTTGAACCTTCTTCATATGAAGAACCTTCGTTTCAAAAGCAGCAGGATCATTCTCCTTTTTAGTAATCACTACTTGTATCCAGATAGTGTCTTTTTTCAAAAGGGGCTCAATCCTTAGGAATTCCTCTTCAGTTACAAAAGCCTCGATAAGCCATCTATTATGTTCATCTTCTTTATTGATGATGAGCCCATCCTGTAGCTCTACATCCTCTGCTTGCTTTATGCCTGTGATGATTTGAAAGGAAACAAGCTTAAATGACTTCATATCATCCCTCCATTCTCAAGTAATAATACGAACAATTAAGTACATTAATTATAGCATACTAAATATTCAGAGCACTTGCACGTTAACCACCCTAGAAGTGAAGACTTAGCGAAATTTGTCGAACACTTACTAAAATTTCATTTTGTTGCAGGAAAATGTAAAAGATTGCTTTGAAACTAATTATTTCCCAATAGGAAAATGAATATTTCCCTTAAAAAATCTTTTGAAAATTAAATTATTGCTAATTTTACAACAATTTTTCCTCCGTTTAGTATCAAGATAACAAGACGAAAGGAGAAAATAACATGATTAATCAAGTCATTTTGGTGGGAAGGCTGACAAAAGATCCTGAATTACGCTATACACCAGAAGGAAAAGCTGTTTCCAATATTACTTTAGCTGTTAACCGAAATTTCAAAAACGCTGATGGGGACTATGATGCAGACTTTGTTCATTGTACCATCTGGAAAAGAACCGCTGAGAACCTGGTCCAATATTGTCAAAAGGGATCTTTGATTGGGATTTCAGGCAGGATTCAGACACGAAATTATTCCAATCCAGAAGGCAAGAAAGTGTACGTAACGGAAGTGGTGGCCGAAGGAGTGAAATTTATCGGTAACCGCACACCCTCACCATCAAAAGAAAGAGAATTAGTTGAAATTTAAAGGAAAAGGTGAAAATGATGATTAGAGAAGAAGACGTCAGGGTTGAAAGAATCGAAGAGTTATTGAGTGATTTAATAAGAATACTTGCTAAAAGCCATGTAAAATCAAGCAGAAATGAAGATGTATTAGTTTCCATGCGAAAAATATTAGTGAATTTGGACAACCGATTAGAAAATGTGGAATGTCATATCTTCCCCGGAGTGACAGCTAACCCATCCAGGTCAAATTCTCTTCAAACTCAATATTTACTCCTCTCAAATCGATGATCCTCTAAGTTTAACCTCTTAATCCCCTATAAAAAATAATAAAATTCTACGCAAGATCAATTACCACGTTACACCCACTACACCCTCACTTTTTGCTGCTGATGCAGCTTTTTTTATTGCTAGGTATATTTGTATCCCAACTTTTATAAGATTCATATTTCGTCATTCCAGTATAATGCAATATTTTTTCTTATTTTTCTATAATATGTTAATAATTAGTTGTTTTTACCTATTTGTAGAGATGGATAAAGAGGACTATTTGACCTTATTTAGTAGGAACTAGTATGGTAGATTTTTAGTATATTATTAATTTTCTGACAATATACTAGGAGGTTACCAATTTTGAGGAAAAAACACTTTGCAATTTTGTGTGCGTCGCTACTTGCTTTATCGTCTGCAGGGACTGGAACGGCTGCAGCATTACCATTACAAGTGGACAAGCATTCTGCTAAGCAAAACCCAAAAACTGTAGTAGAAGTCAAGAAGCAGGATCAAGAAAAAATCTACTTACCGGATGAAAAAGTCCGTGTCATTGTGGAAATGAAAGAAGAACCTGCTATTGAGTATGCAAAAAAACAAGGAAAACGTTTTAAGGACCTTGATAAAAATACAAAAAATAAGCTTCAATCAGATAAAAAAGCAGGACATAAAAAAGTAAAAGATAAAGCTAAGGCAAAGAAAGTTGAATTCAAAGAATTGGAAAGCTTTACAACCGTTGTGAACGGATTCAGTGTTGAAACTGAATACAAGAATATTGCAGCATTACAATCCATTGAAGAAGTAGCGGCCGTACATATTGCAAATGAATACGAACGCCCTCTTGAAAAGCCTGACATGATTTATAGTAAAGAACTCGTCCAAGCGCAAGAAGCATGGCGTGACTATGGATATAAGGGTGAAGGAATGGTTGTCGGAGTTATCGACACAGGTATCGATCCATCCCACCGTGATATGGTGTTGAGCGAAGGTGTGGAAGAGGAATTGTCATCTGCAGAAGTGGCAGATTCCAAAGCTGCTAATGGGTTGAGGGGTAAGTTTTACTCGGAGAAAGTCCCTTACGGCTATAACTACATGGATGATAACGAAGAAATTCTGGATTTAGGACCGGATGCTTCCATGCACGGAATGCACGTAGCTGGAACAGTCGGTGCAAACGGCGATGAAGAGAACCATGGAATTAAAGGAGTTGCTCCAGAGGCACAGTTGCTTGCATTAAAAGTATTCGGAAATGATCCAAATATGCCTTCAACTTGGGGAGATATCTATGTAAAAGCAATTGATGAAGCGATTATCTTAGGAGCAGATGTCCTGAATATGAGTTTAGGTTCCACAGCTGGATTCGTCCGTCCAGAGGATCCTGAACAAGCAGCGGTGCAACGTGCAGTAGATAACGGAATTTTAATGTCCATCTCTGCGGGTAACTCTGCCCACTTCGGTAACGGATTTGCAAATCCATTGGCATCCAACCCGGATATTGGTGTATCAGGTTCTCCAGGTGTATCCTTCAACTCCTTACAGGTTGCATCTGTAGAAAATAACTTCATGGATTTAGATGGCGCGAACTATACTGCCAGCGGCGGGCTAACAGGTATTGCACCTTTCTTGTCTGCAAGCAGTGTTCATCCTAATGATTTAGAACAAAAAACATATGATGTAGTTTACGCTGGGTTAGGTAAACCAGAAGAACTTGCAGCTGCTAATGTACAAGGGAAAATTGCCCTGATTAAACGTGGGGAAATTGGATTTGTAGATAAAACGAAAAATGCTCAGGCTGCTGGAGCCGCAGCAGTGATTATTTACAATAATACGAGTGGATATGTTAGCATGGCTTCAGAGCCAAGTATTACCATTCCACAGTTATTCATGTTGAAATCAGATGGAGACAAGCTTCAAGCAACCCTGACTGGCGGACAAACTGTGTCCATTTCCTTTAATGGCGCAAAAGCGAAATCAGCAAACCCTGAAGCAGGCAAAATGAGTGCATTCACATCTTGGGGGATGACTCCGAACCTTGACTTCAAGCCGGAAATTACTGCTCCAGGTGGGCAAATTTATTCTACTTTGAACAATAACGAATATGGCATGATGAGCGGTACTTCGATGGCTGCTCCACACGTAGCTGGTGGATCTGCACTTGTTCTTCAAAGAGTGGAGAAAGACTTTAAGGTAGATGGACTTGAAAAAGTAAACTTAACGAAAAATTTGTTAATGAATACAGCATCGCCACTAATCGACAAAGGAACTGTCAACACAGCATTCGGTTGGAAACTGCCATATTCACCAAGAAGACAAGGAGCAGGAGTCATGCAATTACACGCAGCTCTTGAAACTCCTGTTGTCGTGACAGCGTCTAATACAAACGAAGGTAAGGTTGCTTTAAAAGAAGTGGGAGATCAGTTCTCATTCACATTAAAGGCGCAAAACTTCAGCGGCACAGATGCCCAGTATGACGTAGCGGCGAATATCCAAACAGACTTTGCTATTGAAGGTCAACTTGGATATACTGCGAATGTACTTGAGACTCAAAAAATTCTTGATGCTGTCGTGAAAGTAAATGGTGAATCTTCAAAAGTTATCACGGTTCCTGCGAATGGATCTGTTACATTTGAAGTGACAGTAGATGTTTCACAAGCAAAAGTTGTAGAGCCAGCAATCACTGGTAGCTGGACTACTCCTGTAGACATCAATAAAGTATTCCCGAATGGATACTTTGTTGAAGGCTACGTAACTTTGAAGGATGTAAACGATGATGGAACAGAAGATGGAACTGATCCTAACCCTGAGCTTCATGTGCCATATGCTGGTTTCAAAGGTGAATGGGACAAGGCGCCTGTACTAGATGGAACAATCTATGATAGTGAATCATTCTATGGTATGGCAGGAGCTGTCTCAAAATCTGCTGATACTTATAACTACTTAGGATATAATCCAGTAGCTGATTCCTATAATGGCCAATATATCGCCATTTCTCCAAATGGAGATGGAGTACAGGATGAATTAATCCCGGTACTATCATTCTTAAGAAATGCTAAACAAGTAGAGTTCAATGTACTAGATAAAGATAGTAAAGCTGTTCGCAAGCTACGTACTGAATATGAACTTCGTAAAAATTATTATGATGGTGGACGCAGTGCGAAGTATTCCTTAGACCCAGCACGTCAATGGGATGGGAAAATCAATAATTTAGTAGCAAAAGATGGCCAATATTATTTCGAAACAAAAGCAGCAGTAGATTTCGAGGGTGCTGATTTCCAAAGCTTTAAGATTCCTGTTTTAGTAGATACAGTGAAACCGACTGTAACAGCTAAGAAGGATGCTACAGGTCGTAAGTTGACCATCCAGGCTGCTGATACGACAGGAGGAGCAGGTGTATCCTACCTGGATATCCTTGTAGATGGCAATTCTATTTTAACAGCTCCACTAGCTCCTACTACTACAGAATTTAACTTACCGGATACAGTAAAAGCAGAGGCTAAAGTGGAAGTGGTTGCTGTAGACTATGCAGGTAACTTTGCGGTTACAAATGCAATTCCAGAAGACAAAACCATTCCATCTGTATTCGTAAATGATCCAGAAGCGCTATCCACTTACAAGACAAAAACGGTTCCTGTAAATGGATATATCATTGAACCTTCTGGATTGAAAGAATTCACAATCGCTGGGAAACCAGTAGCATTAACATACAACGAAGCAAAAGGACAATATGAATTCTCCACTACTCTAACTTTAGAGGATGGTGTTCATAGCTTTGAAGTAAAAGCAGTCGATAATGCGGGTAATGCTATTGCATTCAAACGCACAGTCATCGTCGATTCTACGGCACCAGTCTTGAGCATCACTGGCCTACCGAAGAAGAACACAGTGGGTGCTAAGGATCCAAATCCTAAAGTCGATGTGAAAGTAACAGACAACTTTGATGAAATCCGTTTGTTCTTGAATGGAAGTGAAATATTCTACCAACCATTCAAAGAACCATATGCGATGAGAGCGTTCAGCAAAGTAATTGAAGATGTTGAGCTACCACTTGTCAAGGGTGCAAACAACTTCACATTCGAAGTGACTGACTTAGCTGGAAACAAAACGACAAAAACAGTTACAATCACGAAAAGGTAGATAACACTGAAAGGGACTGACCAATTTTGGTCAGTCTTTTTTCAGTAGCTAAGGAGTTTATTTGAAAAAATACGGTATGAAATGAAAAAATTTTTATTATTACTAGATTTTAAAACATTTCCAACTCAATTTGTCACTTTTAACACTATTAAAACAGGGGTTCCTTTTATCAAAAAAATGATTGATTATCATTTTAATATATGTAAAATTATTCCTAAATAGATGTTAGGAGTGTGGGGCCATGGATTATGTTCATACAGTCAATGCAGATAGAATTATAGTGAGAAAGAAAAATAAGGATATCGATCCACCATGTTTATTAAAAAATACATTTTTTGATGCTTTGCAATATTTAAAGCAAAGTAACGTTAACAACTTCGAAACCACTCCATTAGAAAAGAAAATCCAATTCTTTTTTATCGATCAAAATGAATACGGTAAGAAAATCTGTTTTTCAAAAGTCCACGAACAGTCCGAAATATATTTTCATAGCAGGTTAGAAACCGTCTTACCTTATTTCATGTTTCAAAAACAATCCAAGGTCACATTTTTCATACCATCTATTGACTCGCAACATGTTCCTGTCCCGAAACGAAAAAAACCTCAGGATAGTCATTCCAGCAAGAAATTGCCTTCCTCACTTTCATAACTTCCCAAGGTTCAACACTTATGTTAACGAAACCAAATCCTTGATTTCATCTGTAGATAGCTCAGTAATCCAATTATCACTTTGGATAATTTCATCATTCAAAGCTTGTTTCTTTTCGAGCATGATATCGATTTTTTCTTCGAGTGTTCCTGTACAAATCAGCTTATGAACATGAACAAATCTCTTTTGTCCAATTCGATAGGCACGGTCGGTTGCCTGATTTTCAACAGCTGGATTCCACCAGCGATCAAAATGGACAACATGGTTGGCAGCGGTTAAATTCAATCCAGTTCCACCAGCTTTCAACGACAGAATGAAGATTGGATAAAGACCATTTTGGAATGCCTCAATCATTTCATCACGCTGCTTCTTCGCGAGGCTGCCATTCAGGAATGGAACTTTGATGCCATACTCTTGTTGCAACAGCTCCTGCATCATTTCGCCCATTCCGATATATTGCGTGAAGATGAGGCAGCTTTCATTTTGTTCCATCACTGCATCGGTCAACTCAAACAGCTTGTCGAGCTTCGCTGAGCGTTCGCGGGCCAATGAAACCTTCTGTTCCTTCAGGTACAGGGCAGGATGGTTACAAAGCTGCTTCAATTTGGTCAGCATACCAAGGATCAAGCCTTTCCGTTCAAAGGCTGATAACTTTTCTACTTCTGCAAAAGTATCCTTAATCAGTTGTTCATATAAAGATGCCTGCTCTGAAGTGAGAGGGACATATTCCTTTTGCTCCAGCTTATCAGGTAAGTTTAAAGCTACATCTTCATCTTTTTTCGTACGTCTTAATAAGAAGGGTTGTATCAATTTTTGCAGCTGTTTAATTTTTTCCGTCTGACCGTCTTTTTCAATGCTATTTACGTATCTGTCTTGGAATTGGCGCAATGTCCCGAGATAGCCTTTATTGATAAAATCAAAAATCGCCCACAATTCGCTTAATCGGTTTTCCATTGGTGTTCCCGTTAACGCGATATGGTGGCGTCCTTTCAGCTTGCGAGCCGCTTTGGATTGCTTAGTACCTGGATTTTTAATGTTTTGTGCCTCATCCAGGATGACACTATTCCATTCGATCGCACCCAATTCTTCGAAATCGGAGTGGGCCATCCCGAAGGAAGTTAGAACTACATCATATTTTTTAATAAAAGGCGCAAAATCTTCCCCTTTTTTACGGCTGCCTCCGTAGTGTAAATACACATTTAATGAAGGAGAGAACTTCTCCAACTCTTTTTGCCAATTTCCAAGAACGGAAGTCGGACAAATAATGAGAGTAGGCTGTTCAGTGGTTTCCTTAGAATCTTTTACCGCCAACAAATAACTAATCACCTGTACCGTTTTCCCGAGCCCCATGTCATCAGCCAAGCAAGCTCCAAATCCGTGCTTTCGTAAATACATGAGCCAGCTTAGACCTTGTGTCTGGTAAGGGCGTAGGGAACCCTGCAAACTTTCAGGTGCCTCTGTGATGGGAATGCTTTTTGTTTCCCGCAGCGAACTCATCAGTTTTTTCAAATCTTGATTAAGCTCGAATTGGATTTTCAATAAGTCATCCTCAAACTCGTCTTCCTCTGGTGACTCATCCAACAGCTCCTGATAAAACAACTCACTTAATGGAATGCCTTTTTGGTCGGCTGTCTTCATCATCGTCTGAAGCTGTTTGATCATAGCAGGGTCCAATTTGACCCATTGTCCTTTAATAAAAACAAGTCGCCTTTTTTCGGAAACAAGCTTTTGGAATTCAGCCTCTGACAAATCCGCTCCGTTCATGGAGAAGCGCCAGTCAAAGTCCATCAACGCATTAAGGCCGACAAACGAAGGACCACGTGTTGAAGTGCTTTTTACTTTGGCTTTTAGCTTGAGTTGGGAATCGCGAATGGCTGTCCACCACGATGGCAATAGGATATCTGCTCCGACAAACAACAGCTTCTCGCTCGCTTCGGTTAGAAATTCCCATGCCTCAGTTTCGGTCAATTCATCCTTTAGTACTCCATCCTCGCCAAGCCAAGGTACAAGCTCTAACCAGCCATCCAGATCCTCATCTACCGTTTCAAGGTAATTTTTCCACCCGCGCGGCAGCTTTTTCATTCCCTGAGAAAGTGTGACAACTGTATCATCTTTTTTAGATTGCAATACGACTTCTAGAGTCCATGGACCTTCGCCATCTGGTGGCTCAACAATCTGCAAACCAGTTGAAAAGGGGCGTTCGTCCTCTTGAAAGCCGAGCCATTTGTTCCAGCGATCTTGAGTGAAATAGGTATGCAATTCCTCGGGAGCTAACTGTGCACTTTTTAAAGCATCCATCGCCTTGTTCCACTGGTCATGGTGAGTGGAATATTGTCGTAGATAGGTTTCTGCAGCCCCATTGAACCAAGTTTGAACAAATTCGGTGTTGGATAATGTTTCACCTACGTCAACGGAATCCTCCCAAAATGACGGTTCGAACTCTTCCTGGACATCATCCGGTAAATTCCAGCCGATATTGCCTTCACGTAGCTTGGTAAAATCAGGAGTGGGGATGCCATTTTGCATCGATTCAGCTAAAACAGGTGCTATCGATAAACATAGAAAAGAAGCCTCATCCCATTCCCATTCAATAAACGATTGAAAGCGTTCCTGGGAAAATAGCGATACCAAGCCCCAGGCATCAACAAGAACCCCATTTTCTTTCTCATCGTATTTCAATTGAGTCCCATAATAGCTTGCTTGATCCCATAAGAATAATTGTGGGAAAACCTTCCCGGCCTGAAGCGGAAGGTTTTCCTGATCATAGGCTTTAATTAAATACTGCCCATCAGCCGCTAATGTTGTTTTGATCAACACGTGATTAAACATGGATTAGTTTTCCCCTTTGCAGTTCTTCTTGAAAGGCTCGTAACCTTTTCGTTGATTCTTGAAGATTATTCATATAGGAAAGAAAAGCGTCTTCCTGCTTTAATTTTTTATATAAAGTGCGAAGCTTTTTTAAATATCGGACTGCATGCTTATAGCTAGCTCGATTTTTAGAAGAAATGGATTGCTCCACCACGCGATGGTACAGCGGTAATAGCACGGCAGGCTCATGTGTCTGAACCCGTTTAAGAATGTCCGTCCCAACCTGGTCCACATCAATGTCCATATAGGTGATGAGCTCCACCCATTTTCCGTATTGGTCACTATCAATTAAAAATTGGGCGTACGGATAGTAACTGAAAGGAAGGCTGATTCGATAAAATTTCTCCAATAAATCGTGCCGTTTTGTCTTTTTGCAAAAAATCGTAATAGGTGAGGTGATGCTTCGGACAAAATCCATCGACTCATAGTAATTCCTTGAAGTACTTAAAAACTCGTTCACATGTTCAATAATAAACTCGACAAACGGAAGGGCTTTGATTTCCTCATCTTGCTCGTTCAAGGTATGGATCCAAAAATACATATAGGGACTAGCGCTAGCATCTAACTGATTGAGCAAAGTAACGACTTCTTCATGTCGATTGTTTAAAAGTGATAGGTGAATGGTCGCGATCAGTAATGGTTGATTAACGGAAGCTTCGACCGTGGATTTCAAGTGTGTAAGCTCTTGCTTGCGCCATTCTTGGTTTCGTAATAAGACGCTCCAAATCGTACGGTATAAATCAACTTGTTGATATGAAATATTTTCATCCTGGGACATCAATGAGTGAGTATCTTGATGGATTCCCTTGAAAAATTCATCAAACGCAAACGGACGTGCTTGATTGGAGAGTAAAGCGACATAATCATACATCCCATCGGTTATATCCTCGAGTTCGTTTTCGATAAAAATCCGAAATGAATTCGGATTCTCAATCTTTCGGACCTCTTTAAACGCGAGCAACAGTGTATGAAAATGGATGATAAAAAGGTAAAGTGTTTTCCACTCCCGTTCTAAAGGAGCTTTTTGTTTTAGTTTATGTAAATAATTCTTCCATTTTTCGTGAAGGACATAGCTAGGATATCCTGCATGTGCGAACGATAATATGTTCTCTTTGAAACTTTCAATGACATAGTTTTTCCACGCTTCGTACGATTTAGGAAGTACGGCAGCGGAATCTAAAAGGGAATGAGCTTTTTTCAATTCAACGGTAGCTCTTTTCCCATACTTCCACTTTTCGACCCACTCTGTAATGCTGCCTACCTTTTCGAAGGCTTGGAAGAAGGCGGCCAGCTCATGACGGCAATATCCATCCTTGTTACAGCTACAAGAGCTGTTTGAAGGAAACAATGGATCTAGAATGACCTCCACGGGAGTCACGTCTTGAATCATGGCAGTGATTTTCGTTTCATGTTGGACTAATTTATAAACAAGTCCCTGCCTATATATAAGAAGTCCACGTTGAACGACCTGGACATCAGCAGCTTCCTGAGCATTCAACTCATCCTTTAAAATCTCTCCCATATGCAACAAATCACTCATCCTACAAACCCCCTCTGGAAAAACAAATGACCAAAAAATCCATATTATTTAATTATACCCCAATTAATAAATAGAAAAAATCTGAAACAGAAATGTTCCAGATTTTTAAGAGGGTTATGCAACTTCCAAATTATGAATTCGTTCTTTAATGAAATCCAAAAATTTATCCTCTTTTTGGATTTCAAAAAAGGAGATGGATTGATTGAAATAGTGGATGGCGCGCTCATTTTTTTCCATAAGCTCGAAATTGTATCCGATTTGGTAATAGAGATAGCCAAATATATACATGCTGTCATTTTTTATAGAGCATTCTAGTGCTTGTTCGCACATTTCGATTGAATCCTCGAATTTTTCTAATTTAGTGAGAACCATTGCTTTATTGTATAGAATCCTTACAAGCAGTGAATCATCACGGATAATAGGTCTGCGATTGATGTATTTTATCGCATTATCATACGTTTTCAATGCTTCAGGGTATAATTGTTCTTTAAGATAGACTACACCGATGGCATTCAGAATGTCTAATTCTCTTTCCGACCAGACCTTTTCTGATTGATGGGTGAGGGAAAGGGCTTTTTTAAGAGTCTGAATTGCTTCTTCATAAGGAATTCCAGTCGCATGATCTGAAAATCCTTTGTGCCAAAGCAATAGTTGATAATTTTCCTTATTTTGAGTGAAAAGAGGATTGTTTAATTCTGCTTGTACGATTTCTTTGACGGCCTTAAAATCATGGTTCCTCGTTTCTTTCCTTAACTGAAATTCAACCTCTTGAACATAATCCAGTCGAGGGGTCTTCGCTACGTCGAAGAAAAAATTAATATCCACGCCAAGGCGCTCGGCAATTAAATAGAGAGTAGTAGCTGCGGGAGTAACCTCTCCTTTTTCAATTTTGCATATTTGTGCCTGGCTGCAAATCCCATCCGCTATTTCTTCCTGGGAATACCCAACAGACTTACGAAGTTCTTTTATTTTGTTACCAATTAGTGTAAAATCCATGTATGTGAACTCCTCTAATTTTATTCATATAATTATTGAAGACTGTAATAACTCAATAAATGCATGAAAATGAAGTGAAAAACCGTCCATAGAGACCAAAAACAGCATAAATACGAGATTTTAATGTTTTCTGAAAATATGTTTTAATAGATTTATCCTAACACATTATATGACTTTTTATATATATTTCCAACTATTTACTATTTGGAACTGTAAAATGCTCATTAATGAAAAGGAAGGTTTAATTTCTTGTTATTTCAGGAAGTTTTCCACTCAAACTAGAATTCTATGTTTCTAGTTTCTCGATAATGTAGGGACCCCGTGTCCCTGATGGCCCACAGGACTATATTCTGTGGGATTTTTTTGTGGTTTTTGGCGGTGCCTGTCACCACCCGAAAAATCTTGTTTCACAGCAATGTTTCACGGAATAATGCAATAGAACTCCGCAAATTCCTCCATATCTCTTCTCCTAAACTAGCTACCCGTATTCTCAAATCCATGAATCTCCCATCCAATGGTACGAAAAAAGGATCCATATACGACCTCTCAACTCTAGCAAAATGAAGATTTGTTCAGTTTTTTGAGACACTTGCCGTTCCAAAAATCGACAAAAATTCATTTAATATAGAAAGGAGTGATACTATGGCAGTGAAATTGGAGACCTTATTAAGTCGGTCTACTAAAAACATGGGTAGTGGGATCAATCCAGTGGTGAAGGAATCTGCACTTGAAGTGATCAGGCAAGCGTATCATGAAGGATTATATGTACAAATCACGAGCGGATATAGAAGCTATGCCGAACAAAATCGCCTTTATGCACAAGGCAGAACAGATACATCAAAACCCATTGTAACCAATGCAGAAGGTGGGAAATCAAATCACAACTATGGTCTGGCGGTTGATTTTGTCATTATGAGTGAAGATGGATCTAGGGCTCTGTGGACGGTGAATGACCAGTGGAGACGTGTGGCAGAAATCGCAAAGAAGTTAGGATTTGCTTGGGGCGGTGACTGGAAGTCCTTTAAAGACTTTCCACATCTAGAGATGATGGGTGGCATGACCTTAAAAGATTTGCAGGAGGGTAAAAGGCCGAAGTTAGTGTCCAAGGTTCCTCAATCTGATTCTGCAGATAGAAAGCTTACTCTTGGTGAAAAAGGTCCAAATGTGAAAATCCTGAACAAAAAGTTAAATCAACTAGAGTATACAAGAAAAACAAATGATGTGTTTGATGGGTATACTTTAAGAGCCTTGAAAGCATTTCAAGAGGATTACGACCTCGAAGTAGATGGCGTATATACTAAAGAGGTTGGAAAGCGGATGGATGAGGCTATAGCTGAGCTGGAAAACCTTTACGATATAGCTATTGTGCCAAAGAAAAACAAAAACACGTATCGTCTAGCGAAAATAGTGGATACGACCAATAAAAAATTGATTCGGCAATTAATTAGAGAGGGCTATCTGCTAATCGAGGGTCCATATGATTAAAGCTCTGGTTTGGAATCCAATTGGAAGGGGAAACTATACTGTATACCTAAACAGTTGGAGGACGGGGCATGGTTGAATATACAGAAACAAATAGGGGCTTGACCCATAGAATCCAAACTGAAAAAACCTTGTTTCAATTCATGTTTCCTTTTTCTCTTAGGAATAATGGAAAAGGGAACTTTATGGAAGCTATGCTTGAACAGGGATTCCATTTTTTCAATTTGAAGGATACAAATCAAGAGGGAAAGTATTATGGCGAGCATTCCATCTCACATCGTAGCTTGGAAAAATACTTTCTACCAAATATAGAGCCCATTCTTTTCCCAAAGTCATATAAGAGTCGTGAAGGTTTTAGACGTTTTTCCAAAGAGATGGACTTAGATTGTAATTTAAGCTCCGAACATTTGAATACTAGTTTTCATATTCCATCCTTTGATATATTAATTTGTCCTTTTCATATTGGGATCATGAATATTCGAGTAGAGTTACCATCGGGGTTGTCAGTCACAGATGCACTACAGTTCGGGGACATATTCCGTGTGATGGAACCAATCATGAAAGATGAAGAAAATATGAAAATAGGCTGTGGGGAAAAAATCTTCTCAAAAATGAAAGACTTCATCTTTGAAACTCTTTGTCCTCTTATGGTGGACTATATGGAGCAACACAAAGAAAACTCACCATATTTCGGAAGTCTTCCGTTCTTCATTGATGAAAGGATGTATGTTCTGGGGTATCTCGCGGTTGTTCCTGAAACGGAGATTACAAAGGTTGATCTATTTAGAATTGGACAACTGAACGGCTATGATCGAGAAGGAAATCCTGTTGCAGGTGCATTAAATGAAAAGTACATCAATCGGTACTATGATCGGAACGTGTACGATCGTTGGGCGGACGAGACCTATTACGTCACAAGTGATTATACGTTTTGCTGCATCACAAAATCCGATTCAGAAGAAATGAAGAATCAGTTGGCTTCCCAAATGTATGGTCAGCATTTTTATGCCTTATTACTATATTTCTACTATAAAATCGTCCTTATGAAACTAACCTATGAACATTCCAAAATTGATATTGAAAAAGATCAGTCAAGTCTGGAAAAAATCATCCTTATGATTACCGAGTTTTCTGCTAAATATTTCTTTCCTGAAGTAAACAGTAGAACGTCTGGCAAGGAGATATTCCAAATTGTTAAAGATGTATATCAAATTGAGCATCTTTACGAACACGTCAAAAAAACGCTGGAAACCCTTTATCAGAATCAAGAGAAATTAGCTGCGAAACGAAACAATTACTTGCTACAAATTTTAACGACATATACGGTCATATCCGGTATTTATGGAATGAATCTCGTCATTAAAGACTGGGAAGGGAAAATTAAATGGGGGAAAATCCCGGGATACACCCTGTTTGAGTGGATCTCCCTTATTGTTGCTTTAAGTGGAATAACCGTAGGGACAATACTTGGATTATCTGCCCTTACTAAGTGGATCAAGGAACGTAAGAGCAACAAAAATGAACTCTACTAAAACCAATCGGGTTAGAACCTATCTTCGGTACCCTTTTGTATTGGATGAGATTGTAAATAAAGAGAAAAAAGTCATTTCTCATTTCCTATGCTTGATTCACATTTTTTCAAGAACCTATTGTTGGACATTAGTCTGATAATAGGTTCTTTTTTTGTGGGAATCGGCAAGATTTACTTGAGAGTATGAGACAGCATCATACTTCAGGATGAGTGAGAGTTCATTCTGATTGTTATTCAGTTTCATCCCGATACATGATAGGAACCAATTTAGAAACTTGATAGCATAAGAGTATCAAGTGAAACAGTAGAAAGAGGAGGAGGAAATGACGCGAAGGAAAAAAAAGATATTCACAGCGTTTCTAATCTTTTCAACCCTTTTCGTTGGAAACGCCTATGCAAATCAAGACTCTGGGATCCAGATGAAAAAATGGTATGAAAAATTGGAAATAGTTGTACAAGAAGAAGTGAAAGAATCAATTAAAGCTTATAGGAATAGTTTGCAACCTGCTTTGGAAAATGAAAAACAAAGACTACTCACAAATTCAACTGCACAAGTAACTGAATTTGCAGAGAATGAAAAAAATAATAGGAATAGTGCAATAAAAAGTTATTTCTCTACTTACTCTATTTCACTAAACGAGATGAGAGAAAAACTGTTCGGTTCAGATGATAGAGAAGGGAAAATTTCGGAAGACTTCTCGAACTTCGTCGAACAAAATAGCTTAAAAGTAGATTCCTATTATGACCAACAAGTAGATAGCATCATCGACGAGATTTCCTATGAGATTGATGGGCATATTGAAGAAACAAAGAAATAAATACAAGCTCCAAATTAGGATAATTAAAGAAAATAAGGATTAATCAAACCATTTAAAGAAGAGATCTAACAGTCTCTATCAAATAAAAAACCAAAATAAAAGGAGAAATAACATGAAAACAATCTTAGGAACAGTAAAAGGAAAAGTAATTACAGGATTCGTAGCAGTAGGCCTTTTAAGCGGAGTGGGTACTGCATTTGCTAATACGGATGCTGGTGCACAACTTGGAAGTTGGTACCAAGCTAAATTTAACCTAGCAAAAGGCGAATCTGCTACAGCATTCGCTATCTATGGAGCTTCAGTAGGGAACAAAGCTATATCTGATGCAAAAGAACTAAAGAATACAACAGTAAATACAATTAAAACTGCAGGTGAGAATGAGTCTACAAGAGCAAGTGCTGCAATTAACAATGCTAAACAAAGTCATATTGATGCAATCAACAATAAAGAAGCATCTATCACAACTAATATGCCAGGAGAATTTGATAGGTTTGTAAATGGGGTAAATAAACAAACTGATGGTTTAGTTAGTACTGCGACATTCTTGGCTAAAAAGGATTTCACAAAAGAAGTAAACAAACAAGGTGCAGACTCTGTCGCATCGGTAAACACTAATGTTGGAAAAACTAAAACTGATGCTGTTGCAGCGTTACAACAAGAAATTGAAGCTACAAAAGCTGAGTTATCTAGATTGATTGAGGCGGAAAAAGCAGCTGCAACACAAGAAATGAAAACAAATCTTGATGAAAAAATCAAGCAAGCAATGGCTGAAATTACTCAACTTCTTGCAGATTTAGAAACTGCTAACAAAAAAGCAATTACTGATAAAGGTGCTGAAATCGAACTAGCTGCTAAAAGTGAACTTGATGCCCTAGTCAGCGGAATCATTAAGTAATAATAATTCAATCAAAAGTCTGGGGTCTCAGGACTTCAGACTTTACTTTTAGTTATAAAAAGGAGAAATACAAATGGCAGCTGCTATCGGTAGGGTAGAAACAGAAATAACAACCAACGAAAAGGTAAAAAAAGATAAATCAAAAGAATGGATTTCGGCTATTGTTAAAGGTTTAATTATTTATCTCCTTGTGACTTCAAGTATCGGAATAACTAGGGTATCCGGTCATTCAATGGATCCAACCCTGAGAAATGGCAGTTTTCTTATTATAAACAAATTGTCGGCTTTATTTATGGAACCTTCTTATGGAGATGTAGTTATAGTTCATCAAAATGGATATGACATCGTGAAAAGAGTAATAGGAATTCCGGGTGATAAAATTCTCATACAAGAGGGACAGGTCTATGTGAATGATGTTCCTATTCCAGAAATCTATACACTTGGAAATCCAGATGATATGGAGCTTGTCACTGTGCAAGCGGGAAAGGTTTTTATCATGGGAGACAACAGGACTCCAGGAGAGAGTTTAGATAGTAGAGATTCGTCAATGGGTCCTATTTCATCTTCAGATATCAAGGGCTATGCTGTCGTGTCCCTTTTCCCATTCTATAAAATCATGAAGCCACTTCATATGTGAGGCTCGGTTTCAACTAATCTTATTTCATGAATATTTGAAAGGAAGAGATTATGAAAAACAAAGGGAAAATCGCATTTATCAGCATGGCATTGCTCTTATTTACATTCATTACTACAACCACCATAAGTTATGCAAATGAGGACTTATTAGGGAAATTAAAACAGTGGATATTGTTAAAAACACAAGTGTCAGAACAGGCAGCTTTATTGCAATTGGAGAAAGACCTCAATACTGAACAGCAAAAACTAAAATCTGATTTGATAAATTTTATTGATATTGAAACATATAAAGCAGAAGAAGACTATCAACAGTATATAGAGGCGGAATCTAATAAGTATAAGAATCTTATCTCAAAGGAAGCGAATCGTATTATTCAACAAGGTCAATGGGATGAAGACGATCGTGTAAGCTTAGAAAATCAATTGAACCAAGTAATAGAGTCAATGGTAAGTGAATTGGAAGAGGCAAAATCTCAAAAATAAAGTGAGGTGATTACAGTGAAAAAACACAGTATTAGAATACTACGAATGAAAAAATTATTTAGAAGAAAGTGGTCAATCTGGATAGCTACTTCATTTCTAATTCTGTTTGCTAGTATAAATATCTCTTATGCCGGATTGGACCCTGCATCTCTTCTAGGTGAACGATACGAGCCTGAAAAAATGAATGCTTTTAATAACATGGATAATGAAATGGAGCAACAATTGATCGAAAAAAAGGAGGTTCTTAGGGAGCATGTCATAGAATCACTTAAAAATTATGATCGTGAAATTGAAAAAATGCTAGAAGATACTACAACAGCACACTCCATAAAACTTCATGAATATTATTCCTCCCTTATTTCACAATTAGATTTCTCAAAGGATAAAGAAAAAGAAGCATTCGCAGTTGAAGCAAAAACCATTTATGACAGAGCTTCTCAGCAAATAATTCTGATTTCAGAAAGATTGAGGATAGAAGCTCAAGCAAGGGAAGCTGTGAAAAAAGAACAGGAAATGCTAGCGAATGAAAAAGTTGTTGTAGATAGCCAGAAAAATAATGAAAAGTCCTCTCCAACTGAAGAACCTGCTAACAATCCAGATTTAGAGAAGGACCATGAAAAAGAATCGACAGAAAGTAACAAAGAATTGGACGAACAAGAACCTTCTCAATCAACAGAAAGCAACACCTCAGAAAGTGGTAGCCAGGACCTTGAATCAGTCACTATACCAGCTCCCGTTCAAGATGAAACAATCGAAGACCCTGAGAAAACCACGAACCCCCCCACCGAAAACCCATAGAATTCAGCAGGTGCTCAATGCAAACTGCTGTTTTTTTTGTCTAAAAACCCCATAAAAAGAAGAAAGAATTTTCAAAATACGACAATTTAACACCGTTGTGACAAAAAAATACTCATGTTAAAATTTGTAAGTGTTAGGTATATTTTACCATTCGGAGCGTAATATGGTTCTCTATCAAATAAATGACAGTTATTTTCATTTTTCACAAATATTATTTCCATCGTTTCAATGGATTGGATGGATACTTTTGGTTCTGGTATGCGTTTTTTGTTATATGAGAGAGAAGATTAAAATAGGACATGCACTCTCATGGAAAAGTAGACTTATTACAAATACCATTAAAACATCTCATTCAATTGACTCATTACAGGAATTGCATCAAATTGCAGAAAAACTTATAAAAAGGACTATTCAAGAAAAGAAATGTTATATTTGTTGGTTTCAAAACCATCTATGGATTGAAGATTGGTTTACCAATTATTATTCTAGACAATTAATTGAACATAATGGTATATGGTGGAACACACAACGAAGTATTCGTTTAACGAATTATATCGGTGAGGAACAATCTTTTAATTTTTATCCACTATATGTAAAGGGGAGTGAGGGGAATATAGGGGCAATCCTAATTCCAGTAACAAAAAACAACACTTACTCTGTTCAAAATCATGTTTTATTAAATGTAATTTTAGCATGGATTGTTAATCAGTCTAAAAGAATCGAACAGGATAAGAAGTTATCTAGAGAGGTTAAGTCTAGTGTACAACATTCTGTTTCACAGGACATTCACGATGGAATTGCACAACAGCTATTTTTCTTATCTACTCTTCTGTTTCAAGTTAAGTCTGCCGTAAAAAGGCAAGGAGAAGATAATGTACAATTATTAGTAGAAAAAATGGAGGCTCAGTTGTCACAATCGCAACTAGAGATAAGAAGTCTGATTTCCACCCTAAGGGAAGAGAATCAAACTATCAATCTTTTTGAAGCTATTCAACACTTTATTAATAAGAGTAAAAGAAATACGACAACGGAGATTCGTTTAATTACCAAAGGGTCCATTGCCCAAGAAGCTGCGGAAATAGAAGAAATAATTTATCGTTTTATTCAAGAGGCTGTCAATAATTCAATAAAGCATGCAGTAGCTACAAGAATTGACATTCATATAGAAGTGAACATTGTGCAATGGATTGTAAAGGTTCAAGATAACGGTGTGGGAATCGAAAAAAAGACAATTCCAGGTAGATACGGTTTAGTGGGAATTCGAGAAAAAATATCCAAAGCAGGCGGGCAAATGCATATTCATTCAGAGAATCGTAATGGAACCGAAGTCATTGCCATAATACCGAGGGGGTCTATAAGAAATAATGATTAGAATCTTATTAGCAGACGATCACCAAATTGTACGTGATGGAATGAAGTTGATAATCGAAAGTCGGAATGATTTTGAAGTGACAGGAGAAGTTTCTAATGGATTAGAGTTACTGAATGTAGTATTTGATGTCCAGCCTGATCTGATCGTATCAGATTTAAAAATGCCAGGTCCTTCTATTATTGAAAGTTGTAAGGTTATAAAAGAAAAGCTACCTAAAACGAAAATAATTATTTTAACAGCTTATGATCAAAGTGAAGATATATATTTGGCTATATCTCAAGGCATTGATGGATATATCATGAAGGATACACCACCATCTGAAATTCTCAAAACCCTTGAAATGGTAAGTTTAGGATATTCGTGTTTCCAACCTAAAGTAAATATGCTGAAGGAAGAAACGAATACTCAAGTGTTTTTGAATTTAACCGAGCGGGAACAGGAAATTTTCCAATGTATTTTCGAAAATTTAAGTAATAGTGAGATAGCTGAGCGGATGTTTATCTCTGAAGCAACGGTCAAGACTCATGTAAGTAGTATACTTCGCAAAACTGGCCAGCCTAACCGGTCGCAAGCTGTACTTTATGCCATTCAACATGGTCACAATTTAGTGAAATTATAAAAAGGGGATGAACTAATGGATAAACCCAATACTATTAAGCAACCAGAATGGGAAAACCCCCTCAGGAAATTATATCGTTATCCAATTCTAGTGATAGCGGCGCTAACGTTATTACTTACATTTATTATTGAATGGACATCTTACCAAGCTCTCATATTAGCGATTAGTATTTCTTTTACAGTACTAATTGTACAAATCTATCAGTCTCATGTCCGTTTAGAAAAAAAGAATAAACAGCATAAGGAACATATTTTTCATTTATTGAATACACTTGTCCCACTTGTTGAAGGGAAATCGAGGACCACTAGAAATGAGATTCATTATACAAGTTCTCTCATGAAGAAATTAAGTTTCACAATGCCTGAAATTAAAGTGAAAGCATGGGAGATTGAATTACTTGCTTTGTTACATTATGTGAGCAGGGTTCAATGGCCTGAATACATTTTTGAAAAAGATGAAAGATTAACCCATTATGAATTCGGAATAGTTAAAGAACATTGCCAGCTAGGTTCAAAATTATTAGGAGAGTTTACGGAATTTAATAATGTAAAACATTGGTTCTTGGCTCATCATGAAAGAATTGATGGATCTGGCTACCCGAAGGGATTAAAAACCAATGAAATACCGCCTATTTCACAAGTGCTTGGAATCGTAGAAACCTATTTAGCTATGACAAGTAAAAAGCCATATCGAGAAGCACTTTCTTATGAAGCGGTCATTTCAGAATTGAGAAACTTGCAAGACGTTAAATTTGATAAACATCTAATCCAGCAATTTATTTTCATCATTTCTGAAGACGAAAGAGTAGGTATCGAAAAAACAAGGTTAGGACTGATCTCTAAAACTGGTTGAATTATAGATGGAACTGACCTTTTATGAAAACATATATTTTAAATTAGCCTATAATTCTTTTAATCAAAATGGTTAATCCAACTAGTTTCTATTATTAAATAAAACTTGTGTAAACTTGAACATCACCCTGAATAATGAGCAATTCGGAAACTGCTCCTTTATTCAGGTTTTTCTATGTCTCTAATCTAGAAAGGCGTTTATCATCAATTCAATGTTAAGAAGATGGAAAATGGTTTGCAGAAAAAATTTACAATTAAAGGTTCTTCATCCAATTAGATTAGAATATCTTTTTATATCCGATAGAAAAGTCCTGTTCGTACTAAGTGTCTGAAAATTACGATTATTATTTCGGGTTATTTCGATGTTTTTTTATGTTATTTAAAAAAATTAGAAATGAATATGTTTATAATGTAGGAATATTTGTAGAATAATAGAAAAAAGTGAAAATAAAAAGCTTGAACATTCCATAATTTCTTTACATAAAATGACATATTTATTCTTATTTAATGCCTTATACTAAGTATACAAGAAAGATTTCCAAGTTGTTAATAGCAGAAAAGGGCAAACTTATTGAAAAATAGGGACGCAAAGTCACGGGTCTAAGGTATGGTTACTACTATGATGGCTGGACTACCTGAAATACAATAGGTATTTTAGGAGGGGTAATGATGGTGATTTCTAATGTCAGCTCTGAGCTGGATCAAGAATGGATTGAGCTGATAATACAAGCAAAGGAAAATGGAATAAATAAAGAGGAAATCATTGCGTTTTTAAAACAACATCAAATACAGGAAGAAGCGATTTAAAGGCTCATGGGAATGAATGTAAAAAAATCTGCGCCTTAAAGAAGTTGGATTTGACAAAACTCCTTTTAAGGTGCAGATTTTTTAGGTAATACCTATATCTTAAATTTAGTTTTTCCCTTTGAACAGCAAAGTCAAAAAGCATTTAGCTTTTTGTTTATTCCTTAATCCTTTTTTAATTTCCATTTATTAAACTCAATGAAATCTCGGAATTGTTCTTTAGATACACCTGAATTCATGGCTTCTTGAACAATCTTCATCCAATCAGCATCTAGGCTATCTTTGCTAGGTTCGTCATGAAGCAGCGAATCGACCGGAACCTCTAACACAGTAGAAATTTTCTCAAGGAATTGAATGGAAGGATTCGTTTGCAAATTTCTTTCTAGAGAGCTTAAATAGGATTTGGCTACTCCAGCTTTTTCAGCAAGCTCTGACATAGACATCTTTTTTTCTTCTCTTAACCTCTTTACACGATCTCCAATCACATTTATCACATCCTAAAGTGATATGTAAAAAATATACATACACGCGAATAAAAAATTTATATACATAATAGTAACAGAAAAAAACCATATATTTCAATGAAAAGCAAAGTAGTTGTAGGGTAATTTGGAAGTGAAGATAAGACATTCTCATATTGTGATGGATTTGCTGACTTTAGACAGTACTCTTCTAACCGACAAGTATGTAAAGATTGCAAACCATGCCTGGCTATTAAATATTGATTAGATTAAAAAAGAAAAATCCCATTAACAAAGAATCGAATTGTTAACGGGATTTTTCCAAAGTCTTATACACTTTGAATTTCGGAATATTTTCTTAATTCCTTTTCTAAGGCAGTGTTATCTTGATATACCAAATTTATTTTATCTCAATGACTTCAAAAACTTCTGGTGAAGGGGAATTCGAGTCGGATTCTTTATCTTCTATTGAAGTTATTTGGTCCTTTAATGGCTTCGTGTATTTGGCAAGTATTTTTTCCATATCAAATGAGGGCTTTGCATCTAAAGTTTGGATAGAATCCTTTTCATCTTGAATAGAAATGACTCCCGCATTAATTAAGAGTACTGGCCATAAAATTAAATTGCCAAGGATAAGCGTTGAAATGATCATTGAAGAAATATACTTCTTTTTCATTTTATCACCTTACTTTAAAGAATGAACTTCAGAGAAAAGCTTTTTATTCCCAGAGTAGGCATCAAAGCTTAGGTTAGTTACTTTTTCTCCTGAAGACAATCCTAAATGGAACTTGTTATTGCCTATGTAATGCATGGACCTGCCGTTGACTAGCAACTTGCTGATATTCCCTTTTGTTGTGACTGTCACATCCAGTACATATTCGTGCACATTCGCTGACACCTTTAACTGTTTGGAGTCAGGTTTCTTACTTGCAGTCTGCTTAGGGGGACGATTTGTGATATTTTTTGAGCTCGTAGTGCCAATAGAATTTACTTGCTCCTTTTTTTCCTCCAGCGCAAAAGGCATAAAAATATGCTCCTTTAAATATTGCTGGTTGGAAGAGCGGACGGATTTGTTAATGACTAATGTATAGACGTGACCAGCTTGATAGGCGGTCTCGGGAGATATAATAAGTTTATTTCCAGACGAAACACGAGAGACGGTTGGGATTTTTCGATTGGCTCCATCGACAATATAAACCGATGTATGTTTAATGGTCTTTTCATCAACTTGGCCATTAAACGTAATAGTCCAAGACTTGACCGGATTCAAAATCACCTTTTTCTCCAGTGTTTGTTCGGCAAACATGACATCCTGTTGGAGGAGCAACATCACAATAGGAAAAAGGATTAACATCCACTTTTTCATCGCTTCTCCACCTGAACCATAACCCTCTTCATCTCATTTTCTTCCATTAGGGTATTTAACGTACTGGCGTTTTTCAGTAAATCATATAAAGTATAGGTTTTGCCGGCTGTTTGATATTGGTAGGTTTCTTCAATGCTTAATACGCCGTCCTGGGAAACTACTTTTAGGATTTTGTTGTCAATCACTTGGTTGTCAATATCATAGACATAGACATTCACGTCAAAGCTATCAGGCAATTTATTTAGCCCAAGGCTGAATAAAAATTTTCCCTGCTCCAGGTTCGGCACCACAGCATTGGCTACTTTCAAATGCTTTGATTGCTTAATAGATCCGTTTTGAACAATATCGATGCGGACTCTTGAAACTTCATCCTGCTTGGTCTTAATATCAAAATTCGTGACCGATCCAGCTTGGGAAGAGGATTTTCCTACAGTTCCTTTTTTCTTATGTAAAATCGAAACGTTTTCTATGTATCGCTTGGGTGCGGATACAGTAATTTCCCTTGGTAAATAGCTTACGAGAAGGGAAGTGAGCTTGGACTCTGAATCTACAAAAAGCTCCTTGAAAGAATAATAGTCAGTCGAAAAGGAGCGGATTTTTTTGGACGTTGGGTATATAAGGCCATTATCAAAAGTAATCGCATAAGGTGCTAACTCAACGTAATACGTTCTATCTCCAAGTAAACTCTCTTCAGGTGTGATTTTCACAGTATTATTATCAATCACTGTTCTGATTTTAGTTTTAACATCATAGGTGCTCCGTTTGTAATAGACCTTTACCAAATCAGGATTGACCTTCGTCACCTTTGCACCGAATACTAGCGAAAGTTCTGTCCCATTTGGTACATATTTTGCCCCATCGAGTGGATAACTGCTTATGAGCTCGTAGCGCACAGAGCCTTTGACGTCTACCACATTAGGAACTAGCAGAGCTAAAAGAAAAATAAACACGGTAAGAATACCAAACGCTGCCTTAAAAACTCTCATCCCTTACATCCTTCCTCTGCTTATCTACTAAAATAATACTACCTATTGGGTAATCATTCCATATATTCTTCAGAATTCGAGGACATTTGACATAAAAAGGCTGGTCCTAATTACTAGGAACCAGCGTTTTAATCATTTATGTATTCTTTTGATCCCAGCAAATCTAGTTTTATAATAAGACTCTTCTAAAGAATTGATGGCTACACCCTTGCTGCTACTCGCATGGATGAATTGATCGTTTCCAAGATAGATTCCCATATGGGAGATGACTTGATTCTTGGAACTAGTGTAAAAGAAGACGCTGTCTCCAGGCATCGGTTTATCCACTTCTTTAGCTTTATCAAAATAGATGTACGAAGAAAGCCTTGAAATCGAGAAACCAGAATTAGAGTACACATAGTATATAAACCCACTGCAGTCAAACCCAGCAGGAGAGGTTCCTGCCCAAACATAAGGGATACCGACTAATTTTTTTGCTAATTCAATGAGAGCATCTTCCTTATCCGGTTCTACAGGAGTCGCCGGTGTGGCTTGTCCATCCTTTGAAATTATCAAGATTTGTCCAAGCTTTAAGGCATCGGATTTTAAATTGTTCAATATGTATAGCTGTTCCACAGTTGTTTGATAAAGAGTGGCGATTTTCCAAAGGCTTTCATCCTTCTTCACAATATGGATAATATCCTTCGAGGAAGGAGTCGCCTTTGGGGGAACTGGTTTGTTAGGGACCGCACTAGCAGTGTTTTTCGTAGGATCTGAAACTATCAGCTTCTGCCCAAGATTAATCGCGGGTCTTTTTAGCTTGTTCCAGGATTGTAGCTGGGCTACCGAAACCTTATATTTAGTGGCGATTTTCGATAACGTATCCCCTTTGACTACTGTATAGTAAACGGGCTTTACATTAGTTACTGTTCCTTTTGCCGGTGCTGCTATGATTAACTTTTGATTGATCGTTAGACGATCGGAGGTCAGTTTATTCCAAGCTTTAATATTGGCTACGGTTGTGGAATTGGCAACGGCAACCTTCGATAAAGTATCACCAGACTTAACGGTGTATGTATTTGCAAAAGCAGGAGTGACCAAAGTAGCGGAAAGGACAATCGCAGCTGTGAATAAAGTCGCGCGCTTTTTCAAATTATTCCACCTCTCGACATAATAATGCTACTATTCTATCAAAAAATAGGATATTCTACCATTAATTTTTTCAGATTATTTTATACAATATATTAATTCCCTTATATTACTAAAATGAAATTCTAATAGAATGCTATATAATTTCCGATAGAGTATGTACACATCTAGGAAGGTGGGGGAAATATGAAAAAAACTATGGCAAGCCTTCTTTTGATGGCTAATCTGTTGCCCGTCAGCCCAGCATTAGCTACTGAAAACAGTCAGTTACTAACCGATTCAAAAACAGCTAGTCTGCAAGCTATAGAGAATCAGAGTTACAGGGAATTAATTGTAAAGTTTAAGGCAGGCACAACGGAAGAGGAAAAGAAACGAGTTTTTCGGGAAGCCAATGTTAGAGAATTGGATTACATTGATAATGGTGACATCTCACTAGTTAAGGTCCTGGATGAAGATGGATTAAAGGAATTGGCAAAGCTTCTATATAGAAACCCATCGGTCATCTTCGCGGAACCCAATTATAAGGTAAAGAGCTCATTCGTCCCAACGGATCCTTATTTCAAAAAGCAATGGCATACGAGCAAGATTCAAATGCCGAAGGCCTGGGATTTTGAAAAAGGAGCGGCTTCTGTAACTGTAGCGGTAATAGATGGAGGGGTTGAAACTGATCATCCAGATTTAGTTGGCAAAATCGTTTCGCCCATCAACTTAGTGGCAGACACTACTATTGTGGATAAGGATCCGCATGGAACGCATGTTGCTGGAATCATTGCAGCTTCCGCAAACAAGATTGGAACTTTAGGAATCGCTCCTGGTGTCAAAATTATGCCTATCGATGTCTTCCAAGGAGAATTTGCGGAAGTCTTTGATATTGTGGAAGGAATCTATTATGCCGCAGACCACGGAGCAAAAGTCATCAATCTAAGCCTTGGATTGGACGAGCCTTCAGAAGCATTGGATGTTGCAACTAACTACGCACATTCTAAAGGGGCGGTTGTTGTGGCAGCAGCGGGTAATAGTGATACATCGACTTTAACCTATCCAGCTGCAAGTCCACATGTAATAGGGGTAAGCGCGACCGATCACGCGGATGAAATTACTTCTTTCTCAAACTATGGAGAATATATTGACTTGGCTGCACCAGGTTTGTTGATTTATTCAACCTACCCAGGAGGCACTTACAGATATTTGAGCGGAACTTCTATGGCAGCACCCGTTGTATCGGGTGTCGCAGCATTGGTTTTATCAAAAAATTCTTTCCTCACTCCTATCCAGGTTGAAGAGATCCTGAAGAAATCCGCGTTGGATTTAGGGGATAAGGGATGGGATGAATTTTATGGATTTGGAAGGGTAGATGCACTCCGTTCACTGGAGAATACTCCTCTAGCCGTAACGGACATCCAATCTACATCGAACATCTTTCCAGTAACGGGGACTAGTCGAACAGCTTTTTCCTTTATTACACCAAACGACACAACGGTAACAGTCTATATTCAAGACAGCAAAGGTTACACGGTTAAAAGATTAGTAACAGGTCGAAAATGGGCCGGAGGACGCTTTTCGATTGTATGGGACGGAAAACTAGACAATGGCTATTTTGCTACAACTGGAACATATAAGGTAATTGCAAGGGTTGCAGGAGCCAGTGGATCTGTCACTAAAATCAGGCATCAGCAGGTGATCGACAGAATACAACCAGCGATAACGCTACCGAATGCGTCGGTTTCCTTTTCATCTACAACGGGAGCTAAAGTTTCCATACCATATGAATTGAACAAAGCAGCTAAGGTAACCATTAACATTCAAGACACCAAAGGAAACGTAGTTAAAACTTTTTACAACAATTTGAGTATGTCAGCAGGAAAGCGGACCTTGAACTGGGATGGGAAAGATCTAATGGGAAAAATGGTTCCAAACGGGGCTTATAAATTGACATTTACTGTAACTGACAACAATAAAAGTAAAAAAATCACCCAGGCAACAATTATTGTTGATGGAAAAAATATATAAGGACATGAAGAAGGACTGACCATTTGTATGGTACAGTCCTTTTTTTATGGGGAATTATGAGGGGAGAAACCAATGCGGATTTAAAGAAAAGTGAGTTTTATGAAAAATTTACACGACATCAATATGGTAATGTTGGTTAGTTTGTCCATATTTATAGTCATAAGGTTTTATGAGTTTTTACTGAAAAAATGACATGAAACTGTAATGTTAAGAATAGGATGTTAAGGTGTGATTCCCCATTTTTAGTACCTATTACTTAAAGTATTTCGTAAACTAACCAAAATTGGAAACTATTACTATGGAAAAATGGGAAAATAATATGTAAAAAAGCTAGAATTTGCAAGTATTTTGTAATATTATAGGAATTGCAGAAGGAACTGGTAGAAATGTAAATACCAAATCCTTCAGCGGCTTAGTAACTAGTTAAATGAAAAATAACCTATTACAGGTTGATATTTCCTTATTTAACTAGTATAATAGTCGTTAAGTTTGTTAGCTGTCGAAATTTTACATATTTTTGTATCTTTAGACAGACTACTTTAAATATCGAAGGGAGATTTCCACACTCATGAAAAAGAAAGCAATCAAAATCGCTACAGCATCTGCGATCGCTGCATCAGGTTTCGTAGCAGTTGCACCAGTAACATCTGAAGCTGCTCCAAATATTGCAGGTGAAGTACAAAAAGCAAAACACGTTATGTATGAAGCAATGTACTCTTACAGCAAACCATACGTTGCTACTGGTGAACTAGTAGACCGTGAAGTAGTATACGCTGCTTACAAAAAAGGTGAAGCTCAATACAAATACGCAGTTAACTATGTTAACAAATATGCACCTGCGAAAGACAAAGCTGCATTACTTGCAGACCTTTCAAATGTTCGCACAAAGTATCTTCTTGGTCGCGCTTTGAACTACATAAAGTCTTGGAACGCTCTAGAACTTCAAGTTGAGCCAGCTGCTAAAGCTCTTGACGCTGCGGTGGTATTAAAAGATGAAGCGAAAATCTTAGAAGCTAAAGCTAACTTAGCTAAAGTTTATGATGCTCAAAAAGCTGAATTAAACAAAGTGGTAGAGGCTAACATCAAAGCTACAATTAACGAAAAAGCTGCAACTGTTGTAAAAACTGCAACGGATGCTGCTGATAAAGTATTAGCAGAGGTTTCAGTTCCTAAAGTTGAAAGCGTAAGTGCGATTAACTCTACTCAAGTTAAATTAGTATTCAATAAAGAGGTAACTTCTGCTAACCCAGCAAACTTCACAGTAACTAGAAAAGACGATGCTAACATCCGTCAATTCGTATCAAAAGTTGAAGTAAGCTCTACAAACAAAAAAGAAGTTACAGTAACATTTGCTGACAAATTAACTGCTGACAAAGCATATGAAGTTGTGGCTGATGGCGTAATGTCAGGTACTGCAAAAGTAGAAAACAGCAAAGCAGAATTCTACTATGCTAAATCTGTTGCAACAGGAATTCAATTTACTTCTACAACAGTTGCACCTGTTAAAAACATTAAAGATATCGTAAAAGTAACTGATCAATTAGGTCGCGATATCACAAGCGAAGTTGAATTATCAATTGAATCTTCAGACCTAGGTATTGTAGCTGCTGATGGTAGCACAATTGATAAAGGTGGGGACCATACTGCTGATAAAGCAATTGTAAAAGTAACTGTAAAAGGCACTTCAGTTTCAACATCTTCTACAATTGTAACTGTTTCTGATGCGACAGCTTCTACGTTCGTAGGGTATCACATTGGTGCAGATGAAACTTTAAAAACTACAGCAGATTACAAAGCTAAAAAAGCTGAAGATATCGTAACGTCTGTTTCTATGGGCGATTCTTCTAAGTATCTAAACATGTACTATGTTGACCAATATGGTAAAGATACTGATGCTAGAGTTGGTAATGAAGTTACTTATACAAACTTAAACCCAACAGTAGCGGTTGTTGGTGCTAATGGACAAATCACACCAATTTCAACTGGTACTGCTTTAGTAAAAGTTAAAGTTGGAGATTTAGAAACAACTGTTAATATCACAGTTAAAGCATCTGCTACTCCAACGACGCTTGAAGTTAGCAAAACAACTGTAAGTGCTGCTATTGGAGCAATTCCAGAAACATTTGATGTTTCGTTTAAAGATCAATTTGGTAAAGCTGTAAACTATGATTCTTCCAAATTAAGCATCAAATCTGCTGATGAAACTATTGCTAAAGCAACTACTGGTGCTACAGGATCAGTTTCAAAAGTAACTTATTCAGTATCTGCAGTAAAAGAAGGTACAACTACATTTACTGTAACTTACACTGATGGTTCTACAAAATATGAAAAAGTGATTCCTGTAACAATTTCTAAAGCTGGATCTTTAAACAGCTACAAAGTTGAAGTTGACTACACTACACTTGATCTAAACGCTGCTTCAACAGAAACTACTTCTGATAGCACAGTTGCTACAATTTCTGTTTATTCTCTAGATAGTAACGGAAACAAATTGGCTAAATTAGACCCTAACGGTGGGGTTGGAGTTAGCTTTGTCGATGAAACTGCAACTAATGGTGTTAAATCTAAAATGACTTTAAGCGATACTGCTGATACTTTAACTCTTAATAGCACTGTTACAAGTGCAACAACTGCAAAAGTTGCTGTTAAAGTAGGATCTTTCGTAGTAGATACATTAACTTTCGATGTTAAAGATACTGCTGCTAAAGCATCAAAAGTAGAATTCGCAAACAATGCTTTACCTTCATTAGCTGTTGGTGATACTCTTTCTGCAAAAGTTTTAGATTTAGTTAAACTTTACGACCAATATGGTAAAGAAATTACAAATAAATCAGGTCTTGCGATTGCTGCTAGCGATTTAATCGTAACTAACTCTGTTAATAGCTTTGCAATTGATGGATCAGGTAAAGTAGCTTTAACTGGTGATCTTAAGAAAGATGCAACAGCAGATATCGTTGTAACGAAGATTACTAATGGTGGAGATACTACTAACCTATTATCTACTCCAGTTGTTATTAAAGCTGTGGTAAAAGGTGATGCTACTGCACCAGTAATTGCAGCAACATACCCTAAAGCTGGTGCTGCTCAAGTAGCTGGATCTAAGAAAGTAGAAGTACTTGTTAAATCTAACGAAAATGGTAAAGCATACTTCTTATCTGTAGCTAACGATGCTACTGCTCCGACTGCTGCTGCTGTTGTTGCAGGTGCTTCTGTAGCACTTACAGCGAATACTGAAGCTTCACAAGTTTTAACACTTGCAGCTGATGCAACTGCTTATGATGTATATGTGGTTGTAGAAGATGCAGCTGGAAACTTAACTGCTCCAGTTAAAGTTGATGTAACTACACCTGCTTCTTAAGAAATAGAATTAAAAGGTTAAGGTCTGTTACTTAATGATGATTCAAAAGCCTTCGTAGGGAGAAATCTCTGCGGGGCTTTTCTTTTTAATTGTGTATACGAGTCAAATAAAAAAAGAAGTCTATATTATTATTTTGAAAGTCCTAATTCCTTCCAAGGAGATAGGGCTATTTCTTTTTGAGGAGGAACCATTTTGAAAAAGTCACTATTATGTTTTAGAAATTTAATAGAAAGGAGATTGATAGAATGATTTCGTCCAAAAAATATTGGCAAAGTACCCATGAAACGATTCCCGCACAAACGAAAATGATACTTAACGAATACCTGTTAAGTTTAAAAATGGAAAATAAAGCGGTTGCAACGATCATTAAATATCGATGGATATTAGAAAAATTTCTAAGTGAATGTACGACCCCTCTAGAAAAGCTGACCTCTAATGATGTAAGGAGATGGTTAGATGAATTTTCTGCAAGAAGAAAACCGAAAACAGTTGATCTCGTCTTAGCTACACTCTCCTCATTTTTTTATTTTTGTTTAGATGAGGAATATATGGAAACTACGGTTATGAAAAAACGATGGAAACCTAAAATACCGCAAGCTTTACCTAAGTATCTGGATGAATTTGAATATGTTCGTGTAAAACGTACTGCAGAATAGATATACAATCTATACCTTTAGAGATGAGGAATAAAAAATGGAAAAGTATGACGAATCTTATTTACTTTATCAAAAAGGATTAGAACACT
The DNA here is from genome assembly GCF_010882125.1 of Peribacillus alkalitolerans. Classification (GTDB taxonomy): domain Bacteria; phylum Bacillota; class Bacilli; order Bacillales; family DSM-1321; genus Bacillus_BN; species Bacillus_BN alkalitolerans. The sequence goes on along the minus strand of NZ_JAAGVZ010000001.1, from coordinate 364,892 downwards.
TTAAAATGTGCGAATTCCAATCTTCATCAGAATGTTTTTTGAGGTCTAGTGATCCTGGATGAACATTCGAGAACATATGCAAGAATTTATGAATGTCTTATCAGTTTAGGTAAAACTGCTGATGCGAAACCTTATAAAGAGATAGCGTATAGGAAAAACCCTAACCACGATAAAGTGACAATGCAGTATGTAGAAACATTAATACTTGAAGGAAGAATTAATGAAGCCATAGAGATTCTAGAAAAGTTACTTCATCGGAATACAACCTATAATCCTGCAAAAAGGTTGCTTGAACAAATAAAGACTGGGCATGTTTAAGATGTAATGGGGGAATAGTTGAAAATCAGAGTTGTCATTGAGGCAGCTTTCTTTATGTGCTAAAGGGGCAGGTTAGTTTAAGAATAAATTTTTAAAATGAGCCTGTATCAATGATTACTTGGTAATCTATGACACAGGCTTTCCTTATCAAAAACTTATATACATCATTTGATATATTTTTACATTTTATAGATTATTTAATAATACAGTCGGCTAAACCAATTTTTACAGCGTATGAGCTGTTAATTTTGAATTGTAGCTGTTTCACATTAAGAATATCTAAATCAATATCCATCGGTAAGTCACCTTTATTTAATTCTATTTCTTTAAGTAATTCTCCATCGCCAAAGACTTGAATAATCGTATCCCTTGAATAATAGCCTCCGTCATCTCCTTCTTCATAAAATCCAATTTTGCCTTTTAAATTTGTGTACTTTTTATTTAGATTGAAATTTACATCCGTTTTAGTATAACCACTTGGTAAAAACTTGTATCCTTTATAATATGATTCTTGTCCCATAACAATTTTTTCGTTAACCTTTACATCGGTACTCGAATAATATGGCTTTATTATATCAGATATATAACTACCATTAGGTTTTACTCCTACATAATTAATATCAGTTTTTCTATCATATGTAACAGGAATTTCAAAAACATCTTTTACATAAGAAACAGGAATGTATTGATTGTTTTTATAAGTGATGATTCCTGTTTTAACAATCCCTTTGTATGAAACCTTAGTTTTTGAGGCTGTAGCTGCATTAGCTTTTAAAGTGGCATTTTCTTTCTTTAATTTAGCAATCTCCTGGTCCTTTGATTTCACCTTATTTGTTAAGGATTTCACTTGTTCTTTCAATTGTATTACTTGTTTTTTTAAGGATGCTACCGTATCGCCAGCCAGAGCAGAGTTTGGTGAAAATGCACTCCCCAATAAAATTGTAAAGACAAATAACAATCCAATCAAACTTTTCTTTTTCACTTAATTTCCCCCTTATATTTTTTAGTGCAATAATAAATCTACCAGATATGATAAAAATTTCCTATTATAAAATACATAAATTTTACTATTTTAACATTTTTATGCTTTTTTACAGTTCTAAACTTGTCCTATTTAACTAAAGAACTATTGGTCAAACGATTAATTTATTAAAACGTTTTTTAATTCATTTCTATTGTTATCGAAAATGTTGATTTTCATGGTCCACTAAACCAGCTAATAGTTTGTCAACATTTTTCAATGAAAAACTAAAAACATGCATGCTATACTAAAAATGCGCATGCCAAATAACCTTCCGTTTTAGTTTGGAAGGTATTGTATGATTTAGTTATATTTCTTTCGAAGCTAAATCTTGGAAAGTTGAATTGCTTTTAAATAGTGCATAAATCCAATGTAAAAGTTTGTTGGCACAGGCGATAACAGCTACTTTAAAGGGCTTTCCTTCTTCCCGTTTTTTATCATAGAACTCACCTAATCTCTTATTTCGTGGGGGCTTTAGTTGAAGAAGTTAAACAAAGAATCTATAAATCTCTGCAGAGCTTTCCTTTGATATATCCCCAAACTAATAGAAGAATAAACTTAAATAATAATGTTGATAGCAAGTACATCGGCCCTAACCCTATCGAGGAGTTAGGGTTATTTTTATTTAAGGATGAGTCATTTCAGTGAAAAAGGAGTTTGGCGTTGTGATGTTTTTGCAATTAAGGAGATTACATTAAAGGAGGCACAATATGTAAATCAGTTAAAAACATCTTGATTTAAAACGAATGTATGAAAAAGTAAGAAATGTTAACAACGATACTATGACACTATTAAGTTTTTGAAATTTGATAAAAAGGAGATTAATAGCGTGAATTCGACCAAAAAATATTGGCAAAGTACGCATGAGGGGATCCCTGTGCAAACGAAAACCATGCTTAACGAATACCTGTTAAGTTTAAAACTTGCCAATAAAGCTGAAGCAACGATCACCAAATATCGTACGATACTAGAACGATTTCTTAGTGAATGAAAGGTTCCGCTAGATTCCCTCACATCAGGAGATGTCATAAAATGGTTCAACGAGTATGCTGTTGATAAAAATGAAAAAACGTTGGACCTTGTACTAGCTACCCTTTCTTCGTTCTTTAATTTTTGTCTTACTGAAGAGTATGTGGACACCGTGCTTATTAAGAAACGATGGCGACCGAAGATTCCGCAGTCCTTGCCGAAGTTTCTGAATGAACAGGAGTATGCTCGTGTTAAACTGGCCGCGGAACACCTGTCACTTAGGGATCGAGCGCTTGTTTTATTTCTTTTTTCCTCAGGGTGCCGGAATTCAGAAGTAGCCGACATCACGATACAAGATGTCGGCCTGGAAAGACGAACAGTAGAAGTCAAGGGCAAATGAAAAAAGATTCGACACGTTCATTTTTCAGTAGAGTGTGCACTCGTGTTAAAAAACTATTTACGAACCCGATCAGGGGTTCGAACAGAACCGTTATTCATGAATAAGTTTGGAGGACGTCTTCAGTCCACGGGAATCTATAATATCACCATTAAATTAGGGAAATTGGCGGGCCTTGAACAATCGTAACACCCACATTGTTGCCGAAATACGTTTGCCACCAACATGCTAGCAAAAGGGGCAAACCTAGAGTTTAACGAAGATGAAATGGGGTAAGTCAATTTGAATACACCCGAGTCTATGCACGAATTCCCACAGAAGATATGATCCTGGCTTGTCAAAATAAAATGGGGTGATACCAATAAATAAAGTAGAAGTTCAGCAGTCTTTCTTTAATGATCACCAAGCTCGTTTTAGTTCAGGGATTTACATTACTTTATTGAGTAGCTCTTGTAGCATAACAGTCCTAAGTATTACATTTTTTTGTTTGATTTGATTTATTACTTAACTCTAAAAATTACATAAACTGATTGAATAAACCTAAAAAGGTTACGAAATTTCTGCAATATGGTAAAATAAACCTATATTAGAAGAAATAGTGAAAAATAAAAAGTTTTAGGAGCTACAAAACAATGTTTAAAAAATTAAGTTCTTTAACACTTGCTAGTTTTCTGTTATTTCCTATATTGAATACAGATGCGGCGACAGATGATAATATTTATTCTAAAAATACTATTCAATCTTTATCAACAAATAATAAAACTAAAGCAAATCAACCCACCTCAAACGCCAAAAACAAAAACTATAACAATAGAAACACAATGATTAACAAAACACCACCCAAACAAGTAAAGGAACCCGTCATTTACATAACCCCACACGCTGATGATGAAACGCTGACATATGCGGTGGATATATTAAATGAAAGAAGAAAAGGTCGACCAATTATCCTTTCTCTTGTTTCAAGTGGTGAGGATTCCTTTTCTAGAGAGATGTTAAATGGTAGGGTGGATCATGAGTCACATCCGAAATTTAGTGATCAGATTGGGGAGGAAATTTATTGTGCATGGCATGGGATGGTCCATAATCATGCTACAGAGCAATATTTGGATGGTTATTTAACTAGACAAAAGTTTAGTAAACTTAGAATTGATGAGTTTCATAGGGCAGCTGAAGGAATGGGGATTCCTAAGAATTTTGTAAACTATGATAATTTGTCGACTCAGACGATAAGTAAAGAGAATGTAAAGCAGATTATTATGAAATATAAGAAGCAATATCCTACTGCTGAGTTTCGGACTATGTCTAAGTATGATTATCATTATGAACATAGAATGCTCGGAGAAGCGCTTGAGGAGTTAGAAAATGAAGGGTTAATTGAAAAGGAAAAAACACGTTATTTCTTATCTAATTATACATATCGCTTTGATCACACATTGGAAAGTCGTATTGGCATTGAGGCTTATGCGCGCTTGAAGGACGGAATGAAGGTTGAGAGACTAACCAGTTCAAGCGATGCAGTTTATTTAACGAATAGTATCAGTGCATATGAAGCATATGTTCCTTCGCTTGGATATTATGCAACGGGTTATCATTCGGTGGTATCTCAATTTAAATCATTAAAGGGCGACATGTCTACGGTTTACTATGACTAATAGATTTATAGAAAAGGTGATAAGAAGTGAAAAAGGTTGTTATAGCTGTATTGATTGCCTTAATTTTCATTATTGGGTCAACAAAGACAAGTATTGCTGCAACGAATAACGACTCAATTGATAAAGCAATCATCCAACTAGAAAAAATGGCTGAAAGTATAATATCTCAGGAAACAAAATTAACAAAATTATCTACTTCTACACTCAGCAATTTCGAAAAAGGTATTGTGAATGTAGAAAAACAGATAAAAACAGTCAAGTCCAAAGAGATCAGAGATAAGTTTATCCAACGTACCAATAAATTAAAGGTGGTCCAATTAACGGCAACCGCATATAATAATGCATTTCTGAAAGGGGAAAGCCTCAATAAGTTAGCAGTATCGGTAAAGACGGGATATGATAAAAATCAAACCACTCAAAGTCTAATTAATACATATAATCAGTTTGTTTCAACTCAAAAGCAATATAACCAGGAGCTAGTGAAAATTAAGGACAAGGCTCTTCAAACCAAGTTAGATGGGAAATTTGGTAAAGTAGCGAAACAAAAAGTTGTGAATGCGGAACCTTACGTTAAAGCGCTAGTCTTATTATTAAAGGTCGAAAAGGATCTTAACTCAGACTCCTTGTCTTTTTATGATTCCTATCAGGCATACTTTAATGCTAAACAAAAGCTAAACAAGGATAAGGCCCATTACGGAATACTGGAACAGTACTACAACAAAATATTCGAAAAGAATTTTGCTGGAAAATATAAAGGGATAGTCGAATCGGTTACCAAAACCTTTGAACACTTAGAATACAACTATAATAATCGCTTGGAAGAGAGCTTGAATGCTTTTTATTTCGAGAATGACCAAGAATATAGAAGGAACTTGCTCGTTTATAAGAAAATTTGGGATGAGGGCTGGAAAATTGATTTTCATGCCATCAAGGTTTACCCTCTAACGCCGGACTATAGCTTTGTCCAAACTGAAGAGCGTTCCACGAATAAGAAAAATCAAAAGGTCACAGAAAAGTGTGTCTATAAGGTAGAGAAAATCAATGGGAATTGGAAAATCATAAGCATTGAAACCACTGTTTCTTAAAAAGAGGGATGGGGAATTTCTCCCCCATCCCACTATTATTAAATAAACATCCCCACAAATACTGCAGTAATAAAACTAGCTAAAGTCCCTCCAATTACTGCCTTCAACCCTAGCTTCGAAACAAGCGGTCGTTTCGAAGGATCCATAGATCCCAATCCAACAATCAACTGTCCAATTGAAGATAGGTTTGCAAAGTTGCAAAGTGCTACGGATAAAATTGCCACAGTTTTTGGTGATAATTCATCGATCATTTTTGTCAATTCCATATAAGCTACAAATTCATTGACCGAGACTTTTGTTCCAATAATAGAAGCGGCTCTGAATGCTTCGTCCAATGGTACTCCAATTAACAAAGCAAACGGATAGAATAAATATCCAAGAATAGAAACAAGGCTAGTCCCAACCAACCCTAGGATTCCGTTAAATAAGGCAAGTAGTCCAATAAAGGCAATTAGAAGTCCACCAATATTAAGAGCAAGTTTGACTCCATTAATGGCTCCTTCTGCTATTGCTTCGAAACCATTTGTATATTCGGTTCTTTCTATAGAAATGTCCTCATTCGTCAGACTTTTCTCTGTTTCAGGTTCTAAAAGCTTTGCGGTGATTAGAGAAGCAAGAGGGACACTAAATACAGAAATTAGCAAATATTTCATTTCCACACCCATTAACGAGTACCCAACCAGGATTGCTCCACTAGCTGAAGCTGTTCCACCAACCATGACTGCAAATAGCTCTGAACGAGTTAGGTTTTTAATATATGGTTTAACCAGTAATGGTGCTTCCACTAATCCCAAGAAGGAATTTCCTACTGCGCTGAACGTTTCTACTTTAGTTGTACCAAGCAATTTTCCTAAAGTTAACCCAGCAATACGAACTACAAATGGAATGATACGTAAATGATATAAAAGAGAGACAAGTGCAGAGATGAAAATCACGGTTGAAAGAACTTGGATCGCAAATACAAATGTAATGTTCGATCCTTCTGCAAAAAATCCACCGAATACAAATTGTGTTCCTTCATTACTATAGTCGATGACTTTTTGGACGCCAGCTGCAGTTTTTCGAAGAATATTTTGTCCGATTTCAGATTTCATGACAAAAAGTACGAATAAACCTTCTAGGACTAATCCTATTGCTATGGTTTTCCAAGGAATTGCTTTACGGTTGCTGCTAAATAAAAATCCTACAAATAAAACGCCGATTAATGATAACAATCCAAATAAGATATCCAAGCTAATTCCTCCTAATAAAGTGTATAGTCTGATGTCAGACCTCTATAAAAACAAAAAAGCCACACACTCAAGCTTTTCACTGATAGCAGAAAAGCTTGAATGCATGGCAGGCATGATCCAGTTGCTTTTCCCTATAGTCCGGCCATTTACGGCTGCCGGGTAGAAACGAATGGACCATATCTCCATCATATATAAGGAAGTTTGATAAAGTTTTTTGTTAGTTTAACAGCATATAATGTTTCATACAATGGTAAATGTTATAGTCGAAATAGATGATGTAGTTCGAATTTTAAGAAAGAGGTGTGAAGATGGGAAAGACACTTATTTTTGCACACAGAGGCAGTAAAGGGACACATCCTGAAAATACATTAGCCGCGATGCAAGAAGCAGTTCGGCTTGGAGCGGACGGGATTGAACTTGATGTTCATCTGACTAAGGACGGGGAACTAGTGGTCATCCATGACGAAACCGTCGATCGTACGACGAATGGAACAGGAAAAGTCATGGATTTCACATTGGAAGAACTGAAAAAGCTGGATGCAGGATCTTGGTTTTCCAATGAATTTCAAGGAGAAACCATTCCAACTTTAAAGGAAGTGCTACAACTATTACAAGGTACCGAAATCCTATTAAATGTAGAATTAAAAACCGATGTGATCCAATATCAAGAAATCGAAGAAAAAGTATTGAAGGACTTAGAGCAATTTTCATATAAAGACAAGGCTATCATTTCTTCCTTTAATCATTATAGTGTTCAAAGAATCAAACAACTGGATCCTGAAATCAATATAGCAATTCTTTTCGTGGAAATACTTGTCGAACCTTGGAAATATGCAGCTTCGATAGGGGCATCTGCCTTGCATGTACACACACCAGTTGCCTATACAGAAATGAGTCGCGAAGCAGAAAGAAACAACTTTCCATTAAGGGTTTGGACCGTTAACGAAGAAGAAGACATGAAAAAGCTGATTGGTATGAACATTGATACCATCATGACCGATTTCCCAGAAAAGGCTCTGAAAATTAGGGATAAAGAATAAATGGAAAGATGAACCCTGTGATGAAAACAGGGTTTTTTTGTGTATATTGTATCTAGTAATATATAACTATCTTTATTAAACATTTTCTAATTTACCCAAAACACGCCAATTTGGTAATAATTTGTCATATAATGATAGATAGATAAACAACTAGATTAGGTGTGAAGGGAGAAAATGATGTTTAAGAGAATTATGATTGCTGGTGTCGTCTGTTTTTCGTTTATGGTTTCGTCGATACAACCCGTAGAATCGGCCCCTGCAAAGAAGTTATCCATTGGAACTGTGGCAAAGGAAACCACAAAGGTCCTTACTGAAGGTGTGAGCCATTCGACTTATCAAATTAACAGCAATAGTGGTAAGCAATTCATCAATAAGATGGATGTCAGTCCTGCTGTAAGCAATATTGGTTTTGAAGTGGGTATGGCTAAGGATAAAATCCTAGGTTTAGAAACCGTTTCTTCTATTTCTAAACGTAACGATTTTACAGAGGGTGTTATTCTAGCTGGAACAAATGGAGATTATTTTGATTCAAGCGGATCACCTACTGATTTAACCGTACATAATGGAGAAATCTGGACCACCAATACGACTATTGCGTCAAGCCGAGTAATTTTCGGGGTGACCAAGGAAGGGAAAGCCCTTATCGGCAGCCCGGATATTTATGTCGGTATGAAGGTTAATGGTGGTAGTATTTATAATATTACAGGAATCAATAAAAAGAGAAACAGTGATCAATTGATCATGTATACTCCAAATTATTATTCAAGCACTAAAACGAATTCCTCAGGTACGGAAGTAGTCCTTACTGATATGAATGGCGTTTTGAACGGAAATGGAAAAGTCACTTTTAAGGTTAAGGAAGTGTTGGCTGGTAAAGGCAATACCAAGCTAAACGAGGGTGAATATGTCTTATCTGGTCACGGATATAGTAGTGAGTATTTGAAAAAGAATGTGAAGCCAGGAGATTCAGTGGAAGTCACGCTTCATTATTTCGAGGAAGAATGGGCTGGAATCGAGGAATCCATTGGCGGACGCTATCAATTAGTGAAAAAGGGTGTCACTCAATCCTTAAATGTTAAAGGTGCAGCACCAAGGACGGCTATCGGTATTAAGGAAGACGGTAGCGTGTTTATGGTTGTGCTGGATGGAAGAGATAAGTACCACAGCGTTGGAATGACTTTAAACGAGATGGCCAAAGTCATGAAAGATTTTGGTGCTGTCGATGCGATGACATTTGATGGTGGCGGGTCATCGACCATGGTGGTGAAAAATCCGGACACCATGCAATTAGGCGTAGTGAATAAGCCGTCAGATGGTAAGGAAAGAAGTATTGCTAATGCCTTATTCATTGTCAACAAAGCTCCTATGGGGCCATTAAGCAAGTTAATTCCTTCTACAAAAGAAGTGACTCTTTTTAGCGGCCAAACCTATAAAAACTTAGGCATCGATATCAAAGGCTACGATGCTGCTGGTTATCCAGTCCCTTTAGATGCCCCTATCACTTGGACTTCGGATAAAGGGGTATTTAACGAGGATGGCAGCTTTACCGTAAATGGAACTGGTAAAGGGAAGATTACTGCAACTTCTGGATCCATTTCAACGGATATTACAATCAATTTCAGCAATAAACTGGATAAGATTACATTAGAAAATGATGTCATCGCCCTACCAGCGAATATGAGTACGCCTATTAAAGTTAAAGGTTATTTAAATGGAAAAAGTATTGTTGAAGATCCAAAGGCATTCACCTACCAAGTTTCTCCTACAACGTTAGGCTCTGTGAAGGATGGAGTTTTTACATCCGGAAGCAAGGTCGGAACAGGAACTTTAACAGTGTCCTATGGTACTACGAAGGCAACGGCCAAGCTCATTATAGGCACTAAGAATTCAGTTGTCATTGAGACCTTCGAAGGTAATATTTCAAGCTGGAAGGCTACTGGGGCTAAATATAAAACGATAGCGATCGCACCTGAAAGGAAAATTATCCAGTATGGCAAGCAATCCTTAAAACTAAGCTATGACTTCACTGGAAATACTGGAACTTCAGGCATTTACGCTTCTCCATCTACACCAATGACTCTTCAGGGCAATCCAAAGAAAATTGGAATGTGGGTTTATGGTGAAGGTAATGGCTATTGGGTAAGAAGCCAGTTAAAGGATGCTAACCAAAAAGAAATCAATCTAGACTTTACAAGGAACATGAACTGGAAGGGCTGGAAGTACATTGAGGCTACCATTCCATCCGGGTTCAAACCTCCTTATAAGCTAACTGCGCCAGTTCGTTACATGAGTGTGGATACGGCAAAAAGTAAAGGAAATATCTACGTAGACAACATTGCTGTAATCTATTAATACACAGTCCTGCAGGGGAAATCTCTGTAGGGCTTTTATTTTGACTGAATAGTGGTGCCTGTCACCACCCGAATTTTGTCGAATGCCTTGTGGGAAATTTTACAAGTCATTTTTGTTTTCTATTAATCTAAAACCAATGAACATTTTACCGATATATAATAGACAATAGGTCTCTATTGCAACTTAGAATCCGGAGGAAGATATGAAAAAAGTTGCGTTTTTATTGATGATATCAATGTTTATTATACTCCTTAGCCAAAATTATACATATGCATCAGAAAATATAGAGAATTCGGAGCAAATATCCCGTCTAAGTACGAATTCAAAAGACTCACAGTGGAAAATCAGCAAGCCAGCAGGCAAGGCCTTACAGGGCTATGCCAACCAAACCTCTATTGAGGCTGGGGAAAAGCTAGTATTCTATATTCACAACAAAAAGCCATTCCACATTGAGTTTTATCGCATGGGCTACAACGAGGGTAGCGGCTCTGAATTTATGCAAAAAACGAGCAGATACTCTGGAATCCTAAGAAATAAACAACCCGCTTTAGGAGCGACTGAAGCGAAATGGTTACCAACCGTAAACTTTACAGTTCCACGATCCTGGAGTAGTGGAGTGTATTTGGCAAAGCTGGTGGATACTGATAATCGACAAAGCTATATCCCATTTGTGGTGAAACAATCAAAGCCTAAAGCCCAGCTCGGTATATTAATTGCTGCGAATACCTATCAAGCCTACAATAACTGGGGTGGCAAGAGTCTGTACGGATATAACAGCACGTATAGTCAGGCTGGATATCAAGCTTCCTTTAAGCGTCCATATAATACAGGAAATGGTTCAGGTGATTTCTTTGCCTATGAATATAATTTTATCCGATGGATTGAGCGTCAAAACTATTCGATTACCTATTTTACTGACAAGGATGTTCATGATGGAATTCTAAGAAAGTCACAAATCAATGCGATCATCATACCAGGTCATGCTGAATATTGGACAATGGGAATGAGGAAGGCAATTGAAGAAAAAATGAAAAATAAGGTCGGACTTGCCGTACTGAACGCTAATGTAGGCTATTGGCAGGTTCGTTATGATACGAAGGATCCAACAAAAATGTATGGTTATAAATATTATGATGATCCATTAGCTCTAACTAATCCTTCCCTTACGACAACAAAATTTCGTAATAGCCCTGTAAATTATCCAGAACAAATGCTGTTTGGCATTCAATATGCGGGAATTCCTGAGAAAAAATATAATGATTTAACCATCACGAACAATCATTGGCTATTGAAGGGGACTACTTTAAAAAAAGGCGACAGAATCCGGAATATCATTGGTGGTGAAGTCGATGCCTATGATGGCACGATACCTGGAGTTGAAATTCTTGGAGAGTCATTTGTAGGCCTATATGGAAAAAGTACAAAATCCCATGTAACCTGGTATAAGCATCCTAATGGAGGCAAGGTCTTTGCTGTAGGTACGTTCTACTGGAACTGGTACCTGGATGCCTACGGGAAAAAAGAACACAACGCTTACCCGAATCTAAATGTGCAAACGATCACGAAAAATGCCATTAATGAATTGATTAAAAAGTAAATCTCGTAAACTCGATAAGATAAACGAACTCAGTCAAATTTGAGTTCGTTTTTTTTATTTACCCCCATCTAAGAATAATGACTCAAATTACCACCAATCATTCATATGACAAAGAGTATTTGAATATAAATGACGGTGATAGAAAACAGTATTGTTTTTCTTGGATAGTAAGTTTTAATATATGCTTTGGAAAAATAGGGGGACAAATGAAACGTAAATGGGTAATTACAGGTGTATTAGCTGGTAGTTTGATAGGGTTGACGGGCTGTAATAAAGATATAGAGGCTGAGAAGGCATTAGAGAGAAAAATAGAGAGATTAGAGAAAAAAGTAGAAGAGTTAGAGAAGAAACTGGAGGAACAAAAGACAGTAGATAAGGTAGAAGAGGAAGAAGAAGTGGAAGAGGTAATGATAACGGTAATGGATCCGAATACAGGAAAAGTGCTTAAAGAAATTATTCCGATAGAGATGGGCTACGGGCAGAATAAAGAGAGCTACGAAAAGCAAATAGCGGATTGGGTTAGAAGTTTAGCAAGATCAAGCTATGACCAGCGCATGGTCCTGGATAAAATCGGGGCCAATGGAGAGATCATCAAAGGCAAGCCTCGTGTCATTCTATCAGAAAACCAATTAGTGGAAAGTATAATGGGATTATCTGATAAGGGTGGAGAAGTGAACTTACCCCTTAGTATTACGGAATCAGGATATAAAGCGGAAGAAGCGAAGAGTTTAGGAGAAGTGGTAGTAGGGACTTATACGACAAAATTTGATAGTAGTGTGACTGGGAGGGTAAGAAATATTGAACTATCGTCTCAGACTATCGATAATGTGATTTTAGGAGTTGGGGACATTTTTTCTTTTAATACCCAAGTGGGCGAACGGACAGCAGCTAGAGGCTATCAGAAGGCAAAGGAAATCGTAGATAAGGAATTAGTGGAAGGAATTGGTGGGGGAATCTGCCAGACATCATCCACGTTGTATAATGCTATCGATCAACTGCAAATAGATTATGTGGAGCACCACAATCACTCCTTGGATGTAGGGTATGTACCTAAGGGAAGAGATGCGACGGTGTCTTGGGGTGGACCTGATTTTAGGTTTAAGAATATACAGAGTGTTCCACTTCTGATAAAGGCGTCTGTTAACAAGCAGGCAGGTACGTTGACGGTAGAAATAAGAACATCAAAAGTGAATGCGAAATTGATTAAGAAATAGTAATATAGTCATCCAAAAATTTATAAAAAGCATGTCGACATTTATTGCGACAGGTCGAGACTGTAGACAAACCTTTAAAATGTGAGGTTGGCTACGGTCTTTTTTTATAGGTAAAACGTTCATCTAAGTTGGTTCTTGATTTGTATCCTTTTTGGGCAATAACAGATATGCCCTCAAAATAATGCAAGGATATAACTTTTTAGCCTGAAATAATAAAGAAATAATATTTTATAAATAGTTCAAATATCCTATAATGAAGTAAGGTTTTACATTTGACATATGAATATCCAAAATAAGCCGCTTATTCATAATAAATTGAAAAGCGGCTTATTAAATGAAATGAGTCTGACTTTGTAGCTTAGGTGCTTATTCCAAGGAGGAGGAATAATATGTATTGCAATCAATGCGGGGAGAAGATGTCAAAGGAGTCCCGTTTTTGTTCAAATTGTGGTGCAGAGGTGCAGTCAATAAGTAATATTGACAGTGAAACAGATATAAATGAGGAATCAATACCTATGGTTGAGGAACAAAAATATGTAGAAGCCTTGCCAGAAGATGATAAACCCAATAATGTGCCTGAAACCCATGTCCAAGTGGAGAATAAATTTCTTCGTTTTTTGCCTGTACTTGCACCAATTGTAAGTATTCTAGTGGTTGGGATAGGATTATCCTTTTATTTTTTTCAACAAAAAGAGGTAAATGCAGATGTCTTGAAACTAAAGGGAGTTGCTGAGGAAAGTGCCATAAATGAAAATTATGCACAAGCGAAGAGGCTAATTCAACAGGCTTTATCGAAACGCCCCTCCTATTTGGCGTTGACTGAAGATCTTGAAGTCATTGAAAAGGCCATGGAATATGAAAAAATACTAACCTCGGTTAGCAAACAAATCCAAAAGAATAACTTTGCTGACGCATCAAAGGAGATTACTAGTTTAAAACAAAAATTGAAAGACGTAGAAGGGCCAGTATTTGAAAATATCCATAAACAAGTCGAAGTAAAGGAAATCAAGATTACAGTTGGAACAATTAAGAAGGAATTAAACGGATTGAAAACCGTAGATCAGCTCGGTGGGAAATTATCCATCCTTTCATCATTACCTGAAAAAGAGGCGAGTGCGGTCAAAACGGAAATCATCAATAGGATTGTCCAAATAAGCAGCAATGAAGTGGAAAATGAACTATCTGAAAATAATTTTACTGAGGCATTTGCAATTATTGAAAAAGGTCTTCAGTTCGCTGTGAATCATGAAAAATTGTTGTCATTAAAGAAACGTGTGGAACAAAGCCAGATAGCATTTGGAAATAGTGAACAACAGAGAATTGAACAAGCGATGGAGGCTGCTGCACAAGAAGACTTGAAAAATAAAACTGCTGCCGTTCAAGTATCGGATCTTTCAGTTGAAATTAGTGAATACGGAGACCTTTACATTTCCGGCCAGGTACAAAATGTAGCGACGACTAGTATAAGCTCCATTACGGTTTATTTTACGATTTACGATGCCAACAATAATTATATTGATGAGGGCTATGCAACAGTAAATCCATATTATTTGGAACCAGGTGAATGGGGATACTTTGAGGATTCATATTATGGAGTCTACCAGGATGTGAACGTGGAGATTGACCACTGTACTTGGTACCTTGATTAAGAGGAGGTGGATAAGATGAAAAAATGGATCATCAGTTTGATTTTGACGGTCCTGATTTGGGGCGGAGGGATATATGCTTTTTTCTATATTAAGGAACATGTAGGAAAGGAGCTGAGAGCTTCATCGGAATTAGTGGGAAGTAACGAAGGGACTGAGAAAGAAAAAGGTCCTTTAGAGTTAAAAGAAATTATCCATAACACACAAAAGCTTGTGGTCAAAATAGAGTTAAAGGACGGTTCATTGGGATCTGGGTTTATTTACAATGACAAAGGTGATGTTATCACCAATGCCCATGTCGTGGGTAATTCTAGGAGCGTCGTTGTAAAGACTTCAGATTCCAAGGAATTTACAGGTACAGTCATTGGTCTCAGCAATGAAACCGATATTGCGGTAGTGCGCGTAGCAGGACTGGAAGGAACAGTACCACTTCAAATTGAAGGGATCAAAAAGGCAGAGGTTGGGGATGAAGTATTGGCGTTAGGAAGCCCTCTTGGTCTGCAAAATACAGTTACCACAGGAATCATCAGCGGCACCGAACGTGATTTCGATATTGAACCGTTCCATTATGAAGATGTTTACCAAATTTCAGCACCAATAGCCCCTGGCAACAGTGGAGGACCTTTGATTAATAGTAAAAATGGGAAAATCCTCGGAATCAATTCAGCAGGAGTGGATCAAGGGGCCATTGGTTTCAGCATACCAATCGTAAGCGTGCTAACTACTCTAGAAGGATGGTCGAAAACTCCGATGACTTCGCTACCAGAGGTGGCCCTTGATACAGAGGGATATGCTACTGGAGATGAGTATAGCATGGAAGAGTACTCTAGTTATCTCGTAAAATATTTCTATGAAAATTTGAATTATGGGGATTATGTGACAGCGTATTCGTTACTGGGGAGTTCATGGAAATCCAATCTTCCTTACGAAGAGTTCAGGGAAGGTTACCTAAATACACGGACGGTCACCATAGATGAACTAGTAACTTCCCAATCTGGAGAAAAATCTTCAGTAGTGGCAATTATATCGGCAGAAGAACGAAAAAATGGATCTACCGTATACAGCAAATATAAAGTATCCTACGAGATAGGCTACGAAAATGACCAGTTGAAGTTGCTATCGGGAAGTGGGGAAAAGATAGAATGAAAGAGTGTCAGTCACCATCCAATTTCTGGATGGTGACTGACACCTTTTATGGTTGAGCAGGAGTCTCACCAGTTTGACCTGTCTCAGTACCTGGAGTGGTGCTATCGCCAGGTGCAGGTGAAGTAGGTTGTTCAGACGTTCCACCTTCTGATGGAGCAGGTACAGTTGGTTGAGCAGGCTCCTCAGTTTTTGGATCTTCAACCTTAGGAGGTGTAGTAACTTCTTTAACTAAAGCTTTTACGCGGCTTAATTCACTAGTAATTAATGCTCTAGCTTCATCTATTTTAGCTTTCAAGGCCTGTAAATCAGATTGAGATGCTTTGGATTTCTTCAAGCTCTTTTCAAGTGCATTTAATTTATTGAGATCGGCATTTAATTTTCCGATAAAGCTATTGTATTTTGAGTTGGCTTCCTTTTTAGGAATCGTTTTTTCAGTCGTTTCATCCTTTTGAACACCGAAGTAAGCATTAATAAGAGAAGTTGTCTTATTGACAGAAGTAACAATGGCAGATAGCTTTTTATCTACTTCTTGTCCAGCTTTAGAAGTAATCTTCACCGCTTTTTTCTTTTGCTGTTCCTTCTTCTTTAGCTCTTCTTTCTTCTTCTGTTCTTCTTTCTTCTTTAACTCTTCTTTTTTCTTCAACTCTTCTTGCTTCTTTTGTTCTTCTTTCTTTTTCAGCTCTTCTTGTTTCTTTTGTTCTTCTTGTTTTTTGCTTTCTTCAGGCTTTTTTTGATCTTCTGCTTGAGCGGGTTCTTCTTTTTTCCCACCTTTAGCACTAGCAAAAGTTGCTGAACCAAATACTAGTGTAAAAGCAGATAAACCTAACATTGTTCCTCTTAATACTTTACCTTTCATTACCTTTTCCTCCTTTGGTAACGGTAGCTGGCTGGCGTTGGTCTCTACCTTTAGCCCCTATAGCTTTGTGACATTAAGTTTCCTTAATTGTACCTTTAGTACCATTATATAACTAATAATCTTGTCGAGTAGATTCTTTTTACCTATTTTTTATAAAGGTAGGTTCTCAGGGAAATCAGTAAGAGTAAAAATTAAAAGATTTTCTTAAATTGTATAAATAATATATTGGTAAATCTTCAAATTTAAATCTATAATAACATGGAAAATAAAACCTTTATTGGTATAAGGAGGATATTTAATTTGACTAAAAAGTTTTTATTAATTTGTATGCTTTTGGGGTTTATAGGTACACAAATTTTAATCCCTGCATCTGTTTCGGCAAAGTTATTCGACTCTGACTCAGTTGTTCAATTAACTGAGGAAAACGGAATTACACACACTCCAAATGATAGAGGATTTACAACTCTTGTTGATAGAAGCTTGCTGCCTGAAAATGTACAATCTTTTAAAAAAATATCAGTAGCATCATCAAATGTTCAGATGGTAGTTAATCAAGATAACATCGATGATTATGTAGGTAGTTTTTCTACTTATGACGATAAGGGTTATAATTCGGGTCTTCCACGTAAAGGCAAATATTACAATTTAAATATTTTATATAATGAAGAAAATATTCCGCTAGCATATTATTTATCATCTGTAATTTATGAAGGAAGCGATGATGATTCGGATGAGGATGAAAATTCGGAAATAAACACATTAGTTCTTTCGGAAGAAAGTATTTCCATTCTCACAACAAATCTGTTAAATTCCGAGTCTATTATATTGATGAAGATGGTGATGAAAAAGATGTCACCAACGATTCCAAAACAACATACCGCAGCAGCTCTACATCTATAGCAACCGTAAGTAAAGGAACGATTAAAGCTGGGTCAAAGGAAGGGAAAGCTGAGATTACAGTAACCTATAAAGGGAAAAAGGTGACATTGCCTGTTATAGTATCAAAAGCCGGTGTTCAAAAGGTAACTGCTTCTGTTAAAGAGGTTGAATTGGAAGTTGGCGAAACAGCATCGGTTGATCTAGTTGCTACATTATCTAATAATACAAAGAAAGATGTGACTTCACAGGCATTTTGGACAACAGATAATAGTCAAGTAGCAGAAGTCGATGGTGGAGAAATCGAAGGTATTTCCGTAGGAGAAGCAACCATTACAGCATTTTATCAGGGGTATGAAGTTATAATTAATGTTAATATTACTGAACTAGATGAAGAGGTTAAGGAAGTCGAATCTCTACAAATCACAGATAAAAATGTTAAATTGTTAGTAAATGAAGAGAAGATCTTAAATGTTTTTGCTCTATATACAGATGGAACACGAGAGGAAGTAAGTGATCAAGTCACATGGCTTTCTTCCAAGAGTAGTGTAATAGAAGTTGAAGATGGGATACTAGTTGCAAACAAACTTGGTTCAGCAACAATAACTGCTTCCTATGAAGGTATTGAGACAACCATTAAAGCGGAAGTAATTAAAGATAAAAAAATTAAAACATTAAAAGCTTCAACTACAAAAGTGACGTTAAAAAGAGAAGCAGAAACCGAAATAACACTTATTGCTTATTATACAGATGGATCAAAGCGTGATGTAACAACCTTGGCTGATTGGAAAGTGACAAAAAGCGGAATAATTACAGTAGAAGATGGAGTCATTCAAGCAGGTAAAAAGAAGGGAACAACTACTATCACCACTAAATATAATGACCGTTCTGTTAATATTACGGTTACCGTAAATTAATAATACACATCTAAGAACTAACATATTGTATACAATAAAATGAAACCAATGTGCTTTCTTGCGACAAGCTGAAATGGATGTATAACATTGATGAAAATACGGAATACGATAACGTGACTAGACTACAATAATCTGATTCCGATAGGTTTCTCAAAGCCAGCTCATCAATGCTTAAATAGCGGAAACTAAATTAATTTTTGTATCTGGAAAAATGGGTTCAGTTAAACATAAAAGATTTACTAATTTATAAAACAAAAATCCGGCAAGTAACTGGAAACAATTCTAGTTAACTGTCGGATTTTTTATTTTTTCAGCTGTTAGTATATATCGTTGCGGAGCATTTCCAAGATAGGAAAACGGATAGCAGGTTGAAACGGTCAAAATTTCATTTGGAGCGGTAGATTGTATAACCGTCGTATCATTAGCATCCACAATCTTTGTATTAATAATTTGGTATGTAAACTCTCCGTATGGCATTTCTATCCGAAAAATATCTCCTAGCTCTAATTCACCTAACCTACGAAAAACAGTGTCTCGGTGTCCGGACAACAGAATTTGATCATTTTGCCCAGGCAGGACTGTGGTTGAATAGTGCCCTACCCCCTTCTCAAGCTCCTCTTCATTCGTTCCTTCAATAATGGGTAATTCTGCTTTTAAGCTTGGAATAGTTAATAAACCAATGACCTCGCCTTTATTAAAGGAGATGGCTTGTTCGTTAGGAAGAACATCATCTGTTTTAACTGCTTGTTCTTTTGATAGAACATTGTCCACTGAAATTTTCTGTTTAGCTTCAACTAATGCTTGATCTGTTTTCTTTTCATAGTCATACATATTCGAGAAGGAAAGGACAACAAGTCCAAGTCCACCTACCACTAAAAGTATGGATGCTACCAGTAGGATGCTGATCCTTACCTTCATATTAACTATTACCTCCATTATCTTTTCTGAACTTTACAAAATCCAAATAATAGGACAATTCATCTTTAGTTACTCCCTGGTGAATCGCATCTTGAATTAGCGAAACCCATTCTTCATCAATAGATGTAGTTTTTAATAAATTTTTTTTGTCTTCATGATGAAGAAGACTTTCTACGTTCGTATCTAAGGTTTTGGCTAATCTTGATAGAACCTGTAAGGATGGATTTTGCTGTATGCCTCTTTCTATGTAGCTTAAATAGGACTTGGATACTCCAGCTTTATCAGCCAGCTCAGTGATCGAATACCCCTTTTGCTCTCTAATTTGCTTAATCAAGTTCCCAACCATATGTATAGTTCACCTCCAGTATATATTTCCATACATTAAAAACATTATAACGAACATTTCGTTCTTTAAAAAATACGAAATAGTGAGAAAACAAGAGATATCACGAGAAAACGAACGAAAAATGTTCTTTATACAGAAAAAACGGCTGATTTTGGAATTTTTCAAATTATGGCTAATGTCCTATACTCAACTTGTGAGTTCGTTAAAAAGAACGAATAAAACTGTTAATAAGAAAATTTTGGTTAGGAAGTGATTAATATTCGATATACCAGGTTGAGGAAATTTAGGAATCAGTTCAAAGTATTAGTATTTCTCACTAAAACTATTTTAATTTGGAATATTTTCTTATTAACTTTGATGCAACTCAACACGTTTACAAACGCTTCATTCAATGATATTGAAAATGTCAATGCTTCACTTCATGTAAGTTGGCCATGGCCAAATGAAGAAGAATGGGATAAAAGCTCATTAGACTTTGATCCACAAGGAACAACCTTAAAACGTGGAGGATCCTGTAATCCACCTAATATATTTGCTGAAATTTATAACGGTGGAGAAGATATGACTTACTCTACTTGGACATGGGAGCTATTTAGAGTTGGGAAAGGAAATCAGTCAAAAGTACCTCAAAGTCCTGCTTTAGATTCCGGTGAAGTTGAAAAAATACAATCTGGGAAAATAGGAAAAATTGAATCGAATGCTTCACTTGATGGAAATGGTGATTACCGATTTAAAGTAACTAAACCAGATAGACCTGGGAATCCATTTATTTGGAGTGAAGTAATTGAAATTAATGATTGTTCAATGAAGAAATCTCTTAACGAACAATCCACTAAAGAAGGCGAAGGAACATCCCCAAGTACTGAAGGCTCTGAACAAATTGATAACGATAAAGAGAAAAATGAGAATCCAGAACCAACTGAACCGACAACAGACAGCGATGAAAACCAAGGTGAACCAACTGAACCAACAACAGATAGTGATGAAAACAAAGATGAACCAACTGAACCAACAACAGATAGTGGTGAAAATAAAGATGACCCATCTGAATCAAAAGATGAAGTAAGCGATGGAGAAAAGGATTCCAATTAATACTTAAGAACAAATTTTTTACTTAGAAGGGAGATCCAAATGAAAAAGGCAGTAAAAATCAGTAGCAATATTCTATATGGAGTAATTTTTACAACATTACTAGTAATGGTGATTATGGTCATATCTTCAAGGGTGTCTGGTGGAGAACCTCAATTATTTGGCTATCAATTCAAAACTGTTTTATCGGGTTCAATGGAACCCACTTTTAAAACGGGTTCTATCATATTAGTAAAAAAACCGGAAAACCAAAAAAGTTTAAAAGTCAAAGATGTCATTTCTTTTAGGCAAAGTGACGGCAGCATTGTTACCCATAGAATAATAGATGTTATTAAGCAGGGTAATTCGGTGAACTATCAAACAAAAGGTGATAATAACAAAAATGCAGATACTAATCTCGTAATTCCACAGAATATCGTAGCTGTTTACTCAAATATTACGATTCCTTTTATAGGTTACTTCTTAAAATATGCAAGTTCATCAGTCGGAACTGCACTTCTTCTAATCATCCCTGGTTTCCTTTTATTAGGGTATGCAGGTCTTACAATTAGAACGGCTATTAAAGAAATCGAACTAAAAATGAAACCAACTGCATCTGATGATTCTATTGAACAGAAAATTTCTTAGGTTGAAGCCCCTATGGGGTTCACATATACATACCCATTAGGGTGGAACTAAAATTTGAGGAGGAATTATTAATGAGTATTAAAAAGAAAATGGGCTTAGGCATCTTAGCTGGCGCTTTAGGTGTATCACTGATTGGTGGGGGAACATGGGCAGCATTTAATGATGTAGAAACATTAGACAATAAGTTTGCATCGGGTACATTAGATCTAACAACTAGTCAATCGGTTCTTTTCGATCTTGATAATTTAAAACCTGGAGACACATTTACTAAGACACTAACTTTAGGAAATAACGGATCCTTAGCAATCGATGATATTTTCGTCACAACGACAGTTTCAGGTTGGGCTGATAAAAAATATACAAAACTTCCATTAAGTGGATTAAATGGTAAGGACGATGGAGAAAACACTCAAGAAGAGTTCCTAAGCCAATTTGATGTAGTAATTAAAAGAGGGAATGATGTTGTATATAACGGTACTGCAGCAGGATTAAGTAGCTTAACTAATGCAGAAATTTCTGGCTCTGGAGCAGCTGCTGCTATCGCTCCTGCAGGATCTGTAACTTATACATTTGAAGTAGAATTTGATAATAAAACACAAACATATCCAAGCAGCAGATTCCAAGAACAAAATAAATTCCAAGATGAGGGTGCATCCTTCAGTCTGAAGTTTGAAGGTACACAAATGCCTGGAGAGAACAGATCTACTAATAACTAATCCAATAACAGAAAATATTCAATAATACACTTTTCAAATTAGGAGGAGAAAGAAAGATGAATATTAAGAAAAAATTAGCAATGGGTGCACTGTCTGCCACTTTAGGTATTTCTTTAGTAGCTGGAGGAACATGGGCAGCATTTAACGATATTGAAACAGTAACTGCTACGGCTGGTACAGGTACGTTAGAACTAACAATCAATCCTGTTCAAGGGCCAACTACATTTAGTCTAACTAATTTAAAACCAGGCGATACTATGAAAAGAGAATTTAGCTTAAAAAATGACGGTTCTCTAGCCATAAAGGATGTTTTATTCTCAATTGACAGCATTAATTTTGATGATTACGGTTACGAGGGTGCAGCTAGAGATTACACTGAGGTACCAAATGGAGCAGATGCGGATATTTTTGGTCAAAACACAGCAGTTGAGTACTTGGAACAGTTTAAAGTTACCTTAGCAAGAACTGGTACAGAGGGTGCCGTTGAAGGACTAATTGAATTAAATGAGAATATTACTTTAGCAGATATCTATAAAGCTACTAATGTAGCTGATGCAGCCGCTATTACTAAAGTATCTGCAGCTTTAGGATCTCATTGGGTTGATGGAAGAATAAATTTAGCTTCTAATGCAGCAAATCAATGGCAAGGTCTACCTGCTGATCCACGTGATTGGGATAACGTAGAATTAAGCATTTTGTATGTAAATCCTGATGATGCTGACAACTCTGGAAATGCTGATGATACTTTAGGTAATGTTAACGCACAAAATAAATTCCAAGGTGACAGTATCGATGTGAACTTCACATTTGAAGCGCGTCAGTGGCAAGGTCAAAACGTATCTGATGAATCAGGCGATATTGAAACAAATAGAAAAGCTAACAATGGTGGCTCAAACTAATTTAATTTAAAAAAATAAAAGGTGGGTATAGTATAATGCTCACCTTTTATTTAAAGAAAAAGGCGATTTATAAGTCTATCAATCTTATCCAATAGGGTGAAAATAAATGAGAATAAATATAAGAATTATACTGTTTTTTTTCATTGGATGCCTTGTTTTAAATTATTTTTACCCAAAAGTTACAAACGCTAGTGAAATAGATATTGAGACTTCTCCGGAAACATCTTTATTTATATTGAATAATCTTAAGCCAGGAGATTGGGCAATAAAGAAGTTAACCATACAGAATAGAGGAGAAAGAGATTTCTCTTACAATACCATTTCAAGTTTTAAGAGTGGATCTTCTAAACTTTATAATGAATTCTTATTAACGGTTTCGGATACGGGTGGAATTTTATTCAAAGGAAAATTAAAAGATTTTAATGGACTATCTCCTAGAGCATTACGATCATTAAATCAAGAAGATTTATTATTTCGTGTTGATTTTCCTTTTGAATTAGGAAATGAATACCAAGGACTAGGTTTTGAAGTAGAGTTCAAATTTATTGTTGAAGGCTACACTCCAGATCCAGACCCAGATCCAGATCCAGATCCGGACCCAGATCCAGACCCAGATCCAGATCCAGACCCAGATCCAGATCCAGACCCAGATCCAGATCCAGATCCAGACCCAGATCCAGATCCAGATCCAGATCCAGACCCTAATCCAAATCCAGACCCAGTAGATCCAGAAACTCCGGGTGACGAGGATCCAATCCTTCCAGAGCGTCCGATTAGCGAAGAGGAATTGAATTCTGATCCGGTTCAGGGCCAGATTTTACCAGAGACTGCAACAAATACTTATAACTATTTAGTTGCGGGTATTGCTCTAATAGGAAGTGGATTACTGATTTTAGTTTATGTTCGAAAAAAGAAATCTTCTATTAAAGTAGAATAGCTGGCCTTGATTTGTCAAAAATGAAAATCAGGGCCTTTTCTTTAGCAATTTTATCAGATCGGTGGTGCCATTATGCTAGTAGCCTTCCTTTATTTAGCCGCATTGAACTTGATTGACGGATACATCACCTGGTTTGGGGTTCATCATTCTTATATTCAAGAGGGCAATCCGCTGATGGCTTCGCTTTTTGATATTCATCCTATGTTGTTTATTGGAGTCAAGGTGTTGCTATCAGCTTTTTTGCTTCTATTTATTTTGACAAAGAGTATCCCGAAATCCCCTATGCTAAAATCCGTAACTGCATTTGCCTCAGCTATTTACACCGCAATATTCTTCCTTCATAGCTATTGGCTGCTTCAACTAATCTAATATTAAAAGAGGGTATATATAATGAAGCAACTGTTAACATTTTTATTCTTTGGAACGATTATTCTCCTAAGCTATTTACAAAAAGAGACCATGCTCTCGGTAATCGAATCTGGAAGCTACATTGCAATCCCAGTGGCAATTCTTTTTGTGGCATTATTAGTATTCTTTCCAGTCGTACCATTTGCTATGTTGGCAGGAATTATCGGTGCCATTTTTGGAATTTGGAAGGGTTTAGGAATATCGATGTTAGGAATTGGAATAGGCACAATAATCATGTTTTCAATGGCAAGGTTTGGCTTTCATACTTGGATACAGAAATATATTATGAAAATTCCCAGAATAAGAGAATACGAGCAATACTTTGAAAAGAATGCATTTATGGGTATTTTGATAGTGCGGCTTTTTCCATTTGTTCCATCTCCAGCTGTAAATATCCTTTGTGGGATTAGCAATGTATCATGGACAACATTTTTAGGTGCTTCATTACTTGGAAAGCTTCCTGCAGTATTTATTTTTACATTTGCAGGGAGTGTGTTTGAAAGTAACAATCTAATATCAATGTCAATCTATGTTTTGTATTTCATTCTAATCGCTATTATTGTCAATAAAATTATTAAGAATAAACGTGAACCAGAAGAGATGAGAGGTGCTGGAACCAGCGAACTACGTTAAAGTAGTGAAGGGATAATTTTAGAAGAAATACCGTTTCAACTGAGGTCATTCAGTTAACTAATCTTAATGAATCGAAAAAATGCAATTTCATTCCTTACCTTAGTTAGTTTATTCGGTATTGAAAGAAGAAACGAACCCAAAATAAATTGGATTCGTTTGTTTTGAAAAATAAATATCTATAAAACAGTTAAAGACTAGTTGGAAAAAACAATTCTATGAGCGTAAAAACTACTCCACCTTTAATGACTTCACAGCACTCTTGTTATTCGCCGCATCAAGCAACCAGACTTGGATGACGGTTCCTTTTTTCTGTTTGGCAATGTTAGCTTTGAACAGGCCAGTGCTTGGAACGATGATGGTTGTTAAATGGCGTGTACCAGCATAGATGACTGCTCTTGCGCCTCTTTCACCCTTACCAGTGATTGACGTGGATAGGGTGGTTACTTTGTTGACAATTGGCATCGATGGAGCGATTTGATCTATGACCTTCGTATAAACTACTGTTGGCTTATTGTTTTTATCAACCGAAGTAACCTTGATAACTTTGCCAGCAGCTTGCTTACTGATGGTCACTTTGTAATATCCAGTACTATTGGCTTTTCCACTAGTTAGATAAACATTGTTCGAATAGATTTTAACAGGTGCATACGGCACAGTCTTTCCAGCTACAAAAGTGGATAGGTTACTTACCGCGTTAACGATAGGTGCAAATTCCACCTTTTTAACGCTTGGTTTACCTGTATTCCCTGCAGCATCCATGACGCTAACTTTAATTTCGGTATTCAACGGCTGTTTGGCGATGATAAATGCATACAGGCCTTTTGAATCCGATTTAACGCTTCTAACATACTTTCCGTTCAAGTGTAGAATTACCTTGGCGTTAGGCTCTGTCTTTCCAGATACCTTAGTGGAGTTTGTTGTGAAAGCATCAATCGTTGGTGCTGATGGTACCGTCTTATCAATGACAAATTTAAAAGACTTGTTCATCTTTACAGCGAAGGCTCTTGCTTGTGTTGCTTGCCCAGGTAGTGAAAGCTGATAGCTGCCTTCTTGAGAAAGATGTACGTCATCCTGTAACACTTGTGTGTTCGTTCCTGTTGAAAGTGAAACATTTCCATCCTCAGGCAAACCAACTTCTACATCTGAATTGAAATACTCCGTATTTGGATCTGGAATGAAGGTTTGTTCCTCATTGACACTGACCCAACGGTAGCTTTCATATTTATAGGGTACACTGTTACTTTGTACACCGTATTTTAAGAGATAAACTCCATTTTCATTAGTGTTGACTTCACCTTGAATCTCAATATCGTTAGTTCTATCACCCTCTAATGGTGAATATGCAGAAATTCCTGCCATTGCATCGAAGGAAGACCCCTTGATGATGGAAGTAGGGTCAACTCCAATAAAGAGGGAGTTAATTGTAAGCTTAGGATATTTACCTTCGTCTTCCTGAGGGTAAATGAAAACGGTATTACCGACATTGTCTGTCAAAATAATGTCTTCAATAGAATATTCCCCACTGATTTGATCCAATCCGACACGGTAATCTAGATAATATTTTCCATCAGTTTGATTCAATTTCATTTCATCCCAGAACGATTGTCCAGTCTCATTGTGGATGAAAGAAATCGTAACTCTTTGGATTCCAGAACCAACGTCTTCAGCCTCAATAACGGCTTTTAAGTAATCCCCACCGTAAACGGATGGAGTCTTAAGTTCGATAGATTTAAGAATCGGATTTTCATAATCACCTGTACCGCCAGATACATTCAATGTGACATTCGATAAATAAGAATAATCATCCGCACGGTAATGTTGTTCGTTCCCGTGTTTGTCCCTCAAAGTCAGGTAACTAAATTTCCATTCACCATTTCGTACATCTGCAGGCAAGACGAAGTTACATTCATATTGATTCGTGGCAGTATTTAATGTAATAGATTCATTGATTACACCATCAGATTTTGTATGCATAAATATTACTCTGCCCTGAACAGGCCCATTTGGCTCAGTAAGAGGGAGCTTTATCTTTACTTCCTCACCAGCTTTAGCGTTTGGAGTTAATAAAGTAAAACCATTCAAAACAGGTGGTTGGGCATCAGTAACGCCATTTTTCACATTAAAAGTGATAGAACTGATGATGGGATTAGTAGTATCAAAGTAGCTTGAGTTTTTAGCATTGTCCGAAACCTGGATATAGTCCACATGCCAGCTTCCTCTTAGCATACTTGAATCTAATTTGTAGCGTAATTCATACGTGTTGTTCCCAATGTAATTCAACATCGTATCAATCCCGTTCCCAGATGAGTGCTGGAGGCGGATGCTTGTATAACCAGGATCCTCGATAGGACCAGACTCTAAATCAGGATACATGACAAACCTTAGAACAATGGTATCGCCAATTGCAGCTTCCTTCATATTAATAGACGCGCTTTTTAACTTCAAAGGCGTCACATCATTAGCCGCAAAAACAATATTGCTCGTAGTTAATAAAAGCAACAAAGCGATTGCGATCGCCAAAAATTTTTTCCACATATTTGCTTCCGTTCCTTCCATTATCAATATGTAAAACTCAAAAATTAGTAAATAATCAACTAACCGAATTTTACTATAATTTATATAGCTAAACTATAGAATGTAAGTCCTGTCAGAGTGGTAAATGTTGGGGGGTGCTAGTTCATCGGAACCACTGAAAAAGGAATCAAGCAATGTTTGCTTGATTCCTTTTCTATTGAATTGACAAAATTCTGGTGGTGGCAGTGGATGCTTTTTAAAAAGAAATATCAGCGTCAGACACCGCCGCCAGAGGACATTATCTCATTCGAATGGTTTAAGAAATTTTAAATCTAATCTTTTTTTGGAAATTGTAAAATCATAAAATTACAAAATATGCTACATTAGACAAAAGGAAAATATTTCAAATTAAAAGGAGTTGTCAAGATGTCTGGAATGATAAAAGGGATTTTAATAGTATTCAGCACAGTTGTTTTCCTACCTGTACTATATTTCATTTCTCCTACTATATTTTCTCTATTACTACTAGCTGGCATTATTATATTAAAACTCAAGTATCCGATCATAAAAGGAGCTGTAGGGGAATGGTTTGTAAATCGTACGTTAAGTAAACTAGGTCCAAGTTATAAAATATACCATGACTTATACGTACCAAATGGAGAAGGAGGAACGACTCAGGTAGATCATGTTGTGACTTCACCATTTGGAATATTCGTTATTGAAACAAAGCATTATCAAGGTTGGATATTCGGAAAAGAAGATCAACGTTTTTGGACACAGGTGATTTATAAACGAAAAGAAAAGTTTCTCAACCCCATATGGCAGAACTATGGTCATATACAAGCCTTAAAGAATTATTTTGGTAATGAAGATTTTGAAACAATGTACTCTATAATTGCTTTTTCAAACAACTCTACATTAAAGTTCAATGATGATTTTAAGTCTGCTAGAGTAATCCAATTTAAGCAGCTGCTAAAGGTCATTAAGGAATGGAATTTACATAGACTAAGTGAAAAAGAATTGAAGAATATCAATCGAGCGCTTGAAGGATTATCAATTAAGGGTAAGAAAGAGAAAAGACAGGTAAAAAAGCAGCATGTAGATACGATAAGAAATAATAGAAAAGAAAAAGTGCGGTTTGAGAAGGATAAGATTAAGCAAAATATTTGCCCTCAGTGCAGAGGAGAATTGTCTATAAAAAAAGGCAAATACGGATCGTTTTACGGATGTAGAAACTTTCCAAAATGTAGGTACACAAAGCAAGTTTCTTAAATTGATAATCGAACGAGTAAGAAGAGTAGGATGGAGATAGGAGGGGAATAAAAACTTCTATCATTAAATTGGTTTTTCATTTTGCATCGATAGAATTGTACTTTTCCATCAGAAAATATAAATGCTTGAAATCATTCCCTTAAAGGTTTCAGGTGTTGAAAAGAACAAAGGGAAAAGTGATTTAGTGGTTTGAACTAGAAAAGGTACCATACGGAAATTGTAAAATAACCAGCCATCCTTTTTAAAGGGATGGCTGGTTAAGTTTTTAAGCGATAGTTTTTGGTTGTATAAAATTGGATATATGTTCAATAATTCTCTCTTGATAGTCTTTAACCTTATCAAACTTCCCATTGTATGTCTCTTTAAGCAATGGATCTTCTAAGATACCATCATAATTTTGAGCGAAATATTTTGTGCGGCCAAATTGGTCCGTAATGTCCAGACCTTCTGAGATTATTAGATTGAACTTGATTAGGCTTGCTAGATAGCTTTCATAAATAAATGCTTCTTGTAAATGAGTTTTTTCTTCTTTGTGAAGGATATCATCAATCAAAATATTTAACCTGTTCCGCGCGACTAAGGATTCATTCATGAGTTGTATCCAGTTGTTTTCTTGTTCTTCTGATAGAATTAGATTTAGAAGGAAGGTTGTTCTTGCCTCATTAAACTTAATGAAACCTGCCCACATGATATCATCTTCTCCATTTTCTAAGGCATTTCTGAAAGCTTTCTTTGCTTCCTGTAGATACATGATGAATAATTCTGTTTCCTCGTCGGACAATAAATGGATTTTACTTTTCACTTTACTGACTCCATCCAGGCTGAAAAAGTCGACAACTTCCATTCCAAACCTTCTTCGCAGAACCATGTTTGCCTTCTTGTTATAGAACAATCCTAGATAGTTGTAATATACCATCTGTGTTAAGGAGTTTTTAAGCATGCTTCCTCTTACTTCGAGTAAGGTAGAGGTCATCTGATACTCATTGGTGTGGACTAGCTGTTGATAGTTGATGGCACATCTAATTAGTTTAACTGTTTCTTCTATTAATATTAGGTTTCCTGTGCTAATCGACAAAAGTGTATCTCTTCGTTTATCAATTAAAGTAAGGATTCGATCCATTCGGTTCAAGTTATACTCTTTGTTTTTATCTGCTGTATTGTATAGATAAGGGGAAAAGACAATCAAGTCGATAAAGTACTGCAAATTGTTAGCGAACTCTATCGCTGTTTTGGATTCCTTTGCAAACTTCCTTTCAAGAGTATCAAATACAGCCGCTCCAGCACTTCTGGAATCGGCTTGATCATATTCCTTCAATAAACTCGTTATCGATGTTACATAATTCTCGTTCTCTAAACATTCCCTTCCATTTGTGTAATGACGTTCACGCTATCAATCGATATGTATGTCTTCATCGCAATGATAAAAGCTGTAAATGAAACAATCAGCCCCACAACTGCCGTAATAAAAGTAATCCTATCAGCTGTCGATTTAATCGGAAAAATCTTATAAGATATATAAATTGAAATAGCCCCTACAATAATGATCAATATATAAATAAATGGACTTTTAAAATTCTTCAAGCACAACACCTCTGTAATGGGAATTATTTCATTATTATAACAGCTATATACTTAGATTTATATGATAGTTAATTTGAAAATATTAGGCCTAATATACTATTGAAATAGTATAATTTACAATTAAGGAGGCCGAGGACATGAGGAATATTACAAAAACTAACTATGGTGAGATCTTTCAAACGAATTCTAAAAAAGTATTAGCTTCCCTTCAGGAATTCCATGATTTGTCGAATGTAGATATTGAGAATGACAAGTTAAGAGAAAGTCTATCAAGCATTAGCCATGTGGTAGCTTCTGGGATTGATCGAATCCAGATGAATTTAAACTATTTATTGAAAAATGTAGAATGGGATACTTTTAACATTGCCTTTTTTGGAGAAACGAATGCTGGAAAAAGTACACTAATTGAAGCCTTAACAAAAGGAAACGGTACCTTCATTGGCGATGGACGAAAGGATTTTACCAAAAAAACCTCAAAGACATCTTTTGATGGTGTTCAATTATTAGATTTACCTGGTATTGAAGGAGATGAACGCAAGTTTATTTCAGAAATAAAGAGGGGGATTGAAAAAGCACATATTGTGTTTTATGTAATTGGAACAAATAAGGAGCCTGAATTCGAGACGTTAAAAAAAATCAATTCATTTTTACGGGATCAAGCTAAAGTGTATTCAGTGATTAATGTTAGAGGAAAGCCAAGTGTATATCGCCATCAGAAAAAACTTGTCTCTGATTCCGTCCAGACAATAGAAATGAGAACAAAAGAGAAGTTTAAAAGTATTTTAGGTGAGCATTACGCGGATAACATTATCCTTAATGCACATTTAGGTTTTTTATCCACAGGTACACCCGAGCGGGAGGACTTAATACGTGATCAACAAAAGATGGTTGATGTGTTTGGTTCTTTTGAAAAAGGCTATGAATTTAGTAATTTAATAGAGCTGGAGCAATTATTGTCACAGCTAGCTATTAATAGTAAAAAAGAGATTGCTATTTCAAATACCTATAAATATTTGAGTACTATCGAGTCAGTCATGGCACGTATTTTAAAAGGAAAAAAGGGGTTTGATCGTGAAATCAAATCGATGGAATTAAAAACCAATGAGGCCGTTCATAAAGCGAGCGCCTCCATTTCAAAATTTCATCGAAATATCTTGAGTAGTGTACATGTGAAGATTGACCAAATGGAAAATGATCTGAAAAAGACGATATACGAAGGTATTGATAATGAGTATAGTGAGTCTACTATGAAGGAGAAACTCACTGCTCAACAAAAGGCTACGGAACAAGAGATCAAAAAATTACTGGATCAACAACTAGATGATTTGAAGAATGATATATCAAATGTATTTAACCAATTACAAAAAAGGATTGATCTTGAGTTTAAGTATAAAGGCATGGAAAATAACGATTTTAATATTAAAGACATTATTAAAAAGATGGAAATAAGTATTGGCTATATTATGAAGGAAATTCTGGATGTAGGGTTATCTGTCGTAGGGATTCTTATGATGGCCTTTAATCCTATATTGGCGATTGTTGGCGCTGTTGTAGCTATCATTAAAAAGGTATGGGAGTGGTTTTTTGGTGATCCAACTAAACGGAAAAGGGAAGCCAAAAGTGAGGCTTATACAGAGATAAGTAAGGCAGTTAAAACAATGAAATCGAAAATGACACAGACCCTTAATAAAGAGATGAAATACCTTGAACAAAGCATGAATACCCAGGTGGGGGCATTTAGACAGTTTATTGATCAAATTAGATTACTTAGTCTTGCTATGGATGATAAAATCCGTGAGTTACAGATTAGTAAAGTAGAAATAGGCCGAGAATTAACCGAGTTTGTTGAAGATGATTCTGTAGGCTTCACTTATTATGATTTAAAGTTAAAAAAAGCCTTGTTTATTGGGGTTACACCTTATAATACTGATGTTTATAGATTACAAAAAATAGAAGTGTTTCCAACGGTGTCCCATTTCTTTACTGTACATAATTTGCCAGTATGGAATGAATATCTGTACATACCCAATAATGAAGAGTTTTTGTATCGAGCTACCTCAACACTTCTCGATTTTTACAAGCAATCAGATTATTCCTTGCCAATAAAAGGAGTTAGGAGAGAGCGGAATTGACAATTACAACTTTCTTAGACGAAAAACAAACGGTCCTAAATAAGCTGATAGATCTAAAGAAAAAGCTTCTAGAGTTTGATGAAATGGAAATAGATATGGGAGATTTAATTAGTAAAATAGACCAATCTATGAAAAATATTAACGACGAAACATTTGTTATAGCTATGTTCG
The DNA here is from genome assembly GCF_010882125.1 of Peribacillus alkalitolerans. GTDB lineage: Bacteria > Bacillota > Bacilli > Bacillales > DSM-1321 > Bacillus_BN > Bacillus_BN alkalitolerans. The sequence continues at coordinate 332,328 of NZ_JAAGVZ010000001.1, read as the reverse complement.
GAGCATTTACAGATGGGAAATCTACTATCATAAAATCCATTACGCAACACAGTAGTATTGCTATATCTCCTGAGCCTACAACTGATGAAGTGAAATTCTACCATCTAGATGGCCACCAATTTGGAAAGGATTTTTCAATAGTTGACACGCCTGGGCTATTCTCTGAGCATATGCTTCACACGGATAAAACCAAAAAATATATTTCAGAGGCGAATGTCGTCATCTATACCGTGGATTCTGTCAATCCTTTGAAAGATAGTCATCATCCAACAATAAAATGGCTGCTAGAAGATCTTAATAAGATTGAATCAACTATTTTTGTCATAAATAAAATGGATGCTGTCGCTGACCTTGAGGATGATGAAGACTTTGAGAATCATAGCCAAATTAAAAAGGAAGTAGTCATTAATACTTTAAAAAATTTTGTTCCTTTAAAGGTTAATCCAAAAGTGATTTGTGTAGCGGCAGATCCATTTGAAATGGGTTTAGATTATTGGCGACAACATGAAGAGAGCTATCAAGAACTTTCGCGGATGGGAAACCTGATGCAAGCACTTGACCAATTCATCAACGATTCAAAGGAAGAGCTAATATATAAATCGGGAATGAGTGTTATTAATGATGCTATTCACCATTCCATAGCCGAGCTTATACAGGTGAGAGATCAAGTTCAGAAAAACAGAGAGCTCTTACACAATCAATTGGAAGAAATTGAAGGCGAGCTTGAGCTATTTGAAAAAGAAATAACGCAAAAGCATCATAATATCACTGAAGAAATTATCAATATACGTGAAGATATTTTGTCTTATATTTCTTCTGCAAACAGTCTTGAGGACTTGCGAACAAAGGTATCAACGAAAATAGGGGAAGAGGGCTACATCTTAAATAAAAAGATCGAAATGGTCATTGAAAAGCACACAGAAAGTCTAATGGAAAGTCAAAAGCAAATGATCAAAAATATTGAAGCATCCATTGAATTTCACGAACAATTGCAAGGTCAGCTCTTAAAAATGGGTAACAAACTAGGGGGAAAACTTGTAAAAGCATTATCAGGAGCTTCCACAAAAGCAATCTCCCAAACCATACTAAAAGTTCGTGACGTAGCAAAACTTCCAATCAAGTTTAAGCCATGGGGCGCGGTAAAATGGGCAAAAGCTTTAAAAACATTTGGAGCTGTTTTGTCGATAGCGCTTGATGCCATTTCAGGTATAGTGGACTTTGTCAAAGAACATAAGTTAGAAAAGGCGCGTAATGAATTAGTTAAACAATTAGAAGAACTATTTAAAGAATTCATAACTTCTTTTACAAAAGGGGAGTATATCGCGACATATTTTCCAGTAGTTGAGATGAAACAAACCTTCCGCATAGACAAACAAAATGTTCTTGATACATATGATCAAACATTAGATAAAATTGAAGAGCATATAAAAGTCTTGGAACAAGTATAAGATTAGGTTTTTTTTGTCCATTCACATAGTTTTGTAAAAGACGGAGGTCTCCAATCAGACCTCTGTCTTTTTAATAAGAAATTTCACCCGATATTTACTACATTTTGTCGAAGAGTGGTAGGTTCTTTAATTAAAGCTTGATGGTAGAATTGAGATGTAACAATTTACTGTGACACTTATTAGAGATCGTATATTTAGGAGGGAGCAAAAGGTGAGAGTACGAAAGGCGATTATTCCTGCTGCAGGGTTAGGGACGAGGTTCTTGCCTGCTACAAAAGCGCAACCGAAAGAGATGTTACCGATTGTAGATAAGCCAACCCTACAATATGTGATTGAAGAAGCTGTTGATTCTGGTATAGAAGAAATATTGATCATTACCGGTAGGAATAAGAAGTCCATCGAAGACCATTTTGACAAGTCCGTTGAATTAGAAATGGTATTGGAAGCTAAAGGGAAACAGGATTTATTAGATGAAGTCCGTCAAATTTCTGAGATGGTAAATATTCATTATATCCGTCAAAAGGAACCAAAAGGACTTGGTCATGCTATCCTTTGCGCGAAAAGCTTTATTGGAAATGAACCTTTTGCTGTATTACTTGGTGACGATATTGTTCATGGTGAAAAACCCTGTTTGAAACAGATGATTGAAAAGTATGAGGAGTATAAAACTACTATTCTAGGTGTGCAGGAAATAACACCTCAAGATGTTCATAAATATGGAATCATTGATGGAAAACATATCGAGGATCGAATTTATAAAGTTAGAGGGTTGGTGGAGAAACCGTCAGCCAATGATGCACCATCAAATATAGCTATCCTTGGAAGGTATATTATTAATCCTGCCATCTTTAATATATTAGAGGTTACACAACCCGGTCACGGGGGAGAAATTCAACTAACGGATGCTTTGAGGGAATTAGTGAAAAAGGAAGCCATGTATGCCTTCAACTTCGAAGGAAAAAGATACGATGTAGGAGACAAGCAAGGGTTTCTTCAGGCAACCGTAGAATTTGCTTTGAGGAGAGAGGACCTTCGGGAAGAGTTTTTGGAATACCTAATGGGTATAACAGAGAGTGAAAGAGTGAAGGTGTAGATAGTTTTTGATTAAAAGGGGTCCTCGTGTGAATGAAAATGACAAAAGGCATCGAATTGACTAATTCAATGCCTTTTGTCGTCAATTTAATAGATTGTAATATATTTACAGTCTCTTTGTGAATAGTATCTACTATTAAAAGGTTATTTTCCTTTATTATTATAAATCCCCAAAAGGAATGAACTCTGCAAGGCCTGATTTGATGGATTCAAATAACATATCACCCATGATTCCGATTGCAATAAACGTAAGGATATAAGTCAGTAAAGCTCCGTAAATAGTATCAAGACCTTCATAGGATTTTTGTTTAAAGCTAGCTATCACTAAAGGTGGAACAATAAAAACAGAACCAATGAAACCAAATAATAAAAACGCTAAAAATAATTTAATCTTTAAGAAACACATAATTAGTGCAATCAATAATATTAATACGAACGGAATTAAGAAAGATCCGAATCGGGCTGTAACTTCTTTGAAATTTGTTTGAATACGACCAAGTTTAACTGCTACAAATGAAAACGTTGTGACTAAAAGAATGAAAATTAAATAAGCAAAGAATGGCTTAACGACAATATCACCGAATGGAGGTTTTACATCGACATCTTCACCAAATAAACTAGAGCCAAAACTACTCATATCAGCTAAGATTCCTTTTAAAGCGAAATAGAACATTAACGGAATGATTAGAGCGTATAGGCACATGGTTATAATGCCATTAACAAAATGCTCGCTTCCAACTGATTTACTACTAGAGTAGGGCTTTTTTAATACTTGTACAAAATAACTAAAATATTGTTTTGAAATCGCTTTTGTAGTTTCTAAATACTGATTGGAAGCTGGAATCCTTGTAGACTCAGAGGTTGCTGCAACCTGACTTGAGGCACCATTGGCTAAATTATTCCCACATCTTTCACAGAATTTACCGCTTTGATTTTCATGATTACAATTTGGACAGATCAAAGTCATCAACCTTTCTAGTATCCTATTAATATATACTTTTAGTTAGCCCAAACAGATGTATATTGTTTAGGACTTTCTTCAACATGCTCAACAAGGTTTTCCTCATCAAGACCCCAATGTTCTTCATTATCATCTACAAACCAATTTTTCTTTTCCTCATCATAAACTAGATAGTATGTCCAGTCCTGTGTAGATTCGGTTAACTCTGGTGTTTCTTCTGCATAATAAAAATCTGAATTGTAGAACTCTGTTACGTCAATACTTGCTCTCCATTGATCATCTTCTTTATATAGGCTTAAAGAATCGAGATCAAAGGATGTCCCATTATAAGTACCTTTAAAATAAGTACCATCTTCTTTTGCAGATGAAATAGATTCTGCTAATCTTTGTGTATTTTCTAATGAATTTGTTGTCATTTTGGTCGCATCGCCAGACGTATAAGCTACTATCCATTCCCTAGCGTTAGTTACTAGTGTATCCATAATTGTTTGTTGAAAAGTTTCATCACCTGCAAGATCAAATTCTATTGATTCATCATCAATAACGAATTCACCTGATTTCATTTCTCCCCATGGTAAATTGGCAATTACTTGCATGCTTAAAGATCCATCCGTAACAACAGGGCCAAAAGGTTCCAGGGCAAATGGATTGATTTTTAGCTCTTTACCATTTAGTAGAACTTTTCCGCTAATGCTATCATCTTCAATATCAGAATAGATGGTTACTTCTTCCCCGTCCAAATATAAGTTAACCTCTTGTTTATCTTCTTCTCCGACCAAAATCTCTTCCTTGTTTTTTAGAGTAACGAAATCATTTTTTAGCTTCGCTTCCACTGTATAATAGCCAGGTAGAAAAGGTCCCACTGTCTTTGAATAATCAGGTTGGTTAGCTTTCGCTACTTCTTTTCCATTCACCATCAAGATAGTATTTTGATAGTTAGTAGATAGAGATAGATAGGTTGGCTTAATGGTAATTTCATATTTATCATAGAATAGGGTTTTACCATTTCTATGTAAATTGAACAGCCCGGATGACATCGTGTCTTCTATGTATTGTTGGCTACTTTTTGAATTGTTTTTTATTTTATCGTAGTATTTTGATTGTTCCTTTAATGTCTCAACAATTTCTTGTACCTTATCAGGATTTTCATTCAAATATTTCATTAAACCCTCTAAGGAATCTTTATCTACTTTCAATTTTTTATCAGTAGAAACTAACAAATCTGCTAACTTATCCTTATCTTTTTCAATTAAAACGGTTTCTACCTTCTCAATAATTCGATCTTTACTTGTAAGGTTTTCTCCTATTTTATAACCCCCAATTAAAACACCTAAGAAAATAACTCCAGCTAAAACCAATTTCTTTGTTTTTGGATTCATCGGCTTAGCGGGGGGTGTTGGGGGAGAGGCTGCACGTGCGGACTGATTAGTTACAGACGTACCACATTCCTTACAAAAAGTTGCTCCTTCGTTCATGGATGTTCCGCATTCTTTACAAAATTGCATAAAAAAATAATTCCTCCTTTTTTAATTGTCAAATCATCCTTAACCATCATTTGAAGAAATCAATAAATTCAACAAATTCAAAATGTATCATTTTTTACATATAATTGAAATTTTATAGATAAATAGACTTGATACAAATGGATGATTTTGAAACGTAATGATAACATAATTATACAAATTTTGAAATATATTGTAAGTGCTATTAGGGGAATAAAGAAGTTATTCATATGAAAACCATAACCATGTAATCCATGATGTAAAAATAATGGATATCAGCGTAGGGCACCATCCGTGGACAGAAGTTATGTTTTGTTTATTTGGAAAGGACAAGTATTTTTAGATATGAAATAGAAGGAGAGTAGGTGGCTACTGACCTAATCTCTTGTTTTGGAAGTTAGTGTCATTATCGGTGTCAGCACCACTTATGTAAAAATCGTAAGGTTTGTTTATATGGAAAAGGCAGACTAAGTAAATTTATTTTCACATTTTTTGACATTTATTGATAAATCTCTACTTTATAAGACACGTATATAGTATAATTTTACTAGTAATTTATTAGGATATAAGGAGGGTTTACGAAATGAACGTAAGATTAAAAAATGCTGCAGGTGTTGTTAAGGAAGTAAAAGTCGGCTTCAGTTGGACCACTTTTTTCTTCGGTTTTTTTCCTGCGCTTTTTAGAGGAGATTTAAAATGGGCGGCTATAATGTTCATCATGGCTGCAGTAGTAGGTGGAATAACTTTAGGGTTTGGAGCATGGATACCAGGAATTATTTTTTCTTTTGTTTATAATAAGATTTTTATTAAGGAATTACTTGATAAAGGATACAAGCCTGCTGATGAACAAACACAAGCTGAATTAACAAATAGGGGAATTATTTCAGCACTCTCAAAAGCAGTATAATTTTATATTTGGTAAGTTTGGGGTAAAAGAACTTAAAGAAGAGATTAACGCTTTGTTTGTTTTAATTCATAGCAATCTAGGATTAGCTCTGGCACTCATTGATGGTATGACTGAAAAAACAATTACTGTAGGTACATCAGCAAACACCTATACTATTAAAGTAGACGATTCTAAATGGTAAAATACTAGTAAAACATAAACCCCTCTAGGAATTTTCCTTCCTAGAGGGGTTATTTTTTTGCATTATTGAAACTATTCTACCGACAACTCCATTACTGCTCCTTGTCTTAATAATTTCTTGTTGGTATCATCCATTTTTGGATCAATCATTAACATATAGCTTTTACCTGCCTCTAAAGGCTGTTTAGGAGTAATTTGAAGCGCTTTTTTAGAAATGGACTTAAACTTAATTTCCTTTTCTAATCCACCTAGCTCAATTAAAGAAACATCCTCTTTTTTAATGGATTTCCAATCTATGTTTGAATTCAATCTAATTGTGAATGACTTATTTGGTTTGAATTTAAGTGGATTCATTTTTGTATAACCCAATAAACCAGTACGAAGCATATTGCGATGGCTTATCTCTAACTCCTTGCCAGAGGCAGTTGAAACATCAGGGTGCACACCCTTGCTTTGGACAGCTGTGCCTCCAGGGCCAAAGAATTCTGCAGTTGTCATCTTGAACACACTTCCATCTGATAGGTTGAAAATGCTCTGCATGACTCCTTTTCCATAGGAAGACCGCCCATAGATTCTAGCAGCTTTTTGGTCCTTGACTGAAACCGCCGTCATTTCCGATGCACTTGCACTAGATTCGTTGATTAGTAGTGAAACGGGTGCATTCCATTGGATAGCTTGACTCGTAGGTTCATAGGTATACGATTCATTTCCTTTATAAGAAAGAGTGAAGGCCTTTGTTGCTTGAGGGAAAAGGCCGATCACATCCTGGGCTGCACTTACATATCCTCCTGGATTGTCCCGAAGGTCAAAAATCCATCCCTTTACTCCTGGCATTGAGGAAATGGCTGCCTTCACTTCTTCTGCAGCATCTAAAGAGTAGCTGTTGAGTTTTACATATCCTATATTCCCACCAAGCAGTCGTTTCTCTACATTTGGAAGACTGATGATTTTTCTCGTTAAGGTCTTTTCAAAGGTTGAGCCATTTGATGGGCGTAATATTTGTAGGGTTACCGTTGTTCCTTTATCCCCAGTGATTAATGAGATAGCCGTTTGGATTGATTCTCCCACTAAGGATTGACCTGCAGCTGATGTAATAATATCTCCAGCTGAAAGTCCGTTTTCTTCCGCTGATCCCCCAGTAAGGACAGACATGATTTGTATTCCTTTTTCATGTTCTTCTAAAGTGACACCAATTCCAACTAATTCTCCCTCAATGGATGAAACAAACCTCCCATATTCTTCTTTCGTCATATAGACGGTGTATGGATCAAGCTGGTCTGTGATATCTTTAATGGTTTTCTCATTTAAAACGGATGATGGTACTTCTTTGTAGTAATACTCTTTGATTAATTCTCGAACCTCGTTAATTGGCTCGGCCGCAAAACTGGTTGACGGTAGCAGGAACAAAATAAAGGACAGAAGGATGGCTAATTGGAAACGGATATGTCTCATGGTACCCCTCATTTTCAGAATTTTTATTACTATTTTACCAGATTGGTAGTTAGGGAGATATACCATTGTTAGGATAAAAGTTCTTCAAGATTGATAGTAAAGCATATTTTTTATAATCTTACATAATGTTAATATGTGGTAATATATAGGTAAAATGACTTATTAAAATTCTGGAGAGGATACCTTAAATGAGAATGAAATTTATATGGAAAACCATGGTGACTTTGATTTTTTTACTCACAGCAATAACTTCATGGAATGGTAATGTATTTGCCGAAACAATCTCAGAATCCGAGCCGAACAATGATATTGAAAGTGCCCAGGAAATTGAGACGATATCTGATACGGACGGGGTATTGACTGACTTTGAGGATGCTGATTTTTATGAATTTGACATGCCGAAGACAGGAAAATTTTATGCGGGTGTAATGCTTGGAAATGATGATTATGACAATGAACGCTATGCTAGTGATTACATAGTAACGATTTATGATCAAAATGGGGAAGCAATTTGGCAAAGTGAAGTAAATAGTTTTGATAATGAAGACGGTGTACTCACCTATGTGCAGGAACTAGAAACAGTCTTAGAGCAGGGCCGGTACTATTTATCAGTAAGAGTGTTTGATTATAGTTATTTAGAAGAGCAAGCCTATTTATTAGTGACGGGAGCTGAGTTCGAAGCTGATTTTTCTCTGGACTCCATTACCACCAATGTAAAGTCACCACAATTACTGGGGAAGACCATTCAAATCAAGGGAAACAGTAAGAACCAAGGGCTAGAATATAGCTTTTATATTAATGGTGTAATGGCGAGGGATTTCGGTTCATCTAGCACCTTCGATTGGAAGCCAACTAAAGCGGGTAAATACAAAATTACGGTCTATGCAAGAAGTACAGACCAATATTCAGCAGTCGTTTCAAAGGAAATCTCCTATGAAGTCATAGACGGAGCAGTTAAAATTTCCTCCTTAGGAGCCAACTATTCTTCACCGATGGTCATGAATTCAACGATTGTATGGACTGCAAAAGCTACAGGGCCAGATTTGCAGTATCAATTCAGTGTGCTATTTAATAAAAAATGGACTGTTATTCAGAAATACTCTACTAAAAGTACCGTTTCTTGGAAACCAAAAACGGCTGGAACCTACCAAATGAAGGTAGATGTAAAAAGTAAGACTTCTGGGAAAGTAGCCACTAAAACCAGTTCAAATTATAGCATCTTTAAACCATCACCGATTTCGATTACATCCGTAAGTCCAGACATCAAGTCACCTCAATTTTCAGGAACAGAAATCATTTTTAATACGAAAGCAAAAGGGGCTCACCTGGAGTATCGGTACAGGGTTTATAATGGATACAGCTGGTATGTGGCAAGAGATTTTTCCAGTGTATCTTCATTCTTCTTGTATCCTTATTTAACTGGGAATTACAAAATTGCCGTAGACATCAGACAAAAAGGATCAGCAACTATTAAAACTAAGACCATATCTTATTCCATTAAAGAGGCTCCAAAGTTTACGATGAATTCGGATTACGATATTTATGATAACTCAGCATATTTAAAGGTATCTAATAACGGGTATAAAAATTTAGTCGTCCAAAAAATTCAATTCGTCAACGATGGGAAGGTCATCTTTACCCATACTGCGAAAAACTTTATTACCATTGGACAAAAAACAGAAACATTCTATTTCTATCCGAAAGCTACCGTATCCAATTTCACCTATAATACTGTCATCAAGGTGTACTATAGCTATGATGGAATGAATGGCGTCGCTTATTTAATGAGATAAGAAATATGAAATCCCGCTAGATTGATTCTAGCGGGATTTCATTTATCTGCAGTTCACGTAGATATTCTTACTCGAAACAAAGCCCTCAACACCTGCATTTAATAAGACTCCATTTAGTCCATTTTTCAGAGAATTGTTGGTAATCGTAATGTTCCTTAATGTAGCTTTTGCTGTCGGCCCGGAAGTAGCGGCATTGATCCGTATCAAGTCTGAGCTCGAGAAGTTGGCTCCATTGGAAATGTTGTTGTTCGTGATGGTGATATTGTTCGTTCCAATCAATTCGATAGCAGCAAAATAGCTTCCTACTCCACCAATGGTGTTCTTGTCGATGATCACGTAATCCGCACTTACCTGAATGGCGGAAGTCATATCAAATGGCTTGTTGGCCGCAATCACACTTGGATTGTTTTTATTAAAGGAATTGGTAATCTTGTTTCCTATAATACTGACGCCAGGGCTCATGATTTTAATGGCTTTATCCCTAATTTTGCTAAATGTATTGTTTTCGATTTTGATGTTTGTCTTTTGAGTATATCCCTTGACCATAATGGCATGACTATTATCTCTTGGACCAATATTTTCAAAGGTTGAATTTTTTATGATAGTGCTCTTTCCTGCAGGTTGACCAGCCTTTGATGGCGCGGCGAGGACACCAATCGCTTCTTTCGTTGATCCGATATTGAAAACCCCAGTAATGTTCTTGATGTTAATCTGATCCAATACCACATTAGAGGTATTGCCATCAATTCTGACACCAACCGGAATTTGGCCTTTGAACGCTGTAACCTGTGTGATGTTCTGGACCGTAGATTTCTGGATGGTGATTCCGGATAAGTTCGCCCCAATGTTGATACCTTGGATGCTTAAATTGTTACCATCAATTGTTACTCCACTGACGGAAACATTGCTTCCGGTAATTTTTAGCATATAGGAGTAGGGTTTGTTAGCCTTTAGGATTGCGCTTGTACCCGCTATCTTTGTGTTGCTTGGAATGGCTAAATAAGAAATGCGATAGGTTCCTTTGGGAATTACAACTAGCTTCCCTTTTGCGCTCGTGATCGCCCGTTGGATGGCTTTTGTGTCATCGGTTTTTCCATCGCCTTTTGCTCCAAAGCTCTTCACATTTATGGAAGCAGCTGAAACCGCAGGGCTTGGATGTATGGAACTGACAGAAAACGTCAGTAATATAGAAAGAACTAGGTAAATCCATAATTTCTTGGTCATGATGGACTCCTTTATTTGATGTTAGTAAGTGTATTGTTCTGTACCGTTATATCTCGGACTGGAACTGCAAAATAGACGCCATTGGCACCATTTTTCATTGTGTTCCCAGTGATGGTTAATCCAGAAATCGCTTTGGAACGGTTGATGACATTGTTGATCCTGATAAGCGGGTGCTGCTGGTATCTGGATGATGCTCCATTTTCAATGGTGTTATTTTTGATCGAAATGTTTTGACCACTATCAATATCGATAGCCGCTGAGTAAGAGCCCACTCCACCGATTTTGTTGCCTTCAATCCTCACGTCATCCGCATATACGGAAATGGCTGAAAACATATCATGATTATCGACTACACCTGGATAGGTATCATAGCGATTGTTATTATTGAATGAATTAATGATGGTGTTCCCAGTGATGATCGCACCTGGATCCTGAATCTTGATTGCTCGCTTGTGGTTGTTCTGGAACATATTGTTCTTGATGGTCAACGTCACCTTTTGCTTGAAGTTCTGCACATTGATTCCATCCCCATCATCCTTTGGACCGATTCCATCGATAGTTGAGTTTTGCACCGTGATATTTTGCGGAGCTTTTTCAGGATTTTGAATCGTATTTGGAATCAAGAATACCCCTCTTGCCACATAGTGATCACCAGAGGACTTTACCTTCACCTTGGAACGGATGTTACGGATTGTAGTCTGGTCGATCAGGATATTAGCCGTTTCACCCTCGATTCGGATCCCAGCAGGAATCGGATGCTGGTCAAGGCTTGGATTGCTAGTTGAGAAGTTTTGTATCACCGTTTTCTCAATCTTAATATCTTGAGAGCCTTTACTGATGTAAATCCCGTTTAAAACCTTTTCTTTCCCATCTAAGGTCAAATTAGAAATCGAAACATTATCCCCTATAATTTGAACGAACGTTCTTTCTTCACTATGTGCCTGCAGGGTTGCCTGTGAGCCTTCTAGGTTGACATTGTCCACCTGTAAGTACTGTACGGAATATCGCCCTTCCGGAAAAAATACCGTTTTTCCCTTGGACTGGTTCAGGGCATTTTGAATAGCCCTTGTATCATCTGAGACTCCATCGCCTTTAGCTCCAAAGTCCTTCACATTCACTTGGTCCGTCGTTTCAGCGGCAGGGTCGCTCTCTTCAATCGACAGCCATCCGGACAGGACCATGGCCAATAAAGCTATAGCCACAAACCATTTCTTCATGTATGTATCCTCCTAATGTAGTTAAGTCTATTATCTTTATCGACAAGAAATGTAAATTTTATAGTAATAAGGTTTGATAAAACCATGCGCAAAGTCCAGTGTGCCATGTTGTTTGAGAAAAAATCTTATTGTATATTCTCGAATTTTTATCGTTATCAGCGAGTCAGGAAGCTTGGGGTAGTTAATATAGACATAAACGAATTATAATTATAGTGAAAGAAAGTGCTTATAAGAGGAGAAAATAAATGCCTGTTATTGAACATCGACAGTTTATTAAAGCCCCAATAGAACTATGTTTCGATCTAGCGAGAAATGTAAATATTCACACTCAAACTACCTCAAACACAAATGAAAGAGCTGTTGATGGAGTGATAGAAGGACTTTTGGAAGAGGGAGACACTGTTACTTGGGAAGCGATTCACTTTGGAATTAGACAAAGGCTGTCAGCCAAAGTGACTTTAATGGAAAAACCCCATAAGTTTGTAGATAATATGGTGAAGGGAGCCTTCCATTCATTTACTCATACTCATGAGTTTATAGAGGAATCAGGTGGGACTGTCATGATGGATACTTTCCATTATAAGTCTCCATTAGGTCTTATTGGTGTACTGGCAGATAAATTATTTTTGGAGAAATATATGAGAGAGTTTATAGCTTCTCGGTCAAAAGCGCTGAAGGAGATTGCGGAAAATATGTGACAATTCCGACGATTGCTGATAAAACCTTAATGGCTACCTTCTTCATAAAATCCCCCACGATGATAAATTTACTAGATCGGTTTTCTATAATAATGTATCAAATAATGAAGTAGGGAAGTGTCTAAAAAATAGAGTACTTCTTTCACTTAGTCAAGGTCATTTAAAGTAAAAAAAGGATAGATAAAGCACCCGCTTTATCTATCCTTCTTTTTGTATTTATTATTGTAGAAGACCCTTCAATTGGTTCTCAGTATTGATAGAAACAGAACCAGTACCGCCAAGGATGTAGATGTGATCCATTTTTCCTTTTTGGCTCGTTAAGAATGTGTTCACTTTATCCTCTAACTTGCTTGTTGAAGTTAATAGGATTGGTGCATTGAAGTAATTAGCCAATGGAGCTCCAGAAAGTGCATCCGGGAATAAGTCTCCTCTAGCAACTGTTACTGTGCTTAAATCTAAATCGAAGTACTCAAGACCAAACTTTGCTACGTTGATTGCCACTTCGTAGCGGTCTTTACCGCTGATGCGTTCGATATAAGCATTACCATCAGTAATTTCGTCAATTTTGGCTAGTACAGAAGCTTTAACAGTAGCAGGTCCACCAACCACGATGAAGTTCTCGATTTCTGGGTGGTCCGCAATGAAGTTCTGGATTGCATCTGGAACACTGTCAGATTTTACTGGAAGGATTGGCATGCCAGCCACACCTGCAATACCTGATGCTGATAATGCGTCAGGGAAAACCATTCCGCTAGCGATAATCGCTGTGTCAGATTCCCAAGCTGCAGATACCTGCTCAGCAACTCCAGCTGCCACTGCGAAACGATCTTTACCTGCAATACGTTCAATTTCTGTAACGCCTAGGTCAGCAAGTTCTTCTTCAACTGCAGTTGAAACTGATCCCGTACCACCCAAGATGATAGCACGTTCTGCACCTAGTGCTTGGATTTCTTCTTGTACAGCTACTGGTAAGGATTTAGTTCCAGTCAATAGAATTGGAGCGCCTTCAGTCGCTGCAAGTGGACCACCTGCAAGTGCATCTGGGAACATATCGCCACGAGCGATGATGACTGTCCCGGAATTACCACCCCAATAATCTAATGTCGCGCTGATATTGCTGGAAACTTCATAACGGTTGCTACCAATAATACGCGTAACGCCAGGAAGTGTTACTTCATGGTGAGAGGTTACACTATTTCCGCCAGCTTTCATCGTTCTTACCATGATATCGTTGATACCATTTTCTAGGTTTACCTTATATGAAAAAGCACCAGGTGCAACCAAATCTACTTCTTCGCCGTTAACAAGTAGCTTTACGTTAGTACCAGTCGAAGTACCATTTACCGTAAATTCAGACGCTGATCCATAAGGAAGACGAGTGGATGCTTGAGTTGGGGAAGTAACCTGTAAATCTGGTAATTCTGTGTCAGGTTGATCTTTAAATGGCCCGTCCAAGGAATAATCATATCCTTGTGTTACGTCACCAATATTCATTACTAATAAAATATATACTCCTTCAACTAGATTGAAAGAATTAGAAGTTGTTGGTTCGATGACTTCTTCAGTATTGAAGTCATAGATTAGGTATTCGATATTTTCTTCTGGATCCTGATGATTAGCTTTCACAGTAAAAGATCCACCACTGGATGTGAATAAGTACTCATGCATAACGTTTGCAGGCAACTGTTGTTTATAAGCAGCAGTTGTTACAGTCGTTTGTTCTGTTGCGGAAACTTCATAAGCTGCAGCACGAGAGTTCGTCTGCACGATTTCTTTGATTGCTTGATTTTCAGTATTATTTTCTACTTGATCTTCAGCACTTGCTAAAGGTGCAAAGCTAACTGATGCCATTAGCATAGTAGCTAATACTGATGGTACTAATTTTTTAAAAGTGTACAAGATTTACAGCTCCTAACATATGTTGATATATCTAATTATAATGGAAACTTTTAAATATTATATAAGAAATACCGACTAATATTTTGGTATGTCATGGAATAAAAATTGATTAGTTTTCCTCGTAAGCTAAAATCTTACAAAATTCTAACGAAATTTGTAGAAAAGAAAATATTCCCAATTTCTGAGTTCTAAAGTATGATAGACCTACATTTACTAGATTTCCAGAAGGAGGAAGTTCCTTGAAAGTTATGTATAAGAAACTAGCATTGGCAAGTATGGGCATGATGCTGGCTTTATCGCCTTTAATGCCTGGTAAGAACGTATTGGCAAAAGAAAGTGTAATAGAATCCGCAAAAGCGAGACTGCAGAGTCTAACGGCAGCACCATCAGATTTGGACCAGTCCAAGCAATCCTTGTATAGTGAGGACACTCTAGTCATTAAATACAAACAATCTCTCTCCACTGTGGAACATAGAAATGCGGGGGCCATCTTGGTTAAAGAAATGCCACAGCTTGGATACTCCGTCGTGAAAGTGAAAAATAAGGCGGACTTACATAAAGCAATTAGTAACTACCAGAAAAACAAAAAGGTGACCGCAGTTAATCAGAGCGTAAACTTCAAAGCACATTCGACAATGACTGACCCAAAAGCAAAGGAGCAATATCACCTTTCCTTACTTAAGATAGCTGATGCACAGAAGCTGGCAGGAAAGAATAAGGTAACGGTGGCGGTCATTGACACGGGAATTGATCAAAACCACCCTGAGTTAAAAGGGTTGTTTTTGCCAGGCTATAATGTCTTGAATCCAATGAATCAAGGGACTCCTGATTATCATGGTACACATGTGTCTGGAATTTTAGCAGGACACAAAAACAATGGGATTGGAGGATACGGCATTAACCCTAATGTAAAAATCCTTCCAATTGATGTTTTTGATAGAAGCTTTTTTACATCGGATTATACGATTGCTGAAGCAATTATGTATGCGGTCGATCATGGAGCTAAAGTCATCAACATGAGCTTAGGTTCATCCGTCCCTAACACGCTTTTGGAAGAAGTAGTGCAAAAAGCGATAAATAAAGGAGTAACAATCGTTGCATCTGCTGGGAACGAAGGAAGCGATTTACCGAACTATCCAGCTAGCTATGAGGGAGTCATCAGTGTTGGTTCAATTAATAACAAGAAAGAGTTGAGCTCCTATTCCTCTTTTGGTCCGTCAGTGGATGTAGTAGCTCCAGGAGAGGAAATTTATGCTCCGATTTACGAATATGAAAAGAAATCGTCGTTCCAGCCTCTAAGCGGAACCTCGATGTCTTCTCCAATCGTAGCTGGAGTTGTATCGTTGATGCTTTCGAAGAATCCATCTTTAAAGCCGGCCCAAGTGGAATACATATTGGAGCATACTGCTACTGATCTTGGTCAAGGAGGCTACGATACGAAATTCGGCCATGGCTTAGTGAATCCAGTCGCCGCACTGAAAATGGATGTCAAAAAGGTTCCTTCTATTGTAAAAGGAAGCTGGACTAAAAAGGAAATCCTTGAGAAGTCCGAAGATATAACCATAGGTGAGAAATTTACTAGACAGGTATATGTGACAAAGCCATTCCAGCAGAACTGGTATAAAACAATGGTGAATAAAGGGGATTTAATCCAGGTTTCCTTGGGGGGAGCGAACTCTTACGATTATAAAGTGATGGCTCGTTTTTATTCAGACGATGCGGAGCAATCCATCGATATCAATGATGTTTCCTATGGAGCAAAGGAAGGAAAGCTTATTCAAGCTCCTTTCAGCGGCTACATGGCTTTGGGTGTTAAGGATCTAAATGGAAGCTATGATGATAGCTCTAGAAAACAATCCTTCTATGGGTTATCTCTACAAAAATTGAAGGAATCGCCAGTAGATGATTCTGAATTCCAAACTCCAATCGATGTCACGAGTTTGCCATACCGTTCCAACGACTTTCTTTTTACTGGGGAGAAGGGGGATGATGATTTCTTTGTTTTGAAGACAAAGGATGAACAAGTCATGAAGATTTCCGTGACAGGTGTCCCAGGGGTTGATTCCCATATATCCATCTATAATAAAGAAAATTTAGGGATGCCTGTAGAGGGTAAAGAAGGTGCTGGCTTGCCAAGTGAAGCGCCTGTACCGGTGCTTGACTTTGACCAGATAGGCCCAGATTATCACCAGAATTCAAACGGTTTTGGAAAAGGAGAATCTGCGGTCTTTGCAGTGAATCCTGGAACAGAATATGTGGTCAGGGTCTCAAGCAAAAAAGATAACTTCTTTAATGGTATGGACTATTGGAGCTTTATTTCCTACATGTCCCGAATGAATAAGGATGGTCAGTCATCGCTACTGCCATATCAAGTAAGTGTGGAAGGAAAAGTGTTCCCAGAGGATGAGGATTTTACAAACATGCCTGCTGAAGAAACACCTATGGAAGAAAAAAGTGCATTAGAGCAAAAGGTGTTTGAAAGTCTAGACGATAAAGCGGAAACGCTTCCTAACATGTACGAAAATCCAGAGGAGTTTTATAACTTTATTTTAAATACAGCTATACCGTTTAAGATTGGCGATACAAAAACCGGTTATATCCAATCCCAGTCGGATGAAGATTGGTATAGGCTGGATGCTACCCAGACTGCACTTTACCAATTCAATGTGGCAAACGGGTCTGAGGTCAATCCGTTTGTAGAGATATTGTCAGTAGAAGAAACAAAGGATGAAGACGGAAAAACGGTCCACTATTTATCGACAATTGGTCACAATGTTTCATATAACTGGTATTACGAAGAATTTAAGGACAAAATTTATACAGGCTTAACTAAAGGCAAAACATATTTCATTCATTATATGGCGAATCCAAGCAAAGGATTATCGATGGATGAATACAAACTGCAAGCATCCACTCTACTAGTGAATCCGGGCGATCGCTACGAGCCTAATGATAATTTAGAGTCGATTAAAAATTTACCTGCTACTACGATTGAAGGAAATTTCGCGATGCCAAATGATATCGATAACTTCTATTTAGAAGGTAAATCAACTGCCGTTCATACACTTTTACTCGAAAGTGGAGATGTGAAGAGTGAATGGACTTCAAAGTATCCGAAGGACCTGCTCAATCCAATCAATGCGATTGTCGCGATTTCAGAAGATGTGAATAAAAACAGAAAGCTGGATGAAGCGGACAGTCAAAGAACAAATATTATCGTTAAAGGTCTGGAAAATGGATCTTACTACAGTAATTACGGTTCCTTTAAAGTGGAAAAAGGGAAAAATTATATCGTATCCGTCATGGGTATGGTGGATGGACCTGTACCACTGTCCTTACGTCCATATAAAATGACAGTGGCTCCAACTCCATCCAAGGATGAGGATAAAGGAAACGTAATTAAGAATTACACACCGTCGAAGCCAATTGCTCTGAAAAAAGTGAATAACAACACCTTTAAAGCAACTGGCTACTTGAATACGGGAATTGCCTACGGAGATGAAGATTGGTATGTATTGGATCTGAAGCAATCCCTCAAGGGCTTCATCCATCTCCAAGGTGGGCATGAATTGGATGGTGTGATTACCCTTTACCAAAATGGAAAACAGGTAAATAGAGGAGACTACTATCCTAGGTCTCAAACCGAAACTTTACCTATCGAGTTGAAAAAAGGGAAGTATTATATTAAAGTAAAAGATGCCTTAGGAAATGCAACGATCAAACCATATACATTAGTAGTTGAAAAATCTTTGTGATGAGGGAAAGCGACCCACAAATGTGGGTTGCTTTTTTCTGCGTTTTCGTTGCATTATATTGGGAATAACTGTATTTTAGGTTTTGTGATATAATTGTTTACAGGACTACCATTTATCGGATTTGCAGAACAAATAGTAGTTATGGTAACGTATTTGATTAGAGATACTTAAATATTTGCAATTATGCAACAATATAAGATATAGTTATTACCGGCTATAAAGAGTTGGAGGGAGTCTGTAAGAAAATGGGTAATCAAGCGGATTTAAAAGAAATCATTGAAAATTTACAACAAAACCCACCAAAATTCATTGGAGGATATAAAAAGCAAGGCTGGGCGATTAAGGCCTTGGAAAAAATCAGTGACGAGGAAGTGGAGGAATCCACTGACAACGTAACTGTTAAAGGTATTCTCGAAGCGAAGGATGGGAGTTTTTATCCTGCTTTTTTAACATTGGACCTTACACAAAAAGGCCTGGTTTCAGGAATTTACCTCCTAGCAGAAGACGAAGATCAATTCAATTTGATTCCATTTGAAATTGCAAAGGAAGTCATGGATAAATCAGAAGGGGATTTAATCCCATTTAAATATCGCACCATGGAACCGGTTGCAGGGGATGAATATCAAAAAAATTGGCCAGATTTTACTTAAAAATTAGAGAAAGCTGACTTGGACGCTTGCGTCTGAGTCAGCTTTTTTGGTTTTGTAGGAGAGGGAGTCGGGTTGAATAAGTGATTAGATTCCGAGGAATCCGGTATTTCACGGTATATTCCCGAGTTCGGCTGATATTTTCCCGACTTCGCGATTTTATTCCCAACTTTGACTAATATATTCCCAACTTCAGCCACTATTTTCCCAACTTGTCGAAAAATCGCTATTCTTTATGTTATCGGCCAATTGAATTCCTGTTTGTAATACTGTTTTTTTAGTTTTGCCAAATCGTATTCCCATTCCGTGATGGCATTATGGTATTTATCTCTGCCATTCTTTTGTCCCTTACGCAGTTTTACGTTATAGGCGATAATATTTGCGACTTTCTTTAATCCTAAAACCGGAACTGCTTTTTCGAGGATTTCCCATCGTCTGACCCTGTTAACACCAGTTATTTGATAGCCCATAAGCTTCAACGCACTGTTCTCACTTAATGTTTTTTCTTCCAACTCTTGTTTAGTTGAGGCTTCATTGACTTCGGTTTCAGGCCATTTGAAACTAGAGATTACATTGTTGTTGATGACAAACCCTGTGTAATCCTTAGGTTTTGGAACTAATGGATGATGGGATTTGAGAAGTTGGTCTAATTCTTCTTTTGTCAAAAATCCTTTTTTCTGTTTGGGCGTATACAGTAAATCCGTCTCGATGAACTTTATGACTTTGTTCTCGTTTTTCCCTTTAAATAATGGGATGGAAACCCGTTGCTTCGTTAAGTTATGCTGTTTAATAAAGTAATTGACCTGCTCTTTTTTGATGAGATGTAGTTTCTCAACGTAAGGTGCTACGGAATCCTTTTTCACTAATAAGGGCTTCAAGACGGAGTCCACTTTTAAGAGAACTTCTTCTTTTTCCTCTGTAGTTAGGACAGAGCTAGCATTAAATTTTTGCGTCACAAAATTGTAGGTATCCTTGGTTGGATTAATCCTCTTGTTGATGCTGTCATAAAGATAGAAATATAGTGACAAATCGTTATTCGATTCACTGAACCATTGAAGGGAATCCTTCGCTACTTCTAGCAACCTATCATCAAAATCGAATAGATAGGAGTACCATAATAAAAATGTGAAATGATCCTTTTCTAGCGAACTGTCGATGAACTCCCACTCTACATCCAGTATCTGATAAAAGGCATCGTTCAGCTCTAATCTTAAATCATATAATCGACTTGCTCTCATGAACTTAACCAGAATATCAGGATTATTCAGATACAGGACATTTTCGAGTAATTGATAATATCTATTTATCATAAAATCAGAGACAGTATCCTTAAGGCTGCTTTGGTTTAATGTCATTATCAATTCCATGCAGCTCCAGTAAATTTCGTCAAATGTCTCATTTGGATTATCCTGCTCGATTAGAATTTTAGACAATATCCTTTGGAATAGGTAACGTATCTCTTCATTTTCTTGCAATAACGCGCGAGGGTTATGACTCAGTAGCTCAAGGATATATTGTGCAAGATCAAGATTATTTTCATCCACTAGTTTTTCACAGGTCTGCAACAGCATGAAAGCATCCTCGATGGAAGAGGATAAGCACCATTCCTCAATCAATTCATGAGAAATACCATTACTTAACTGATGGATGTACTTTAGTAAGGTTTCATATTTTTGTTTATAGTTGTCTGGCGCTGGGACACGTGAAAGTTTGTCATTCAGGATTTTGTTTTCAGCTTTCAATCTAGTCATTTCAAGTTTCAAGCTCTGATTTTGATCATTCATTCTAGTCATTTCAAGTTTCAAATTTTGATTTTCTTTCATTAATGCTGCTATTTTTATATCAGAAATTGAAATCAATTTCTGTAATTCCGAATCTATTAGTTTTAGGATGGATTCTTTGTTAGTCATCATTTCGCCTCCTGTTGATCCTACCTAAATTTGAATGTATATTCCCGACTTTGCTACGGATAATCCCGACATCCAAGATTTTATTCCCAACTTCACAGCATATATTCCCGACTTCGGTCACTATATTCCCAACTTGTCGAATACTCTCTAGTAAAAAGGCAGCCCATCAAAAGGGCTGCCTCTCTCTATTATTCTGTAGCTTGTGGCAATTGAACCTTCCAGCTAGACAGATCAGGGTCTTTCTTCATGACTAAAGCACTTGGGAAAATGAACGTCCAAGGCTTGCTTGTGTTCGCCTTCACTTCAAAGTCCTCTAGCTTGAAGCCTCCCGAGCATACCACTTCGCCAGCAGCATCTGTAATGGTTAAAGGAATTTGCTCTAAGCGGATGCTTTTCGGACTACCATTACGGATTAATACCGTTACTGCCAAAGCATCGTCCTGAACAAATGAAGTTTCGATGCCTACGAAATTCACTTCTCCTGGTTTTAATGGAGGAAGGTTGTTAACGAGAGTTTTTAATTGTTCTTTTTGTGCTTCGGTAATTTGGTTCTCCCAAGTCGCTGCCAAGTCGAGCTCGTGCCTAGAAGATTTACTTTTTTGAAGCTCGAAAGCTATTTTCCAGTCATCTTCGCCTTGAGGCGTGAAGTCCGATAATCGATCCTCTTTAGAGAACAAAAATCTCCAAGGTCTGCAGGATAAAGGTGGCATTTGACCAACGCTAATCAAATCAAACTCACGCTTAGCGAATGGTTTACCCTCTGAATCTAGCAATAACAGGTTGACTGCTTCGAATTGAATCGCTTTTTCTAATGTATTTCTTAAAAATGCTTCAACCACAAATCCATCATCATAGTTGATCAGTCTGATTCCGCTGATGGAGATTTGGTTAGGTTTAAGCTTTGATAGTTTCTGATGGTGATACTGGAATACGAACCGTTCTTGTGGTTCAACTTCCCATTCTTCGTGGAAAGAAAGGGTGGTCTCCACAAATTCTGGGTCCACTGCTTTCACTTCTTCAACTGCAACAGCGACTTGATCTTCAGTTACTTTCTTTTTTCTACGAAATAACCCCATGGTCTGCGTGCTCCCCCTCTCTAGATGTATCCAGTTCAAATTGGTTTCTTACATATTCCATGAATCGGATGCTGACATTGGAATAGATGCTATACAACAAATCATTAAATTCGTTCAATGCTTCGAATTCAAAAATTCTGTATGGATCTTCCTGTCCATAGCTCTTTAACGTATTTCCGTTCTTTAACTGATTCATGATATCCAGATGCTGGATCCATTCCACATCAATTTGACGAAGCATGATCCGTTTTAATTCGAATCCTAGTTCTTCATCTTCTCTTAATTCAGAGATAGACGCTAGTAAGTCTTCAAGCTCTTTTTGAACTTTTTGACCGATTTCAAAAGAGTCTTGAGAATCGAAGTCTGAAAGCTTCCATTCCGTTTGGAAGAATACAGGTGACAATTCTTCAATTAGGGCATTATCGTTTCTGATTTCTTCATCTTCAGGATAAAATCTCTCAACGGCCTTCATGGAAAACAGGGTTAAGTACTCTACAGCCTCGTCAAACATGGAGCTATCATCCATTTCCAACAGTCGATTTCTCATTGAGTAAATGACCTTGCTTTGTTGGTTAACGACATTGTCTAATTTCAATAAATGGTTACGAGAAGAGAAATGAGCTGATTCAATGGTTTCCTGAACCTTCGTAACGAATTTGTTTGGATCTGGAGAAACAATCAGACCTTGGTCGTTGCCCTTTGCCTTTTTCTTGAATTTCTTAAACTCTTCTTCGTCATAGTATGTGAACAAATCATCGTCCAGTGAGATGATGAACTGTGTAGAACCTGGATCTCCTTGTCGTCCTGCACGTCCACGAAGCTGCATATCGATTCGGTTGCTTTCGTGTCTTTCCGTCCCGATAATATGCAATCCGCCAAGCTCGCGGATACCTTCACCTAACATAATGTCTGTACCTCTACCAGCCATGTTAGTGGCAAGCATGACTTGTCCTTTTTGACCTGCCATGGAGATGATACGGGCTTCATCTTCCTCTGTTTTGGCATTCAAGATTTGATGTTGGATGCTAGCTTTCTCTAATTCTTTAGAGATTTTTTCCGATTGTTCAATGGAAGTAGTCCCAATTAAAATAGGGCGACCTTCTTCATTTATGCTTTTTACCACTGAAACCAAGTGTCGCAGCTTAGAAGCATAATCAATAAACACTAAATCCTCAGAATCAATCCGTTGGATAGGGCGGTTCGTTGGAATGGTGATGACAGGCAATTGGTACGTTTCCATGAATTCACGCTTCGATGGTGTCGCACTTCCAGTCATACCGGCTAGTTTTTCATACATACGGAAGTAATTTTGGATGGTGATGGTAGCTTGAGTATCGTTTTCATCCGTAATTTCCACGCCTTCTTTTGCTTCGATGGCTTGATGTAATCCTTCGCTGAAGGTTCTTCCTTCCATAATACGGCCGGTGAACTTATCGATAAGCATGATCTTGCCGTTCTTAACGATATAGTCAACATCCTTTGTCATCGTTGCCTTTGCACGCAGCGCTTGTGTCACGTTGTGCAAGAGGACTTGATTTTCTGACTTGTATAAATTGTCGATACCAAATGCAGCTTCAATCTTTGCTGCTCCAGCATCAGTTAAATAGACTTGTTTCGTTTCTTGGAAAAGCTCATAGTCTTCATCACTTTTGAAGGTTTTCATGATTTGGGCTGTGATCTCGAATAGTTCTGCACCATAGCTAGATTTGTTCGCGATGATCAATGGTGTACGTGCTTCATCGATTAAGATGCTGTCCACTTCGTCGACGATGGCATAATAATGCTTACGCTGTACTTTATCCGCGCTGGATATAACCATATTGTCACGCAGATAATCGAAACCGAACTCCGTTCCAGTCCCGTATGTAATGTCTGATGCATATGAGTCTCTTTTTTCTTGAGGCTCCATGTTTGATACATTCAGTCCTACCGTTAGTCCAAGGAATTCATGCACTTTTCCCATTTGTTCCTTGTCACGTTTAGCAAGGTACTCATTCGCTGTAATGATATGGACGCCTTTTCCTTCCAAAGCATACAGATAGCTTGGCAGGGTAGCGACTAACGTTTTTCCTTCACCCGTTTGCATCTGAGCAATGCTTCCTTCGTATAGGACAAAACCACCAATCATTTGAACATCATAGTGTCTTAATCCTAGTACTCTCTTAGCGGCTTCACGTACTGTCGCGAATGCTTCAATCGACAAGCTTTCAAGAGATTCACCTTGAGAGAGTCGCTCTTTAAAAGTAAAAGTCATATTTTTTAACTCAGAATCCGACATTTTTTCAAAACGTGATTCCAATTTATTCACTTGTTCAGTCATTTTAGTGAGTCTTTTTAAATCCTTGGCACTATCGTCAAAGATCTTTTTCACTTTGGATATCATGGTTGTTCTCTCCTAATCTTGCAGATTAACTCATACAAATTATATCATATGTACTATTTATTTGTTCTAGTAACAATTTTTCCCTTTTGTCGAAAACTGGGTCAAAAGGTAGGAGAAAAACCTTACCTTTAACTATTATAATATAAACGTTGAACAACAAATCTATGAAAAGGAAATAATTAGGTTTCATTAATTCTTGAATTCTACCATTGTTTTCCGTAAAGTGGGGTACTAGGGGGTAATTGGAAAATGTTCCAATTACTTTTTTGAGAGTTTTCTGATAGATTAGAAGAAAAAAATAAGGAAAAGGTAGGGATTATGAGAAAGAACTTTGTATTGTCGGTAGTATTGACCCTGGTTTTTTTAGTGAGTGGGGTTTTGATAAACCCAGGAACTTCGTTGGCGGCATCCACGATCTCTGTGAAGCTACAAAATTATGTTGGGAATACTAACTCTATCAATGTGACAACAAAAGGTACATATAAGTTTTCTAATGAGAACAAAAGATATTCTGGTGCCAATCGTTTTGAGGTGGCTGATGAGATTGCTAAAACGGGGTGGCCCACTGCCGATGTTGTCGTAGTGGTGAATTCCTCAGCTTTTGCGGATGCTTTATCAGCTGCACCTCTTGCCTATCAAAAGGGAGCTCCAATCCTTCTGACATCAGCAACTTCCATGCCTCAAGTAATGGAAGATCGTTTAAAGGCCCTTCAACCGAGAACAGTTTATATTATCGGTGGAACTGGCAGTATTTCCGAAGCAGTTGAAGGTAAATTGAAAACCCTTGCTTCAGAGGTTATCCGTATTGGTGGTAAAGATAGATTTGAAGTTGCTAAGCTAGTTGCTTCTAATTTTCCAACTGCAAACAAAGCGATCGTGACAAATGGTACAGCTTTTGCGGATGCATTGTCGATTGCTCCTTATGCAGCGAGGAATGGTTATCCAATTCTGTTGACTCAAGCTAAAACGTTGCCGGAAAGCACGAAAGAAGCATTGGTTGGAAAGTCCGAAACACTGATTGTTGGTGGAGAAGGCAGTGTCAGCAAGGAAATCGAGGCTCAACTAGCTACTCCAGCTCGTATCGGAGGAAAGGATCGTTTCGAGGTATCAGCTAATATTGTTACAACCTTGAACCTTAATGCCGAGTCAGCCTTTTTATCGAACGGAACTTCATTCGCTGATGCTCTTACTGGGTCTGTCCTGGCTGCGAAATTAGATGCTCCATTATTATTGACAGGGGCTACTAAACTGCCGGATTCTATTTCATCAGTAATTAGTAGTAAATCAATCTCTAATTTTCATATTTTAGGTGGAACTGCATCCGTTTCTACTAGTCTAGAAAATAGTTTACCGAATGAATATGTGTTATCTCCGGGTACAGCTTATTCTGTAAAGGTTGAAAGTAACGGCTCTATTTCTTTTTATGAAGGGTCAGAGCTAGTGAAAAACTTCTCTGATGGGAAATTCAGTGTCATTCCTTCTAGCTATTCAACGAGCAATCAAATTCTCTTGAATAATAAACCGTATTTGGGAGTAATGGATTTTACCGTTGAAGGCGGCAAATATGTAAGACCTTTTAATATGAACATTCCATTTGAAGATTACCTGAAAGGTGTTGTTCCTCGTGAAATGCCTGCAAGCTGGGAGCTTGAAGCGTTAAAGGCGCAAGCGGTTGCTGCACGGACGTACTCAGTGGACGATATCGGAAAAACCGTTGTGGATACGATTAGCTATCAAGTATACGGTGGTTACCAATGGGATGAACGTTCCACAAATGCTGTAAACGCTACAAAAGGAAAAGTATTGAAGTATAAGGATGCTTCTGGATCTTTAAAATTAATCGGAGCTTTCTTCTCTTCTAGTAATGGTGGATACACTTCTACTAATAAGGAAGAATGGGGCTCTGCAAAGCTGCCATATTTCTCATATGCAGCAGATCCATTTGATGCAAGTGCGAATTTAAGTGATCCAAGTAATGGTTGGACGATTAAGGTTGATAAGACTCAAATCGATACAAATCAGCTAGCAGTAACGATGGGTAAAGATCCTGAGAAAATGCTATTGAATCCTGGCTGGTGGTGGACTACAGCAGCAGAGAAGGATTCTGTTCTAGCAAATTCAGTGAAAAATTACTTATTGGCTAATGGCTATAGCAATAAAGAATTCAAGATTATTGGAATCAACGATTTCGTAGTTAATAGCTTGAATGACGCAAAGCGTGTGGCAAATGCTACGATGACTGTCGACTTCTATTTGAAGGATAAAACGACGAATCAATTCAGCTGTGAGAATGGGGACTGTGATGGAACTACACCATTGAAAAAATATACGGTTCCATTCGACCGTACGGGTGTACAGTTCAGGTCCATGTTCCAAGGCACAAGATTTAAAAGTACATTAATTACGGATGTACTTCGAGATGCAGAGACCTTCACTATTAAGGGTAAAGGATATGGCCACGGAATTGGGATGAGTCAAAATGGAGCGCATAATCGTGCTAAGGCTGGTCATACCTATAATCAAATCCTAGAATTCTATTATCCAACAGCTATTTTAAGTACAGAAAACTACTAATCCAATCAGCCATGTGAAATAAAAACTTCTAGAGGGAGCGTAAAATGAAAAAAATTTTAATACTGGTCCTGTTGTTGCCTTTGGTTTTGCTGGGGAAAGCTGGTAGCACTTCCGCAGCGGGAGGAACGATCGAAAGACTTGATGGCGCCAACCGTTTTGAGGTGGCAGTCAATATTTCAAGGGAAGGTTGGCCAACGACTACGAATACGGTCGTAGTGGCAAATTATAATGCTTTTGCAGATGCATTGTCTGCCGCTCCTTTAGCCTATTATAAAAATGCACCAATCTTGTTAACCCAATCCAATGTATTAACTGCTGAGACAAAGCAGGAAATTTTCCGACTTAAACCACGCGAGGTCATTGTGATCGGTGGGGAAGGAAGCATTTCCAATGAGGTTCTTGCTGAAATAAGCGGGATGGGTGTTTCAGAAATTAAAAGAATCGGTGGTAATAGCCGATTTGAAGTATCGGCTGCCATCGCGGCTGAATTGCCAATTGCAACAAAGGTAGTCGTTGCTGACGGAACGAAATTCCCAGATGCATTGTCCATTGCACCTTATGCAGCCAAAAATGGATACCCTATTTTATTGACGTATCCGAATACACTGCCTGCGGAAATTAAAAACGCGATTGATGCTATTAAGCCGCAATCCTCTATAGTAGTAGGGGGAACGGCAAGTGTTAGTTCTACTGTCTCAGGACAACTACCGTCTCCTTTAAGAATAGGGGGAAGCAACCGCTTTGAGGTATCTGCAAATGTAATCAAGCAATTAAACCTACAAGCAGATTCATCTTTTATGGCAACAGGACTTTCCTTTGCGGATGCATTGACTGGTTCCGTTCTAGCGGCGAAGCAGAATAAACCCATCTTATTAACGGGTAAATCTTTACCGGATCCAATCAAGCAAATTATATATGATAAGAAAATCACGAACTTTACTGTTCTTGGTGGTACAGCTTCTGTTACTACCTACGCTGTTAACCAGGCAATCGGTGATCTGATTGGGTTGAAAATTGTAGTCGATGCTGGCCATGGAGACTCCGACCCTGGAGCTGTTGCTAATGGTCTTGAGGAAGAGGATATCGTGTTAGATGTTGCTAAACGCTTGCATCCTAAGCTATTGGCAAGAGGTGCGATTGTTTACATGACAAGGACTAGTGATACATATCCTTCCTTAGACGATCGTATAAATTTAGCCAATACTAAACGCGCTAACGTATTCGTAAGTATCCATGTCAACTCAGCTACCCCCGAAGCAAGTGGTATAGAAACATACTGGAATAGCACTTACGCTTCTGCGGATAGTCAAGAGCTTGCCGGTTATATTCAAAAAGAATTAGTTCAGCATCTCGGTGGAAAAGACCGCGGAGTTAAAACAGCCAATTTCAAAGTCATCAAGTATACCCAAATGGCAAGTGTTTTGGCTGAATTAGGGTTTATCACTAACCCAACCGAAGCAGCGCGCATGAAGACAACTACGTTCAGAGAGCAAGCAGCTATTGCGATTTATGATGGTGTTTCTACTTATTGGAGACTCAATAAAGTCAATTAAGCAAAACTCGGTGCATTGCACCGGGTTTTTTGTTTGTTAATCCTGATTAGAAGCTAGGTCAAATCGTCCAAATTTACAATGTTAAAGCAATAATTTTTATAGTTATCTTAATGGATTTCCACACATTATTACCACAATACTTATAAATTTTTATGAACCCTCAATTCGTGAATAAACACGGACCGTACAGGTTTATATTTAGCCACTGCAGAGTTTGTAAAACCTTTATTTACACATTACCTCTTTTTCCCACTCGGCATGAAAATAGCCCTAAAAGCCAATACTAGAGGTAATCCGGCTGCCCATAAAAATAGTTGAATGTTGTCGGATTTATGTTACACTGATAAAGGATGAAAAATACATGTAAGGAGCTTTCGCATGGACAAGACTTTAATAATTGCGACTGTTGCATCTTTTATCACTGTCCTTCTCGTTACTCCGCTTGTGATGAAATTAGCTGTAAAGATTGGCGCAACTGATAAGCCAAATGCTAGAAAAGTCCATACAAAGCTAATGCCACGATTAGGCGGGCTGGCCATTTTTATTGGTGTCATGGTGGGCTATTTCGTTTCTGGATTGTACAATCAACATATAATATCAATTTCCTTAGGTGCAATTATCATTATTGTGCTAGGGGTACTTGATGATAAATTAGAACTTTCCGCCAAGGTGAAGCTCCTTGGACAATTAGTTGTAGCTTTCCTTGTCGTCCAGTCGGGATTGACGATTGATTTTATCACTATTCCATTTGTAGATAAAATTGACTTAGGGATCCTATCCATTCCAATCACTGTATTGTGGATCGTGGGAATCACTAATGCAATCAATCTTATAGATGGGTTGGACGGATTGGCTGCGGGGATTTCTTCTATTTGTATCGCGACGATTGCGGTTATGGCTGGTTTGAATGGGAATATTCTTATTCTGACGATAGCTCTTATTGTCCTTGCGAGCACGGTTGGATTTTTGTTCTACAATTTCCATCCAGCTAAGATATTCATGGGTGATACGGGATCTCTATTCCTAGGGTATATCATTTCCATCTTATCTCTACTTGGGTTATATAAGAGTGTTACTTTGTTCAGTTTTGTTGTCCCTATCATTATTCTCGGTGTGCCGGTATTTGATACAACCTTTGCCATAATTAGAAGAATAGTGAATAAAAAGCCGATTTCGGCTCCGGATAAATCGCATTTACATCACAGAATTCTCGCCTTAGGGTTTTCTCATAGAGCAACTGTATTAATTATTTATGCTCTAGGGATTGTTTTCAGTGCATGCGCGTTTATTTTCTCGAATGCGACCCTTTGGGGATCCATATTCATCGTTGTCGGTCTTCTTCTAGCAACATCGATTATTGCAGAAACCATTGGTCTTGTAAGTGAGAGTTACAACAAGACATTCATGAATATGCACAAAAAATTCGGGGATAGAAACAACTAAGCTGTAGGGGTAATATTCCTACGGCTTTTTGAATTAGTCCATTCCCAAAATTGAAGGAGCATCTAATGAATAAGACGCTAGTTCTTCTAACGAATCGTTATCCCTATTTTCCAGGGGAAGAGTTTTTAAAAGCGGAACTTGAAATTCTCTCAGAAGAATTTCAAAAGGTTATTTTAATTCCGACTAATCAAGATGTAAATTATAAAAATGAACAACGAGCAGTACCATCAAATGTTGAAATCATACAAATGTTCGAAACAAAAACATCAAAGCTTTCTAGAGTTTTTCAAATATTCACAAGTCCTTCTTCAATTAAATGGTTTGCAAAAGAATTATCTACTTCATTACAGTTCGGAATAAAAGGTCCACTAGTAATGTTAAATCGTTTATCCCTTGCTTGTGAAATAAAGAGCATATTAGAGAGAAAAGGATATGTGGATTCACAATCGGTTTTTTATTCCTATTGGTTAACACCATCCGCTTTAGCTCTGGCGATGTTAAGGGAAAAAGGCTTGATCAGAAAGGCCGTTTCTAGGGTTCATGGTGGTGACTTATATTGGGAAAGACATAAGCCAGCATATATCCCATTCCAGAATCAAGTGATTAAACAACTTGATCACACCTATCCAATTTCAAATAACGGTAAACTGTACTTATCGCAAAAAAATGTAGGTGTTGAGGACAAGCTGTCGGTTCAACGATTGGGTACTTTTAAAAATCAGCAGGAAAATGAAGAAGTTTCATTTAATAAAGAGGGACTTAAAATTGTCAGTTGTTCCTATTTAAAATCTGTTAAACGCATCCATTTGTTGGCTGAAGCACTGAAAAAGTGTGAATTCCCTATCCATTGGACTCATATAGGGGATGGACCTGAAAGGGAGAAAATCGAGGGGATTATCAAAGATGTCCCTTCAAATGTTACCGTACACTTCGTTGGCAATAAAAAGAATGAAGAAATCCATTCAATATATAGTACTGAACACTTTGATTTATTCGTGAATGTCAGTGAAAGCGAAGGCATTCCTGTTACGATCATGGAAGCCTGCAGTTATG
The DNA here is from genome assembly GCF_010882125.1 of Peribacillus alkalitolerans. Lineage (GTDB taxonomy): Bacteria > Bacillota > Bacilli > Bacillales > DSM-1321 > Bacillus_BN > Bacillus_BN alkalitolerans. The sequence goes on along the minus strand of NZ_JAAGVZ010000001.1, from coordinate 301,561 downwards.
GAATTCCTGTACTGGCTACAGATGTTGGTGGCACTTCTGAAATAGTTGATGAAATGAATGGAATGCTGCTGCCTAAAGAGATTGAACCAATCGATATTACCTGTAAGCTAGCAGATTTTTATCACTTAGATGCCTCTAAAAAAGAAGTGAAAAGGAAGTCTGCGTTCAATAAATGGGATACTATGTATAATGCAGAGAAAAACTATACTCAATTCGCAAAAGAGTTGAAGGAGTAGAGGTTACTTAATATGGTTGAAAAGAGAAATTCTTTTTTATCGAACAGCATCATCACACTTACTCGACAGCTGGTGAGTATAGTGATTGGAATGTTGCTGCTCATCTTGGTTGCCCGGTCGCTAGGGCCAAGTGGCCAAGGTACATATACATTGATTACCTATTTGCCAATCATGTTGATGACGTTCCTGAATCTTGGTCTGAATACTTCTACCATTTACTTTGTAAGTAAAAAGGAAGTTGAACTTCAGGAAGCTTTTGTTACTAGTGTAGTCTCGGCCATATTTCTATCCGCGGTTAGTATAGGGATTGGATTACTTATCATTCTTTTCTTTTCAGAAAGTAAATTTTCCAATGCGCCACTAACTATTTTGTATATTAGTTTATGCGCACTTCCTTTTATGTTTTTAATGATCTTTTTGCAAACCATTTTCCAAGGGCTCCAGAATTTTAAACAATTCAATACAGTCCTAGTTATTCAGCAATTTGGAACATTGTTCTTTATTATCATTTTCTTATTTGTATTGGATTACGATATCCTAGGAGCGATGGTTTCCTTCGTACTTGGATATGTGTTATCAGTTCTATACAGTATTGTTATGCTAAAAAAACTTTATAAATTAGAATTTGCTTTACGATTCTTTTCTTTTGCCTATTTAAAAATATCTATTGGGTACGGGTTAAAAGCCCACATTAGTAATATGATGACGGTTTTAAATTATCGCCTTGGGGTATTGTTATTAGGTTGGTTTTTACCACCTGCAGCCGTAGGGATTTTTACCGTAGCGATGAACCTTGGTGAAAAGATATCGATTTTTTCTCAATCCTTTTCGCAGGTGCTTTTACCGAGGATTGCTTCTTCAAATCGTGAAGAGGATCGGAATAGAATCACAGCCATTGTGAGTCGATCGATATTCGCTTTTATCATTCTTGTCAGTATAGGGATTTTCTTATTCTCAGATATCATCTTATTATTATTTGGTAGAGAATACAGTGAAAGTTCACCTATCTTAAAGCTATTATTGCCTGGACTGGCTGTACTTGCAGTTGAAAAGATATTATCAAATGACCTTGCAGGTAGAGGAAGACCAGATTTGAATATGTATGTTTCATTTGTCAACGTGGCAATCAACTTAAGTTTGAACTTGCTGTTGATTCCTTCTTATGGTTTAAAGGGTGCGGCACTTGCCACTACTTTCACATATATAATCAGTTTTCTAATCAAGATTTCACTATATAAGAAGCAGACAAAGCAACCCTTCAAGGAATTTCTTCTACTTAAGAAAGCTGACGTTCAGTCAGTACTAGCCATGGTTAATAAAATGAGAAGAAGAGTTGTTTAATAAAAGGTAAGAGGTGCTCAATATGTCCGTTCTAATAACTGGTGGTGCGGGTTTCATCGGAACCTTCACTAAGAAAGCATTGAAGGAACACGGGTATGATATAGTATTAGTCGATAATTTCGTTACAGGTAATAGAAACAATATTGATGAAGATGACGTCTTAATTGAAAAGGATATTCGTGAGGATGATCTTTTTGATTCATTAAAGGACCGTGGAATAGAGTCAATCATACATCTTGCGGCACAAACGAGTGTACCTGATTCAGTAAATGACCCGCTTTACGATGAAAGTGAAAACATTGAAGCCACTATTAAAATGCTAATGGTCGCTAAAAAGCTAGGTGTGAAGAAGTTTATCTTTGCATCATCTGCAGCTGTTTATGGAAATAACCCTGCGTGTCCATTGAAAGAAAGTGAACGACTTTATCCAACCTCCCCTTATGGCATTTCCAAAATGACAGGGGAACAATATGTACAGGTACTGTGTAATCAATATGGAATCGAGCCAGTGATCCTTCGTTATGCAAATGTTTTTGGTCCAAAACAGTCAAACGAAGGAGAAGGTGGAGTAATAAAGATTTTTATTGACAAAATAATAAAAAATGATACTTTACAAATTTTTGGGGACGGGGGCCAAACGAGGGATTTCATCTACGTGGAAGATATCGCATTTGCCCATCTTCAAGCTTTACAAAGTCCAGGTGGCTTGTATAATGTCGGAACCAACACTGAGGTCTCAGTCAATGAATTGGTTGATATCTTAAAGAAAGTATCCCAAAAGGATCTCAATGTGGAATATGGGGCACCGCGTGAAGGGGACATTTACAGAAGCTGTCTAGATAACACAGAGATTTCTCAGAAGTTCGACTGGCAGCCGAAGTTCACTTTCGAGGAAGGCTTGAAAAAAACGTACGAAGCATTTAAAGAAAGTAAATAACCTTGAAGATTGTAACAGGAATGCAATATATAAAATATTATTTTATAATATTACTCGTGTAAAATATGAATGTGAAAATAAAATTGAAAGCTAAGGTGAAATATATGACACGTTTTGCAATTGTAGGTTGTGGACATATTGCAAAAAAACACGCAGAAGCCATTACAAAGAGTAGTGGAGCAGAATTTTATGCGGTTTGCGATACAGTACAAGAAAAAATGGATCCTTTTATTGAAGAATATGGAGTAGAAGGATTTTCGAGTTTAGATGCCCTATTACAGGATCCAAATGTCGATGTTGTTAACATCTGTACACCAAGTGGATTCCATGCGAATATCGCAGTCCAGGTTGCGCAAGCGAAAAAGCATGTCGTAGTTGAAAAGCCTATTGCTTTAACTTTAGAAGATACAGATAGAATCATTAATGCATGTAAAGAAAATGGTGTGAAGCTAGCAGTGGTGCATCCGAACCGTTTCCGTCCAGCTATGATTAAGCTAAAGGAATTAATGAAAGAAGGTAGATTCGGAAAACTAAGCCATGCAAACTCGACAGTACGTTGGAACCGTAATCAAGAGTATTACGCCCAAGCTCCTTGGAGAGGTACGAAATCATTGGATGGTGGTGTGTTAATGAACCAAGCGATCCATAATTTAGACCTTCTTGTTTGGCTTATGGGGGATGTGGAAGAAGTGTTCAGCATGGATGCCACTCGCTTACGTAATATAGAGGCAGAAGATGTGTCTACTGGAGTTGTCCGATTTAAAAATGGCGCTCTTGGTGTCGTCGAGGCTGCAGTTACGATTTATCCGAAGAATTATGAGGAATCTATCAGTATTTTTGGTGAAAAAGGTACGGTAAAAATCGGAGGCCAAAATGCAAACTTCATCGAACACCTTGTGATGGAAGGTATGTCAGAGGAAGAAGTAGAAGCGCTGAAAGAGGAAATCAAGAAAGATCCGTTTGGTACTCCGGGCCATCAAGGAATCATTGAAGATATGGTTCAAGCCATTAAAGAGGATCGTGAGCCAATAGTAACTGGAGAGGACGGAAAGAGAGCGCTCCAACTAGTGGTTTCACTTTACGAATCTGCAGAAGCAAATAAACCTGTCGTATTAGGATAAATACCCAAAACAAGAAAGAGGTAATAGTTGATGACAACTGAATTAAACCAAACAGCTAAAGAATTATTGAATAAAATTGAAGGCAGAACTGCTACGATCGGTGTAGTAGGACTTGGTTATGTAGGTCTTCCGCTAGCGGTTGAAAAGGCAAAAGCTGGTTATAAAGTTATTGGTTTCGACGTTCAACAAAGCCGTGTAGACCAAGTTAACGATGGAATTAACTATATCGGTGATGTTGTGGATGAAGATTTAAAAGAAATCACTCAGTCCGGCCAATTCGTTGCAACTACTGATTATTCTTTAATTAAAGATGTGGACGCTGTAGCAATTTGTGTACCGACTCCACTTGATAAATACCAACAACCTGATACTTCATATGTAGAAAGCTCTGGTAAAGATATCGCGAAATATTTACATGAAGGTATGCTTGTTGTGCTTGAGAGCACTACATACCCTGGTACTACTGAAGAAGTTTTAAGACCTATTTTAGAAAGCACTGGACTAAAAGTAGGACAGGATTTCTTCCTTGCTTACTCACCAGAACGCGTTGACCCAGGTAACAAGCATTTCAATACAAAGAACACACCTAAGGTTGTAGGGGGAATCACTCCTGCATGTACAGATATTGCTGCTACTATGTATAAGAGCGTATTAGAAGGTGATGTGCATCAAGTATCCAGCCCAGCGGTAGCGGAAATGGAAAAAATCCTTGAAAACACATTCCGTCACATCAACATTGCGTTAGCGAACGAAATGGCAATCCTATGTGATAAAATGGGCATTGATGTTTGGGAAGTTATCGATGCAGCAGCATCTAAGCCATACGGTTTCATGGCATTCTATCCAGGACCGGGATTAGGTGGACATTGTATCCCTATCGATCCGTTCTACCTAACTTGGAAAGCAAGAGAGTACAACTACCATACTCGTTTGATCGAACTAGCTGGGGAAATCAACAACGGTATGCCTGAATTCGTTGTGAACAAAGCGATGTATGCGCTGAATACAGAAGGTATCGCTCTTCGTGGTGCTAAGGTTGCAGTGCTAGGTGTAGCTTATAAGAAAGATATTGACGATGTACGTGAATCTCCAGCACTTCCAATCATGGAAATGCTTATTAAAGAGGGTGCAAATTTAACAATTTGTGATCCGCACGTAAAATCGTTCCGTTTAAATGGTCAAGTGCTTGAAACGACTGGTTTATCAGAACAAGTTCTTAATGATGCAGACCTAGTATTAATCACAACTGATCACAGCGATTTCGATTATGACATGATCAGCAAGAGCAACAAAATCGTATTCGATACTCGTAACGCTCTGAAAAATAATGCTAAACCAGCAAAATACGTAAAACTGTAAGACAGATTGAAAGTAGCATAGAAGTCATCTTCTATGCTGCTTATTCTTATATAAAGATAAGGTGATATCATGAAGTTTTTAACAGTAATTGGGGCTAGGCCACAGTTTATTAAGGCAGCTCCTGTTTCTAGAGAGCTAAGACAGGAACATCAAGAAATTTATATACATACAGGCCAACACTACGATGCAAATATGAGTGATATTTTCTTCGACGAATTGAATATTCCAAAGCCAGATTATCACTTGAATGTTGGTTCTTCTTCACATGGCAAACAAACAGCAGCTATGTTGGATGGCATCGAAGGCATTATCCTACAAGAAAAGCCAGATTACCTTCTTGTATATGGTGATACGAATTCAACAATTGCTGGTGCAATGGCAGCTGCCAAGCTTCATATTCCAGTAATCCATATTGAAGCAGGGTTAAGAAGCTTCAATAAGAAAATGCCTGAAGAGATTAACAGAATCATGACTGACCACATTTCTGAATACCTGTTCTGTCCAACAGAAACAGCAGTGGATAACCTTGCGAATGAAAATATTTCAGAGAATGTTTTCAATGTCGGGGACGTTATGTATGATGCTGTGAAATACAATTTAGAACTGTCTCAGGAAAAGTCACAAATTTTAGAGACGCTTGGATTATCCAAAGATGATTATTATCTAATCACCATCCACCGTGCAGAGAATACAGACAATGAGACGAACATCAAAAACATCCTTGAAGCATTCTCAAGAATTGAAGGCAAGAAGGTGTGGCCTATCCATCCTCGTACAAGAAATATCCTTGCTAAGATGGGGATCGATCTAGCTACGATTCCTGGTCTGCAAATCATTGATCCTGTAGGATATTTGGACATCCTTGCGCTTGAAGGCGGGGCTAAGAAAATCCTTACTGACTCAGGCGGAATGCAAAAGGAAGCCTATTTCCTACAAAAGCCATGTGTCACGCTTCGTGAGCAAACAGAGTGGGTAGAGACATTGCAAGGAGATGCCAATATCCTGGTTGGCACAGACGTTGAAAAGATTGTGGAAGCAGTCAATAGGGATGTTAATCCGAATTATCAAGAATTATTTGGAGATGGATTTGCTTCAAAAAAAATCGTGAACCATTTTCGAAATTAAGGTAGGAACACAATGAGAATAACCTTCTTAAGTGAAAACTTCCCACCTGAAACGGGTGCACCCCAAATCAGGTTGTACGAAGTCAGCAGAGAATTAATCAAAAGAGGCTATCAAGTCGAAGTTATGACGGCTTTCCCCCATCATCCAAATGGGGTGATACCTCCTGTATACAGAGGGAAATTCTATCAGTTTGAAGAATATGATGGAATCCCTGTCCACCGTTCATGGATTTATCCAAGTCCTAAAGGAAGCTTTTGGAAAAGACTGTTTTCCTATTTTTCCTTCACGTTAAGTGCCTTTTATTCGGTAATTAAAGCTAAGGATACTGATGTCATCATTTGTACATCACCCCCGCTTTTCTTAGGAATTACAGGTTACTTCGCTTCCAAGATGAAGAAGGCGAAGTTTGTCTTTAACGTGGCAGATATTTGGCCAGAATCAGCAGTCGAGCTTGGTCTGGTTACAAATAAGAAATTCATTAAAATGGCTGAGATCCTTGAACAATGGCTCTATAAAAAGTCTTGGAAAATCGCAACTGCGACTGAAGGAATCAGGGATTACATGTTTAGGCAAGGCAAGAACAAGGAAGATGTTTTCCTATTGCCTAATGGCGTGAATACTGAGACATTCTCTCCGCAGGAGCCCAATCAAGAATGGATCGATCGACTAGGTTTCGAAGGAAAAAAGGTCTTTACCTTTGCAGGTAGAATTGGTTATGCCCAAGGGCTCGATTCCGTTTTACAAGCAGCTAAAATCCTTCAGGATGAAAATGTTGATGATGCCAAGTTCTTGATTATTGGTGAAGGACCTGAGAAAGAAAAATTAATCGAGTTAAAAGAACAGTTGGGATTAAAGAATTTAATATTCCATGATGCAGTGCCTGTATCTGAAATGCCGACGATTTTTTCCTTCACAGATTTTTCTATTGTATCCTTACGTAATATCGAATTATTCAAAGGCGCACGTCCTTCGAAAATTTTCCCGGCTCTTGCATCTGGTGTACCAGTCGTTTATTGCGGAGAAGGGGAAAGTGCAGCTTTGATTTCTGATCATGATTGTGGAATCATAGCGAAGCCTGAGAATCCTGAATCGATAGCTGAAGCATTCAAAAACTGTTTACAGTTGTCCCATGAGGAGTATCATAGTCTGTCAGCATCGGGAAGAGATTGGGTCGAAAAGGAATATTCATGGAAGTTTATCGTTGATGATTTACTTCTGAATATAAGCCAAGAAAAAGAAACAATGAGGCAAAAATCATGAAAATTTGTCATATAACTTCGGTTCATTCCGCTCATGATACGAGAATTTTCATAAAAGAATGTCAATCGTTACAAAAAGCAGGGCATGAGGTTTCGTTTATCGTCCCGAATGCCAAGGATGAGATAATTGAAGGCGTTCAAATCATTGGAGTAAGTTCAACTGCGAAGAACCAAATAGAGCGTATGCGGAATACTACCAATGCTGTTTTTTCAAGAGCTGTGCAGGAAGACGCGGACGTTTACCATTTTCATGATCCTGAATTGATTCCCATCGGCCTTAAGTTGAAGGCTAAAGGGAAAAAAGTCATCTATGATGTTCATGAAGATGTTCCTGAGCAGGTACTTTCAAAGCAATGGATTCCAAAGCCATTAAGAAAGACGATTTCAAAAGCTGTAAAAGGGTATGAGAGATATGCATCGAAAAAATTCGATGCTGTAGTTACGGCTACTCCTCATATAGCGAATCGATTTAAAACGTATAACCCTAATACGGTTGCGATCCATAATTATCCCCTCTTGCACGAGTTAGCGAGTGAGCAGGTCCAATCTGATGCTGCCAGTCCAAATAATGCATTGTATATTGGGGGAATATATGTATTGCGCGGAATCAAAGAAATGGTAGAATCAGTAGAGAAAGTAAACCAAGAAATGGAATGTAGACTGACGCTTGCTGGAAGCTTTGCCCCAAAAAGCTTGGAAGACGAAGTCAAAAAAATGTCTGGGTTTGCGTACACAGATTTTCTAGGGTTTTTAAATCGCGGGGAGGTGAAGGATGTTTTAGCAAAGGCCAATATGGGATTGGTGTTGCTGCATCCGGAACCGAGATTTGTCGTTTCTTTGCCTATTAAAATGTTCGAATATATGTCTGCTGGCTTGCCAGTCATAGCTTCCAATTTTCCAATCTGGAAAGATATTGTAGAAGCCAATGATTGTGGTCTATGCGTGGATCCATTGAATACCGATGAAATCGCTGAGGCCATTAAATCGATTCTAACCAATCCTGAAAAAGCGCAGGAGATGGGAAGAAACGGTCGAAAAGCCGTAATGGACATTTATAATTGGGAAAAAGAAAGCGAAAAATTAGTACAACTATATCAATCCTTATAAATTCATGATGAAATGAGGCTTAACGATGAGAGTAACGATGTTAGATTTAACAGAACAATATCAAGGATTAAAAGAAGAAATGATGACTGCTTTGGATGATGTAATGTCAAAAGCACATTTCATTCTTGGAAGCAATGTGAAAAAGCTAGAAGCCGACGTTGCAAAATACAGTAATGTAAGCCATGGGATTGGGGTAGCAAACGGTAGTGACGCTATACATATTGCACTTCAAGCTGCTGGAGTAGGCCCTGGGGATGAAGTCATCTGTCCTTCATTTACTTTCTTTGCGACTGCTGGTGCAGTAGCAAGAGCTGGAGCAACGCCAGTATTTGCTGATATCGATCCAAAAACATTCAACATTGATCCTGCAAAAGTAGAAGCAGTGATTACTGAAAAAACAAAAGCTATCATCCCAGTACATTTATATGGACAAATGGCAGACATGGATGGACTTGTTGAGATCGCTAAGAAGCATAACCTTGCTATCATTGAAGATGCTGCACAAGCTATCGGTTCAAAATATAAAGGTAAAAGCGTCGGAGAACTAGGAACTGCTGCAACTTATAGCTTCTTCCCAACAAAGAACTTAGGAGCATATGGTGACGGTGGTATGATCGTTACGAATAATGATGAATTGGCTGAAAAAATGAGCGTAATCCGTGTTCACGGAAGCAAGCCAAAATACTATCACCACGTTCTAGGCTATAACAGCCGTTTGGATGAATTACAAGCTGCCGTATTAAATGTGAAATTCCCTCATTTAGATGAGTGGAGCAACATGAGAAAACAAAATGCTGCTAACTATACACAATTATTAAATGAAGCACTTAAAGATGAAGTTGTGACTCCTTTCATCGAAGAGCATAATGATCATGTATTCCACCAGTACACAATCCGAGTACAAAAGCGTGACGAGCTTCAAGCTTTCTTAAAGGAAAATGGAATCGACACAATGATCTATTATCCACATCCACTTCATTTGCAACCAGTGTTCAAGGAACTAGGTTACAAAGAAGGCGATCTTCCTGAAACAGAAAAAGCTTGTGCGGAAGCTGTATCATTACCTATGTACCCTGAATTAAAGCTTGAACAACAAGAATACGTAGTGAAGAAAATCGCAGAATTCTATCAAAAGTAAGGAAGGGGAATAAGAGGATGCAACCAGCGGTAATTGGAAAGAATGTAGTGATTGGTGAAAACGTCACTTTCGGGGAAAACGTAACAATCGGTCACAACGTCATCATTTATGATGGAACAACTATTGGAAGCCATACCATGATCCAAGATAATGTCGTGATTGGTAAGCAGCCAGCTCGTGCAAAGAACTCAATTCTTCCTGAAGTGAAGCAGCTTCCTCCTACGAAGATTGGTTCTGGATGTACAATCGGTACTTCTTCTATTATTTATGCGAATGCGACACTTGCAGATGATGTATTCGTTGCAGACTTGGCTACTGTTAGAGAACGCGTAACAATCGGAGAAAAAACGATTGTTGGACGTGGGGTAGCGGTTGAGAACGACTGTGAAGTGGGTCAAAAATGTAAGTTAGAAACGAATTGCTACATCACTGCCTATTCTAAATTAGGAGACTTCGTATTCGTGGCTCCTGGTGTTGTAACTACCAATGATAATTACATGGCTCGTTCCAAGGAACGCTTTGATAAATTCAAAGGTATTACAATTGAGAATGGTGGACGAATTGGAGCGAATTCCACAATCCTTCCAGGCAAAGTCATCCACGAAGACGGAGCAGTTGGAGCGGGTAGTGTCGTAACAAAAGATGTTCAAAAAGAACAATTGGTGGTAGGTACGCCTGCTAGAGAATTCAGACAAGTTCCAGAAAGCCAATTGCTAAAGAACCAATAATAATAATTTTGAATTAAAGGAGGATGAACTACGTTTCATCCTCTTATTTAGGTAAAGGAGAAGGATATGAGACGTGCAATACCACTGAAACCGATTCACCAAGTGATTTATGCCATTATCCTATCTGTGTTGTTGGGTTGGGGATTGACTCAAAACCCTAAAATGATTGTATTATTTATCGCAATTTTGGCTGCTTTTTCTGCTATATTGCTCCTTCCGTTTTATCTTAGGAAGTATATATCCTTGCTCCACATTAACAATTGGAAGAATATCATTTTGTACTTATTTGTGTTTTCTTCCTTTTTGGGACCAGGCTTATTAAGCGTAAGGGTTGGACCAATATCTCTCTTCCCATATCGAGTACTTTTACCGGTAGTAGGTATTCTGTTTTTTTATGGTTGGTTCTTCAGAAATGATCGTTTTTCCATTCTTCATAAAAAACCGGTAAAACCTGTTCTTACTTATTTTATCCTATGGGTAATTTTAGGTGTTGTCACAATTGTATGGGGCAAGTCTACTGTTGATGTTATAAAAGAGGTATTTTTCTTAGCCCTTGGTATATTAATGATCTTTATCTTTTCAACCTTCTTTAAAAAAGAAAGAGATTTTAAAGCAATCTTATATGTTTGGATGGCAGGGTTGCTCATTATCATTGCTTTAGGATTCTGGAATCATTTCACCAAGCAAGCGTTACCGACATCGAGAATGTTTGAAGCACCGATGTATATTAGAGATCGACCTACTGGTGTCTTTAAAAATGAAAATGACTTTGCAAGTTTCCTATCCATAAGTGTTTTTCTTTTGATTCCATTTATAAGATATTACAAAAATTGGCTAGTAAAACTCGCTGGAATGATGATTCTGCTAAGTAGTGTTTACTTGATTGATGCAACATTATCAAGAGCGAATATACTTGCCCTCGCCATTGGGGTTGTTTTCTGGTTGTTATTCTTCACAACAAAGAAGGAAAAACAGTTCTTAGTCATAATAGGGATAGGCGGAATGATATTAGGAATCGCGTTATTTTCAGATACGATAATTATGATGTTGAATGATATTATCATTAAGGTAAAAGACGTCCTGTTCCAGACGGGAAATGAAACGGGGTCAAATAGTATCCGTATCAACCTGTTAAAGAATGCACTCCTATTCATCGCCAAGACGGTAGGGATTGGGATTGCAGCTGGAAATATCGAATATTACATTGAAAATTATTCTTTATTCCCTACTTTGGGGACATTGAATTTGCATAATTGGTGGATGGAGATTCTTGTCCAATATGGGCTTTTAGTTTTCGTGGGCTATATCATCATCTATTTATGGATGATCATCTCATTGCTAAGGCTTTTCTTTGCTTCTTCTACAGCAACTGACCGAGGACTATCAGCAGCACTTTGTACAAGCCTAGTCGTATTCTCATTAGCTAGTGTAAGTCCGAGTTCCATCCTGACGTTAAATTATTCTTGGGTATTATGGGCGTTCGCAATTGGCTATATAAACTATCGTAAAAGTAAAGCCAGTAATAAGAATCAAGAAGGAGTTATTATATGAATAAAGCATTCTTACGCTACTTAAGGAATATTGGAAATAGAGCCCGAAAATTACTCTGGCTGATTATATTAATACCTGTGTTAACTGCAGGCCTAGCCTATTTTTTATCTGCTGATACTAAGCCGGTGTATCAAGCAAATGCAAAATTGTTGTTGGGGAATTTTCAAAATGATGAATACACAAACGCAACCTATTTAAGTAAGTTCGTGCCTACCGAATATTTTCTTAATAACTTAAAAGGCAAGTACAATTTAGACATCAATCCGGAAACGATGAACAGTCAGCTTAAGGTGAATGATACTGGAGACAAAACAGTAACCTTAACGTTGTCAGGTCCAAATCAAGAAGAGGCACAAGAAACTTTAAAGTTAATCACAATGGCAATTCTTTCAGAGAGCACAGCTATTTACGAATCAAAAGTGGCGTTAATTAGAGAAAGAATAACTGAAACCGAAGCATTAAAAGAAAGTTCAGAGCCAGCAACTGCACAACAACTTTTATATGATTTAAAAATGGATAATAGAAATATCAAAAATACGATATTATTAGAAGATGTCGAATCTGCCCCTTTGGCTACTCTATCAGCTATTAATAAAGCCATCTTAGGTTTCTTGGCAGGTATTATGGTTAGCTTAATGATTTTAGTCCTACCTGAGCTATTCAGGGAAGAAGATTAATGGAAATAAAAAACCCTCTGGAATTCCAGAGGGTTTAAATTTATTCAGTTGCAGATACATCCGACTCTTCTTCTTCCTCATTTAACTCTTTATTGATGTCGACTTTTTCTCCATCAAGGATTCGATTCATGATATCTTTATTTTTTTCAATTGATTCATCTGAAGGAAGGAAGTAATCTACACGTTCTATTCTATCAGTCTCACCTTCTAAATGAAGGTTTTCAATCGGAGAAGCTTTAATCTTAGAATAAACTCTAATGAAGTCTACCATTTTAGTAGGACGAATATTAGTTTTTACATTTTCCCCTAAGTCTTCCATAAGGTCATCGATTTTAGTAATGGTACCAAAGGAGGTTCCTTTATCAACAATGGCTTTTAAAACTTGTTGTTGACGTTCATTACGGCCAATGTCACCTTTAGGATCTTTTTTCCTCATACGCACATAAGCAAGTGCTTCATTCCCGTTCAATTCCATAGGGCCTTCATAGAACTTCTTGAACTTATGTGAGTGAGTCAATGTTGCAGTGAAAGTAAAGGGAACATCGACTTTTACTCCACCAAGAGTATCCACTATATCTTCAAAACCTTCAAAATTGGTTGTAATGAAGTAATCGATAGGAACACCCATCATCTCTTCCACTGTGGAGATCGTGCCTTCAATCCCACCAAATGCATAGCTATGATTGATTTTGGATTTATATCCTTCATCAGGCAGGAAAACCCTTGAATCACGTGGAATACTCATCATAACAACCTGCTCCGTTTCGGGATTCACGGTTGCAAGCATTAACACATCGGCCCTACCTCGGCCACCTTCCTGATTTTCAATCCCTGCGAGTAAAACTGTAAAAGGTTCTTTAGAAACTTGTACCTCTGTTTCACGATGTTGTGGGATATATTCATGAAATATTTTATTGGTTGCTTTACTTGAACTGTTATAAATGTCATAGGCATAATATCCGAATCCGCCGATTAATACTAGGAACATTGTTAGTAAAAAAGTCCTGAGTATACGACGCTTCTTTTTAATTTTTTTCCTTACAATTCGAGTCTTAATCATATGAGTGCCTCGCTTTAAATTTAAATCGTATTTACTGAAAAGTCATACCATTCCATATTTTATCGGATTTATTTAAGTGTGTAAAACGTTTTCTGAATCCTATTATTCTATTTTTTTCTCTAGATATAAATTATTTCCACTTGTAATTTCTGCCTGACCATTGGTAAGTTCTGTCATCCAATGAATGAACTGGTCCTTTTGTCCTTCTTCAACGAATGTTTCTATCTCAACCGTATCGAGGTAGTGGATTTCCTTTAAGCTGAAGACAGATGAACGGAGCTCATTTTCAAGCTTGCCCAGCCAAGTATAATCCACCTTGGTATGCATGACTCTCATCAGCATCCGTTGGACGATACCAGTCGCATTGATTCCCTCTGACGCCGATTTTCCGTACGCTCTGATCAAACCTCCACCGCCAAGCTTAATGCCACCGAAATAACGTGTGACAACGACCACTGTATCCTTTAATCCTTTTTTCTTTAATACCTCAAGTATCGGAACACCTGCAGTTCCACTTGGTTCACCATCATCATTTGCCTTTTGGATTTGGTCATGCTCACCAATCATATAAGCTGAGCAATTATGGGTAGCATCCCAATGCTTCTTTTTTATAGTCTGAATAAATTCCTGCGCAGCTTCTTCTGACTCCGCACGCTCCACATATGCGATAAAGCGAGATTTCTGAATGACAATCTCATGTTCGCCATATCCTGCTACTGTCAAATACTCTGGCAACATCTCTTAACCCACACTTTCTATATATATAGGAACTCGTATCCCATCCTATTTTTATTCGTTGTAAAAGCTAGTAAAAAAAGCGAATTCAATTTATCTCCCTAAAAATCTATTATATCTATGTGCGACAAGTCGGGCAAATGGGTTAATTTGTAGTAAGCAAAGCGTTTTGGTAGGATAGATATAGATATGACGTAGGTTTTTGAGTAAATGTTTCATATATTTTTCACGTATAGTATTTTCGTAACGATTTGAGAAGGTACTGTAACGTAACTTTAATATTATAAGCCTAAAGCCATGATATAATTAGTCATTATCTGAGGGTAATAATTATTCGAGGATAATAAAATAAGGGTTTAGCCCCTATGAAATAAGATTTACATATATCTTGTTCTTTCTTTTTTGATTTTCTTTTCAGAAAAATATTCCATCAAAGGATATTTTGTGAAATGTTTTAAGTCGATTAGAACAGGATAAAAGACATATAGCATTCTGGGGTCTTTTTGTTTTATGCTCAAAACAACCAGTAGTGACGCCATTTATTAGTTGATGGAAGATCACTTTTAAAAAAGATACACAACTGAGAGAGTAGTACAAACCCCCTATACATCATGGGAAGTTGAAGGAGCAGGTCGAAATGTCCATCAAAAAACTTGATAGTAAAGAACTCGATGTTATTCTCGAGAAAATGGTAGAGACCGTTGATAGTAGTAAAGGGGAAATCTTTCAGATTGGTGAGCAAAGCAGAAAAGATTTCGAATCCTTGTCTGAAGAGTTAAAGACGATTAAGCAATTGGTTGTTCAAGTCATTGATGAAGGTGACAAACTAGAATTAAATGCAAGATTGGCGAGAAAACGTCTTTCAGAGGTGAGTAGTCAATTTAATCGCTACTCCGAGGAACAAATTAGAGAAGCCTATGAAAAGGCACACACGCTGCAAGTTGAATTACAAATGAATCGCCAAACAGAAAAGCAACTTCGTAATCGAAGAGACGACCTTGAAAGACGTATATTAGGTCTTCAGCAAACGATTGAACGTGCTGATTATCTTGTTTCGCAAGTCAGTATTGTATTGAACTTTTTAACGAGTGACTTAGCCTTTGTCGGTGAGGCGCTTGAAGATGCGAAACGAAAACAGGAATTCGGATTCAAAATAATAGAGGCACAAGAAGAGGAACGGAAAAAGCTATCTCGTGAAATCCATGATGGTCCAGCTCAAATGATGGCGAATGTGATGATGCGTTCTGACCTAATTGATCGCGTATTCCGCGAGAGGGGCTCTGAACAAGCCCTGCAAGAGGTCCGTGACTTAAAGCGGATGGTCAGAAATGCATTGTATGAAGTTCGTCGCATCATTTATGATTTAAGACCTATGGCTTTAGACGACCTTGGTTTAGTTCCGACCCTCAGAAAATACCTACAGACTGTCGAAGAATATAATAAGTCTGCAAAACTTACCTTCTTTAATGTTGGGGAGGAAAAAAGACTTCATAATAATATGGAGGTCGCTCTGTTCCGCCTTGTGCAGGAATCGATTCAAAATGCCCTAAAGCATGCACAAGCTACGGAAATCCAAGTGAAATTGGAGATTCGAAAAGACGGATGCACTGCGGTGGTAAGAGATAATGGTAAAGGATTCGATCCTACCTCCAAGAAAGAAGGATCCTTTGGCCTTATGGGTATGAGGGAGAGGGTCGAACTGCTTGAAGGCGAAATCAACATTGATTCTAAGCCGGGAGCGGGAACTATGGTGTCAATCCAAATTCCAATTAAAGATTGACCTTCATAGGAAATTAGATGGACAAGCATACTAACTATAAAAATAGATGAATTAAGGGAGGCGAATATGATGAAAACAAGCATCGTAATCATTGATGATCATCAACTATTTCGCGAAGGGGTTAAGCGAATTTTAGATTTTGAACCAACTTTTGAGGTTGTGGCAGAAGGCGACGACGGAACAGACGCAGTAGATTTAGTAGATAAATACAATCCAGATGTAGTTATCATGGACATTAACATGCCAAACATGAATGGTGTGGAAGCAACGAAGGAATTGGTAGAAGAATATCCAAATTCAAAAGTTATCATCCTATCTATCCATGACGATGAAAACTACGTTACACATGCCTTGAAAACAGGCGCTAGCGGGTATTTATTGAAAGAAATGGACGCAGATGCTTTAGTTGACGCGGTTAAAGTGGTTGCTGATGGCGGTTCTTACCTACATCCAAAAGTAACGCACAACCTGGTGAAGGAATACCGCCGTTTGGCGACTGATACAGGTTCTGAAGGTGGCAATGTGTTCGCGACTGAAATCCGTCGTCCATTACACTTATTGACGCGCCGTGAATGTGAAGTTCTTCAATTATTAGCTGACGGACAAAGCAACCGTACAATCGGTGAAACATTGTTCATCAGTGAAAAAACAGTTAAGAACCACGTAAGTAACATCCTGCAAAAAATGAATGTAAACGACCGTACCCAGGCTGTAGTATTGGCTATTAAGAATGGTTGGGTGGAAGTTAATTAATTTTGGATTTTTTCGGAGTGCCCGGCGTGATTGCGTCGGGTTTTTTGTGGTTTGGGGTGTGGTTTGGTAATAAGGTGGGTGCGTTCGGTAATAAGGTGGGGTGTTTGGTAATATCGAGTGGCGTTTCGGTAATAAAGCCATTCTGTTTGGTAATAAAATGAATTTTTGTTTAAGGAGTCCGTCCGGAAGGCGATATGGTAATAAAAGTATTGGTTTCGGTAATAAGAGTGGGGGTTTTGGTAATATCGAGTGGCGTTTCGGTAATAAAGCCATTCTGTTTGGTAATATATTAAATTTTTGTATATGGAGTTCGTCCGGAAGGCGATATGGTAATAAAACTAGTGGGTTCGGTAATAAGGTTGGGATGTTTGGTAATATCAGTGGCTCGTTTGGTAATAAATCCACTCCATTTGGTAATAAAATAAATATCTATTTAAAGAGGAAGGAGATTTACTACTGAAAATCTAACTAATACTAAAAAGGAGTGAATATATGATCATCAAAAAACGGGAAATCCCCATATCAGTGCTAAAATTGCAAGTTCTTATCCGCAGAATACCCTCTAATCACCCAAAAATTCCTCTCATTCAAGAAACCCTATCCAAACAATTAGCAGGATACAAAGGGGAAGTAGCCATAGAATATCATTTGAGCTTTCTTTCAGAAAAAGACTACCTAATTTTCCACGATTTAAGGCTACAGATTCAGGATTTTCATTTCCAAATGGACACGTTGATTGTAACTACTCGATATGTACTAATACTAGAAATAAAGAATATCGCAGGCACTCTCTACTTTGATGAAGAATATCATCAATTGATTCGCACACAAGAAAACCGTGAAGAAGCTTTTCCGGATCCACTCCTTCAAGTACAAAGACATGAAAGGATGTTAAAGAAGTGGATATCCCACTTAGGCTTTCCTCAAGTTCCTATCGTTTCACTTGTAGTGATCAGCAATCCTTACTCCATTGTTAGATCCTCTTCCAAGAAAGTCATCCACAGTGCCTACCTCCCTATGAAAATCCATGAAATAGATACTAAGTTTCCAGCTGCAATCTTATCTGAAAAAGAAATAAAGAAGTTGTCTCGTTTATTAACAAAACATCATTCGCCAGCAGACTATCCAATTCTTGAACGGTTTCAAATCTCAAAAGAGGAACTACTTACCGGTGGCCACTGCCCAATATGTGAACGACTTCCTTTAACCAGGATACATGGAACATGGCATTGTCCCCACTGTAATACAAAATCCATTAATGCCCACAAAGAGTCTCTAAAGGACTATTTCTATCTATGGGGCGATACTATAACAAGTAGAAACCTTCAACAATTCCTTCAATTTTCCTCTCCGCAGCTAGCAACTCGTATCCTCAAATCCATGAATCTCCCTTCTACAGGTATCAATAAAAGCACGATATATTGCCTATCTAGTCTTATTGAATAAAATCATCTAGTCATAACAATTTAATGCAAACGAGGTCATTTTCATATAGAATGGTTACTATCATTGAAATGGTAGAAAAACTTTTATAAGGTAGGTACTTTTTATGAAAACGGCAGTTGTCACGGATAGTACGGCGTACATCCCGAAGGAATTGCGCGATCAGTTAAACATACATATGGTGTCACTTAATGTCATTATCGGTGGGGAATCGTACCGGGAAGAGGTTGACCTTTCCGCAAATGAATTTTTCGAGGAAGTAAAAAACGCGGATAAGCTACCGACCACTTCCCAGCCTCCAATCGGAGACTTCATTACAAAATATGAAGAGTTATCGAAAGATTATGATGCTGTCATCTCTATACATCTATCGAGCGGAATTAGCGGTACTTTCCAAGGGGCCGTTTCTGCAGGAGATATGGTAGAGGGAATCGAAGTGTTCCCATTTGATTCGGAAATCAGCTGTCGGGTTCAAGGTTTTTACGTCATTGAAGCAGCAAAAATGGCGAACGAGGGCAAAAATCCGGAGGAAATCTTGGCTCGATTGGATGAAATGAAGAAATCAGTCCGAGCTTACTTTATGGTGGATGACCTTGCACATTTGCAACGTGGCGGGCGGCTGAGTAGTGCTCAAGCTTTTATTGGTAGCCTACTTCAGGTAAAACCTTTATTACATTTTCAAAACAAAGTAATCGTTCCTTTTGAAAAAATTCGTACACGTAAGAAAGCAATGAAGCGTATTGTTGATTTACTTGAAGAGGACGCTAAAAGCGGAGTTCCGATGAAAGCTGTTATTATCCAGGCGAACCGCCAAGAGGAAGCGGAGCAATGGAAACAGGAGTTAGAGACGCGGTTCCCTAACGTTACATTTGATATCAGTTATTTCGGTCCTGTCATTGGCACTCACTTAGGTGAAGGTGCAATGGGGATGGGATGGTATATAATTTAGTCTGGGCCAAGCGTCCAGGCTATTTTTTTTCAAAATTGTTCCGATGTTAGATTTAAAAGATTCGTGTTATAATTTGTCAAAAGGAGGTGAGAAGGCTGGAAGCTATATTACTGAAGTTATTGGAAGGGCAAGAGCGGTTAGAAAAGAAATTTGATGGTGTTGAGAATGATATAAAGTGTATTAATAATGAACTAAACGGAATAAATAATCGCCTAGAAAATGTTGGAAATGAGATCAATGGAGTAAATAATCGTCTAGAAAATGTCGAGAATGATGTTAACAGTATTAAATTTACAGTTGCTCGTATTGAAATGCAACAGGAGGAAACGATTCTTAGCTTATTAAAGCATATTAAAAAGCAAGTGGATGATAAGGATACGAATACTCGAAAAAATCTTCATTAATAAGGAAGGTGAGTGCTTATTTTTTCTATATTTAAAAAAGAGATCCCGCAAACTATTACTCTTCAAAAAAATCCTCTTAACTCTAATTATTTCTACTCCAAAGATCTCCAACAATTATTAGTCGGCAAGCAGCTACTTCCAGACGAAATTCCTTTCTCTCAATCTCTACTCGATGAACATTTTCAAAATGGATATATTGGTTACTACCAAGGTGTGATTGATCGTTACTGTAATAGATGTGGAAATCAAGATAAATCCTTATTCTATCAATTTCCTTGTGCGCGATGCGGGAAGACTTGTACATACTGCCGGAAATGTATCATGATGGGGCGTGTGCAGGAGTGTAGTAATCTTTATACGTGGACAGGTCCTGAAACAACTTTTTCGAAACAAGAACAACCTTTATTTTGGAATGGGATATTGTCAGACCCACAGCAGCTAGCTTCCCAACAAGTTGTAGAAGCTGTTCGAAATCCAAAAACACTTCTTGTCTGGGCAGTCTGTGGGGCTGGGAAAACTGAAGTTTTGTTCCATGGTATTGCGGCTGCCATAACTCTAGGAAAAAGAGTTTGTATTACTACACCAAGGACAGACGTTATCCTTGAATTAGCTCCACGACTTAAAAAAGCTTTTCCTCATACATCCATAGCAGTCTTGTATGGTGGAAGCGAAGAAAGACACGTTCTCGCGCAGTTAGTCTTATCAACCACCCACCAATTACTACGCTTCTATCAAGCTTTTGACGTAACCATCATCGATGAGGTTGACGCATTTCCGTATACCGCCGATACTTCGCTACAGTTCGCAGTCCAAAAAGCGAGAAAGCCCGAATCCACGCACATACTACTTACTGCCACTCCCTCTAAACAACTCCAGAAACAAGCAAAATCAGGTCAACTCCCGTATGTCATGATTCCTGCCAGATTCCATCGGAAACCAATTCCTGTCCCAAAATTAAAATGGTGTGGGAACTGGAAAAAGTCGATAGAAGAAAAAGTTATCCCAACTACAATCTGGCGTTGGGTAAAACAAAGAGTGGACTCAGCTACTCCTTATCTATTATTTTTTCCGAATATCGATTTGATGGAGCAAGCTCTACCCTTGCTTCAAAAAATAGATCCACAGCTCCAATCCGTTCATGCTGAAGATATCCAAAGGAAAGAAAAAGTCCAAAGTCTCCGAGAGGGAAAAGTTCTTGGTCTTTTAACCACTTCTATTCTAGAAAGAGGAGTTACCATCCCACGTTTAGATGTGGCAGTGCTGGGAGCAGAGGAAGCGATCTTTACGGAGAGCGCACTTGTTCAAATTGCAGGAAGGGTAGGTAGGAAAGCTGATTTTCCAACAGGGGATATTACAATTTTTCATTATGGGCGTACATATGAGATGGAAGGAGCGGTCTACCATATTCAAAATATGAACCATGAAGCGAAGAAAAGAGGGCTGCTTGATGGATAAATGTTATGTATGTTTTGAGAAAATCATCGTTACTATAACTTGGGATACATTCCTATTTGAAGAAAAAAAGCAAGTCATATGTGATTTGTGCTCTAATAAACTAGTTAAACTTTCAGGGCCATTATGTGAAAAATGCCATCGACACAGTGAATTAGCAATTTGCCAAGATTGTTCAAGATGGGAGAACACTACAGAATGGAAAGGTGTTTTAGAAAAGAATGTTTCGCTATTTTCATATAATGATTTTCTAAAAGACATAATAGCTCGTTTTAAATACCGTGGGGATTATGCGTTAGCTGAAATTTTTGCAGAAGATTTACGAGAAAAAATAAATCTAATCTCCTTTAATTTGGTCACAACTATACCATTAAGTTCTGAACGGTTGTATGAAAGAGGGTTCAATCAAGCGGAAGCAATATCGCTTTCTGCTGGAATTAAGCCTTTGAATCTTTTATCGAGAATCCACTCTGAGAAACAATCTAAGAAAACTAGAAGTGAGCGGTTGCATATGGATGAAATCTTTTCATTTGATTCAAAGGTAGACATAAAAGGTAAATCAATTCTCATCATTGACGACATCTATACTACAGGGGCTACACTTCGCCATGCAGCCAAAATTCTCAAGCGAGGGGGAGCAACACAAGTCTCCTCCATCACGATTGCTAGATAAGTCAGAAAAATTTCATCATACATTCCTCCTAACCTGATATATAATGAATGTACTAGAAAATTAGTTTCAGCTTGGAGGGAACGGGATGGGTGAATTAGCGAACTGCCCTAAGTGTGATGCCATTTTTGTGAAATCAGCATTTCGTGATGTGTGTGATCCGTGCTTTAAAGAAGAAGAGAAGTTATTTGAGAAGGTATATAATTTCATCCGTAAAAAAGAAAACCGTACCGCTACAATGAATCAAGTGGTGGAAGGTACTGAGGTTGATGAAGTATTAATTGTAAAATTTATTAAAACAGGTAGGTTAAAATTAGCACATTTCCCGAACTTAGGATATTCATGTGAAAAATGTGGCACAACCATTCGGGATGGGAAAATTTGTGGAGCTTGTGCAGTTCAATTGAAATCTCAGCTATCATCTTTTGAAAAGGAAGAGCAGAGGAAAAAAGAGATTAATGAACGCTCCAAAGTTACCTATTATACAAGGGATAGATAATAGACTGCATGGCACTTGCTATGCAGTTTTTCTATGAACCGACAAAATTTGCAGAGAATGAATATTTTGTCAATTAAAAATTTATGAAGAAACATAAAAATTTTTCTCTAATAGACGATAATAAAGATAAGAATGTGTATCGGTATTAGAAAGTGAGGAATATCCATGAAAATTAATAATTTTGGTCCTTCTGGAGTGAACCCTTATAGAAAAAACCTTCAAAAGGTAGAAGGAAGTAATAAGACTAACTTTGCTAAAGCTGACAAAATTGAAATTTCATCGACTGCAAAAGATCTTCAGCATATGACACAAATTCCTTCGCAGCGCCAGGCTAAGGTTGATGAATTGAAGCTGCAAGTAGAAAATGGAACATATAAACTTAGCGCAAAAGAAACGGCAAAAAGTATTCTCGATTTCTACAGTAAAAAATAAGGAGGGTGGCAATGTCGACTGATCGAATCATCCATGCGATGACAAAGTTAAATAAACTTCATAGAAGCCTAAATGAGTTGGCTATACAAAAATCGGACATCGTCAAAGCGGGAGACATGGAAGCCCTCAATCGTATGCTTCAAGAAGAGCAAAAGCACGTGAAAGCTATTGAAACAGTGGAGAAGGAGCGAGTTGTTGCAGCTACGGAGTTTTTGGAGAGTAAAGGCCAACATTCGATTGAACCCACTGTGTCTAATTGCCTTCTTTATATGGACGAATCAACTCAACATCTATTAGAAGTATTGAAGAATCAATTGTTAGATGAGATTAGCAGTTTAAAAGAATGGAACGAATTAAACCAACAGCTAATTTATCAATCCCTCCAATTTGTTAATGTTACTTTGGACATGCTTAGACCACAACCTGTACAAAACTTAAATTACGAACGACCTCAACATATGAAAGCCAATTCGAATGGATTTAAAGGTTCCTTCGATTCTAAGGCATAAGTAAGACTACTAGAAACGGAGGAATACTAAATGCGATCTACATTCATGGGACTTGAAACGGCACGACGTGGGATGTTCACCCAACAAAGTGCTTTACATATCACAGGACATAATATTACGAATGCTAATACTCCAGGTTATACTCGCCAGCGAATCAATTTTGCACAAACAGAGCCGTATCCTTCACCATCATTAAACCGTCCACAAATACCAGGTCAATTTGGGACTGGTGTTAAAGCAGATAGTGTACAGAGAATTCGTGAAGGTTTTCTTGATATCCAGTATAGAGGCGAAAACAATAAGCTGGGATACTGGGAAACGAAGGCGGAGTCCTATAGTAAAATGGAAGAAATCATGAACGAGCCGTCCGATTCTGGACTAGCACAAACGATGGACATGTTCTGGCAATCATTACAGGATTTGGCTGTAAATCCAGCTAATCCCGGTGCTCGCTCGGTCGTACGTCAACGTGCAGTTGCAGTATCAGAAACGTTCAATTATTTGTCCTCATCTCTTTCAGCAATTAAACAAGACATAAAGAATGAAATTATGGTTACGGAAAAAGAAATTAATTCTCTTGCAGAGCAAATCAACAAAATAAATGGGCAAATTGCTGATGTTGAGCCACATGGATATTTACCTAACGATTTATATGACGAGCGTGACCGGTTAATTGATCAATTATCAAGTCTTGTAAATATCAAGGTAGATTATAAATCGAGTGGTGGAAATTCTTCTGCACTTGCTGAAGGTAAAGCCTTCATTTCCATCATGAGTGAGTCAGGCTCACAGCTAGGAATCCTGGTAGGAGCTGGTGGCACTAATCCAATGAAGATTAACTATGATGGATTAGATGGTTCCGTAAAGACGATTGAACTAGGGTCGGGCAAAATTGATATCAATCAATTTGATGCTAAAGGAAAGTTAAAGGCTTTAGTAGAGTCACATGGTTATGAAACTGTTGATAGTACAAATAACCCTGATGTTAAAGGAATCTACTCATCCATGTTGACGGAATTGGACAATATGGCCTTCACCTTTGCTTCAAAATTTAATGAACAACATATCAAAGGTGTTACGCCTAATTGGATAAAATGGAATGAAGGTGGTAAAGTCGGACCTGAACCCGTAACTCCACCATTCTTTAAAGATATTAAAAACGCTACAGTCGATCCAGCCAATAAAAAAGGCTTCGCTTCTCGCTTGCAAGTGGATGACGGCATTATGTCAAGCCTCGATAATATAGCAAACGCAAGTACAAGCAATCCTACATTAGGAGACGCATCCAACATTCTGGCTTTGGCTGAAGTGATTAACACTCCTTATGATTATGGTAATAATATGAACTCCAACTTCCGAAACTATTATGAAGTAATTGTTGGCGGAATGGCAGTAGACTCACAAGAGTCAGTCCGATTGTCTGGAAACAGTGGTGCGCTTCGACAGGCTGTTGAAGAAAGACGGATGTCAATTAGCTCAGTATCACTCGATGAAGAAATGACAAATATGGTTCAATTCCAACATGCTTATAACGCTTCAGCTCGGATGATCACTATGCAGGACGAGCTTCTTGATAAAATCATTAATGGAATGGGAACTGGTGGAAGGTAAGGTGATGAATAAATGCGAGTAACACAAAGTATGTTGTCATCAAATTCCTTAAGAGAATTAAGCAAAAGCTATGATCGAATGGGAATATATCAGGAACAACTAGCTACAGGGAAAAAAATTACTAAGCCTTCCGAAGACCCAGTTGTTGCAATGAAGGGCATGATGTATCGGACAAACCTTCGTGAAGTAGAACAATATAAACGTAATTTGTCAGAGCTTTATCTATGGATGGATAACACAGAGGCTGGTATGGAACAAGCAAACAATGGTATCCAAAGGATTAGGGAACTAGTCGTGCAAGGGAAAAATGGATCAAACTCTCCAGAAGATCGCCAGGCTATTGCACGTGAAGTTGAACAATTAAAGAAAGATTTGGTCAGTGTAGCGAACTCAAAAGTAGCTGGAAGATACATTTATAACGGAACTA
This sequence comes from Peribacillus alkalitolerans, assembly GCF_010882125.1. Taxonomy (GTDB): domain Bacteria; phylum Bacillota; class Bacilli; order Bacillales; family DSM-1321; genus Bacillus_BN; species Bacillus_BN alkalitolerans. The sequence continues at coordinate 276,258 of NZ_JAAGVZ010000001.1, read as the reverse complement.
ACATTTCTACACCTCCAGTTACTGATTCTGTACCTGGGCAAGCACCAACTGTAGATGCAAATACCTCTGATTATTTAATAGAAATTTCAAGAGGTATTAAGTTAAAAGCCAATGTAACCACAGAAAATGTATTTAATCAAAAACTATTTGATACTGTTCAGGGAATACAGGATAGTCTAGACGGTAAAACGGATATTTCTCAACTGGATTCGTTGCTCGGCGATTTAGACGATATTGCAGATCGATTTTCAGGAGAACGTTCTGAATTAGGTGCTCGATATAACCGTTTAGAAATGGTTGAAACGCGTATTGATACACAAGAGGTTATGGCAAATCGAATCTTGAGTGATAATGAAGATGCTGATGTAGAGCGTGTTATAACTGATTTGAAGATTCAAGAAAGTGTTCATAGAGCTGCCTTAAGTGTTGGTGCACGTATCATTCAACCAACCCTAATGGATTTTTTAAGATAAGAGATTAAAAAAGCTATTCAATCATTTGAATAGCTTTTTTTCTAAGAAAGGGTGTTTAATTTGGATATTCCAAAATTAAGAGTTTCTACAACTCCGGCCCAAATGTCTATTAATACAACCAAACCAATACAAGAAATCCAACAACCTCAAGCTGATATTAGTATAGAGCAGCCAATGGCTGAAGTTTCAATGGAAACAATTCAAGGTAAGCTAACCATTGACCAAACTGAAGCGTGGGCAGATATGGATTTGAAAAGCTTCTTTAGACGCGGTGACGAGTTTGCTCAACAGGGGTATCAAGCCTTATTGGATGGAATTGCAAGAAGAGTTCAAGATGGTGACGAATTAATGAAAATCGAAAATGGCTCCAATGCAATAGTTAACCAAGCTGAACGTAATTCAGCACCTCCAATCTATGAATTTAACATAGGCTGGATTCCCAAGGCTGGAAGTGTGAAAGTTAATTTCGAGCCTGGCAGTGTCAAAATTGATGTTCAACTTCAAAAACCTAAAGTTAACATAAAAGCTAATTTACCAATCATCAACTATACACCAGGAAAAGTTAATATTGACGTGAAGCAGTATTCTTCAATAAACATTGAATTCCAAGCTTGAACGGAATAAAGAGGAGATTATTTATATGGAAATTAAAACTAAATATCACGACACAATGAACATAGAAAAGAATAGAATATTAAATTTTGAAAAGGGGATTCCAGGTTTACCAGAGGATAAAGAATATATTTTGCTACCATTGGTGGAAGCTGGGAGCTATCAAGTATTACAGTCCATTTCTGATAAGGAAATTGCTTTTATAGTCGTAAGTCCATTTGTTCTTAAACCAGATTACGATATTACTCTAGATCCTAAAACGTTACAACAGCTTGATATTAACAGTGAGGAAGATGTGATTGTATTTTCAATCATCACATTACGTGAACCATTCGAAAATTCCACAATGAATTTAGTAGCACCAGTTGTCATTAATCAAAAAAATCGTAAGGCAAAACAAGTGGTCCTTCAAAATACAAAATATACAATAAGGGAGCCTCTAAATGTCCCTGCAACTGAAAAGGGGTGAATGGGTTGTTAATTCTAAATCGTAAAAAGGGAGAATCAATCCAAATTGGAGAAGGAATTGAAATTAAAATAGTTTCGATACAAGGTGAACAAGTGAAAATTGGTATTGAGGCACCGGATGATCTTGAAGTCTATAGAAAAGAAATATGGGAGAAAATCCTTCAAGAGAACCAAGAAGCGTTGAATAAAAAAGTGAATTTAATAGATTTACTAAAAAAAGAAAAATAAAATATCTAAACTACTAAATAAATAAAAATAGAGTCCGATATTAAGAGTGTACAGGTTGAAAGGCGGCCGACTTTTAACCTAATTCTTAGGTTTACAGGGACGTAAACCTCATATTTCAAGGAGGAAATAATAATGAGAATTAACCACAATATCGCTGCACTTAACACTTACAACAAGTTAAACAGTGCTTCAGGCGCTCAATCAAAATCAATGGAAAAACTATCTTCAGGTCTTCGTATCAACCGTGCTGGTGATGATGCTGCAGGTCTAGCAATCTCTGAAAAAATGCGTGGACAAATCCGTGGTTTAGAGCAAGCTTCTCGTAACTCTCAAGATGGTATCTCTATGATCCAAACAGCAGAGGGTGCACTAAACGAAACTCATGACATCCTACAACGTATGCGTGAACTTGCAACTCAATCTGCTAACGATACAAACGTTGGTGTTGACCGTTCTGAGATTCAAAAAGAGATGAACCAATTATCTTCTGAAATTAACCGTATCGGTAATACTACTGAGTTCAATACTCAATCACTTTTAAAAGGTGATGGAAAATCAAATCTAGATAAAACAGGATTATTTGCTACTAAAGTTTCGCAAACAGGAAATAATGTACAACATACAGAAGCTACAACATCAATAGGTATAACTGCGGGTAACGTTCCAGCAAATGCTCAAGTTTCACTTAATCTTAATGGGATTACAGTATCTGCTAAATTTGTAGCTAATGGTACAAAAGATAATATTACTACAGCAGGTGGAGTTTCTTCAGTAGAATTAGGTGGTGCTGGTCCCGTTGCTTATACTCAAGATGAGTTAGGGGATATGACTGCAAAAGCATTACAAGCTGCTATTGATGCAGATGATATTTTAAAAGGTAACTATGAAGTTTCATACTCTGGTGGTAATGTAACAATTGCAGCGGTAAGTGGTGGGGCTTTTGAAGGAGCTGCAGGAAATATCGGCGGATATGCTGAAACTGATACGGCGAACCTATTTGGAGCTGCAGCTGCAGACTCTGGTTCAACAACAGCTGCTACAACTGCTACAACTAACTTAGATTTTAGTTCCGGAGGACTAGATATTACTAGTCAAGCAAAGGCTGAAGCATTAGTAGGAAAAGGATTTACTATTAATGGTCAACAAGTTGAATTTTATAATGCAAATGAAGGTGAATACACTGGAAATGCAGTAGGAATTAATATCAGTGATGCAATTAATGCTACAGCAAACTGGGATGATGTTCTAGCAAATACAATTTCAACACAATTAGATAGCTTAACAGGAGTAAAAGCATCTGCAACATCAGCTACTTCAGGGGTTATTCAAATTGAAACAGAAGCAACAGGATCTTCTGCTAAATTGGAAATTACTGATGGTGGAGTTCAAGAAGCATTTAAAGCTTCTTTCCAAGTTGGTGCTAACAAGAACCAAAGCATGACTATCGATATTAACGATATGCGTTCTGATGCTTTAGGTCTAACTGGTAAAGCAGGCGATGCTGGTTTCACTGCTACAAATACTGTAACTGATGGAACAAGCAACACTACTAAAGAAGCTGCTCTTGATGTTTCTACTCACTCTAAAGCTTCTGATGCTATCAAAGTTATCAACGATGCAATCGAAAAAGTTTCTACTGAGCGTTCTAAACTTGGTGCATTCCAAAACCGCTTAGAGCACACTATCAACAACTTAGGAACATCTGCTGAGAACTTAACAGCTGCTGAGTCTCGTGTACGTGACGTTGACATGGCGAAAGAAATGATGAACCAAACTAAGAACTCAATTCTTTCTCAAGCTGCTCAAGCTATGTTGGCTCAAGCTAACCAACAGCCACAAGGTGTTCTTCAATTATTACGTTAATATATAGCTTTCTTGAAAGAGACTCTAGTTTTTCTAGAGTCTTTTTCTATAATTTAAGAAAACCCCGATTGAAGAATCTTTAATCGGGGTTTCATATTAAATCTTCACATCCAAGAACTGTGATAAAGGCGAAGACTGTTGGATTTCACGTACATTTTTTGCAGGATCATTTAATACTTCCTGAATTTTTGCTGTAACGGCCTGCTCAGCTACTTCTCTATTAGTTTCTACTAACTTGGAAATAATTCCTTGAACGGGTATTCCTCCAATTGCTAATCCCATTTTATCCCTCCTATCTAGGTATTTTTGCTTATAACTTTATATTACTGGGAATTATACCTAAATATAAACACTTTTTTTCCGATAATAGTAGTAATGAACAATTTAGGGGGAATCCATGATGATGGATCGTATATCGCCTACAGGTGTTTCCTCAACATATAAACCACAACAAGAATACAACAATTCGGAAAAGCCTATAAAAGAAAATAACTTAGAGATTGTTAAAGAAAAATTACCTACTAAAGAAAAAGTAGAAGAAGTAGTAAGCAGTATGAATAAGTTTCTACAGCCGACTCACACTTCATTAAAGTTTGAGTTTCATGAAAAATTAAACGAGTATTATGTAACGCTAATAGATGATAGGACACAAGAGATTGTAAGGGAAATTCCATCCAAAAAAATACTCGATATGTATGCAGCAATGACAGAATTTATTGGGTTAATGGTAGATAAAAAGATATAAGCAGGTGAAATGATGAGAATCGGTGGATTAGCAAGTGGCATGGATATCGATACTTTAGTCGGGGATTTAATGAAGGCTGAGCGTATGGGTATGGATAAGCTCAAACAGAAAAAACAAACCTTGGAATGGCAACGTGATGATTACCGTGCAATGAATACACTGCTTTTAAATTTCCGTTCTGAGTTAACTCAAATGAAACTTAGTTCTACATATAAAGTTCGGACTACAACTTCTTCTGATGAAAGTAAATTAACCGCAACTGCAACAAGTGGTGCATCACTTTCTTCTTATTCGATTTCTAAAGTAGAAAAGCTAGCATCAGCGGCGACTAAAGTTAATGCAGGAAAGATTTCGAATGCATCGGAGAAGATTGATTCTACAAAAGGACTTTATGCGAATCGTGATAAATTTGCCATTACAGAAGGAACGGCTAGTGATGGAAATGGTTTTGACTGGAAGGCAGGTAGTGTAGAAAGTAAAACAATCACTGCAGAAAACGCTGGTACAGAATTTACTATTCCTGCTGCATTAAATACCGCAATTAACTCAACGGAACCCGTTAATATTAGGGTAAATGGTCAAAACTTTAAAGTTTTGACAACTATGCCTGTTGCTCCTGCGGTATTAGCTGAAAATGAAGTTTATATCGAAAATTCTGGACCTGATTTAAAACTGAAATTTGGAAAAGAGATGGCCAAAGGTTGTTCAATTACAGCGGATTACATAGCAGACAAACGTATAGAAACCGCTAAGTTTTCTGAAGATACAAAGGAATTTACTGTAAGTAAAGGGTCGATTAATGAGCTTACCATTAAAGCTGGTGGATCTATTTTATTCCAAACCAATTCGTCTGATCCTACTAAGCTTATGAATGCTGCTGGTGATACCCAGGTAGGGACCATTGATCTTGAGACAGGTAAAGTAACGTTAAATGATCCTAATAAAATTGATAAGAATGTTGAAATCTCGGTTGAATATAAACAAAACTATTCTACTTTCAATATAGGCTCACACACTTCCAAGGGCTTTGTATCCCAAAATTTCTTTATTCAAGGAAACCAATCACTTGATAATGTCATTAATGTAGTGAATACATCACAAGTTGGTGTTTCAATGGTTTACGATTCTTTTTCTGATCAAGTTACATTAACGCGAAAAGAAACCGGGAATTTTAATGGTAAGGCAGTTTCGGAAGCTGGATATGGATCTTTAGATCATGAAATTTTGACTACAGGTGGATTTATCAATTCCGTTATGAAATTTGACACTGCGACAGAATCTGGTGGGCAGAATGCAGTATTCACAATTAATGGATTATCAACAACTCGTAACTCCAATACCTTTGAGATGAATGGTGTATCCTTTACTTTAAAACAAACTTTCGATGGAACTACAGGACCTGTTACAGTTGCTGTTAACAACGATAGTAATAAGGTATTTGAAAATATCAAAGGCTTCGTTGAAAAATACAATGAGCTCATCGGGAAAATTCAAAGTGAAGTAAGTGAAACTCATTTTAAAGATTTTAAGCCATTGACTGAGGAACAGCGTGAACAACTTTCAGATAAGCAACAAGAGCATTGGGAAGAAAAAGCTCGTAGTGGGATGTTAAGACGTGATTCCATTCTAACAAGTAATCTTTCAAAAATGCGCTCTGATTTTTATTCACCAGTTACAGGAGAAGGTATCAACTCTTTAATGAATCAGTTAACTTCTATCGGGATAAAGACGTCTGCTAATTATCTAGAAGGTGGTAAGCTGGAAATCGATGAAGCAAAATTGAAAAAGGCAATTGAAACGAATCCAGAAGACGTTGAGAAGATTTTAACTGCAAATGGTAGTGCAGATAGCCAAAAGGGTATTATTCACAGGTTGTATGATACGGTCAATAATACCATGGGGAAATTAAAAGAACGTGCGGGTAATAGCTTTTCTACCAATAACCAATTCATGCTTGGTAAACAATTAAATTTAGTAGATTCACAAATCGATCGATTCGAGGACAAGTTAGTTCGTCTTGAAGACCGTTACTGGCGCCAGTTCACAGCCATGGAAAAAGCAATTCAGCAATCCAATCAACAAAGTGCGTATTTAATGCAGCAATTCAGCGGCGGAAATTAATAAAGGAAGTGTATCAAATGGCAATGAGTAATCCTTATCAAGCCTACCAACAAAATTCAGTTACGACTGCATCACCTGGTGAGTTGACTTTGATGCTTTATAATGGCTGTTTAAAGTTCATCAACAATGCTAAAAAAGCAGTTGAAGATAGTTCTATTGAACAGAGAAACTTGAATATCCAAAAAGCTCAAAATATCATAAGTGAGTTTGTAATTACCCTTAATATGGACATTGAAGTATCAAAAAATCTAGCAGTGATGTATGAGTATATTGGAAGAAGACTAACAGAGGCCAATATTAAAAACGATACGTCAATCCTTGATGAAGTTGAAGGTCTTGTTTTAGAACTACGTGACACTTGGAAAGAAGTCATTCAGTTGAATCGTCAAAAGCAATACGCACAAGGCGGAGCGATTTGATGGATCGATTGGTCGCTTATCAACGGGTGACGGAGGAGTTAATTGAATTACTTCAGAATAAAGAGTTAGATCGAGATGTTGTGATTGATAAAGTTGATGAGCTACTAGGTAGGAGGGATGATTTTTTAAAGGAAATCGTTCCTCCATATAGTAGTGAAGAGATAATCACTGGTAAGAATTTGATTGAACTTGAAAAACAAATCAATCCACTTTTACAAGGGATGAAAATTTCGATAAAAAAAGATATTTCGGATCTTTCAGTAAAAAAACAAGGCAATCAAAAATACATCAATCCTTACAACAACCTTATGACAGACGGAGTTTTCTACGATAAAAGAAAATAGGTGAACCTTGAATTTGGATGAAAAACAACTGGAATTAGTTAAGCAATACATGGATCTTTTAGATACTGTTGAAGAAAGTTTTCGATATGTATTAGAGAGTTTTCATAACCTTGAGCGTACTGAAGGAGATCAAGTACTTTCAGATATATTCGTAGCTTTGTGGAGTATTGGTGAAAGTCACCAAGGTTCACTTTCGGATAACTTATTAGATCAATTTGATTCCGTAATCCATTGGGCTCTTGAGTTAGAAGGCAGTTTGAATCAACCCGAACAAAAAAGACGGATTGTCGAAGAAAGTCTATACCCTGCTTTTATAGAATGGAAGGGGAAAGTTCAATCCTCTTTACGGCCGCTAGTCCTGAACTAAATATTTCCAAATCAACCATCTGAATTTTCTGTCAGATGGTTTTTTTCATACATTTAAAGTTGTACAATATAAGTGTAAGTAAGATCTATAAAAATTCTTTAGTTCGAAATTTTGCCATAATTAAGTGAAGTTTAAGCAGGATTTCGGTAGGGTATCGTAGAATTATAGATTATAGTCTTATTTAAAGGAGGAGTTCACTTATGAATTACAACATTCGTGGTGAAAACATTGAGGTAACTCCAGCTCTACGCGATTATGTGGAGAAGAAGATTGGAAAGTTGGATCGCTATTTCGCAAATACGCAGGATGCCGGTGTACATGTCAATTTGAAGGTGTACAATGATAAGTCATCCAAGGTAGAAGTGACGATTCCGATGACGAACCTAGTACTCCGTGCAGAAGAACGCAAAGACGACATGTATGCAGCGATTGATACAATCACTGATAAATTGGAGCGTCAAATTCGTAAGCATAAGACAAAAGTAAACCGCAAGTTCCGTACTTCAGGCAGTACAGCTGATTTATTCGCGCCAGTGGTAGAGGATAATCAGGAGCCTGTTGTCGAATTAGAGGATCCAGAAGATTTGGAAGTAGTTCGTAACAAGCGCTTCGACCTTAAGCCGATGGATAGTGAAGAGGCCATCCTACAAATGAACATGTTAGGACATAACTTCTTCGTCTATACAAATGCTGAGACGAACGCAACGAACGTAGTTTATAAACGTAAAGACGGCCGCTATGGCTTGATTGAACCGACATTTTAATATGAACTATTACGCCCTGCTGGTTTAACTGGCAGGGTTTTATATTGCCCCTGTGTGCATTTCTCCCAAAACATATGTACAATAAGGTTCCATAAGACTGTGGAAGGATTTAAGGGAATGAACATTACAATAATAGGTACAGGATATGTTGGACTCGTGACTGGAGTCAGTCTTTCGGAAATCGGCCATCATGTGACTTGTGTGGATATAGATGAAGTGAAAATTGAAAAGCTGAGAAGTGGAATTTCAACCATTTATGAGCCAGGCTTAAGCGACTTGATGGTGAAAAATAATGTTGCTGGTAGACTAAATTTTTCAACGAATCATGCTAAAGCCTTGGCTGAAGCGGAAGTGGTATACATAGCCGTAGAATCCCCTGAAAAGGAAGATGGATCGGTCGATTTGTCTTTTATTGAAAGTGCAGTCGATCAGATAGCAAAACATATCGACAACAATGTGGTTGTCGTAACGAAAAGTACGGTACCTGTCGGAACGAATCACCGCATAAAAAGTAAACTGCCTGCTAACACCGAGGTGGCCTCCAATCCTGAATTCCTTCGAGAAGGTTCAGCCATCCATGATGTATTCCATGGTGATCGAATTGTCATTGGAGCGGATAGTCCTGAAGCTTTAAAAATCATGAGGGAAATCAATAAACCGTTTGAGATACCGATACTTGAAACAGATTTAAAAAGTGCTGAAATGATTAAATATGCTTCGAATGCCTTTTTGGCAACGAAGATTAGTTTAATCAATGAGATAGCCAATATTTGTGCAAGGGTTGGTGCGGATATCGAGGAAGTTGCACTTGGTATGGGATTGGACAGCCGTATCGGTACCCAGTTCCTGAAAGCTGGTATTGGGTATGGAGGCTCTTGTTTTCCAAAGGATACGAAGGCTCTTCAGAAAATCGCAGAAGAGGTGGATTATGATTTTGGGATTCTGAAAGCAGTGATGGAGCTTAACCAAAAACAGCAACTTGTGCTTCTTGATCAAGCAATAAAGGATTTTGGGAATTTAGAAGGAAAAACGATTGGGGTACTTGGTCTGGCATTCAAACCAAATACTGATGATATACGCAATGCTGCTTCCCTTGTCATGATTCCTGAGCTCCTTAAATTCGGTGCCAATGTAAAGGTGTACGACCCGGTTGCGATGGATAACGCCAAAAAGTTGCTACAAGAAGATGTTATTTTAAAGAACAGTGTTGTTGGAACAATCGATTCAGCAGATATCGTATTTATATTGACAGAGTGGGATGAAATCCGAGAACTTGATTTGCAAGAGTATGTAAATAGAATGAAGACTCCACATATTTATGACGGCCGGAATTGTTATTCATTAGATGAAGTATCCAAATATCCTATTCGATACTTTTCAATCGGTCGTAAATATCTAAAATAAAAAGGGAAGGCTCAAGGCCTTCCCTTTAAACTTTATCCTTTCAACAAACCAGCAACTCTCTGTCTCTCTGCATCTGAAACCAAGATATAATAAACACCATTGATTTTTGTCCCTGAACCTTTGACAGCAATCTGTTCAACAGTTTGGGTGGCATCCTTGTAGTTTTTCTGGATGTCGATCATTTCAGAGAAGGTCATATTTGTTTTGACGTTTTTTCCTAAGACTTTGAAAATATCATCGTAGTTGGTTAGTGATGAAAGGCTAGCCCCTTCCTTCATGACTCCCTCGATGATTTGGCGTTGTCTCTGCTGTCTTCCGAAATCTCCACGTGGGTCCTTTTTACGCATTCTTGTATAGTTCAAAGCGGCTTGTCCGTCTAACTTGATTTCACCTTTTGCAAAATGTGTTCCGTTATAGGTGAAGTCTAAATCATTTTGAACTGTTACTCCGCCCACTGCATCTACAATGTCTTTGAAGCCATTCATATTCATTTGCATATAATAATCGATTGGCATATCTAAAAATTTCTCTACGGTTGCAATCGACATTTCAGGTCCGCCGTATGCGTAAGCGTGGTTAATTTTATCCTCTTTTCCACGACCTACGATTTCGGTTCTAGTATCACGAGGGATACTTACCATTTTTACGGATTTGTTCTCAGGATTGACGGTCATGACGATCATAGTATCAGAACGTCCTCGGTCACCTTTACGTTCGTCCACTCCCAGTAACAATACTGAGAATGGTTCTTTTTTCGATAATTTATTATTTAATTCCTCTCTACCAATTGGGTCATGAATCGCATTTAATGCGCTATTCATGGATTGATAGATGGAAAAAGCATACACTCCAACGCCTACTAATAATAGAGCGGCTAAAGAAGAAATAATTTTCTTCCACTTGCTCTTTTTATGTCTTTCACTTCTAGTCATGGTACATTGCCCCTTTCCTTAGATAAAATCTGTAGATGCAATAGGGCCTTCTACAGTGTATAGGTAAATGGTGTGAATTTGTACCGGGAACGGAAGGGTATATTGGATTATTTTGAGAAAAATAAAAGCACTTTCCTTTAAAGGAAGTGCTTCAAATTACATCGTCTTTTCGATCATTACGGTAAATTTTGTACGTAAATCGATATCAAATGGAGAAAGGAGTTCTTCTCCTTTTGGATTTTTGATGACACGGACTGTAGGACGAAGTGTTAACTCAGGATGAACTTCTGAAACCACAGCTTCAAAGCCATTGCTTAGTAAGACGCGTGTGGCAACGGGATAAATGGCAATACATCTTAAAAAGTCCTTGATGATGTCTACATCGAACAAGATGCCACCAGCTGCTGAAAGGTATTCTGCGGCTTCTAATGCAGAATAGCTTCTGCGATGGCTCCGGTTTGTTGTCAGAGCATCGTATACATCTGCTATTCCCACGATTTTAGCGAAATCGTGGACCTGTTCACTTCTAAGCTTTAATGGATATCCACTTTGATCGAACCTCTCGTGGTGCTGGAGGGCACAAAATGCTGAACCTTCTGCGACATTAGGTTGTCTTTTCAGTATGTTGTATCCAATGATGGTATGCTGTTGAATTAGACTTTTTTCTTCTACTGTTATGTAGCTTTTTTTATTCCACATCCTTGAAGAGATTTGCGTCATGCCAATATCAAAAAGGAGTGCTCCTACTCCAAGCTCTAACAGCTGGTTTTCTGAATAACCTCTGGCGATGCCGACGATACCTGCCAAAATGGCTACATTAACCGAGTGGTGGAAAAAGTATCCTTCTGAGATGAATAAATCGGAAAGGTTGAAGACATGATTTTGACTGGAGAATAAGTGGTTTAGAATCTCTTTAAATACCTTTTCGAATTCTTTCCCGATATCTTGTGAAGAGGTTGCTCGAAGTAATGCTCGTTCATTATAGAGCGAGGTCATGGTATCGTATACTTTTAAGACGGCTTCTTGTCTGATTTGAGAATTCAATATCCTTGGCGCGACTATGCCATCTGTGTTTTTTGTATGGATATAAATATATTCAATACCTTTCTTAGCTAAAGAAGAAATATAAGGTCCCGTGAGCTTTGTCCCTTCAGAGAGCAAAACCTTCCCTACCTTACCGTAAATGGGAGAGGCAAGGGAATCTCCGGACGAAGCTTCTGAGATATGTATTCGTTTCATGAGTCACCCCGCTAAACTGGAAGCTATTGATAGCACTATATATGCTATTTTACCTAGGTAATAGTTACTAAATTATATTTCAGAAACCGAAAAAATACAATAAAACTTCAATATTCTGAAAATTTTTTATATCATAATGAATAGACCTTGTCATATGTGCCACCAAGTTGTCACCCTATCTATGAAGTGGTAAAATAAAAAATGGATAATTGTTTAGTTAATGTAGTGAGCAAGAGATAAATGACAAGATACTCACAAAACAGAGGAGCGTCTGTGAATGCTGAAGATTTTAAACAAAGTATTTGATGCGAATAAACGAGAAGTGAAAAGACTGCAAAAACTTGCAGACGAAATAGAAAAATTAGGCCCTGATATGGGTTCACTATCCGACGATGCATTGCGTGCAAAGACGGAAGAGTTTAAAAAGCGTTATCAGGATGGGGAAAAGTTAGATCACTTATTAGTAGAAGCATTTGCTGTAGTCCGTGAAGGGGCAAAGCGTGTCCTAGGCATGTACCCGTTCTATGTTCAGTTAATGGGGGGGATTGCCCTTCATGATGGGAATATTTCTGAGATGAAAACAGGGGAAGGTAAAACTCTTACTTCTACGATGCCTGTTTACTTGAATGCATTGACTGGAAAAGGCGTACACGTCATCACAGTCAATGAATATTTGGCAAGCCGTGATGCTACAGAAATGGGCAAGCTGTTTGAATTCCTTGGCTTGACGGTTGGATTGAACCTGAATAGCCTTACAAAGGAAGAAAAACAAGAAGCTTATAATGCTGATATCACCTATGGAACGAACAATGAGTTCGGTTTCGATTATTTGCGTGACAACATGGTGCTTTATAAAGAACAGATGGCTCAGCGTCCATTGCATTATGCAGTAATAGACGAGGTAGACTCCATCTTGATCGATGAAGCCCGTACACCGTTGATTATTTCTGGTTCGGCTCAAAAGTCGACACAGCTTTATATCCAAGCCAATGCGTTTGTCCGTACGTTAACAAAAGAAACAGATTATACGTATGACGAGAAGACGAAGGGCGTTCAGTTGACTGAAGAAGGAATTAACAAGGCAGAACGTGCTTTCAGAATTGACAACTTATTCGATATCTCTCATGTTGCTTTGAACCACCATATTAATCAGGGCTTAAAAGCGCATGTTAGTATGCACTTAGATGTAGATTATGTAGTTCAAGACGGAGAAATTGTCATTGTTGACCAATTTACTGGTCGTCTAATGAAGGGACGTCGTTATAGCGATGGATTACACCAAGCGATCGAAGCAAAAGAAGGCTTGGAAATCCAAAACGAGAGCATGACACTTGCGACGATTACTTTCCAGAACTATTTCCGTATGTATGAAAAATTGTCAGGTATGACAGGTACTGCGAAAACCGAGGAAGAAGAATTCCGTAGCATTTATAATATGAACGTTATCGTGATTCCAACAAATCGTGACATAGCACGTGATGACCGTCCTGATTTGATTTATGCAAGTATGGAAGGGAAATTCCGTGCCGTTGTTGAGGATATCGCAGAGCGCCATCAAGCAGGTCAGCCTGTATTGGTTGGTACTGTAGCAATCGAGACTTCTGAATTAATTTCAACATTGTTGACAAAACGTGGCGTTCGTCATAATGTTTTGAATGCGAAAAACCATGAGCGTGAAGCGGAAATCATTGCGGATGCTGGTAAAATCGGAGCTGTTACGATCGCTACGAACATGGCAGGCCGTGGTACGGATATCAAGCTTGGCGAAGGAGTCAAGGAGATTGGTGGACTTGCGGTCGTTGGTACGGAGCGCCATGAATCTCGCCGGATCGATAATCAGCTACGTGGACGTTCAGGACGTCAAGGTGACCCTGGGGTGACTCAATTCTATCTTTCTATGGAAGATGAATTGATGCGTCGTTTCGGTGCTGACAATATGAAGGCCATGATGGAACGTTTGGGAATGGATGATTCCCAGCCAATCCAAAGTAAAATTGTCACAAGAGCTGTTGAGTCTGCACAAAAACGTGTAGAAGGTAACAACTATGATGCTCGTAAGCAGCTTCTACAATATGACGATGTATTACGTCAGCAACGTGAAATCATTTATAAGCAACGTTTTGAAGTGTTAGATAATGACAACCTTAAAGATATTATTGAAAAAATGATTGAGTCTTCTGTTGAGCGTCATGTCTCTGCATTTACACCACAGCATGAAGATCAAAGCAGCTGGAACCTTGATCACTTGATTGACTATGTGAATGCTAACCTTCTTCAAGAAGCTGATGTTACGGTTGATGAGTTGAAAGGTAAGGATACAGACGATATCATTGAGCTTATTTTGTCTAAAGTGAAAGAGCGCTACAACGAGAAGGAAGAACAGCTTTCTACTGAACAAATGCGTGAATTCGAGAAGGTTATCGTACTTCGTGCTGTTGATAGTAAGTGGATGGATCATATAGATATGATGGATCAGCTGCGCCAAGGTATTCATCTTCGTGCGTACGGCCAAATCGATCCGCTTCGTGAATATCAGCAAGAAGGATTTGCGATGTTCGAAGACATGATTTTAACGATTGAAGATGAAGTAGCGAAATATATCATGAAAGCGGAAATCCGTAATAACCTGGAGCGTCAAGAGGTAGCGAAGGGTCAAGCGGTCAATCCGAAAGAAGACGGAGAATCCGTTAAGAAGAAACCTGCCCGCAAAACGATGGATACCGGACGTAACGAATTGTGTGAGTGCGGAAGTGGCAAGAAGTTCAAGAACTGTCACGGCAGAGCATAATCTAGTAATAACTTTGAAAAGAGGCGACTAGCCTCTTTTCCTTTGTTAATAATCTATTTAATCAAACGTTTGATTAAATATAGAACATATGAGGTGAAGAGCATGGAATTAGCAGAAATTAGAAATGAGCTCGAAAAGACAGCTAAGAAATTAGCGGGATTTAGGGGGTCTCTTTGACTTAGAAGAAAAAGAGGCTCGAATTGCACAGCTAGAAGATGAAATGTTACACCCGAATTTCTGGAATGATCAGAATGCGGCCCAAACGGTCATCAATGAATCGAATGCTTTGAAGGCTATGGTCGATCAGTTTACTGATATGGCTGAGACTTTAGAAAACCTAGAGCTAACATACGAGTTAGTGAAGGAAGAAAGCGATGATGAGCTTCAAGCTGAGTTAGAAGTAGAAATTAAGGAACTCGTTCGGAAACTAGACGAATACGAATTACAGATGTTATTGAGCGAGCCGTATGATAAGAACAATGCGATTCTGGAATTACATCCAGGAGCGGGTGGTACTGAGTCACAGGACTGGGGTTCTATGCTTTTGCGTATGTACACTCGCTGGGCGGAGAAGCAGGGCTTCAAAGTGGAAACGATGGATTACCTGCCTGGAGATGAAGCAGGGATCAAGAGTGTTACCCTGTTGATCCAAGGTCACAATGCATATGGATACTTGAAGGCTGAAAAAGGCGTACATCGATTGGTACGTATTTCTCCATTCGATTCATCTGGTCGTCGTCATACTTCCTTCGTTAGCTGTGAAGTTATGCCAGAATTCAACAACGAAATCGAAATCGATATTCGTACGGAAGATCTTAAGGTAGATACGTACCGTGCGAGCGGTGCCGGTGGACAGCATATTAATACGACTGATTCAGCCGTTCGTATCACACATATCCCGACTGGTGTGGTTGTAACATGTCAAACAGAACGTTCACAGATTAAAAACCGCGATCGCGCGATGAAAATGTTAAAAGCGAAGCTATACCAACGAAAAATCGAAGAACAACAATCCGAACTTGATGAAATCCGTGGAGAGCAAAAGGAAATTGGCTGGGGAAGCCAAATTCGCTCATACGTTTTCCATCCATACTCCATGGTTAAAGACCACCGTACCAATACGGAAAGTGGGAACGTGCAGGCCGTGATGGATGGCGACATCAATATGTTCATTGATGCGTATCTTCGTTCGAAATTGTCATAACAAAACAACGCTTGGAATCCCAAGCGTTGTTTTTACTTTTTAATCGCATCTACTATTAAGGAAGGGAATTGAAGTTTTTCACCTTGGTTTCTTGGGTCATATTTTTTTGATCGAAAAATCACACCATCGTTTCCATCCCATTCATTGGAGTGAAATGCACCAGTTTCATCACAGTATTCAAGTAATTGAACTTCAAATCCAGCCATTTCAAACATTTCACAAAGCGTCTTATAATTATGTACTATTTTATGGCTTGCGGCAGGGTGTTCTATTGGACCTGGTCCTCCTATTTTCACGATGTTTTGATAAGATTCATCAGGGAAAAATGCATCAGGTACAGCACAGCGAATGTAGCCAGAAGTTTTTAAAAACTTATAGCAGACTTTAGCAGCTTTTACGCCTTCTTCAAAGGTAAGATGCTCCCATACGTGTTCTGCTAAAATTGCCCTTATAGAATTTCCTTCAAACCTAGCATGCCAAGTAGTTTCTTCTAATAAATTAATTTCATTTTCTTGTGTATGAAGCCAACCTGGATTATTGTTGTATTCTCCTGCTCCAATCACAATCTTGATTTCTTCATCTGTTATTAACAATTGTTACACCCCTTCATGTATTCCTTTCTTGAATCTAACACAAAATACTGAATGCTTACACTATGAATTAAATTCATTGCTTCACCACGCTAATGAGCTGTTATTTACACGTATTTCCGGGGATGCTATACTCAATTCTGTTTGAAATCGCACCATGGAGGATTATTTACATGAATAAAAGACGGAAAGATGAGCTAAACCCAGTACTTTCGAAGATAATTGAGTATGGGTATATTTTAATTGGATCGGCGATTGTAGCAATTGCCTTTAATGTGTTCTTACTGCCTAACAGAATTGCTTCTGGTGGCGTAAGCGGGATCAGTACCATATTAGATTCTGTGTTTGGATTTGAGCCAGCATACGTTCAATGGGCTTTTAACGTTCCATTATTTATTGCAGGATTGATATTCTTGGGAGCTTCTTTTGGAGTTAAGACGTTAGCTGGAACAATCTTTTTACCCTTTGTTGTATTCCTTACTAAAGAATGGGATCCGTGGACACAGGATGCGTTATTAGGGGCTATCTGCGGTGGAATTGGGGTAGGTTTAGGTCTTGGGATTGTGTTTCGTGGAAAAGCATCAACAGGAGGAACAGATCTTGCCGCACAAATTATACATAAGTACACCAATCTATCATTAGGTACATGTGTTGCGGCTATAGACGGCTTGATTGTTTTAGCAGCGGCAATTGTATTTGATATTGAGCGTGGGTTGTATGCCTTAATCGGCCTTTATGTGACAAGCAAAACGATTGACCTGGTCCAAGTAGGATTCGGTCGTTCTAAAATGGCTATGATTATTACGAATAAAGAATTAGAAGTGAGACAAGCTATATTTGATGAAATCGACCGAGGTGTAACTCGACTTTCTGGAAAAGGCGGCTATACGGAAGATGATCGTCCAGTACTTCTATGTGTTGTGGGACAGACAGAATTCACAAAATTGAAACAAGTGGTTAAAAGCATTGATACGCAAGCATTTGTGGTTGTTATGGATGCGTCCGAGGTACTCGGGGAAGGTTTTAAACGAGCATAGAACTGGTATAATAAGGTACGAAGTTTTATTAATGGTTAGGGGGATTTTCAAATGAAGAAAAAGCTCTTGGCTTTATTGATGGGTACATCTCTTGTTTTAGCTGCATGTGGTGGCAATGACGAAGCTGATGAACCGAAAGAGACTGGTAATGGCACTGAAACGACTACAGCTGATGCTGGTGATGAAGCAAAGTTGTTCAACAACAAATGTTCAAGCTGTCACGGACAAAACCTTGAAGGCGGAGTTGGACCAGCGCTAAACAAAGTTGGTGCTGAACTTTCACAAGCTGACATTGAAAAAATCATTGCTAATGGTAGAGGAGCTATGCCACCTGGACTTCTAGAAGGTGCAGAAGCTTCCCAAGTAGCATCATGGTTAGCAGCAAAAAAATAAGTTAAACGGAAAACGTCTTGATAAATCCAAGGCGTTTTTGTTTTTCCTACACACGATTACTTCAATCCTCCCCTCGTAAAATAGTAATAATTCCCTATTGTTTTAATAGAATTGTTAGAATATTCAATACTCCTTGCAATGAAACTGTAATATTTTTATTCTTATTTTGACAAAAATTGATGTTATAATGGCAATGTATACTAAATTGATAGAAATAATTGTTTGTTTTTGGTAGATTTTGTCGTAGAAAAGAACATCCAAGAGAGGAAGTCTGCTGGAAAACAGACTTTCAAACAACAAAATTTGCTTTTTTACATGGAGGTTTAAAAGCTTACAGGTGGTTTTAATATGATTGAAATGATCGATGTCTTTAAAACTTACCCGAATGGCGTTATTGCTGTAAACGGCATTAACGTAAAGATCAAGCAGGGTGAGTTTGTATATGTAGTTGGGCCGAGTGGAGCAGGTAAGTCCACGTTTATTAAAATGATGTACCGTGAGGAAAAACCGACACGTGGCGATATCTTAGTAAATGGAGTGAACCTATCCAAAATCAGGAATTCAAAGGTTCCATTGTTCCGACGTAATTTGGGAGTCGTATTCCAAGATTTTAAACTTCTACCAACATTGACAGTCTATGAAAATGTTGCTTTTGCTATGGAAGTTATTGAGGAAGAATCTCCTGCAATCAAGAAACGAGTTATGGAAGTACTAGATTTGGTTGGCTTGAAGCATAAAGCAAGAATGCTACCAACAGAGCTTTCAGGTGGGGAGCAACAACGTGTCTCTATTGCGCGCTCGATTGTGAATAATCCGATGCTTGTTATTGCGGATGAACCAACAGGTAACTTGGACCCAGAAACATCTTGGGAAATCATGAACATCTTTGAAGAAATCAATAACCGTGGCACAACGATTATAATGGCCACCCATAATAAAGAAATTGTTGATAATTTACGACGTCGTGTAATCGCTATTGAAAGTGGACGAATAGCACGTGATGAACAAAGAGGTGACTACGGCTATGCATATTAGAACTATCCGTCGTCACTTTAGAGAAAGCTTTAAAAGTCTTGGAAGAAATGGTTGGATGACATTTGCTTCTATTAGTGCTGTAACGGTTACTTTGCTATTGGTAGGGGTATTCTTCGTGCTGATGATGAATATCAACAACATGGCTTCCAATATTGAAAAAGATGTTGAGATTCGAGCTCATATCGATCCTGCAGCAAGTGAAGCTGACATTCAGAAGATTGCAGCTGAAATAGAGGGTATCCCTCAAGTCCAGAAAGTGAAGTTTTCACCTAAAGAAGAAGAATTGACCAATCTTATGGAAGACCTCGGTGAAGAGGGACAGGTTTTCAAACTCTTTGAGCAGGATAATCCTTTAAGTGATGTTTATATTATAAAAACGAAAACACCAAAGGATGTAATCAAGGTTGCGAAGGAAATTGAATCCTATAATTTCATCCAACATGTTAAATATGGACAAGGCTATGTAGAGCGCTTGTTCACATTCGTAGATATCTCTAGAAATATAGGGATTGTGTTAATTCTAGGCTTACTATTTACAGCGATGTTCCTAATTTCTAACACAATTAAAATTACAATCGTTGCAAGAAGAAAAGAAATTGAGATTATGAGATTAGTAGGTGCGACAAACTCCTTTATTCGCTGGCCATTTTTCTTAGAGGGTTTGTGGTTAGGGGTACTTGGAGCAATCATTCCAATCTTTTTAATTGCATCTGCCTACTTAAATCTCTACGAGTATTTAACTCCTAAAATTACTGTGAAGTTTGTAGAGTTATTAGAATTTAATCCATTCGTTTACCAAATCTCAGGTATCCTAATCCTTTTAGGTGCTTTAATTGGGATTTGGGGTAGTTTAATGTCCGTACGTAAATTTTTGAAGGTGTAATAGATTTTGAATCGGGCTTTTTGCCCGATTCAAACCCAATTTGACTCGGAAGACACATGTCCTTGGAAAGAGAAAGAAAGGGGAAAATGATTTGAAACAGAAGTTATTAGTTATGTGTTCTGCGATGGTTCTTATACTAGGGGGGTTATTACCTGCTACTGGAGTAAATGCAGAATCCTTAAAAGAAATGGAAAATAAAAAGAAACAGATTCAACAGCAACGTTCAGGAGTCAATGCTAATATACATAGCACAGAAAAGGAAATTGATCGCTTACAGGATGAGCAAGCTAGATTGAATGCGGAAATTAAGCGTGTTGATATAGCTATTGGTGAGACGAATCAAAAAATCCGTGAGAAAAGTGAGCAAATTGAAGCCACTAAAGCGGAAATTGTAAAATTGAACGAAGAAATTAAAGTATTACAAGATCGAATTGCAAAGCGTAACGAACTTTTAAAAGAGCGTGCGCGTTCATTCCAGTTAACTGGTGGAAGCGTCAGCTATCTTGAGGTATTGCTTGGAGCAAAAAGCTTCAGCGATTTTGTTGACCGAGTAAGTGCAGTTTCTACAATTATGGATGCTGACCAAGAAATTTTACGTCAGCACCAAGAAGATAAAAAGGTTTTAGAAGAGAAACAAAAGCAAGTAGTAGAAAAGCTAGCAAACCTTGAAACGATGAAAAAAGAACTGGAAGCAATGAAGGTTCAGTTGACAGCTCAAAGGGCTCAAAAGGATAAAGTGATGGCACAGCTTAAAGAGAAAGAAAAAGAAGCTGAAGCTGACAAAATGAGTCTTGAAGAGGAAGCAGAGATTCTTGCTTCTCAACAGGCAGCTATCGAGCGAGCAATCAAGCTTGAAAAAGCAGAGCTTGCAGCTGCTAGAAAACGTGCTGAAGAAGAAGCGAAGCGTAGACAAAACAGTTCAAGTGGTGGATCATCAGGAGGCCATTCTGGCTCATATCCATCCATTAAGCCGGGTAATTTCACTACTCCTGCAAGTGGAAGTATTTCTTCTACATTCGGAGCTAGATGGGGTAAATTCCACTATGGAGTAGATATTGCCAATAGTGGTTCGAATGTAGCTATTTTATCAGCTGCAGATGGAGTAGTCATGAAATCTTACTACTCAAGCTCATATGGTAATTGTATTTTAGTCACACACTCCATTGACGGACAATTATTTACGACTGTTTATGCACATTTAGAATCACGTCAAGTAAGTACAGGGGCTACAGTTGCCAAAGGACAATTGATTGGTTATATGGGTAACACAGGCCGTTCGTACGGACAGCATTTACACTTTGAATTGCATAAAGGACAATGGACAGCGAATAAGTCTAATGCTATCGATCCTATGCGTTATGTACCATTTTAATATGTAATTGAAACACAACCTGACCTTTATAGCAGGTTGTGTTTTTATTTGTTCTAAACGTACAAGCCTTGAATAAGTTTATAGTAAAGAACAGGACATCCCACATTTGTGCGGTGTCTTTTTTACTAACGGTGTAGATATAAGATGGCCAACTCAGTAAAGAATGCAGCTTATTTTTGATTAAGGATAAAATCTGGTCCTCTTTAAAGGGGGATATATATGAAGAAAGCTTGGGTATTACCTGCAGCGGTGACTGTGTCATTAGTGACAGGTGCAGTAGGAGGGGCGGTATATGGACCGAAACTCCTCTCTGAACAAATTGCAGAAAATCCTGTACAGAAAAAGGAGGAAGAAGGAGTACAGCTGACTAAGGTTGAAAAGGCATTTGAACTGATTTCCAAGCACTATGTCGAGGAAGTGGATGAAGGGGAATTAGAAGAGGGTGCCATCCAAGGGATGTTGGAAACATTGAAGGACCCTTATTCGGTTTATATGGATAAGGAGACGGCAAAGCAATTTAATGATTCTCTTGATAGCTCGTTCGAGGGAATTGGAACAGAGATTGGAATGGAAGATGGAAAAATCATCATTGTCTCTCCATACAAGAATTCTCCAGCTGAAAAGGCGGGGCTGAAGCCTAAGGATCAACTATTAAAAGTGAATGGAGAAAGCCTTGAAGGGCTGGACTTATTTGAGACAAGCATGAAAATCCGTGGTAAAAAAGGGACGAAGGTTACGATTGAAGTTAAACGAGCAGGAGTTTCGGATCCTATTAAACTAGAAGTAGTTCGTGATGAAATTCCAATTGAGACCGTCCATAAGTCTATTAAAGAAGAAAACGGCAAGAACATCGGTTATTTAGAAATCACCTCGTTCTCGCAAAATACTTCTAAGGACTTTAAGAAGTCTTTGAAAGAATTAGAGGAACAAAATATCACAGGGTTATTGATTGACGTTCGTGGGAATCCAGGAGGACTTCTTGATAGTGTTCAGGAAATGCTCGCCTTATTAATTCCAAGTGATAAACCATACTTGCTGATTGAAGAACGGAATGGAGATCGCCAGGAATTTTATACAAACCTGAAGGAAAAGAAGCCTTATCCGATTGCGGTTTTGATAGATAAAGGAAGTGCTTCCGCATCAGAAATCATGGCAGGTGCCCTTGCCGAAGCTGGCGGCTATCCACTGATTGGAGAAAAAACGTTCGGTAAAGGAACTGTCCAACAGGCAGTACCAATGGGCGATGGAAGCAATATTAAATTGACCCTATTTAAATGGCTTACTCCTGACGGAAATTGGATTCATAAAAAAGGGATTAAACCGACTATAGAAGTCCATCAGCCAGCAATCTTTTCCTCACACCCATTGAATGTAGAGAAAACATTCAAACGTGATATGACACATGAGCAGATTGAAAATGCTCAAAGTATGTTACGCGGTCTCGGATATCAAACGAGCCGCCAAGACGGATACTTTGATTTAAAGACAGAAATTGCCATAAAGGCCTTCCAGAAGCAAAATGGACTTAAAGCAACGGGAGTATTGGATAAAAAGACCGCGGCTGCCCTTGAAAATACAGTTCTATCAAGAGTCAATGATGAGGAATATGATGTTCAGTTAAAAGCCGCAATACGGTATTTATCTTCAAAATGATGGTGAGGAGCCTGAATCTATGATTCAGGTTCTTTTTTGTGTGATGAATCCAGTGGATTTGGTAATATACCAGCTCAATTCGGTAAAATCAGGGGTGCGTTTGGTAATATATATAAAATTTCGGTAATAAATGCACTTCATTTGGTAATATTTCTTGTTTTAGATCGACTCTACCAATTAGCTAATGGTCATCAGTTGGAAAAAAGCGTCATTCCCAACTTACAACAAATTTCCTTTTGAGATAGGCATGGAATGTCCATTTTGATAGAATAGAAGTAATTGTTAGTCTATTACATATTCAGAAGGATGGTGGAAAAGGTTGCTGCAACAGTGGTTAATAGAATTTGGGACAGGTATGGGAAAACTTTTTCTCCACCCGTTATTTTATTATAGTTTTGTATTATGTTTAGTTTATGGTTATATACGTGTAAAACGTGAGCGAAGCGATTTCCATGTGCGCGCTCAAAACGGTTATTTCGAATTAAAACAACTATTTGCCTCCACTTGGTTAATAGGGCTTTTAATATCGATTGTTACAGTGTTACTAGGCATCAGCATTCCATATGCAGCTGTTTTGGTGGCGGGAGTCTTCACGGTGCTTGTCACATTGACATTGAGGCTGAGACTATTATCTCCAGGCTACATTCTTGGAGTGACGTTTTTCATTCTTTTCTTCTTATTTGAAAAAGATGTACAGTTACCTGGTTTTGTGCAAGCCTTTTCAGACCTTGAAACGAATATCTATCCTTCGATTCCATTCTTAATGGGGTTGTTATTGTTGGCGGAAGGTTCTTTGATCAAACGAAATGGTTACAAAGCGACATCTCCTAAATTGATTACGTCGAAGCGTGGATTACCTGTTGGAGCCCATGTTTCAAGTAGACTATGGATGATTCCCTTCTTTGTTTTCATTCCAGGTGGAGAATTGCCAGCGCCATTTGCTTGGTGGCCGGTTCTGGATTTACCCGGGGAAGGCGCCATAACACCGATCCTACTGCCTTTTTTAATCGGTTATTCGCAAACGGTTAAAGGAATGCTACCTAAGGAGAGTATCTCCTTAAATGGAAGTAGAGTGCTAGCTTTAGGAGCAGTAGTAACTGCAATTGCGGTAGGAGGCTTATGGTATCCTATGATTTCCATCGTAGCTGCTGCAATTGGACTTTTGGGTAGGGAAAGTGTGACTTTCTTCCAACGATTGTTCGAAGAAAAGCTACCATTTTATTTCTCTCAACGGTCCCGCGGTGTAATGATTCTGGGGCTAGTTCCAGATTCCCCTGCTGAAAAAATGGGACTGGAAATCGGAGAAATTGTCACAAAAGTAAATGGAACGATAGTTTATAATCAGGCCCAATTTTATGAAGCGTTGAGTCGGAATCGCGCTCATTGTAAATTGGAAGTATTGGATTCGCAGGATCAAATTCGATTTGTACAAAGAGCTCTTTACGAAAATGAGCATCATGAGTTAGGAATCCTATTCGTGCAAGATTATAAAAAGACGAAGCAGGAAGCTGTTTAACCATAAATGTCCGGAAACCATCAAAAACTACCGGAACCATGTTTCATATTAATCGAGAGGGAGATATAAATCTCTCTCTTTTTATAATTAAAGAAAACAAATCAAGCAAGTAACGTTATATTTTAATATGTTATAATTATTATAATTATCAATTTTTTCGGATGTGAATTAATGAAAGAGAGAGACTTTAACCAAGATTTAATTTGGAATATCAATAAGATATTAACTGATATCGGTTGTGAACAGTTCCAAGGAGGCCATCAAGCTCTTGAAACCATTGGAGATAGGGCTGCAGAAATGGGAATCCAAGGTATGACTGAATTAGAGGATCGGTTAGAAACCCTTCACAAAAATATCGAATCCCTCAATTGGTTAAATGGTCATTTAAGAATACTTGCTGACTTTGCACTAACATGTGCTAAAACGTTGAATGAGGAAGTCCTTCTTAGAAAGGCTTATGAGCTGGTATCAAGAGTAATGCCAACGGACGCATTTTTTCTTGCCACGGTTGAAGAAGAAAAGAATATTATTTATTTTCCATTTTTAATAGATGACGGTAATGAGTATCATGGCTCTACCCTTGAATTAGGGGGAGACAGTTTTACATCGAATGTAATTAAGGAAGGGAAGACGATTCATCTTAAGTCAGAAAATGATATTGACCAGGTTTATGAAACAGTTGGTGATGATGATACAAAGACATGCATTTTTGTACCACTAATCATTGATGAACAGGTGAGAGGTGTCATTTCTGCACAGTCCCATAAAGAATTTGCATTTAGGAAAGAACATGAGGAATTACTTTTAATCATTGGTAACCAAGTGCTAAGTTCCATTGAAACTGCACGACTTTATAAGAAAATTTATGAATTGTCTATACTAGATGAGATGACAGGCCTTGGGAATTTCCGAGCATTCCATAACGATATTTCCAAAGCTTTGGATGAAGTAGACTCCCTCGCACTAATTATGCTGGATTCCGACAATTTAAAAGGAATCAATGATAATTATGGACATGAAAATGGTGATTATTACTTAACAAGGCTGGCAGAGGGAATGAAAACTTTATGTAACGAGGATATTGGGGCATATAGGTATGCTGGTGATGAATTTATGTTTATTTTGAGATCACCAACAAAGGATAAAGTAGAAGCCATAATCACTAAATTGGATGAATATTTAACTAATCATCCTTTGAATGTGAAGGACGGATATATCAAAGTTGCATTTAGTGCAGGTACCTCCAAATATCCAGAGGACGGAACCACAGTAGAGGAATTAAAAAGAGTCGCCGATCAAGAGCTATATAAAGCTAAAAACGTTTTTTATATATAACTAGTAAATATGATTCTATTAATATGGAATTTTTGGGAAATAATCTTTATAATGGTATTTATTACATGAGCATTTTGTCTCGGGATATTTGGAGGGAAAGATGAAAAAATTATCTGCATTGTTATTTTCATTCTTATTATTATTCACTTACGGAACGAGTGCACTGGCTTCTGAAACCAATGATGTTGAAAAAGCATTAGAACTAATTGAAACAACTAATGTTGCGATTGATGAGGAAATTGAGAAAACTGTACAAGAAGCTAATATACTTCAGGCAAAGTATTTTGAAGATATTGCATCCATACAAGGATCAGATGCTATCGTATCTTTAAGGGAGCAACAATCCAGCCTAGAAGCTGAATTACTAGTCGCAGTTGAACAAGAAAAAATTGATACTATTAAAGCAGAGCTTGCGAAGATTGACTCTGATGTTGCATCACTTGAAAGTACTTTAAGTGGAAAATCACAATACTTTGCTGACCGTACAGCTCAATTCCATTCAGAATTGGATCAACTAATTGTTGATTTGGATATACTGACTAGAAAAATGACAGCTGAAACCATTGAAGAGGCTGCTGCATTAGGTGTGGAAGCTGAATGTGTATGGAAGTATGTAAAAATCGCACATAAGTGGGTATGGATTGACCCGATTCAGGTTATTGGGACATAATGTAAACTTGCACATTTGATTTCAATTGATGTTATTATTAAAGCGGATTCCTATTCTATAGAATCCGTTTTATGTTTTTACTAAAAGGAGAATTATTTGTGGATGATGGATTAATAGTTTTTAATGAGGGAAGTAATCTTGACATAATCAATCAAAATTCAAATGAATTAAGTCTTTTAGGACGTGATAATGGAGTAGATATCATGCTCCAGACTGTATATAAAGATAAAATGTTCCATGTATATCCAAGTAATGATCCTGAAACATTTGAATTTGTTTATATTTTAAATGGTGAATTGGAATATGATAACCACGGTAATAAACAAGTCCTTAAGGCAAATGATTATTTCACCGTTAAAGGTTTGAAAGAATCAAAATTTTTCAAAGCCATAACAGATGTTACTTATTTATGGGTCATTAATGAACCAACTTTCAAAAAAGTTAGTGAAGATTATCGGGCGCTCAAGGAATTAACTAAAAAAGTCGAAACCAAGGACCGGTTTACTTATAATCATAGTGAAAAAGTAGCGGAATTATCTATTAAAGTGGCAAAAAAATTAAATTTAGATTCAGAGATGATAAAAAGATTATATTTAGCCGCAGAACTTCATGATATTGGCAAAATCAATGTCCCAGATGAAATTTTAAATAAACCTGGTAGATTAACGAACGAGGAATACAATTGTATCAAGAAGCATCCTGGAGATGGTGCAGATATAGTAAGCACTACGGGCTACAGCCATATAATAGATATCATTAGGCAACATCATGAACGGATTGATGGTTCTGGGTATCCATTTGGTTTAAAGTGTGATCAAATCACTTTAGAAGCTAAGATAATAGGAGTCTGTGATTCTTATGATGCTATGACAGATAATAGAGCATATAGGAATGCATTTAATCCCCATTATGCAATAGATGAATTAAAAAGACTGTCCGGGATACAGTATGATTCTGAAATTGTTGATGCATTAGAAGAGATATTAAAGGAAGAGGGCATTATCTGATAACAGGAACGTACAAGTAATGTTGGTTCTCACTTTTCTATCCGTTAATAACAGGACACGGCAGACTCATCTGCCGTGTTTTTATGTTCCATCAATAAATCCTCGTTTTTTTCTTTTCAAAAAGTAAGGAATGGGCATTTGCTACTTTTTCTTCCAAATAATCTAGTGAATAGTTCCCTGAAGGATCGGCTAAATCTCCTATTGCACGAGACAGGTTATCAATTACAAGGTTTAATGTCTCAGCTGGTCTTTGCTCATTCTTAAAATTCACTTCGTCCATAATTTCATGGGCAAGCCTTTGAATTCTCCGTAGACGTAAGCCATTTGATTTTATTGACATTAACATCCTCCTTTTTCATGCAATTTCAAGAAATTATATGTACGAAATCATGATTATTGACCTTTTTTTAGATATTATTTTAAAATGAATATCATTGACATTGATAATCATTATCATTTATTATATCTATAAATGAAAACGGTTATCAATTAGGTGGTGTGTTAATGAAAACCTTTATAGGGTATGTAAGTATGTCGGGGAATACAGAAGATATAGCAAATGTAATAAAAAATGTTCTTCTTTCCTCAGGTTGTGAGGTGGAAATGGAATGTCTAGATACAGTAGAGGTAGAAACATTAGTAGATTATGATTGTATTTTTATTGGGGCTTATACATGGGGGGATGGAGATCTTCCTTATGAAGCAGAGGACTTTTTTGAAGATCTGAATGGATTACATTTAGCTGGAGTAAATGCAGCATGCTTTGGCTCAGGGGATAGTGCCTATCCCAAGTTTTGTATGGCAGTGGACACTCTTGCAAAAAAGTTAGAAGAAAGAGGGGCGAAGGTTTTTGGCCCTAGGTTGAAAATTGAGTTTAGCCCTGAAACAGAACAACAAATTGAAGAATGTAATCAATTTACCCAGTCTGTTATTGAATGGGTAATGGTGAATAAGGGTGTTGGGTATGTTTGATAAAGGGTCAACTGCCGTTTTATCCACACGTGATTCCATTTATTGTTGCTGTAAAAGAAGCGGGCATCTATTCGTTTGAAGATGGGGAATACCCTGACGAATGTTTAGATATTATTGAGGAATTAGAGGAATTAGAACTTAATCAGCAGCCGATTGCGATCTTTGGTTCAGGTGATACCTCATATCCAGATTTTTGCGGGGCCCTCGATCAACTGAAGCTCCTGATTGAAAAACAAGGTGGAATTTCTATCATTGACCCATTAAAAATTGAGTTCAATCCTGATCCTAAGGATGAAGCTGAAATAAGAAAATTTGTATCAGTAGCTCTAAGCAAACTGAAATAACTTCTTGGTTTTATGAAAGGAATATTTATAGTGAAAAAGAAAACATTACGAGAATTGGTTGAAGAAAATAGGAAGATGATTTTGAAGGACAAAGATAAAGTGGAGCAGATCTTTGAAAAGATAGATGAAAATATCGTATTGGAGTCTCGGAAACAGAAAATAGTTTAAGCTTAAGCAATCTTTAAGAATGCAAGTTAAATGATTAAATCAAACTACATATATGAAGAAAATATTCAAATACATGATGATTACTTTTGGATTAGCTTTCATAGTGCCACGATGGCTTACGCGTTTTATGTTGATTTATTTAAATAGTTGAAGTGAGGCGGAAATAGCATAAAGGATATTATATGAATAATGAGGGAATTGCGATGCTTCTGATATGAGTATCGCTTTTTTATTTTCTAGATTAGAATGTTACAATTCCAAATTACTATTGATTACTCTTAGGAGAACCCCATTTAAAAGGGTTCTCCTTAATCATTTCTGGCCTCCCGATTATTTCAGTGATATTGTAAGAAACACATTGAAAATATCTTATATTTGAAAGAAATAAGGTGAAAAGACCTTTGATAGTCCATTAATTTTTCCGAGTTAAAGTAATAAAATTGGAATCATTAAATGATGAAGGGATTAATCTTATGGAAACTTATGTATTATTTATCTTTACTTCAATTTGTCTTTTATTGATTCCAGGACCTGATATGGCCTTGGCATTAGCAAATACAATTAGCTATGGGAAGAAAGGTGGAGCAAAGACGATATTAGGGATTTGCAGCGCCATCCTAATGCATCTCTTCATAGCTATTATAGGATTATCAAGTTTGTTAGAGAAATCTCTAGTATTGTTTAATATCATTAAATTTTCAGGAGCAATTTATCTTATCTATATTGGGGTTAAGTCAATAGCATCTATTAGAACAAAATCCAAGGATGATGACTGGAGAGACTTGAGTAAACACAATCAGGAACACTGTTTCCGTCAAGGTTTTATGTCTAATTTACTAAATCCGAAAGTGGTACTATTCTTTCTGAGCTTTTTACCTCAATTTATTGATACAAACTCTAATCACATGAACCAATTTTTATTGCTAGGATTAACGCATCTCCTATTAACGATCATATATTTTACCGTTTTCATTGGTTTAATCCATAAGTATTCCAATTTTATGGATCCCAGTGCAATTCGATTAATCAATTCATTAACGGGAATTCTCCTTATTGTTTTTGGATTAAAACTAGCATTTTTTCGAGTATGAAAAGTCTCAGCTAGCAGGGTGGATCAAGTTTATAGAAAAAGTTTAGAAGGGATACAAACTGGCCAAACGATTTCGGTTTATTGAAAATGCAGAACCAGCTTCCGTATAGGGAAGCTGGTTTAATTATTTTCATAATAATGTACCTGTAGCATAATTTTTGTATATGCAGCATTTCTAAGGTGATACATTTATAATAATTCATTCTTAAAGGGGAATTAACTAATGAAAACAATAGGTTTAATCGGTGGCATGAGCTGGGAGTCATCCAAGTTGTATTATGAAATTGTGAATGAAAAAATAAAAGAAGCACTTGGTGGACTCCACTCTGCAAAATGTTTAATGTACTCGTTTGATTTTGAGGAAATAAAGCAGCTCCAGTATAAAGGCCTATGGGAAGAGGCCACAAAATTAATGGTTGATGCTGCTCAAAAACTGGAGAAAGCAGGTGCTGACTTTATTGTAATATGCACAAATACTATGCACATATCAGCTGATGAAATACAAACTAAAATCGGCATACCTCTTCTCCATATTGCGGATGCGACTGCTGAAGAGATACAAAAAGACGAGATAAAGGCTATCGGTTTGCTTGGTACTAATTTCACGATGGAAAAGGATTTTTATAAAGGAAGATTAGAGGATCGTTATGATTTAGAGATTATTATCCCGAATGTGGAAGAAAGGGAAATCGTACATAACATCATCTATAATGAACTAGTTCTAGGGGAAGTAAAAGAATCTTCAAAAGAGAAGTATTTAGAGATTATCAGTCGATTAGTTGAAAGTGGCGCTGAAGGAATCATTTTAGGCTGTACTGAAATTGGATTGCTGATAAAACCTGAAGATGTAAAAGTGCCTTTATATGATACGACAGCTATACATGCTGCAAAGGCAGTTGAAGCTGCTTTGAAATAAGATTTTATTAAGACATAGCCTACGCTATGTCTTTTTTTTGTTCCGTGCCTAATTTTAATAAAATGGAAAATACTTTAAATTAATTTATTTACATACAGTAGGGGGGTATGGTATAAATATATTAACAAGAAATCATTAATCCGAAAAGAGACGCAAAAATGATCGTAGCTCTTCTCTGATTAGTGTAATTATCATTTTGAATCAAAAACAAAACTGGAGGTTATATAGATGGAACAAGTAACATTACAGGTAAAAGGAATGTCATGTGGACATTGTGTCAAAACAATTGAAGGAAATGTCGGGAAGCTAGATGGAGTGAATAGCGTGAAGGTAGATTTAACGAAAGCGGAGGTCTATGTTGAATTTAATCCAAATCAAATCAATGTCATTCAAATAAAAGAAACCATTGAAGATCAAGGCTACGAGGTGGAATAACCATAAATATATAGGGGGAGGGAGTATCTTGCCTCCTCTCAGGAAAGGAAGGACAAGAATATGAGTGAGCAAGCACTGAAAGCAAGCGAAACCAGCCTTCAAATTACTGGCATGACATGTGCTGCTTGTGCAGTCAGAATTGAAAAAGGAATGAATAAAATAGATGGCGTCATGGAAGCTAACGTCAATTTAGCCCTAGAAAAAGCGACTGTTAAGTTCAATCCAGCCAAAACGAATGTTCAAGCCCTACAGGATAAAATCAGGGACCTTGGCTATGATGTTGTAGCTGAAAAAGTGGAGCTCGATATTATCGGGATGACCTGTGCGGCATGTTCGACACGTATAGAGAAAGGTTTAAATAAAGTTACGGGTGTATCCAAAGCTAATGTAAACCTTGCCCTAGAAAAAGCAACTGTTGAATATGACCCATCTGCTGTCACTATTCAACAGATGATCAAGAAAGTGGAGAGTCTCGGTTATGAAGCAAAGGTAAAAGAAGAAGGAAAACAGCAAAATGAAGCAGACTTACGTGAAAAAGAAATTGAGAATCAAAAAGGGAAATTTGCTTTTTCATTAATCTTATCCATTCCATTATTATGGGCGATGGTCAGTCACTTTGAGTTTACTTCTTTCATTTATCTGCCAGAGATGTTTATAAATCCATGGGTGCAATTGGCACTCGCTACACCAGTTCAATTTATCATTGGTAAACAATTCTATGTAGGGGCCTATAAAGCGTTAAAAAACTTTAGCGCCAACATGGATGTACTCGTTTCCTTAGGAACATCTGCAGCCTATTTTTACAGCTTATATTTATCGATACAATCATTCAGAACGAGTGAGCATATGGTTGAGCTTTATTTTGAAACAAGCGCGGTTTTAATCACTTTGATCATCCTAGGAAAATTATTCGAGGCGAAAGCTAAAGGAAGATCATCAGAAGCCATTAAAAAACTGATGGGCTTGCAAGCCAAGACAGCAACTGTTTTACGAGACGGGGTTGAACAAGAAGTATCTCTTGAGGATGTGCTAGTAGGGGACATCATTTATGTGAAGCCTGGCGAAAAGGTTCCAGTAGACGGAGAAATCGTGGAAGGCCTTTCTGCTCTGGATGAGTCGATGCTGACTGGGGAGAGTGTTCCTGTCGATAAAACTATTGGTGATTCCGTTATTGGAGCGACTATCAATAAGAATGGTTTCTTGAAAATAAAAGCTACCAAGGTAGGTAAAGATACTGCTTTGGCACAAATTATCAAAGTGGTGGAGGAAGCTCAAGGATCAAAAGCGCCAATCCAAAGACTGGCCGACCAAATCTCAGGTATTTTCGTTCCTATTGTTGTAGGAATTGCTGTGGTTACGTTCTTGGTTTGGTATATTTGGGTCGACCCAGGTAACTTTGCAGAAGCACTAGAGAAATTAATTGCCGTTTTAGTCATTGCATGTCCGTGTGCCTTGGGATTGGCAACACCTACTTCGATTATGGCTGGTTCAGGTCGTGCTGCGGAATATGGAATTTTATTTAAAGGCGGAGAGCATCTAGAAATGACCCACCGCATTACTTCTGTCATCCTTGATAAAACTGGAACTGTGACAAATGGAACGCCAGTCTTAACGGATGTAATTTTGGCAGAAGGTCAGAAGGAAGAAGAGTTTTTATCCTTAGTAGGATCGGCAGAAAAGCAATCCGAGCATCCTTTAGCGGAAGCAATTGCAGCTGGAATAAAGGAAAAAGGCATTACTTTTCATAGTGTAGGTAGCTTTGAAGCGATTCCAGGATTCGGTATCACAGCAAATGTAAACGGAAAAGAGCTACTTGTTGGTACAAGAAAGCTTATGAAAAATAATAATGTGGATGTAGAGAATGAGTTAGATAAAATGACTGCCTTTGAAAAAGAAGGCAAGACTGCCATGTTAGTTGCCATTGATGGACGCTATGCTGGAATTGTCGCCGTTGCTGATACGGTTAAAGAAACATCCAAACAAGCGGTAAAGCGTCTTAGAGATATGGGTCTTGAAGTCATCATGATTACAGGGGACAACAAACAGACTGCTAATGCCATAGCAGCTCAAGTCGGAATCGAAAATGTCATTGCAGAGGTTCTTCCAGAAGGAAAAGCGGAAGAAGTGAAAAAGCTCCAAAGCCAAGGCAAGAAAGTGGCGATGGTTGGTGATGGAATCAACGATGCACCTGCTTTAGCGATTGCAGATATCGGGATGGCGATTGGTACTGGTACGGACGTAGCAATGGAAGCGGCGGATATCACATTGATGAGAGGTGACCTGAATAATATCGCTGACGCCATCTATATGAGTAAGAAAACGATCAGTAATATTAAGCAAAACCTGTTCTGGGCTTTTGGTTATAATACGCTTGGAATTCCAATAGCAGCAATTGGTCTGCTGGCACCATGGCTTGCCGGTGCTGCGATGGCCTTCAGTTCAGTTTCGGTTGTCATAAACGCCCTTCGTTTGCAAAGAGTGAAATTATAAAGACTTTCATGAGGAGTTGAAAAGATGAAAAAGTGGATTATATCAGCAGCCCTCTATTTGCTGGTTGTCATTGTCGGCTATACCGTTTATGCGGAATTTATTAGAGAGGAAAAGGGAGTGGAGCATGAAGGCAATGAACATGAAACTGCTTCAGAAGAACATGGAGAAGAAGCAGGACATGAAGAAGAATCAGAGCATGCCCATCAGGAGGAGGGTTCTCACGAGAGTCATGAAAGTGAAGTGGACCCTACATTAAATTACGAGAACGGCAAAATCAACATTTCTCTTCAAGACAAGAATGGGAAACCAGTGACGGAGTTAGAAGTAAATCACGAAAAACTCTTACACTTAATAATCGTCAATAGCCACCTTGATCAATATTATCATGTACATCCACAAGATTTAGGGGAAGGGAAGTTTGAGGTAACACAGGCTTTACCAGATGGAGAATACAAAGCATTCGTCGATATCAAGCCTAAAGATTTAGAGTATACGGTGAATCCTCTACCATTCACTGTCGGGAATGTGGAAGGCTCACATGAACATGGAGACGTCTTAAAAGCGGATGACACATTAACGAAGACGGTAGAGGGTGAGACTGTAACACTAAAAATGAATACCATGAAAGCAAATGAACCAGTTACGCTAGACTTTGAACTAAACATGGAGAACCTAGAACCATATTTAGGTGCCATGGGGCACGTGGTGATTATAGACGAACAAGCAAACCAATACTTGCACGTTCATCCTGCTGATCACGATAAACCAATATTCCAAACCGAATTTAGTCAACCTGGAAAGTATAAAATCTGGGGAGAATTCCAACAGGATGGAAAGGTTCGAGTATTTCCGTTTGTTGTAGAAATAACAGAATAGGTAAAAGGGTGGCTCAAAAATGTATGGAGCCACCCTCATTTTTTTACAAAAATTTATTCCAAACTGCATTAAAGAAAATGCTTAACCCATCACATGCAATGCTTGATGGTGATCTTCATTGAATTTCCTTCATATTAGCTCTCTGGTATCTACATTCATGATAGAAGGAGGGGGATTTTTTCTCCCCCTCCTTTACATACCCAGCTCATTATTTATGCTTTTTCCTTCAGACCTTTCCCTAAATATTAACCAAACTATCAAGCTGAGTGAAAGCAATACGCCCTCTAACAATAAAATATACCAAGGATGTGGACCTAAGTAATCTAATAAACTTGCGCCATCAGGTTTGTGGCTTAAAAACATATAATTTCCGTTTACTAGCTTGTTAATCAATAATATGAGTGGCATGATACCATTCAAAAAAATAAACACCTTCACAACTGACCAGATAGTTGGTCTATACCCCAATACCCAAGTGAAATATAAAGGTACCCAGATGATTATGGAATGGGTATAGAAAAAGTGAAAGAATCTGAAATGAGGAAAGTCAAAGCTTAGTACAGGGGTGAGTATAGCCTGGGAAGCACCTAGTAAAGCAGTAAATAATAAAATCTCGTATATTATGAATTTCCGCCTTAGTAAAAGTATGACAGTAAGGATAAGGCTGATGCTACATAATTCTAAGGGAAGGGAATAAGCTAGATTCCAGCTTTGAGTTACATACATCCAAATATGATAGACCAATTCCATGAATATAAGTGAAATAGAGACACCGATTTCAACCTTTCTCCATCTATCTAGATTGAAATTCTTCCTGTTCAGGAAGATACAACTAGCAACTATGACTAAAATGGCCAATACCACAAAGTGACTAAACGAAAACATTTTAAAGTAATAATCTGTATAATTCCCTCCGAACCATTCCATAACCAATCCTCACCCTTTGATAAATTAGTTCAAATATTCTATCCGTAATCCATATTTACAGTTAGAAATTACCATATAAATATTTTCCTTATTTAAGTAAAATATCCATGAAACATCATTATTAAGAATTCCATTTAGGAGGAGTTTAATGAAAAAAACTGTGTTGATGGTTGTTTTACTATTCATTTTCGCCATTGGTTCAAATTTCCCTTCCTCTGTACATGCAGCAACGCTTTCTCAAGCGACCTCTCTCGTTACTCAAGCAGAAATTGCTGGGGATAGACTTCATACCCTTTACACCACGCCTAATCGATATCATGTCATTAGTTATGAATTAACATTAGCCAATCAAGCGTTTTACAAGGCCAATCAAGCAGTTTCAACCCTTAATTATTCCACAGAAAAAACCAGACTGGTAAATAAACTCCATGCGGTATCAATGAAGATTTATAGAACACGGGTTTTTAATAATGCGATATACGCTGCAGCAGACTCCTATAAAAAGATCAAGGAAATAGAAGAAATCATTTATAAGCCAACAATCAATCAAACTACACTAAAGCCAAGATATGATGCTTTCGCAAAAATGAAAAATACACTGGAGATGAACATTAAGGATGTATATGGTGACAAAGTAAGGCAGCCATTATATGAAAGGTATGTGATACCTGCGCGGGCAACGGAGGAAGTGGTTAGAGAAATTCTTCAAGACAAGAAATCTCCCTTATATTTCGCTCCATCTGTTTCTGGGGGAAGGACGATTCAAATCCCTGTGATGGATTGGAGTAACCTCAATCCTGCAAGTGTATACAATAAAGATAATTACATTTTAGACGGTAAGCCATTACCGCCAGGATCCATTATTAAATGGATGAAAATGACCCCAAGAAATGTAATTACCATTATTCTACCAGAAGAAACGGTTCAAAATAATCAACAATCAACATTAGTTCTTAAGGGTTTGAAGGACCAAATGGGTAATACCTCAGTAAATGAAAGTGAACCTTTCCCTATTACTCTTAATAGGACCGTGGATAGGTCCGATAATATTAAACCTGAGCTAATATCCGTTACACAAATATCCAATGAGAAATTGAGACTGGAATTTAGTGAAAAAATTGAAAATATCACTCCTTTTGATTTTAAAGTAACTTTGAATGGAAATCTTATTAATAATGATGGTGGTCTTACTGGTGTAAGGTTTACACCTGTTGCAGACGATAAAACTGGCAAACTGTTCGATGCTCAGGTTTGGGGATTCTATGATTTTGACCCGGATTCAGTAGTATCACCGGAAGGAAAAGTATTTATAGAAACCAAAATCTATGAAACTGGACCAGAATATTTTAATGCATTGGTAAATACTATTATTCCTGATGCTAATGCACCGATAGATTTTTTTAACAGTCAAATTACCTTTACTACATTGCGTCATACAGTCTCAACTGATGCCTCAAATAATAGAAACCTACTTAAAGGAGAAACATCCATTTCCTTAACACTAAAGAATATGGAATAAAAAGTATAAATCAAGAATTCCATACAAAAATGGGTAATGAAAGTATTGAGACCAACCTTGAAAAGAAGGTTGGTTTGTTTTTTTCAACCGACAAAAAGGAATCAATAAAGACGTAATGTATACCTAGTTATTTCCTTATTCTAACAGTAGTTTATTTAGAATTAAGTATACATATTTATTTTATAGATACATAAATTAGGAGGATTAACCTTTGAAGCTTAACTTGAAGAAAATTGTGGAAGATTTGAAGCACTCAGATCCAGATGTCCGAATGGATGCCATAGATGAATTGCAGGAAATGCAAGAAGATGATGAACTTGAAGTAAAGCACGTCACATTAGAATGGTTAGCTAAGGAAGCGGCTTATCCTTATCATGCGCCTACTGATAATTGGGATGATCCTAGCTTTCAGTTAGTGGATTTCATTAGCCAGTTTAGAGTTTATGAGCTTATAGATACTCTAGTAGCTAACTATCCAAAGTATAGTCTAGCAGCAAAGGATATTGCCATCCGTTACATTTGTTCCTGGGGCGATCATAAAAGCGAAATGGCCATTCTAGACATTTTAGAACAAAACATAAAGTCTAAGGAAGTCATTTTTCCGTTAGATGCTTTATTTGAGCATCCTTCGTTAGTAAAGAAGATTCTAGATAAATATTATACTCAAATTGAAAATCTTACTTATAAAGAAACATTCTATAAAATCCTATCATATTCATTGGATAATGATTTGGTCCAACAATTTAAACCGGGTTACATTATGCCGATCCTCATTGGGGACTATAACAGGAATAAGACAAATTACTTAACGTACAACAATAATTACAATGTGAATCTCGTATACAAAAAATGGAAGAATCAATACTTAAGAACCCGTTATAATATGGCAACCCTTCTATCGTTAATGGAATATTATTTTACGAGTGAAACAGAAGTATTGGTGAAGGAAGCGGTCTTGTTTTCAGACCCGATTATTAAAGCTTCCGCTGTAATTACAAGTTTGCAGAAAAATGTATCAATAGAAGAAGAAGTTCTGTTGGAGTGTGCTACCAACATCGAATCTTCGGAAATGTTCTATACAGAATTATTACGTATCAGGAAAGAACATCTCTTCCCTATAAAGGAAGGGAAGCAGCACTTCTTTGCAAAAAGCCATCTATTCGATTTTTTACTTGCTGAGTATGACGTACTGGCTGAAAAGATTGATATTATTGATAAGGTAGAAACAGAGAATCATTATAAACAACCTATCCGTTATTATCTGGCCCGATATGAGAATGATAACAAGTTGCGACCTGCTTGGATTGGTGCCTATGCACTTGAAGAGGATGATGATTCCGTCCATATGTGGGAAGGAACATATACTGAGGCAGGAATGTTTGATGACCACACTGTTGATGAGCACATTTATAACTTCATGAAAAATCGGGAAGAAGATAATGAAGAAGACAACAATACAGTTTATTACTTAAGTAAACCAAAATTCAGCAAATGGTTTTATTTCTTATATGTAGTGTTGGCATTCAGAGGATACCAAGTTTTATCTACAATGGATCCGGGATATTTAATTCTTACATCTATCCTTGCAATTCTTGTAGTAGGCTATCATCTGTATAGAATTACTCAAACAAAAAATACGACTGTTTCAATAATTGGTAGAGAACTCGTCTATTCTGTAAAGGATCATGATAGTAGTATCAACCTCCATGAGATTAAGAAAATCATGGTTGAAAAAGCAAATTTCAAAACACGCTTCTGGAGCCGTCGTGCTAAGGTTGTTTCTGTTTACAATAAAAAGAACAAACTTGCCCTACAGTTACCCCTGCACAGTGTTCGTTATGATGAGTTTGCCTATAGTATAGAAGAAATGACAGGGCATTTGAAGGAAACACCTTATATAGAGCAATATCAGGATTAATAAAATTGACTCGCTTGGAGCAGAATTCTATAAGTGGGACAAATAATAACTTCAGACTTTGGCCATAAATGACGTCGGTATTGAACCGGCGTCATTTTTTATCTAGTAAGTTACATTATATAAATTTATTGAAAAATATTCTTTCACTTATATATCCTCTGATATTACTAGTTTGTTATGGATACTTTTCCAAATATTATGATAATATTAAGGTGTTAATTTAAAAGGTTTTGGGGAAGTAGGGTAGCCACAAAGAGGGTTAGTAATTATTTTAATCGGTCTTTCCTCATGTATTTGAGAATTAATTTATGATTAATGGCTGTCAAAATGAATATAAAGTAATAGTTTGTATTTGATAAGGAGGAGAAAACAATGAATGAGAATTTCGTTAATATTGGTGAAATACTCCGATCCTTAAGAGAGTATAAAGGGTTAGAAATCGAAGAACTCGCCGAAGGTATTTGCTCTGAAGAAGATCTTATCTTATTTGAAAAGGATCGAATCGATCCTACTATAGACCAGTTGTATCATTTTGCTCGTAAGTTAAATGTTGAAGTGAGTGATTTTTTCGATTTTGCTTCAGCTGGATCTCTAAATTATGTATCAGCCGTTATGAATTTAATAAAGAAATACAAGCGTGAGCGCAATTATTATGCAATAAACGAGATAGTTCAAAAAGAAAAAGAAAATCCACTTTTTAACTTTCCTTCAAGTAGGCAATTTTTGCTATGGCATGAAGCTATATGCTTTTATTACCTATCAGAAGCTGGACAAAGGGATAAAGACTACTCTATCGAAAGATTATACGAAGCGATAGAAATTACTAATCCAACAAAAAAAGGACTTACTGAACGAGAAATAGAAATTCTAATGGCAATAGCTCTAATAGAGAAAGAAGCTCAAAACTTTGAAAAAGCAATCAGTTTATTAAAGGAAGTATTAGAGTATATGGAACACCTGCCTAGTCTAGCAGATCCACATGTTAGGCTAAGGGCCTTATTTGGTATTGCACAATCCCTTTCAAGAATAGGTGAATACGAGGAATCTTTAATCTTTAGTGAAAAAGGGATTGATCAGTGCATAAATGATGAAGTTTTATACTTATTCGGGGAGTTTTTATATCAAACAGGTTTAAACCATGTGAAAAATGGGAATTTGGGAAAGGGGAAAGAATATTATACCAAATCGTTATCAGTATTCGAACTCCAAAACAATGAAAACTTAGGTAATATTGTTAAAAATGATTTGGTAAGATTATCCACAAGATGATATATTTACATAATGAAATACATACATAGAATTTAATTATGAAAAGGGGAGAATTAAATGAAAAAGGTTCTTTTAGTTTCTGCTTTATCTCTAAGTGTATTAGGGGTTGCTAGTGTTTTCAGCACAACTGGATTCAAGCTTGCAGAAATGCCAACGCAACACAGTGTTAAACCTACTGTTGAATTAGCAGAGATGCCAACTCAACACAGTGTTAAACCTACTGTTGAATTAGCAGAGATGCCAACTCAACACAGTGTTAAGCGTTCTGTTGAACTAGCAGAGATGCCAACGCAACACAGTGTTAAGCGCTCTGTTGAACTAGCAGAGATGCCAACGCAACACAGTGTTAAGCGTTCTGTTGAATTAGCAGAAATGCCAACTCAACATAGAGTAACCACAGTATACAACGCGTAATAAAATAAAATACCGAATGCTGGAATCATTTTTATGACTCCAGCATTTATTTTTATCTTTTATGAAATAATGAGTCTATTTTACCTAGTAAAAAATAATATAGACAGGTTATTCTTTAATTATAAATATGTTATATTTTGGATAATGGGAAAGTAGGGGTCAAAAGGTGATAAGTCTCCAGGAGAAGTATTGTCCATGTTGTTTAGATATCATGTTTCGAAAAAAAGAATTTGGAGATCAGCTGCAAGCCATTAAATCTCAAATCAATATAAATAAAGATAACTTTATTTATGATGTGGAAGATATTCTATTATTAAGGAATGCTCCTTTAGACTTGATCATGAAAGTGCGTAATACTATTCGCCAAGGATTTGATAACAAAGAAATAAAGGAAGATGAAATCATAAGTAATATACTTAATGCAATTAATTTCATTTCTAGCTGTTTCTCTTGTGGATATATAAATGAAGAACATCATGCAATAAGTGAATATAAGAGAAGTTCCTTTTTGTGCGTTAAAATCAGAAAATTCCTAAGGTTAGAAAAAGTTAATTGAATAAGAAGATATCAATTTTTTCTTAGTTAGTTTAAACAAGAATATATGTAAATGTGTGAACTGTCCTGCAAAGTATTTACAGTCTAAAAAGAAAAACGTTGTTAATAAATGACCTCAGTATTAAACTAAGGTCATTTTGTAATTTTTACAGGAAAATAATCCTTATTTTATTCCTCATATAATAGCCCTTCCATAGATGCATTATCTGATTTTACTAGTCGATTAGATTCAACCTCAACTTTTAAAGCAATCTCCGGAGTTGCTATACTTTCTGATATTCTATAGCCTTTCATCCTTCCAAAAATTTACCGAAAAATGTTCTTTTGGATTATAGGCTTCTAGAGAGTAACCTTGATTCACTAAGTAATCTACTATAGTAGGCAAATAGGTAAGTGTTTTTTCCGAATCATGCATGAGGATAACGATTTTATCTTGGTTCTTTTTGGTGTTGATCCCTGTTTTAACATTTCTTATTATTTCATTAGGATTATTAGGGTACTTCCAATCAAAAGTATCGATATTCCAATCCCACATTTTAAAGTGTTGGTTCACTAAACCATTACGAAATGAATCGGTCATATAAGGTTTGCTACCATATGGAACTCTTACTAAATGGCTATCCAATTTAGTAATGGAATATAAAGTCTTCCTTGTTTGCTCCATTTCATTGACCACATTTTGCGGCTTTCCATAAAGTTTATTTTTATCGTGAGAAACACTGTGCAAACCAATATAATGCCCTTCAGCCACCATCTGTTTAACAGTACCGGAGAATTTTCTCATATTTGGCTCAATCACAAAAAAAGTAGCTTTTGCTTTTTTTGACTTTAATAGATTTAGGATCTTCGATGTATGTACATTTGGTCCATCATCAAAGGTTAGATACACTTTTTTCTTTTTAGGAGTTTCTTTTTTTATTACAGGAGTCGTTTTTGGTTGGACTGTTGGTGAAATTGTTTTTTCTTTTGTTGAAGCGGTTTTGTTTATCTTGAAAAAATCAACATTACTGATTTTTTGACTTCCATCCAATATCCTAAATGCAGAGTTCTTAGAAAGGTCGTAGAATCTAAAACCAAAATTTTTTGAGAAGGTTTTAATTGGGATATATATTACATGATCGATGACTTTGATGGGACCTTTAAGCTTAGTCTGAACAATTTCGTAGGTATTAGTATTTTCATTAATGTTTACCTTGTTGTTCCCTTTATGTATTGTGTGGATATGAGTTATTTCGTCTGTCACTAAATTTGCTCCTATGGCACTTGTGAAATCGTCTAAACTTATATAAGTGGTGTGATCAAGAATCCTTAGTGAATCTTTGTTTTCGTATAGTTTGTCATTCACGATGAATGAGAGTTTCAATTCTGATTGTGATGGTGGATTGGTAGGCGAAGTGAATGATAGTTTATATTTACTAATATGTTCTCCAGTCGCGAATACAAAATCACTCAATAGTAATTCATTGTGATGTATTGTTACTTCATTTAGACAAACGGCTTTTTTATGAGCTGGATGGGAGGCGTGTGCTATCATTGGAAAGAATGAAAATAGGAAGATGGAAAAGAATAGTAAATATTTAATAGATTTCCCCATAAACTCAACCTCACATATTTTGATATTTTAATAGAAATATATGAGGAATTATTTAGAGTATTCCTAAATCAGCTGGAGAAATACAAAAGGCTACCATGATGGATGGAAGCCTACTGGGAAAAAATATTTTAGTTTAAATAATATATGGAATTTAACAATGAGTCAGACCATTCAATGGCATCTAGATAAAATTGGTAAATCACTTTTTCTTCTAAATTTAACAATTTACTAGCTTCACTTGTTTCTACCATATTGCCCCGTTCTAATGAAGAGATTAATTGCAAGACCACACTTAAATCATTAGAATTTCCAAGTAGGGCTTCTTTAATAGGTGAGGTTAAAGGAAGTTCTACTAAAATATCTTCCATAGGGCGTTCAAGAATCGTATCGATTAAAGAAAATAATCCTAATAAGAAATATTCTGAACTAGGAGTTTTTTTAATTTTAGCGATTGATTCAGAGAATTTAGCCCTACATAAAGAGATTTTAATGACTTCACAATTCTTTCGGGTAATTTTATTAGC
Organism: Peribacillus alkalitolerans; assembly: GCF_010882125.1. Lineage (GTDB taxonomy): Bacteria > Bacillota > Bacilli > Bacillales > DSM-1321 > Bacillus_BN > Bacillus_BN alkalitolerans. The sequence goes on along the minus strand of NZ_JAAGVZ010000001.1, from coordinate 232,785 downwards.
GAAAGCCAACACCACTACCCATTTTCTTAACTCGTTGAGACCGAGGATTATAATTGCTTGTTTTACAGAGTTAATCCTGTTTCTCATATGATAGGCGGTACTATTCACAATTTTAAGCAGTCTGTAGGTTAATGCAAAATCATTTTCCACTAGCTTAACAATTTCATTGATATTAGGATCAGGTTGGTCAATCTTATTTAATAATTGAGAGTATTGTTGAGTACCAATTGAGGAAACGTCTTTAGTGTTGATGATAACTGGTTTACTAAAAAAGTAGCCTTGGAATAAGTGGAAGCCGAAAGATAGTGCCTGCTCATAATCTTCTCTGTTTTCAACTTTTTCCGCTAATAATTTTATTTCCCTATGGTCAATAGCTTTTAATATCTCTTCTACTTTTCTAAGATCTGTATTTAAAAAGTCTATTTTGATGATGTCTGCATACTCTAAGAGAGCTGCATTTTCTTCTCTTAAAACAAAATCATCAAGTGCAATCGTATATCCAAGCGATTTAAGACGGGCGCATGCCTCTAAAACTTTTGGAGTGGGTTTAATATCTTCTAACAGTTCAACTACGATAATATCTTTATTAAAATAAGTAGGTAAGTCATCTAGGATTAGATTTTCAGTAAAATTTACAAAGCACTTTTTTCGGTTGGCTAATTTTTCAATCCCGATAATCATAAAACTATTAACTAAGACATCAAGTGTGGCTTGATCACCATTAAACTCAAGATACTTATTTTCATTCCCACTTCTACTTAATAATTCGTAGCCAAACAGTTCTAGCTTATCGTTGAAAATTGGTTGCCTGCCCACAAAAACATCCAAGCAAACACTTCCTTTTCCAATAAAGGTTTTATATTAATGGCATGGGCTAATTAAAACTCATTACATTCATTTTATCTGTATATAAAAGAGAATTCTACTAATTTTTGTAAAAATAGTAAATAACTTTAAACATAAGAAAAAGGATCCCCATATTGGAAATCCTTCTTTATCTTTGAGCTTCAACCCTCATGCGAGCCCCATTTTTACAATAGCGAAAATATAATACTAGCCAGATGCTTTGTACAATTAAGTATATTGGAAAAGAATAATATAATTTATATCCATACCTATAGTGAAAGACATCAAAATAGACAGCGGCCCCTTCTAATCCAGTGCTTATCAAAGACCAGAGGAGTATGTAGGTGGGGATGGAGATCCGTTTAAGTCGATCAAAAAAATAAAAAAACATGTAACTGACAGGCCCATAGGAGATATATGAAACAAAATCAATGAACTGATAGGAAGAATTATCATTAACATCATAAAAGCTGACTGGGATGACACTTAAGGAATGATCAAAGAAAAAACCGGTAAAAACACCACATGTAAAATACACGATGGAAATTTTCATAGGGAAGCGTTTCGGTAAGAATATCATTGTGAGAATGCCGATAGTTAGGCCTACTATGATGAACCACTCATTGGAATTGAATTGATTGTCGTATACCTTCATGCTTTTTTCACTTCTTTCTGATCCACTCTAGTGATCAACCAGGCCATCACACTTGAAAATAGTGCATAACTACTGAAAAGGAGGATTGTATATGCGATGTGCCAATTGTGAGTCTTGATAATGTCCAACGATTCCATTAATTTTCCCATCAGAATAAAGCTTAAAATAATCGCTATAACTATTAGCCATTTGAGCTTTTTCCATGAATATAAAATTAAATTGGCCGTTATGACAAAAACAAGTGGAATCATGATTAATCGAATGGTTAAATCTGCTAAAGACTTTTCGACATCATGATTCACGGATATTCGATGCAGATTAATATGTAAGATAGTAAAAATGCTAAGTTCGAAAATGGTATTTACAAAATAAAGGAATATCATATCCAGTTCGGAAAGCTTTTTCGGTATTAAATGTAGGACAATGATGACTACCCATGTGATTAGGACACAAATTGCTAATGACACGTAGATGCCTCCTTAAAGATGTTCTTGGCATTCTTAATAGGTATTCTGTCCTGAAATACAACAATATACTCGATACATGAAAGCATCCTGTTATAAGTTTGTTTTAGAATAATCCCGGACAAATTTCTGCATACTTATAATGATATTCTTTGGGGATATCAAGTTCCCAGCTTATCCAATACAATCTATGAGGTGACACGAATATGAGCTATAAAGATCATTTAGATCCACATTCTCAACGGTTTCACCATAATTGGACAAGACCTAAGCGTTCAAAATCTCAAGTAAATGGGCATACTGAAATGTCGATAAAAAACATTATACTCAAGAGTAATGCAAAGGCTCACAGATGGTAAAGGATATCTGAGAAACAAGAAAGAAGACGCTTTTTGGGCGTCTTCTTTTCTAAATGGTAATATCCAATATTGGTTCGGTAATAAATGACCTCAATTCGGTAATATCCCAGTCACGTTCGGTAATAAGTACCCGACGTTCGGTAATATCCCAAAATTCAGCAACCAATTAATTCTATTTAAACCAACCTTTTTCCTTAATCCTGGTGATTGCTTCAATCCGGTTGCCAACTTCAAGTTTATCTAAAATCGTGGAGATATAATTTCGGACCGTTCCGGTTTTTATACTGAGCTCGTCTGCAATTTCTTTTGTGTTTTTTCCATCCGCTACGAGAACTAGCACTTCTTTTTCACGTTCTGTGAGAGGATTTTCTTCCGCATACACATCGTCGACTAATTCTGGGGCATAGATTCGTTTACCAGCCATGACGCTTCGAATGGAGCTGGCTAATTCTTCGCTTGGGCTATCCTTTAATAAATAAGCATTTACACCCGCTTTTAGTGCTCGTTGGAAGTAACCAGAGCGGGCAAAGGTAGTTAAGATGATGACTTTGCATCCTAACCCTTGGATTTCTTCCGCAGCATCAAGACCAGTCTTGATTGGCATTTCTATATCCATGATACAAATATCTGGCTTTAAGCGATGGACAAGAGAGACGGCTTCTTCACCGTTGCCTGCCTTTCCAACCACTTCCATGTCATCTTCCAAACTGAGTAGTGAACCTAGTGCGCCCAACAACATACGTTGGTCTTCAGCTATGACAATTCGAATCATACAAGCTCCTCCCGTTCCATCTGTTTAACGACATTTGGTACACTTATTATTAAAGTAACCCCGTCCTGACAAACTATTTCCAGTGATCCGTTGACGAATTCAAGCCTTTCTCTCATTCCAAGCAAACCGTTCCCTCTGCAAAAATCTGCTTCTTTAACATTGTCGGAACCGTTATCTTGAACGGTCACAACCGTTTCATTTATGGACTGTTCAATTTGAATTTCGCATGTAGATGCTCCACTGTGTTTGACGACATTGGTAACAGCTTCCTTCAAACACATGCTCAATATATTCTCTGTGAGGATAGGAACGTTATTTAATGAAATTTGCTCTGGACCGATATACTTGATTTGTGCAGCTTTCAAGATTTGTCTGACTAAGACAAGTTCCTCCTTCAAAGTAATGCCCCGCATTTGAGATACCATTTTCCTCACTTCATTCAAAGCAGTTCTAGCCGTTTGTTGTACGTCTTTCAGTTCAAACCGGGCTTGATCAGGATCTTTTTGTATCAGTTTACTAGCCAAATCACTTTTTAAACCGATCAGTGATAGCTTTTGACCGAGTGTGTCATGAAGATCACGGGCAATTCTTTGACGTTCCTCTAGCTTTACTAATTCAGAAATTCGTTTGTTGGCATCCTCCAGCTTTTCTTCCAGCTGCCCCATTTCATTTCGATTACGGATGTTGAAGGGGAGGAGGATGACGCTTATACAAATGATGATGATAAATGGTAATTGTTTTAGAAAAACTTCTTGGTTCAACACGATGGTAAAGTTAATCGCCACGGTTGTGCTGATTAGATGAACGATGTATAAGATAAGAAAAGCAATACGGTCTTTTATATTTCCTATGAGGTAGGCTATAAAGAAAGCGAAGTACACGTAGCTGAAAAAGCTCGTCATCGTAAAGGAGATGCTTATCAAGATACAGGTCCATATATAAACGGACCACCTTTTAGAGATAAAGGCAAATCGATAGGTAATAAAAAATAGAATGGTAAGTAAGCTACCGATGATGATTTCTTTAGGTGAAGACGATTGAAACAAAAAATAAAACGGCAAGATGCTTAAAACTGCCCATATATAAGGGGAGATGCCAGTGTTCTTTTTGAAGAGAATAAGCCTTTTAAACATAATGGAGACCTCTTTTTGTCTTTCACGAGAAAGTTATTAATTGGTAAAAAGGAGGAGTAGGAGTTTGACTACGCCTCTATCTTTGCATGAAGGCCCGCCAATAGGCGAGCCTTCTAATGTTTGTAAGGTTATCTTATCATAAAGAAACACTTGGATTCTTGTCAGAACATTTTAAGTTAAACGGATGATTTAGGTGAACTGAATTGGTCTTTATTTTGGAAAGCTTTTAGTTCCTTAAACCCAATAAACTTCTTCCCTTGTTCATCCCACAGATGCATCTTTAAAGATTGTAAGCTAGTTGATATCGTAAGCGTTTGAGCGTGCTGTAATGGTTCGCTATTATTATGAACTTCTTCCAGCTTATAATTTGGGACTCTTGGACTTAAATGATGGACATGGTGAAAACCTATGTTTCCTGTCATCCATTGAAGGATTTTTGGAAGCTTGTAGTAGGAGCTTCCTTCTACGGCAGCTCTCACGTACTCCCATTCATCATCGTGTTCAAAATACGTGTCTTCAAATTGATGTTGAACATAAAACAACCAGATTCCTGCAATTCCAGAAATTAAAAAGATTGGACCTTGTACTAAAAGGAATGCTTCCCAACCAACTGCCCAACACATCAAACCAATTAAAGCAACGATAGAAACGTTAGTGATATATGTGTTAATGCGCTCTTTACGTCTAGCGCCTTTTCGATTGAATCTATTTAGGATTAAGAAAATGTAAATCGGACCTAAAACGAACATGACAAACGGATTACGATACAAACGATAAGCAAATTTTGTCATAGTAGAAGCTTCCATATATTCATCTATAGTCATAATCCAGATATCGCCAGTTCCGCGTTTATCTAAATTACTGCTAGTGGCATGGTGGACAGAATGGCTGTGTGCCCATTGATCATAAGGGAACACAGTCAATACTCCAGTGATTGTTCCAACAATTTTATTCGCACGGCGGCTTTTAAAGAAAGAGTGGTGGCAACAGTCATGGAAAATGATGAAAATTCTAGTGAGTAGCCCAGCATTGATTACTGCCAAAGCAATTGTTAACCAATAAGAAATGGAAAGACTTTTATACGCAAGGAACCAAATAAGTAGAAATGGTCCAATCGTATTGACGATTTGCCAAATGCTGCTCTTGATTTCCGGTTTTTCATATGGTGCTGTGAGTTTGCGCAGGTTTTTTGTATCCTGATTAGTCATATTTTAGTTTTCCCTTCCTCATACTTCATAGTTTATTACCTCCTATTATAAGTAAGTGAAAAGAAGCGTGGTAGTCATACGTGTCATGTCCAAACCATGATAAATGTCATATATGGGATAGATAGTGTAACTGGATTAGAATTGGCCCTTGATTATTTTGGCATTTAAGGGAAGTTTTATAACGGAAATTTATAATTAGTTTTAGTTCTTCTAGTCTTATGACCTGGTGAAAAGTTAATCAAACGTTTGATTAACTTTTGATGAAAGAGGCTATACACAAGGGTTTTAAAGGATTCTTATCACAAAAAAACAGCCGGTTTTCCGACTGTTTAATAAAAGATTTATTTACTTTCAAACAAATGAAACTTCATGCCGAATGGATCTGCTATCATGACACTTTTATCTGAATATACCTTTGTAATGGTACATCCATTTTCTAATAGTAGGGTCTTAGCCGAATCAATATGAGTAACTGAAAACTCGAAGTGAGTGTTGTTATCAGAACTTTTTTCTAGGTAGAAGTTGGTGCCACTCATTGAAAACTTTGTTTCGTTTTCAAAGGATTGTTCAAGCTTAAAGCCTAATATATCTCGATAAAAAGGGATTGCCTTTTCATATTCCCTCACACCGATTGCGATATTGTTGGTGATTTGAAACGGAGATCGATCATGAATCTTTCTTTTCACTTCTACATTTTCACTCGTTGAAGGTAGTAAATCGAACAAATGCCACGTGACACAATAATCATCACCAGGTCCAAATGGTGCTTGGGCATGAAGGGTGATGTGTCCATCTTCATCTTTATGAAAAGTAGAGACACCAGGATAGTATTGCTTTCCTTTTTGAAAGCCCATGTCAGTAGTAAATGTACTGTCTTTTACTGAAATCATGGGAAACTTCCATTGACGTTCGGCTGCCAAATCTCCTTGAACATCTGGTGTATCTGGGGAAGCTAATACAAAGCTAGCTTGATCGATTAAATGATGATATACCCCATTGAATCCGTCCGTCCACATTGTGCAGTAGGAACAACCTTTCCCCATATTATGAATGATGATTAATTGATCTTTTTCTCCAAATAAATCGTGTAAGGTAACTTGTTGATTAGAGGATGTAACAAATTCATAGTTTTGGATGGGTCTTTTTTGTTTAGAAGATCTAAGTTTGGCAAGTTGCTTCTTTTTGTCAAGTATTTCATGTTCGAGCTCTTCAATTTGAGTTAAAAGGGTGTTTTTCATCAGCTTTCCAACTCCTCAAAATAAAATCGTTACACCCTAGAATTCAGTAAAAGAATTAACAATCCTTTCCTTTTTTGACTATTCTCTAAAATAAAAATAGTTTATGATGTAAAAGTGACTATTTTACTAGAATAATGCATTTATTTTGAAGAAGAGGTAGAAATATGAAGAAAAGCATTAAGTTAAAAATGTTATTGGTTTTTTCTGCTCTTATTTTACTATCAGGACTTTTGATCAGTTTCCTTGCTTATCAGTCATCTGCTCAATTAGTAGTAGAATCGGTTAGCAATCAAGCCGAACAAATCGCAAAACAAGCTGTAAAGAAAATTGATGTCGAAAAGTATAAGGAAATAACGCCTCAGTCAGGTGAGAATGAATATTACCATGAGCTTCGCCAGCAATTGAATGAAATTAGAGAAACAAATGGACTATTGTATTTATATACGATGCAAAGAACTAAAACGGATCAAGGTTACGACTATCAATATATAGTAGATGGAATGCCGAAAGATTCCGAGGATGCTTCTAAGCTTGGTGAAAAAGAAAAAATGGATGAGTTTCCAATATTGAAGGAAACCTTTGAAACAGGTAAAGCTGCCATAGGAGAATTAAGCTATGATGAGCAGTACGGGGCGGTAGTTTCTGCATATATCCCTATCAAATCCAAGAGCGGAGAAGCGTTAGGAGTGGTAGGGGCAGATTTTGATGCTACTAAAATCTATGAAACCATGCAAAAGAGCAAGCTCAAAATGATTATAGTTACTGCGATAATTTTATTGATTAGTATCCTAACCATCGTTGGTTTCACACGATACATAGTGAACCCTCTGCAAATTCTGACGAAACAGGTTGAATTGGTTGGTAGAGGGGATTTGTCCACTTCTTTTGAAAGCAAACGGACGGATGAAATCGGAAAATTATCCCTTGCTTTTAATGGAATGGTCACTGATTTAAAACAGGTCATCCAGGGAATTAATCATAATACGATGGAGGTCCAAATCACCACTGCGGAATTGTTGGCCCAGGCAATTGAAACAAAAGCAGCAAGCCATCAAATAGCGGCGACTATGGAACAGATGGCAATTGGCTCAACCACTCAATTTAGAAGTTTAGAGGAAAGTGTTTGTGTCATGGAAGGAATGGCTGAAGGGATCAATCACATTGCACAGTCGTCTTCTACTGTATCGGAGTTTTCTACAAGGACACTACAGGAAGCAGAACAAGGAAACGAGAAGTTAGAAAAGGTCATTGAACAAATGAAGACCATCAGTGAATCCGTCAATCAGTCTTCTTCTTTCATTAAAGTTCTAGAAACCCATTCAAATGAAATTGCCACGATTATTAATATCATTCGTGAAATTTCAGCACAAACAAATTTACTTGCCTTAAATGCGGCCATTGAAGCGGCAAGGGCGGGGGAGCATGGAAAAGGCTTTGCAGTGGTAGCGGATGAGGTTCGAAAACTAGCAGAGCAGTCCGAACGATCAACTGAAAGCATTCAACATCTTATTGAAAAAATCCATGATGATACAAGTGTTACGGTAAAATCGATGGATACAGTAACAAGAGATGTTGAAAAGGGTATTTCTTTTGTAGAAGAAACAGGGGAGGCTTTCCATACCATCTTGGATGCCATTCAAGGCGTTGTTCATCAAATGCAAGAAGTAACGGCTACATCTGAAGAAATGTCGGCTTCTACTGAAGAGATAACAGCATCTTCACTTGAGACAGCTAATATTGCAGAGAAAGCGGTAACTAGCACGAACGAGACGGTTGAAGTCACGAAAGAACAGGATCACCTCGTATCGGATATGTCTGATTCGATTGAAAAATTGTCACGTATGGCGAACGAGTTAAAAGAATTAACAAATAAGTTTACGCTTTAAAATGTAGGCTCTGTTAAAGCTTATTGTTGATTTATCCACTATGTTGATTGGAGTGGAAGGCGCTCGACTCCTGCGGGAGCAGCGGGACAGGTGAGACCCCACAGGTGCAGAGCGCCGAGGAGGCTCACCGCCCGCCCCGCGGAAAGCGAGTGCCTGGAACGGAAATCAACATCTACGTTTAACAGAGCCAAAATGAAAAAGGAGCAAGGACCGAAAAGGGCTTGCTCCTTTTTCGATAATTACTTTTTATGACATTATTCAGGCATGGATTGAAATAAAGGACAATAAAGTATGGAAAGCGGATGTGATGCTGTATATGCTTAAATTGGATGTTTTTGTATAATTTAACATATACAGAAACAAAGTTTGTATTTAGAATAGTTCTGTTGTATTAGGTGTATTGTAGGGATTTTATAAACAAAGAGGGTGTTCAATTTGAAGCGAGTGGTAACGCGATCAGCCTACGAGTTCCTTAAACGAGAATTCAATGATTTAGAAAGTGCAGGTCATTTAGATAAAGGCCAATCAGACAGATTGATTGATTTGTATGAAGCACCAAAAGAAGTCCCTACTAAACAAAGTCTGAACTCCATACAAATCCTATTCTTGATAGGTGGCATTTTGATTGGGTTAGGCATTTTAAGCTTTGTGGCGAGTAATTGGTCAGAGTTAACGAAAATGACTAAGTTTATCATCCTTTTAGGTACTTTGATTACCTTTTATCTTGCTGCTAGAAGGTTAGAGACGAAACATCCGGTTTTATCAAAAGCTTTGTATTACGTAGGAGCATTCGCCTACGGTGCGGAAATATTTTATATTGGACAATTATTTCATCTTGGTGGAAACTGGGAAGATGCTTTCTTAATGTGGGGGATAGGTATTTTACCATTAGCTTTTTATTTAGAAGACCAAAAGCTAAAGTTTGTCTCTTTAGCTTTCATCTATATTTATATCCATAATAAATTTATTTGGACAGATGATCTGACTGCATATGTAATGCTAGTTATTTTCCCAATCATGTTCGCATTTGGTCATTTTGTGATGAAAAGGTCATTGCCTTTATTTTGGGTCAATATCTTATCGGTTTATATTTTCATACAAGCACAATTTGCCATTAAACCTATAGAGGTTGAGGGTTTTCCATATGTATTTTTATTACTATTACCCGTACTTTTTTATATTGGGCATAAGTATCTAGATCGATCAAAGCCGTTATTTGTAATCAATCTAATTATGACGCTTCAGTTCTTTGTAATGGCGTTTAACTATTTTAATATAGAGAAATTCCTAATTGTATTATTATTTTATTTTATTATTGGAATGACTTTCGTTTATATTCAACATCAAGACTATAAAGTAGAAATAAAAGCAATTGGGATGGTGCTGCATTTCGTCACTGCTGTTACACTTTCTTTCCCTTATTGGTGGGAGGATGTTTCAGCTGAGAATGCATGGATGCTTTCACTTGGATTCTCCATTTTGTATCTTATCTATGCTCTTAGTTTAGTAAGGCGGGAGAATTTATTCGGGGTAACTATTGTTTGTGTATTCATCTTCCGTTTTTATGTAGATTTATCACTTGCTTTCATGAACAAATCGATTGCTTTTCTTATTGGTGGGATTCTCCTGCTTGCATTAGGATATTGGTTTGAAAAGACTCGTCGGAAGGAGATGACAAAGAATGAAGAAACTATCAAGGAATAAATTCTTTATCTTTGCATTAGCCTTTCCAATCATTTTGTTATTGAGTATGCTGGTCAAGCCGCTTACAGCGACTTATTTAGGGGAATCAATTAAGTTGCAAACCATACCATATGACCCTAGAGATTTGTTTTACGGTGATTATGTAGACTTGAATTTTGAAATAGAAGAAGTACCTTTAGACATCATCTACGAGCCACTTTTAAAGAAATTGGACATTCACGGGGATAGTTCAAAACCCTATCAAGATGTGAAGGTATTCATAGAACTGAAGGAAGACAAAGCTACAGGGATTTTCAAAGCATGGCGGGTTGTAGAAACCAAGCCAAAATCAGGAGTATACATCAAAGGAGTCATGAGCCCTTATGTGGACTGGACTGCTGATAAAGGGTATAAAAAAGTGAACATCAATATCCCTATAGAACGTTATTACCTAGAAGAAAATACAGGTAAACAACTTGAAAAAGAATCAAGTCAGGGTCGTTTAATAGCTACAGTAAAAGTTTATAAGGGATACCCAATTCTACAAAGTGTAGAGGTTAACAAGTAAAGTGGAAAAAGGTGATTAAATTCGTCCTAAAAGACGTTTTAATCACCTTTTTTTGTTCAGTCAACTTAAGCAAACCATTCTCTTAATCTTGGGATTCGCTTTATCAAAACAAAGTCAATGATAAGGACTGCCAGTAAAGATATGCCTACTAAAGGAAGTAAAATTCCGAGTAAAATCGTAATGGCAATTAATGTTTTGGACATTTTAAATTGGTTCGAAAGCGTTGGTGCTCCTAGTTTTCCGGTTGGTCTACGCTTCCACCACATGATGAAACCGCTCCAAACGATCAGGACTAACCCTAAGCAAGTCAACAATCCAAGAAATTGATTGAAAGGACCAAAATAACGTCCTTCATGTAGGGCGATTCCAACCTCAATTACTTTTGCCATCCAGCCATAATCATCAAAGCGAAGGTCAGCTAATACTTTTCCGCTGTATTGATCGATGTGTAGAGTAGCTTGGTCTTTTGGAAAAGTAGGGAAGACGGATACTGTATAAACACCTGTCTCATCTCCAGGTAGATAAATATTATAGCCAGGATGGACATTCCGCTTTTCTGCTATCTCTACAACACTATTTAGGAAAATACCATTTGTTCCATTTATGTTGGATTTAGGCAGTGGCATATTTTCGGCAGCCCACGGCACGGTTCCAACAGATTTAGTAGGGACATAGGACTCGGGTACTTCATCCCAAAGTGCATTCGGATACCCTGATTGTGTAGATGTTGCCACTTGGTTAATTTTATCACCCATGAAGCCTGCCCATGGAAGTCCAGTTAAAATTAGTAGGATGATGAATAAGGACAGCCAAAAACCTAAGAAAACATGTAAATCACGGTAAAAAGTACGTTTTCCTTGCTTTAATCTTATATTAAAGAAGCCATTCCAGTTTTTGTCCCTAGGGAACCAGAGGTAAAGACCTGTGACTAAAAGAATAATAGCCCAGCAGGCTGCCAATTCTACGATTCTATCACCAATAGTGCCTACCATTAGCTCACCATGGAGCTTTTTAACGAACTCCATAAACATGGAATCATCCTTTAAATCCCCCATGATTTTTCCATTATAGGGATTTATGAATATGGTCATGTTTTCACCCTTATGATCAATTCCAACCTCTGTAGAGCGTGTAGGAGAATCAGCAGGACGGACCCGTGTGATAGGAGAATCCGGATACTGTTCTTGTACCTTTATGACTTGTTCGTTAGCTGACAATGGATTTCCTTGCTGCTTCACCTCATATAAATCCTTGTACATTATTTCTTGAATTTGAGGCTTATACAGATAAATGGCACCAGTAACTGCAAGCATAATAAGAATTGGTGCAAAAATCACTCCAGCATAAAAATGCCATCTCCAAATGGCACGGTAAAGATGTTTTTTTGACGATTGATCATTCTCTTTCATAAAACAATCCTCCAACTAGTTAAATAAGTTCAAACATTATAATAATTATCGATTGTGTGAAACGAATGAAGGATCTGTGAAGTAAGTGAGTAGTTAAACAAAAATAATTTCAATAGTAATAAGAAATGAATACAGATACAATAGAACTACTGATTGAACTCGTTATGAAACGAAGCATTTAGGGTAATGAATGTATAGTGAGGTGAGAAGTTATGCCAAATTCAAAGCTTTTTCGTATTGGATATGGGATTATTATCCTATTAGTGATTATTTATCTTTCAACTAAAGTAAATTTTATCTTTAGACCACTTCAGGTATTCTTTACAACTTTATTTTTCCCGTTCCTAATTTCTGGTGTCCTTTATTATTTATTCAGACCTGTTGTCTTTTATCTTCATAAAAGAAAGGTGCCAAAAGTTTTATCTATCCTATTAATTTACTCATTGTTTATTGGGCTTTTAACTCTTGGAGTATTTATGATTGGCCCTGAGCTGCAACAGCAGTTTAATAGCTTGATCAACAATTTCCCTCTATTGACGGAAACATTCAAGGAGAAGGTCATTTCACTGCAACAGAATGAGTGGCTTTCAAGGTTCGAGAAAAATCAGTATGTAACCATCGAGAACATATCCAATTATGTGAGGGATTACTTTAATTCAAATGTAGCGGATTTTGGAAAAAAGATTTCTGGTATTTTGGGAGTCGTTACTAGCATCATTACCATCATCGTAACGGTTCCTTTCATCGTCTTTTATTTATTGAAAGATAGTGAAGGAGCGTCGAATAATGTTTTGAAATACCTTCCATACTTTCAAGCGAAGGAAGCTCGAAAAATATTCAAGGATATGGATAGTGCATTAAGCTCCTATATTCAAGGGCAGGCAGTGGTTTGTTTCTTGGTCGGAGTGATGATGTACATTGGCTACCTAGTCATAGGAATAGAATATTCGCTGATTTTGGCGTTTGTGGCCATGTTTACAAATGTGATTCCATTCATCGGTCCGTTCATTGCGATCGTACCCGCATTAATTATCGGATTTATCGATTCTCCTTTCATGGCACTTAAGGTTATGCTTGTAGCTGTAATTGTCCAACAGATTGATGGCAACATAACTTCTCCGTATATCATGGGGAAGAGATTGGATATCCATCCTTTGACAATTATCCTTATATTGTTGGTGGCAGGAAGCCTAGGTGGTTTACTTGGTATGATTCTTGCGGTACCGTTCTACGCGGTAATGAAGGTAATCATCAGTCATGCTTATAGATTATACAGATTAAATAAAGATCAAAAAGAAGAGATTATTAAGTTAGATTAATATGGAGAAGGAGTAAGAATCGTTTCTTACTCCTTTTCTTTTGCAAAAATACCCTCTGGATTTCAAATGCTGTATATAAAATACGCATTTCAATAGATATATATTAAAATGAGAAGAGAAGCGGTATTATGTTCGAATGGATTATGGAGGAATAGAATGATCGTAGGGTTATTTGTTATCATGATTGGTTTGATACCCATTGTGTTAGCCATAAGTAGTCGTAAAATATTAACGGGATCGGAGCTTTCTTTAAGCTTATTGTTATATATGGTGTGCATCTCAGTATGGCAAGCGGATATTGGAGTATTGTACTTTGGTGAGTTCCTTGAGGAATCAATCATTCTACTATTATTTAAATTGATGCGAAGCGGAACGATATTTGCCATCCCAGTGTTTTTCTATATAGCATTAATCAGTGTACAAAACAGCCCATGGGTGAATGAAGTAAGCTCACCTTTTGCAAAGTATTTGTTAAGAATATTTTCTAAGAAGTCCTTTTACTTTATTGTGATCTGGAGCATTTTTGTTTTCTTATTGATTTGGACACCAATGGGGATTGAAGGAATAATATCTAGAAAAATAGAGACCCTGGGAATTCATTTTTATTTTCCCGAATATGGGCCTTATCATTGGATTTATGCGATACATATGTGTAGTTTTTTAGTTCTCATTTTTTTAATCTTTATGGTTTCTAAGAAAATCCCTAACCCAAACATAAAAGAATTTTTAGGGAAATTCTCATTATTTTCTCTGTTTTTATTTATTACGGGCGTGCTTAATTTTTATCCGAAAACAGGCGCACTCGTCAGTAGTTTAGGTGTGATTTTTTTCTCTATTTCTATCATCATTGCCTTCATACGAATGAATTTGGATATGATGATTCGATACAACCTACTAGTGGAAAGGCAGAAGAAGTTAGATTATGTGGGGAATTTAGCCGGGAGCTTGATTCATGAAGTGTTAAATACAGCCCAAGTGATTAAAGGGTTTAATTCAGTCCTATCCTCTTCACCAACACTTACTGAAGAAGATAGAGAAAAAACAGTCATTATCAGGAAAGCGACCGACCAAATTGAAGAGTTATCCCATAATTATAGGAAATTTATACAATCTTCCAAGATAGACTTCAAAGTAGAGGACCTGAACGAGATTATTCAAGAATCCATTGATTTTTCGAAGGAGTTTTTGAAAGAGAACGATGTAGAAATTATTTTTGATAAAAGATATAGCTCTGTAAAAGCTTTCGTCAACAAAACCTATTTAAAACAAGTATTCATCAACCTTATTAAGAACGGAGCTCAATCTATTCAAAAGCATTCTTCGAAACGAAACATCATGATAGACATGCATATTAACGATGAAGGAATACTAATAGAAATCATTGATACGGGTATTGGTATACCAAAGCTAGAGTGGGAGAGTGTGTTTGATCCCTTTATTTCCAATAAAGAAGGTGGAACGGGGATGGGGCTACCATTTGTGAAAAAAATCATCTTTGAGCATAGAGGTGATGTAACGATAAAGGAAAGCACTTATCAGGGTACTCACTTCTGTATCCAATTCCCTCAATATAAATTTAGTAATATCAACCAAGACTCGAATTAACTGAAAAGAAAACTCTCCCAATGGCTACGAAAAATAACTACAGTGTAAAGAGCATCAATTATATTCGATGCTCTTTTTCTATACAGAAATGTTAATTTTTAATTTCAGTAAACGCCCATAGATGTCCATCTGGATCAGCCAATTCAAATTCAATGTCTCCCCACGGTCTGGTAACTGGTCCAGTAATCTTTTCACCTGGTTGTTGATGGTCAACAGGCTCCAGCCCTTGATCGATGACATGTTGGAACACTTGGGAAACATTATGAACCGCAACGTGTAAATTGGTCAGGCCAGGATTCGAAACGTCGCTAGGATGAAGCATGATTTCAATGCCTCCAAGCTGGAACCAAAACATTCCTTCATAACCTCTTACAAATTCAAAACCTACTTTTTCATACCAATTTTTTGATAGGTTTGTATCCTTACAAAAAAGTACAATGTGATGGATTCCCTGGAACAAAATAAACCCTCCAATTCAGATGTGTCTGGCCCTATCATTTTATCATAGTGTGTCTATATAAATCAGAATAATCTAAAAATTATATTTTCCCTTTTAATTGTTTTACCCTATCCTTTAAGTAATCGTACTGCATTTGATTTGTGTCTGAAAAGGCTTCTATTCTACCTGAAGGGTAGTCCTGATAGTCGATTGCACTAGTGAATTGAGAAGCTGTAAAGTCATAGCGTTTTCCATTGATTTTATTATAATAGTGCCAGCCTTCAGGAGTCTGTGTTTTTAATATTTCTCCGCCTAATAAATCATTAATCACTAATGAAGTTACACCACATTGTCCTTTTGCAGGATTACCCTTTGTCCATTTCGTACTGGAATCGATCGACCAAGCTAGAGATAAGATATTCGTTATTTCGATTATGTTTTGATTAATTAAGTTCATAAAAATATTCCTTTCTATTTAACTCTTTCTATTTAACTCTTTCTATTTAGTATAATTAATTTAAAGGAAAATTTTAACATAGTGCTAATCGTTTAATCTTTATGGTGGCAAAAAAGTTTGGGTTATAGGAGAGATTGTTCATGAAAAGAATTCATTTCGAATCGAAGCACTTTGAATTGTTTGAAGTGAAAAAAGGTGTATATGTAGCATTGGTAACCTCATCTGGTGGTGGATTTGCCAATGCTGGCCTAATTGATTTAGGTGACCAAATAGTTATTTTTGATACCTTTAATACTCCACAGGCAGCAGAAGATTTAAGAAAAGCTGCACAGGGTGTGATTGGTAAACCTATATCTTACGTTGTTAATAGTCACTGGCATGGCGATCATATCCGTGGAAACCAAGTGTTCCATGATTGCTCAATCTTAGCCACTAAAAAGACAAAAGAACTAATGGATGGAATGCATCCAGTTAGATTTCAACAACAAAAAGATAGCATAGAGGATTTGAGAGCGCACATTTCTCAAAAAGAACTTGAGATGGAGAAGGATCAAAATCCGGAAACCAAAGAAAAAATGAGGGACTATGTCTTACAGCTTAAAGAAATCGAACAAACTCTCCCTACTCTAAACTACCAATCTCCAACGCACACATTTGAAAGTTCATATGTAATTGAAGGAACAGAAAAATCCATTGAACTGATTAGTCTTGTTGGCGGGCATACTGCATGTGATATCGTCTTGTACATTCGCCAGGATAAAATCATCTTTACAGGAGACTTATTGACAGTGGAGAATCATCCTTTTCTACGTGATGGAAATCCAAAGAACTGGGTCGCTATCCTTGAAAAGATTCAAGAATTGGATATAGAGTTGGCTATACCTGGTCATGGTTATGTAGGTTCGAAACAAGATATCAATATCCTTCATCAATATTTACTTTCCTTGATGAAAAAGCATGAAGTTGAATCGAATGCTATACCTGACGCGTACTCCAATTGGAAAATGCCAGAACTATATCAATCAAATTTAGAGTTCATTAAGAAGAATAGCTTTGAAAATTCAGTTAGGAAATAACATGAAAAAAAATATGGAATCGAGACTTTATTATTTAGATTGGTTGCGTGTGATTGCAACCTTAGTTGTATTTATTTATCACGTGGTCATGTTTTTTAATCCATTTCCGTGGCATGTGAAAAACGTAGGGTTAGACGAGACATATATGTTTTTATTTACGATGGTCACAAGCTTGTGGATCATGCCGTTATTTTTCTTGATATAGGGAGCAAGTACATATTTTGCCTTACATAGATATTCACCAACTCAACTCGCGAAGGACCGCCTAGTAAGTTTAGGAATTCCGTTATTACTTGGAGTGTTTGTCCTATCTCCACCACAAGTGTATATCGAACGGGTGACTTTAGGACAGTTTACTGGATCATTTTTTCAATTCCTTCCCCATTACTTTGAAGGTCCTTATTTAGATATAGGGGGACCAGGGAATTTTGCATTTGTGGGCCTTCATTTGTGGTATGTGTTTTTCTTGTTGATTTTTACATATCTAACATTACCAATTTTCAAAAGAATGCAAGCAAGAGGAATCGCATCATCTTCTTCATTTTTCGGTTTCGGGATCTTACTATTTATCTCGTATCTATTATTATTTGTTGAAACCGTTGGATTAGGAGGATGGGACCTTCTGTACTATTTGTTTGTGTTCCTTGCTGGCTTCATATTTATTTCGAATCCTTCTTTTATGGGACAAATTAGGTCACTTTTCCCTGTTTTTCTAAGTACGGGATTAGTGATTGCCGGATTATATGGATTCATTTCCTTCAGGGAAGGGCCTTCGTGGTTAGAGTTAAAACCAGTCATTACGGCAGTTCGAATGCTAGGGAGCTGGTTTCTCATTTTTACGTTACTTGGGTTATTTATGATGAAATTCAATGGGAAAACAGCTAAACTTCAATTCGGTTCGAAATATGCGCTACCTTTCTATATTCTTCATCAGCCCATTATTGTAGGGATAGGTTATTTTCTAAGGTCGGTGGAGTTATCTATACCATTGAAGTTTTTGCTATTGATGGTTTCATCCTTCATTTGTATTTCATTACTTCTTTGGAGTATTGAGAAAATAGCCATTCTTCGACTTCCTTTTGGATTTAAATCAAATAAAGAGAAGAGGTTTAATGATGGAAAACATTACGAAACAAAAATCGGTTAATCTTGTAAATTATGAAGTTAAATATAAAGAAGAATTACTATCCTTTGAACTTCCCGATGAACAAGCCAAGTTTACGGGAATGCCTGCAGTTATGCTTCAAGATGATCAACTAAACAAAACGAAGTTTCCTGTAGTCATTGAGTCGGGAGGAGAAGCGGTAGGCTTTTTTATACTAAATATAGGAGAGAGGGTCAATGAGTATAGTGATAATCCTAAAGCATTGTTACTCTCTGCTTTTTCCATCAACGAAAGGCATCAAGGGAAAGGGTATGCAAAACAAGGATTGCTGCAATTAAAGGATTATATTAAGGAGCATTTTCCTAAATGCAACGAGGTAGTCCTTGGCGTTAACCATAAAAACATAGGTGCCCAGCAAGTCTATTTAAAAACAGGGTTCGTAGATAAGGGATACCGGAAAATAGGGAGGTTGGGGGAACAGTTCATCCTTCATTTACAGGTACATTAACCTATAAGTCTCGTAAATATGAAAAAAGGTGCTAATTGTGCGTCTTTTTTTTATTTCAACTATTATTTTAATAAACTAAAATCATGTGAAATACTGCCAAAAAACCATAAAAAAACTACATTGAAATAGTATAGGTTACGGATATCTGCTAATTGTAAAAAATTTCAACTATATAGTTCTATTTACCTTCCGATATTACTACTAAAGTAATATTTTTAATAGGAGGAATTGTTGGAAAATTTTATGCACTCATTATTTATTTAGTAGAAGGGGTCGTCCGTATGAAGAAACGTAAAAAAAAGGTCAAAAGTTTTATGAAAACTACGATTAAGAGAAAGTTGATATTATTATTTTTATTCATTTTACTTATTCCACCAACAATCGTAGGGTATATGTCGTATGACAGTGCTAAAAGAGAGATTCACGATAAAATCCAGCAATCTGCTAAAGAAAACGTGGAAGTATTGGATGAGCTTCTTACCTCACGTATTGAAACGCGCACAAACGATGTAGATTACTTTGCGAAAAGGATGAGTGCTGCATCTTATACACAAGCAAACCGAGCCCGACTAATAAACTTGCTTTCAGAGTATAAAGCACTAAATTCGGAAGTACTGAATGTATACATAGGAACAAAAGATGGCGAAATGATCATCGATCCATCCGTGGAACTTCCAGAAGGTTTCGATCCAAGAGAACGTCCATGGTATAAGCAGGCAGTGGAGAATGATGGTAAAACCATTATTACAGATCCGTATGTGGATGCTTCCACTGGTAACATCGGTATTACTATCGCTAGACTATCTGCTGATAACTCTGGTGTTTTCGGTATTGACCTAGAGTTGGATATGCTTAGTAAACTAGCGAAAAGTATCAAAATAGGAGACAAGGGCTATCCATTTATTTTGAGTGCAACTGGTCAATATTTGATTCACCCAACCGAAAAAGCTGGTGAAGAGGCGAAAGAAAGCTGGAGAAAAACGATTCTTTCTCAAAAAAGCGGGGATATATCCTATCAGCTAAAAGGTGTGGCAAAAGAACTTACTTTTACAACGAATGAGTTGACAGGCTGGAAGATTGCCGGCACGATGAATTCCGAAGAAATATCCGATGCTGTAAAACCAATCATAGTTGTTTCTATCATTACAATTGTAATTTCATTGGCGATTTGTGCAATTATTTCTTATTTAATCATTAGATCAATTATTCGACCATTGAATCAATTGAATGTGGTTACAGAAAGAATTCGCGAAGGTGATTTAACCCAACAATATGAAGGACCAGAGCATGATGAAATTGGAAAACTAGGACAAAGCTTTAATGGTATGGTCATTGCATTGCGTGAACTGATCCAAAATGTTGGAGACAAGTCAAACCAGTTGGCTTCTGCATCCGAACAGTTGATGGCAAGCTCTGATGAAAATAATAGAGCCACTGAGCAAGTAGCGAATTCTATCCAGGAGGTCGCATCATCGACGGATGTTCAAACTACCATGGTAAAAGAAAGTACCGGAGTGGTTCATGAAATGAGCTCTGAAATCCAGCAAATCATGAATAGTTCCATGACTGTTTCATCAACAGCAGGACAAGCAACTGAGGCAGTCCTTCAAGGTGAAGAGGCAATCAACCAATCCATTCAGCAAATGAACAATATCCATTCAAATGTGAATGAGCTAGGAAAGGTCGTTCACAATTTAGGGGAGCGTTCGGCTGAAATTAGCCAAATCGTTGATGTTATTGGAAGCATTGCAGCCCAAACGAACTTGCTTGCATTAAACGCAGCTATCGAAGCGGCTAGAGCAGGAGAGCATGGAAAAGGATTTGCCGTTGTAGCAGGAGAAGTTCGTAAGCTGGCGGAACAAAGCTCCAATTCTACAGAAACGATCCGTCAACTGATTTCTTCGATTCAAGAAGATACACACCAAGCGGTTGAATCTATGGAAAAAGGGTCTGCTGAAGTTCAAAAGGGGATTGAAATCGTTAACTTTGCAGGCAGTTCGTTCAAGGAAATTGGACAATTTGTCAATACTGTCACTTCTCAAATACAAGAAGTATCTTCTTCCATTCAAGTGATGGGTGAGGGCATTGATAAGGTAGTGGAGATTGTTAGGGAAATTGAACACTCTGCACTTCATACAAACGAGCAAAGCCAGGATGTTTCTGCCGCAACTGAAGAGCAATTAGCATCAATGCAAGAAATTGCGGCGTCCTCAGCGGCGTTAGCGGATATGGCTGAAGAGCTGCAAGACTCGATTAAGAAGTTTGTATTATAACAATGAAGCAGTCAGGCTGTGCGGCCTGACTGTTTTTTATTACCAATATATTGATAAATTGAATCCATAAAAGTACATCACCTCTATCGATTTCCAGTGATGAGAAATTGGGTAATTACTAGAAAAATTGAGAGTATCCTAAAAAATTGGTATAATATGATTTATTAATTGATTAAAGAAGTAAAGTTTGAAGAAGAAATTAATGGTGTACGATATATATAAATTATAGGATTGCAGGAGGAAGTTCGTTGGAAATTCCTATTCTTAAGCTTAATAACCTATTGTTAATATCCATTCAAGTAGAACTGGATGATAAGACAGCTCTTGAATTACAGGAAAGCTTGCTGCAAAAAATTCATGAAACCGGTGCAGGTGGAGTAGTTTTAGATCTTACTTCATTAGATATGATTGATTCCTTCATTGCAAAAATTCTAGGTGACCTTGTTTCTATGGCTGAATTGATGGGAGCTAAAGTTGTTATTACTGGAATACAACCGGCTGTTGCCATTACGTTAATTGAACTAGGTATTGATCTAAATGGTGGGCATACTGCAATAGATTTGGAAAAAGGAATCGAAATACTAGAAAAAATCATATCCTAATAGGTGATAAGGAGACCCATGTCAAATCGTGTAGTTGTTAATATAAATAATGAATGGGACATTGTACTCGCCCGTCAAAAGGGTAGAGAAGAAGCTAAACGCTTGAATTTCAGTGTTGTTGACCAAGCGAGAATCACTACAGCAATCTCCGAACTTGCAAGGAATATTTACTTATACGCTTTACCAGGAAAAATCATCATTGAAGAATTAATTGAACATAGCAAACATGGATTGAAAATCCATGCTATCGATGAAGGCCCTGGCATTTCGGATGTGCGTAAAGTATTAGAAGACGGATATTCCACTTCTGGTGGCCTAGGAGCAGGTGTTCCAGGAGCGAAAAGGCTATTTGATGTATTCTCAATCGAATCCAAAGTTGGAGTCGGAACAGAAATCATCGGAATAAAGTGGAAGAAATGATTTCTTAAAAAACTAGATTAATATTTTACCCATGCCATCTTTCGTTTAGGAAGATGGTTTTTTATTTTTGAAGTAAAAATAATCCCAACTTTATCAACTTTAATCCCGACATTTATCGATATTTTCCCAACTTCGACAAATATATTCCCGACTATGACCATCGTATTCCCAACTTGTCGAATTCCTTCAAAATATTATTAAGCCAATTTTAAGAATCGTCCTCCATAATCACCATTACAAACTGAAAGGAGAGAAAAAAATATGGAACAAAAATTATTTAAAACATTCATGGTGGTCCAGTTACTTCTTAATCTAGTCATCCTCGGAGGAATAGGTTATTTAATTACCAAGCAGAATCAACGCCCAACCATGATGGAACGTGGCAATTTTCCTATGATGAACCAAGATGGCAGCTTTACAAATCCAAATGGTAATGAATAAGAAAAGGAGAGTAGTAGATATGAAAAAGTGGATCATAACAGGCATTATTTTAGTTATAACAAGCGCAGGAGCTTTTTTCTTCTTTTCAAACAAGCCACAGGAAATCATGGCTCAATCCCCAACCGCATCAGCGGAGCAAGGAAAGCTGGACGTACAAGTAAGTGGATCTGGAAATGTCGCTTCTGTTCATAATGAAGATTTGTTTGTAGATGAGAACAAAACGATAGATGAAGTGCTGGTAGTGGAAAATCAGGCAATAAAGAAGGGGGACGAGCTTTTCACCTTTACCGATGATAGTGATCCTGTCACGGCACCATTCGCTGGGATAGTCACTTCGATAGCGGTTGAGGAGGATGATAAGGTAGGCGAGGAAAAAGCTTTGGCCCATATTACGAATTACAACATCTTAGAGACTGTCATCTCAGTGGATGAGGTAGATGTCCCGAAGATAAAGGTAGGTCAAACCGTATCGCTTACTGCAAGCGCTTTCCCAGAGGAGAGATTCGCTGGTAAAGTAACTGGAATTGCTAAGGAAGGGACAGTGGAAAATGGCTCATCAACCTTTGATGTCACTATTTCAATTAATGATAGTAAGAGCCTTAAGCCTGGGATGACAACCGAAGCTAGCATCCTTGTAGAAAGCAAGGGAAATGTCATCAAAGTGCCTATTGAAGCTGTCAGAAAACAAGGAGACCAAAAATTCGTCTTAGTTCAAACTGCTGCAGCTACCGAACAGGGACAGGCGACTTGGACAAGGAAGGAAATTAAAACTGGACTTGCTAATGATACATATGTTGAGGTGACTTCTGGTCTTCAGGCTGGTGAACTGGTACAACTCCCTGCCTTAGTTTCTGGTTCTAATAATGGACAGATGAGCACCATGATGATGCCGAACGGAATGGGAGGTTTTGGCGGCGGCCAAGGCTTTGTTGGTCAAAGACAAGGTCAGGGTATGCCAAGTGAAAGGAGATAATGACATGACTTCTGAAATTCTATCACTACAAAATATATCGAGAACGTATTCATTAGCTGGAGAAACGGTAACGGCTTTGGATAATGTGTCACTTACAGTCAATGAAGGGGATTTTATTTCCATCATTGGTCCATCAGGGTCAGGGAAATCAACATTAATGAATATTATTGGCTGTCTAGACCGACCAAGCTCTGGATCCTATTGGCTACAAGGCACTAATGTAGAGACGATGCAAGATTCAGAGTTAGCCACTATTCGTAATGAAAAAATAGGATTCATTTTTCAGAATTTCAACCTATTAAATCGTCTAACTACTCTTGAAAATGTAGAGCTACCCCTTATGTACCGAGGCATGAATTACGGAGCAAGATTGAGCTTGGCCTTGGAGAGTTTGGAAAGGGTAGGACTAGGAAATAGAGCGAACCATTATCCAAACCAACTTTCAGGAGGACAACAGCAACGGGTCGCAATTGCAAGAGCATTATCAGGGAATCCACCGTTATTACTT
The DNA here is from genome assembly GCF_010882125.1 of Peribacillus alkalitolerans. Lineage (GTDB taxonomy): Bacteria > Bacillota > Bacilli > Bacillales > DSM-1321 > Bacillus_BN > Bacillus_BN alkalitolerans. The sequence goes on along the minus strand of NZ_JAAGVZ010000001.1, from coordinate 208,838 downwards.
GCCGATGAGCCCACCGGAGCACTGGATAGTAAAACCAGCAATGATATTATGAATATCTTGCTTGAGTTGAATCAGAAAGGTCATACCATCATTGTGATTACCCATGATATGGATGTGGCAAGAAAAGCTAAGCGGATTGTACAAATACATGATGGCCAAATTTCTGAGAAAGGGGGAGAAATCCATGAAAATCCTTCTTCTGTTGAAGTTGGCATTTCGTAGTATGCAAGGCAATAAGTTAAGGTCCTTTTTAACCATGCTTGGGATCATTATTGGCGTAGCTTCAGTCATTATCTTAATTTCAATAGGACAGGGTTCTGGGCAACAAGTAGAATCACAGATTAATCAGCTCGGAACAAACTTAATCACTTTAAATGTTTTCGATACAGAAAATGGAGGATTAACAGAAGAGGAAGTTATGGAATTCCAAGAAATAGAAGGGGTGGAACAATCATCACCTTCTGTTTCTGGACGAGTTTTTGTAAAGAAGGATAAGACGACAGGTCAAGTGTCTGTTACAGGTACGAATGAGGCTTACAAAGAAATCCGAGACCTAGATATGCAAGAAGGAAGATTCATCACAGACATTGACCTGGAATATAACCAAAAAGTGGCTGTGCTAGGAAGTGAGACAGCAATGACTTACTTTGGGGCATCAAGTCCAGTCGGAGAGAAGATTCAAATTCAGGGTGTTTCTTACAAAGTCATTGGTGTCTTGGCCTCAAAAGGGACCTCACTAGGACAAAGTGGGGATGATGTCATCATCTTACCTCTAGGAACGGCTCAGCGATTAATAGGTAGTGAAGGTGTATCCACTGTCTTACTTCAGGCTAAATCCGAAAATGAAATGGCTGCTGTAAAAATGTTTGCGCAGGTTCTGATGAGCCTTTTATATCCAGGTGAAGATGATAGTTATAGTGTCACTACCCAGCAGGATTTGATGGAAACTGTAGGATCCGTGACAGAAACGATGACTTTGATGCTCGCGGGGATTGCGGGGATTTCCCTTCTAGTCGGAGGGATTGGTATCATGAATATTATGCTTGTATCCGTTTCTGAACGAACAAAAGAAATAGGCATTCGAAAAGCGATTGGTGCGAAACGAATCGATATTTTATGGCAATTTTTAATCGAGGCAGTCTCTTTAAGTGCGTGTGGTGGAGTGTTAGGTGTATTGATTGGAGTAGGAGGCTCAAAGCTTTTATCACTAACTGCTGGCATGACGGTAGAGTATTCCATTCCCGTCATGGCAATGGCTTTCTTATTTTCACTTATAGTGGGAGTGATTTTTGGTGTCATTCCTGCGAATAAAGCATCCAAACTCCACCCGATTCAAGCATTGAGATTTGAGTAAGCACTTGCGCATCATTGAACTGTAAATTTACAATGGTTTTGAAGAGAGTTGAGGAGGAGTTTCTATGAAGATATTAGTTGTGGAAGATAATATAGAATTGCTTCATTCCATCAGGGATATTTTATCGGTTCACTTTACGGTGGACATAGCATCAGATGGAGATGAAGGCCTTTTCCTTGCTCTTCAAAACATTTATGATGCGATTGTGCTGGATGTCATGTTACCAGGGATAAACGGTTTTGAAATCATTCAGCGTATGAGAGCTGAAAAGGTAGGGACGCCTGTATTGTTCCTCACTGCGAAAGATTCCTTAGAAGACCGGGTAAAAGGCCTGGATTTTGGAGCGGATGATTATTTAGTAAAACCCTTCCAAGCTCCTGAATTAGAAGCAAGGCTTCGTGCTATGTTAAGAAGAAGCGGTAGCTTGACGACGAAACAGACACTTTGTTTCGAGGGGATAGAGTTGCACGGAAGGGAAAAAGAAATCACTATAAATGGTGTGAAACTAAAATTAACCTTAAAACAGTATGACTTATTGGAGTTTTTCATACAGAATGTTGGGACAATCTTAACGAAGGAACAAATATACGATCGGATTTGGGGCTTTGACTCCGACACTTCAGTAGCCGTTGTGGAAGTATTCACTCACCATCTCCGTAAAAAGCTGGAGCCTTTCGGATATGATAAATACTTGCAGACAGTGAGGGGAATAGGCTATTGTTTCAAAAAACACGATTCCGTTTGACCATCCTGAATTCAATCATCTTAATATTAATAATCGGAGTCCTATCAACGGTCGTTTATTCCTATTTAAAGGCACTGTTATATTCGGATTTAGACGAAGACCTCAAACGGATGATGGTACGTTTTGAAGAAGTGGCCCAAAGCGGATATATCCCACTGGATCCCGCATTGGGAAAACCGGCATTTGTACGAGATCCCCGAATCACGATGCTGCTTTGGGATGAGAATAACAAAGTCATAGATTGGAACGATAGTAATAGTCTATTTGCCAATAATAGTAATAAGTTTTTGCCGGAGAAAATCGGTAAATTAGAAGAGAAGTCAGCTGAAGGATATTATTTTCGAAGTATAGCGAATACTTTTCAAACACCAATGGGAGAGGTTAAAGTCCAGTTGTTACGGAATGTAAATACTGAACAGGAGCTTCTGGATCGACTCCAATTAATCTTGACCATCGGAACCATCATCGGAGGATTTGTCTCCATTGCGGCAGGTTTTTATTTAGCGGATAAAGCATTTATTCCCATAAAAGAAGCATGGGGCAAGCAACAGCAATTTGTATCGGACGCATCGCATGAATTAAGGACACCCCTTGCAGTCATTCAGTCTAAATCTGAATTATTGTTAAGGGCTCCAGATTCTACAATTGAAGAAAAGGCATCAGAAATATCTGTCATAATAAGGGAATGTAGAAGACTGACAAGATTGGTCAGTAACTTATTGCTGCTTACAAGGTCGGATTCGAATGAAATCCAAATTGAACGAAAAGATTTTTCTTTAACCGAACTTCTCCAAGAAGTTATAGAGAACTATTCGGAGATTGCTTTGTATCAAGGTAAGCAGATGGAGCTGAATACAGAGGAACAGGTGACTGTGACGGGTGACAAAGAAAAAATCCATCAACTAATAGTGATCTTGCTCGATAATGCCATGAAGTTTACTAATGAGGGTGGACGGATTGATGTTCTATGTCGCAATCTTGGGAATTCCGTAGAATTACTTGTAAAGGACAATGGAATTGGAATTGAAAAAGATATATTGCCAAAAATTTTCGATCGCTTTTTCCAAGGGGAACAATCAAGGACAACGTCAGAAGGAGCAGGCTTAGGGCTTTCCATTGCCAAATGGATTATTGACCAGCATCAGGCAAAAATCAATGTGGATAGCGTAGTAGGGAAAGGAACTGCGATAAAAATTATCTTTCCGAAATAATAGGAGACTGACTCTTAAATCTTTTTTTAGGAGCCAGTCTCTATTTATTTTATAGGAAAAACATGATTTGGTAATTTCGATGTACTATTCGGTAATAAATAGGAACAATTTGGTAATAAATAGCCTTAATTCGGTAATATCCGAAGCTCTTTCGGTAATATCTGAAGATTTAGTGTCAACGCCTAAAATCAAATCCCTATCGATTTGCAGAAAGGCTTCATCCTGGGGCTTAATTAGGTTGAAACTGATCACCACATCCGAGTAACCTTCATGGACCGGGAGAAGTTCCGTCAAAGGTTGTAAAACTTCCATATTGGCTATATAGTTAGTAATCATAGACCATGCCTCCAAGTACTGTTCGATATATATATAAGTTTTAATAAACTTCATTTTTCAGCTGGAAGGAGTAACAAACGTGATTCAAATTATTTCTGCACTCATTTTACCTGCCCTGCTTGTCCTTCTATTTACCAGAGTCACATATAACCATTTTGTTGGATTGGCCTTAACTGTTGCTTTAATCGCAGCTTCCGTTTATAAAGGCTATACAAACAGCTGGCACCTAATCATTATCGATGCCTTTTCTCTTACCTTTGGTTTGTGGTTATCCAATCGTTTAGTAAGGAAAACGGTAAAAAGCGCATAAAGAATATGTCAAAACTGGACACCTGATTAAAGGTGTCTTTTTCTTTATTAAGAAGGATTAAAAAATATCGAATGAATGTTCGCTTTTTGTTGGTTTGTTTTATCCTATTTGTGGTAGAATGTAAGTATTGAAAACTAATATTCGTACTGAATTCAGCCTGTCTCAACTATCTGTGTAAAGTAAGTTACATGACTTATTGTTAGGAGGCTTTCTTAGTGAAAGATGTGTTCCAGCTTGTTTCAAAATATTCTCCACAAGGCGATCAGCCAGGAGCGATAAAAAATCTTGTCGAAGGAATCAAGCAAGGTAAGAAACACCAAACTTTGCTGGGTGCGACAGGTACAGGGAAAACATTCACCGTATCAAATGTTATTAAGGAAATTAACAAACCAACCCTTGTCATTGCTCATAACAAGACATTGGCTGGTCAGTTGTATAGCGAGTTCAAGGAGTTCTTTCCAAATAACGCAGTAGAATACTTTGTAAGCTACTACGATTACTTTCAACCTGAAGCCTATGTACCATCAACGGATACATTTATTGAAAAAGATTCTAGTGTAAACGATGAAATAGATAAACTACGACATTCTGCCACATCATCCTTATTTGAACGGAAAGATGTCGTCATCATTGCGAGCGTTTCCTGCATATATGGATTAGGTTCTCCTGAAGAGTATCGGGAAATGGTCGTTTCTCTCCGGACTGGCATGGAGTTGGAACGTAATCAGTTGTTACATAAGCTGGTAGATATCCAATATGAAAGAAATGATATTGACTTTAAACGTGGAACGTTCCGTGTTCGCGGAGACGTAGTGGAAATCTTCCCAGCTTCCCGTGACGAGCATTGTATGAGGGTCGAGTTCTTTGGTGATGAAATCGACCGGATACGGGAAGTGGACGCACTCACTGGGGAGATCATCGGTGAACGAGATCATGTAGCGATTTTCCCTGCATCCCACTTCGTAACCCGTGAAGAAAAGATGAAGGTCGCCATTGGAAACATAGAAAACGAATTGGAAGAGCGTTTAAAAGGTTTACGTGAAAACAATAAGCTTTTAGAAGCACAAAGACTTGAGCAAAGAACACGATATGACCTTGAAATGATGAATGAAATGGGCTTTTGTTCTGGTATTGAAAACTACTCGAGACACTTGACGCTAAGACCTGCTGGCTCCACTCCGTACACATTGATGGATTACTTCCCAGAGGATTTTTTACTCGTTGTTGATGAATCACACGTAACACTTCCGCAAGTTCGAGGAATGTTCAATGGAGACCAAGCAAGAAAGCAGGTTCTGGTTGACCATGGATTCCGTCTTCCTTCAGCGTTGGATAATAGACCTTTACGTTTTGAGGAATTTGAGAGTAAAGTCAGTCAGGCCATTTTCGTTTCTGCTACTCCTGGTCCATACGAACTTGAGCATACACCGGAGATGATTGAGCAAATCATTCGTCCAACCGGCCTTCTAGATCCGACCATCGATGTGCGTCCAATTGAAGGGCAGATAGATGATTTGATCGGTGAAATTCAAGATCGTATCAAGGTAAATGAGCGTGTCTTGGTTACCACGTTGACGAAAAAAATGTCCGAGGATTTAACGGACTATTTGAAGGAAATTGGCATCAAAGTCCAATATTTACACTCCGAAATCAAGACGCTTGAACGGATTGAAATTATCCGTGACCTACGTATGGGCAAATATGACGTCCTAATAGGAATTAACCTATTGAGGGAAGGACTTGATATCCCAGAAGTTTCTTTGGTCACAATCTTAGATGCAGATAAAGAAGGCTTCTTAAGATCTGAACGTTCACTGATCCAAACGATTGGACGCGCTGCCCGTAATGCGAATGGTCATGTCATCATGTATGCTGATAAAATCACCAACTCGATGGAACTAGCAATAGGTGAAACAAAGCGCCGTCGTGCGATCCAGGAAGAATACAATCTAAAGCATGGCATTACCCCACAAACGATTCAAAAGGAAATTCGCGATACCATCAGGGCTACACATGCTGCAGAGGAGAAGGAAGAATATACTCCAACTGCAAAACTGAACAAGATGACGAAGAAAGAAAGAGACAAATTAATCGAACAAATGGAAAAGGAAATGAAGGAAGCGGCCAAGGCGTTGAATTTCGAACGTGCCGCAGAGCTTCGTGACCTTATTTTAGAGTTGAAATCGGAGGGGTGACGAAACAATGGCAATGGATAAGATTATTGTAAAAGGTGCAAGGGTTCATAATTTGAAAAACATTGACGTCACGATTCCGAGAGACAAATTAGTCGTGTTGACTGGATTATCGGGATCTGGGAAGTCCTCCTTGGCCTTTGATACGATTTATGCAGAAGGGCAACGACGATATGTCGAATCGCTATCTGCCTATGCTCGTCAGTTTTTAGGTCAAATGGATAAGCCAGATGTAGATGCAATTGAGGGATTATCGCCTGCCATTTCGATTGACCAAAAAACAACAAGCCGAAATCCACGTTCTACAGTTGGAACAGTGACAGAAATTTATGATTACCTTCGTTTGTTATTTGCTAGAATTGGGAGGCCAACCTGCCCGATTCATAATATCGAGATTTCCTCTCAAACAATTGAGCAAATGGTGGATCGCATTCTAGAATACCCAGAAAGAACCAAGCTGCAAGTATTGGCTCCAGTAGTGTCTGGTCGAAAAGGGACTCATGTCAAAGTTATTGAAGAAATAAAGAAACAAGGCTATGTCCGTGTACGTGTGAACGGAGAAATCCATGACCTTAGTGATGAGCTCGAGCTGGAGAAAAACAAGAAGCATTCGATTGAAGTCATCATCGACCGCATTGTCATAAAAGATGGAATCCAGGCAAGGCTAGCAGATTCACTGGAAAGCGCGCTTAAATTAGGCGATGGCAAAGTGATCATCGATGTCATTGGGGAAGAGGAACTGTTATTCAGTGAACATCACGCCTGCCCATTATGTGGGTTTTCTGTAACAGAATTAGAGCCTAGGATGTTCTCTTTTAACAGCCCGTTTGGAGCGTGTCCTGATTGTGATGGTTTAGGTTCTAAATTAGAGGTCGACAAGGATTTGGTGATCCCGAATCCGGGGCTTTCGTTAGAAAAGGGTGCGATAGCCCCTTGGGAACCGACTAGTTCTCAATACTATCCTCAATTACTGAAATCAGTAGCTAACCATTATGGTGTAGATATGGATATTCCAATAGAAGATTTACCTTCCGCAGAACTGGATAAAATCTTATATGGTTCCAAGGGAGATAAGATTTATTTCCGTTATGAAAATGATTTTGGGCAAATCCGTGAAAATTACATTGAATTTGAAGGTGTCATCGGTAACGTTGAAAGAAGATATAAAGAGACTAGCTCGGACTATATTCGTGAGCAAATGGAGAAGTATATGGCACAGCACCCTTGTCCAGGGTGTAAAGGTTTCCGTCTTAAACAGGAGAGTTTATCCGTACTGATCCAAGGTCTTCATATCGGGAACACAACAGCTTTTTCCATTGAAGAAGCTAACGAATTTTTCCAACACTTGGACCTGACTGAAAAAGAACAGAAAATCGCAAAGTTAATATTGCGTGAAATCCAAGAAAGACTCGGTTTCTTAGCCAATGTAGGGCTCGAGTACTTAACGTTGAGCAGAGCTGCGGGGACGTTATCTGGTGGAGAAGCCCAGCGTATCCGGTTAGCGACCCAGATTGGTTCAAGGCTTACAGGTGTCCTTTATATACTGGATGAGCCATCGATTGGTCTACATCAACGGGATAACGACCGTTTGATAGATACGCTCAAAAACATGAGAGATATCGGTAATACTTTGATTGTTGTTGAGCATGATGAGGATACAATGATCGCTGCAGATTACTTGATCGATGTAGGACCAGGGGCTGGTGTTCATGGAGGGACGATTGTATCTGCAGGTACTCCTGAAGAGGTTATGGAAGATCCTAACTCCCTTACAGGACAATATTTATCAGGTAGGAAATTCATTCCGTTGCCGATTGAGAGAAGAAAACCTGATGGACGCTTCATAGAAATTAAAGGCGCTTCTGAAAATAACCTCAAGAATGCGTCAGTGAAATTCCCCTTAGGAACGTTTATCTCAGTGACGGGTGTTTCTGGGTCCGGTAAAAGTACATTGATCAATGAAATTCTACACAAAGCGTTAGCGCAAAAGCTTCATGGGGCAAAAACAAAGCCAGGGGAGCATAAGGAAATCAAAGGAATTGAACAATTAGACAAGGTCATCGACATTGATCAATCACCAATTGGTCGAACTCCTCGATCAAATCCTGCGACTTACACAGGTGTTTTTGATGATATCCGTGATGTATTCGCTTCTACGAATGAAGCGAAGGTACGAGGATACAAGAAAGGCCGCTTTAGCTTCAATGTGAAAGGTGGACGTTGCGAAGCTTGCCGTGGAGATGGAATTATCAAGATTGAAATGCATTTCCTACCTGATGTGTATGTTCCTTGTGAAGTTTGCCATGGAAAACGTTATAACCGGGAAACGTTGGAAGTGAAATACAAAGGGAAAAACATTTCAGATATCTTAGATATGACAGTAGAAGATGCAGTGGAGTTTTTCGAGAACATTCCTAAGATTCACCGAAAGCTACAGACAATTTTTGATGTGGGTTTAAAATATATCAAGCTAGGCCAACCGGCCACCACCTTATCTGGTGGGGAGGCGCAACGTGTTAAGCTTGCAGCGGAGCTTCACCGTCGTTCCACAGGTCGATCCCTGTATATTCTCGATGAGCCGACGACAGGCTTGCACGTGGATGATATTGCCAGACTATTGATCGTTCTTCAGCGACTTGTGGAAAATGGTGATACTGTTCTTGTCATCGAACACAACCTGGATGTCATCAAAGCGGCCGATTATCTTGTGGATTTAGGACCTGAAGGTGGAGACAAAGGGGGAACCATCCTTGCTACAGGTACACCTGAGGAAATTGTAAAGGTAGAAGCTTCCCATACTGGACGTTACTTAAAGCCAATTTTAGAGCGTGACCGTATCCGCATGGAGAAGTTTATAGAAGAAAAAGAACACGAGCGAGTATAATAACCTTCAAAGACCTGCATTCTAGAGTGAATGTTTCCTTTTTTGTAGAGAAACATAGTAATTCATAAATTAATCAGCAGACCAAATCCATAAGATTTGGTCTTTTCTATATCAATGAATATTTACTTTTAATCTGAAAATTAATTTAAAAGCAAAGGAGAAATTTTAATATGACAACTTCTGAAAAAAAATTAAGAATTTGCAGCAAAGGACACAAATTTTATAAAAGCACTGATTGTCCAACTTGTCCCACTTGTGAACAAGAACGCAAACCCGATAATGGATTTCTGTCACTATTATCGGCCCCTGCAAGACGTGCTTTGGAACACAATGGAATAGCCTCTTTGCAAATACTATCAACATATACTGAAAAAGAAATTTTGCAATTTCACGGTATGGGACCAGCTTCTTTACCTAAACTTAGGTCTGCTTTGATGGAAAATGGATTATCTTTTAAAAATTAATTACAAAATTTCTTATAGATATAGGAATGTATTAATGATGTTATCTGATTAATTTTGCAGGTAAAGGATATTTTAATTAGTGCATCAACATTAAAAACCAACGCTCAGAGCAGAATCCTGAGCGTTGGTTTTTGTAAATGAGGGTATGATCTCAATTGCATAATATAGTTTTATTTAAAATGTTATTTCTGCTCATTCTCGGAACTACTTACTTCTAATGCAGGTCTTTTTCGCTTTTTCATTCGTATATATGTTAAATAGCCTATTACTCTCTAAATAAGCCTGGTGTTACATTGACGTGAATTGCTAATACCCTCCAAGACTCGACATCTACGCTGTTAATCAAACGTTTGATTAATTCTTCCCGGAGTAGTGTATTTCCAAGGAAATATCGTTTTTTCTTTTGAGAATGTTGTCAGAAGCATTTGTCGAAAAAAGAAGTTCCCATTTATCGGCAGTTGACTGATATTATGAAACTTTTATCCTTATGACGCGTAAATATTGTGAGAAACGAAAGAGGGAAAAAGGGGAGTTTAAAGGATGGAAACAAATAAAGTATTAGCTTCATTAAATTATTTCAGTGTGTTTTTTGCACCTTTTTTATTGCCAATAATCGTGTATTTTGTATCGGATGATCACTTCGTAAAAAATCATGCCAAGTCAGCTTTCTTATCGCATATCATCCCGCTTGTATTCATTCCGTTAGCTATCGTTGCGGGATTTGCTGATTTCACTGTAGGTTCTGGTTTTCCTATTTTAATGATGATTTCGTTAGTGCTTTCAGGTCTTGCTTCTTTCATCATTTTCATCTGGAATATCGTTCGTGGTATTAAGATTTTAGCAAACCATTAGAAGGGGTGGAGTCTTATGGTAGAAGTGAAAAAGAAGATATTAGAATTGGTTCAACAAGGAAAGATTTCTACAGAAGAGGCTTTGAAACTATTAGAAGAACTTGATCAGGCAGAAAAGGTGAAAGCCGAAAAGGAAAAAGAGGTAGTGACTAGTCTTTCCACTGTAGTAATCGATGCAGGTGAAAAAACTGAAGAAACTGCACACAAGAAAACACATTCCTTAAAAGAAAAATTATTCGATGCAGTCCATACGGTGTTAGACAAGGTAAAAGAGCTTGATTTAGACTTCAAACTTGGTCAGTCAGTGGAAGTATCCCATATCTTTCAGCATGGGGATGCGAGTTTTGAAGATATCGATATTGATATTGCTAATGGAAAGTTGGAGTTGATTCCATGGGACCAAAGTGATGTCCGGGTAGAATGCCAAGCGAAAGTTTATCGAACGAATGAAGTCAATGAAGCGAGAAAACTTCTTCTAGAAGGAACTACTTTCACTATTGAAAATAATCGTCTTGAATTGAATACCAAACAAAAATGGATGAAATTTGATGCAAAGGTATTCGTGCCTATTCAAGAATATAATAAAGTCCGAATCCGTCTTTTCAATGGTGCCATTTCAGCTGGGAATTTGAAGGTTCAATCCCTAAATGCGAAAACAGCGAATGGGAAAATTCTCATTTCAAATGCAGCTGCTGAATTGGGGGAATTCGAAACAGCAAATGGGAATATCGAATTAAGCTCCGGTTCCTTCAAAAAGCTTGAAGTTGAAACCATCAATGGTGCTATTTCAGCAGAAGGTACTTCCGTTTACGCTGACTTACAAACATTTAATGGGAATATTAAATTGAAGCTTCATAATAAAGCAGCTCAGTCGATAGTAGCGAAGGCCGTTACAGGTAGTGTCGACTTGCTCATTCCAAATGAAGCCGCAGTCGAAGGGGAGTTGAAGTCCAATTTGGGTGGTTTTAACCTGGACCTTTCGGGAATACAAATAGTAGAAGAAAAAAATGAAGTTGCCCAAAAAACATTGAAATTCAAAATGATTGAATCGGCTTTTCATAAGCTTCAAATTGTTGCAGATACGAAGACTGGATCGATTACGGTCAAACGAAATAATGAGTAAAATAGTCTAAGAGAGGTGTTCCATGTGTCAAAGAAACTGACCCGTTCAAAAAATAATCGCAAATTAGCTGGAGTTATTGGAGGACTCTCTGAATATCTTGGTTTGAACAGTACAGTATTGCGTGTCCTATTTGCAGTAGCCCTAATTACTTCGGGAGTATTCCCAATACTGATTCTTTATGGGCTGCTAGTATTTATTTTGCCCAATAGCAGTGAATCATTTTAAACTATCAAGACCACTCTTGCTTGTAGAGTGGTTTTTTATGTAGTCTAACTTTCTTTTACTACTATTGCTTCATAGCCAGCCTTTTTCAGTTGCTCAGCCAATTTGTCAGCAGTATCCTTGTTCTGGAATGCTCCCAATTGGACTTTATATAATGAAGTTGAGGTTTTATTTATAGGTAGGGCTTTTGGTGTTGAAGTAGTAGGTTTAGATTGTTTTTTCTTCAATTTATAATACTGAGCAACGCCCTTTACAATCGCTTCTGCACAGGTCTTTTGATAATAATTACTTCTAAGAAGCTTAATTTCTTCTATATTTGTCATGAATCCACACTCAACTAAAATAGCGGTCATATAAGTTTCACGCAAAACATGAAAGTTGGCTGTTTTAATTCCTCGATTTTCTAATCCAGTGGCTACTATGAGATTTTGATGCACTTTTTGAGCTAATGACATAGCTTCCTTTGGTTGACTAGTGTAAACGAAAGTCTCGATACCTTCAGCCGTACTCCATCCACCACTCCCATAAGCATTTGCATGGATAGAAATAAAAAGATCCGCTTTTATAGAATTTGCTTTATTCGTCCGTGTTTGAAGTGGGACATCATCTTGATCTGAATGAGTAAAGATAACCTCCACGCCTTCGTATTGAGAAAGCAAGTCCCTTCCATAAAGAGCGACTTTTCGATTGAATTCGTATTCCTTCATTCCATCGGGAGAACGTTTCCCTTGCGTTTCGAATCCATGGCCTGCGTCCAGTACAATTTTCATCTATGATCACCTCTATTGGATAGAATCAATATTATTATATGATCAAAAGGTGAAAATGGGGCGGGCCCCCTGGTTAGATAATAATTGATTTCAATACCTGGTTACTTGATGATTGAAACGGTATCGATCTCCTCTATATGCAGTTCGAACATATTCAAAAGGAGTACCGGTTTGTAAGTATGCCGTTCTAATAATCTGTAAAATGGGTGAACCTACTTCAATATTTAGATACTCTGCCAATCGATTATCAGCTAGGATGGCTTCAATATCTTGTTTGGCTTCTTGGATTTGGAGTCCTTTTTGTGTTTGCAAAAATTCATAGAGTGACCCGTATGCATCCTCTTTTTTCATATCTCCAAAGAGATGAGCGGGAAGGTAGGCTGTTTCAAATGCCATGGGAACATCGTCTGCCAGTCTGATTCGTTCAATTTGATATATTTCTTCATTTGTTCCTAATGCCAATTGTGCGGCTAGTTGGGGAGTAGCTGCTTTTTTCTCAAAGTTTATCAAAATGCTATTTGGAGTCATGCCTCGCTTAACCATTTCTTCTGAAAAACTAGTAAGTCCTTGTAGGACCTGTTCAAATTTTTGTTCTTTCACAAATGTTCCTAACCCTTTTTTCTTAAAAAGGATTCCTTCTTGGACTAAGTTGGAAAGTGCTTGGCGAACGGTCATCCTGCTTACTTCAAACTGTTCGGTAAGCTCGCGCTCTGAAGGGATGGCTTCATTAACCTTCCATTTACCCTGCTCGATTTGCTGCTTCATCCATTCCTCTAGCTGGTAATAGATCGGCACAGGAGATTGCTTATTGATCATTGAGATTCATCCTTTCTTCAAACTAAGGAAAGTGCGTCTTTATCAGCAATTAGGGTGACTGAAGGATGGTTCTTTAATGCTGATGCTGGGAAATCAATCGAGACTTCTCCTGTTAGCAATCTTTTAACAGCCTCTGCTTTCGAATCTCCTGAGGCAAGCAAAAGAATTTCCTTGCTATTTAAAATAGTTCCGATTCCCATCGTGATAGCCTGTTTAGGGACCTCGTCTAGAGATTTAAAGAAACGGGCATTGGCTGTCCTTGTACTGTCTGTAAGCTCTACAATATGTGTACGTTCATGGAAGCTTGTGCCTGGTTCATTGAATCCAATATGACCATTATGTCCGATCCCTAAAATCTGTAGGTCAATACCGCCTAATACTTGAATTAGATCCTCATATCTAAAGCCTTCCATTTCCAAGTTTACAGCAGTTCCATCCGGTATATGAGTGTTACTTTCTATAATATTGATGTGGGAAAAAAGCATATTTTTCATGAAAGTGTGATAACTGTTTTTATGGCTTTTAGATATACCGATATATTCGTCTAAATTGACCGTCCTAACATCTGTAAAGGAAAGGTCATTCTTCTTATAGCTTTGGATTAATTGTTTGTATAAACCCACTGGCGTACTCCCCGTTGCCAATCCCAATACTGCTGTTGGATTTTGGTTTATGATTTCAGTAATTTTCTTACAAGCAAGTACGCTTAATTCTTCATAATCATTGGCCTTAATGATCTGTATTGCCATCCCATTCCCTCGCTTCATTAGAGTGGTTGATGATAAACGATTTTCCCTCTGCAAATGGTCATCACTATTTCTAATTGTTCATTTAATACAACCAAGTCAGCATCCTTACCTTGAGCAATGCTTCCTTTTCTATCAAAAATTCCAATTTGCTTTGCAGGGTTGACGGTTGCCAGTTTGATGACGTCTTCTAGTGGAAGGTCAGTAACGGAATGTACCATCCGGATACAATCAATCATACTGACGATGCTTCCAGCTAAAGTACCATCGCCTAATGAGGCTTTATTTTGGTTAACCAGAACGGCTTGCCCACCAAGTTCGTATTGGCCATTTTCTAATCCCTTCGCCCTCATGGAATCTGTGATTAGAACTACACGATCGATTCCCTTGGTTTGTAAGACGAGATTAATTAATTCAGGGCGAAAATGAATCCCGTCGCAAATTAATTCAACAGTAAGCTCATTCCTTAGCAACCCGGCGCCAACTACACCAGGTTCACGATGATGGAGGCCGCTCATGCCATTGAAAAAATGGGTAACGTGGCATGCACCCGCTTCAATTGCTAGAACTACTTCATCATAGGTTGCATCTGAATGGCCCACCGAAACAATAACATCATTTTGTGAAAGCTCCCGAATGATTGGGAGGGCTCCTTCCATTTCAGGTGCAAGAGTTATAAGTTTAATACTATTTCCTGAAGACTCCTGCCATTTCCTGAATAAGGCAAGATCCGCCTTCTTAATATGAGTATCAGGCTGTGCGCCACGTTTGGAAGGGTTGATAAAAGGGCCTTCCAAATGGACCCCAACAATTTCAGCTCCATCGTAAACGGTATTTGAAAATACGTTAATGACTTTCAATGCTTTTTCAATATTTTCTGGGCTTTGTGTCATCGTTGTTGGCAAGAAACTAGTAGTACCTTCACTTGGTAAGAAAGAGCTCATGGCTTTTAGAGAGTTTTCCGAGCTATCCATGGCATCCGCTCCGGCAGCACCGTGTATGTGAATGTCAATAAATCCAGGAACAATTTTTACACCAGCAGGCAAAGAAATTTCTTCAACAGGACTAAAATCTAATTCTTCTTGGGATACAGCCAACAACTTTCCATTTTGCATATATAAAAATCCATTGGATATGACTCCTTGTTCTGTATAGATGTCTGCGTGCTTAAGTACAGAGATGGACATTAGGATTCCTCCTTTTTTTATAGTGTATCAATTTTGTTAGCTAGATGTCTAGACCAGTGATGGGGATGTAAAAAATTTCATGGATTCGTGATGGTAGAAACGATTGATGTCCAAATGTAATTAAAAACTTGGCCATGTTAATGATCACTTTAAAATGGCCAGTAATAGCAGTTTTATTTACTCCTTAAATAATGATACTATTAATGTACTATAGAAGTTTCATAAGGGGGATGAAAATGCCAAAAGTTCAGACTAAGGATTTGATGGAGAAGTTTGACCTGGAGTTAGTCAGTGGTGAAGAGGGAATTAATCGTTCCATTACTACAAGTGATATTAACCGTCCGGGCATTGAAATGGCTGGATTTTTTGAGTATTATCCTGCTGAACGTATTCAATTGATAGGGAAGACCGAGCTGTCCTTCTTCAATACTTTGACCAAAACAGAACAAAGGCACAGGATGGAAATGCTATGTACAGACATCACACCGGGAATCATTGTAACAAGAGGATTTGAAGTCCCAGAAGAGTTAATAGAGTTTTCCGAACGTGAATCAGTACCTGTCCTCCGTTCAAATATGCAAACAACCCGTTTTACAAGCAGGGTGACCAATTATTTAGAGAGTAAGCTTGCCCCAACAACTGCAGTACATGGTGTATTGGTAGATATTTCTGGTGTGGGTGTGCTTATTACCGGTAAGAGTGGCGTTGGTAAAAGTGAAACGGCATTAGAGCTTGTGAAAAGAGGTCATCGTCTTGTCGCTGATGATTGTGTGGAAATTCGTCAAGAAGACCAGGATACACTGATTGGTACCGCTCCTGAACTCATTGAACATCTTCTAGAGATTCGTGGACTTGGTATCATCAATGTGATGACCTTGTTTGGAGCAGGAGCTGTTCGAAGTAATAAACGAATCTCCTTAATTATCAATTTGGAATTATGGGAGAAAAATAAACAATATGACCGTCTTGGCCTTGAGGATGAAACCCAAAGGATCATCGATACGGATATTACAAAGTTGACTGTTCCAGTACGACCAGGTCGAAACTTGGCTGTCATTATCGAAGTGGCATCGATGAACTTCCGATTAAAACGGATGGGCATGAATGCGGCACAGCAATTTTCCAGCAAGCTGTCTGAAGTGATTGAAGAAGGGGATCATGAGGATCTTTAATAAACTAAGAAAGAGGTAAATAGAAGATGGAGAGCGAGATTCGACCATTAAATCCGATTGCACTCGACCTAGGACCATTACAAATTCATTGGTATGGAATCATCATCACAGTTGGGATCGTCTTAGCTTTGATTCTAGCGATGAGGGAATCGGAAAGAAGAGGACTTCAAAAAGAAACTTTTTTAGACCTAATACTTTATGCAGTGCCGATTGCTATTTTATCAGCCCGCATCTATTACGTGATTTTCCAATGGGACTATTATTCTCAAAATCCTGGTGACATCATTAAAATATGGAACGGCGGAATTGCCATACATGGCGCATTAATTGGTTCTGTCATTACAGCAATCGTCTTCGCTAAGAAGAGAAACATTTCTTTCTGGAAGCTTGCGGATATTGCGGCTCCAAGCATTTTATTGGGGCAGGCAATTGGTCGCTGGGGGAATTTCATGAATCAAGAAGCGCACGGAGGAGAAGTAAGCCGTGCATTTTTGGAAAACCTAATGCTTCCTGATTGGATCATCAATCAAATGTATATCGAAGGGGTTTATTATCATCCAACCTTTTTATACGAATCGTTATGGAATTTCGCAGGTGTCATAATCCTGATCTTATTGCGTAGGGTGAATTTACGTAGAGGTGAATTGTTCCTAGGTTACGTTATCTGGTATTCCATCGGACGTTATTTTGTAGAAGGTTTACGAACAGATAGTTTGATGTTGACGGATACGCTGCGAATAGCGCAGGTAATATCTATAGTCCTGATTGTCATTGCAGTAGGATTAATCACAATCAGACGTTTGAAAGGCTATTCTAAAGAGGGATATCTAGAATCCTAGAGGGCAAGGAGAGGAAGCAGAATGAACAAGAGCACATTGAAAAACGGGCTTGCCTCTGGATTGAAGACAACATGGACGTTAGGGAAGATTATCTTTCCCATCACATTTATTGTGACAGTCTTGAAACATACACCTATATTAGATTGGATTGTGACATTCATAGCTCCATTAATGAAGCTGATTGGATTGTCAGGTGAAGCGGCCATTCCGTTAGTAGTGGGCAATTTTCTGAACTTATATGCTGGGATTGGGGCGATCCTATCCCTTGACTTAACGGTAAAGGAAGTTTTTATACTTGCCGTTATGCTTTCGTTTTCTCATAACATACTCGTCGAAACTAGTGTGGCCTTGAAGGTCGGAGTAAAGTTGTGGGTCATTCTGGCTGTCCGTTTGGGATTGGCATTGGTATCCGCCTTTGTGATTAACCTCGTGTGGAATGGCGGCGGAGAGATTGCCCAATATGGTTTTGTAAGTAAGAAAACTGAAGTGGTAGAAGGTATTATCCCTATCATATTAGAGGGTCTTGAAAAAGCATCGTACGGAATTTTACAACTCGCACTAATCGTCATTCCTTTAATGGTCATCATTCAAGTGATTCGAGACTTGAAATGGATGGAGCTATTTTCAAGAAAAATGGCTCCTGTTACGAAGATGCTTGGGATGAAAGAAAATGCGTCCCCTACTCTAGTGACTGGATTGGTAATTGGATTGGCTTATGGAGCAGGAGTCATGATCCAAGCAGTTAAAGAAGACGGAGTCAGTAAAAAGGATGCGACATTGGCATTCATTTTCTTGGTTGCGTGCCATGCTGTTGTGGAGGACACGCTGATTTTCCTACCATTAGGCATCCCTATCCTTCCGTTATTCTTGATCCGTATCATAACCGCCTTTGTTTTAACGATGATCGTTGCCTATGTATGGAATCGAGCAGAATTGGCGAAAAGAGAGGAAATCACCTATGAAGCATAACATCACGACGTTATTATTTGATTTAGACGGAACACTGATCAATACCAATGACTTGATTATCGCTTCCTTTATGGAAACCCTTAATCATTATTATCCTGAAAAATATAAAAAAGAAGATATATTGCCTTTCATTGGTCCACCTCTTCGTGACAGTTTTTATTCTGTCGATCCTGAAAGAATGGAAGAAATGATCCTTCGATATCGAGAACACAATTTGAAAAATCATGATTTATTAGTGACGGAGTTTGAAGGAGTCTATGAAACAGTGGAGGCTCTTCATAAGGCGGGCTTTAAGCTTGCGATTGTTTCTACTAAAATCCATAATACAGTCTTAAGAGGATTGAAGCATTGTAGGCTCGATACATTTTTTGATGTAGTTATAGGACTGGATGATGTAGAAAAAGCAAAGCCAGATCCTGAACCACTTTTTAAGGCTATGAAGCTACTTGGTTCTAATCCAGAAGAAACGATGATGGTTGGTGACAATCATCATGATGTCGTAGCAGGACAAAATGCAGGGACCCTTTCAGTTGGAGTAGCTTGGACAATGAAAGGGCGAGAGTATCTGGAAGAATATAACCCAGACTATATGCTTAATCACATGAGTGACTTGCTAGAAATTTTAAAAGTGGAAGTAAAGTGATTATTGAATAAAGTGCGGTGAATGCATTGAGAAGAACGACTCGATTTCCGGTAGAAGGGGCCAATTCACTTTGGCATGTATACAAGACCGTTCCATTCTGGAAAGTGGTCAAAAATTTCGCTGTTATTCAGCTTGCCCGTTATACGCCGGTATTAGGGATGAAAAATTGGCTGTATCGCACATTTTTGGGAATGAAGGTCGGTGACCAAACCTCGTTCGCCTTAATGGTCATGCTTGACGTGATGTTCCCGGAAAAAATATCAGTGGGTCGTAATACAGTGATTGGTTATAATACGACAATCTTAGCTCACGAATATTTAATAAAGGAATATCGTTTAGGGGAAGTTGAAATCGGAAGTGAAGTCATGATCGGTGCAAATTCCACGATTTTACCCGGTGTGAAAATCGGGGATGGCAGCATTGTTTCTGCAGGAACACTTGTCCATAAAGATGTGCCTGCCGGAGCATTTGTGGGAGGAAATCCGATGAGGATCATTTATTCAGCAGAGCAGTTGAAAGAACGTTGGAAAGACGATCCGATTTATCAATCATCGTTCAAAAAATCGCCGATTGATGAGTCATAAGTAAAAGGTGATACATTCTTAAAGACTGAAAGAAGGGCTTGCCTCGGTATAGAGAGCAAGCCCTTTAATTTGTATCCAATATCGAACTCAAATTTGCTTTCAATGTGGAGATTATTTCATCCAAAGTAATATCGTCCTTTGTAGTAGAAATATCGTAAGTGTTTTTTAGGATTTCAAAAAATTTCTCTTGTTGTTGGTTTGCCGACATTAACTACACCTCATCCTTATTATTTTTAACTACCTCCCTAATTCCCGACAAAACAGAAGTTTAAACATAAAAAAATGGGAAATGGGGTCTGACCCCACTTCCCATTTTATTGTTTTGAGTTAAGCTCAGCGACAAGTACGTAACGCTGAGGAGCACTGCCGATAAAATTAAAAGGATAGCAAGTAGTTACGGTTAAAGTGGCTTTAGGCTTCGGAACAATTACGGTTCGATCATCCTTATCCACAATCCTTACTCGCTTTACTTTATACGTGAAAGTCCCCGCAGAAGTCTTCACCACTAGAGAATCACCTTTTCCTACCTCACCGAGACGTCTGAATACTGTATCGCGATGACCTGATAACACCGAGTTATCAATTTCTCCAGGAAGAACAGATTGGGCGAAGTGCCCAACTCCTTTTTCGAGTTCATCTTCATCTGTTCCGTGATAGATTGGTAGAGATTCGTCTAGCTTAGGGATGTACAGCTCCCCCATCATCTCTCCTATTTGAGGTCTCACTGAATAAAGTGGTTCATCCTTTTTCTTTGAGGTGGTACCCTCAGTTTTATTCTCTACAGTTTCAGTTTCTGCCTTTACATGCTTGTCCCACTGATAAATGCCGTAGCCCATCAATAGCTTATAAGCGCTTGTTGTAGAAAAATAGATTCCACCCACGGCCAAGAGTACTGCACTTAATACGAGGATGAGTCTTTTTTTAGGCATATTTATTTAATTGCCTTTGCTCTACGTACCAATAGTCCTGCAGCTGCCATTAATGCCAAACCGAACATCAATGTAATGCTATAGTTTCCTGCCGTTTCAGGCATTTTAGCACCCTTAACAGTTTTAGCGCTTTTTTGCACCTGGGCAACTTGTGCAGTGACATTTTGGATTTGTTCACCAGTTTCAGTAATGATTTCTGATCCTAGCATATCCGGTGTGAAAAGAGCATCTAACAGAAGATTGCCGTTTGTATCATAGATTTCAACAAATAGGCTTGCTCCATTTGGATCTTGAATCTCCATTAGTGCTGCCATGGAAATAGGCGTCTTTACTCCGTCCTTTTCTAAATAGAATTGGAAGTCTAATTGTAGTAAAGCATTGATTTGATCAAAGATAGACATTAATTCAGCAATCTGATCTGGAGTTAGCTCAGTTGCTGTCTCAAAATCCTCAAGCCCTACCATTTGTTCAGACAAGGCATCCATTTGCTCAAAAATTGTTGGGTCAGCTTCAATTACCTTCCCGATGTGTTCGAATAATCTAGTTAGCTCTTCTTCTGTCATACCCATTTCAGAGAAAATGTCTTCCATGTCAGAAAACATGTCTTCATCAATTTCTCCGAATCCTTGTTCAATCAAGATGAATTCTTCTACGTCAGAAACAAAATGGAAATGATCTTCAATTTTGTCCGATTCTTCGATTTCGCCATACTCGACTAGAAGTGCTCTTAGTTCATCGTATGTCATATCGTAATCAATCAAAAGCGTATTCAAGCTATCCTCAGTCAGTGGCTCTCCAAGGAACTCAATCAATTCTTCTGTAGACTCGAAATCTTCTGTTGAAAGGCCGTAAGCTGCTAAATATTCTTCCAATTCTTCAACAGTCATTGGAATCGATTCAACATACTCTGTAAGTTCAACTTCGTTAACAGCAGCGAATGCTGAGAGATTAAATAAAAATACTAATAATGATGCAATAATAATAGCAAAAGTGCGTTTCAAATACTCTTCCCCCTATATAAAAATTTCAACACACAAAATTGAGTATACGACCGTCTACATCAAAGTGAAATAAAAACTTATTTGGTAAATACAGACAGGGTTATGTCTCCTTCCCTTTAGGGGTATGAAGATACCATCAGAATGATCCTGGAACCATATATGCCGAGCTTTATATATTCAGAATGTAAACGATTGTTTGTTTTTCTTGACGATAAAACAATAGAGGAGTACACTTACTTTAACTTCACTTTGTTACCATATTAGCGAACTAAAGGATTTTGATAATTCATCATTTCATCGGAAATTAATACTGTGATGAGGCTGCTCGGATTAAGTAGAAGATAAACAATCGTCTCATCGGAATTGCTCCCACTGTTTTTGTCATAAAGGAGGGCCAATGTGTCAAAGTTATTTATGTTTGAGAAACCATTAGGAATGAGGGATACACTTCCTCTTGTATATGAAACAAAGCAAACTGTACGTAATCTGATGCAAAAAACAATACAAAATTGGGGATATCAATTTTTAGAAACACCCGCTCTTGAATATTACGAAACGGTGGGGCAGGCTTCAGCCATTCTGGATCAACAGCTATTCAAGCTCTTGGACCAACAAGGTCATACATTGGTTATGCGACCTGATATGACAGCTCCAATCGCTAGGGTTGCTGCTACTAAATTAAGGCAGCAAGCGCCTATTCGACTAGCCTATTTGGCAAATGTGTACCGGGCTCAGCAACGGGAGGGTGGACGTCCAGCGGAATTCGAGCAAATTGGGGTAGAATGCATCGGGTCATCTTCCATCTCAACAGATGCTGAACTAATCGCACTATTAGTGGAATCTCTCAAAAATGCCGGCTTAGAGGAATTCCAGATATCATTAGGTCATATTGGAATTGTCCAAAACGTTTTTATGAAGGTGCTAGGAACAAAAGAGAGAGCCGCTATTTGTCGTAAATTTTTATATGAGAAAAATTATGTGGGCTATCGTGAACATGTGAAATCCCTCCGGCTATCATCCATTGATAAAAGGTACCTTCTTCAATTGTTGGACTTACGTGGAGGTAAAGAGGTCTTAGAAATCGTTTCTGAAATGGTTGAGGAAAATAGGTTGGATAGTAAAGCCCTTCAAGAATTGGTCGATTTATGGCGAGGCTTGATAGATTTCGGAGTAGAACAATATGTCACTTTTGATTTAACGCTAATCAGCCACATGAGCTACTATACAGGAATCCTTTTTGAAGTGTATGCCAACCAAATTGGATTCCCACTCGGAAGTGGTGGTCGATACGATAACTTCTTAGAAAAGTTTGAGTGGAAAACACCAGCAACAGGATTTGCGATCCGGATTGACCGATTAATGGAGGCGTTGGGGGAACCGTCATCCTCTGAATCATTCCATTGCTTGCTTTTCAGTCCAGAGAGAAGGAAGGAAGCGATCGAAAAGGCGAAAAGAATGCGGGGAGAAGGATTGAGGGTTGTCCTTCAAGAAATTGGTGGAATAGAAGATTTGGACTTGTTCGCATCCCATTTTAAAGAAGTGGAATATTTACTCGGCAGTAGAAAGGAGACTGAATCGTGACCTCTTATTTAACTATTGCCATGCCGAAGGGGAGGATTTTTGAAGAAGCCGTCGGAATGTTGAAGACTGCAGGCTTTAATTTACCTCCTGAATTTGATGAATCGAGGAAACTGATTTTAGAGGTTGAAGAAGAAAATC
This sequence comes from Peribacillus alkalitolerans, assembly GCF_010882125.1. Lineage (GTDB taxonomy): Bacteria > Bacillota > Bacilli > Bacillales > DSM-1321 > Bacillus_BN > Bacillus_BN alkalitolerans. Next base: position 185,771 of record NZ_JAAGVZ010000001.1, on the reverse strand, counting down.
TTCGTTTTATCCTTTCCAAGCCAATGGATGTCACGACCTATGTAGAACAGGGTGTGGCGGATATCGGAATCGCCGGAAAAGATGTGATGCTTGAGGAAGAACGGGATGTGTACGAACTATTGGATTTGAAAATAAGTCATTGCTATTTGGCTGTAGCGGGTTTGCCTAATACGAAGATGAGCGATGTCGCACCAAAAGTCGCGAGCAAATATCCAAATGTGGCATCGACTTACTTCAGAGAACAGGGAGAGCAAGTGGAGATTATTAAATTGAACGGATCCATCGAGCTTGCACCTCTCATAGGATTGGCTGAAAGAATAGTAGACATTGTTTCTTCAGGACGGACTTTAAAAGAAAACGGACTAGTGGAGTATGCAAAAATTGCAGATATTACCTCACGTTTAATTGCTAATCCTGTCAGCTATCGAATAAAGGAAACAAGAATTTCTGAAATCGTGAATCGGCTAACTAGAGTGATTGAAGGGTAGAGGAGGAGCAGGATTGAAAATAGAAAAGTTGACAGAAAACCTTTCCTTAACAAGGACGGTCGATGCTGGTACTGAACAACAGCGAAAAGCGGTTCAAGAGATAATAAGGGAAGTCAAAGAGACAGGAGACAAAGCGCTTCGAATATACACTGAACAATTCGATAAAGTTCAATTGCAGAATTTCCGAGTATCAGAGGAGGAATTTTTTCAAGCTTTTGAAAGGATCGAACAAAAATATGTCTCTATTATCGAAGAGGCTGCTGCTAATATTGCTTCGTTTCACAGCAAACAACGAAGAAATTCCTGGATGTCTACTGATGAAAATGGGAGCGTCCTAGGGCAAAAGATCACTCCATTAGATTCAGTTGGAGTGTATGTGCCAGGGGGAACGGCGGCTTATCCATCTTCGGTCCTGATGAATGTACTCCCTGCGAAAGTGGCTGGCGTGGAACGGATTGTCATGGTTTCTCCTCCAGGGGAGAATGGGGAATTAAGTGATGCGGTACTTATTGCGGCAAAGGTGGCTGGAGTTTCGGAGATTTATAAGGTAGGTGGAGCTCAAGGGGTGGCAGCCTTAGCTTATGGGACCGAGACGATCCAACCTGTAGATAAAATTGTCGGGCCAGGAAATATTTATGTTGCGTTGGCAAAGAGGGAGGTGTTTGGTGACGTTGATATTGATATGATTGCTGGCCCTAGTGAAATTGCAGTATTGGCGGATGAAGCAGCTATCCCTTCTGAAGTAGCAGCTGATCTGTTATCCCAGGCAGAACACGATGCTCTCGCTTGTAGCATCCTTGTGACGGATTCGATGGAACTGGCAGAAGGGGTTTCACAAGAGGTTGAAAGACAGCTCGAAAACTTGCCTCGAAAGAACATAGCGGAGCAATCGATTCGTAATTACGGAAGGATTATCGTCGCTGATTCGATGGTTGAAGCCATTAAGGCGATTAATCAACTTGCACCAGAGCATTTAGAAATCATTACAAAAGACCCTATGTCGCTATTAGGGAAAATCCGGCATGCTGGGGCCATTTTTTTAGGAAGATATAGCTCCGAACCGGTCGGCGATTATTTTGCGGGACCGAATCATGTCCTGCCGACCAATGGGACGGCGAGGTTCTCAAGTCCATTAAACGTGGACGACTTTCAAAAGAAATCGAGCATCATTATGTACAGCGAGGAAGCCTTTAACCAAAATCGAGAAAAAATTGCTGCATTTGCCCGCTTGGAGGGACTAGAAGCCCATGCCAGAGCAATTGAGGCTCGCCCTTAATGATATCTGAGCTTTTCCGTGAAGATTGAAATCAATGTGAATAATGGGTGGGTCTGAATTCTTTCAGAAAGGCAAAATCCTCTGAAAAAAAGAGGATGAGTTAGACAATAAAATTGTGGATGGGGGCCTTACCCCATAACATAGGAGGGGTTTCGATGGAGAGAGTGGCTCGGGTAGAGCGTAGTACGTTTGAGACACAGATCAAGGTGGAGTTGGACATTGACGGTGAAGGTAAGTCCGAGATTCATACAGCAGTTCCTTTTATGTCCCATATGCTGGATTTATTTACGAAGCATGGCCATTTTAATTTAATGGTGGACGCGCAAGGGGATGTTGAGGTCGATGATCACCATACGACAGAGGACATTGGCATTTGCTTAGGGCAGGCAATCTTACAAGCTCTTGGAGATAAAAAAGGGATCAAACGCTACGGTAACTCCTTTGTGCCAATGGATGAAGCGCTCGCTCAAGTGGTGGTGGACTTAAGCAACCGTCCACATTTGGAATTAAGAGCCCAATTTCCGTCACAAAAGGTAGGAACCTTTGATACGGAACTAGTCCATGAATTCCTTTGGAAGCTTGCGTTAGAAGCTCGCATGAACCTGCATGTCATCGTCCACTATGGTCAAAACACGCATCATATCATTGAAGCCATTTTTAAGGCATTAGCAAGGGCGTTGGATGAAGCGACCACAATAGACCCACGGGTAAAAGGCATTCCATCGACTAAAGGGATGCTATAAGGAGTGACAACATTGATTGGGATTGTCGATTACGGCATGGGAAATTTATTTAGTGTTAACAAAGCACTTGAAAGGCTTGGAGTGGATTCATTCATTTCGGATGAACCTGAAAAGTTACTAGAAGCCAGTGCTCTTATTGTCCCTGGAGTTGGCTCTTTTAAAGATGCAATGTTTTTACTGAATGAAAAAAGATTGGATGAAATGATTAAGAAGTTTGCAACCAGTCAAAAGCCCCTATTAGGGATTTGTTTGGGGATGCAGCTTTTATTCGAGGAAAGTGAAGAAAATGGACTTACAACCGGACTTCAGCTTCTTCCAGGGAAAGTGGTACGTTTTTCTGGAAACACATCTGAAGGGATGGCCTATAAAGTTCCTCACATGGGATGGAACAACTTAGTCTTCCATCAAGAATCTCCTTTATTAAAGGGCATGAATGACGATCATGTCTATTTTGTCCATTCGTACTATGCAGCACTACCTGATAAGGACGTGTTAATCGCTAGCGCCGATTATCATGTTCAAGTACCAGCAATCGTAGGGAGAGGGAATGTTTTAGGTATGCAGTTCCATCCTGAAAAAAGTGGAGAAGCCGGCATGCAATTATTGAGAAACTTTTTGCACTTTAAGAAAGTATAAATTTGCAGCAAAGAAGTAAGTCGACGTAGTGTCCAATTTTAGGAATAAAGTATAAGTGCAACTAGGCATACGCCGGCGCTTAGGCTTGGCGATGGCCAAGTTTTCTAACAAATGAGGTGAAAAAATGTCAGGTCCATTTACGATTTATCCAGCCATCGATATGAGGGGAGGGAAATGTGTCCGTCTTATCCAAGGTGACTATAATCAAGAAACGATATACGGAGATTCACCGTTCAGCATGGCAGAAGTGTTTGCTGGCGAAGGGGCAAAATGGATTCACATGGTCGATTTAGATGGAGCAAAAGAAGGTAAACGGATTAATGATTCCTTCGTCTTGGAAGCAGCACAAAAATTGAAAGCCAATATACAAATTGGTGGAGGTATTAGAACGGAGCAAGATATTGTGCACTATCTTGAAAAGGGTGTGGCAAGGGTAATCCTCGGCAGTGTGGCCATTTCTGATCCTGATTTTACGAAAAAAATGTTAAGTAAATATACCACCAAAATAGCGATAGGTTTAGACGCAAAGGATGGAATGGTAGCTACTCACGGATGGCTTCAAACCTCATCTGTATCAGCGATTGAACTTGGAAAGCAACTTGCCGAATATGGAGCAGACACTTTTATTTTCACAGACATTTCCACTGATGGGATGCTTTCAGGGCCGAATGTGGATGCTACTCATCAATTGGCTTTGGCTACAGGAAAAGAAGTCATCGCTTCTGGTGGAATCAGCAGTTTAGAAGACTTACAGTCGCTTCAAAAAAACGGTAATATCGCTGGAGCCATTATCGGTAAAGCTATCTATACAAATCGTTTCACCGTGAGAGAAGCACTGACAACAGTGAGGGATTTCGAGGTGGGAAAATGATAGCGAAACGGATTATTCCTTGTTTAGATGTAAAGGAAGGAAGAGTAGTAAAGGGGATTCAGTTTCTGGGATTACGCGATGCAGGTGACCCAGTTGAACTCGCTTCGTTTTATGACCAAGAAGGAGCGGATGAGTTGGTGTTCCTTGATATCTCGGCTTCTTCAGAAGGAAGAAAAACGATGGTTGAAGTAGTCAAGCAAGTGGCGTCTACACTTGCGATTCCTTTTACAGTTGGTGGAGGCATTAACTCGTTGGATGATATGAAGAAAATCCTCCGCGCTGGCGCTGATAAAGTATCTCTAAATACGGCAGCACTTTTAAATCCAGAGATCATTACAGACGGAGCGAACTATTACGGCTCTCAATGTATTGTAGTGGCGATTGATGCAAAATTTGATCCGGAAATTGGTTCGTGGAGAGTATATACACATGGTGGAAGGAACGCGACCCAATGGGAAGTCATCGCTTGGGCAAAGGAAGCGGTGGCTCGAGGAGCAGGGGAAATCTTGTTGACTAGCATGGATTGTGATGGAGAAAAGTCTGGTTTCGATGTCAGATTGACGAAAGCTGTGAGTGAAGCAGTTTCAGTCCCGGTTATTGCATCAGGTGGAGCAGGTAGTGGACGGGATTTCTTGGATGCTTTCAATGAAGGTTTAGCAGACGCAGCATTGGCAGCTTCGATTTTTCATTACAAAGAAACGAAGGTTGGAGAAGTAAAGAAGTATTTAAAGGAAAACGGGGTGAACGTCCGATGAATATGAAGGAGATTAAATATGATGAAAAAGGTCTTATTCCTGCAATTGTCCAAGATGCCACAACGAAAGAAGTGCTGACCCTCGCTTATATGAATGAAGAGTCCCTCCAGAAATCCATTGAAACTGGAGAGACTTGGTTTTATAGTCGTTCGAGACAAGAGCTTTGGCATAAGGGGGGGACGAGTGGGAACACACAGCAAATTGTGTCAATGGAATTGGATTGTGACAAGGATGCTATTGTAGTTGGCGTTATACCCAATGGTCCAGCATGCCATAATGGAACGGCCAGTTGCTTTACGGAAGCTATTTATACTGGGGATGGAGAGCAAGTAGATGTTACTTTTTTAAATCGTTTGGAACAGTTAATTTCAGAACGTGAAAAAGAGCGGCCAGAAGGTTCTTACACGACATACCTTTTTGAAAAAGGTGTCGATAAGATTTTGAAAAAGGTAGGAGAAGAAGCGGCAGAAGTGATTATCGCTGCCAAAAATCGTGATCAAGAAGAATTAAAATGGGAAACAGCTGATTTGTTTTATCACGTGATGGTGCTGCTTCGCGAACAAGGTTTACCCTTGCAAGAGGTAATGGAAGTGCTTAAAAAAAGACATGATGGAACACAATGAACCAGGACAAATAATGATCCTGGTTCATTTATTTTAGAGGGTATGTTATTCGTTACTTTTAGATGGGATGACCTTATTAAAGGAAAATCCATGATGGGCCATATGTTATTTTCAGGATTTCTCCTAAAAAAGGAATCGGCGTTTACATTTTGAATGAAATGAAGAACTTTTCACTAAATTCATTACTCCAAATTGCATTTTCATCATCATTTTTGTCCTGAATTCTGGATCCAACAGTTATTAAGTTGCTTTTTTAGAAGGGTCCAAACACCTTTTATCGAAACTGGAAAAATATATTCGAACGAAGAAAAATAAAATCGAAACCGCCTAAATACAATCGATAATCCCCAAATATCGATTTTTCGACAAATCCTCCCACACCACAAAAACCCTTAATTAATAAAATGAAAAAGGAATAGATTGAGCATTGCTTCATCCAGACAAGGAACTTTGATATTTCCCATAGTAAGCACAATTTCCCACATATCTTGTTAAACTAAAATATGGTATAATACGAGGGTTAATCAACTTGAACTGGAGGATTACATGGGTAAAGACTCTAATACAAGCCAACAGGCAAAAATCCTATCCTTCCATCCAACGGGAGAATATTATTTTACTAAAGGTTTAAAAGCGTACTATAGACGCGATTTATATAAAGCAAAGAAATACTTGGAGCGAGCGTTAGAGCTTGAACCAATTGAACCAATGATTACATGCCAACTAGCTATCGTGTGTACCGACTTAGGGGAGTATAGCTATTCTAATACACTTTTACAATCCATCATTGAAGACCTAGATCCATATATGACTGAATGTCATTATTTTTTGGCGAACAATTATGCTCATCTGGGAATGTTTAAGGAAGCCTTTAAACATGCGAATGAGTATTTAGATCATGAAGAGGACGGAGAATTCAGTGCTGACGCTGAAGATCTTCTTGATTTAATAACATTCGAAACGGATGAAACCGAAGAAAGCCTGATTGAACAGGATGGATTGATTTTTCAACAAGAAAGAGCAAGAGAGTACTTGGAGGCAGGTAACTTCTTGAAGGCAATCGATGTTTTAAAGGAGACCATAACAGAATATCCGGATTTTTGGTCTGCATACAATAATCTGGCCTTAGCGTATTTTTATCTGGGAGAGCAAGAAAAGGCCTTTAAAACATTAGAGGATGTCTTAGAAAAAAGTCCTGGGAATCTTCATGCTCTATGTAACCTGGTGGTGTTCTATTATTATGAACAGAATGGGGCGAAAGTGGAGGAGTATACGGATATTTTAGAGAAAATCCGTCCTATGCTTTCAGAACAACAATTCAAATTAGGTGCTACATTTGCATTGGTTGGAAAATACGATGCAGCCTATAAATGGTTGAAACAGCTTTATAAAAAAGGGTTTGAGGGTGACGGTACGTTCTATTACTGGCTATCGAGCGCGGCCTATCATTTAGGACACGAGACGACTGCGAAAAAAGCATGGAAGCGAGTCATTGAACTGAATCCAGAAAAAGAAGGCATGGAGCCTTGGGGAGAGCTTAATATAGCAGTCAATGGGTTTGAACATCATGTTCCTTCCATATTAAAAAGGCTTGAAAGTGAATTCCAGGAAGAACGCCTTTTTGCTATATTTCTTTTAAAACATTCCATGCAAAGAGATAAAGTGGTGGACCAATTAACCTTTGGAAAGCACTTTAGCGATTTGGAAAAAGAGTATGCAGCTTTCGTTTTGCAAAAGAAAAAGAAAGAAACTGGTACTCCAATCGATTTTTCAGATCAAACAGCTGAGTTATTATATCGTCATCATAGTCCAGTTGGGTTATTGGAAGCCGGCCTTTATTTAATGTGGTTTTCTGTCTTTGTCGAAGCGATGAAGCACAACATAAAATTAAGCAATCCTGCTGGCTGGGCCGCTGCGATTGAATATGGTTGGCATAGACTCCGTAACGAAAAGAAAAGTCAACGTGAAGTAGCGGAAAAGTACTATATCTCATCTACGACTCTGCAGAAATACATGAAATTAGTAAATTCTCTCCTTCATTGAGCAGATTCTTGGACGAAAAATAGGTTGTTATATAGGATAGTGAGTAGGTAATACTAAAGTCTATATTGGAACAGTGTTTTCGTATTTATTTGAAGGAGTGAATATCATGACTGAAGAACAAATTTATGATGTTGTCATTATTGGTGCTGGTCCTGCTGGTATGACAGCTGCTGTATATACATCCCGTGCTAATTTAACAACACTTATGCTTGAGCGTGGAGTGCCTGGTGGCCAAATGGCTAACACAGAAGAAGTGGAAAATTATCCGGGATTTGACCATATTCTTGGACCAGAGCTTTCAACAAAAATGTTTGACCATGCTAAAAAGTTCGGTGCTGAATATGCATATGGCGATGTGAAAGAAATCATCGATGGTGAAGAATATAAAGTAATCAAAGCTGGATCCAAGGAATACAAGGCTCGTTCCATTATTATTTCTGCGGGAGCTGAGTATAAAAAAATTGGAGTGCCAGGTGAGAAAGAGCTTGGCGGTCGCGGTGTATCTTATTGTGCGGTTTGTGATGGCGCATTCTTTAGAAACAAAGAACTTTTCGTCATCGGTGGAGGAGACTCTGCAGTTGAAGAGGGAGTGTACTTGACTCGTTTTGCATCGAAAGTGACAATTGTTCACCGTCGTGATGAGCTTCGTGCACAAAAAATCCTTCAACAACGCGCTTTCGATAATGAAAAAGTCGATTTCATCTGGAACACAACGCTTAAACAAATCAATGAAAAAGACGGTAAAGTAGGCAGTGTAACACTTGTTTCTACTGAAAATAGAGAAGAACGTGAATTACCTGCTGATGGAGTATTCATTTATATCGGGATGCTTCCATTAACAAAGCCATTTGAATCATTAGGCATCACGAATGAAAATGGCTATATTGTGACTAACGATCAAATGGAAACAAAAGTGGATGGGATTTTCGCAGCTGGTGATATTCGTGAAAAGACTCTTCGCCAAATTGTTACTGCAACTGGTGATGGAAGTATTGCCGCTCAAAATGCACAGCATTATGTGGAAGAGCTAAAAGAGAAGATGAAGGCAAAAGCATAATTAAGTTGTAATAGTAAGTATAACTTTTGGAAGTTAGAGTGGTGTCTAGCTACAGCGTCCAGCGACTAGTGTGCTTCGGCCTCCTCCTTACGATAAGTCAACATCGAATCACTATCGTTCTTCGTGTTTCCTTTATCTCATGCGGAGTCCTCCAGCCCATACGTCGCTAATCGGGACGCTTCCGCTTTTCTGTTTACAAAAAGTAATTCTCTTTTAATTCTGTTGTAACAACCATGCAACAAAAGTAGGGTATTATTGGAATAGAAATTGACCCCCTTTTAAATTTATAAATCCTTTTTTAGCACAGGATCTAATGCCTGTGCTACTTTTTTTGCTCTTTTCGCATAGATAGTTGTAGATTGCCACTTATTTCTCAAGGACTGATGCGAGATGCCCTTAAAGAGAAATGTAAATACATACTCAAGTAATCTTTCCTACCAGTTCAATCACCAAACTAGCAGATTCAACACAGGCTTTAACTATCTGAGTTGATTGTAGCGGAAATCAACGGACTACCTTTATAGTCTAAAGCGGTAAATTGGTAGAGTGGTCCAAAAAATACAAACCTTAGTTCGTTGTGGGAGTTTTTTAAACATAGTATAATGAAATGAATGCGTTTTCCCCTTTAGGGTGTACATAGGGAAGAGGCTTAAACGATAAATCAATGTTATTGATTATAGAACAGCCTGTTTGAAAAAAATGGGCATATAGAGGTGAAATTTGTGCAACGTGTCACGAATTGCGTTCTGATGAAAGATGATGAGGTTTTATTATTGAAAAAGCCTCGCCGTGGTTGGTGGGTAGCCCCAGGTGGAAAGATGGAGCCAGGGGAATCAGTCAAAGATGCTTGCATTCGCGAATTCCGTGAAGAGACGGGCATTTACTTGAAAAATCCAAAGATTAAAGGGATTTTTACCTTTATTATGAAAGATGGAGACCAAGTGCTTTCCGAATGGATGATGTTCACTTTTTTTGCTGATGAGTCGGACGGATTGAACTTGGAGGAGTGCGAAGAAGGGGAGCTTGAGTGGAAGCCTGTCTCCGAAATTAAAAATTTACCAATGGCTGAAGGTGACACTCATATACTAGAATATATGGTTCATGGAAACGGCATAATTTATGGTACGTTTACTTATACAACAGATTTTAACTTACTGTCATATAGATTGGATCCAAATTAACACAATGATATTCAAGATTGGGGGAGTGCGAAGTGAGTACGGGATCAGTTAATGATACGAAATTGGTTATTATCACGGGAATGTCTGGGGCAGGAAAGACTGTGGCGGTACAAAGCTTTGAGGACTTGGGGTATTTCTGCGTAGATAACTTACCACCAACCTTGTTGCCTAAATTCTTAGAGTTAATGAAGGAATCAGGCAATAAAATGAACAAAGTAGCACTGGTAATGGATTTAAGAGGAAGAGAGTTCTTTGATTCATTATTCAAGGCACTGGATGATTTGGCAGAAACATCTTGGATGACTCCACAGATTTTCTTCTTAGATGCGGATGATTCCGCTCTTGTTCGTAGATATAAGGAAACACGCCGTACTCATCCCCTAGCTCCATCAGGTTTGCCGCTTGAAGGTATTCAATTGGAAAGGAAATTACTTGAGGACTTAAAGGGCCGTGCGCAATTAATCTACAATACTGCAAATATGAAGCCTAGGGAACTACGCGAAAAAATTCTTACTGAATTTTCATCCAATAAGCAGCCAGTATTCACAGTCAATGTAGTTTCGTTCGGTTTTAAACATGGTTTGCCGATTGATGCAGACTTAGTTTTTGATGTAAGGTTCTTACCCAATCCACATTATATAGAGCATATGCGACCTAAGACTGGACTTGATGAAGATGTAGCAAAATATGTTCTAAAATGGAATGAAACGAATAAATTTCTCGAAAAGGTTACAGAGCTTTTAAGCTTTATGCTTCCTCATTATAAGCGTGAAGGCAAGGCTCAGCTAGTAATTGCGATTGGATGTACCGGTGGACAACACCGTTCGGTTGCATTGGCGGAATATATTGCGAATCACTTTAGTGGCGACTACGATACGAAGGTGACCCACCGTGATATCGAGAAGAGGAAGGAAGCCCAAAATGGGTAAAAAAATCTCCCTACCCAAGATCGTCATTATAGGCGGTGGTACGGGATTACCTGTCCTATTGCGCGGACTAAAGCTTTTTCCAGTGGATATTACTGCCATTGTAACCGTGGCAGACGATGGAGGAAGCTCTGGTAGACTAAGGAATGAAATGGATATCCCCCCGCCAGGAGATGTTCGGAATGTATTGGCGGCATTGTCAGATGTTGAACCCCTGATTGAGCAAATGTTTCAGCATCGTTTTGCAAAAACAAATGAACTGTCTGGCCACTCATTGGGGAATTTGATTTTAGCAGCCATGACCTCCATTACAGGAGACTTTGTCCATGCCATTCAAGAAATGAGCAAGGTTTTAAATGTTAGAGGGAAGGTTTTACCCGCAGCCAATCAAAGTGTTGTTCTACATGCAGAACTAGAAGATGGTTCATTTATTTCAGGGGAATCGAAAATTCCGTACTCCGGGAAAAAAATAAAGCGGGTATTTTTGACTCCTGATAATATAAAACCATTATCTGAAACCATCAATGCGATTAGGGAAGCTGACTTAATTGTGATCGGACCTGGAAGCTTATATACAAGCATACTCCCAAACCTGCTTGTGCCTGGAGTTGGGGAAGAGGTGTGCAAAGCGAAAGCTAAAAAGGTCTACATTTGTAACATTATGACGCAGGCAGGGGAAACGCTAGATTATTCAGCCAGTGACCATGTCAAGGCAATATATGATCATATGGATTGCTCATTTATGAACACGATTTTGGTCAATAACGAAGATATACCTTCTGATATTCAGCTGCGATACAAAGAAGAATTTGCAAAGCCTGTTCACTTTGACATCGAGCGTTTAAGGGAAATGGGTCTCAATGTTTTACAGGATGAAATCGTTTCCCATGAAGGAACGTACATCCGTCATGATACAAAAAAAGTGGCATCTATATTATATGAACTACTAATCAATGAAACCGAAACGAAAATCTATCGTAAACAATAAGTGTGTATAGCAAGGTTCGTTTTGTGAAGTGAGGTGAGAGTATGTCTTTTGCATCGGAAATGAAAAAAGAATTAACTACGCTAGACATTAAGGATTGTTGTACGAAAGCAGAACTGGCGGCTATGATACGAATGAACGGCTCTCTCTCTTTTTCTAATAGAAAGCTAATCATCGATGTGCAAACAGAAAATGCTGCAATTGCCAGAAGGATTTATACTTTATTAAAGAGGAACTATGAGGTTTCAGTCGAGTTATTAGTACGTAAAAAGATGAAGCTCAAGAAAAACAATATTTATATTGTCCGCTTGGCTGAAAAGGCACAGGAGCTCTTGATGGACCTGAAGATACTGGGTGAAGGATTCACAATCATCCATGATATATCTCAAGAAATCATCCACAAAAAGTGCTGTAAGCGTTCTTATTTACGTGGGGCTTTTCTGGCTGGTGGTTCCATTAATAACCCGGAAACTTCATCTTACCATTTTGAGATTTTCTCCTTATATAAGGAACATAATGATGCACTCTGTGAGTTGATGAATACGTTCGACCTAAAATCAAAGACACTTGAACGGAAGAAAGGGTTTATCACTTATTTAAAAGAGGCAGAAAAAATCGCGGAATTCCTACGGATTGTCGGTGCTCATAATTCTCTTATGCGTTTTGAGGATGTCCGGATAGTACGTGATATGCGGAATTCAGTCAATAGGTTAGTAAACTGTGAAACCGCCAACCTAAACAAAACAATCGGTGCGTCATTACGTCAAGTGGAGAACATCCGCTTTATTGATAAAACCGTAGGGTTAGGCATTTTACCAGATAAATTAAGAGAAATTGCAGAATTACGGGTGCAGTACCAAGATGTGACCTTGAAAGAGCTTGGGGAGATGGTAGCTGGAGGTGCCGTAAGTAAATCGGGCATCAATCATCGACTTAGAAAGATCGATGAAATTGCAGAAAAACTTCGAGCAGGCGAACCAATCAAAGCGTAGATTTAGATAAAAACAACAATTTATGCGAAAGAGTCAAAAAAAAGAGGGGGAAACGAATATGGAACAAAAACAAGTCCAAGTACGTTTGAAAACTGGATTACAAGCTAGGCCAGCTGCTATGTTCGTCCAGGAAGCGAATCGTTTTTCATCCGATGTATTCCTAGAAAAGGACGGCAAAAAGGTCAATGCCAAAAGTATCATGGGCCTTATGAGCCTGGCAGTAAGCAATGGAGCTGTCATTACGTTAAGTGCAGAAGGCAAAGATGAACAAGATGCTGTCGAGGCGTTGTCTACTTTTATAGAGCAAGAGATTTAATATGAAGAAATCCCACCTTATGTGAAGGTGGGATTTCTTATGTATTATTTATTTTCTTTATTATTTTCTAAGGCGTTACGGCTAATGACTTGGTCGATTAATCCGTATTCTAAAGCTTTATCAGCTGTCATGAAGTTGTCGCGTTCTGTGTCACGCTCGATGACTTCAAGTGGTTGGCCAGTGCGTTCTGCCAAGATTTTATTAAGCTTATCACGTAAGAATAGGATACGACGAGCAGCGATTTCGATTTCTGTTGCTTGACCTTGAGCTCCACCAAGTGGTTGGTGGATCATAACTTCACTGTTTGGAAGAGAAAATCGTTTTCCTTTTTCACCAGCTGCTAATAGGAAAGCACCCATTGATGCAGCCATACCGATACAAACCGTAGAAACTTTAGGTTTGATGTATTGCATAGTATCATAAATCGCCATACCTGAAGTGATGCTACCACCAGGGCTGTTAATGTATAAAGTGATATCTTTTTCTGGATTTTCCGCTTCTAAGAATAATAACTGAGCAACAATAGAGTTCGACACGTTATCATCGATAGCACTACCAAGCATGATAATACGGTCTTTTAAAAGACGGGAATAAATGTCATAAGCACGTTCCCCGCGATTTGTTTGTTCAATAACTGTAGGAATCAAGTTCATGCTAATTTCCTCCTTAAGAATAGAGAATAGGTATTTGCATTCCTAGCTTAGGAATAACTTATGTACTTGTAATGATACACCTTTGGTCAATTTAGGTCAAACAAAAGGAACTAGCATTTAAAATTTTCGTTCGACAACTTTTTAAGTATAAAACTTTTAAAATCCTTTAACCATCTTACCCAAGTTGGAAGGATTTAAACCTTAAGAACGTATTGCAATCACAGTCATTCTGAAATATAATTAACACCGGACCAACTGAATAGGTTTGTCTTTTACATGCCCTCGTGGTGCAACGGATAGCACGTAAGATTCCGGTTCTTGAAATGGGGGTTCGATTCCCTCCGAGGGCGTCCTTAGAGCCTTTCGCTTATTGATAAGCGGAAGGTTTTTATTTCACTAAAGAACTTTTTTAGGTTCTTTTATTCTAGCCTGTTGATTGCAGCGAGAGGCACTCGCTTTCCGCAGGCGGTTCGGGAGCCTCCTCGGCGCCTTGCGCCTGTGGGGTCTCCCTTGTCCCGCTTATCCCGCAGGAGTCTCGCGCCTTCCGCTCCTATCAACACAGTGCAAAATCAACAATGAGCTTTCCAAAGCCTATATCTAAATTGGCAGCATAGGAAAAGTGGATGTAGAGGGCCAATTTTTAAGACAATGCAACTATCTTGAATTCTTCTCTCTAAACTCATCCAACCTATAGTTATTTCACTAAACAAAATTCTTCATGATAAAATAGAAAGCGTTTTCAGTATAGGGAGGGGGATGTTTCATGAATTTCAATCAAGGTTTGTTCCAGCAACAATCTTTAAAGCTATCCATGACTCAGGAGCTTTCACAGGCTATTGCCCTCCTCCAATACTCTTCACAGGAGTTAGCTTCTTTTCTTGAGTCTAAATCTCTGGAAAACCCGTTAATCTCGGTTGATAGTAGCTCGAAGCACGACAAAGATTTAGACTTTTCAGCCTCATTTAATAGAAAAAAGAAACCAAGTACCAATCAAGATGCGAAATATTGGATTGAGCAAATCAGTGAAGAACAGCCATCTTTAGATCGTCATCTTCTCTCACAAATACCCCCTTCCTTATCGAAGGAGGACGTGCATATCTTACGTAAGCTCATTCAGCAATTAGACGAAAATGGGTATTTAAGAGTATCTAAACAAGAGTTATCAGATATCATTTCTGTCCCTATAGAATCAATAGAAACAAATCTTAAGGTTTTACAAAGTATGGATCCTGTTGGGGTAGGAGCCTATAATCTCCAAGAATGCTTATTACTCCAGGCAAAAAAGATTCGTTCCTGTAGTGAGCTTGCCATCATCATTTTGGAGCGGCATTTTCTACCGCTTGCTGAAAAGAAGTGGAAAGAGCTAGCGAAGGAACTCGGCATTTCGTTAATAGAAATTCAACAAGTGTTCGATTTTATCCAAACCTTGAATCCTAGACCTTGTTCAGCGTTTTATCACGAAAAGTCATCCTATATTGTGCCGGATGTGGTGGTTGAATGGAAAGACCAGCAGTTTTCCATTTATCATTCTGACTTATCCATCCCATCCTTCTCATTAAATGAAGGCTATTACGCTGAATTGAAAAAGAAACAGGACGCTACCGTCCATCAATTCCTGCAAGAAAAGTGGCAAGAGTATCAGTGGATTGCTAAAGGGATTCAGCAAAGGAAAGAGACCATTCTTCGTGTTGTTACATCCATCTCAGAGAAGCAACCCGAAGCTATGATAAAAGGTCTTTCCTTTTTGAAGCCTATGACCATGAAGGATATCGCCGATCAATTGGAAGTCCACGAATCTACTGTTAGCCGTGCAGTGAAGGAAAAATATATATTGGCTCCGTTCGGAACGGTTGAAATGCGGTCATTTTTCTCAAGTAATTTACAATCAACCGATTTCGAAGATGTATCTGCAGAGCAGGCAAAAAGGGAAATCGAAAATTTAATTAAAAATGAGAATAAGCAAAAACCTTTGTCTGACCAAGATATTGCTGATACATTAAAAACCGAGCATGGAATTGTGCTTTCAAGAAGAACGGTTGCAAAATATCGCGACCAACTGGGAATTCAATCTTCCTCAAAAAGGAAAAGATACGAATAGGATGATGATCAGTGGAAAAGGTCCTTGTTTTATATACGAGAACTCAGTGTCCGTTATGTATAAAAGCAAAAAGCATACTAGAAGGTGTTAAAGAGAAAACAGGCACACCATTTGTGGAAATTGACATATACTCTAATGACGAACTACTTGAGCGATTTGGCTTGATGATTCCAGTGGTGGAATGGAATGGGGAAATCATTCAATATGGTCAAATAGACGCTGATTTAGTTGAGGCATTTGTGAATTTATAAACCTTTTATGCTTTTTCCTTGTAAAAAAAAATTACCCTTGATACAATGTTTATGAAACAAGGGTAATTTTTTTTACTCCTAGTGGGACATAATATGTCTTATAGGGACAAAAAATGTCCAACTGAATTGAAGGAGAAAATAGCCCATGAGATCTTTACTTGAGGTTCAAAAAAAATTATTACCAGATTTACTTTCTGTCATGCAAAAAAGATATGACATCTTGCGCTACATTCGTTTTATGCAACCTGTAGGACGCAGAAGCTTATCGAGTAGTTTGAATTTGACAGAAAGAGTTCTCAGAAGTGAAGTTGAGTTCTTAAAGGTACAAAATTTACTTGAATTTCACACATCTGGCATGAAACTTTCTAATGAGGGAGAAGAAGTGCTGGAAAAATTGGAGAGAGTAATGCGTGAAGTATCGGGTATAGACAATGTGGAGAGGAAATTGGCTCAGCATTTGAATGTGAAAGAAGCCATAATCATCTCTGGTGATTCTGATCAATCTCCATGGGTGAAAAATGAACTCGGTAGAGCGTGTGCGTTAAGAATGAAAGATGAAATTTCAGGGCAAAATATCATCGCTGTTACCGGCGGCTCTACAATGGCTGCTATCGCTGATATGTTAACGCCAAAGCCTGGGACACATGAAATTTTGTTTGTGCCAGCCCGTGGAGGTTTAGGTGAAAACGTTCAAAACCAAGCCAATACCATCGCGGCTAAAATGGCAGAAAAAATGGATGCTCAATATAAACTTTTATACATCCCTGACCAAGTAAGTCATGAAGCCTATCAGTCTTTTATGAATGAACCTTCGATCAAAGAAGTCATGAATTTGATTGAATCTGCTGATATTGTCCTGCACGGAATAGGAGACGCCATCACAATGGCAAATAGACGAAATACTTCCGAAGATACCCTTACCAAATTGGAAGCTGAAAAAGTCGTTGGAGAAGCTTTTGGGTATTATTTTAATGAAAATGGGGATGTAGTACACAGGGTTCAGACGGTAGGGATTCAACTGGATGACTTATTGCAATCCAAACATATTTTTGCGGTTGCGGGAGGAGCGTCCAAAGCAAAGGCGATTCGGTCATACATGAAAAGCGCCCCGGCAAATACGGTCCTCATAACGGATGAGGCAGCGGCTATCGAGATATTAAAGGGATAGTTCCCTTTCATATAGTTCTATACTAAATATATATTTTTTCTTATAAACAAGGAGGAGTTTTAATATGGCAGTAAAAGTTGGTATTAACGGATTTGGACGTATCGGACGTAACGTATTTCGTGCAGCACTAAATAATCCAAACGTGGAGATTGTTGCAATCAATGACTTAACAGATGCTAATATGCTAGCTCATCTTTTACAATATGATACAGTTCATGGTTCATTAAAAGAAAAAGTGAAAGTTGATGGAGAATATCTAGTAGTGGCTGGTCACAAAGTAAAGGTATTGGCTGAACGTGATCCTGCTCAATTAGGTTGGGGAGACCTAGGAGTAGAAGTGGTAGTTGAATCAACAGGACGTTTTACTAAGCGTGAAGATGCTGCCAAACACCTTGAAGCTGGTGCGAAGAAAGTCATCATCTCAGCTCCTGCATCTAATGAAGACATCACAATTGTAATGGGTGTTAACGAAGATAAATACGATGCTGCAAACCACCATGTATTATCGAACGCTTCTTGTACAACAAACTGTTTAGCACCATTTGCAAAAGTATTAAATGATAAGTTCGGAATCAAGCGTGGAATGATGACAACTGTTCACTCGTATACAAACGATCAACAAATTCTTGACCTTCCACATAAAGACTACCGTCGTGCTCGTGCAGCAGCTGAAAACATCATTCCAACTTCAACTGGTGCTGCAAAGGCTGTTGCACTAGTATTGCCTGAATTAAAAGGTAAGTTAAATGGTATGGCTATGCGTGTTCCAACTCCGAACGTATCCGTAGTGGATCTGGTAGCTGAACTTGAGAAAGAAGTGACTGTTGAAGAAGTAAATGCCGCATTCCAAGCAGCTGCTGAAGGAGATCTAAAAGGCATCCTTGAGTTCAATGAGCTACCATTAGTATCTAGCGATTACAATGGAAACACTCATTCATCTTCTATCGACGCTCTTTCAACAATGGTAATGGAAGGAAACATGGTAAAAGTACTTTCTTGGTATGACAACGAAACAGGATATTCTAACCGTGTTGTAGACCTTGTTGACTACATTGCGAAAAAAGGATTTTAATAAATACCCGTTTTCTTTATAATGGAAAAGGGATTAAGGGGAAGGGGCGATTACCCCTTCCTTTTTTGACGGAAATAAGGAAACGCTCTTCATTTAAAATCGTTCCCTTGATACAGTTCCAATCCTTTAATGAAATGTATTGCCCTTTACTAGATTAAGGAGGTCATTAGGAAATGAACAAACAATCAATTAAAGACATCGAGGTTAAAGGAAAACGCGTATTTTGCCGTGTGGATTTTAACGTACCTATGCAAAACGGACAGGTGTCCGATGACACAAGGATCCGTGCTGCTCTGCCAACGATCCAATATCTTGTAGAACAAGGTGCTAAAGTCCTTTTAGCTAGCCATTTAGGACGTCCAAAAGGACAAGTAAATGAGGATATGAGATTGACTGCTGTTGCAGTACGTTTAAGTGAGTTGCTTGGTAAATCTGTCGAGAAAACGGATGAAGCATACGGAGAAGCTGTTGAGGGGAAAATTAATTCCATGCAGGAAGGCGATGTATTATTACTAGAAAATGTTCGTTTCTATCCTGGGGAAGAGAAAAATGACGATGAACTAGCTAAGTCATTTGCTAACTTAGCGGATGTTTTTGTCAATGATGCGTTTGGTGCAGCACACCGTGCACATGCTTCCACAGAAGGAATCGCAAAATATATCCCAGCCGTTTCCGGTTTCTTAATGCAAAAAGAATTGGATGTTTTAGGCAAGGCACTTTCTAATCCAGATCGTCCATTTACTGCTATCATCGGTGGAGCAAAGGTAAAAGATAAGATTGGAGTCATTGAAAACTTGCTTGAAAAAGTGGACCACTTAATCATCGGTGGAGGATTGGCATACACCTTCATTAAAGCGCAGGGGTACGAAATTGGTCGATCGTTGCTAGAAGAAGATAAAATTGAACTGGCAAAAACGTTTATAGAAAAGGCAAAGGAAAAAGGCGTACAATTCCATATGCCAATTGATGCGATAGTAGCAAATGAGTTCTCTCCTGATGCTGAAGCGAGGGTCGTAGATATCGATTCCATTCCTTCTGATTGGCAGGCTCTGGATATCGGTCCAAAAACGGGAGAGCTTTATGCTGATATCATCAAAAATTCTAAGCTAGTAATTTGGAATGGACCTATGGGAGTATTCGAATTCGATAAGTTCGCTGAAGGGACAAAAGCAGTAGCTCAAGCGCTAGCTGATTCTGATGCTTATAGTGTAATTGGCGGTGGCGATTCTGCAGCTGCGGTTGAAAAATTCAATCTTGCAGATAAGATGTCTCACATTTCTACTGGTGGTGGAGCATCACTTGAGTTCATGGAAGGTAAAGCGCTGCCAGGTGTTGTCGCATTAAACGATAAATAAATAGCGGTTGTTTTCTTAGATGGGGTAAGTGCTTGCCTCACGATCAATCTTCATTTCGGAAAGGATGGGAAGCATGCGTAAACCGATCATTGCTGGAAATTGGAAAATGCATAAAACAATAGGTGAAGCAAAAAGCTTTTTGGAAGAGGTAGTCAAGCTAGTTCCTTCTAAAGATAAGATGGAATCTGTCATTTGTGCACCTGCTTTATTTCTTGAACAGTTAGTCCAAGGTTCTCAAAATTCTGACGTTGAAATCGGCGCACAGAACATGCATTTTGAAGAAAGCGGTGCTTTTACTGGGGAAGTGAGTCCTGTAGCATTAGCAGACATCGGAGTGAAATATGTTATTTTAGGGCATTCTGAGCGAAGAGAAATGTTTAATGAAACAGACGAATCAGTCAATAAGAAAGTATTGGCTGCCTTCAAACATGGTTTGACACCAATCGTGTGCTGTGGAGAAACACTGGAGCAGCGTGAAAGTGGAAAGACAAATGACTTAGTTGGAGATCAAATCAAAAAGGCTCTGCAAGGTCTTGATTCTGATCAAGTTAAACAAACGGTCATTGCTTATGAGCCAATTTGGGCGATTGGTACTGGCAAATCTTCTACAGCTGATGACGCCAATGAAGTTTGTGCACATATCCGTTCAGTCGTTGCAGGGCAATTTTCCGAAGATGTAGCGGGTGCAGTCCGTATTCAGTATGGTGGAAGTGTGAAGCCTTCTAACATTAAGGAATATATGGCACAACCTGATATTGACGGTGCATTGGTTGGCGGTGCCAGTCTAGAAGCTTCGTCTTTCTTACAGTTATTGGAGGCAGGGCAGAATGAGTAAAGCACCCATTGCATTAATCATCCTAGACGGTTTCGCATTACGTGGAACTACAGAAGGAAATGCGGTAGCTCAAGCGAAAAAACCTAACTTTGACCGATTATGGAATGAATTTCCCCATGCCACGTTAACGGCTAGTGGAGAAGCGGTAGGCTTACCAGAAGGACAAATGGGCAATTCCGAAGTCGGACATTTGAATATTGGAGCGGGCCGAATCGTTTATCAAAGCCTAACACGCGTAAATAAGGCGATTCGTGAGGGTGAATTTGAAAAAAATGAAACCATTACTTCTGCACTAGACCACGTGAAAAAGAACGGCAAGAATTTGCATATTTTTGGTCTATTATCTAATGGTGGGGTACATAGCCATATCGAACATTTATATGCTTTGTTAAAGCTGGCAGCTGATAACGGAGTGGATAAAGTCTATGTTCACGCCATCTTAGATGGACGTGACGTAGGTCCTCAAACTGCACAAGGATTCATTGAAGAGGCAGAAGCGAAAATGAAAGACCTTGGCGTTGGGAAAATCGCCACAGTATCTGGACGTTACTATAGCATGGACCGTGATCAACGTTGGGAACGTGTTGAAAAATCGTATCGATCTATGGTCTATGGAGAGGGTCCAGTATATTCATCGGCACTTGAATGTGTCGAAGACTCTTACCGACATGGAATTTTTGATGAATTTGTCATTCCATCTGTTATAACAGACGAAGAAGGACAACCGATCTCTACGATTCAAGACGATGATGCTGTTATTTTCTATAATTTTAGACCTGACAGAGCAATCCAAATTTCTAATACTTTTACAAACGAAGATTTCCGTTCTTTTGATCGAGGACCGGAGTATCCTAAAAATTTATTCTTCGTTTGTTTGACTCATTTTTCAGAAACAGTGAAGGGTTTTGTTGCATTCAAGCCGACAAACCTAGATAATACTCTTGGTGAGGTTTTAGCGCAGAATAATAAAACTCAACTAAGAATCGCTGAAACAGAGAAATATCCACACGTTACATTCTTTATGAGTGGAGGTCGTGAGAAGGAATTCCCTGGTGAACAGCGCATACTTATCAATTCACCAAAAGTCGCAACCTATGACCTGAAGCCTGAAATGAGCGCATATGAGGTGACGGATGCACTACTTAATCAGATAGCAGCTGATAAGTTTGATGCGATTATCCTCAACTATGCAAACCCTGATATGGTAGGGCATTCTGGTATGCTTGAACCTACCATTAAAGCGGTTGAAACTGTCGATGAGTGCTTAGGAAAAGTGATTGATGCCATCCTTGCAAAAGGTGGTCAAGCGATCATTACAGCCGATCATGGAAATGCGGATGAGGTTGTTACTTTAGAGGGTACTCCAATGACTGCTCATACGACAAATCCAGTCCCTGTCATTGTGACAAATAAACAGGTGACCTTGCGCCAAGATGGGATTCTAGGTGACCTTGCACCAACTATGCTTGAACTTTTAAAGTTAGATAAACCTGCCGAGATGACAGGGAATTCATTAATTCAAAAAAACTAATATCCATTAAAGGAGAGATTTTTGATATGCCATACATTTCTTACGCTTATGCTCGTGAAATTTTAGATTCTCGTGGAAACCCAACTATTGAAGTAGAAGTAATGACTGAATCAGGTTACTTCGGACGTGCACTAGTTCCTTCTGGTGCTTCGACTGGTGAACACGAAGCGGTAGAACTTCGCGATGGCGACAAATCCCGTTACCTTGGAAAAGGTGTTCAAAAAGCGGTTGATAATGTAAACAATATCATTTCAGAAGCAATCATCGGCATGGATGTTACGGATCAAGTTGGTATCGACCGTACAATGATCGAACTTGATGGCACTGAAAATAAAGGTAAATTAGGAGCGAACGCAATCCTAGGTGTTTCAATGGCAGTAGCACATGCTGCAGCTGATTCTGTTGGTCTTCCTTTATACCGTTACCTAGGTGGATTCAACGCTAAGCAGCTTCCAACTCCAATGATGAACATCATCAATGGTGGTTCTCATGCAGATAATAACGTGGACTTCCAAGAGTTCATGATCTTACCTACAGGAGCTCCATCTTTTAAAGAAGCAATCCGTATGGGTGCTGAAGTATTCCATAGCTTGAAAAAAGTATTAAGCGGAAAAGGCTTAAATACTGCAGTTGGTGACGAAGGTGGTTTCGCTCCAAATCTTGGTTCTAACCGTGAAGCTCTTGAAGTAATCATTGAAGCAATTAAAAACGCTGGTTATGAAGCTGGAAAAGACATCTTCCTTGGTATGGACGTTGCTTCTTCTGAGTTCTATAACAAAGAAACAGGCAAATACGACCTTGCTGGAGAAGGACGCACTGGCTTATCTTCAGAAGATATGGTTAACTTCTACGAAGAGCTTGTTAACGAATTCCCAATCATCTCTATTGAAGATGGTTTAGACGAAAACGACTGGGAAGGCCACAAGTTACTAACTGAGCGTATCGGTAACAAAGTCCAACTTGTTGGTGATGACCTATTCGTTACAAACACTAAAAAGCTAGCTCAAGGTATCGAGCAAGGCGTTGGAAACTCCATTTTAATCAAAGTTAACCAAATCGGTACTTTGACTGAAACATTTGATGCAATCGAAATGGCTAAGCGTGCAGGCTACACTGCAGTTGTTTCCCACCGTTCTGGTGAAACAGAAGACGCTACAATCGCTGACATCGCAGTTGCTACAAATGCTGGTCAAATCAAAACAGGATCGCTTTCCCGTACTGACCGTATCGCGAAATACAACCAATTGCTGCGTATTGAAGACGAGCTTGGTGATTTAGCTGTTTACGATGGGATGAAATCTTTCTATAACTTGAAGAAG
Source organism: Peribacillus alkalitolerans (assembly GCF_010882125.1). Taxonomy (GTDB): domain Bacteria; phylum Bacillota; class Bacilli; order Bacillales; family DSM-1321; genus Bacillus_BN; species Bacillus_BN alkalitolerans. The sequence continues at coordinate 162,597 of NZ_JAAGVZ010000001.1, read as the reverse complement.
TAATTTCTCTTTCTAAACCTGCTCCCTGACGAGGGAGCAGGTTTTTTTCGGTTGAAATAAGAAGTCTTTTAATAGCACGCATTAGAAATAGTATTAGGATCTAAAGGGAAAAAGGTAAATAAATACACTAAAATGTTTCTTGTAAAGTTTGTCATTTTTTAAGAATGATTTCATGGATATTAGAAAAATTTTCAAGCTTATTCTCTTAAAAACCTTTTCTCCAGACAAGTAACCAGTAGAAAACAACACTTTTTTTATAATGGACAAAACGTGGAACAAAATTGTGAAACAATAAAATTCGGGGCGTGACAGGCACCCTCCGATGTCTTGATTAATTATAAACTGAATGTTAAGATAATTCAGATTAAAGAGATGAATCTCAATAAAGGATGTGGAGATGAATGAGACTTGGCTTGGAAAATTTTTTAGATTATCTCATTCAGGAGTACAAAGGTAAACGGATCGGACTTGTGACGAATATGACGGGGGTAAACCATCATTTGGTTCCGTCTATCGATTTGTTTTATCAGCATCCTGATATCAACTTGACTGCCCTATTCGGTCCTGAGCATGGGCTACGAGGGGATGCGAAGGAAGGGGTAAAGGTAGGAAATGATATCGATGTAAAAACCGGTCTTCCAGTCTTTAGCTTATACGGTGAAACTAGGATTCCTTCCAAAGAGATGCTGGATACAATCGATGTGATGTTTATTGATTTACAGGATATTGGTTCCCGGTACTACACCTTTATCTACACGATGGCTAATGTGATGGAAGCGTGCGGCAAGTATGGGAAGGAATTTGTCGTGCTCGATCGACCGAACCCAATCAATGGTATTGATGTGGAAGGGAATTTAGTGGAGGAAGGGTTCACTTCTTTTGTCGGTCAGTATCCAATCCCAAATCGCCATGGATTGACCATAGGAGAATTAGCGATTTTGTTTCAACAAGAGTTTCATATTGCATGTGATTTAAGAGTAATTGAGATGACAGGATGGTCAAGGGAGAAGTATTTTGATGAAACAGATTTGTTTTGGGTTCAGCCTACCCCAAATACGACAACGATGGACATGATGCTACTGTATCCCGGTACCTGCCTTGTGGAAGGCACAACGCTATCTGAAGGAAGAGGAACCACTCGGCCCTTTGAATTTATTGGTGCGCCTTTTATAGATGGATATGAACTAGCCAAAAGGATAAACGAAAAAAATATTTCTTCCATTCTCGCTCGTCCTGTTTCGTTTGTTCCAACCTATCAAAAGCATATCAATGTCCGGTGTGAGGGTGTCCAGCTTCATATTACAGAACGGAGGAAGCTAGATTCCTACAAGACTGGTTTGAAAGTGATTGAAACAATCGCTGAACTCTATCCAAATAATTTTCAATTTCGGGAACCAAATGAAGAAGGCTTAGATTTCTTTCATTTGCTTACAGGAACCGATCGCCTGAAAAATATTATTTTAAATGGGACAGTCGATCAGTATTTAGAAGAATGCAAGGAAACCGCTCTCAAGTTCAGAGAGAAAGTGAAAAACTATCATCTTTACTAGTAAAGTGTTAAATTTTGAGTTATTTGGTACAAAAGTTCGAATTTTTTAAAAATATTTGACACAAAATTTCAGGCTCTCTATGATAAGGATAACCGGTATTATTTTCTAAATTATCAGAAATTATTGAATGCGATTACAATTAATGCTTCCATAAAAGGACTGAATTGATATGATCAATGGCGGGCTCTCCCTTATTAGAGAAACCATTTCAGGTATTAATCCATCAGAGCAAAAAGCGGCAAAATACATTTTGGAAAACCCACAAGAAGTCATTAGGCTTTCGGTACAAGAGCTTGCAAAACGGAGTGATTCAAGTTCATCAGCGATTATTAGACTCTGCAAAAATTTAGGCGTGGATGGCTTTCGTGAATTGAAGCTCCGGATAGCTGGGGATTTGCAGACTGCTGCAAATGGAGGAGAAGAATTTAAAGAGGTTCAACCGAATGATGATATTCCTACGCTTATTGAAACGATTACTAATAATAGCATGTACTCCTTGAAGGAAACCGCAAAAGTATTAGATACCCACAAAATAGAACAGGCTGTGGATGCCTTGTATAAGGCAAATCGCATTGATTTTTATGCTGCGGGGGCATCTTTGCTTGCAGCGCTTGACGGCCTGCATAAATTTATGAGAATAAACAAGCATTGTACGGCGTATATGGATTCCCATATGCAACTAACTTCTTCTGTGACCTTGAGTGAAAGAGATGTTGCCGTAGGAATTTCCTATTCAGGCGAGACGGTTCACGTTATTGAGGCAATCAAAAATGCAAAGAAAAACGGGGCTTTGACAATCGGTATTACAAAATACGGATATAGTCGGCTTGCCAAAGAGGTAGATATCCAACTGGAAACGATATCCTCTGAATCGGATATGCGTAGCGCGGCTACTTCCTCAAGAATTGTACAACTGAATGTCATTGATATTTTATTTATTGGTGCAGCCGGAAAGAATTATGACAGCTCCATTGAGTATTTAAGAAAATCAAGAAATGCCATTCAACAAAGTTACCGGGGGAAATAAGGAGGGGGAAGAGTGGAACTGAAACAGGAACGAGTTAATAGGCTGCAGGATTATATCCAAGGGTGCATTGACACCAAGGAGATGCCCGGTGCAGCATTGGCAATTGTCACAAAAGATAAGCTGCTTTTTCAGAAGGCATTCGGAAATGCACATTCTGAGAAAAAGCTCCCCATAAGTACAGAGACCATCTTTGACTTAGCTTCATTGACTAAGGTATGTGCCACACTACCTGCGATTCTTCATCTAATCGAAACTGGAAGTCTTGATCTAAATGATCGAATTTCCCGTTTTCTACCTTTTTTCGCTCAACATGAGATTACGATCAAGCATTTGTTAACCCATTCTAGTGGGCTACCTGCGTCCCTAAATTTCCATCGAAAAAATTACAGTCTAGAAGAAGCAGTTCATGATATTTCTAATTTGTTTAAGTCATTAGAACCTCAGGAGAAGGTCATCTATAGCGATTTAAATTACATAATATTAGGCTTTCTTGTAGAAAAAATTTCCTCTATGAATCTCTCAGAATATGCACGTAAACATATTTTTGAACCTCTTGAAATGATAGATACCTATTTTAATCCCGCAGCAAAGCTGAAAAAGAGAATCGCAGCAACTGAATACCGCGAGCACCTACAAGACTTCCAATGGGGGTCGGTTCACGATGAAAATGCCACTGCCTTCGGTGGAATTAGTGGACATGCGGGGCTTTTCTCTACATTAGGAGATTTAACGAAATATGCCCAATGTTTATTGAATAAGGGGACCTATAAAGGGAAAGAAATTTTTTCCCCTTTTACATTAGAAGCCTCCTTCAGGAATTATACGGAGAATCTCGGAATCTATCGCGGATTGGGCTGGCAGCTGGTCGATAATGATTTATCTCCTGTTGGGCATATTTTTCCTCAGGATAGTATTGGCCATACAGGATTTACAGGTACATCCTTTTGGTTCAATTCAAGGCTTGGTTTTGCTGTCATTCTTCTCACTAATAGAGTCCACTATGGGCGTGAAACAGATATCATTCGTTTTCGGAAAATCGTGCATTCCTTAATTACAATGGCACTGGAAGTGTAAGTGAAAGTTTTTTTGACTTGAAAGGGGTGATGGATTTAGGGGAGGTTATTGAAATCTAATAATGGATTAATAACAAGGGGGAATGGTGATGAAAAAATGGTTGGCACTGATTCTTGTTGCGTTGATGATCATTGGATCTTTAGCGGGATGCTCTAGCAAGTCGTCAGCGGATAAAAAAGATGGAAAGACCGTAACGGTATGGAGCTGGCGCAGCCAAGATAAAGAGATTTGGGAAAAAGTACAAAAAGCTCTTAATGAAGCGGGAAAAGATATCACGATCAAATTCCGTGGCGTCACACCTACCCAGTATGACGCAACACTTCAAACGGCTATGAATGGCGGAAAAGGACCGGATATCTTAACCCTACGGGCCGGCGCTGGTATCACCAAGTATTCGGATGCTAAACAAATCGTAGCCTTGGATGAGATTGCCGGCTTAAAAGATTTCTCTGAAGGTATCGTATCACAAGTAAATTCGGATGGAAAAACTTTTGCAGTACCATTCGCCGTGCAAACTTCTCAATTCTTCTATAATAAAGATATTTTTACGAAATATAACCTTTCTGAGCCAAAGACTTGGGATGAGTTAATCAAAACAATGGAAACGTTAAAATCCAATGGTGTTACTCCAATGGCCGTTTCCGGTCGTGAAGGCTGGGCGCTGAACCTAATTGCTGACTCTGTAGGGGCAACATCGTTAGGGGATGATTGGGTAAAAGGATTAATAGAAGGTAAAAACAAATTTAGTGATCCGCAATTTGTCGATGTTTTAACCCGTATCAATGACTTGAAAAAATATTTCCAAGATGGATATTCAGCATCAAGCTATCAGGATATGCAAACCTTGTTCACGCAAGAGCAAGCTGCAATCATTTTGGATGGTATCTGGTCCGTTGGAACATATAAGGAACAAAACCCTAATATGAAAATTGGAAGCTTCATGGCACCATCCGTAAATGCTGGAGAGGAATCTCATATTTATGCGTTTGTTGATGGAGGATATGGTTTGAATGCAAAAGCCAATAACAAAGACTTAGCCTTGGAAGTACTTTCGTATACAGCAACGAAGGATTATGGACAGCTTTACACGGATACATTCGGAGAAATCTCCGCCTATCCTGGAGTTAAGGCAGCAAATGCTTCTGAGTCGTTGACACAAGCAATGGATCGTTTTGAAAACAATTCGATCAATCAGCTTTTCCGTATCCGTTCACCATTTGATTATGGAGATCCTGCTGTCGGAACACTTCTTTCAGCAGGTATGCAATCCATGTTTGCAGGAAAGCAAACACCTCAGCAATTGGCAGATCAGGTTCAAAAGGATCTATCTAAGTGGTATAAACCATTCAAAAAATAACAATGAAAACGAGGCTGGCCCTACCTGGGTCAACCTCGTATTTTTAATCGGACAATGGAAGGAGGAAACGGAGTGTCAAATCCAATCGAACTGCAGGCGAAGCAGGTACCTATAGAGACTGTAAAAAAGCCAGGTCTTGGTTTAAGGATTAAAAAATATTCTTTTTTATTAATGCTATTACCAGCTCTCGTTTTATATGGACTCTTTATTTTGTACCCATTTCTCAGCAGTATCATTATGAGTTTCTTTGAGTGGAGCGGAATTGGTCCGATGGATCAATGGGTTGGTTTCGGTAATTATGTTAAATGGCTTACCGAAGAACCCTTTTCCACAATGTTTTATCGTGCTCTAGGACATAATGCCATAGTGTTTGTCATTAATATCATTTTCAGTATTTTCTTTGGGATGTTTATTTCTTACTTGCTTTCTCAAAAAATTAAAGGCGCTGGAATATATAAAACTCTATTTTTCATGCCGCACACTTTTTCTTTGGCAGTTGTAGCCTTTTTATGGGGATTAATGCTGAACCCGCAATGGGGAGTAATTAATCGGTTATTGAAAACAATCGGCCTTGACCAATTAGCACTTCCGTGGCTTGGCGACGAGCACACTGCACTGCCAGTCATCATTTTAATCGGGTTATGGCATAGCTTAGGCTTCCCGATACTTGTATTTTTAGCTGCGATGATAAGTATTCCAAAGTCTTTGATTGAAGCAGCAGTTGTGGATGGAGCCTCTTCTTTTAAAATTTTTACAAAAATTGTTTTTCCTCTCTTGCTCCCACCAATGCTTACTATAGCTGTTTTAACCTTCATCGGCAGCTTTGGAACATTTGAGCTAATATTCTTGCTAGAAGGCTCTGAGGCAGGTCCGTTTTATTCCACGGACGTTTTAGGGACGTTATTTTATAGGACAGCATTCGGGGGAATGGGAAGTACGGCTACCGGAATGGGATTAGGTGCTTCCTTGGCTACGATGATGTTCATCATTGTTATTCCTATATCATTAATTGCCGTTTATCTTCAGAAAAAATTCGACGTGAAGTATTAGGGGTGTAGACTATATGAATATTTTATCGAGGAAAATCAAATTTAATTGGATTATCGTCCACCTATTTCTCATTGCATATTCCTTGACGGTTGTATATCCGGCAATTCTCGTTATCTTTAACTCTTTCAAAACAACACAGGAGATTTTTTCTGCGCCATATGGATTGCCTAAATCCTTTTCCTTCGTCAATTATATTAACGCCTGGAATGAAGCAAATTTCGGTGTTTATTTTAAAAACAGCGTATTTGTTACGTTAGTATCTGTTTTTCTCGTTTTGTTACTAGCCTCTCTTGCGGCATATGTACTTGCACGTTTCAAATTTAAGGGGAGCTTCGTAATTTATTTCATCTTTCTGCTAGGGTTAATGCTCCCAATCCGTTTGGCTATCATCCCCTTGTATATATTGGTTCGTGATTTAGGATTGCTAGATACCTATACAGGGTTAATTCTCGTTTATGTAGCCAGTGGACTATCCTTTTCTATCTTTATTCTATATACCTTCTTCAAAAGCATTCCGGAAGAAATGGTGGAGGCGGCTAAAATAGAAGGGGCTAATTCATTTCAAATCTACTATAAAATTATGCTGCCATTGGTACGTCCGGCGCTGTCGACAGTGGCCATCTTTAACTTTATGTCCTTCTGGAATGATTTCTTCTTTCCGTATATCTTGATTAAAGAAGAGAGTTTATACACTGTTCCAGTAGGGATTACGAGTTTTTTTGGGGAATATACAACGGATTGGAGTCTTTTGTTTGCTGGATTAGCACTATCTATTATTCCAGTCGTCATTGTATTCTTTGTGATGTCTAAACAGTTCATTGAAGGACTGACAGCTGGGGCTATTAAATAATAGGTCTGGAGGGTGTATATTATGGAACTAATTGAACATCTAGCAACTGAAAGAAGAAACAGGGAAACCAAATATATTGATCGACAATCTATAGAAGAGATTCTTTATTCCATTAATAAGCATGATGAAATGGTGGCAACAAAGGTAAAAGAAGAAATTCCATCGATTTCGAAAGCGGTGGATGTGATAGTTGAAAGTTTCAAAAAAGGCGGAAGGTTATTCTATGTAGGTGCTGGTACGAGTGGTCGACTAGGGATTCTTGATGCAGCGGAATGTCCACCGACGTACGGTACAAATTCAGAACTTATACAGGGGTTAATTGCAGGTGGCTATACTGCTATTTTGAAAGCAGTAGAAGGTGCCGAGGATGATGAGGAATTGGGCAGAGAAGATTTGAAGCAAAAACAGGTTGGTTCAACCGATACCGTAATCGGAATTGCCGCGAGTGGTCGTACACCCTATGTAATTGGGGCACTTAAGGAAGCGCGCGAAAGAGGGGCTAAAACGGTTGCTTTTTCCTGTAACAAATTAGCATTAATGAACCAATATGCTGATATACACATTGGCGTGGAAGTAGGACCAGAGGTCATAATGGGTTCGACTAGGATGAAAGCAGGGACTGCACAAAAGCTTGTACTAAATATGCTGACTACAGCCTCCATGATTAAATTGGGCAAGGTGTATGAAAATCTTATGGTGGATGTCCAGCCTACAAATCTTAAACTGATTCACCGTGCAAAACGAATAATTTCCTTGGCTACCAACTGTAATCGTGAAGAAGCAGAAGATCTTTTTGTTCGTTCAGGAGGGCATTTAAAAGCAGCCATAGTTATGCACAAATTTGGATGTGACAAAACAACTGCAGAGCAAAAATTAAACGCTGTAAATGGATTTTTATTTGAAGCAATAAGAAGAGATTAGGGCGATTCTCTTGAAATAACCAATCCCAATACGAAGAACGGATCCAAATTTATTTTGGATTCTTTTTTTGTACTTTTAGAAAGTATAAATTGGCAGCAAAGAAGTAAGTCGGCGTCGTGGTCAATTTTAGGAATAAAGTATAAGTGCAACTATGCAATCGCCAGCGCTTAGGCTTGGCGCTAGCCAAGTTTTCTAATGAATTTAGATATTTTAATATAATAAAAACTATTATACTAGGTTGACATAATTAATAGGTTGTTGTAGCCTATTAAATATAACTTAATATGACCTCACTTTTATCAGTGAGGTAGAGGCGCGATATTTAACAGTCTTTAGTGGAGTTCGAGAAGCTATGATGCTAGAGAGAAGGAAATGTCGCCGAAGTTAGTAATATTCTCAGTATTACTTGCTGGGTCTGTAGTTAAGAACTGCAGGACTGTCTCAATAAACATCCCGGTTTATTGAGTTGAGCTATCTCATTTTGGGAAAAGAAGAGGACTTTAGGGCAACTACGTACACTACGACCTGAGTTTATCTCAGGTCGTTTTTTTTATTTCATTTTATGTAATTATTTAATAAAAGGAGAGTACTAATATGAGAAAACAATTTTCTTTCATTATGGTTTTAATCATTTCAGCTATGATTCTATTAGCTGGATGTGGAAAAAGTAGCGACTCCGGCTCAGGATCAACAGAAGGTGATACATTTAAGGTAGGTCTTGAAGCGGGTTATGCCCCATTTAACTGGACTCAAAATGATGATTCCAATGGCGGTGTGAAAATCGAAGGCAGTTCGGAATATGCTGGCGGTTATGACATAGAAGTAGCAAAAAAAATCGCAGATGGATTAGGAAAGAAATTAGTCATTGTTAAAACAGAATGGGATGGTCTTGTACCGGCATTGACTTCAGGGAAAATCGATGCGATCATCGCAGGGATGTCCCCTACTGCAGAACGAAAAGAAACGATAGACTTCTCGGACAACTATTACAAATCAAACCTTGTTATGGTTGTGAAAAAAGGTGGAAAATATGAAGGTGCAACTTCCATCCAAGATTTCAAGGGAGCAAAAGTTACAGCACAATTGAATACCTTCCACTATACAGTGATTGATCAAATTGAAGGCGTAAAGAAAGCTACTGCTATGGACAACTTCCCAGCAATGCGAGTTGCGCTTGAATCAGGAATGATAGATGGGTATGTTTCAGAGCGGCCTGAAGCAGTAAGTGCTTCAGCAGCCAATGAAAATTACGCAATGGTTGAATTTACAGATGGATTCCAAACATCTGAAGATGATACAGCTATTGCTGTTGGCCTTAAAAAAGACAGTGAGTTAACAGACACAATCAATGAAATTCTAAAAGGGATTTCAGAAGAAGATCGTACTAGCATCATGGATGAGGCAATTAAAAACCAACCTGCAGCAGAATAAAAATCATGTGAGACCGGCTGTAGCAACTTACAGTCGGTCTTATTATTAAAGGAGGAGAAAGAGGATGAGCTTCGAGTGGGTAGTGAAAATTATTTCAGAGAATTGGCCTATGTTCCTTCGAGGAGCAGGTTTAACACTTCTTATAGCACTTATAGGTACCCTCATTGGGGCAATTATTGGTTTATTGGCAGGGGTAATTCGAACGATTCCAGAACCTGAAAGAGGTCCCAAAAAAGTAGTTCTTAAAGTAATAAACTTCATTCTTTCCATATATATAGAATTTTTCCGTGGAACCCCGATGATTGTACAAGCGATGGTTATTTATTATGGTTCCGCTTTAGCATTCGGTATCGATATGAATGTTTTGTTTGCCGCAATCCTTGTAGTTTCGATCAATACAGGAGCTTATATGGCGGAAATTGTTCGTGGTGGCATTGAATCGATTGACAAAGGACAGTTTGAAGCTGCCCATGCGATTGGCATGACCCATTTTCAAACGATGTTTACTGTCGTTTTACCACAAGTCATTCGCAATATCTTACCTGCAACGGGCAATCAGTTTGTTATTAACATCAAAGATACTTCAGTTCTAAATGTTATTTCAGTAACAGAATTATATTTCCTGACAAAGTCAGTTGCAGGAAACAATTTCAGATATTTTGAATCATTTTTTGTCGCCTGTATGATTTATTTCGTCATGACCTTTATGGTGACAAGAATTCTACGTTATTTCGAACGAAAATTAGACGGTCCTGATAACTTTACAGTGATTGGAAATCAAGAACAGCAATACACGACGGTTCATACAACAAACCTTAAGAGTGAACACCAATAAGGGAGAAGGAGGAGATCACGTGGAAAAAGTCATAGATATTCAACATTTGAGCAAATCCTTTGGAACAAATGAAGTGCTAAAAGACATTGATTTTTCAGTGGAAAAAGGAGAAGTAGTAAGCATTATCGGTTCTTCTGGATCTGGTAAGTCGACTCTTTTACGTTGTATTAACCTGCTGGAAAAACCATCAGGCGGCCAAATCATCTATAAAGGTGAAAATATCTTAGATGACAAACATGATATTCCCACATACCGTAGAAAGTTAGGAATGGTATTCCAACAATTTAATCTGTTCAATAATCACAATGTATTAAACAATTGTGTGGTAGGACAAGTGAAGGTCTTGAAACGCACAAAGGATGAAGCTGAAAAGGTAGCTATGAAATACTTGAAGACTGTTGGTATGGACAAATATATAAACGCAAAACCAAAGCAATTATCAGGTGGCCAAAAACAACGTGTGGCAATCGCCAGGGCACTATCCATGGAACCGGATGTGATGTTATTTGATGAACCAACATCTGCCCTTGATCCAGAAATGGTTGGTGAGGTCCTGAAAGTAATGAAGGAGCTTGCAGAATCAGGTTTAACGATGATGATTGTAACCCATGAAATGGAATTTGCAAAAGAAGTATCGGACCGAGTGGTATTTATGGACAAAGGGGTTATCGCTGAGGAAGGTAGTCCTGAGCAAATTTTTAACCATCCGACTCAAGAGCGAACTAAGGAATTCTTAAAACGAACCCTAAAGGCCTAAAAGTGAGGGATTTCCCTCACCTTTTTCTTACCTATTTCGATATTCACGAATCATTTCAAGCTGGAATTTTTCAAGGAAGACGCCAATCAGCATGCTCATAATCAAAAATGGATAGTATCGATGTATAGCAAGAAACAGTGAATTATAGCTCCAGAATGAATCGATAAAGCTGCCTATCTGTAAGCTGGAAATAAAGATTAAGATATGCGTCGTAAGCCAAACAATCGATAGGGTAGTTGTCCCAAATCTACTTAAAGCCGCAATGGCTGCAATAATGGCTGTAAATAAAGCCAAGGTTGTAATATTAGAAGGAAGCCATATACTAGAGCGACTAGTTTCTTCTGTCGTTTTTAAAAATAGATTACCCAGAAATAAGATACTGCTTAAATAGGAAAAGAATATAACCGATCTTTGAGGACGATATTTAGACAGGAATAGCAAAAGGCTTGAAATAACCAATAGAATTCCTTCAAGTATGTTCATATCTACGAAAATAAGAGCTATAGCCCCTAAAACGGCTAGTATGATATTCAATCCATCTATTTGTCGGATGATATTCATGAACATAAATGATTTCACTCCTTTTCCAACTTTTTCAATATTATACCCTATTCTCTTGAAGGAAGTCCTTCTGTAGCAAAAGAAACTATTAATAACGTAATAAGCGCGAAGGAAAACAAGCATTGTGGAATAATGGATATTATGGTACATTTAAAATAATTGCTTACAGGATCAGGAGGTGGAACTGCATGCATACATTTTTAGTAGTTCTTCTTGTATTAGTTAGTATCGGACTTATCGTTTGTGTATTGCTTCAATCTGGTAAAAGTGCTGGATTATCTGGCGCGATCTCAGGTGGCGCTGAACAGCTATTTGGGAAACAAAAAGCTCGTGGCATCGATTTAGTTCTACACAGAATCACCATTGTTCTGTCTGTATTATTCTTTGTATTAACAATCGCTGTTGCGTTCTTCGCATAATAGCTTATCAGTAAAGCATAAAACCCGGCTAAATGCCGGGTTTTTATATTACATAGTAAAAATTTTTTGAACTTAGAGCAGTGTCTAGTACGACGTTTAGGACGTACTATTGCCGACAATGCCACAGGACTTGGCGGTTCTTAGCTGACGTTCTCTATTTCCGGGGCGCTTCCGCTTTTCTGATTGTCTAGCTGCAGGTGCTATCGGCGACGCACAGGATGTGCTAGTGCCGACGTCGCCACAGGACGTGGCGATTTTAGTCGGCCTCGAGGTCATAAGCCAATCCGTCCGGAAGGTGCAAACCAACCTTCCAGCCGGCTTGTCTTATGCTTGACTTCCACAGGATGTGGTGATGTCAGCGTTCGCCACAGGACGTGGCGGTTCTTTAGCTGACGTTCCTTCATTAAAGCGCCTTCCGCTTTTCTGTTAATCAAACGTTTGATTAACTTTTATAAAGGCCTCAAATTTCACATTCTGAAAGAAAATGGGTCATAATAATACTATACAATCTCAACTAGAAGGACCAGATTTAAAGGAGTAGAAGAAGATATGAAAATCAAAATGCCACAACCATTCACTTTCGAGGGTGGGAAAAGAGCAGTATTGTTGTTACATGGATTTACAGGGAATTCTGCTGATGTTAGGATGCTGGGGCGGTTTTTAGAATCAAAGGGGTATACATGTCACGCTCCTCAGTATAAAGGCCATGGTGTCCCACCAGAAGAACTCGTACATTCGGGACCAAACAATTGGTGGAAGGACGTCATGATGGCGTACGACTTTTTGAAAAGCAAAGGGCATAAAGAAATTGCGGTAGCAGGACTTTCACTTGGCGGCGTATTTTCATTGAAATTAGGTTACACTGTACCTATAAAGGGTATCGTACCAATGTGTGCGCCTATGTATATTAAAAGTGAAGAAGTGATGTACGAAGGAGTATTGGAGTACGCAAGAGAATATAAAAGAAGAGAGGGCAAATCTCCAGAACAAGTAGAACAGGAGATGGAGCAATTCTCTAAAACACCAATGAATACTTTAAAGGCACTTCAAGAACTCATTGCCGATGTCAGGAACCATGTTGATGAGATCTATGCCCCGACATTTGTCGTACAGGCAAGACATGACGCTATGATCAATACGGATAGCGCAAACATCATTTACAATGAAGTTCAATCAGATTTGAAGGAAATAAAATGGTTCGAAGAATCAGGTCACGTCATCACACTCGATAAAGAGCGTGAACAATTGCATGAAGACGTTTATCAATTCTTAGAAAAGTTGGACTGGGAGGAATAATTCATTCCTGCCCTTAGCATATATCCTCTAGAGGAGGGATTTTATTTGGATGAAAATATGAAACTCCATATGGATAGGCTTCTTGAATATATGAAAAAAGAAGCTTACAAACCTATGTCAGTACAAGAGCTAGAAGAGGCATTGCACATCGAAGATTCTGCTGACTTTAAAGACTTTGTGAAGGCACTTGTGAAAATGGAAGAAAAGGGACTTGTCATTCGAACAAGAAGCAATCGCTACGGTCTTCCAGAAAAGTTAAATTTAATTAGAGGAAAATTGTCTGCCCATGCAAAGGGGTTTGCTTTTGTGTTATCGGAAGAACCAGGAATGGATGATATTTTCATTCCACCTGGAGATATGAAGAATGCGATGCATGGTGATATTGTTCTTGTTCGTGTTTCTTCGGAAAGCTCAGGCTCAAGACGTGAGGGAACCATTGAAAAAATTATTGAGCGCGGACTGACTGAACTAGTGGGAACTTATGTTGAAAGTAAGAATTTCGGCTTTGTCGTCCCGGATGATAAAAAGGTCGTAAATGATATTTTTATTCCTAAAGCTGCCTCCATGGGTGCTGTTGAAGGACATAAGGTTGTAGTAAAACTAACGGCTTATCCGGATGGAAGAGTAAGTGCAGAAGGAGAAGTTGTCCAAATTCTTGGTCATAAGAATGATCCTGGTGTAGACATTCTTTCCGTTATCCACCAGCATGGTTTACCGCTTGAATTTCCTGATGAAGTCATTGAACAAGCGCAGAATGTACCAGATTCCATTAATGAGGATGATATTGGGGACAGACGAGATCTTCGTGACGAAGTAATCGTGACGATTGATGGAGCAGACGCCAAGGACCTTGATGATGCTGTTACGGTGACCAAGCTTGATAACGGTCATTATAAACTAGGCGTACATATAGCAGATGTCACCCATTATGTGAAGGAAGGCTCACCAATCGATCAAGAAGCGTATGAACGCGGCACAAGTGTCTATTTGGTTGACCGAGTCATCCCGATGATTCCCCATCGCTTATCAAATGGAATTTGCTCTTTGAATCCAAAGGTAAATCGTTTTACCCTGTCATGCGATATGGAAATTGATGAAACGGGAACAGTCGTTAAACATGAAATTTTCCAAAGTGTCATTAAAACGACTGAACGAATGACTTATTCAGACGTCAATAAAATATTGGTTGATCAAGATGAAGAACTTCGAAGCAGATATGAGCCACTAGTTCCAATGTTTGAAGAAATGGAGAAGCTCGCAGCAATCCTTCGTTCAAAGAGAATGGAGCGCGGTGCCATCGATTTTGATTTTAAAGAATCGAAGGTTTTAGTAAACGAAGATGGAGAGCCAACGGATGTCGTATTGCGAGAACGTTCCGTAGCAGAGAAATTAATTGAGGAATTCATGCTAGTTGCCAATGAAACGGTTGCAGAGCATTTCCATTGGATGGATGTTCCTTTCATTTATCGTATCCATGAAGACCCAAAGGAAGAAAAACTGCAAAGATTCTTTGAATTCATCACAAACTTTGGCTATGTGGTCAAAGGGAAAGCAAACGATGTCCATCCAAGGGCATTACAGGAAATCGTAGAGGCTGTAGAAGGAAAACCAGAGGAGACGGTCATTTCCACGGTATTGTTACGTTCCATGCAACAAGCTAAATATTATCCAGAAAGCCTAGGGCATTTTGGACTTTCAACTGAGTTTTACACTCATTTCACTTCTCCAATCCGTCGTTATCCTGACTTAATCGTTCATCGATTGATTCGGACTTACTTGATCGAAGGAAAAGTGGATGAACAGACAAGAGCAAAATGGAATGCATTATTGCCTGATATTGCGGATCATACATCCAAAAGAGAAAGACGTGCTGTCGATGCTGAGCGTGAGACGGACGATTTGAAAAAGGCAGAGTATATGCTGGACAAAATTGGTCAAGAGTACGATGGTGTCATTAGCTCTGTTACAAACTTTGGGATGTTCGTCGAATTGGAAAACACGATTGAAGGTTTAATCCATGTAAGTGCCATGAATGATGATTATTATCGATTTGATGAGCGCCATTTGGCAATGATAGGCGAACGGACTGCAAAGGTATTCCGCATTGGTGATGAAATAACGGTCAGAGTCACGAACGTCAATAAAGACGAGCGTGCCATTGATTTTGAAGTAGCTGGGATGAAGAACAATCGCCGACGCGAAACGAATGAAACCCGTGTTTTTAAAACAAGATCGGGTGACAGGCAAGGTCGTGGCGGTCCAAAGAGCAACGATAGAGACGGTAAAGGTCAAGGTCAAGGACAAGGACAAGGACAAGGACGAGGTCAAGGTCAAGGTCGTCGAAAAGAGGACTCTAATGGAGGGAGCTCATCCGATCGTAAACCAAGAAAGAAGAAAAAGTTCTTTGAAAATGCACCAGCCGCTAAACGTAAGAAAAAGCCGAAGAGAAGATAATGTAAAAAAGAGAGCCTGAGTATTACACATTCAGGCTCTCATGCTATCATAGAGAGACAATCAGTTTAGGGGAGTTGGTCATATGCCGAAAGGAGAAGGCAAACAAGTCGCACAAAACAAAAAAGCCTATCATGACTTTTTTATTGAAGAAACATACGAAGCTGGTATCGTTCTGCAAGGTACAGAAATCAAGTCCATAAGAAAAGGAAAAGCTAATTTAAAGGACTCGTATGCTAGAATCCATAATGGAGAATTATATCTTTACAATATGCACGTCAGCCCGTACGAGCAAGGCAATCGCTATAATCATGATCCTCTACGTACAAGGAAGCTATTATTGCATCGCAGGGAAATCAATAAATTGATTGGTGAAACGAAAGAGGAAGGATATACACTTGTTCCTTTAAAGATGTACCTGAAAAATGGATTTGCCAAGGTTTTAATAGGTCTAGGAAAAGGTAAAAAACAATATGACAAACGTGAGGATTTAAAGAAAAAAGAAGCCAAACGTGAAATCGAACGTGCCTTCCGTGATCGTCAGAAAATCTAAGTCATTGCCATTCCTTACATTCACTTACAGGAAGTTACAATTGCATCTTATGTTAGATGTGATATAATGATTCTTGTAGATGACAACTGAATATGCACAGCACTTTGCTTGCTATTCATCATCCTATCGCTCCATTCTTATCATGGGGACGTTACGGATTCGACAGGGATAGTTCGAGCTTAGGTTGCGAGTCGAGGGGATCGGCCTCGTTAAAACGTCAAAGCCTATAACTGGCAAACAAAACAACAACTTCGCTTTCGCTGCTTAATAACAGTTGATTGCGGTTCCTCCCTCCATTGCCCATGTGGTAGGGTAAGGGACTCACTCTAAGTGGGCTACGCCGGATTCCACCGTCTGAGGATGAAGGAAGAGAACAACCAGACTAGCTGCTCCGAAGCCTGTCGATAGGCATAAGAGTTAGCGAAATGCTAATATGTCGACTACACTCGTAGAAGCTTAAGTGGCGATGTTTCTGGACGTGGGTTCGACTCCCACCGTCTCCACCATACATAAATTTGGTGGTAAAATACTTAAATATGACTTAAAACATTAAGATGTCAAAGGTAGATCTTTATTGATCTACCTTTTTTGTCATTTTATCCTCAGCTCATTGAAGATTAAGGTTATATGACTGAAAATGGGAAAAGTCTTTCTTCAAAAGATGATAATAGTACTGATCTTGCTGCCTTAGAAGAGTGGTACGAATGGTTAACTTAAGGAACTTCTTCAAGATATACTAATAGGCAAAAAAGGTCCCCATTATGGGGACCTTTTTATCTTCTTATCGGTGCCCAGCCAACCCAATGACATAAAACCTATTTAAATACTAGAAAGAGATCTTGTTCAGATACGTTATATCTTGCTTATTTATTAGTAAAAATTTCAAAATAATTCCTTCGTGA
Source organism: Peribacillus alkalitolerans (assembly GCF_010882125.1). GTDB lineage: Bacteria > Bacillota > Bacilli > Bacillales > DSM-1321 > Bacillus_BN > Bacillus_BN alkalitolerans. The sequence goes on along the minus strand of NZ_JAAGVZ010000001.1, from coordinate 145,563 downwards.
AATTGTCACACCTCAACTTTTGAACTCATGTTAACATTATGTTTATACTGGAAACTCTTGAGGGTATCTTTATTTTAAATTGTGATTTGGTGCACAAATGTATTAGTTTGTGAAAAAATACACATATATTTTATTTCTTGTATAAATGAGCATGTACTTATATTGAAAAATCAAGTAAAGACAGGGGGAACCTCAATGAAAATGAAATGGGCTTTATTAGTAGTAACTCTTGCAATTTCTGCTGTATTAACAGGTTGTGAACGATTACTTGTCTTAGATCCAAAAGGACCACAAGCAGAAAGACAAGCAAGTGACATCATGTTATCGATTGGAATCATGTCTGTCATTGTTGTTGTTGTTTTTGCTCTTCTAGTGCTCATGTTAGTAAAATATCGTGCTTCAAAACAAAGCCATGATTATGAACCTCCACATATAGAAGGGAATCTTTGGGTAGAAGTCATTTGTGTGGGAATTCCAGTATTAATTGTTGCTTATCTTTCATTTGTATCTGTTCAAAGTAATTATATTGTTGAGGCTAGACCGAAAGGTTACGAGGATAAAGAACCATTAGTTGTATATGCATCATCTTCTAATTGGAAGTGGCACTTTAGTTATCCAGAAGAAAATATTGAAACGGTTAACTACTTGTATATTCCTACTGATCGTGCACTTGAATTTAGACTTTATTCAAAAGGACCAATCACAAGCTTTTGGATTCCGCAGCTCGGAGGACAAAAATACGCAATGAGTGATATGGTTACGACATTACATTTAGCTGCAGATGTTCCAGGCGAATATATGGGACGGAATGCAAATTTTAGCGGTAAAGGGTTCGCAGAAAATACCTTCAATGTTACAGCCATGCCTGATGATGAATTTAATGAGTGGATAAAAGAAGTAAAGGATACTGCAAAGCCGCTTACGAAAAAGAAGTATGAAGAATTATTAGAACCTGGACATCTGGGGCAGATGACTTTTACTAGTACACATTTAGGCTTCTCGCCACCACCTGAAGGTCATGAAAATCATAAGTCATCTGAAAATGATGTCGATTCAGAAGAGAAGAAATCAGATCAAAGTGACAAAGAATCTACCGATGGGAACTCTGACCATAGCCACCATCATTAAGAATTAACTGATAAAGGCTCAAACCATTATATCTGCTTAACAAGGAATAAACTGTTAGAAGGGAGTCAAAAAGTATGGATTTCTTTAATCGATTTGCAATACCTCATCCAAGTGTTGCGATTTATGCATCGATGGTCGCCATAGGTCTTACTGTAATCGCAGTAATTGCAGGGTTAACCTATTTTAAAAAGTGGGGCTACTTATGGCGCGAATGGTTAACAACGGTTGATCACAAACGCATTGGGATTATGTATTTAATATCTTCTTTGCTAATGCTTTTCCGCGGTGGGGTAGATGCCGTTATGATGCGCGCCCAACTTGCTGCTCCAGATAACAAATTACTAGATGCTCAGCATTACAATGAAATATTCACAACGCATGGTGTCGTTATGATTTTATTTATGGCCATGCCATTTATAATGTTCTTTATGAACTTAGTGATTCCATTGCAAATTGGAGCTCGTGATGTCGCATTTCCTAGATTGAATGCATTAAGTTTTTGGTTATTTTTTATGGGTGCGATGTTATTTAATATTTCTTTCGTCATTGGTGGTTCACCAGATGCCGGTTGGACTTCCTATTTCCCGCTTGCCGGTAACGAATTTAGCGAATCGGTAGGAAACAACTATTATATGATTGCCATTCAGATTGCCGGTATTGGGACATTAATGACAGGGATTAACTTTATTACAACCATTCTTAAAATGAGAGCACCTGGTATGACATTAATGAAAATGCCGATGTTCACCTGGTCTTCTTTTATCGCTAATGTGATCATTGTTTTTGCATTTCCTGTTTTAGCGGTATTACTCGCAATGGGAACTTTGGACCGACAATTTGGAACAAACTTCTTTACATTAGATAATGGCGGCATGGATATGCTTTGGGCGAACGTTTTCTGGGTTTGGGGACATCCTGAAGTATATATCTTAATCTTGCCAGCGTTTGGTCTTTATAGTGAGATTATCTCAACCTTTGCCCGTCGTAACCTCTATGGCTATAAATCTATGGTAGGTTCGATGGTCTTAATCTCTTTTCTTTCATTTATAGTTTGGGCCCACCATTTCTTTACAATGGGTCAAGGAGCTCTAACAAATAGCATTTTCTCCATTACAACGATGGCGATTGCTGTACCGACAGGGGTAAAGATTTTTAACTGGTTGCTCACACTTAGAAAAGGGAAAATAGTTTTTACTACACCGATGCTCTATTCAATGCTATTTATACCGCTTTTCACATTAGGTGGGGTAACCGGAGTAATGCTTGCAATGTCAGCTGCTGACTATCAATATCATAATACGATGTTCTTAGTCGCACATTTCCATAATGTTATTATTCCTGGTGTGGTATTTGCGATGCTCGCTGGTCTCACATACTATTGGCCAAAAATGTTTGGTTTTATGTTAAATGAAAGAATTGGAAAATGGACTGCTTGGCTTCTTTCTATTGGATTTATATTGGCATTCATGCCTATGTATATTACGGGTCTGGATGGTCAGGCGCGTCGAATGTATACGTATTCTGAGTCTACTGGATTTGGTCCATTGAATATGGTTTCGTTTATTGGAGCTATGATTATGGCAATCGGATTTGTATTAATTGTGTACAATATCTATTACAGCACACGTTACGCTTCAAGAGATATTGGAAATGATCCTTGGGATGCGAGAACACTAGAATGGGCTACGCATTCACCTGTACCAGAGTATAACTTTGCAATTGTTCCACAAGTTCAGTCAACTGAACCCTTCTGGGACGCAAAGAAAAAAGGTCATGTTTTATTTAAAGGTGAATATGAAAAAATTCACATGCCGAACAATAGTGGTATTCCGTTTATTATGAGTTGTATTTTCTTTGTATGGGGATTTTCATTTATTTTCAGTTTGTGGATTCCTGTAATCCTAACAACGATAGGGATTTTTATATGTATGGCACTTCGTTCATTTGAAAATGATCACGGCCGATATATCTCAGTTGAAGAAATCGAAGAAACTGAAACAAGATTGCGAGGTGCTTAAAAAGTGAAAATAGATCACTCGCTACCACTTGAATATAGTACGGAAGAAAATCGCTTAAAGATTTTAGGGTTCTGGATTTTCCTTGGTGCAGAAATTATGCTATTTGCAACACTTTTTGCTTCTTATTTCACTTTAGCGGATCGTACAGGAAGTGGACCAACTGGAGCGGAGATTTTCCAAATTACTCCGGTGTTAATAGAGACCATCTTGCTATTAACAAGTAGCTTTACAGTGGGGCTTGGAATTCATGCCATGCGAATTGGCAAAGTAAAAGCCATGATAGGCTTCTATACAGTTACACTGCTTCTCGGTTTAGGATTTTTAGGCGTTGAAATTTTTGAATTTGTAACGTATGTTCATGAAGGGGCAGGCATACAAACTAGTGCCTTCACATCCATTTTATTAACAACACTAGGAACACATGGAGCGCACGTTACACTCGGTTTATTTTGGGGATTATTTATCATCCTGCAAGTGAAAAAACGTGGGTTGACTCCTCAAACAACTAATAAAGCATTCATTTTCTCCCTTTACTGGCATTTCTTAGATGTAGTCTGGATCTTCATCTTCAGCTTCATTTATTTGAAAGGAATGATGTAAAAATGAGAGAATTATTCCCTCTTAAACAAGTTATGGGCTTCGTATTTTCATTGATGTTAACCGCAGTAGCACTTGTGGTGTACTTCTTTGACATGTCGTTTTCAACAGGCATGACTATATTGCTGCTAACAGCATTCCTTCAAGCAGGGCTTCAACTAGTTGTGTTTATGCATGCTGGTGAAACAGAGGATAAAGGGGCTATCTATACAAATATTTACTATGGATTAGCTATAGCGCTAGTAACCATTTTCGGTACATTGCTAGCTCTAGTTTGGGATATGTAATCAAAAAAATAAAGGGGTGCCTACAGTGGCGCTCCTTTATTTTTTGATTGGAATACCTTTTTCCGTTTTGTTTAACATTTCTTCAGTAGCTACAAAAAATACGCCTATCAAAAAGATAAAAACAGCACCTACAACGGTTCCGATGCCAATCGGAGCTAAATATTCGTAATCGCTTACCCAAAAACTGAGTGAAAAAATCATCACTCCAATGGAGAGTACCAATAGACCAACAGTTTTCACTGCATTTAATAATTTAGATTCCATATTCACGATCCCTCCTTCTATAAAATATATTATTCAATTTGTTCACATAATTGTCAAAACTTTTTTCACAGAACTGTCAAAACTTTTCGTTGATTTTTTGTGTTTTGTGAAGTTTCCTTAATTGTTGTATTTGAAATAGGGTTAACAGTTTAACTAACGAGATCGAATCCAATGGTAGGAATGTACTACGCTGACTACCGTATCATATGACCATATAGAAAAAGGTCAAAGAGATCTGGCTAACCTATATTACGAACGGAGGCGTTTCTTCATGTAGAAGAAGTGCCCTTTTTGAAGTGTAGATTAGTCAAAAATCGTAATTATTATCAAAGATAATAATGTTAGAAATTAACTGTGAATGTGGGAAAAACCGCTCATGTGTTACAAAATCGAGTTATGGCATATTAAGATAAATGGAGAATATTAGGGCCAGGTGAAAAAAATGAATGCTGCTTTATTTCAAGAAATTCTAAAATATATGGAAATGAAAAAGTGGAATAAGACAGAGGTTTCAAAAAGATCCGGTATTCATATTAGTGAGATTAGTCGCATTCTTAATCATAAGCAACCCCTTTCTTTGCAAAATTTAGATGCGATTACAAATGCTTTCGGGCTATCAGAAGGTACTCTTTATTCATACTATGTGGAAGACTGTTTAATCGAAGGAAAACGAATTGACAAGCGCAGATGTATACAGTTCTTGTATAAGTGTGCAGCTGATGGCCATGAGAATCATTATAGTGACTTAATTAATTTAATGTTGGAAGAAAATTCAAAAACAATTAGAAAGAAAAACTTATCGTATATCTTTTCTGTTGCAGAAGAGCTTTTTCAAGTAGGAAAAGGAGAGCGAGCACTTCCCCTTTATGAAGTGGTTATTGAAAATGAATCAGATCGCTTTTCAGAGGAAGTGGCTATAAGCTATTTCAGGAGATTTTTTATTGTAAGAATGACAGACAAAGGGCAGCATGCGCTTTCTCATGTATTAGATCATTTAGCATACATGCCAATTGAGACTAGGAAAGAAGCATATATGTGGATCATGGCAGATTACTACCGGAGAGAAGAATGGAAGCAAGTGCTGAATTACGCTGAAAAATTGAAACAATTGGCAACAGAAGGGGATTATTATGGACGGGCTTTAATGTATAAGAGTTTTGCTTTGGCAAGATTAGGAGCTTCTCTTGAGGAAGTATTAGATCTAATTGAGCAATACGCACAAGTAAATGAATTTTTTGCAGATATATCTGTTGGAAATCGCTATGTTGCCCTATTGGATTTAGGACAAGTAGAATATGCGGATGAATATCTCTCCTGGCTGGAAAATAGGGACGATATGTATGTTGGGTTGCCGAGAATATTGGAGACATACATTCAATTAAATCGATTAGATGATGTAAATAGATTGATTAAAAGGTTCAAACATGTCATTGAAGATATGGCGAAAAGTAAGGAACCATGGCTAAAAGGAAAAATGTATTTGGATTATTGCTATGCATATGCTTTGTTTCAATGTAAATGCAATCAATTTGAAGAAGGATTGAATGAACTATTAGAAGTGGCGGATTCATCGAATAGAATTGGAAATGTAGCAAGGTTAAAAAAATGTTTATTAGCCTTTTGGAAATATAGATTCCATGCAACGCTTCAACATGAAGTGAAATATACTCAATTATTAAGTACAGGAAACAATCATTAACTATTGATAAAGTGAAGGGTGAGAGCTAAAAAGAGCTCTCATTTTTTTTTTTTTTTTGATTTGATAGAATTTTTCAAAAATAATATTCCGTCAAATCTAAATATAATGAGGGAGCAATAGTGATAAAGAAAAGAAGGGAAGGGAAGAGAAGAATGAATCATAGAATTACAAAAGGTTTAACAACATTAACATTAAGTACAGGGCTTTTATTTAGTTCATTCGCACAAACTCCCATCAATCAGGTTGTTTCTGCAAAAACCATTTCGCAAATTGAGCAAGTCCTGTCAAATTTGACTCCTGAACAGCGACAAGCGTTAAATCAATTGCAAACAAGTGACAGTGGAGGACTTCAATTATCGCCAAATACAAATCTTGAAAGCGAAGAGAGCATTTCTGTCATTGTAGAATTTAAGGACAAGCCTGCAAAAACAGCGGTAGCAGAAGCTGCAGTTAATGGGAAGCAGCTGTTGCTAAACGATGCGAAACAAAAAGCAGATGCAGCGCATGAAACATTCAAATCAGATTTGCAGGAAATATATAAAGAGGATTTAAAGAAGAAAAAAAATATCTATAACGTAAAAAGATTATACAAAAATGCATTTAATGGTGTTGCGATTGAACTACCTGCCAACAAAGTAAAAGCATTGCTTCAATCCAATTCAGTAAAAGCCATATGGAGCAATGAAGAAGTACATGTTGAACCTCCTGTTCAGAAAGGTGCTTCCTCTAACGAGAATAAAGAGACAGGAATGCTGACATATCCTGGAGTAGATAAATTACATGCAGAAGGGCTTACTGGAGAAGGGATAAAGGTAGGGGTAATAGATACTGGCATTGACTATAACCATCCAGATTTAAAGGATGCGTATAAAGGCGGATACGATTTTGTCGATAACGATAATGACCCAATGGAAACAACATATGATGATTGGGAAAAATCGGGATATGCAGAAATCAATCCTTTGACCGGTGCCTATTATTACACTCAACATGGAACTCATGTTGCTGGCATTATTGCGGGCCAAGGTGAAAATAATACGGATTATGCTGTGACGGGAGTAGCGCCGGAAGCGGATATTTATGCGTATCGTGTATTAGGAGAATATGGAACCGGTACAACAGAAGCCATTTTAGCTGCGATCGATAAATCTGTGGAGGATGGGATGGATGTAATCAATCTTTCTTTGGGAAGAGCCTACAATGATCCTCTTTATGTTACAAGCATGGCATTAAATAATGCGGTGCTGGCAGGAGTAACAGCGGTTGTTTCTGCTGGAAACAGCGGTGACAGGTTGTATACACTAGGATCCCCGGGTGCGGCTGCATTAGCGATTACAGTAGGGGCGAGCGATACATCAGAAACAATTGCAACGGCAAAAGGTTCATTAGATGATGTATCCGCAGATTTAAAACTGCTGGCAAAGGGCTTGGAAGATAGAGTAGAAGAGTTAAAGGGCCAGAGTCTTTCAATTGTTTACGTTGGAATAGGGTCTGCTAATAACTATAACAATAAAGATGTTAACGAAAAGGTTGTCTTAGTCGATAGAGGGATTCTCTCATTGGATGCTAAGATCAAAGAAGCGAAAAAACACGGTGCAAAAGCAGTATTGATGATGAATAACATTCCCGGAGAAGGATATATCCCATCGTATTTAGGAGAGGGCTACGGCTTTGTTCCAACATTTTCTCTATCCTATGAACACGGTACTGCATTGAAACAAAAAGTGACAGACAAAGCGACAATATCATTTGATGATATTGGACAAGTGATGACAGAAGGGAACAAGCTTGCTTCCTTTAGTTCACGTGGACCGGCTCGTACGACTTACGATATTAAGCCGGAGGTAACAGCACCGGGAGTATCCGTCTTCTCTACTGTACCTTCGTATATGCACGGGGCAGATCAAATCGGAAACTATCAATATGCATATGAAAGACTATCAGGAACATCTATGGCAAGTCCTAATGTGGCTGGAGTAGCGGCATTATTATTACAATCGAACCCGGATTTTACTCCGGAACAAGTGAAGCAAGTATTGATGAACACCGCAGATCCGTTAAACGGAGAATACAGCGTTTATGAAGTAGGAGCAGGTGTAGTGGATCCGTATGAAGCGGTTCATTCCCAAGCGCGGATTGAAGTTGTAGATGAAACGCAAGGTAAGGTAGATAAAAAAGGTGATTACGTTTCGGTTAAAGATAAAACAGGGGCGATCAGCTTCGGTACATTTGCACCGAATGGAACCAATGTGTCTGATCAACGTTCTCTTATCGTCTATAACAATAGTAAACAAGCAAAAACATTTGACGTGAAAGTCGAGTTTCAAGTGTTGGAAGGACGATTCCAAAACGATTATAGAACTTCAAAAGATGCAGATGCTAACGGTGTTCAAATTTTAACAGATAAGACAGTAAACGTTAGTGGAAATGCGCAAAAGAAAACGGCGGTTTCGATCTCTGTTCCAAAAACAGCAGCGCTAGGAACGTATGAAGGCTATATTACGTATACGAACCAAGCAAATCCGGAAGAAACATACCAAGTGCCTTTTGCTATCCGCACAACTGAAGAGGGAATTGAATCAGTAGATATGGTCAATAAGGCAATTACAACAACTGGTGATTACCGATATACTACGATGGCGGCGGCTTCTGATGCGATCATGAGATTAAAGTCCCATATGCGTACGATTGATGTGTTTCTGATAGATGGAAAAACAAACAAAGAAATCGGATTCGTCGGAACTCTTGATGGAATTCTAATGAATGAAAAGGTAGATCTTTCTTTCAAACAAGTTTTTAAGGGACTGTACTATCCGTTTACAGGAAATTCAGAAAATCCTATCGCTTACAACCAACAACTGGCAAAAGAAGGATCATACAGATTGAAATTTGTAGGCACGAATGATGGAGGAAAAACATTCTCTAAAGAAACGCCTATTTATATTGAAAGCATCGCTCCAAAAATCGATCTGAATCTAAAATCAGATGTGTATGAATATAAGCCGGAAGAAAAAACAGTGAGAGTGACTGGTTCTATATTTGATAAAGAAATTGATGATATGAAAGCGGCAGGATTTAATTTTACCCAAGGAAATAACAAAATGTTTTATCAAGACCAGCTTGGCGGCCGTGAAGTACAAATTCCTGTAAATGAAGATGGCACATTCTCCGTCGATATTCCGATGAATCAAACGAGACCGATGCAGCTTTGGTTTTATGGCACAGATGCTGCGACCAATAAAACATGGAAAGAAAGCAGAATGATCTACTTCATCCGTGAGGGAGAGTTGTATGCCAATATGAAGGCAGAAAAAACAGCGGCAAAAATGGGAGAGACAGCCCAAACTACATTGACCCTAAATAATGTAAACAATGTAAAAGAAGCCGTGTATTCACTCTCATATAATGCTACACTTGCGGAACAACCGATTGTGACGCCACACAGCAGCGTCAGCAAGTCAGTGGATGTGAAAGTAGAGGACGTAGCAGACGGTGGAACTTATAGAAAACTGACGATTACAGCAACAACGAAGGAAGGAGTGCCAGGCTTGTCCGGTGACCTCTCTCTAGTGGATGTAGCATTTAAGATGAAGGACGACAACTATACGATAGCTCCTCTGTTTTATGCTAGATATATGAAAGCTTCTTACACAGATACGAATAATGTAAAGAAGGAAGCGTTAAGTGCAAATCCAATGATCTTTTTGGAACCGACATATTCGTTGGCTCGTGGGGCATATGATGCAGAGGCATTTATGATGCCAGATGGAACACCAAGACCGAATGATTACATGAAGGTGGGTGTCACAGTAAAGGCAACGGGCGTTGACGGAAAGGTGTATAATGGAAGTCCTAGACTTGGTTCGGACATAGGTTATGAAATTCCATTACCGTTAACAGATGAAGAATTCCAATTCGAGCTTAATGTGCCGGGCCACTTTACAGTGCACAATACATTTACGATTGGATTCATTGATGGCGGAAAAGTAACTAACCAAAACAAATATCTGCCGAATAAACCAGCGATAGGCGGAGATGTTAATAAAGATGATGTCATTGATGTAATGGATGCAGTTTACATCCAAGAAACGTGGGGAACAAGTGACCGCGATGGGGATATTAATTATGACGGCACTGTAGATGCACAGGATATGGCATTTGTACAAAGGAACTATTTAATGCAAAATCCGACAGTAGAAAACGCTCCAAAATCGAAAGAGAATTACAAAGGCAAAACATTGGAGAAGATTCTGCAAGAGCTTGGTCTCTAATTAATTTTATAAAATAATCTTTGCTAGATCAGAGTGTTTAAGGGATTCGTTCCCTTAAGCACTCTTTTTTAACTTTAAAAACTTTTATCTCTTCTAGGATAATTATCTTACTTACCTATTATCTCAATTAAGTGAGCAGCCTCTTAATATTAGTTTAGTAGTGCTAGAAAACAAAAGAGAAGGCCTACCACTTTTCGGTAGGCCTTCTCAGTTATTAGATTTTTGTTACTTATGCAGCTTTTTGAATGGAAGTGATGTATTCTTTACCTTTCTTTGTATCGAATCGTCCTTCCCACTTAGACATAACGATTGCCGCCAAAGAATTACCGATTACATTAACAACGGTACGAGCCATATCAAGTAATCTATCAATACCAGCAATAAATGCTAGTCCTTCTAGTGGAATACCTACAGTTCCTAGAGTCGCTAATAGAACGACGAATGAAACTCCCGGAACACCAGCAATACCTTTAGATGTAACCATTAATACTAACATTAAAGAAATTTGTTGAGAAATACTTAAATCGATTCCGTACATTTGAGCAATGAAAATTGCTGCTAATGCTTGATAAAGTGTAGAACCATCTAAGTTAAATGAATAGCCGGTTGGGATAACGAATGAAACCACGTCTTTCGGACATCCGTATTTCTCCATTTTTTGCATTACTTTTGGCAATACACTTTCTGAACTTGCTGTAGAATAAGCAAGGATGATTTCGTCCTTTAAAATCTTAACGATATGAAGTAAGCTGGTTCCGCACATCTTCGCGATCCCACCTAATATCACAACAACAAAGAAGAGCATTGTCGCATAAACGCAAATTACTAATTTTCCAAGTGGAATTAAGGATTCTACACCAAATTTTGAAACCGTAACTCCTATCAAGGCAAAAACACCAAATGGTGCAAATCTCATTACTTGATTGGTCACCCAGAACATGGCATCGGCAGTACCTTGGAAGAATGCTAAAACAGGCTTTCCTTTTTCACCGATTGCAGCAATTCCTAATCCGAACATGACGGAAAAGAAGATGATTGCAAGCATGTCCCCATTCATTAAAGATTCGAAGATATTTTTCGGAATAATATTGACAAAAGTATCGGCAAAACTATGACTTGTTGCTTGTTCGGATGTGTCAACATAGCTTTGAATATCGCCTTTAGCCAGCTTTGACATATCCACTCCAACGCCTGGTTTAAACAAGTTGGCAGCAAATAAACCTACAATAATCGCAATCGTTGTAACAATTTCAAAGTAAAGAATCGTTTTACCGCCGAGTTTACCCAGCTTTTTCATATCCCCAGTACCAGCAACCCCAAGGATTAACGTTGAAACAACAATTGGAATGACAATCATTTTAATCAATCGAATAAAGATGTCTCCGATTGGCTGTAAATATGTTGCTACAGCAGGATTTCCATAAAAAATGGCTCCGACTATTATCCCTAAAACCAATCCGACAATAATTTGGTAAGCTAAGCTAAACTTAAGTTTTTTCATCGAATTTCCTCCCCATTTTTCTTAATGTAAACGCTTACTAATTTTTGAAAATTGTAAAAGTAAAATGTAAAATTTATTATATGGGGAGACTACTGAATCCTACATAATCCGACATGAAGTGAATTAGAATCCGTCTTATTGCTTATTAGCAAATAAAGAAATCTTTGTTAATACTGGCAATGTGCCTAGTTGCGCTTATTATAGCTTCGTCTTCGCGAATGTCACTTGAAGTTAATCCAAAGCTGTCACAAAAAAAAACCCCTTCACTCTCAAAAGATCTGGGGAAGTTAGTGCTATGAAGTTGAAGTGTATTTTTCTAATGAATCAAAATACAAGACTTGGAGAAATTTTTTTATATTTATTTTTACTTTCGTGGTTTCATTGCTTTCCTGATCCAATTCTTTCATGCGTACCCTTATTTCTTGAAAATCGAAATAACGAGGTGCATAGTATTCGAATTTTGGATTTGTATAATCAATAGTTCCTAGTGAAGCTAAGTTGTTCATTGCTGCCATAATTGCCCGACGGATGCGCTGCTCAATTGATTTAATTTCCTTTTTTATATCTTTATCTGAATCAGAAATAACCTCATATAATTCCTTAAGAGGGGGCAATAGTGATGAGGAATCTTGGCGATTTATTAGAAACTCCATCATCAATACCATATCTCCACTTCCTGGTTCTCCGATAATTCCCATATCATTTAATATAGAATAGACGATTTCTTTCACGCTTTTTTGTTTTGGCGTTAACTTGGTTTGTTCCACGGACGCCAAAGATTCTCGAATCGTCATTAAAGATTGTCTCAGACGGAATTGTTCTGCCGTCTTTTTTAAAATACTTTGTACTTCTAACCTATTGATAGGTTTATGAATAAAAAATTCAATACCTTTTTCATAGGCTTCACCTACCATATCTTTATTTACCACTTGAGAAATCATGATGAACTGTCCTTCAAATCCTTTTATCCTCAATTGTTCGATAGTTTCAATTCCGTCCAGTTTAGGCATGAAAAAGTCGATTAGAACAACATCTGGACGTAAAGAAAGGATGAGAGGAAGTGAATCGACTCCAGATTCTGCTTCACCGATAACCGTTCCAAGATTTCCATCTGATATGATTTTCTCTAGCATTCTTCTGCTAGCTGAATCGTCGTCAACAATAAAATATCTCAGCTTCATCCACCTCTTTTTCTTATGGTATCAGTAGGGATTTTAAGACGAAATGTAGTACCTTCTGTTTGAGATTCTACTTCAATTTGGCCATGAAGTGTATGAACGATTTCATGAACATGTGATAAACCTATCCCTGTTGCAGCAACCCCATGATCATTGTATTTTGTTGTATAGCCAGGTTCAAAGATGATTGATATATCCTCTTCGGGAATCCCAATCCCCGTATCATTGATAATAAATATAATAAACTCTAATTCCTCGAAGATTTCGATATCGATGTTTCCTTTTTCAGAAATGGCTTCCACAGCATTAGCGGTCAGATTATTTAATAATGCAAGTAATTGGATATGTTGGTGCGTATAAAAATCTATCGACATGTTCAGATTAAATGAGATTTTTTTCTTTAACATTTCACTATACTTTTTATTAGCGGTAACCACAAATCCTAACACATCAGAGAGAAAAAGATCCTCATTACTTTTTTGTATCGTGATTTTCGACAGACCTGAAAGAATCCGCTGTGAATCTTTTTTCACTTCGTGTATTTCTTGAGCAATGAGTAATGCTTGCATGCCTAATTCGTCAAGGTTGCTCTTTTTTAATTTTCGATATAAATCATGGCTTGATGCCGTGATTTGTTCTATATGATTCATGGATTTTTGAAGGTAAAGGGATTCTGAATATAATTCCGATCCAACCTCGAGCATTTCTTGCATCCGTTTCTTTTGTTCCGAAACAGTAATTGTACTATATAGTCCAACAACAAAATAACTACGGAATATGGCTACCACACTTAACAAAGCCCATTCTCGAGGTCCTAAGTTCTCATGAATTAAAAACCAGTAGCGCATCAGATGCTCTATGCCGTTCACTAAAAACTCTATCCCTGCAGCCAATAAACCAAGTAGAAGCGGAAAAGTCTTGTATTTCTCTATATTAATAAAGCCAAGCCCTATACCATACAGGAAGTAAAATAGAAAGGCGGGTAAATGATTCTTTATGCTATCCAAGATAGGGATGGGATCAAATATCATATCTCCCAGAATACGAAAGCAAAAGACTAGCATACCGGTGAAGAATCCTGTTTTTGCGAATGAAGCAGGAGGCTGGATAAGAACAATTAGAAAAAAAATAACACTCCCTAAACCAAACCGGAAATACTCGCCGTTGAATGGAATTACTTTGATTTCACTTGCAAGCTCAGTTAATAGAGCAGTAAAAATTAAAGTAATCCATTTAGATTTATGAATTAATTTGAAAAATGAATTGGAAGAAAGCATTTTTTCTCCTTTGGATATTAGAAGAATTTTTTAATACAGATAAGGAATCCTATTAGAAGCAGAATTGGAATAATAATGTCATCATATCAATAATTTGGCTTTGGGAAAAATTATCATTCATAAATTACCTTTACAAATAAATAGTATATGTTTAGAATAAATCTATTATTTCGACAAAACAAGACATTATTCGACAAACGAGAGATTCTGGAGGTTTAAATGGATTTACTACGGAAGAAACAAGTAGGGAATGAATTATCTAATAATTCACTCAAAAGAGTTTTGGGAGCAGTTGATTTAACCATGTTAGGTGTAGGTGCGATTATTGGAACTGGTGTTTTTGTTCTGACTGGAGTAGCAGCAGCCAAGTACGCTGGACCAGCACTAATCCTATCATTCATTATTGCAGGTTTAGCATGTGTATTCGCTGCACTTTGTTATTCTGAATTTGCTTCCATGATTCCTCAATCAGGGAGTGCATATACTTATAGCTACGTTGCCTTTGGAGAATTATTTGCTTGGATTCTCGGATGGGACTTAGTTCTAGAGTATGGACTAGCTTCTTCTGCAGTAGCGAGTGGTTGGTCAGGATATTTTCAAAGTTTATTATCAGGATTTGGTTTGCATTTGCCAACTGCATTAACTAGTGCATTTAATCCAGATAAGGGAACTTTTATAGATTTACCAGCTGTCATCATTGTACTATTGGTTACTATGCTACTTTCTAGGGGAGTAAAGGAATCAGCAAAGTTTAATACGGTCATGGTTATTATTAAGGTGGCTGTTGTTCTTCTTTTCATTGTTATTGGTGTATGGTATGTTGAGCCAACAAATTGGCAACCGTTTATGCCATTTGGATTCTCGGGGGTAGTAACAGGTGCTGCTGTAGTTGTATTTGCTTATTTTGGTTTTGACGCCGTTTCTACCGCAGCAGAAGAAGTAAAAGATCCTCAGCGGAATCTTCCAATCGGGATCATATCAGCATTGGCTATTTGTACGGTTTTATATATTATCGTATCTTTAATCCTTACAGGGATTGTGCCGTTTGACATGTTAAATGTAAAAGACCCAGTAGCATTTGCGTTACAGTTCATTGGGCAAGATTGGGCAGCAGGATTTATCTCCCTTGGTGCAATTGTTGGGATTACCACTGTTCTTATTGTAATGATGTTTGGACAAACACGCCTATTTTACGCAATAAGCAGGGATGGGCTACTTCCAAAAGCATTGTCTTCTGTTCATCCGAAGACTCAAGTCCCTCTGAAAAGTACTTGGGTAACAGGAATATTAGTTGCCATTTTTGCAGGTTTTGTGCCTCTTGATAGATTAGCTGAGTTAACAAGTATTGGTACACTATTTGCGTTTGCAACTGTTTCACTAGGTGTTGCAGTTCTGCGTAAAACCCACCCAGATTTAAAACGTGGATTTAAAACTCCTTGGGTACCATTAATTCCTATATTAGCAGTTCTATTCTGTGGGTACCTTATGATGCAACTTTCATCCTTTACATGGATGGGATTCCTTGTTTGGTTAACAATTGGTCTAGTCATTTATTTTGCTTATGGATATAAAAACAGCAAATTAAATCTAAGTAAACAAGCGAATAAATAGAGTTTATTCAACCCTGATACGGAATTTCCTTTAAAAGGAGATTCCCTATTAGGGTTATTTTTTGTCCATTCATTATTGAGCTTCAAATTAGGCTTCTATGGATAATACCTCAAAATATTTAATAGATCTCATTAATGGATAAATTTTTTATTAGATTTTGGGTTAGAATTGTTGAAAAATCGATATTTGGGGATTTTCGATTGTATTTTGGCCATTTCGATTGTATTTTTCATGGTTTCGAAGGTATTTTTCCAGTTTCGATAAAAGATATCGAGTCCCTTCTAGATAATATACAGGATATTAGGTTTCAAGGCTGAAAGGAGGATGGAAATGCATAATGGAGTATTAAATGGAGCTTTATTTCACATAAATGCTAGTTTTGATTCCTTTTTTGGGGACTTTGCCTAAAAATTACTTCTATAATAAAGCGTCATGCTCCCCAGTACGAATTTTTTCTAGCCTAAAACTAAAAGAGAAGATGTGTCAGCACTCTTCTGCAAGAGGCAACACATCTTCTTTCTACTATTATATGTTAGTTATTATTTGCATCCAAATCATCATAATACGTTCCAGGTGTTTGCTCTGCGTTAAATGTCCAATCTACACGAAGTTTATCGCCTTGGAATTGGTTTTGATCTTCTTTATTATCGACAAACTCGAATAATACAAACATTTTTTCTTTTTGCCCAGCAGGGATGCCATCAGGTCTTGTTGTGTTGCCTACAAATTCATCAATAGCAGTTAAGTCAGGCTTCTGTTCTTTTAAATCATATAGTGTAGTCTCGACAATAGGGACGGTAGCACTGCTTGTATTATACATAATGGTGACTTTAATATGCTTTGCAAAGTCATCGGTATTATCGCCTTTTCCATCTTCAACCGTGTATTTTGTATCCAGTAATACTTTGTAGATATCCAATGTACCGTTGTTTTCTAAAGTGAATTCACGATAAATTTCATCCCCTGGTTTAAGGTTGTCGATGTTAATTACAGCATTAGGGTTAACCGCCAAATCTAGTGTTCCTGCTGCAAACGTATTGTTCGTTTGTACCGAGTCGCTAAAGTAGGCGAACGTTCCTCCACTCATTAAAGATAATCCTAATGCAGCCGTCATGACACCTTTACTTACCGCCTTTGTAAAACTCATTCCTTCATCCCCCATTCAAAATATGTAAGAAAATATATTAAACTCTTATGTATTCTTTTATACATAGGAGGCTTAACCAAATTTGAATCATGATAATTGAGACTTTTTTGCTTCTAAGTCTTTTGCTGCCCCTATAATTGAGCGCAATGCTGAAAGGAACAATAGTAAACCAGGTATGAATAATAATAGGGCAGAGCCTAATTTAGAATTAGCAATATTCATTGCATACCCTACGTATGGAATCGTAAAGTTAGCATACTTCCCAACGATGTCTTGTGATTGAACCGTCCATAAATCTGGACCATCATTATTATCACCCTTCGTTTTATAGGAAACCTTTTCATTTTCTTTATACACTTCAATGATTCTATGAGTTATTAACTTTTGATCCTTTTGAAAGGTGATGATATCTCCTTTTTGATAAGAAGTAGCTTCTCCACCCAATTTAATAGTAATGATTGAACCTGTTTGGAAAGTGGGTTCCATCGATCCTGATAAAACAGCCTTTATTTGGTGATCTAAGATTGTTGGCTCCCCTCCCGAAATTCTCGAGGCCAAAACTATCATTGCTAATAAACAGACCACAATTAGGAAGGAACCACCTAGCAATCTATAGGTTACCTTCAATATTTTTTTCTTCTTCTTCATGCTTTATCGCTCCCTCAACTAAATCTCCTGATGCTGATTCCTCATCCTGTGTTTTTTGTTTCTCTAGTGCTTTTTCTTCAAGTTCCTTGATTTTGGAACTGATTGTAGAAAGGATGTTGGATAGATGTTGCATATCAATCGTTGCCTGTACTTCCTTCACAAGCCTATCAACGTTTTTATAACCTTCATGCACATAATCATACGCTTGATTTCCAGCGGCTTTCTGAGAGTAGGAATCTAGTTCTAAATGAATGCTTTCTAATTCTTTTAATAGGTGAGACAAATCTTGTTCAATGTGAGTGATTGCAATCTGTTTTTCCTGTAATTCTTGTAGTGAGGCATCTGGTGAAATGGGTGTGATCGATTCATGTTTGTTATGCATCGATATTGAAATAGTCTTTGCTTTATTTTCTAGAAGTTTAATCGTTGAAGGAAAAACAAAAGCAGCTGACATTTCGATGGTTTCTAAGGATGCTTGTCTAGAAAATGAAGCTTCTGTTTCTCCTACTAATTGAACTCCTGTATAAAAAGAAATACAGCATATACAGGGAAGGATGATAGCTTTATGAAATGCAGCCTTCAAAACATTGCCTCCTTTCAAGACCGCTTTATAGCCTTCATTATCTCTGAATAATCGGGAAATTGTTATTGGGTTATTTTTACCCAGAATCCTAGTAGTTTTTTGTCGGATTGCCTCGGAATGGGGGAGAGGGTGTATAAATTGGGCCATTTATTAACCCAATTGACCATATTCGTAAATTTCTTAATAATTCAAATTGTTACAACTCCACATTTTATGAAGAGGTGAGTCTATGAAAAAGAAAAACCAGAAGAAAATGAAGGCGAAAGTAGTCATTCCAACGGTTTTAGCACTATCTGTTGCATTTGGAGGACTAGCATTTCCAACGACCCAGACGAAGGCATCCGAAGCATCAATTCTATTTCAAGCACAGGGATTAAGTAAGGAAGAGGTTGTAAAAGCGTACCTTCAGTCAAAAGTAGCTGATGTAGGATTAAAGATGGCTACAAATATCGGAGATCAATTTAAAGTGGTAAGTGAGCTTCAGGATAGTACAACGAATACATATCATGTACGTACTATCGAGCAGTATATGGGCATTCCGATTTATGGTTCTGGCCAAGCTGTTGCTTTGGATCAAAATAATAATGTTTACGCATCCTTTGGGGCGGTAACACAAAAATTAGCTCGAACCATCATTCCAACGGAAGCATCGATTTCTGAAGAAGATGCTATCGCAACAGCCAAAGATGGGGTTGTATCCCAAATCGGTACAGTTAAGCATTATGATGGTATTGACTCTGAATTGACCATTTACCCTTATGAAGGAAAAAACTACTTAACTTATTTAGTAAAGGTATCCACTTCCGTACCAGCGCCTGGATACTTCCATTACTTTGTAGATGCTACAACAGGAGAAGTAATTGATAGTTTCAATGCTGTTCATGAAGCGGATTTACCTCAAGTCACTCCGATTTCAGGGAGAGGACTCGATGCTTTAGGAAAACTACAAAACTTTATTGCAGTAAAAGATGCTGCATCTGGTACTAACTATTTGCATGGTGCAGCTATTGCAGGAGGTACAACCACAAATCCTAATATAGTACCAGTCCATACTTACGAAGCAAGACGCATGGGAGAAACTGGCTTCATCCTGCTTTCGGGACTTTTAGGTTTCACAGGATTTGAGGTGGAAACTAAAACGAATTTCTTTGCTGACCCTGCTGCTGTATCTGCACATACCAATTCGGTAAAGGTCAACAATTATTATCAAAGCATTCACAAGCGTAACAGCTTAGATGGCACTGGTATGCCATTAATCAGTACGGTTCATATCGGTTCCAAATGGAATAATGCTGCTTGGAATGGAAAGCAAATGCTTTACGGAGATGGGGATGGAGTGACCTTCAGTTCATTAGCTGGAGGCTTGGATGTAGCGGGTCATGAAATGACGCATGGTGTCATTTCAAAAACAGCTAACCTAACGTACCAGGATGAGTCTGGTGCAATCAATGAATCGCTTGCCGATATCTTTGGGGCATTGGCTGAAATGCATGCAAATGGAACTACTAGCCCTTCAGAGTGGGAGATGGGTGAAGATATTTTCACTCCATATAAAGCTGGGGATGGAGGATTACGTTCTCTAAGCGATCCTGGCTCTAAAGCACTTAGTACAGCTTATCTTCCATCAGGTCGATATCCAGATCATTATGATGGTCGCTACTTAGGCACTTTAGATAAAGGTGGCGTTCACATTAACAGTAGTATTAACAATAAAGCAGCCTACCTAATTTCTGAAGGAGGCACACATTACGGAGTGACAGTTACAGGAATTACTCGACAAAAAACTGAAAAAATTTACTATCGAGCACTTACTCTTTACCTAACTCCTTCATCCGGCTTTAAAGAAATGCGTCAGGCTGCAATTCAAGCTGCTAGAGACCTTTATCCGGATAAAAACGGTGCACCATCAAAAGAAACAAAAGCAGTAATGGATGCTTATGATGCAGTAGGTGTTCCTGCACAATAACTTAGGAACAAACCATGAAGGATTCGTCTTTCATGGTTTTTTTATTGTAGTTCCTTGTTTCTTATGGACTATTTGACCATAAAGTTTGTAGGAAGGAAGTTTCGAATTGAGAAAATGTGAAGGAAGTCCTGACAAAAATAAAGAATTAGGACTAACAATATTGCATTCGGATAGTTGATTTAAATTAGATTGTCTTATGTTAAGGAGAGACATACATGTTAGAAGGAGAAATCATAAAATATTACCGTAAAAAAGCAGGTCTATCACAAGAACAATTGGGAAAGGACATATGTACAGCGACCCATGTAAGTAAAATTGAACGAGGTCAGACGAAGTATTCAGCAGAAATTATTACATTGTTTTCTAAGCGTCTTGAAATCGACATCCAGAAAGAAATTGAATCGTTCCAAAATATTGAGCAAAAACTCCATCAATGGCATAACGCAATCATTATGCAAAGAATGAAAGAAATAGAAAAGAAGAAACAGGAGATAGATACCTTCTTCAAAAAGAATTCTTCCAATAACCATGCAGGTCTTTATAAACTACTACTATCCAGATATTATTTATTACATCAGAATTCTGATAAAGCTCTTAAACTGATCAATCAAATTGAAAACCAAAATCTTATTTTGTCTCCATACGATAAAAATCTACATTTGCATGTCTTAGGGTTAGTCTATTTACAAAAATGTAATAACTTCGAATCACAAAATCGTATTAAAGCCATTGAAACACTAAAAAGAGTGAATGACAAAGAATACGGTAATGAAGAGATTTACTATCATTTAGCTATTGGATATCATTGGATTGAATCCACAATAAATGCATATATCAATGCAGAAAAAGCCCTTGAATATTTTAAGAGAACAAATAATTTTTCCAGAGCAATCCAAGCAGAATCCGTTATACTTGTACAAAAAGAAAGCGCGACCGAAGCTGACTTTGAGGAAAAGGTTGAACGATACCTACAATTAATCGATGACAGCCAATCACTTGGTAAAACAGAAATTACAGCCATGCTTATTCATAACTTAGGATTTGCATACTACAAAAGAAAAGACTACTCCAGTGCTCATGATTATTACCGACAGGCTTTAAACATGGCAAATAAACAGTCTTCTATATATCTTAATCGCTTATTTAATTATTTAGATAATTGTATAGAGGGAGAGTTATTTACTCGTAAGAAACTATTGAAGCGGGTTTCTGAAGGTTTTTCAATTGCAAGAGATCTCGATAATCCACTATACAAGCATTTATTTAAACTATTGATCTTACAAGTGGAGGACCAAATAAAACAATACTTTATCTATTTGGAAGACAAAGCCTTTCCATTTTTAAAGGCAAATAACACGATGACATTGATTAATAAGTATGGAAGACAATTGTACAATCATTATGTTAAAACAAAGCAATTCGAAAAGGCTATGAAGATTGGTGATATTTTTGTCAATAAGACTACTCATCAGTAATGTGACTGGAAAGATCGCCGGAGTTAGTTCAGGCGATCTTTTTTAAGGCTCTTTTCGTTTAGATTGTTGTTATTAGACGATATAGTTTGTCCGTTGATTGCAGCGAGAGGCACTTGCTTTCCGCGGGGAGGGTGGGAGCCTCCTCGGCGTTACCACCTGTGGAGTCTCCCACTTCCCTCTTTTTTCCGCAGGACATTGAATAAGCTTCCTCGATTAAACACCGCACAAAGGAAATGCGAATGCATTTTCGAGGAGCGATTGCCCTCCACTACAATCAACTCTGAAAGTTAAAGTTAATTTACATTAAAACCAATATACTTTAAGAAAACAGCCTTTTTTTAAGTAATTCAAATTAATCCCTTCCGGCTTTAATAATAAGGTGTGCTACCTTTTTAGGATTAGACTGTGCTGTTGAAAAGTGGTCACCATGACCTTGGATTAATCGGTAAATTCCTAAGCGACTAGATAAATGGGGGTGCCAGCCAAATTCACCAGGAGGAGTAGCCGTATCCTCCAAGAGATTAATGTAGCTCTTAGGAATCTTAAGCTGAAAAAATTTTTTTAGGTTTAATTTTTCACCGAAAGGCTTTGCTGGTTCAGGGGTAATTTGTTTATAGAGATACTGTGCTAGTGTATGGTCTGCTAAATTAACAAAAATATCTCTGAAAAATGGAAACGGAAGTAGAATAGTATTATCAGAAGACTGGTTAGCTAAACCTAAAAAAAATTGCTGTATTGACGAAGGGAACTGGTCTGCTAGGCTTTCGCCATCATTAATGACAAAGGCATTCCAAAATACTAACCTCCTTATTCGCTCTGGAATTCTTTCAGCTACTTTCTGTATAACTGAACCGCCAAAGCTGTGACCGACAAGAATGATATTCGTTAAATCGTGTACATGAATATAGTCAACAACAGATTTTGTGATGATTGAGTGTGTCACGTTTTTGTTTTTATCTTGACCATGTCCAGGTAAATCTGGAGTGTAGACTATATGCCCTAAATTTCGTAATTCTTCAGAAATCCCTCTCCAAAAGCTTGAGTCTGCCCATGAACCATGGACAAGCACGAAGGTCAAAGGTGGTTGATGCCAATCAAAATCTCTATTAATATACCCTTCCTGTACGAAAATAGCTTCGTACCCATTTCCCCAACTAGAATTGTAATTAGTTTTGTAAGAATCTATAAGAAAATTGTGCATAAATTCACCATCTTTATATTTATTCTAAGGAGTAATCAAATACCAATCTATTCAAATAATAAGAATTTGTGCAAGTATCACAGTTTAACCTCTTAAATACATGCAAGGGGTTTAACGCTAATAATTTAAGGAGGTTTTGTTTAGAATTATTGAAAGTGGATTCTGTTTTAGGAGAGTTCGCTGATAAAATAGGAATAAAGCTAATATCATCATTATTTCGCTATAAAAAAATATAATTAGCTATTATTTCGAATCTTTAGCTATTAAAAATGAAATTCCAATGATAATTAGCATTTAGCAGGAGAATCACACGATGCAGGAGAAATTATTTTTATCTTAAAAGGAGGGATAAAGTTTGATAATTAAAAATCGTAACAAGTCGGATCTATTGCAGAAACTCGAAGCACTATTAAGGAGGCTACCTAATGATCATACTAAAATACCGATAATAAAGAAGGATTATGCCAAAAGCTTAGCGGGCTACAAAGGCGAAAGGTCCATTGACTATCCACTAAGTTTTCTTCCCCAACATAAATACTCCATATTGCATGATCTCCGCTTATTCGACGGCTCCCATTACTTTCAAATTGATACACTGATAGTTTCTTCTTCTTTCGTAACTATCATTGAGGTGAAAAACATTTCAGGAACACTAGTATTTGATCAAACCTTCAATCAGTTAATTCGAATTAATGAAAATAGGGAAGAAGCTTTCCCAAATCCAATTATTCAGGTGAAAAGGCATGTGGAGCAGCTAGAAAAGTGGAGGATTGCATCAAATATCCAGTCATTTCCTATTGAACCGCTTGTGGTCATTGGTAATGAGCGGGCAGTCATAAAAGCTTCAAATAAATCAGTATCTCAAATCGTTCTTCCACAGGGGCTTCTAACTAAAAGAATAATGAAGTTTGAAGAAAAGCATAAGGTTGAAGAAAATTCCTCTTTTAATCAAGCTCTCTTAATTGAAAAGCTACTATGTGACCACATTAAATTATCCCCTGACATTCTACAAAGATATCAAATTCCCATTACAGATCTTCAAAAAGGTGTTCAATGTTCACACTGTTCCATTTATTCTATGAGAAGAATTCATGGGGGATGGGTTTGCGAACATTGTTCTTTTACCTCGAAAAATGCTCACCTACAAGCATTAAAGGATTATTCACTCTTAATAAGTAGTGAGATTACGAATCTACAAGCCCGAGACTTTCTACATATTAATTCTATTCATACAACCAAACGAATATTAAATTCAAAGAAAAGTAAGGGGTATAAGAAAGGGAAATCGTATTTCCTGGATTAGGATTAATCCCATTAAAAAAAGAGTAAGTCCATTTAATAGACTTGCTCTTTTGTATGTTGAATAATTCTATGCCAATTGTTGCTCAGCAAATGTTCGATATAACTCATGGGAATGTATCAACTCATGATGTTTTCCAATTCCGGTTATAGCTCCTTTTTCAATGAAGATGATTTTATCTGCATCAACGATGGTAGATAAACGATGGGCAATGACAAATGTCGTACGGCCTTCCATAAGCCTTGTTAATGCTTGCTGTACTACACCTTCTGATTGGCTGTCGAGGCTTGCTGTGGCTTCATCCATCATGAGTATTTTTGGATCACGTAAGAATGCACGGGCAATAGCGATTCTTTGTCTTTGTCCGCCAGAAAGCTTTACTCCTCTTTCACCAACCTCAGTGTCCAACCCATGGGAGAATGCTTGAATAAATTCATCAGCATATGCCATTTTAGCAACTTGCCAAAGCTGTTCATCTGTTATGTCCTCTACATTCTTCAGGCCATAGCATAGATTTTCGCGTATTGTACCTGCCATCATGGCGCTTTCTTGAGATACGTAGCCAATTTGACTACGCCAGGACTCCATTGATAAGTCTTTTATCGGAGTATTTCCAATCCGAATTTCTCCTGAAGTAGGCTCATAAAACCGTTCAAGCAATCCAAACATGGTGGTTTTTCCACCACCACTCGGACCAGCAAAAGCAATCATTTCTCCTGGGCTTGCTTCAAACGTAATATTTTGAAGTAAAGGTTCTTCCTCACTGTATGCAAATGACACATCTTGCACACGGATAGGTTGGTTTGTAATGTCCAATTCTATCCCCTCTTGTCCTTCTTCCAAATTCATACCTAAAATCTCTATGATGCGTTCTGTTGCTCCTTTAGCTTTTTGAAGCTGTGTAAAGAACATGGCGAACGATGTAATGGGAAAAATGATTTGGAAAAGGTAGAGCAAAAAGGCCACGAGCGACCCCGTCGACATCGTTCCGTTGGCAACACGCATTCCTCCATACCCAATGATCAAAACAATAACAACCATGATGACAAGGTACATGATAGGACCGATGTAAGCAAAAATCCTTGCTTCCTTCAAACCAAAGCCAAGTAGATTTTCAATCCCCTTTAACCCGTTAACTTCCTCATTTTCCTCGGCGGTTGAGGATTTCATAAGGCGAATTTCACTAAGAGTTTGTTGGATATTACCTGTAAAGGAGGCTGTCTCATCCTGTAAGTTACGGGATATTTTCGCCATCTTCCTTCCAAGTGGAACCATAATGGCTAATGTTATGGGAACCGAGGTTAACATCAGAAGTGTCATTTTCCAATCCATGATAAACAAGATGGTAATTGCGCCAATTATTGAAATGATGCCGGTAATGAATTGCGGAAAGTGAGTCGAGATTAGCTCTTTTACTACACTTGTATCGTTTACGAGTCGACTAACCGTTTCCCCACTGGATTGCTTATCAAAATAGTTTACAGGTAAACGGATTAATTTTAGCCACATTCTTTCCCTAAGGCTTGCTACAATCCTTTGACCGACGAGGCTTAATAAATAAATAGATAACCCGCTGATTATCGCTTGGATAATGAAGGCTGCACCAATGCTGAGCATGAGTGGAAGGCTTAATGCTTCAACAGAGAAACCATCCACTAAATTCTTCGTTAAAAAAGGAACAACTAGTCCAGCAAGAGTTGTAAGTAAACTTGCTGATAATCCTATGACTAAAGCGGTTTTTGGAATATTAGTTGACAGAATTAATGAGAAAAATGGTTTTAATCCGCCTTGTGATTCGTTCATATAAATTGGCTCCTATCTAAAATCTAACTTTATTTCTGAATTAATCTAGTTTTTAAAATGTAAGATTACTAAAAAAGATCCCCATACCTAACAATAACACCATGAAAATTAAAAGGAAAATTCTATTAGGTAGACTTATATAGTTATAAGCCCCAAGCCGTATGTAAAGACACTACCGGAGGCCAATCCCTTCAAATAAGTAAAATTATAAAATTAACTTGACGAATGCGATTGTGTTGACAGACCGGATTACGAAAAATCGTGAAGATAGAGGATTAACGATACGGGAATGATTGATTGAAGCGGGTAAAACCCTACGTCTAATATTAATGACTGCATTGGCTACAATTGCTGCCTTGTTGCCGATTGCATTTACAACTTCTTCTGGAACATTCATATCAAAAGGATTGTCCTTGACTGTCATTGGAGGTTTGGCATCCCCGACATTACTAACATTAGTGCTTATCCCTGTATTATATGAATTGTTTTTCTTTAGAAAAAGTAAAAAGGAACGCCTAAATAAGGCTGCATAATGAAATAGAGGAGTAGGAGTATTAGTGGAGTTTACTCCTGCTCCTTTAAAAAGTCTTGATATTTATTCCATAACGGATTAATCTTTAAGTAACCAAAAATGAAAAGGGTGAATTTACCACAATGATCTTCTAATCCTATTTCTCTAGAAAAAATTCGTTATAGTTACGATCTTTTTTCGGATAGGATTAGTCTGTACTTTTTTAAATGTGATCATTGTGTCTCTTCTTTTGGAGATATTTTTGACATTTTTGAATGTATCGTACTACCTCCTGTCCATAATGTAACAGGGGGTTTTTTTGCGGAGAAAAACTATTCATACAAACTGGGGAGGGAAATATTTTGTCTAATAACTTATTTAGTAATCGTGTGTTCCAAGCAATTATCATATCTGGAGTGTTTCTACAAATAGGAATATGGGTTAGGAACTTTGCTGTTTTATTATTTGTAATGGAAAAGACCAATGGGGATGCATTTGCAGTTTCAATGATTTCCGTAGCAGAGTTTGCGCCGATTTTTATTTTTTCCTTTATTGGAGGAACTTTTGCTGATCGTTGGCTTCCGAAAAAGACGATGGTATGGTGTGATATTTTAAGTGCATTATCAGTGTTTGCTGTATTAATAACGCTTTTATTTGGAACGTGGGAAGTGGTATTTTTTGCTACTTTAATTTCTGCGATTCTTTCACAATTCTCCCAGCCTTCTGGAATGAAGTTGTTTAAAATGCATTTAGCTGCAGACCAAGTACAGGCGGGAATGTCTGTTTATCAAACGGTCTTTGCGGTATTCATGGTATTAGGGCCGATTCTTGGAACGTTCGCATACCAATCATTTGGCATTGAAATCTCAATTGCTGTAACAGGTATCGCATTTATCCTTTCTGCAGCTGCACTTGCTTTTCTTCCGAAAGATCGTCAGTTGGAAGAAGCTGCAGGAACAACTCTTCTACAAGAAATGAAGAGTGGGATTAAATACGTGTTAGGAAAGATCGAATTAAAGCTTTTAGGATTTTGTTTTATGGCAGTTGGTCTTGCTATCGGTTTCATACATCCACTTTCCATTTTCCTAGTGACTGAGCAATTGGGATTGCCGAAGGAAAACCTGCAATGGTTGTTTATGGTCAATGGTATTGGAATGATTTTAGGTGGGGCAGTTGCCATGATGTTTGCTAAAAAGGTAGCTCCACAAAGATTGCTAGTTATAGGGATGCTCGTGAATGCCATTGGCATGGCAGTAATGGGATTTTCAACAAATTTATGGATTACTTTAACTGCAGAGTTTTTTAACGGGTTATTCATGCCATGTATCCACATTGGAATCAATACGTTAATATTACAAAAATCAGAAGAGGCCTTCATTGGTCGGGTTAATGGTATTTTAAGTCCTCTTTTCGCAGGATCCATGGTATTAACCATGAGTGTAGCTGGTATATTGAAGGAGCAATTTTCATTGGTTGCAATGTTTGAAGTAGCGGCAATATTATTTTTCATTGGGATGATTTTTATTTTGCCACTATACAATCAAAAGGTACAAACCGACTTAGGTGTTCTGGCTTCTAAAGAATAGTATGAGAGAACAAGGCTCGCTTTTACGGCGAGTCTTTTTTTATTAGCAAGGCTACCCTGAAAATAACTTCACCCATCATGGATAAGCACCAGTCACTTCTAAAAGTACCAATCATTCATAACCTAGCCATTTTGAACATTAAAATTGATCTAACTAATGAGTGAATTTTTGTTAGGCTTTGGGATGGCTTTGTCGAATAATCGATATTTGTGAATTTTCGATTGTATTTTGTCCGTTTCGAATGTATTTTTCATGGTTCGAATGTATTTTTCCAGTTTCGATTTTAATTCTTTCAGTTTCGATAAAAGATTTGTGGTCCCTTCAAAAATGCTATTAAATATCATACAAGATAATGGGTTTCCAGGTAGAAATGAAATTGAAAATGCATACTGGAGTATTGAATGGAGTTAAAAGTTCATTCAAAATGTTAGTTTTGATCCTTTTTTATGGCTTTGCCTAAAAATAATAAGGCACAATCATGGATTTTCAAGCGCATAAGCTTTTGGGGTTTAGAGCTAAAGTAAAAACATGGGATTATCAAATTAAATTGTTTTTTTAATTCCCATGCATTTTCTTTTAAAGTCCAAATAAATATCCGAAACAACGCTTATGGAACTACCTAAAACTGCACTCCAAATAATATCTGCTGGATAATGATGGCCAACCCAGATACGTGACAATCCTGTCAAGCTTGATAATAACCACATGACCATGCCAAGGCCACGTTTGCGTAGAAGAATAGAGGTGGATACAGCAAACGTTAACAAGGTATGTTTACTTGGAAAAGAAGAGTCTTTTTTTGAGGGAATGAGCATGATTGTACGCAGTTTGTTGAATGGACGTGATTTAAAATAAACCTATTTAATCAAAATGTTCACCATCATTGTAAAAAGGAGAGATATTACCGTATTAATAGTAACTTTTTTATAGGATTCATCTCGAAACCACATGAAAATAAGAACAAAAGCATATAAATAACGGATTTTATTGGAAATGAGAATCATGAACATATCTAATATTAATGATCGGCTTGCAAGTCCATTAATTGCTTTGAACATTCTATAATCCATCTGTTACTTTTCCCTCCTTGGTCAGCAGTTCGAACTCAATTTGCTTTGGGTAGTGACAAAATTTTTAATAAGTGCATTTACTCTTTTAGATGCTTTTGTTGGAAGTTGGTGCTTTGTCCCTTCAATTAAGACCAATTCATTACTCGGCAAATTTTCATGTAACAGTTTAGCATAAGGGTGAAATGGTTTATCTTTACTGCCAAACAGCAGTAACACGGGGAGTTTTATATCTTGAAGTCGAGATGTACAGTCATAAAACAAACTATAAAGGTAATACTCCTCGATATTTTTGGCATCACCTTTTTTGGCTTCTGAAAACAATTTTAGAAATAAATCTTTTGTATCAGAATTGGTCCAAGCTATAGAAGCTGCCAATAAAGGGACTGCTCCTTTTTCCGCGATATTTATTCCATTAGAAATTTTCTTTTCTATGTAGTGATCCCTTACACATGGCATACCGCTTATTACAATTCCTCCAAAAGCTCTGCTAGAATAATTGAGTAAAAATTCCAGTACGATGGACCCTCCTGTTGAATATCCACATATGAAGGCTTTTTCTATTCCCAAGTGATCCATTATTGTGATTATATCGTCAACTATTAGCGGATAAGATATTGGTTTTGATGAATGATTGCTTCTTCCGTGACCGCGAATATCAAAGGTAATTACCTGGAACTCCCGGGATAAATCCTTTACTTGATACTTGAAATTCATACTGCTCAAAACTGGAGGGTGTATTAAAACTAGGGGTACTCCTTGTCCCGTAACAGTAAAATATAGGTGGACTCCATCCTCGACTGCTATCATAGGCATATATTAATCACCTCAGGAAATTACTCTAAACATTAACATGTATTTGACATGGATATCTTCTTCAAATAAAAGGTGAAATATTCATGGTTCCACTCTTTAAAGAAGAAATGCCCACTAAAGTAGTGGGCATTTCTAACTTCTCTATTGCTTCGAATTCGGGTTGGAATTTGAATTAATATTTGGATTTTTATTCAAATTAGTCGAAGGATTATTGGAATTATTTTTCATAGTATTAGGAGTTAATTCCTCGGCAAATTCCGCTAATGCAGCCATTTTCGGCATCTTGCCAAGATTAGGCAACTTAAAATCAGTCATTAAGCTTTGTGCAGAATCGGCTATATTGTTTTGTCGATTTCTTCCTATGCCAAATGCTGCAGCACTAACACCAAGACCGATCAACGTTGCCCATAACATCCCTCTGTTGTTTCTTTTTCTGCCAAACATTCTTAATATGTTCTGTCTTTTAGCCATACCAAAAAGGACAGGTAACCAGTTATTCATCATCAAACACTTCCTCGATCATAAATTTGGAACGGAATAAATTTAACCATCCATAATTTATTATTTTCACTGAAGCGTTTGATAATGCTGGGAATGTTTTGGTATCTGAATACGTCTAGTTTGTTAGGTTAGATGTAGATTAAATGGATAAAATAATTAAAACTGCTCATTTACTTCCCATGATTCTACTGTTTTGTATGCCGTTTGTGGATCATATCCTTTTCCAAGCAAATAGGCCATAGCAGCCACTTCTGTTAGTGCATGAATGTGAGAAGTATACATAGATTCTTTTATACCATGTTCCACAAAGGGCATAATGGCATTCAATGTTTCGCTTTTTAAATCTCTATAGGGAACGTAATACGGATTATAATATGGATTATTAAAGTACATTACCTCGCTTCATCCTTCCTCATACATACTTTAAATCATGATGTATCTTATGAATCAGCATGAATTTGGACTATGTCCCAATGAAAATTCCGCTTATATCACAAATTACTGTAAGGGTATTCTGAATAAGCTAATAATTTGACCTCCAAATGTGGGGTCTTTTTTCATTAAAAATGAACTAACGTAATAGTGAAAGAAACAAAAATGGGAAATTTTATTTAGAAAAGTGTCAATTTTCGATATCAAATGTAGGTATTGTATCTCAATTGAATGCGAATATTGGGAATTATATGACAATATTTCGTGTTGTTATGGTAAAATATGTTTGTTCAAAAAAACTTCAAGGGGGAATTTTATGAAACACAAAGGAATATTATTGACTGCCTCTTTGCTTCTAGTGCTATCAATGTTTTTGGCAGCTTGCAGTTCTGACAAAAAGGTAAGTGGCACGGATGAAAAGGATGGAAAAGAAGAAAAGCCTAAGTTCATCAGTATTCTCACTGGAGGAACAGGTGGTACATATTTTCCGCTTGGAGGCTCATTCGCGACAATCATCTCCGATGAAACGGGAATCGAGACTAATGCAGAGACAACGGGAGCATCTGCTGAGAACATGCAGACTTTAAAAGATGGCGATGCTGAAATTGCATTTTCACAAACTGATATCGCTTCCTATGCTAGTGAAGGGAAACTTATGTTTGAAGGAAATGTCGTGGATAATGTAAAAGCAATTGGGACTCTATACCCTGAAACGATCCAAATCGTTACAACAAAAGGGTCAGGGATTAAATCTGTAAATGATTTAAAAGGGAAAAAAGTATCCGTGGGGGCTCCTGGTTCTGGAACGAATGCCAATGCCCAACAAATACTTGAAGTTCACGGAATGTCATTTGACGATATCAAAAAACAGGACTTATCTTTTGATGAGTCTGTTGCTGGGATTCAAGACGGCACAATCGATGCTGCTTTCGTAACGGCAGGAACACCTACAGGAGCTGTTGAAGGTTTAGCTGCAACGGAAGATGTGGTCATTGTCCCTGTGGAAAAAGATAAAGCAGAAGAGTTAATTAAGAAATATCCATATTACACAATGGACGAAGTACCTTCAGGGGTTTATAAGCTTCAAGCAGCAGTACCTACTGTAGCTGTTCAGGCAATGTTAGTCGTTAGAGAAGACCTATCTGAACAGGTTGTTTATGATATAACAAAAGCCCTTTTTGAGAATCTGGATAAAGTTACCCACGCCAAAGGAAAGCTGATTAAACCAGAAAAAGCTTTAAACGGCGTAGGGATTGAGGTCCATCCGGGCGCACAAAAATACTACGATGAAAAAAATATTAAAGCTGAATAGTAATCTTGAAAACTATACATCTATTAAAATGATGTAAATAACCATTTGACCGGCCACACAACAACCTAACTGAAGGTTCTGTGGTCGGTCAAATTGGCTTTATTCGGTTATTTTATAAACAGCAAGAGAAACGGCGGGGGATTGATGAAACATTATTTGAACAAAAAGCATATAAGTTTATTTATATCCCTCATCTTACTAATATTATTAGTTTTCTTTACCCCATATAAAAAAGCACTAGTATTCGAGTTTCAAAACACTAGACGAGTATTGGCGTACATTCCATTAAAGGGAGAACAAAAATTTCAAATTAAATATACTCATTCCATCCATTTGACGGATGTTGTTGAAAGTTACCGGATCAACCCCAATCAACAAATCCAACAATATGAATTGATGTATGAAGATTTTGCGATTGGCATGCCTTCTGACGCAGGGAAAGGTGAAGTGTTTGAAATAAGAGAAGGTAAATACTTCATAAAAAATATGAAGAGAATCTTCCCTTTTTTTGATTTACGGATTGGAAAGGTTAGGGCCAATCATACAGTTATATATAAGGGAGAACAGTATCCTTTATCATCCTATATTCAACCAGGGACTAGGGTACGTGTGAAAGAAAAAACGTTAAATATTGTCCAGCAATTGAGAGGAGTGAATATCCTTGAGCGTTAATGAAGGTGTATTAACAGAAGAACAGCAACAAGAATTATTAGAGAAATACGATCCTGAAGCAGGTACGAGAAAGCTTAGTGGAATAATTGGGTGGATAGTTTTAATTGGATTAGTATCCTTTTCAATATTCCAGTTATATACTTCACTTTTTGGAATATTGACTGCACAATTACAGCGGTCCATTCATCTTGGTTTTGCTTTGGCACTGATATTTCTATTATTTCCAGCTAGACGAAAAAATTTAAAAATAAATAAAGTTGCGTGGTATGATATTTTGCTTGCAGTCATAGCTGTTGCTGTCGGAGCTTATTGGCCTCTCATGATAGATGAGCTTGTAATGAGAGCCGGAAGACTGACCGATCTAGATTTTTATATTGGACTGGCCGCCATCATATTGGTATTGGAAGCTACTAGACGTACGGTAGGTTTGCCGATTATGATCATTGCTGTTTTGTTTATGGGCTATGCCATGTTTGGTCCATACATGCCTGGCTTCCTCGCTCATCGTGGCTTGGAACTGGATCGACTTGTTCAAACCATGTTTTATACAACAGAAGGGATACTCGGTACCCCTCTGGGAGTTTCAGCAACCTTTATCTTTTTATTTTTGTTATTTGGCTCTTTCCTGGTACAAACTGGGGTTGGACAGTACTTTAATGACCTAGCGATATTCATTGCGGGAAAAAGGGTCGGTGGACCAGCCAAAGTAGCGATTTTTTCAAGTGCTTTACAGGGTACAATTAGTGGAAGCTCAGTAGCCAATGTAGTGACATCTGGTGCATTTACAATCCCCATGATGAAAAATCTTGGTTATCGTAAAGAATTTGCTGGAGCAGTAGAGGCATCTGCTTCGACAGGCGGTCAGCTTATGCCTCCAGTAATGGGAGCGGCTGCTTTCTTAATGGTGGAATTTATTGGTGGAGGAATTTCCTATTGGGATATTGCCAAAGCTGCAGCAATTCCAGCAATTCTTTATTTTGCTGGAATTTGGATCATGACCCATTTTGAAGCTAAGCGGGTAGGTTTAAGAGGATTGAGAGATGACGAGATTCCTAGCAGAAAAGAAATTTTTGAGAAGATTTATCTATTAGTACCGATTATAGTGATCTTAATTTTAATGATGAGTGGAATGAGTGTCATGCGTGCGGCCTTGTGGTCCATTCTTATTACCGTCGTTGTTAGTGCATTTAGAAAAGATACAAGAATTGGGTTAAAAGGGATAGTTGCGGCTCTTGCAGATGGTGCACGAACAGCTCTAGGCGTTGCAGCAGCTACAGCAGCTGCAGGCATTATAGTAGGGGTTGTAACAAAAACTGGTCTAGGATTAAAGGTAGCAAATGGAATCCTGGATTTTTCCGGTGGACATTTGATTTTAACATTGTTTTTAACAATGGTAGCTTCATTAATTCTTGGAATGGGCTCGCCTACAACTGCTAACTATGTTATTACCTCGACCATTGCAGCACCTGCAATAATTTTACTAGGGGTTCCTGATCTATCTGCTCACTTATTCGTATTCTATTTTGGAATCATTGCGGATATTACTCCTCCGGTTGCTCTGGCTGCTTTTGCGGCTGCAGCAGTATCAGGTGGTGAGCCACTAAGAACAGGCATTGAATCATCAAAACTGGCTATTGCCGCCTTTATCATTCCGTATATTTTCGTACTCTCACCAGAATTACTTATGATTGATACGACTTGGTACTATCTAATCTGGGTAGTAACTACTGCATTTTGTGGAATGATTTTAATTGGTGCTGGGGTAGTCGGATATTGGCTTCGAGGTTTGTCCTGGTATGAAAGGTTGATTGGAATAGTTGGGGGTATAATGCTCATTTATCCTGAAACAATCACTGACATGATTGGTATTGGGTCGTTTATACTATTACTTGTCCTACAACTTGGCATTAAAAAGGATAAAACTCAGAAACCACAGGTTGCAGGTTAACTTATCATACAGAAATAAAGCATTTCGAATGAAAAATGCTCCCCTTATAGTAGACGTTGAACATTCCTCGTAGGGCTACAGCGACTATAAGGGGTGTTTTTTTTTGAGTTCCTTGATTAGAGCGTTGTTAACTTTTAATGAAAGTCAAAAGTATTTTAGGGAAAACTAACTTGAGTTTAATCTTGGGAGTGAAATTATGAATATACAGGGCCAAATAATATCAGGAGAATTTGATGTGGAGAACAATGAATTTTCCTTACAAAGAGTAAAAAATTTCTTCACGGAATCCACTTTAAAGGAAACTCAGCTTAACAATATTTATGAGTATCTGAAAAAACATGAGCAAGAAAGTGATGGACAAATCATTACTTTATATGATCAAATGCCATTACGACTAACTCAAGTTGAAATTAAACAATTGATAAGGGATTTAGAGCAGGTGCATTTATATTTTAACTAGTTGAATGCTAAATAATTGCAGTTCTATAGAACCAGTTAATGTTGACCGAGATATTTGACTTGAAAAATATCTAAATGGATGTGAAAAAAATAGGAAAGCTATTTTTCATATTGTCATCCTAGTGAAATGGTTTAAACTAGTAGTGAGGTGAAGAGAATGACGGAAAAACCTTCAACTACAAGGTGGTTTGGGTATGCGATACAGGCATTAGTCGTTTTAGCAACATATGAAGGCATTTGCCCAAGTGCGGAAATGGCTGGAAAGCTTGAATCAAGGTCCGCCTTTTTAAGAAAGATTCTTACCTATTTAGTAAAGGGAGAGTTAATCCGAGCAAAAGAAGGGCGTGACGGTGGGTATTCATTAGCAAGACCTGCAGACCAAATAACATTGGCAGATGTGTACAAAGCCATGCAAATCGTCGATCCATTTACGAAAGGCTTAATAGATGTTAATAGTAGCTGCTTGTCTCCATATACCAATGAGGCTTTAGTTGCTTTAACAGATGAGATGGAAGAATGGATTTTGAGCGGATTAGAGCAGAAAACCATAGCAGACATGATTCCGAAAAAATAAAACGATCCCAGTGGTTCGTTTATTTTTTTTGTAACTAACTGTTCTTGACAAAAGAACAGTTTATGGATTAAACTGTACTCAGATAGAGAACAGTTTAAATTAGAAGGGAAGATTAACAATGACTCAAAAGAGAAATAGTAATCAAGAATACTTTGATAAAATAAATCAAGTTAAGTTAGAGGATAATCCGATTGAGATTAGTGATCAAAATTTCTTCACTGTGGCCAAAGAAAGACGTTCGGTCAGACATTATGATCCAAGCTTTAAGATGGAGGATCATGAAATTCGTGAGTTATTGGAAGTGGCGATTCAAGCACCTTCTTCGTCTAATTTGCAACCTTGGAGATTCCTTGTAATCAAAGATCAAGAAAAGAAACAACACCTATTGCCTATCGCGAACAATCAACAGCAAATTGTCGATGCTTCTGTTGTGATTGCAGTCTTAGGAGATACAAAGGCTTATATAAACGCTGATAAGATTTATGGAGAAGTGGTTGAAAAGGGTGCTATGACTCAGGAAGTAAAAGACTTCTATATAAATCAAATTAATCAACATTATGGGAATTTATCAGAGGTAGATGCGGCTCGTGTTGCAATGATAGATGGTGGGCTAGTATCCATGCAACTAATGTTAGCTGCTAAAGCGAAGGGATTAGATTCAGTTCCGATGGGTGGATTCAATGCAGAGAAGTTCGTTGAGGCATTCAAGGTACCTGAAAATTATAAACCAGTCATGCTGATTTCCATTGGGAAGGCAGTTAAAGCAGGTTTTGAAAAAACTCGTCTGCCACTTGAGGATATTACAACTTGGAATACATTTGAAGCTTAATCTAAAAAAATGGCTGTCTCAATCTTGAGTCAGCCATTTTTGATTAAACATTTTTAAATACATTATTCCAATGCTGTGCTTTTTGTAAAGCTAGCTGGTCCTGTGAAACTTCCTCAGGCTTTACCCCACGAGCAATTATGTAATCTTCGAATTTCATGTCTACGAAATCAAATATGTACTGGAATTGTTGGATAAGAGGCAGGGCAGTAATAGGTGCATTAGCTCCACCTGTAACGATGACGTACGCTTTTTTCTTGCTTAATTCTCCTTTTAAGTCAAACCGTTCATCCCGTAAATATTGAGACCAGCGATCGAAGAAGGTTTTCATATGACCAGACATCCCATACCAATACAATGGCGTAGCGAATATGATGATGTCATGTTGTAAAAGTTGAGGGAGAATTTTTTCATAATCGTCGTCAACGAAGGAGAATCCTTCAACTGTATGACGCCTATCAACAATAGGTAAAACATTGAGTTCGGCAAGCTCAATACTGGTATGCTCCACACCCTCCAAGACGCGGTTTACCATATATTCAGTGTTGCCTTTTTTTCTGGAACTTCCGAGCAAGGCTAATATTTTCATCAAATATCACTCCAATTCATCTTTGGCATGAATGATAATAGTATACCATTGAATATTCATAAAAATGAAAAGAAAAGGTTTTTCATTTAGGCTCTTTTCGCATAGATTGTTGTTTTTAAACAATAAAGTTTGTCCGTTGATTGCAGCGAGAGGCACTTGCTTTCCGCGGGGAGGGATGGGAGTCTCCTCGTCGATACCGCCTGTGGGGTCACCACTTCCCTCTTATTCCCGTTGGAATCAAGTGCCCTCCGCTATAATTAACTCAGATCGTTAAAGTTAAATTAACTATAAAAGCAACAAAGTTTACGAAAACAACCTTCATTTAAAACAAGTCTTTCGTATTCATTTAGGGAAAATAAATTCCTTCCTCCTTCTATCCTACACTTTATTAAAGAAATTAAAGTCTATTTAACCTTAAATTTTAAGAGAATATTAGTCTAAATATAGTTCTATTTTCCTGTTATTTCATTATTGGAATTTTTAGAAAAATATTATTGACTTTATGTACCAACGGTTATACTATTAGAGTCAATAATGACTCTTTAAAAAGTAGGTGTGACTTTGGCACCAGTTGTTTCTGAACAACATAGGGAAGAAAGAAAAATGCTGATCCTTGATGCAGCGAGGGAAGTATTTATAAAAAAGGGTTTTAATGCAGTTTCTATGCAAGATATTATAGAGCATTCAGGAGTAAGCAGAGGTGGGGTATATACATACTTTCAAAATACGGAAGATATATTCCTAGAGATCCTGAGAAAAAGGGATATCGAAGAGGTCTGGGGTTTTGATAGTTTGTATCAAGTAGGCCGGACAAGCTGGCAAGTACTTTCACTTATTCTTGACCAAATCATGGATACTATTGAAAATGAAAGAGATCATTTAGTGCCAGTGGTTTATGAATATTACTTCACAGTTGGACGCAAAAGCCAAAAACATATTCCAGATTTAGAGATTCGGGTTGGAAATATATTAAAAAACCTCTCATTTATATTAAATAATGGTGTAGAATCTGGAGAATTTAAAGCTTCAACCTCAGTTAACGCTACAGCAAGATTAATTACAACTTTTTGTGATGGAATCAATGTACACAGGTTTCATCTCGGGCCAGATAAAATCCAATTGAAAAATCAATTTCAATTATTTAAAACCTATTTAAAGGGTTGTTTATTAGAAACAGACTTGGGTTAATAGAAAATTTACTTCTTTGTCTCGATACCTGCAATGATATATTAACCATATTACATTACTATCTTAATTTTGGGTGGGGTCATAATGTGCCAAGTATTAAGTAATCAAATTGAACTTAAAAGACTTGAGATGATTTCAGCAGGTATTAGAAAAGGATTTACAGACACAACAACCGTATTATTAAGTGAAGAACTAGATAAATTGATCAATCAGTTTAACGAGGAAAAACATATTCCTGATTGGACAGCTAATTATCCTAAATGAAAAGAAACGGACTTGCATTTGTTGCAAGTCCGTTTCTTTTAGATAAAATTTCTTCAGCACACTCCATAAATCGATTATTAACCCAAAGCCATTCAGCTATCTTTATAAAAAGATAGATTAAAATGAAATAAAAGAATAAGTTATATGTGAATCAAGTTTTTAGGTGGTTGAAACTTTATTCTTAGATAGTGTTTAACAGTTTACTAATTGTTATAATAAATTTTGGAGGTGGAACGAATGCCACGTTTGCAAGAAAAAATATTTAATTGTGAAAAGGAATTAACTCTTTCAGTCATAGGTGGTAAGTGGAAGATGCTGATTTTGTGGCATCTAGGAAAAGAAGGCACGAAACGATTTGGTGAACTAAAAGCACTTATGCCAGGAATTACACAAAGAATGCTCGTTAACCAATTGCGTGAACTTGAAGATCATCTGATTGTACAACGCAAAGTCTACCCAGTTGTACCTCCGAAAGTAGAATATTCTCTTACAGAGCATGGAGAAAGCTTAATGCCTATTCTTGATTCCATGTACACATGGGGTAAAAATTATATGGAAAATGTTGTTGAAAAACAGGCAGATAAAAATGAATCGATGAAATAACCAATGGCCCCAGTATCTGAAAACTGTGGCTTTTTTTATTAAAGCGTTTTCATTTGTTGCAGTATTAAAGATATTGGGTTATGCAGCACTAAAGTATGGTAATATACCCTTTGGATATAAATATTAATAATGATTAAAGTAATGGAACTAATTGATGGAGGTATTTTAAACAATGAAAGTTGGTTTAATCGGGTTAGGGAAAATGGGATTGAATTTAGGGCAAAACCTAATAGATAATAAGCATGAAGTTGTAGCTTTTGATTTAAATACAGCTGCTGTTGAAGAAATGAAAAATTATGGAGCAGAAGGAGTTTCTAGTTTAAAAGGGATCATTCAATCATTAGAATCACCTAGAATCCTTTGGATTATGGTTCCTCATGCTGTAGTCGATACAGTTCTTGATGAAGTAACACCTCTTTTAAATAAAGCAGATATTGTAATCGAGGCAGGAAACTCTCATTATAAAGAATCTATTCGCCGATATAACCAACTGAAGGAATTTGGCGTCCACTTTATGGATGTTGGAACTTCTGGAGGTATGGAAGGTGCTCGTAACGGAGCTTGTTATATGATTGGTGGAGACGCTGAGGCTTGGGAATTAGTTGAACCGATCTTCCGTGATACTTCTGTAGAAAATGGATACTTGTATGCTGGGAAAGCAGGCAGCGGTCACTTCTTGAAAATGGTCCACAACGGGATTGAATATGGAATGATGGCAGCGATTGGTGAAGGCTTTGAAGTATTAGAGAAAAGTGATTTTGATTATGACTATGAAAAAGTTGCACGCGTATGGAATAATGGGTCAGTCATTCGTTCTTGGTTAATGGATTTAACTGAACGTGCATTTTCTAAAGATGCGAAATTAGATGAAATTAAAGGGATTATGCATTCTTCAGGTGAAGGAAAATGGACAGTTGAAACTGCATTAGATTTACAAGCGGCAACTCCAGTTATTGCGATGTCTTTATTGATGAGATATCGTTCTTTAGATAACGATACATTCACAGGTAAAGTGGTAGCGGCTTTACGCAACGAATTTGGTGGCCATGCAGTAGAAAAGAAGTAACAAGCACCTGATTTTTACAATAGGATGAGATCGACTTTAAGACAAAAAACCCCTGCCAAACTCATGGCAGGGGTTCTCTGTTATTAGTTTCCAGATTCTTCAGTGCTTTCTTCTGTACCTTCTTCAGTTTGATTTTCTTCTGTTTCGGTATCTTCAGTATTAGTGTCTTCGCTGCAACCTGTGGCAATTCCAATTAACATGAAAGCTGCCAACAAAGCTAGTAAACTCTTTTTCATTCTCTTTAATTCTTTCATTTTTATTGCCTCCTTAATAGCTACTGAATTAACTTACAGTCCTATCATACAGCAGTAAAATCACGAGAATGTCCAAAAAACCGATTCTTTACACACATATGTAACAATATTAAACTTCTTAATATGCTTTTTACATAATTTTCAAGGGGTTTACAATTAACTAGTAATCTTACCTATCAATCGGAGTAGCTTTTAGGAGGAAAAGTAACTGCTATCCATAGTATATTTTTCTACACTATGTGACGGAAAAGTGCGTACTTGTTAGGTTGGTATTTTTATTGAATAATAACATTAACGCGTTTTACGAGTTCCTAATTCGCGACTATTTAAGAGTTAATTGGAAATAGGGGGTTATCATATGCAACTAAGGGCCTCAGCGGTTCAATATCTTCTTCATACAATCAGTTCTTTTGACGAATTCGCACGTCAAGTGGAACATTATGTGAAAACGGCTCAGGAATTCGGATCAGATTTTGTTCTCTTCCCTGAATTCTTCACGACTCAGCTAATGTCAATTGGTGATTCAGAAGGAAAACCTTTGACAATCCAAGACCTGCCAGACTTTACAGAGCAATATCGTTCTTTATTTATAAACCTTGCCATCCAAACAGGGATGCACATTATTGGGGGAACCCATATTATTCGAAAAGAAGAGAAGCTATATAATGTGGCTCATCTATTTTATCCAGATGGAAGAGTAGCAGAACAGGCTAAGCTTCACCTTACCCCAACGGAAATCCATGAATGGAATATCACTCCTGGTGAAGGACTAGAAGTATTCGAAACAAGCAAAGGAACGATTTCATTGTTAACTTGTTATGATATCGAATTCCCAGAAATCGTACGGATGGCAAAAGCATTAGGTGCGGACGTAATCTTCTGCCCATCCTGTACAGATGATCGTCACGGCTTCCATCGTGTTCGATACACAGCTCATGCTAGAACTATAGAAAACCAAGTATATGTTGTTGCAACTGCTACTGTTGGATCATTACCGACAGTCGATTTCATGCGCGCTAATTTCGGTCAAGCTGCAATCATTACTCCAAATGATATCCCATTCCCACCAAAAGGAATTTTAGCTGAAGGGGAAATCAACCAGGATATGATTGTAACGGCAGATCTCAATTTAGAGCTTTTGTATAAAGTAAGAGAGAGTGGATCGGTTACAACTTGGCGTGACCGTCGTACAGACCTTTATCCGGATTGGGAAACAAAGGTGGGGGTACTTGAAAAAGTATAAGGGGGGTTTTTAGATTGTATCGGAAAGATTTTTTTGTTTTCGACAAAGACCAACCAATTCCAGCAATGATTCGCAACTATGAAGAAAAGGACTTTCCGGGTTTGATCAAGATTCAGCAGGAAAGCTTCCCACCACCATTTCCATCAGAACTATGGTGGAATGAGGAGCAATTGAAAAACCATGTAACATTATTTCCAGAGGGCGCCTTATGTATTGAGGTAGATGGAGAAATGGCTGGAAGTATGACCGGATTGTTAGTGAAATTTGACCCTTACCATCCAGAGCACTCCTGGGAAGAGATTACAGACAATGGTTATATCCGTAACCATGACCCAAATGGAAACACTTTATACGTCGTTGATATTAGTGTGAGGCCACCCTTTAGGAAACTTGGATTAGGCAAGTGGCTCATGTCCTCTATGTATGATGTGGTCGTACACAATGGATTGGAAAGATTATTAGGCGGGGGAAGAATGCCTGGTTACCATATACACGCTACTGACCTTTCACCCGAACAATATATTGAAGCCGTAGTAAAAGGGGAACTGAAAGATCCAGTCATCACATTCCTGCTACGTTGCGGACGGACACCATTGAAAGTCGTGCCTAATTATTTAGAGGACGAAGAATCCCGTAATTATGGGACGTTAATGGAATGGAAAAATCCATTTAAAAAATAGGAAGAGGAGGTATTTTACTATGGAATACCGCAGAATTACTTCTATCGATGATCCTTTATTCAAACAAATGCATGAATTAATGCAAACTGTTTTCCCACCTGAAGAAGTGTTGGAGTTTTCACTTTGGAAAGAGCCGTTAGAAGATCCAGGAATTCGTGTGTTCGTAGCCGTTCAAGAAGGGGAAGTTGTTGGTGCTACAGAATACCGTTACTATGAAGATTTCAACATAGCCATGACGGACTTTACGATTATCGGAAAAGCAGGCATGGGCATCGGACCATTCCTAGCGAATAAACGTGCAGAGGATTTACATGCTCTCGCTTCAGAGA
The DNA here is from genome assembly GCF_010882125.1 of Peribacillus alkalitolerans. Lineage (GTDB taxonomy): Bacteria > Bacillota > Bacilli > Bacillales > DSM-1321 > Bacillus_BN > Bacillus_BN alkalitolerans. Next base: position 102,689 of record NZ_JAAGVZ010000001.1, on the reverse strand, counting down.
ATGATAAGAAGTTATTTGGGATGTTTGCAGAAATCTATGATCCATATCAAGTAGATCATTATGAGTTCGGTGGAGTTAAACCAATGGACCCCTATGTCCGTCGCGAAGTATTGGCCCACCTTGGCTACAAACGTATTGATTTTACCTATGTTCATCCTTCTTGGAACAATGATGGAGAAGCCGTTACAGGTCTTGACCTGTGCTTCCTGCCAATGGTGGAGGGAACAAATGAGTTACCTACAAGTTTAGTAATAGACTTTTTAAAACGTTATTACTCTGTGCTTCCAAATAAACCAGAATCATGGATTAGTATGGTTGAAGATTTAGAAAAGAAAGAAACGGTTGAATTGAAGGCATTTTAACTAAGTTTGAAGGACTCGCCGAGGGTGGCGGGTCTTTTTTCTGTTTATGGAGTTTGAAGGATTGATATCTTCTTGGAATGAAGATAATGAGTCAAATTTGGCAATAAATGAGAAGGAATGGCTGTTGTTAGGTGGAATATGTTAGGCATGGTAGGTGTTATCTCGGTCCAGAAAGTTTGATAAGGTGTTTTAACAATTAAAGGTTTTCTAATATTAATATGGAGGTTTCTATGAATCTAAAGCCAGGTTTTCATGATGAAACAAACGCTTTAAAGAATTTAATCCATTTCCACACGAAACCTGAGATTTCTAGTTTGTTGTCAGAAGAAATGATTCTTGGTATAGGTGGAGGAATAGGCTATGGTTATTTCACCTTTTATTATGAAAAGGAGGATTTTTCGAGCTTCTTTTTAGGGACACGTGCAAATTGGGAAAGCCATGTTGATTTCGTTACAGATGTTTTGGCTAATTTAGGAGTAAATGTTCAAAGTAAACAAACGAAAAGCAAAAAACTTGCTTTGGATCAATTAGTAGAACATATCGAAAAAGGAAATCCGCCTGTAATAGCGATACATACTGGTGTTTTCGAAGACCACAATATTGTACAGGCAGGCTATCCTGTATATACCATTGTAAACGAAATTGATAAAGTCAAAGGAACCGCAACTGTAGTCCATAGATTTAGTGAACCAGTTCAAGTTCAACTAGAAGATTTAATCGAAGGACGTTATAATTTGGCCACTTCGAAACTCATCAATCAAGCTGTTTTGATAAAGGAGCCAGCGGAGTTTTTAGCCATAGATGAAGAAAGAATTATTTTAGCTGCAAAAAAGGGAATTGAACTGACGATTAAGCATGCCAACAATCCGAGAATGTCCAATTTTGGGATTACGGCTTTAGACAAATGGATTGAAAGGCTAACGATGAAAGGAAAACAAGGATGGATGAAATTGTTTTCCAAGCCACATCAGTTTATAGACGCCTTATATTATTCGTTTAAATATATCGTTTTTAATACGGATGGTTCGGCTTTTCGCAAAGCATACTCTACTTTTTTAAAATTCGTTGGAGAGAAGTTGGAAAATCATCTTTTGTTAGAGGCAAGTGATGCATTTGAAGAATCATCCATTTTATGGGGTAAACTTGCAAATGCTAGTTTGCCAAATGAAGTTGAAGCGTTTGGGAATATAAAAGAATTGTTCTATGATTTGAACAATAAAATCCTTGTTGGAGAAACAAACCACAAATCCTTCATCACTACATTGAGAGAAATTCGAGAAAACAAACGAGAGGCTGCCACTACATTCCATTGGGAAGATGAGATGAAAATGGCCCATCTATCAAACATGAAGGAAATCTTGACTCAAATCCGAGAAAAAGAAGCCTTTGCCCTTCAAAAACTAGAACAAGCTGTGCAATCTGAGAGTTGGGAGAGAGTATAGGGATGAAATATTCTGTATGGATAAATTCACCAAATTAATGGGGAATCTATTCAGTGGTTTTACTAATAAACTAGCGAAGAGCATTTTGGATGGTTTGAAAAAACATTCGGAAAATTCATCATAAAGAACAAATATTCTAGTTTATTTTAAATGGATTAGATTATAATCGTAGATATATGCAAAAAAAATTTATCGTTTTGTGAGGAAGTTTTAAATGAATTTTACTGATGTTAGTTTTTTAGCTATTCTACTTGCGGCCATTTCTAATTCCATTATCGGTGCCCTTTGGTATTCGCCTTTACTTTTTTCGAATATTTGGATGAAGGGAATGGGTAAAAGGAAAGAGGATTTTGATGCAAAAGGAGCAAACGTAGGATATATGCTTACTATGATTGCATCCTTGGTAACCGCATATGCTCTTTCTTTATTTATATTATCATTTGATGATGTAACCATTGGCGGAGGAGCTCTCATTGGTTTTCTAGCAGGGCTTGGCATTGCATCAATGAGAGAATTGGCACCTACCTTTTTTGAAGGACGTAAATTAGTTTTGTATTTTATAAGTGCTGGATACCATATAGTTGCACTTACTATGATGGGAATCATTATTGCTTTATTTGCGTGAAAAATTACAAAAGAAATGATAGTGGGCTTATCCCTTGGATAGGTCCTTTTTATATGCATGGAAAATTCATGTAGCCCTGATATAAAAGTTTTAGTTAACCAATAATAATGCTTGAACTCTTAATCACTATTTTGCATACTATAGTTATATATGTGCATATATTCATATATGAGAAGGAGAGAAGGATATGGGGCACCATCACGGTCACTCACATGGGCATGGTCATTCACATGCGCATACAAGCAACAAAAGGGCTTTACTTTTATCTTTTATCATAATTGCTTCATTCATGATTATAGAAGTGATTGGGGGAATTTGGACAAATAGCCTAGCACTTTTATCAGATGCTGGCCATATGCTTAGTGATGCTGCAGCACTAGGTTTAAGTTTTTTGGCAATTAAGCTAGGGGAGAGAAAGGCTACACTATCCAAAACGTTTGGTTATAAACGATTTGAAATAATAGCTGCAAGTATAAATGGCATAACTCTAATACTAATTTCGTTGTATATTTTCTACGAAGCTTTTCATCGTTTTTTTGATCCTCCTGTAGTTCAAAGTACAGGAATGCTGACCATTTCAATCCTTGGACTATTGGTAAATATTATTGCTGCTTGGATATTAATGAGTGGGGATAAAGAAGAAAATTTAAATGTGAGAAGTGCTTTTCTCCATGTGCTTGGTGATATGTTAGGGTCAGTTGGAGCAATCATAGCTGCGTTATTGATCATGTTTTTTGGATGGGGAATTGCAGATCCTATCGCAAGCGTCATAGTGGCAGTCTTGGTGCTGATCAGCGGTTGGAGGGTGACGAAGGAATCAATCCATGTATTAATGGAAGGTACACCAAGACAGTTAGATTTAGGTAGTATCAAGAAAGCTCTTGTTGAAATCAATGGGGTTGAGGATGTACATGATTTGCATACATGGTCTATCACATCGGAACTAATTATGTTAAGTTGTCATATGACCATTTCTAGTCCAAACGGCCATGATGAAATTCTGCATAAGGCACAGGCCATTCTTCATGATTCTTTTCATATCGAGCATAGTACAATTCAGATAGAGCTTAAAGAAAAAGGCTGTCCAAGCCACCACGGTACTTGTAATTAATGATGATTAGCGTGCTCGATGGTCTGTTTCAAGATATCCATAACATGGTTATCATCACAGGAATAAAAAAGTGTTGTGCCCTCTCGACGGAATTTAACAAGACGGAAGTTTTTCAAAAAACGTAACTGATGTGAAACGGTTGACTGATGTAAAGAAAGCTTTTCTGCAATGTCATTCACTGAATGCTCGCCATTAAAAAGAAGGTGTAGTATTCGTATGCGAGTAGGGTCTGCTAGCGCTTTGAAGGTTTGAGAAACGATAAATAATGTTTCCTCATCAAGTGAATGGGACGGTTCAGGTTGTTGATAATCTTTTTCCAATTGAATACCTCCCTTTATGACCTCATTACTTTCGAGGTCTTTTTTTCATTATATAAGAAATAAAAAATAAAATCCTCTCCTGTTTTGTAGAAATGGGAGAGGATGATACTTGATTATTTTATTGTATAATTTAGGTCCCAGATAAAGCCGAAGCGATCCTGCACTTTTGCAAATTTTGCTCCCCAGAATGTATCTTGGAGCTCCATGATTACTTTAGAACCATTGATTAATCGATTATACACTTGTCGGATTTCTTCTTCACTATCCATTTCAAGTGCGATGGAAACATTGTTTCCAACATTGACAGAACTACCAAGAAATGAATCAGAAACCATGATTAATACATCATCTTTCACAAAACGAGCGTGCATAATACGGTCGTCTGCTTCTGGAGGTGTTGGAAAATCTGCCTCGCCAAAAGTCTGGATGCCTTCAATCTCCCCTCCAAATACTTCCCTATAATACTCCAGTGCTTCTCTTGCATTTCCATCAAAAGCAAAATACGGTACTGCTTGCTTCATTTAAAACACTCCCTCTTAATTTGTTGACCACCAACTAGCCTATCCCCTACCCAAAGGTCATAAACCTTTATGAGAAAATTATAACCCAACCAAAATGCAAAAACAAGAACGTTTGTTCTGTTTTATTTCAGGTAGTATTTAAAGAATAAAAAGTGAATCTAAGGAGTGGTAGAAAGCAAAACGTGGTTTTAAAAAGCGAATCATGGTTCTAAAAATCATAATGGGCCAGTAAAAAGCGCAAATCATTTACAAAAAGCGAAATTCATTAGGAAAAAGCGCAAATCTTTAATAAAAAGCACAAATTCATATCATCGTGCACAAATTAAAACTACCGTGCGAAAATATACATTCATTCAAAAATTTAAGGTTAAATTATTCTAATTAATTAGGTTTTGTAGAAGGAAATGTCTAAGGTTTAAGGAATTATTACATTAGTTTGATATATAGGAGTGATGTAATGATAAAAAAGCAAAGAGGCATACCGATTAAAATCTTAAAGTTGGAAGCACTGTTAAAAAGACTACCAGGATCACATGTAAAACGTCCTCAAATTGAAAGAGATCTGTTAAAGTCAATGGCTGGGTATAAAGGTGAACAATCCATTGATTATTTTCTTGATTTTCTATCAAACAAGTCTTATTTCATCTTACATGACCTTAGATTACCATTCAAAAATCATTTCTTTCAAATTGATACCCTGATCCTTTCGAAGAGTGTTGTCATCATGATAGAAGTGAAAAATATAAGTGGGACACTTTATTTCGATCATACCTTTCAGCAACTCATTCGATCTTATAATGGAAAGGAAGAATCGTTTCCTAGTCCATTTCTTCAAGTCCAGAGACAGAGATTACAACTTCAGCAATGGATAGCAGACAATCAATTCCCTCGAATTCCATTAGAACCTCTTATAGTAATAAGCAATCCTTCCACGATCATAAAAGCTTCAACCTCTAATTCAAATCACCAATTAATCCATATGGGTCAACTTCCGGAAAAAATTTTAAGCATTGAGAAAATATTTCAAAAGGAATTTATATCTGAGAAAGATTTACAAAAATTAATCCGGTTAGTAAAAAGGGAACACAGTCCTTCTACATTCAATGTTCTAGAATACTATCAAATAAATCAATCTGAAATTGTAACAGGTGTCCAGTGTCCATCATGTAGCAAGATTCCCATGTTAAGAAAGACAAAAAAATGGATTTGTCAAACCTGTGAAACCTCATCGAATGATGCTTTTTATTCCTCGATAAGGGATTATGCATTGCTTTTTGGTCACTCTATTACCAATAAACAACTACGTTACTTTCTCAATCTTAATTCTCGGACAGCGGCTTTGAATATATTAAAAAGCATGAATCTAACTTCTACAGGTGAAGGTAAATCTAGAAATTACCATTTATCTTTAGATAAATTATTAAGTTGAAAACCAATGAGCAATCTCTAATATTAAAAAGAAAGGCTTACCAATCGGTAAGCCTATTTTTATACTATCAGAAAATTATTCAACAAAACTAACAAGGAATTTATAGGATTGATAGGGAATATAAATGAAAAAAGATAGAGAAGTTTGGGGTGGGAGTGTGAAGATGAGAAAGAAAAAATGTGCTGCTGCAGTAATGGCTCTTGTTATGCTTACAGGGTGTCAAGAAGCGATACATGTTGGAATGAATCTGGACCAAAAAGATATTCAATTGCAACGCAAAGAAGTTCATACCCTACTAAGCAATAATTCAACCACTCAAGTGCAGGTAAAACCATGGAATCCGATACCTGCTACCCCACTACCTAGCAGTAAAAAAGTCTCCTATTCTTTCAGTAATTCTAATAAAACATTCACAAAACCTTTTCCAGAACACTATCAATCTGTGGAAGGGATTCTTACATTCCGTGGAAATGGAATGCGGGATACCGCTTCTATGGGAAAAACCACAATTAAGCAGAATAAACTTGTAAGGCAGTGGGAGATGAAGACGTCACTTTCTAAGAATTGGGGTGGCGGTGCTGGATGGACAGGACAAGCTAGCGTAATCCAGTGGAATGATAGGGAAAAAAATATTATGAACCTGTTTCCTGCATTTAAGAAAAAAGCAGGATTGAAGGAAATTGTCTATGCATCACTGGATGGAAAGGTGTACTTCTTGGATTCAGATACGGGAAAACAAACAAGAAATCCAATATCCATCAGTAACCCAATCAAAGGTAGTGTGGCATTAGATCCTAGAGGGTATCCTTTGCTGTATGTTGGACAAGGCATCCCTGAGGTTGGGAAAATTGGATATCGTATTTATAGTTTGATAGACGGAAAACTATTGGCATTTATTCCTGGTATCGATTCGTTTGCATTTCGAAAATGGGGAGCTTTTGATAGTGCACCGATCATTAATCGAGACGATGACTCTATGCTATTGGCTGGGGAAAACGGTCTCGTATATTTCATCAAACTCCAAACCAAATATAATCCTGCTGCTAAGAAAATTACGGTTTCCCCAATTATTTCAAAATACAGATACAAACAGCAGAAGAACCAATACCAAGGGATAGAGAATTCAATAGCAGTTTATAAAAATCTCGCATATTTTTCTGATAATAACGGTGGAATCCAAGCACTCGATATCATTTCAAAGAAGCTAGTTTGGGCAAATGACCCTTACGATGATACGGATGCAACGCTTGTGGTGGAATCGGTTCAAGAGTCTCCTTATATTTACACTGGTTCTGAAATTGATAAGCAAGGGACAAAAGGGTCTGCACGTATTCAGAAACTAAATGGATTAAATGGAAAAGTTGTGTGGGAACATAAAATACCTGGATTTTCATTAAAGGGTGAAAAGCCTGTGAATGGAGGAGTTCTAGGTACACCTATTTTAGGAAAAGGACCTCTGGCAGGTCAGGTCATTTTTAACATCTCTCGTTACAAAACTTTTAATGGCGGATTGCTTATAAGTTTTGATACAAAGACAGGAAAAGAAAAGTGGAGGCTTCCTCTCACCAATTATGCTTGGTCATCTACTGTTCCGATTTATACAACGGACAATAAAGCCTATTTAATTCAAGGAGATTCTGTAGGAAATCTATTTCTTATTAATGGGCAAGGGAAAATCGTTTCTAAGATCAATCTTGGAGCCAATATTGAAGCTTCACCAATTGTGGTGAATCAGCAAGTAATTGTAGCGACAAGAGGTGGAAAAATTATTAGTGTAAAGATTCATTGATCTGCATGTAAGCACCATCTATTTTTTATATAAAAGAGGTGAAAGGATGAATATGAAAAAATGGATTGACCGATTATCAGAGCGACAACCAGGAATATTAGGAGGCGATCGATTTTCCAAATATGCTGTCCTATTGCCGCTGTTGGAAAAAGAAGATGGTGTACATGTGCTGTTTGAAATTCGATCGCTTCAACTAAGGAGGCAGCCGGGTGAAATTTGTTTTCCAGGTGGAAGAATTGATGGTACAGATGCAAATCCAAGTGAAACTGCTATCAGGGAAACATCCGAGGAATTGGGTATTTCTCAGGAGACAATCTACTCAGTATATCCGTTAGATTATATGGTATCGCCCTTTGGCACAATTATATATCCGTATGTAGGTATCATCTCAAATCCAGAAGCAATAAAACCCAACCCTGATGAGGTGGGAGAAATATTTACAGTTCCCCTTGATCATTTTAAACACACTAAACCAAATGTGTACAAAATGCATTTTCAAATTAAACCAGAAGAACAGTTTCCTTTCCATCTCATAGCAGGCGGGGAAAATTACAACTGGCAAGCAAGGAATATGGATGAGTATTTTTATCATTATGAAGATAAAGTGATCTGGGGTTTGACTGCGAGGGTTTTGTTTCATTTTCTCGAAGTGATGGAGAAATTGTAACAGCCTATTAGAAGTGGAGATATCGGGAACGGCTGTATTTGTTGACGAATATCTATTAGAATACTAAAAGAAAAAGTGCTCAAGACGTGATTGATTCACTCTTGAGCACTTTTTTTACTGTATCATTGATAACAGATTTTCCAAATGAAACGGTTATCTCTGTTTTAAAGCTTACGAATCGGTGTTTTCCAAATTTGCAAGTTTATATCGTTTGGCCATTGCATTGGATATTAGCGCTCCAAGAGATAAATTGATGATTAGATTAATTGTCGGAGGAATGGCCCCGGCCCCACCAATCATGTCAAAAGCCAAGATGGCTGCTAAAGCAGTATTGCATAGGGAGACCTGGAACATGACAGCCTTCGTGTCCCCATCAGATAAAGTGAAAAACCTGGATAGGTAGTAGGCGATTATCATCGGAATTAAGATTTGCAGGAATGAGACTAATATCATCTTCCCTAATAGTAACCATTCTTCATGGAATTGGTCTTTCCCATCTCCGACAAGTGTATGAATCACTAAAAGAAGGGACAATGATGAACCGCTTCTAATGATGATGGGAGATGTTTCTGTAACCTGTGGAAACATTCTTTGTATAGAAAGCCCAAGGAAAAGGGGCCCAATAACAATGAGAAAGAATGACTGAAGCAAATCCCAGAAGGATATCGCCACTTGGTGTTGGGCTAATCCTAACATGGCTAATGGAGTAATGATTGGGCTGATGGCGACATCAAGCAATGAAGCTGCAATGACCAATGAAGCATTTCCACCTGCCACAAAGGTATAAAGGGTTGCGGCAGTTGCGCTAGGAACGGTGCCTGATAATATTGTTCCTGCGGCTAAATCAGGTTGAGTTGAATAGAACGAATAAGCCAATAAAATTGAAATAAGAACTGTAACAGACCATTTCAATACGGTGACTATTAGTAATTCCTTTTTTTTGTAACGAAGGGATCGTAAAGAGTCAACGTTCATTGTTAAGCCAGTCAAAAAAATGACCATTCCTAAGAATAATCTTGGCACCCATGTGGGTACTTGAAGATAGAAAGGGGAATAGTAGGTTAATATACTGACGATGATGATAAGGAGCCAAAGCTTTGTTGAGAGGATATGTATTAGTAATCTCATAGTAATTCTTACTCCTGTAGTCAATGACATTATCTTTTATTATTCTGAATTACCTTTATATTTACAAGGAATTTGTTTTCAGCGCCAAGACCAAAGGGGAGTATACATGGAACAAAAGTCCGTTCGTGCTAACATCGTATTAGGAGTAAATAAAGGGTATGGTGAAAATAAAGAAAAAAATCCACTATTAAAAGCATCTATTGGATGGCAACGAATTGCTGCTCAAGTGTATGAGGAATCGGGAATATATGTATCAGCAATTGCAAATGAGAGTAAGGCCATCTACCATACTGAATGGGACTGTCCAGTAGGAGGAGAAGATACTGTTACTTTCACCACCAGTGCCAATCGTGAATTTGTAAACAATTTAGAGGCTTGGAAGGACGCGGTGCTTACTGTGACGAAACGATTAAAAGAAGAATTTGAGCAATTCACCGTCACAGTCGAGTTTGAATCTATTACGCTTGTGTATTTAGATTCATAAAAACAGGAGCTGGATAATTAACCAGCTCCTGTTTGATATTATTATTCTTTAGTGGCATCTTCAGAAATTACACGAAGTTCCTGATAAAAAAAATCGTGGTTATGATTATGATCATAATTTTCCTGTTTGTCAGCTGTCTTATTATCATATCGATTAATGATTTCTTTTAGTTCACCTTCGTCACCTTTGGCATTGATAATTTCAAAAATCTCCATTAGTCCATCTGATGATTGATCTTGGTCTTTCGGTTCACTCATGATAATCCCTCCTCAATTAATAGGCTATCTATAGCTTTTCCTAAAAAATCTACATTACCCATTATTTGAGAAGGGTTTTACTATCAAGTTTGGCGAATAAAGTGTATGAAGTTTTAAACAATCGAATAGGAGAAATGTGTAAATGGAAAAACAGCAATATATTTATACTCTGAAATTAATTCCACAATTACTTTTAGAGAGCAATTGGACTGAAAGAGAAAATGGAATACTAGGAGAACACTTCTTAGCGCTAAAAAAACTGTTGGAAGAACACAAATTAATTATGGCAGGTCGGACCATTCAAATGGATGAAAAAACATTTGGAATTGTGGTCCTTGATGTTGAATCTGAAGAAGAGGCAAGACAATATATGGAGAATGACCCAGCAGTTAAAGAAGGAATTATGACTGCTGAGCTGTTTCCATATAAGGTTGCCTTGTTCAATAATAGCTTTGGTGAATAGTCATTAATGAACGCCTTGAGTTGGATCCCAACTGCCTTGTTGTTTACGGATATGAACAATCTGCCCAATGTGATATGCCGTATGGAGCGTTAGATTTGCAAGGACGGAAGCCCATGAAGCGGTTGTTTCCTTGTCGAGTGGGCTTTCCATTTTGTCAATCTCACACTCTTGAAGGACATTTACCCATTCCTGCATAATATCCTCGAGGTTATTTAATGCTTTAGCCCATTCCAGGTGGTTAGGATGAAAGGTAGTATCATTATTCCCTTCCATTTTTTCGATTGGCACTCCTTTGAACCTATTCAAATAACGTTGGTTCCAAAAACTTAGATGGTTGACTATTTCATGAATCGAGTTGGAGGATTCTCCATTTTTCCAAGATGCCTGTTCACTGGAAAGCCCTGATAAAGCATGTTTTAATGAAACAAACCAACCGTTCGTATTATGGCATAATGAAATCTGCTCTAAAAATAGATCTTTGGTATTCATAACGAAGTCATCCTCTCAGAAAAAATAAGTACAAACAAATGTCTGCCATCTAATTATATTTGCCTTCATTTTAAATAATCCTTTTTTTTTAATATTGGCTCTGTTAAACTAGCCTGTTGATTTGCGCTCCAGGCGCTCCAATCAACAATGAGCTTTTACATAGCCATAATATTAATAGAAAGTTTAGATAGAAGTACTCTTTCAATTTGATGTGTATAATAGTAAGTAGAGATGGTTTAACAATAATTAAGGGGGCTCGTACATGAGACCATTACAAATATCTGCAGAAACAGCACAAAAGCTTTCCAAGTCGCTAAATTTACCGATTGAACAGATTATGCATATGCCACAGCATATTTTATTGGCCAAAATGGCTGAACTTCAAAAAAATGAGACTGATAAAAAATAGGTATACTAGAGAAAAGACTTCAAGAAAAGGGTTAGGCTCCGCGCTTTCTGCGATGTCTGATCTTTTTGAGTAGTTATCATACCGATCTATACTCTTTGAACAGAAAGTAGGATTATTTTGAATCCATTTGAACAATTAGGAATTTCAAAAACATGGAGTGACATGTTGATTAAACAAGGTATTAAAGAGCCGACCGATATTCAAAAACGCTCCATACCAGTAGTGTTAGATGGCCAAGATTTGATTGCCCAAGCAAAAACTGGTACGGGTAAGACATTTGCATTTTTACTACCTATAGTAGAAAAGGTTGATCGGGATGCTGAATACATTCAATCCCTCATCATTACTCCCACACGTGAGCTTGCCATACAGGTTACTGAGGAGCTGAATAAGCTTATTCAAAATGTGAACCCAGCAATCCATGCTCTAGCCGTTTATGGTGGACAAGATGTAGAAAGACAGTTAAAAGCTTTAAAGGGTCAAATCCATATTGTAGTGGGTACACCTGGACGTCTGCTGGACCACATCCGTAGAGAAACGATATCGCTTCAAAAAGTAGATTTGCTCGTTCTTGACGAATGCGATCAGATGCTGCACATAGGTTTCTTGGACGAAGTGGAAACCATCATGAGGGAGACACCATTCACTAGGCAAACCGCATTGTTCTCTGCCACTATTTCCAAAGATGTACGTAAGCTTGCAAAAAAGTATTTGAGAAATCCGCAGCATATATCAGTACATGAAAAAGAAATAACAGTGAAGGAAATAAAGCAGTTAATTGTAGAAACTACTGACCGTAGCAAGCAAGGCGCTTTAATAGAAATATTCAATGAAACTCAACCATTCATGGGCATTGTATTTTGTCGGACCATAAGAAGAGTCAGTAAACTGTTTCAGGAGCTACGTGAAAAAGGGTTGAATGTGGATGAATTGCATGGGGATTTGTCTCAGGCAAAAAGAGAAGCTGTCATGAAGAGATTCCGTAATGCTGAAATCCAATTTTTAATTGCGACGGACGTGGCGTCAAGAGGATTAGATATTGAAGGTGTAACCCATATTTATAATTATGACATTCCGGAAGATGTCGAGAGCTATGTCCATCGAATCGGTCGAACGGGGAGAGCCGGAAAAGATGGCATGGCTATAACCTTTGTATCGGGAAAAGACCGACAACAGCTTGAGACGATTGAAGAAAAATTAGGCTTTACTATTGAAAAAAGAGAAATAATTGTTTTACCCACTCAAAATCCAAGCGGTTCAAAAAAAGCAAAACCGATTTCTGCGAAGGAGAAAAGAGAGGAAAACATCGCTAAAAATAAAGGACGGTTTAGATCTGGATCTTCTTCAGGGCCACGAAAAAGTGATGGTGGAGAAAGAAGGGGAAGCCAATCATCCTCATCACAGAGGAATAGATCTGACCAACGAAGCCAATCCTCGTCAAGGCCGAAAGGAAGATAAACATCATTATACGAAACAATTCCATTTTGTGGAATTGTTTTTTTGTCTTCAGAAATTAAATATATTCGCATAGAAGGGTCAAATAAATTTCCCCATCCATGGATGTCGGTAATTTTTTTGAAAATTTTTAAAAAATGGGGTTCACATTTTGTATTTAAGGATATATACTGTATTATAACAGAAAAGAAACAACTAAAACTGTAATATAAAAGGAGGAATTACTAATGAAAAGATCGGTAGAATTTTATCAAAGTATTCCACAAAAGAGCTGCTGTGAGTGCGGGGAAAAAATTTATGAGCAAGCGGAGTCCTACTTAATGGAGTGCGATCGTTGCCTTTCAAAAAGAGAAGAATAAAAAATAAAAGGACCACACCATTCAAAAATTGAATGGTGTGGTCCTTTATACTGTTCTTTTAAACGCCCATACGGCGACGTTGATTATTTGTTTTTTTCGTTTGCTGGCTGGTAAGCTTCTTTGTTTCGGTATTGCCGTTTAAGGAGGCTCCACCGTTATTGGATTGCTTTTTTTGAGCTAGCTTTTGTTTAATGGCATCTTGCAAACTCAACTTTTTTTGGGATTGTGATTCGTTTTGCTCACTCATAGTCATAACGCTCCTTTAATGTTTGTGATACTAGTATAAATGACAAAGAAGGAATTAGAAAGGACTAACCTTAAATGATGATTATACCCTAAAGCCTGGTACGTTAGACTTTATTTTTTTGCTTAGATTACCAATTCAGTAACAAAGAAAAATTCTACTTACCACGACCTCGGTTGAATGCTGTTTGAAGGATTTCTAAAGTAGTATCCTAAGATGATTTAGTTGACTGATAGTAGTATGTATTGGATAATTTTAACTGATTGAATAATTAGAAAAATATAATTATAAAAGGGGGATATTATGAAAACCGCATTGGTTCTGGGTGGTACTCAATTTGTGGGGAAACGATTAGTCGAATTAATGATAAAAGAAGGAATGAAAGTAACTATCGCAACAAGAGGAAATAATGCCGATCCATTTGGTGATCAAGTAGAAAGGATTAAACTAGATCGTGAAAATGGAGATTCTGTATCACAAGCCTTGGTAGGAAAGAAATGGGACTTTGTATTTGACCATAGCTGCTATTCTCCAGTAGAAGCAAAGCAGAGTATTGAAGCGTTGAAAGGGAATATCTCTAAATATGTTTTTATTTCAACCGTTGCAGTCTATGATTTCGGTAATGACTGGGTAGAAGAAAATTATGACCCATATACATATCCAATTGAGTTGAAGGGGCGTAGAGAATATCCAGGGATAGAGGGGTATAAAGAAGCAAAACGAGTGTCCGAAGCAGTGCTATATAAATATAGTGATGTGCCGGTTGCAACGGTCCGTTTCCCATATATAGTTGGAAAAGATGATTATACGAAAAGATTCCAATTCCATGTAGATGCAATACGGGAAGGTAAAGAAGTTGGGGTTTCAAATAAAGAAGCTAAATTTGGATTTATAGATTCAGCTGATGCGGCAAACTTCTTACTTGAACTAGCAAAAAGTGATGTGAGTGGACCAATCAATGCAGGATCAGCGGGAGATATCTCTATGAGTGATTATTTAGATAGGATTAGCAGCATTGTTGGTCTGCCTGTTAAGTATTCATCTGAACATTCCTATAACCGCTCTCCTTATGATTTAGGTCATTCTCTATCCCAGAAGGTAGATTACGCACTTAGTAAAGGATTTCAATTTAAGGATATGAACCATTTAATTGATGAACTAATTCATCATTTTAATAGGTAAATAATGTAAAAACACGCATATACCTGCGTGTTTTTTTGTTATTCTAGTAAAATATTACCTTGTTAAACAGTATATTTTAGCTAAACTTCCGAACGGGGTAATATGACCTACTTTGTAGAAAAAAGCATTATAATTAAAAAGAATATTTCGACTTAATGTAACAAATATCATATTAAATGCTATAATTTACTATAATTCTACAAAACTTTAAGACTTTTTACCCTCAAAAAACTACTATAAAAGAAGTATGATTGAAAAAACAGTCGATTCAAAGATTTTTTCATCAAGAAAATAAATTAAAACGGGGTGAGGCAACATGGGGAAAAAGTCGTATTCGGTATGGATTGCACTCATGATGATATTCACAGTTTTTTTTCAATATCATCCAAGTGCATCATATGCTGCTGTAAGTTCTTCGGCAGTTGTTAAGGCGGATATATTAAATGTCCGATCTTCTCCAAACACTAAAGCATCGATTGTGGCAAAGCTGAAACAAAATGAAAAAGTGGAAGTGGTAGCAAAATCGAGTAGTTGGTCGCAAATCCAGTTTAATAAGAAAAAAGGTTGGGTAGCTACCCAATATCTCAAGGCAAATGAACAAGTAGGATACATAACCGCTACCTCGCTAAATATTAGGAATCAGGCTTCTGAAAAAGGGAAGTTATTAGGTAGTGTAAAAAAGAATGCAAAAGTTACCATTCTTTCTATTAGTGGTACTTGGTATTACATACAGACGGAAAGCAAGATTAAGGGCTGGGTTTCTAATAAATATGTGACTACAACTCCACCTAAGGGTACGAGCACAAAACCACCTGTTACTAAACCTCCAGTAGTCAATATTAAGACCTTATATGTAAAGGCAAGCTCATTGAATGTAAGAAGCGAACCTTCTATGAATGGGGAAATTCTAGGAAAGCTACTTACGAATGATGAGGTTAAGGCTAGTGAAGTAAAAGGAAACTGGACGAAAGTATCCAAAGATAAACTGGTAGGTTGGGTAGCTTCCCAATATTTATCCAGCGAAAAGCTTGGCGGTTCAATTGAGGAACCTAGCCCAGAAACTCCTGTTGAGGAAATGGTTGTTTTAATCGACAACGCCAATATTCGATCAGGCCCAGGTACTCAATATCCACAAGTAATCCTTGGATTAAAAGGAGAAACTTTTAAAACAATCGGCTTTGAAGAAGATTGGTTCAAGATTCTTTTAAAGGATGGAACTGAAGCATGGGTTGCATCATGGTTAATCATGCCAGTTGTTAGTAAGCCAGATTCAGGTGGACTTGAAGGAAAAACAATCGTATTGGACGCTGGTCATGGTGGTAGAGATCCAGGTGCGGTTGGATTATTATATTATGAGAAAAACCTTACCTTAACTACAGTGATGAAAACTGCAGATCTTTTACGCAGTGCTGGTGCGAATGTAGTATTGACCCGCAGTGATGATACATACTTAACTTTGCAGAAAAGAGTGGATGTTAGTCATAAATCAAATACAGATGTATTTGTCAGCTTCCATTATAATGTGGCTACCAAAACTAGTTCTGGAATAATGAGTTTTTATTATACTGCTTCTAAAGAGAAATCGTTGGCAGAAACCATACAAAAAAGCTTAATTGAGCATACTGGAATGAAGGACCAGGGGGTACGTTATGGGAATTTCCATGTTATCCGTGAAAATAAAAAACCAGCGGTCTTATTAGAATTAGGGTTTGTCTCTAATCCTACTGAAGAACAAACGTTAGGGACGGAAGAATATCAGGCAAAGGCCGCTCAAGGTGTTTTTGATGGACTAGTGAAATATTTTAATAGTAAATAATTGAAAGAGGGCAACTTTAGCTACTCATTCTTTAATCACGATTCAATTTAAATTGAATCGTGATTAAAGAATGAATGTACGCTTGAGAATCGCCTTCTTTTTTTCATTTCCTTTCGTAAAGCATATATTGGCAGCATTGATGAAAATCAAGTTACCAAATTTATGAACGATGTATATAAGAGCAACACCTCCCTATCTTCGCCTTGAGGTTCCCCATATGGTGAATTTTCTAAAGAAAGTAAAGTTGTTGGGTTGAAGAAGGTAACCTATTCATTTGATTTTAAAAAGAAAAATTAGCCAAGAAGAGTTTGTCGGTTGTGATTTCACGGCATTGAAGTATAATTATATAGTGAAACTTTAAAAGGACTAGAGAGTAACAAGTTTTATTAATCCTTTTCATAAGGAGAGTTTGTTGTGCAAAACAATCAAAATACAAAAATAGATTTTAGTCTCGCATTTATTATCTTTCTTCTATTTATATGCAGCTGTGTTGCTATCTATAGCGCTCAAACGACGGGGCAGTATGGAGAGAATTTCTTATTAAAACAGCTAGTTTGGTATACAGCTGGTATTGGAATTATCCTGGGCGTCATTACACTAGATTCTGATCAGCTAAAGAAAATTTCATGGTATGCCTACGGATTTGGAGTTGCATTGCTTGCATTCTTAATAGTGGCTCCAGACAGTATCGCTCCATATATAAACGGGGCAAAGAGCTGGTATAAAGTTCCTGGTTTTGGTTCATTACAACCATCAGAATTCATGAAAATTTTCATGATTTTAGCTTTAGCGAATGTGATAACCAACCATAACGCTAATAATAGAATAAAAACGATTCAGTCAGATTTTTGGCTATTCCTTAAGTTAGGGTTAGTCACCTTCCTTCCATTAATATTAGTGATGCAACAGCCGGATTTAGGAACGTCACTTGTTTTAATCGCCATCTTTTTAGGAATGACCTTCATATCAGGTATCACTTGGAAAATTCTCGTTCCATTAGTAGCTTCTGGGGGAGTTTTAGCTTCCACCATTATGTTTTTTGTCATTTGGCATCCGGATATTTTAGAAAAATATCTAGGTGTACAGCAGTATCAATTCGGCCGTATTTATTCTTGGATTGATCCATACAACTATCAAAGTTCCACTGGATTCCATTTAACTCGATCTTTATTGGCTATTGGTTCTGGGCAGACGACAGGAAAAGGCATAGGAAGCAGGGAAGTCTATTTACCGGAGAGTCACTCTGATTTTATCTTTAGTATCATTGGTGAGGAATTTGGGTTTATCGGATCTAGTATTGTCATAAGCCTATTTTTCTTGCTGATCTACCATATTACAAAGATTGGTATGGAAACGAAAAATCCTTTTTATTCTTATATATGTGTCGGAGTAATCAGCATGATCACATTCCATGTATTCCAAAATATTGGGATGACGATAGGTGTCTTACCTATCACTGGTATTCCTCTTCCATTCATTAGTTATGGGGGAAGTTCATTATTGGGTAATATGCTTGGAATGGGTATTATTTTTAGCATACGGTACCATTATAAAAAGTATATGTTTTCAACAGATAATTGAGAGGGGGCTCAAAGGTCGTTTATTAGACCTTTTGAGCGCCCCCTTTTTATACTTTATGCATTTTCTAAGTTGGCATCGTAAAGAGTCAACCTAGTGGCCAATTGTAGTGATTATCAGGCAAATTGGTTCCTTCTATGCCTGGGGTTCACAATCGGAGAGTATTTTAAAATTGACACAGGTAAGTTCTATATAATAGGAGGAATAACAATGGTACGTTTCGGAGTAATAGGCACTAATTGGATAACTGAAAGGCTGCTTGAAGCAGCCATAGAGGTAGAAGGTTTTGAGTTAGCAGCAGTTTATTCTCGAACTAGAGAAAAGGCAGAGGTATTCGCAAATCAATATGGTGTATCGCAAATATATACAAATCTACTAGACATGGCCACTAGTCAGGAAATTGACGCTGTCTATATAGCTACTCCAAATTCGTACCATGCAGAACAAGCTATCCTGTTCTTACAAAACGGAAAACATGTTCTTTGTGAAAAGCCTTTGGCAGCCAATGCGAATGAAGTGAGCAGGATGATTCAGGTAGCGAAAGAAAATGACGTATTATTAATGGAAGCGATGATATCAACATTTCTTCCAAACTTTAAAGTCATTCAAGCCAATATACATAAGCTAGGACCCATTCGTAAATATTTTGCAAGCTACTGTCAGTATTCTTCTCGTTATGATAAGTACAAAGAGGGGATTGTCCTGAATGCTTTTAATCCTGAGTTTGCAAATGGTTCATTAATGGACCTTGGAATTTACTGCCTATATCCCCTGATTGCTCTTTTTGGTGAACCTAGGGATGTAGAAGCAACTAGTGTAATGCTTGAATCAGGTGTGGATGGGGAAGGTAGCGTATTGTTAAAATACGATGATAAAGAAGCCGTTGTCATGTATTCGAAAATAACTAACTCTTATTTACCTAGTGAAATCCAAGGAGAAAAAGGGGTTATGGTGATAGACAAAATCCATAGAGCGGAAAAAGTGGAGATCCGGTACAATGATGGTACTGTTGAGGAATTGACAGTGGATCAACCCCATCCACACATGTATTATGAGATGAAAGAGTTTATTGATTTAATCCATCAAGGAAAATCTGAATCAAAAATTAACTCCTACGAAAACTCTTACTTAACGATGAATGTAATGGATAAAACCCGTAAGAAAATTGGCTTAATCTATCCGAGTGACAAGAAATGAAAAAGTCCCTCGTTGAACCTAAAACAATAGGCTTCAACGAGGGACTTTATTGGATTACTGCTTAATATTAATTATTTAGTGTAAATTTCTTCAAGCTCATCAAGCATTAGGTTTGCTGCGATTACTCCACCTGCAGTATTCCAAATTGCGTCACTAACTTGATGTACATTACCGTTCTTAACTGCAGTCAAGTTCTTCCAAAGTGGATCATTAGTCCATTCTTTTTCAGTTGCTACTGCAGCTGTATCTCCTTCAGGAGCATAAGTGAAAGTGAAGATTTTATCTGCATCCATTTTAGGAATTACTTCTTTTCCTACCTCAACAGCAAGGTTTCCAAGCTTGTTATCTGGAGTGAATAATTCTGCTTGTTGTTCTGCGCGTTTAAGACCTAACTGATCAAATATTACACCTGAGAATGAATCAGTGTAATAAATACGAGTTTTTCCTGCCATGAAACGAACTACTGATACTGATTCGTTAGCTTTATCGCCAATTTTTTCTTTTACATCTGCAACTTTTGCATCGAATTGGCTTAATACTTCATTACCTTTTTCTTCTTGATTTAATGCTTTTGCATATAATTTGTAGTTTTCTTTCCAATCACCGCGAAGAGTTTCGGAAAATACTGTAGGTGCGATACCGCTTAATTGCTCATAGAACGCTTCTTGACGCATCTTGTTACCGATAATCAAATCTGGTTTTAAAGCAGCAATTTGTTCTAAGTTGATTTCACCTTCAACACCAACTACCTCAGCGCCATCCATATCATCTTTAATGTGGTCATACCACGGATTTCCTAACCAAGATTGAACCGCACCAACTGGTTTAACTCCTAGTGACAATACAGCTTCTGTACCTTCGTTTGTCAATACTACAACTTTTTCTGGAGTTTTTGGGATTTCAGTTGATCCCATTGCGTGTTCCACTGTGTAGCTTACTTCTTCTTCTTTTGGTTCTGCTGCTTTTTTAGGCTCTTCTTTTGCTTCTTCTTTTCCGCATGCTGCTAAAATCATAGCAAATGCAAATGTAAGGATAAGCATTAAAAAGCCTTTCTTTTTTGAAAAGTTCATTATGTATTAACCCCCTAATTATAAATGAAATGATAATCATTATCAGTTGTTCCACTAATTGATAATATAATGCAATATTCAAGTTGTCAATAGCTAATTGAAAATGATTTTCATAGTCATTGACTGCAATCTTTTAATCAATTAGACTCATATATATAGGTTTAAAATTGATATTTTTTTGGAAGTAGGGTAGGCATTTATGTTACTGAAAAATATTGTACATAAGTGGATGGGTCTGATCCTCTTTTGTCTTATTTTATTATTTTTGCTTGGAGCGAGCATAGTATATGGATATACAGATACGCCTTGGCGTATGGCCTGGGATTCTTTTTTTCAGTTTAACGGATCTAATGAACATATAGTTTTACAAACAGTCAGGCTCCCAAGGGCCTTAATTGCTGCATCTGTAGGTGCTTGTCTAGCTGTTTCAGGAGTGCTAATGCAAACATTAACGAAAAATCCATTGGCATCACCAGGAGTCTTTGGAATCAATGCAGGTGCAGGTTTCGCAGTAGTAATCGCTGTTTCCATTTTTCACGTAACAAATTTACAGGCATTTGCGTGGATTGCTTTCTTGGGTGCGGCTGTTGCAGCATTTGGTGTTTACGCTATCGGTTCTTTTGGTAGAGATGGCCTCACACCCATGAAGCTAACATTAGCCGGTGCAGCGATGGCAGCTATGTTTTCTTCCCTTACACAAGGATTCTTGGTTATGAATGAGGCTGCACTTGATCAGGTGCTTTTCTGGCTTGCGGGCTCAGTGGAAGGAAGAAAGCTAGATTCTCTAATCCTTGTCTTACCATATATAGTGGTAGGGCTAGTTGTTGCGATGTTTCTATCCAACAAATTAAATCTTCTATCCATGGGAGATGATGTCTCAAGGGGATTGGGTCTTAAGGTAGGTTGGATTAAGTTAATATCAGCGATGTGTGTCATTTTGTTGGCCGGTAGTGCGGTAGCCGTTTCTGGTCCTATTGGTTTCGTAGGGATTGTAATTCCTCACGTCGTAAGAGCAATTGTCGGCATTGATCATAAATGGGTAATCCCATATAGTGCTGTTCTGGGAGGCATCTTGCTACTGATTGCCGATATCTCGGCGAGGTATATTTTAATGCCTGAAGAAGTGCCAGTCGGTGTAATGACAGCAACAATCGGTACTCCTTTCTTTATTTACATTGCAAGAAAGGGGTTTAATGCAAAGTGAGTGGACGTAAGTATAAAAGCCTTAGGGTTGGACAAAATTTATCTCTATTAATTGATAAAAAAGCTTTATTGGTTTTTTGTATTCTATTTCTTATTACAGCAGGGTTTATGATTATTAGTGCTGCTGTCGGTCAATTATATATCGCGCCAATGGATGTTGTTAGAGCTATTGCTGGTACAGGTAATGAAATGCATCAAACGGTTGTTAATACGTTTCGATTGCCTCGAATACTGATTGCTTTACTAGTAGGGATTTCATTGGCTGTTGCTGGGGGCATTTTACAAGGGATCATTAAAAACCCGCTTGCTTCCCCAGATATTATAGGCCTGACTGGTGGAGCATCTGTTGCGGTGGTAGCATTCTTGGCCATGTTCAGCGACAAAAACCATTCTTTGACTGTAAGTATTAGCTGGCTTCCACTGGCTGCTTTTGTTGGAGCTTCAGTTACTACCTTTATTGTATACATGTTGGCATGGAAAAATGGAGTTTCTCCTATAAGACTTGTACTTGTAGGTATTGGAATATCTGCATTAATGCAAGCTGGGACAACCATGATGATGATTATGGGGCCAATATATCAAGCTTCTCAGGCAAATATTTGGATTACTGGTACTGTAAACGGATCAAAGTGGGCAGACGTGCAAATATTGTTGCCACTAGTCATTCTACTTCTTTTACTGGCCTTTATTTTTTCTAGGAATCTGAATGTGCAAGAACTGGGAGAAGAGATTGCCATTAGTGTAGGAAGTAAGGTCCAGACTCAAAGATTGATCTTGATTGCCACAGCCACAGCACTGACAGGTGGAGCTGTCGCATTTGCTGGAGGCATTGGGTTCGTTGGATTAATGGCTCCACATATTGCAAGAAGATTGGTAGGTAGTGCATTTGGTGCTTTACTGCCAGTGTCAGCATTGATAGGCGGTTTACTAGTCATCATAGCTGATTTGATAGGAAGAATGATGTTTGCACCATTAGAAATTCCTGCGGGAGTATTTACCGCGAGCATAGGTGCACCATATTTTATATACTTATTGTACAAGACCCGTAATTCGTAGTGTGAAAGGAACGAATATACATGGATGCTATATCTACAAAAGCGCTTACGCTTTCATATGGAGAGAATCCTATTATAGATGAATTGGACTTGGAGATCCCAAAAGGTGAAATCACTGTTTTTATTGGGAGTAATGGTTGTGGAAAATCAACACTGCTTCGTTCAATCGCACGTTTAATGAAGCCTAAATCCGGTTCAATCCTTCTAGATGGAGAAGCGATTGCAAAGTTGCCGACAAAGGAGATTGCTAAAAAGATGGCAATCTTGCCTCAATCACCAATCGCACCAGAAGGGTTAACGGTGTTACAGCTCGTCAAGCAAGGCCGATATCCATACCAATCATGGTATAAACAATGGTCAGAGGAAGACGAAGAAAAAGTGATGTATGCCTTAAAGGCAACAGGAGTGGAGCATTTAAAAGAACGGCCAGTGGATTCCCTGTCAGGTGGACAACGCCAGCGTGCTTGGATTGCCATGATCCTTGCGCAAGATACAGATACAATTTTACTTGATGAGCCGACCACATATCTCGATATGACACACCAGATTGAAATTTTGGACTTGTTATTTGAATTGAATGAAAAAGAAAAACGTACGATTGTTATGGTATTACATGATTTAAACTTGGCTTGTCGTTATGCACATAATATTGTAGCCATAAAAGATAAGAAAATTTTTGCTCAAGGAAAACCAGAATTTGTAGTCAATTGCTCATTAGTGAAGAATGTTTTCCAAATGGATTGCGAGGTTACAGTTGATCCCCTCTTTGGAACACCTTTATGTATACCACATGGAAAAGGTCGATGTGTACTAAAAGGAGGGAGCCTCAGTCAAGTATGATGCTCTCTGAACAGGAAAAGTCTTTATTAACTAAATTTCGATTATCTACAAATTCAGATTTTAAAAATACAGAATCCTATCTAAATAGTACGTCCCTGATAGAATCACTAGGGGCAAATTTAAATGAAATAAAAGTAAAAATAGGGACAGCCGATGACAAGGTAGCAGCCTCTCTTTTAATCAAAAGATACGCTTTCCTATCGGTCATCGGTTTGGTCATGATGTCTGCGTTTAATAAAAAACTGGATTATTCAGCCGACAATGTTGCTTTAGTGGACCATGTGGATAAAGGGTTATGGTTGCCACAATTTGCTTTTCACTCTATGAAAATGCAGGATATTTCCGAACATCGAGAAGAGTGGAGAAGGATTATTGTACAAGAATTATTTGCTGAACACATCTTCGAACTGATTGATGTTCTTTCAAAAAGCACTAAAATTTCAAAATTAATCCTTTGGGAAAACGTTGCTGTTTACCTTTTTTGGATTTATGAAGTGCTGCAAGATATGTACAAGGAATCACCAATTAAAGAGCGTCTGTCTGAAGATTTCCTATTTATTTTGTCGGAGGATGCGGCTGTTTTATTCGGAAAATACCACTCCAACCCGATTAATAGATATTTTTATAAAAAGACTAATGTGAAATTAGATGAAGAACCAATTAGAGTAAGGATGACTTGCTGTTTGTCCAATAGACTTTCAAATAAGGGTTCATGTAAAACATGTCCGCAAACATGCAAAGAGCTAATTAAAAGTACTCCTATATAGAGGTGACCTAAATGAATGATTCTTTCAAGGAACAGTTTGATGGATTAATTGAGAAGTATTGTGAACTTTTATTAGGAGATCAAAATAAAGAGCTACAACAAAAGGTGGTATATTGGGCACTATACTCCCATATAGCCAAACAAATGCCTGCCCTGGCTAAGCATTGGAATGAGACATGCCCAGAAGCGAAAGGGAAGCTGATGGAGATTATTGCAGAAATTAAACAATTAAATGAAGCCAAAAGACAATCTACAAAATAAACCGTTGAAACGACAACGGCTTCAGATTGTCGACAAAAGGTATCGAGAGTACGCTCTCTCGATACCTTTTGTCATTTTTGATATGTATAGTAGGCGAAAAGGTTGATTTCCGCTCCAGGCACTTGCTTTCCGGGGGGCGTTCGCCGAGCCTCCTCGTCGCTACCGCTCCTGCGGGGTCTCGCCTGTAACGCTCATCCCCCAGGAGTCAAGCGCCTTCCGCTCCAATCAACCAGTGTCCTTGAAAAATCAACTTAAAAACCTGTTCATTAAGCTATATAAATCATCCTCAATTAACTTTCCATGTCCAAGTTGCCTAACGGTTAGATGAAGGTAAAATCAATCGCTGCATCGAGTTTTCGGACTAAGTGGTCTTGAGGAACAAGTTGTTCAATAGCCAGCATTTCTAATTGTTCACGTTCATTGATTTGATTTTTCGTCATCATCGCTTATTACCTCAAAATTATGTACAAACACCGTTGATTGGAGCGGAGAGCGACGACTCCTGCGGGAAAAGCGTGAGACTTGAGACCCCGCACGAGCGTAGCGAAGGAGGAGGCTCAAGCCACGCCCGCGGAAAGCGTTCGCCCGGAGTGGAAATCAACTTCTCTAGTTCTTAGTTGACTTCTTTTTTCTAAAATTGTATAAAATGGCGCTGTGAAGAAATTCGACAAAATGGCCAATTTTTGGTATAAATTTTAAGTGTCACTTGACAATTTATCGATGTTTGTCAAGAATTCTAAAGGTGGATAGTCTGCATTCCTATAAAGATAGTAGTTGAGTTGTTGATGCATATTTATCCTTATAAACCCTTGATAAATAAAGAATTTTCTAATAAAACAAAACACTTGGAATTCAGTAATATGCATATCCAAAATGAAAATTAAATGATAGAATAATTTTGTCGAATTTTTGAATATTATCTTTAGTAATACAAAAAACAACATAGATGAGTAAATGCAATTGAAAACCGTGTATACGTTTTCATTTTATAGGGGGTTAATGATATGGAACAAGCAATGAGAGATTTTTTCCTCTTCTTATCCAAGAACAAAGCGGCAACAAAGATGGCAAAGAAATATGGTCTTCGCTTTGGTGCAAGTCGTTTTGTAGCTGGTGAAACAATTGAGTTAGCAACAGCTGTTATTAAAAATCTAAACAAACAAGGTCTTTGTGTAACGATTGATTACTTAGGCGAGTTTGTGGACAACGTGGCTGAAGCTAACGAAATGGCGGACAATGCCATTATCGCAATTAAGGCTATCGGAAAAGAAAAGTTAGATTCACAACTTTCTTTAAAGATGACTTCTATGGGAATGGATATTTCTGATGAGACAATCATGTCAAACATGAGAAGAATCTTAGATGCTGGGAAAGAAAATAACGTTTTCGTAACAATCGACATGGAAGACTATGCTAGATGCCAAAAAACTTTGGATATCTTTAAAGAACTGAGAAAAGAATATGATAATTTAGGTACAGTTATCCAATCTTACCTATATCGTACAGTAGGAGATATGGAAGATCTTAACCAGTACCATCCAAATCTTCGTCTAGTAAAGGGAGCATACAAAGAATCACCTGAAGTGGCTTTCCCAGACAAAAAAGATGTTGATGATAACTATAAAAAAATCATTAAAATGCATTTATTGAATGGAAACTATACTGCGATTGCCTCTCATGACGATGCTATGATTGAATACACGAAACAATTAGTGAAGGAATACAATATTCCTAATGATCAATTCGAATTCCAAATGCTTTACGGAATCCGTACCGAAAGACAACTTGAGCTAGTAAAAGAAGGCTACAAAATGCGTGTTTACGTACCGTACGGAACTGACTGGTATGGATACTTCATGCGCCGCCTTGCAGAACGTCCTGCAAACGTAGCGTTTGTATTAAAAGGTATGTTAAAGAAATAAGATTTGAGGAAGCTCACAAGGTCCCATATAGACCTTTTGAGCTTTTTTATTTGAAATTTGAAGACAATTCGACAAGTTGGGAATATGAAGGGACAAGTTGGGAATAAAATCACTGAAGTCGGGAAAATTTGGGGCGAAGTAGGGAATATATACATAGGAGTAGGGAATAACTCAAATTTTTTCAAAGTAATAAGTCAAACTGACCAGAAAAACAAATTCCTAGCCAGCTTGACTTAACATTGATTTCCACAGGTGTGGTGACACCTGCGTTGGCCATAGGATGGCGTTTGTTAGCAGACTCTCTATGCTTCCAATGCAAGATTTTTGCGCTTTTTTTTCTTAATCAATCGTTTGATTAACTTTTATATTGGCTATTTTGGCTATTCACTTTACGTTCTCCTCCAACTTGCATTCTCGGACCTGCATTTCCTTTTACACTTGCTGCACTAACTCCAGCTTTGGATGGATTTTTTTTCATTCTTGCCATGCTTTATCACCCCTTTACCTATATCCTTTCTTGTAAAGATGCATATTATGAATGGTAAGAAGTTTTTTCAAATCTTAGATTTTTATTTATTGCGGAATTTTCAAAAATCTTTTATAGTAAGGATATAAGAAAATATTTGAAATTTTTTTGTCATAAAAATGAATGAGTGTTCATTCAAAAGACTGAAGGGGGATATGAAATTGGTTCGACAAATACAAAAAGCAGCAGTCTTAGGATCTGGAGTTATGGGTTCAGGTATTGCAGCGCACCTTGCGAACATTGGAATTCCTACATTGCTTCTTGATATTGCACCTCGGGAATTAACAGAAGCGGAAGCAAGTAAAGGACTTACCCTAGAAGATAAAGTCGTTAAAAATCGTATTAGCCAAAGCAACCTTCAAAAACTTTTGAAACAAAAACCTGCTCCACTTTCAACGAAGAAAAATATTGCATTGATTGAAGCAGGAAATTTTGAAGATGATATGAAGCGCCTTTCCGAAGTGGATTGGATTATAGAGGTTGTTGTAGAAAATCTAGTAGTGAAAAAACAAGTGTTTTCACAAGTGGATCAATATAGAAAGCCTGGAAGTATCGTAAGTTCCAATACATCTGGTATATCTGTAGAAGCAATGGTGGAAGGTCGTTCTGAAGATTTCCGAACTCATTTCCTGGGAACGCATTTCTTTAATCCTCCACGCTATTTAAAACTACTTGAAGTAATTCCTACCAAGAGCACGGATTCAGAAGTTCTTGCTTTCATGAAGCAATTTGGAGAAGACGTGCTTGGAAAGGGAGTAGTAGAAGCAAAGGATACACCGAACTTTATTGCAAACCGTATTGGAACATATGGCTTATTAGTCACTGTTAAGGAAATGACAAAAGGCGGTTACAGTGTTGGTGAAGTTGATTCGGTTACAGGCCCATTAATTGGACGTCCAAAAAGTGCAACATTCAGAACTCTTGATGTGGTTGGCCTTGATACTTTTGCTCACGTTGCGAAAAACGTATACGACCAAGTCGAAGGTGAAGAAAAGGCAGTCTTCGAGGTTCCAACATTCATGAAAAAAATGCTTGAAAATGGGTGGTTAGGTTCTAAGTCAGGTCAAGGCTTCTTCCTGAAAAAGGGCAAGGACATTCTAGAACTAGATCCCGACACTCTAGAATATGTAGAAAGAAAGAAATTAACAACTACTTCTACAGAAATGAGCAAGCAAGAAAAAGGACTTTCTAACAAAATGAAAGCGCTTGTTTATAGCAAAGACCGCGCTGGAGAACTACTATGGAATATCCTTAGCCCGGTTTTACTATACTCCGCGGAGCTGCTAGGAACTATCGCTGATGACATAGTGGCAATCGATCAAGCGATGAAATGGGGCTTCGGATGGGAACTTGGACCTTTTGAAACATGGGATGCGATTGGATTAGAAAAATCTGTTGCAAAGATGAAAGAGGAAGGCAGAAAAGTACCACAGTGGATTGACGAGATGATTGCTAATGGTCAAACAAGCTTCTATGAAGATAAAGAAGACGGTTTGTACTTCTATCATAAAGGTGAGTATCAGTTAGTTGAAGAAAATCCGAAAGTTATCAACATTAAGCGTCTGAAAAAGCAAAAAGGCGTGATTAAGAAAAATTCTGGAGCTAGTTTAATCGATTTGGGGGATGGCATCGCATTGCTTGAGTTCCATTCACCAAATAATGCGATTGGCATGGATATTATCCAAATGATCAATTTTGCAGTGAATGAAGTGGAAAAAAACTTTAAAGGACTTGTAATCGGTAACCAAGGGAAAAACTTCTGTGTAGGTGCCAACTTGGCAATGATTCTAATGGAAGCTCAGGATGACAATATCTTTGAAATCGATATGGTTGTACGTCACTTCCAACAAGCAATGATGAAGATTAAATATAGCTCAAAGCCTGTTGTCGCAGCTCCATTCAGTATGACACTTGGTGGAGGTACAGAGGTTTGCTTACCAACCGCACACATCCAAGCTTCAGCAGAAACATATATGGGATTAGTGGAAGTTGGGGTTGGTCTGATTCCAGGCGGAGGCGGAAATAAAGAGCTTTATATTAAACATCTTGAAAGTATGCCGAATGATGTGGATTTTGACCTTCAAAATGTAGCAAATAAAGTGTTCGAAACCATTGCTACCGCGAAGGTATCAACTTCTGGTGAAGAAGCACGCGATCTTAACTTCTTGAACTTCGTGGATGGAGTAAGTGTGAACGGTGACCATTTGTTATATGACGCTAAGCAAGCTGCTCTTTCTCTATATGAAAAAGGCTATAAGGCTCCTGTTCGCAAAAAGGTTCCGGTTGTTGGAGAAACTGGATATGCTACCTTGCTTCTAGGTGCCCAAAATATGTTGTTATCAGGTTACATTTCTGAGCATGATTTAGCGATTGCTAAAAAGCTTGCATATGTAATCGCAGGTGGAAAAGTACCATTTGGAACAGAAGTGGATGAACAATACTTACTAGACCTTGAAAGAGAAGCATTTTTAAGTCTGCTGGCTCAACCGAAATCTCAAGCGAGAATGCAGCATATGCTCGTAAAAGGTAAACCATTACGTAATTAATTATAAATATAGATTAATAGAATTTTGTGACCCGGTAAAAGCCACTTTTGTTAATACAAAGTTGGGCTGTTAGAAACAGTAAATAAATTTTGCAAGGGGGATCCCCATGAGAGAAGCGGTAATCGTTGCCGGAGCACGTACTCCGGTTGGAAGAGCAAAAAAAGGTACGCTTGCAAATGTACGTCCGGACGATTTAGGAGCACTTGTTGTAAAGGAAACTCTTAAACGAGCAGGGAACTACGAAGGAAATATTGATGATTTAATTATTGGCTGTGCAATGCCAGAAGCAGAGCAAGGTTTAAATATGGCAAGAAATATCGGAGCATTAGCTGGACTTCCAGACACTGTTCCTGCCATTACGGTCAATCGCTACTGCTCAAGCGGACTTCAAACCATCGCTTATGCGGCTGAACGAATCATGCTTGGTCAATCAGATACTGTCATTGCTGGTGGAGCAGAGTCCATGAGTCTTGTACCGATGATGGGCCATGTTGTAAGACCGAACTTAAAGCTAGCCGAAACTGCTCCCCAATATTATATGGGTATGGGCCATACTGCTGAAGAAGTTGCGAAAAAATTTGGTGTTTCTCGAGAAGATCAAGACGCATTCGCAGTTCGAAGCCACCAAAAGGCTTTAAAGGCAATCCAGGAAGGAAAGTTCGTTGACGAGATTGTTCCTGTGGACGTAACTTTCCGCTCAATTGGGAGCGACAACAAGTTAAATGAAAAATCCATTCTATTTACTACAGACGAAGGGGTACGTGCTGAAACTAGTATGGAGGGTTTAGCAAAGTTGAGACCTGCATTTAACGTTATGGGATCAGTTACTGCTGGAAACTCTTCTCAAACAAGTGATGGAGCTGCAGCGGTTATGGTTATGGACCGTGAAAAAGCAGATTCTTTGGGCTTGGCGCCATTGGGTAGATTCCGTTCATTTGCAGTGGCTGGGGTTCCTCCTGAAATTATGGGGATTGGACCAGTAGCAGCAATACCAAAGGCATTGAAGCTTGCTGGTTTAGAGCTTTCCGATATCGGTCTATTCGAGCTTAACGAGGCATTCGCATCTCAATCTATACAAGTTATTCGTGAGTTGGGCATTGATGAAGAGAAAGTCAATGTGAACGGTGGTGCGATCGCCCTTGGACACCCCCTAGGTTGTACAGGAGCAAAGTTGACTTTAACTTTGTTGCATGAAATGAAGCGACGCAACCAACAATTTGGGATCGTTACAATGTGTATCGGTGGCGGTATGGGAGCTGCTGGTGTGTTTGAATTACTAGCTTAATATTATAAATTTCTTGAAATGAAAATAAATACATTGAACCTACATTAAGGAGGCAAAAAAGATGACAAACCAAACTGAAAAGTTAATCAAGGGCGGAAGCTTTTTAATTGATGATGTTACGATTGAGCAGGTTTTCACACCTGAGGAATACACAGATGAGCAAAAAATGATTGCTAAAACGACTGAGGACTATGTGATTAACGAAGTAGTTCCGCAAGTGGAATATTTAGAGCATCACGAATTTGATCGCTCAGTAAAGCTATTGAAAGAAGCTGGTGAGCTTGGTCTTTTAGGTGCTGACGTTCCTGAAGAGTACGGTGGGATAGGTTTAGATAAGATCAGCTCTGCCTTAATTGCAGAAAAGATGTCACGTGCAGGTGGATTCTCCATCACTCATGGTGCACATGTTGGGATTGGTTCCCTTCCAATCGTGTTATTTGGTAATGAAGAGCAAAAGCAAAAATATTTACCTGAACTTGCTACAGGAGAAAAAATCGCAGCATATGCTTTGACTGAGCCAGGTTCTGGGTCTGATGCACTTGGAGCGAGAACAACTGCAAAATTAAATGCGGCTGGCACTCACTACGTATTAAATGGCGAAAAACAATGGATCACTAACGCTGGCTTTGCTGATGTATTCGTAGTTTACGCAAAAATTGATGGAGAACATTTCTCAGCCTTCATCGTAGAACGTGAATACGCGGGTGTATCGACTGGGGCAGAAGAAAAGAAAATGGGTATCAAGAGCTCTTCCACTCGTACTTTGATTTTGGAAGATGCACAAGTGCCAGTTAAAAATCTTCTAGGTGAAGCAGGAAAAGGTCATGTCATTGCATTCAATATCTTAAATATCGGACGTTACAAATTAGGTGTAGGTGCTGTAGGTGCTTCTAAACGTGCCTTTGAAGTAACAGCTCAATACGCTAACCAACGCAAACAATTCAATACACCTATTTCTACTTTTAACTTAACTCGTGAGAAGCTAGCGACTATGGCATCTAAAATTTATGCAGCAGAAAGCTCTGTATACAGAACAGTTGGTCTTTTCGAAGACCGCATGAGCAAGCTATCTGATGAAGAAGTTAAAGATGGCTTAGAGGTTGCGAAGTCGATTGCAGAATACGCGATTGAGTGTTCATTGAACAAAGTATTTGCTACTGAAGTTCTTGATTATGTTGCTGACGAAGGTGTTCAAATCCATGGCGGTTACGGCTTCATGGCTGAATACGAAATCGAAAGAATTTACCGTGATTCACGTATTAACCGTATTTTCGAAGGAACAAACGAAATCAACCGTCTTTTAGTGCCTGGAACTTTCTTACGTAAAGCAATGAAAGGTGAGCTGCCTCTTCTTCAAAAAGCTCAAGCCCTTCAAGAGGAGCTTATGATGCTAATGCCTGAAGAGCCAGGTGACGAGCCATTAGCACAAGAAAAATACCTTGTGAAAAACGCAAAGAAAATCGGATTGTTGGCAGCGGGTCTTGCAGCACAAAAATTCGGCAAGGCGCTTGAGAAGGAACAAGAAATCCTAGTGAATATCGCGGATATCATTTCTAACGCTTATGCTATGGAATCAGCTGTCCTTCGTACTGAAAAAGCTATCAAAAACACTGGTGTTGAAAAGAACCAACAAAAACTTCTCTACACTCAAATCTTCTGTCAAGAAGCATTCAACCAAATTGAACAGCATGCAAAAGAAACTCTACTTGCAACGGAGCAAGGGGATACATTAAGAATGTTGATCTCTGCATTGCGCAAGTTCACTAGACACACACCAATTAACGTGGTAGGTAAGAAACGTGAAGCGGCTGAAAAGCTAGTTGAAGCTGAAAAATTCGTAGTTTAATACTTTAACTAAGAAACCGCCTTTAGGCGGTTTCTTAGATTTTTTTAAAACGCCAATACGATCCACAAATATTTATTTGATAATGAGAGTTGAACAGTGACTAGCAGGATTCGTTTTTCAGATAATATTCGAATAATTTTACTTTGTTTTTTTGTCGAAAAGAGGTTATTCTAAAAGACGGGGTGATAAAATATGTTGAAGTTTTATTGGTATCCAAAGTGCGGTACTTGCCGTAATGCAAAAAAGTGGTTAGACCAACAAGGAATCGCCTATAATGAAATACATATTGTTGAAAATCCACCGTCAAAAGACGAAATAGAAGAATTCTATCGAACTAGTGGCCTCGAGCTGAAAAAATTCTTCAACACGAGTGGCCAAAAATATCGTGAGCTAGGCATTAAAGATAAAATGAAAACGGCTAGTGAATCCGAGTTACTTGATTTACTGGCATCTGATGGCATGTTGATTAAACGTCCTATTGCTACTGACGGAACTAAAGTGACGGTCGGTTTCAAGGAAGAAGAATTTAATGAGATCTGGTCCAAAAAGTAAGTATTATAGTTTGTAGATACCTGATTGTTACGATATCATCGATATTATGAAAACAATTAGTATCAATAGATTGTTTTATACTATCCCAATCATCTTATGACTGCTTAGAAGAAATTCTGTGTTAGTGATATAAGGACGGAGATAGTATAAGCGCAACTAGGCAATCGCCGGCATTATGACTAGGCGTTGTCTAAGTTTTCTAATTACATAACTTGGAGGAGATTGGGATGACAACACCAAAAGAGCTTCGTTATTCTGAAGAACATGAATGGGTAAAAGTAGAAGACGGAAACATGCGTGTCGGTATTACATTTTTCGCTCAATCAGAGCTTGGTGATATCGTTTTCGTTGAGCTTCCAGAAGTAGGCGATGAAGTAACAGCGGACGAGCCGTTCGGTAGTGTTGAGTCAGTTAAGACTGTTTCTGAGCTTTATGCACCAGTTAGTGGTAAAGTAGTGGCAGTAAATGAGGAGCTAAGTGACAATCCTGAATTTGTAAACGAATCTCCTTACGAAAAAGCTTGGATGGTCGTAATTGAACCATCTAATTCCAGCGAATACGAAAATCTTATGACTGCTGAGCAATATGAAGAAATGATTAAAGAAGCTTAATGTTTGAAGGAGGGCCGATGCTCTCCTTTTTGTTTTTTTTAATGGGCATTAGAGAAGGAAATTAACCTAGTGACTATTAGGAAAATAAGAATAATTAGGGCTTTGCCTAACTTCCGAATACTCGCCATCCTGAGAATTGTATAATATTAGGATTATTTGATTTACGTTTAGTGTTTGTGGGGAAAGTATGATTAACTGTAGAAAAATAAAGGAAGAATACACTTTTTTCTAGAATAATGAATAAGATAAAAGAAGATCTAAATTTATTTTACTTTATGTAAGTATAATTTGGCAGCATAGAAGAATGTCGACGTAGTGGCCAATTTTAGGAATTAAGTATGGGTGCAACTACGCCTCTGTCTTCGCCTTAGGGCTCGCCAATCGACGAGTTTTCTAATCAAATACTAATTTTTGCACATATCTTGTCCTTTTACTGAATAATAAACATAATAATACCTTTTTTACATGCTTCTTATTTGCTCGAAATGGGTGATGGCTATGGAAAATCTGCAGTTGGAAAAAGTGATTATCGTGGAAGGGACGTCTGACAAAAGGAAAGTTAAAAGTGTCGTAAACGAACCTGTGGAAATCATTTGCACAAATGGAACAATCTCATTGAGTAAGCTGGATGAGTTAATTGATGAGCTTTTTAATAAAGAAGTGTATATTCTAGTTGATGCTGATGAAGCTGGAGAAAAACTGAGAAAACAGTTCAAAAGGGAGTTTCCAGAGGCATCACATATTTATATAGATCGAGCATATCGTGAAGTAGCCACGGCACCTAAACACCATCTTGCCACCGTCCTATTAAGTGCCAATATAGATGTTAATACTGAATTTTTAAGTAAAGGATGACCTAGTAAAAACATGTCGATTCATTCATACTCCTTGGAACAATTACAACATAATGTAAAAAGTCAGAAACTATTTGGTTTATATATTTACACGCCCATTTGCGGAACATGCCAAGTAGCTTCAAAAATGCTAACAGTGGTTGAGTCAATGCTGCCTGAATTGAAAATAGAACGAATCGATTTAAACTTTCTCCCTGATATAGCGAATCATTATAAAATTGAAAGTGTCCCATGTTTTCTACTTTTTGAAAATGGAACGCTTGTGGAACGTATATATGCCTTTCAGTCGGTACCAGACTTGCTTGCAAAATTAAAAAGATAGAACGAAACATCGTCAAAATATGGCGATGTTTTTTATTCTTTGGCTCTGTTAAACTTGCCTGTTGATTTCCGTTCCAGACGCTTGCTTTCCGGGGGGCGTTCGCCGAGCCTCCTCGTCGCTAGCGCTCCTGCGGGGTCTCGCCTGTAACGCTAATCCCCCAGGAGTCAAGCGTCTTCCACTCCAATCAATAAACTACTTAAAATCAACAATGTACTTTAACACAGTCTATTCTTTTAGAAAGTCTAAATTGGTGCACAAAAAAGTTGATGTTAAGTGTAATTAGGCAATCTCCTCCGCTAATGCTTTGCTCTACTCCAAGGATTCTAATGTACTCTTACAAAATTATATTGTTGTTAATTTCTGAAAATATATTTACTTTCTAACTTGTATACGTATATATTTAGGGAGACGAAATAATCAAAGGGGCGCAACATCATGCTGATGGAGTGGAGACACCAAATTCAATCATACAATCAAAATATTAAGTGGATTTTACTTGGCAATTTTTTTATCCAAATAGGTTTTGGAATATTTATGGTCATTTATAATTTCTATATAAGGACGTTGGGTTTTGAGGATGTGGTTAATGGTAAGGTCGTTTCCATGGCCTCATTGGCAACCGCATTATTACTTGTACCAGCTGGACTTCTTGCAGATAAAAAAGGTCGAAAGAATATACTGATCATCGGGCTTATTTTAACCGGAATCTTTACTATAGGCCGTTCAATTGTCGAAACGGAGTCATCCTTACTGTTATTTGCTTTTTTGGCTGGAGGAACTTCAGCATTCCTACAAGTTTCTATGATCCCAATCCTTTCGGATAACTCGAATCCTTCTCAGCGAATTCATTTATTCAGCATTCATTTTTCATTAATGACACTAGCAAATGTGATTGGTAATGTTTCTGGAGGGTTATTAACTGACCTGTTTTTACAATTCACCTCAAACCTGCACTCAATTAGGACTACATTGTTAATAGGGAGTGCTATATATTTACTAGCGATATGGCCATTAATGAAAATTAAAGAAGCGAAGGAAAAGGAAGTAGGAAATGGTATTGAGGTAATTGGTAAAAAGGAAAAAAAGGCTCCCTTGTATTTCATTTTGCTTTTTGCAGGATCACAATTGATTATTGGAATTGGAGCGGGGTTAGTAATTCCATACTTAAACCTCTATTTCGCTGACCGCTTCCACGCACCTAATTCAATTATTGGGATTATTATTTCCCTGGGCCAAGCAGCAACAGCTATCGCGATGTTTATTGGACCTGCAGTGGTCAAGAGGGTTGGCGAGGTAAAAGCTGTCGTTCTATTACAATTACTATCCCTACCATTTTTACTGCTAACTGCTTATACAGAGCATCTAGTAGTGGCTGCAATAGCATTTCTGTTCCGGCAAGCCCTTATGAATGCGGGAAATCCTATTCAAATGTCACTCATGATGTCACTTGTTCCTGCAAACTCTAAAGGTCTTGCCAGCTCAGCCAATCAAATGGCATTCAATTTAGGATGGGCGTTCATGGGACCTGTCTCAACTTCCATCGTCATGAGCTATGGAGTCTATTGGGGTTATGCTACTGTATTTACCATCACATCCATGATTTATCTTATGGGAACTTGTTATTTTTTCTTTATCTGCAAATCCATGCTTCCGAATAAAAAAGAAAAAGTGGCAATTTCCCAAGTTTAACGTTTTCCTCGACACCACTTGCTATTTCTCGGGAAATGATGTGTCTTTTTTTGTCGGTATAGCTTCAGAGATATGAAGAATTGTCATTAATTGATGGGAAAAAATAGAATTTTTATGATGGAAAATGAAGGGATTTTGAACATTTTAAGAGAACATCTTATTCATGAGCTTTAGAAGGAGAGGGATAGGATGGTTTCAATGATTCAACAATTCTTACAAGAGTGTTCTGAAAGAAAACATATTTCAGTTATGTTGCCAGAAAAAGGACTTCAAGTGGAAATTCAGTCAAACCATTCTTCTATTCAGTTCTTCTTATCAAAAGACAATATATCCTTTAAACCAAATCAAGAGAACTTTACCACCATTAAAATTGAATGCGAACCTGATATACTCGAGGATTGGTTGTTAGGTAAAAAGAGATTCCAAGATTTTATTAATACAAGGGCGATGAAGGTACGAGGTAACTTTAGGGACATTCTCCGTTTAGAAAGCATTGTCCTACTTGCAAAACCCTACAAATGTTAATTTTATAATTTTCTAAAAATTAATTGACTAGCAAAATTCAGTGTGTTATATTTCGTTTTAACGAAGTAATGGAAATAAAATTCAAGTAAATTAATTTAAATAGTTAAATCTTATCCAGAGTGGCGGAGGGACTGACCCGATGAAGCCCGGCAACCGGTATGTATACACGGTGCTAATTTCAGCAGGATGTATTAATCCTGAAAGATGAGAAGAGCGTTTTTAACAGTCTCTTCTATGTGGAAGAGGCTTTTTTCATGCCTCTTCGAAAGCGTCCTTTAATCTTCCCTCGCTTCATGCTGAGTTGGTGGAAATAAATTTTGATTTGATAAGGAGAGAGGCAAAATGGTGGGAAAAAATTATCGATTTGAGACTTTAAGCATTCATGGAGGACTTCAGGAAGATCCTGTGACAGGTGCTCGGTCAGTACCCATTTATCAAAGCAATGCTTACCTGTTTAAAGACACAGACCACGCAGCCAATCTGTTTGGCTTAAAAGAACCGGGTTATATTTATACCCGAATTCATAATCCTACCACAACTGTGTTTGAAGAAAGAGTCGCCTTGCTTGAAGGTGGAATTGGTGCTTTAGCAGTAGCTAGTGGGATGGCCGCAATCACTTTGGCCATTTTAAATATCGCTAATGCAGGGGATGAAGTCGTAGCTGCTTCTGCCCTGTATGGCGGTACCTATAATCTGTTTGCAACTACATTACCGAAGTATGGAATCAGTGTGAAATTTGTTGATCCTGAGCAACCTGAAAACTTCCGACAGGCCATCACTCCAAAGACGAAAGCCATTTTTGCTGAAACCATTGGCAATCCTAGCCTTCATGTCCTTGATATTGAGAAAGTGGCTGAAATCGCGCATGAATCTGGGATTCCACTCATCATTGATAATACCTTTGCTACGCCTTATCTTTGCCGACCGATTGAACATGGTGCGGACATTGTCATTCACTCTGCTACAAAGTGGTTATTAGGAAATGGAACCACTTTAGGGGGAATCATTGTCGATGGTGGGAAATTCGATTGGAATTCTCCAAAATTCCCTGGGTTCACTGAACCAGATCCTAGCTATAATAACCTTGTGTATTCTCAAGCGATTGGGGCAGCTGCCTATATCATTAAGGCTAGAGTACAATTGTTGAGAGACCTTGGGCCAGCAATTAGTCCGTTTAATGCCTTCCAATTTAATTTAGGGTTGGAAACATTACACGTACGGATAAAAGAGCATATCGTAAATACAAAAAAAGTTGTAGAGTACTTAAAAGCCCATCCTGCCGTGAAATGGGTACTGTATCCTGGTGATAATAGCCATCCTGGTAAAGTTTTAGCGGACAAATATTTGCCTAAAGGGGCGGGTGCAGTTTTAGTGTTTGGAATTGAGGGTGGTCGTGAAGCAGGGGCTACATTAATTAACTCAGCAAAACTTTGGTCTCATGTTGCCAATGTGGGTGATGCAAAAAGCTTAATTATCCACCCTGCATCTACTACCCATCAACAATTAAGTGCTGATGAATTAAAGGCTGCAGGAGTGACGGAAGACCTTGTGCGTTTATCTGTTGGAATAGAGAACGTAGAGGATTTGATAGAAGATCTTGAGCAAGCGATTGAGAAGGCCACTGGCGTGTCTTCACAGACAGTTAAAGCTTAAGGGTAAAAAATATTTAAACGATTGTTATTGACACACCAAATTTGACATGATATTATCACTCTCGTAATCTATTTTCGCTTTTGTCATTTAATACGTTAATTGAATATATGTCAACTCTTATCAAGAGAGGTGGAGGGATGTGCCCGATGAAACCCGGCAACCTTCAAAGAACTTAACGGTTCTTAGAAAAGGTGCCAATTCACACAAAGTCATAGACTTTGGGAGATGAGAGAAAGGAATATGAATTATTATGCCTTTCTGCTCATTTGTGCAGAAAGGCTTTTTTTATTCCTAACGTTGATATCTAAAGAGGATGAAGATAAACCTCTCTACGAATACTATGACAGGTGCAAATGAATGATCGAGGTGAGTTGTAATGATAACTTTGTCAAATGTAACAAAGATTTTTAAGTCAGGTTTTGCTTCGCAAGACACAATCAAAGCAGTTGATAATATAAATTTAAACATTCAAAATGGTGAAATATTTGGAATCATTGGATATAGTGGCGCAGGTAAAAGTACGCTGATCAGAATGCTAAATGGTTTGGAAATCCCTTCAGAAGGTTCTGTTATCGTGGCAGAGAAAGAGGTTTCAAAAATAAGAGGTTCACAACTTAGAAAAGCTCGACAAGAAATAGGGATGATTTTTCAGCATTTTAATCTTCTCTGGTCGAGAACAGTTCGTGAAAACATTGCTTTTCCTTTAGAAATTGCAGGAGTACCGAAAGCGAAGCGTTTAAAAAGAGTAGATGAGCTAATCAAATTGGTTGGTTTAGAAGGTAGAGAAAATGCTTACCCATCTCAATTGAGCGGGGGGCAAAAACAACGTGTGGGGATCGCTAGAGCACTGGCAAATGATCCAAAAGTTCTTCTTTGTGACGAAGCCACTTCAGCATTGGACCCGCAAACAACGGACTCAATCCTGGATTTGTTAGTAGATATCAATAAAACACTTGGTCTTACAATTGTCCTCATTACACATGAAATGCATGTTATCCGTAAAATTTGCCATCGAGTGGCTGTAATGGAAACTGGGAAAATCGTTGAATTGGGAGAAGTACTAGATGTGTTTCAGAATCCGGGACAACCGATAACAAAACGCTTTGTCCAACAAGTGACTGAGCCAGAAGAAACGAAGAATACTGTAGACCATCTACTAGAACGTTATCCAGAAGGAAAGCTCTTGCAATTGACGTTTGTTGGAGATGAGGCTGAAGAACCTTTAATTAGTAAACTAATCCGAAATTTCGAATTAGATGTCAATATCGTTCAAGGGAAAATATCGCAAACTCAAAAAGGATCTTATGGAACGTTGTTCATCCATGTTGATGGTCCGAAGCAAGAAGTCGAAAAAGCTTTAGATTTTATTAGAGATCAAAAGGTAAGTGTGGAGGTGATTGACCGTGCTTGAGACATACTTTCCAAATGTTAAATGGGAAAGAATTTATGAGGCTACTATTGAGACCCTCTACATGACTGGATTGTCAGTATTGGCAACCTTCGTATTAGGAATTGCACTTGGTCTGCTACTGTTCCTAACATCAAAAGGGAACATATGGGAAAATAAGTTGATTAATGGTGTTATCAGTGCTTTTGTAAATATTTTCCGGTCTATTCCATTCATTATCCTTATCGTTTTACTTATTCCTTTTACAAAGGTACTGGTCGGTACAATCATTGGTGAGGACGCTGCTTTGCCAGCACTTATCATTGGTGCGGCTCCCTTTTACGCG
Source organism: Peribacillus alkalitolerans (assembly GCF_010882125.1). Taxonomy (GTDB): domain Bacteria; phylum Bacillota; class Bacilli; order Bacillales; family DSM-1321; genus Bacillus_BN; species Bacillus_BN alkalitolerans. The sequence continues at coordinate 62,103 of NZ_JAAGVZ010000001.1, read as the reverse complement.
AGAATGGTGGAAATCGCACTTCGTGAAATTGACAAAGGAGTCATTGAAGCAGCTAAGGCTATGGGTGCAAAAACTAGCACCATCATATGGAAAGTGCTACTTCCTGAGGCTATGCCAGCGTTAATTTCGGGTATCACCGTAACTGCGATTGCTTTGGTAGGATATACAGCGATGGCTGGAGTCATTGGGGCTGGAGGATTAGGAAACCTAGCATATTTAGAAGGCTTCCAACGCAGTCGTGATGATGTTACCTTAGTGGCTACGATCGTAATTTTATTAATCGTATTCATCCTACAATTCATTGGGGATGCATTTACAACAAAATTAGATAAAAGGTAATTTTATATAAATTTATAAATATAAGGGGAGTTAACAATGAAAAAATACACATCATTCCTATTAATTTTGACGCTTTCTCTTTTACTAGCGGCATGCGGAACAAAAAATGAAGAGGGCAAAAATGCTGGCGAAGGTAAAGAAGATACTAAACTAGTTGTTGGGGCATCCAATGTTCCCCATGCAGAGATTCTTGAAGAAGCGGCTCCACTGCTTGAAGAAAAAGGCATTGAACTTGAAATCGTACCTTACCAAGATTACATTATGCCAAACAAAGCTTTAGATGAAGGCGAGCTAGATGCGAACTACTTCCAACACATTCCGTATTTAGAGTCTCAAATTAAAGAAAATGGTTATGACTTTGTAAACGCTGGCGGCATCCATATCGAACCAATCGGAGTTTATTCTAAAAAGTACAAGAGCTTAGAAGATCTTCCAGAAGGCGCAGAAGTTATCATGAGCAGCTCAGTTGCTGACCATGGCCGCATTCTTTCCATGTTAGAAGAAAAAGGATTACTAACACTTAAAGAAGGTATCGATAAAACAGCAGCAACTGTGGATGATATTGTAGATAACAAGAAGAACTTGAAATTCAAAACTGATATTGAAGCGTCTCTTTTAACTCAAGTGTATGAAAATAACGAAGGCGATGCAGTATTAATCAACTCTAACTATGCAATCGATGCTGGATTGAACCCAGTAGAAGATTCTATTTCAATTGAAGATTCTAATTCTCCATATGTAAACGTCATTGCTGTAAATAAAGGTGACGAAAACAAAGATGCGATTAAAGCACTTGTTGAAGTTTTACGCTCTGAAAAGATCCAAAACTTCATTCTAGATCAATATAAAGGTTCAGTAGTACCTGTAACTGAATAAGGTTATAAAGCCCAGGCCAAATGCCTGGGTTTTTTATTACTTGTAAGATGGGTAGAAACAGAAAAAGTTGCTGTTGGGGAAATAAGAGGAACATATTTGCTCAATATGAATATTGCATTATTTATCATGTTAAGGCTGCCTAAAAAATGGAGCATCAGAAAAAGAAATGTTAGAGGCGATTGGAGGAGGGGCTTCTATTAGCCAAGCGGTCACACTAGTCATGCAAACGATTGAAGATTTAGCAATACAAAAATAGAAAATGAATGAGCCGATATGCACTAGGCATAGTCAGCTCATTTTTTAGTATTGGACGAGTTCTTTAAGTAGGGAAATGAAAGGGTCAGGCCAAGAACATAAAGTAAACATGCAAAATAGGCAGGCAATAAATGAATGAAAGACGTATATCCTATGGTGAAATGAATGGAAATCCCGCTTAAAAATGCTGGAATCCCTCCTAATAATAATGCATTCCACACCCATTTTTCTCCCTCCCTGAAACCCCACAAAGATATCATTAATACGAGCAAACCCACACTGATCAATGCACTTCCGAAGCCAGCCCGGTCATGTGCGATAACTGGTATTAAGCGTTCATTGAGTAGGGCAATTTGATCGGCCGGCATACATAGATAGGAAATATCTGTCGGAATAAAAACATAAGTCATTCCTATGATTGTAATCATAATCCCACCAATGGTAAGCGCAAATCCTAAAATGACAAAACATAGCTGCCCATATAAGCTTGCTTTCCAAGAACGAGTATTCTTTTTATTGGTTGAGGAAGGAGAAAATAAAGTAGAAGTAGTTTTTTTTCTTCCTATCCAATAGAAAGGAAACAAAATAAGCCAAAACAAACCGTGAAGCCAATCAAAATATCCAAAGCCAATGAATGCAAGGATGCCGAGAAAACCAGTGATTGCCCCAATATTAATTGCTTTTTTTGCCCAATGTCTGCCTTTCTTAACTCCATATTTAGAAAGAAATACGTACAATATTCCTCCTGAAATCATGGTTCCAGCCAGCGTTATCCTGTCATGAGCCATGAAAAACAGTATCCTCTCATTGAGTAAATATAATTCTTCTTTTTTCATTTGTAAAAAAAGCTCATCATAAGGCAAAATAACGGAAGTACTTCCAAACAGTAAAGCCAGTATGCCTCCAAATAATATTAAAAGCCCGAAAAACAAATAATACTTCCATCCTGTTCCAAAATTATTATCTTCTTTATGAATACTGTATTTAACTGCTTCATTAATTCGTTTTGGAAGTCCAGGACCTGCTTGAACATACTGGGAACTTAAAAACACTAAATCAACGTCTTGTTGTAGTAACATAAGAGCGTCTTTAGGTTCTGTAACTCCCCCTACCGTAATGACAGTCATTTTATATTCCGTAAGCTTTTTAATATTTTTAGAGATTCGACTATATTGTTCAAGATTCGATTGATAGGAGAAATAATCCTTTTCTTGAAATAGTCGTGCCTCTTCAATAATTACTCCATCTAATATTTGTTCATGATAAAGTTCGACAATGCTTTCTATGAAAGCATCAGCTTCTATATAGGGTAGGCATAGAAATAATGGTTTTCCATTGCTTGCTATCTTAATGGAATCAAGAACTACACTATCAAACAATTCCTCAATAACAATAAAGTCACTAGAATGGCTAACTTTTTTTGCAATATCCACAATTTCAGTTTCGTTTCCTACAATCCGAGCAAAAAAAGGAACGGGTTTATGATAAACTGCGTTCATTTTATCGAGAGCGTATTCAACAGACACATTTTCTCGTTGATTGAAATAAAAAATGTCTCTTTTATCTGGAGACCACTTTACGTGCTTATCTATTTTGTTTCCATTTAATGATATGGGCCCAATCTCTATTGCCCCAAAACCTAAGTTACAAAACGCTTGGATACCTTCGAGTCGACTATCAAGCTTACCACTAAGCCCAACCTTCGAATGAATTTTCCAATTATGCAAATCAAACGTATCTTTCTTATCCGGTTTCATATGTCCAAGAAATTCAATCCACTTTCTTCCTATAGAAAAGCCTGCAAGTGAATTCATACTTTTATGAATAAAAGAACGAGATCTTTCCGCATCCAACTTTTTTAAGAATGGAAGAAAAAGCGGATGATAACTCCAGTCGGGCACAGCATTCCCCTCCTTACTAATCTTTATCGTATCATGAACTAATCTTTGAAGGCACTTTGGTAATTGATGGAATAATGATTATTGTATTGGTTGACGGGTAAACAAGTGAGTAAACAGTATGTAAATCAAAAAAATGAAAGGAATGATTTGTTATCAATCCGCATCAATTAAATCTAAATGTAACAAGTGAAATGGAAAAAGCGATGCTTCAATCGCATGGAATTTGCTATAGTGTTTATAATCGTGATCTGGATGTACGCATGCAAATAGAAGATTCACGCCAAAAAGATTACGAAAAAGGACACAGGATCGTCCAAGAGTTGAATAGAAGAGTTCATACTTAATTGATGAGTTTTTGCAGGAAAAGAATTTAATTACGTGAGAAAAGATCAGCTGGAGAGAGCTGGTCTTTTAGTTATGAAAAATGTTGAGGACATATTAATGTTTATTAATAGATAAACGTGAATGATGCCCGATTTCGGGTGAAGAGGAGCTAAAAGGTAATCATAGCTCGTGAATGGTGCCCGTTTTCGGGTGCAGGGTAGCCAAAAGGTAACCATAGCCCGTGAATGATGCCCGTTTTCAGATGAAGAGGAGCTAAAAGGTAATCATAGCCGTTGAATGATGCCTGTTTTCCCCAGCCTAATGTTTAAGCATTTTATATGTAATGGTTGTAGATAATTTGGGAAATAGTATGATAAGCGATAGAATGTTAGGAGAGCATCATTTACACTACACTCATAGTGTTATTACCATTTAATTAGTTGCTATCAGATTTCATTTGTTATAAGATTGTAATGAGAATAAATTGAGAATTACTGTAGTTAATTTGTTTCCTATTAACTTATTTGACACCTGCACTTAATGAGAGCGCAGGTGTCAGTTTTGAAGGAGACAAATGAAATGCAGTGTGACAATAGGGAATAGGCTGGATGAGATTTTCATACAGGTTAAATCCTTTATAATGAATTTAATGTCGGAGGTATTAATATGGCTGGTTCTACTTTAACAATTAAAGATTTACACGTTTCAATCGATGGTAAAGAAATTTTAAAAGGGGTAAACCTAGAGGTTAAAGGTGGAGAAATCCACGCAATCATGGGTCCAAATGGTACTGGTAAATCTACTTTATCATCTGCGATCATGGGTCACCCTAAATATGAAGTAACTAGTGGAAGCATTACTTTAGATGGTAAAGACGTGCTAGAGATGGAAGTGGATGAGCGTGCACAAGCTGGATTGTTCCTTGCTATGCAATATCCAAGTGAAATTAATGGTGTAACAAACGCAGACTTCCTTCGTTCAGCTATCAATAGCCGTCGTGAAGAGGGCGAAGAAATTTCATTAATGAAGTTCATCCGTACAATGGACAAAAAGATGGAACTTCTTGAAATGGATCCGGATATGGCACAGCGTTACCTTAATGAAGGTTTCTCTGGTGGAGAAAAGAAGCGTAATGAAATCCTTCAATTAATGATGCTTGAACCTAAAATCGCAATCCTTGATGAGATTGATTCTGGTCTTGACATCGATGCATTGAAAGTCGTTTCAAAAGGGATCAATGAAATGCGCAGTGAAGATTTCGGCTGCTTAATGATTACCCACTACCAACGTCTATTAAACTACATTACACCTGATTTCGTACACGTTATGATGCAAGGTCGTGTTGTTAAGTCTGGTGGTCCTGAGCTTGCACAACGCTTAGAGGCGGAAGGTTATGATTGGATTAAGCAAGAATTAGGAATCGAAGACGAAACTGTTGGCCAAGAAGCTTAAGCGTTAGGAGGATATCAATGACTACCGAAACTAAATTCCCGATTGATAAAGAGTATTTAAGCTCTTTCTCAAAAGAAAACAATGAACCGGCTTGGTTAGCGGAGCTTAGAATCCAAGCGCTTCAAAGCTTTGGTGAGTTGCCAATGCCAAAGCCTGATAAAACGAAAATCGACAAGTGGAATTTCACTGAGTTCCAAAACCATGTCGTAAAAAGCGAAAAATATGAAAATCTTGAGGAACTTCCAGAGGCAGTGAAATCACTGTTAAATAGTGAGGAAGTAAGTCGTAATTTATATATTCAACGCAATAATACGCCTGCTTATTCTGTTCTATCTGAGGATTTGAAAAACCAAGGTGTAATTTTTACAGATATCTTAAGTGCTACGAAGGAACATTCTGACCTAGTACAAAAATATTTCATGAAAGACGGAATTAAAGTGGACGAACACCGCTTGACGGCTTTACATGCTGCTCTTGTAAACGGTGGAGCGTTCCTATATGTTCCGAAAAACGTAGAAATAAAAGAACCAATCCAATCAGTATTCGTTCATGATCAAGCTGATGCTACATTATTCAATCACGTCCTAATTGTAGCTGATGACAACTCATCAGTAACTTACGTAGAAAACTACATTTCTACCTTAGATGCTGAAAAAGGAATTGTGAACATTGCTACGGAAGTAATTGCTGGCGCGAATGCTAGAGTTGCTTACGGTGCTGTGGATTCCTTATCTTCAGGCATTACGACTTATGTGAATCGTCGTGGAGTAGCTGGCAGGGATGCGAAGATTGAATGGGCTTTAGGGTTAATGAACGATGGAGATACAGTTTCTGAAAACATCACTTATTTAATGGGGGATGGCTCTTTTGGGGATGCGAAGACTGTAGTCGTAGGACGTGGAGAACAAAAGCAGAACTTCACGACTAGCATCATCCATTTCGGTAAAAATTCTGAAGGCTATATCTTAAAGCATGGTGTTATGAAGGATAGTGCTTCGTCCATATTTAACGGAATCGGAAAAATTGAACACGGTGCTTCTAAGTCAAATGCTGAACAAGAATCACGTGTGCTTATGTTAAGTGAAAAGGCTCGTGGAGATGCAAATCCAATCTTATTAATTGATGAAGACGATGTAACTGCAGGTCACGCAGCTTCTGTAGGTCGTGTAGACCCGATTCAAATGTATTATTTAATGAGCCGTGGAATTCCTAAGAAGGAAGCGGAAAGATTGATTATACACGGATTCCTTGCGCCAGTAGTAAATGTATTGCCAATTGAAGGCGTTAAGAAACAGCTGGTTGAGGTTATTGAAAGGAAAGTAAGATAATGAACGCATACGAAATTCGTAAGCACTTTCCGATTCTCGACCAAGAAGTCAACGGAAAACCCCTTGTTTATTTGGATTCGGCTGCTACTTCGCAAAAGCCTATATCCGTTATTGAAACGGTGAACAAGTATTACCGTGAATATAATTCCAATGTCCATCGAGGTGTTCATACTCTAGGAACTAAAGCGACAGATGGATACGAAGGTGCAAGGGAAAAGGTTCGTAAATTTATCAATGCTACCTCAACGGAAGAAATTATTTTCACTAGAGGTACAACAACTGCTTTGAATACTGTTGCAGCGAGTTATGGACGTGCAAATTTGTCTGAGGGCGATGAAATTGTCATTTCCTATATGGAGCATCATAGTAACATCATCCCTTGGCAACAAGTTGCAAAACATACGGGTGCTAAATTGAAATACTTGCCTCTACAGGAGGATGGCTCAATCTCTCTTGAGGCAGCTAGAGAAACAATTACATCCAACACAAAAATTGTTTCGATTATGCATGTATCGAATGTACTTGGTGTCATAAATCCTGTGAAGGACCTTGCTGCAATTGCCCATGAAAACGGGGCTATCATGGTGGTAGATGGTGCACAAGGAGCACCACATATAAAAATTGATGTCCAAGAATTAGATTGTGATTTTTATGCGTTTTCCGGGCATAAGATGTGTGCCCCAACAGGAATTGGCGTATTATATGGTAAGAAGCAGCATCTTGAAAACATGGAGCCGATTGAATTTGGTGGAGAGATGATCGACTTTGTTGATCTTTATGAATCTACTTGGAAAGAGCTACCGTGGAAATTCGAGGGGGGTACCCCAATCATTGCAGGTGCAATAGGTTTAGGGGCAGCTATCGATTTCTTAGAACAAATTGGACTTGAACACATCGAGGCCCATGAACATAAATTGGCAGCTTATGCTTTAGAAAAAATGTCTACTATCGAAGGAATTACCATTTATGGACCGAAAGATGCATCACAGCGTGCAGGTGTTATCACTTTCAACCTTGATGATGTCCACCCACATGATGTAGCAACAGTCCTGGATGCTGATGGCATAGCAGTCCGTGCTGGTCATCATTGTGCACAGCCTTTGATGAGATGGCTGAAGGCCTCAGCTACAGCAAGAGCAAGTTTTTACCTCTATAATACTGAGGAAGATATTGATAAGCTTGTTGAAGGGCTTGTCAAAACAAAGGAGTATTTCAGCAATGTCTTTTAATAACTTGGATGCCCTCTATCGTCAAGTGATTATGGATCATTACAAAAATCCTCGTAATAAAGGGTCTTTAGATGAAGGAAACTTGACTATTGATATGAACAATCCAACCTGTGGTGACCGAATCCGTCTAACTATGAAGGTAGAGGATGGCATAGTGGTCGATGCTAAATTCGATGGGGAAGGATGTTCCATATCTATGTCATCCGCTTCTATGATGACTCAGGCGATAAAAGGCAAAGATATAGAAACAGCTCTTAAAATGTCTTCTATCTTTTCCAACATGATGCAAGGAAAAGAATATGATGACTCAGACCTTGACCTTGGTGATATCGAAGCGTTACAGGGAGTATCTAAATTCCCTGCACGTATCAAATGTGCGACATTAGCATGGAAGGCAATGGAGAAGGGTTTGAACGACTAAAATAAGATAAATGGAAAGAGGGCAGTTCCGATTGTAGGTAAAGCCCTCTGACCGTTTTTGAAACGGAGGAATCGAGCAATGGCGAAAAAAATGCCAGAGATCGGAGATTACAAGTACGGTTTTGCAGATAGAGACGTGTCCATTTTCCGTTCTAAGCGCGGTTTGACTAGAGAAATCGTTGAAGAGATTTCCCGCATGAAAGAAGAGCCTCAATGGATGCTTGATTTCCGCTTGAAATCATTGGAGCTTTTTTACGAAATGCCAATGCCTCAATGGGGTGGAGATCTTGCCAGCTTAAACTTTGATGAAATTACGTATTACGTAAAGCCATCTGAGAAATCAGAACGCTCTTGGGATGAAGTTCCAGAAGAGATTAAACAAACGTTTGATAAACTAGGAATCCCAGAAGCAGAACAAAAATACCTTGCAGGTGTTTCTGCGCAGTATGAATCCGAAGTTGTTTACCACAACATGAAAGAAGAACTTGAAGATCTTGGAATTGTTTTCAAGGATACAGATTCTGCACTTCGTGAAAATGAAGATATTTTCCGAGAGCACTTTGGGAAAGTAATTCCATCTACAGACAACAAATTTGCTGCATTAAACTCGGCTGTTTGGTCTGGTGGTTCATTCATTTATGTACCAAAAGGAATTAAAGTGGATACGCCACTTCAAGCGTACTTCCGTATTAACTCAGAAAACATGGGACAATTCGAGCGTACGTTAATCATTGTTGATGAAGATGCTCATGTTCACTATGTAGAAGGTTGTACAGCACCAGTCTATACAACGAATTCGCTTCATAGTGCAGTTGTTGAAATCATTATCAAGAAAAATGCTTACTGCCGTTACACTACGATTCAAAACTGGGCTAACAATGTATTTAACCTAGTTACGAAGCGCGCAGTGTGTGAAGCGAATGCGACGATGGAATGGATTGATGGTAACATCGGTTCTAAGCTAACAATGAAATACCCAGCTGTCATCCTAAAGGGTGAAGGCGCACGTGGTATGACGTTATCCATCGCAATCGCTGGTAAAGGTCAACATCAGGATGCAGGAGCGAAAATGATTCACCTTGCACCTAATACTTCTTCCACAATTGTATCTAAATCCATCTCTAAACATGGTGGTAAAGTAACATACCGTGGGATTGTACACTTCGGACGTAAAGCAGATGGTGCTCGTGCGAATATCGAATGTGATACGTTGATTATGGATAACCAATCCACTTCCGATACAATCCCATACAATGAAATCCTGAACGACAACATCTCCCTTGAGCATGAAGCGAAGGTTTCCAAGGTTTCTGAAGAGCAATTGTTCTATCTAATGAGCCGTGGTATCTCTGAGCAAGAAGCAACGGAAATGATCGTAATGGGCTTCATCGAGCCATTTACAAAAGAACTTCCAATGGAATATGCTGTAGAAATGAACAGATTAATTAAGTTCGAAATGGAAGGTTCTATCGGTTAATTGTTTAAAACCCGTCTTCATTATGAGGCGGGTTTTTCATATTCCAAAAATAGCAGAATCTACTTGTATTTTTACAAAAGACTCTAATATATGCTTAATAATAGAATATGGAACCAAGGAGGAGAGGCATTTGAAACAAATCTCTCATCTCTTCTTGTTCTATTATCCGCTTGTAATGGGTTTGATTTGGATTACAGGTGGATTACTTTTTTTTATAAGAAGGGAAAAAAAGATAGATATCGACATTCCTGATGATGAATTACCTTTTGTATCCGTTCTAATTCCTGCTCATAACGAGGAATATACCATTGCTGAAACAATCCAGCATTGTTCAACGCTCAATTATCCAGGATATGAAATTATTGTGATTAATGATGGAAGTACAGATCGAACAATTGATATTTTAGAACAGTTACTCAAGCAATATCCAAGCTTAAGGGTAGTACACCTTAATAAAAATAAAGGCAAGGCAAATGCACTTATTCAAGGTGTGTTGGTTTCTAGAGGTGATTATGTTGCAACCATTGATAGTGATGCAATCCTAGATAAAGATGCTCTGCGCTATATGATTTCACATTTCATCATACCGAATAATGGTGAAAGGGTAGGCGCGGTTACTGGGAACCCTAGGACAAGGAATAGAGCTAGCTTATTATCTAAAATTCAATTATTGGAATATACAAGCATCATTGGTTTGATTAAGCGTACGCAAAGGTTATTCGGTAAAGTGATGACCGTTTCTGGAGTATGTGCAGTTTTTAGGAAAAAAGCTTTATTTGATGTAGGTATGTGGGATACCGATCTCATTACTGATGATATTGGTATCACTTGGAAGCTGCAACGAAGATTTTGGGATATCAGATATGAACCTAAGGCCCTTTGCTGGATGTGGGTACCAGATACTTTTAAAGGTATCTGGAAACAAAGGTTGAGGTGGACTCAAGGTGGAATTGAAGTCATGCTTCGACATTCTGATATATTTCTTGATTGGAGACAAAGAAGGCTTTTCCCTGTTTTTATAGAGCAAGTCCTCAGCTTTACATGGGCTCATTTATGGTTCGTTTCATCGATTGTTGCTGTATATAATTTCTTTTTCAAGCAGGGTTTGATTTCTCCAATCTTATTAATCAGTAATTACTTAGCCATAATCAGTGTATTACAATTTACTATTGCAGTACTTATTGAAAGGCAATATGAAAAAGGCTTATTTAAATATCTATTTTGGTCTATATGGTACCCACTTGTTTATTGGCAAATATCTGCATTGTTAGTGGTTGTGGCATTCCCTAAAGCATTGAAAATTTTAAGGAAATCAAACAAGCAATTTGCTACTTGGAAAAGCCCAATTCGAGAAGTGGAGTCATAATTGGTTAAATTCATGTTTGTTGCATGGGGTGTTTTCAATTGGTTATAAAACAAAAAAGAAACCGAAAAAAGTTCATTTTCGAAAGTGTTATTACAAGCTTAGCTTGGATATTTATCGTGTATTTTGTATATTTGTTATTCTCATATGTTGAATTTGATTTTAATGTTAGATTCTATAAATTATCACTCTCCAATATAGATGCAATCATAATTTTTACTTTTTCCTTCGTTATTTTTGCTTTTTTATCTTTCTTTTTTTGGGGCGAATACAATAAAAAGAGATTTGGTAGTCTAAATCGAAGGTCCTTTCCAAAGCCCTTGGAAATAGAAGAAATTGCAGCCTTTTATTCAATCCGTCCTGAAGAGGTTCATACATTACAGGGACAGCGCTATGTTGAGAGATGATTGTGATCAGTTTATTAGTAGGGTAGCTTAATTAAATAAGCTACCCTATTTTCTTTCTTATTAGTTAAAACACCGGAGTAACAGGTATGGATGTCATGGAAGCAGCTTAGCATGAATAATGCCTGTATCGAGGTTGGAAGAGTAAACAATAATACGGTATAGCTGAGCAACAATGATGCCCGCAAGCTAACGTACCGATAATATAAGGGAGAAAGGATATGTCCATAGATATGATACAATTAAACCAATATTAGGAGGGTGGTATTGTGATTTGGATTGGAGTGACTGGATGGGGTGACCATGATACTTTGTATGCTGGAAATGTCCCATCTCGAGATAAATTGAAGGAATATGGGGCACATTTCCCTATTGTCGAAGTAGATGCGGCATTTTATGCGATTCAACCGAAACGTAATGCGGAAAAATGGGTGAAAGACACCCCTGCCTCCTTCCAATTCATCGTTAAAGCTTATCAGGGGATGACGGGCCATCAACGAGGTGAGATTCCTTTTAGTAGTAAGGAAGAGATGTTTTCTGCATTTCTAGATTCATTATCGCCCTACCAAGAGGCAGGAAAACTTGCCATGGCACTTTTTCAGTTTCCACCTTGGTTTGATTGTAAGAAAGAGAACGTGGATTATTTAAGATGGTGTAAGGAGCAAATTCAAGGGATTCCAGCAGCACTTGAGTTTCGGAATCAAACATGGTTTTCACCAGCGTATTATGATAAAACACTTGCATTTATGGATAATGAAGGCTGGATACATAGTATTTGTGATGAACCGCAATCTGGAAGTGGATCAATTCCTTTTGTTCCTTATGTTACTGACCCTGACAAGACCTTAGTTCGTTTCCATGGAAGGAATGCACATGGATGGACGAAACCTTCAAATGGGAAGGACTGGCGAGATGTTCGTTACCTATATAAATATAATGAAAAAGAATTAATAGATTTAAAAGAGAAATTACTTACAATTCAAGGGGAAACGAAACAACTATATGTATTATTTAATAATAATTCTGGTGGAGATGCAGCAGATAACGCAAAAGAAATGATAGAATTGTTTGGTGTTGCTTATGAAGGTCTTGCTCCAAAGCAGCTCGATTTGTTTTAGAAGTACATAATTATTAGACAGAGGTGCATGGAGAGTGGAATGGATTGTTTTACTAATCATCATTGGATTATCCTCAGGAACAATTGGTTCATTAATTGGCTTAGGAGGGGGAATTATCATTGTTCCGGCATTGCTATTCTTTAGCTCAGCATCTGGATTGCTTACACCTTTAACCCCTCAGGTTGCCGTAGGAGTATCAACTGTGGTTATGATTTTCACTGGATTGTCTTCAACTTTAGCGTATATGAAGCATAAAACAGTAGATTATAAGTCCGGTTTCATATTTTTTGCGGGAAGTGCATTAGGAGGCATTTTAGGTGCCCTCATGAACAAACATATGGAACTTGATGATTTTAATCTCTATTTTGGAATTTTTGTTATCTTAATTTCTTTAGTTCTAATGATTAAGGATCGATTAAAGCCAGTCTCATTTAAAGAAACTTTTCAAATTAAGAGGGTTTTCAAAGATCCGGATGGAAAAGAGTTTCATTATGGATATAATGTGTTACCTGCACTCCTGATTTCTATTGCAGTAGGATTTTGTTCAGGGCTATTTGGCATTGGAGGAGGTTCACTGATTGTACCAGCCATGATTTTGCTGTTCTTATTCCCGCCGCATGTTGCAGTAGCTACATCGATGTTTCTCGTATTTCTGTCATCCATGGTCAATTCAGTCACACATATTTCATTAGGAAATGTGAATTGGGCGTACGCAGCAGCTCTAATTCCAGGTGCTTGGTTTGGAGCAAAACTTGGGGCTTACATCAATAAAAAACTCACAAGTAAGTCACTTGTTAACATTTTACGAATTATGCTTCTGATTATAGGTATTCGCCTAATTTATCAAGGTATTATAGGGTAAGGTTTAAAAAAACAGAATAGGTAAACACCCTTTCTTGGCAATTTTCATATGTATGAATGTGAGGAAAGGAGTGTGATGTTTAGATGATGAGCATGACACCGATTGAAATTGGAGGTAGAACGTTTCTAGGGATATCCGTACAAATCCCTAAAACGAATTTGTTGGTAGTGACCTCTGATAAGGGATATATTATGTGTGGCGCTCTAGATATCGGATTATTAAATGCGAAACTTAAGGATCGTAAAATAATTGCGGGTAGAGCAGTCGGTGTAAAGACCCTAGATCAGCTTCTGGAAGCGCCTCTAGAATCAGTTACATTTGAAGCGGAAAGTCTCGGAATTCACGTAGGAATGAAGGGACGGGACGCGTTATTATATATGTAGGCCATTAAGCTACCTAGTTTGGTGGCTTTTTTCTATGTTTTCGTAATAATAAATTGGATATATTCATAAATTATGGAAAAATAATGTAAATTTTATGTCACTATTTTCCTAAAAATGCAGGATTACTTATTTTTATCACATTTCATACTTGATTAAACACATTTTTAATAGATAATAAAGCTATATATTAGTTAAATTTTCTATTAATTATTATTTCAAAAATTGGATTTTTATACAGGAGATTGTGATGAGACTTTTATCTACGTCTAGCCTGAAAGCAGGATACAAGATAGGTAAGTGTATCTATAATGAAAGAGGGCAAATTTTGCTCAATGAAGGTGTTGAGCTTACAGATCGACTGATTGTTAGGTTGCAAGAGTTAGGCATCCCGTATGTATATCTTGCAGATCCCAAGACAGAACGAATTGTCCCAACGACTTCATTAACGGAGCAATTAAGACAACAGGCGATCATCACTATAGAAGAAACCTTTAAAAATATAGAATTTAAAGAAAGTATAACTGGATCTTTTGTTGTTGAGAAAGCTTCAAAACGATTCATGGAATTAATAAGGTCAATCCTTACCGAAATTAAAGGAAACCATGAATTATTGACTCTTCTCACCGATGTTTATACATATGATAATTATATATTTAGCCATTCACTGAATGTTACCTTATATTCTTTGGCAATTGGAATAGAATTAAAGTTAAATCAAAAGCAATTAGAGACTCTTGGATTGGGTGCAATTTTGCATGATGTCGGAAAAATGATGGTACCCTCTGAAATCTTACTTAAGCCTGGAAAGCTCTCAGACAATGAATTTGAAGAAGTAAAAAAACATTCAGAGTATGGTTTTAATTTACTAAGAGGAGTGGGGACACTCCCTCTTCTGGTGGCGCATTGTGCTTATCAACATCATGAAAGGCTTGACGGTTCAGGCTATCCTAGAGGCTTACGCGAACAAGATATTCATTATTTTGGGAAAATCATTGCTGTAGCGGATGTATTTGATGCAGTTACATCTAACCGTGTTTATAGAAGTGCAATGTTACCACATCATGGGTTGGAAATTCTTTATGCTGGATCAGGTACACAGTTTGATACAAGCATTATAGAAGCGTTTAGAAAAGCCGTAGCTATTTACCCAAATGGTGTGGCAGTAGAATTGAACAATGGAAATAAAGGAATAGTTGCTAGACAAAATATCGGGTTAAGTGAAAGACCAGTTCTGTTGATCCTTGAAGAAGATGGGTACGAACTTAAATCACCTTACGAATATGATTTAAAAGATCATCTCGATATAATCATTGTAAACTGCAACACTGAAGTATTTGAAAAACAAACCTGTTGATTATTCTTTAAAAATAGAAGCCTAGATCCCTCTATACAAGCATACATATAGCTTGTAAGGAGGGATTTTTTTGAGCTTCTTTAGACGTAGGGGTCTGCCAAGGTCGAAAGGACCCTTGCCTACACGATATGTTTTCCTTTTAACATTTGTTTTCTTTCTTTTCTCTACGGCAGGAGGGCTCTATGTTATCAATAGAGGGATTGAACCTACTTTAATGAACTATGCAGAAACACAAACGCAAAAAATTGCTTCTCTTGTGATAAATAAAGCTATTAGCCAAAAAATTGCAAATGGGATAGACATGAATGAAATCATAGAGTTTACCTCTACTGATTCAAATAGTGACCTAACTGCCCCTGTTAAGTTTAATACTGAAATGATTAATCGTGTTAACGCCGAAATTGTGAGTACTGTTTTAATGAATCTTAAGTCAGCTGAAAAAGGTCAACTAGCCCTTATTGAGGAAACTGCAGGAGTTGAAATTGAGCAGGATGGTACAGAATCAGAAGGCATTGTCTTCTATGTTCCGTTAGGTCAAGCAACGAATAACGCTTTATTAGGAAACTTAGGACCAAGGATACCAGTCAAATTCAATGCGATAGGTAATGTTCATTCTGATGTGCGAAAAAAAGTCACTCCTTTTGGAATCAATAATGCATATGTAGACATCACGATCCACATAGAAGTGACCGTTCAAATCATCATACCGTTTGCTACCAAAGTGCATACTGTCACACAAGATATACCTGCAGGAATGATCGTCATTCGTGGTCAAGTTCCTGAGTTTTATAATAGTGGGGGTAAGGCGGATCCATCAGTTGGATTACCAAGTTCAAAGAAAAAATAGATGCCAAAGGCTATCAATATTTGTATACAAGAATGGAAGAAAAACTTATTATTAACTGATATACCTTGTGGATCAGGCATTGGATAATTATTTCCGGCTTTCTGAGGACACTTGAGTGAAAAAATCTTAAAGGACTAGTTATCAAATATCAAGTGGCTGCCAATGGCAGCCTCTCAGACTGTAGACAAACTCGAAGATTTTCGAGTTTGTCTACAGTCTTTTTTCTTTTACAATGAAAAAAGAGAGCTAAGAACTAGAAGTTGATTTCCGATCCGGGCGAACGCCCCCCGGAGCAAGCGCCTGGAGCGGAAATCAACCTTTTCCCCTACAATACATATCAAAAATGACAAAAGGTATCGAGAGAGAGTGCTCTCGATACCTTTTGACGGCAATTTGAAAGGATGTCAATGGCAGCCTCTTATGTTTCTTTGCAATATGAGGTTCATTTTATTTTTTCCTCTTTGCACGGGCTTGTCTTTCCCACAGTTTTAAATGTGGATGAGGATCAAAACTCCATTCTAGGAAACCATTGTCTTTATACATGCCATAGTGAAGATGCGGTGGAAACTTTCCTGAAGTCCCAGGTGGTCCGTATCCGGAGCTACCGACACCTCCAATAACCATACCTGGTTCTACGATTTGTCCTATTTGTAAGCCTTTAGCAAATCCGCTAAGGTGGGCAAAGTAGTGATACGTGTTATTAATATCGCGAATGCCGATTCTCCATCCTCCGTATTTATTCCAACCCTTCATTTCAATAATTCCATAGCAAGTTGACCTGACAGGAAGCCCATAATCCGCAAAGATATCGGTTCCTTCATGAGAACGCCTTCCACCCCATCCACGTGCCATACCCCATGTATTCCTATAACTATAGTGACCATAAATTGGGACTGGAAAAGCTTTGTCACTTAAATTGATTCGTCCATAATGTTTGAAGAGTTTAGCATTTCCCATTATAATCCCGACTGCTTTGTCCCTTTTATAGTAGTCCCAAAGAGCAATCCGTATATTTTCTTCATCTGTCCCATATTTAAGTAGATGTTGGGCGAAACTGACTAATAAATCTTCAGGTTCTTGAAGGCTTGCTTTTCCATTGCCATTACCATCAAGTCCGAATCCATCAAAATATTGAATGGAAAGCGGATTTTCATCAGTATTATTGGGGTTTGCTGGTCCTCTCCATTTTTCAGACTCAATATAAAACCCAGCAGGACCTGATGAATCAGGTAAATCCCTTCTTGCATTTCTGACACTATGCTCATATTGGTCGGCGGCTGCAATATAATACCATGGAATTTGCATGGTCTTCTCTATGAAATAATAGAGGTTCATCCTTGTTTTGTGTGTTGTGGCTTCTAAATCTTGCGCTAAACTTTGCTTCGGGATAATGACAAGTGTGAATGCAATAATGATAGGTACAATTATTTGACGCAAGGGGATGCTCCTTTCTAGATAGAAGGTTTTACTTTTTAAATTTAGAGCAGTGTCTAGCTACAGCGCCAAGCGACTAGTGTGTTTCCGCCCCGTCCTTACGATAAGTCAACATCGAATCACTATCGTTCTTCATGTTTCCTTTATCTCATACGGGGGACGTCCAGCCCATACGACTTCCACAGGATGTGGTGATGTCAGCGTTCGCCACAGGACGTGGCGGATTTTAGCTGACGTTCCTTATTAACGGGGCGCTTGCGCTTTTCTTATGTAAATCCAAATCACGGACGTTTGGTTAACAGTATTGTGATACATATATTCTGTGGAATCTGACGTTAATTACTTATATCAATTATTGGAAAAGAAAATGAAAAACTTGTCGAATGTAATTTTTTTATGATAAAGTGACAAAGGAGAAATAGAATTATTCGTTTAAATATAGATGGGAGATGACGGCCTCGTGAGTAAGAAGGAAGAGTACGTTCGTAAACCTGAATGGCTGAAAATTAAGCTCAATACGAATGAGCATTATACTGGCTTGAAAAAAATGATGAGGGAAAAAAATCTACATACTGTATGTGAAGAGGCTAAATGTCCAAACATCCACGAATGTTGGGCAGTAAGACGTACTGCTACCTTCATGATACTCGGAGATACTTGTACGAGAGCTTGTCGTTTTTGTGCCGTTAAAACGGGCTTGCCAACCGAGCTTGATTGGGCAGAACCAGAACGCGTTGCCGATTCAGTCGTATTGATGAACCTCAAGCACGTAGTAGTCACTGCAGTTGCTAGGGATGATCTAAAGGATGGAGGATCTGCTGTATTTGCTGAGACAGTTCGTGCAATCCGTAGAAAGAATCCGTTCACTAGCATTGAAGTATTACCATCTGATATGGGTGGAGTGTATGAAAATTTAAAAGCCTTAATGGATGCGAAGCCAGATATTCTAAATCACAATATTGAAACAGTGCGTAGATTATCTGATCGAGTGCGTGCACGTGCTAAATATGAACGTTCATTAGAATTTTTGCGTCGCGCAAAGGAAATGCAACCTCAAATCCCGACCAAATCTAGCTTAATGATAGGTCTTGGAGAAACAAGAGAAGAAATCATCGAAACAATGGACGATCTTCGAGCAAATAATGTAGACATCATGACAATTGGACAGTATTTGCAACCAAGTAAAAAGCACTTAAAAGTAGAAAAATATTATACACCAGCTGAATTCGCTGAGTTTAAAGAAATAGCTCTTTCCAAAGGCTTCAGTCATTGTGAAGCTGGACCATTGGTTCGTTCATCCTACCATGCAGATGAACAGGTAAATGCAGCTGCGAAGAAAAAGCAATTAGACGGCGAAAAAGCAATGAATGCATAATTGCACACAAAAAGAGGATCATGAAAAGGGATAGTATCCCATTTCATGATCCTCTTTGTATTTCATTTAGACCATTTTAAATACTAGTTGTCCAATCAATAAGAACAAAATAGTTAAAAGTAAGGATTTGGCAACTTTTAGTGGAACATGGGGAAGTGCAGCCATGCCTAATTGTGAACCAATAGCAGATCCTATCGCCATTCCAATCGCGTAATGCCATTCAACAAAACCTGTTTGATAAAAGACGATAAAAGCCCCTACGCAACTTCCAAGAATGACAACTCGAGTAAGTTGAACAGCTTTTACATAGTTGAAATTTCTACCCATGAAGTGAATGATTCCAAATGTAGTTGAGCCAGGTCCAAATCCACCATCATATAACCCAATAAAAAATAAAATGATATTAGACTTAAAAGAAGCAGAGTCCGAAACTCCTTCAACCTGGGAAACCCATTTTTTACTTCTTAGAGTTACAAATAGTGCAAAAGCCAATAAGATCATGGCAATGACATTCATTGTTTTCTCTGAAATGCTAGTGGTGACAAGTGCACCACAAACACCACCAAAAATCCCTAAAAATAAATTTAATAAAATGGTTTTGATTTCTAAAGTTTTACTCTTGAATAAATATGAAACACTAGTCAAAGCTCCAAAAGCGGTGGCAAATTTATTCGTGGCTATCCCCATCTGAATTGGTACGCCAATCAACATCATAGCTGGAAGCGTAATTAATCCCCCTCCACCCGCTAACGTACCAATAAAACCGGATAATGTTCCTAAACAGATTAAAATAAAAAATAAAGCATCCATCTTTTTCCCCGCTTTCAACTGCAAGAGCGAATGTTGTAACTATCTAATTATAAATAGCGATCCCAATCCTATCAATGGTTATATACAAATGTTTTCAACATGGAACTTGAGAACTTAGAAGAATTAATGAGATTAGGAATAGGAAAAAGACAGGCTTTTTTAAAATAACATGAAGATAACAACGAAAAAAAGGGAGCTAGCTGACGGCCCCCTTACATACTATTTGGTCATGTTCATTTTTTCACCTTGCTGAGCACCATTTTCATCTTCGTAATTTCCAACGTCGCGACCTTGCGGTGATTTTTTCATTTCTTTGATCGTTTTATCAATCATGCTTTGAACATTAGGGCTGTCGGTTTCCAAAGTACTATAATTTTCGATATACTGAGATAAAGCAGGGTTATCACTTACGTACACATGGTAGTATCGTGGAACAACCGACATTGCAGTCTTCTTAACCTGATCTGCAGATTCAACTCGGTTATTTGCATGAGTGTCGTAAACAACCAATACTTCTTCATCGGTAACCAAAGTCGAAACATCGTCAATATTTGGAAGCTGTAAACTAAGTCGAGTAATGACATCCGCAAGCTGTTCACGGTCAATTCCTGGAGTCATTGTGTTTGTCATTTTATTATCAACGGATGTCTTTTGAAGACGGATGAAACCGAAATCTTCTTGATCTGTGTTAACTCCGCGATAGTCCTCATCATAAACCTGTGATGGTGAGCTAACTTTTGCTGGAGAAACAGAATTTCTAAAATCTTCTTCAGCCATTCTATTGGAGCAAGCTGTTAAAGCAACAATCGAACTGATTCCAATTACGATAAATGATTTTTTTATCATCAGTAAACACCTCCTACATTAGTAGCATGACCATTAAAGAAGAAAAATCCCTTAGTAATTGATGGGGAATAAGTTATAATTTAAGAAACAAGTTGGAGATATGTGAGGTGAAAGTATGATCACAGTTCAAAACTATACTTATGAAATCATGGAGAATTATCGAGAAGGTTTTAATGAGGAAGCCTTTAAGGCCAGATATAGTGAAATACTGAATAGATATGACTACATCGTGGGTGATTGGGGATACGGACAATTAAGGCTGAGAGGTTTTTTCGACGATCAAAATCAAAAAGCTTCTTTCGATACCAAAATCAGTACTTTATCAGAATACCTTTATGAATACTGTAACTTCGGATGTCCGTATTTTGTGGTTAAAAAAGTAAAGAAGTAATGAAAAGCCGTAATTTGAATTGTAAAACTAAAGTTGCTGGACTTTAATGTCGTACATTAGTTTAAAATGAGTACACCATTTTTTTTCAGTGGTGTACTTTTAAATGCGTTTTTTTGAGATAAAAAGGATAATGATTGTTTGAACCACAAGAGTGGTAAATTGGTCATATATAATATCAAAAAGGATAGCTAAGCAGATTTTATAACTGCTCAGCTATCCTTTTTCTATTTCCCATTATACTGGGTTACATTTTCCACATATGAAAGGTCTGTTTTATTTATTAAAAGGTTCCTGTGAATCCCGATCTGGATCATCATGGGGTGGATGGGCACCTTCCATTTGACGTGGCAAGTCTTCATGGAGTGTTTTGTTCTCAAAGTTAAAGGCACTATGATACCTTTGTCCCTCTTTCCACGGTGTGCTTTTATTTTGCACAGGCACATCCTTTCCACGAGGAGAGCCGTATGGACCCTCAGGCATTGTTTCAGGAAATAAGTAATTTCTTTGGGCTTCTACATTGGTAAAGTCATGATAATTTTCTTTTTCTTCTGTCATAGTAGCCTCCGGAAAATAAATTAGTGGTATGTTCACTAGTATTTCCCGCTATGTCTTCATTATCCTTAGATGATTTCGGATAAAAATGAGATCAATTCATTTGCATCTTCCTCAGACATTCTAAAAGCATATTCAATATATCCTTCTTCCTCCAGGTCATCTGGACCTATGATTGCAAAAACATTGCTTTGTAAATCTAATACAAGCTGTTTACCGTAAAATCGCGAAGAAGAGGTAATGGCTAAATCAAACCGCTTGTTTGTTCCTACAAAGCTTACAAATCGAGTTTTTGTTTGTTCTAAATCATTGTATAAATAAATGCGTTCTTCCATTTGGTGAATTCCTTTCGAATTTGAAGTCCTTTATTTGTATACGTTTATTCTCTTAATTTTAACAGACAGGTGTTTTTTCGTCATGTGCTTAAGACAGAATAGCCGCTATCGTAATATATTCCTAGAGGAATTTCGACAATGTCGAAAAGTCTGCCAATTCTTCCTAGTAATATGATAGAATAGTCATACAAACTGTTTCGGACATATTGGCGACTTGGAAGGAATGAGCATAATGACATCTATAAACCACTTTAAAAGGAATAGTTGGATTAACTGGATGAAAATATTTCTTCCGCAAAAAAAACTTCGATATTATCCACCACAATTTATAATAAGGAATCCTATTGTATCAAGCGTCAAGGATGCTTTTTCTAGTGGGTACGAAGTCGCTGTCATAGTATTTAATATACAAAATCTAAAAGAATTAATAGAAAAGATAGGTAATTCTGGTATTCGTAATTATACATATCATCTTAAAAATGAGTTTCTGCAGGCAATAAAACTTATCATTAATGAGGACGATATCCTAATCCTTCATGACTACCAGAGCGAAGGATTAACATTAATGCTTAAAATAGATCCTCAAAAGCAAAGACTGGATGAAATCGATAGTAAGTCCCAAAAGGTCATTGAAATCTTGGAAGCTTCCATGAAAAGGCCATGCCCACAAGTAACCGCTGTATTTAATACAGGCTATATGTTCATTGAAAAAAGGTACTATAGTATTGAAGAATCGATTAGCATTGCTCATGAACAAGCTGTGGCTATGGCTGAAAAGAAAATTCAAACTCAATTCAATCATATGCTCTACACGATGAGTCAAATTATCAATTCTAAAGATATAAGACTTTTGGCTCAGCCTATTTTTAATGTTGCCACAAGAGAAATAAAGGCATATGAAGTATTAACAAGAGGACCGGCTAATACAGACCTAGAAAATCCATTGCGCCTGTTTGCAGTAGCCAGACAAACAGGGATGCTATATGAGTTGGAACTGATTGTATTAGAGAAGACCTTACAGCAAATTATGTTAAATGGCTCTGAACAGAACGTATTTATCAACTTTACACCTGTCACTGTAGGACATGCCCATTTTGTAAAGGACTTTAAACGAGCTTTAAATCAATATCCAGATGTACATCCTTCCCAAATTGTCATAGAAATTACAGAAAGAGACTCCATTGAGGGAATTCACCTATTAATGGGAAATATTAAGCAGCTTAGAGCAATTGGATTGAGGTTTGCAGTGGATGATACAGGTGCAGGATATGCAAGTCTCCATACAATCAATGAGATAATGCCAGACATCATTAAAATCGACCGTAGTGTAATCAATAATATTGATAATAACTCAGTAAAGGAATCCATGCTTAAAGGATTGCTCCTAATTGCAAAGGAAACAGGATCCCTCGTTGTTGCTGAAGGAATTGAAAGCGAAAAGGAAGCTATGGTATTATCAAAAAATAATGTTGATTTAGCACAAGGTTATTTTTATGCTCGACCAGCCAAAATCGACGAAAAGGTAAAAATATCATCGTAGATATGGAAAGGGTGTAAGGGCATGTATTTTGTCGACCGACAAAAAATTGAAAATACGCTAAAGTTTCTTGAGGCAAAAATCGAAACCTATTTAAGAGGGGAAGATTGGCAATCCCAGTTGGGCACACTTGCATTGGAACGCATTGTACATATGATGATTGATTCAGTTCTTGATGTTGGTAATCTTATGATTGATGGCTTCATTATGAGAGACCCTGGAAGCTATGAGGATATTGTGGATATCCTTTTGGATGAGAAAGTCATTGATTCCGAATTGGCTGCCTCTTTTAAAGCGTTCATTCCTTTACGGAAGAAATTGGTGCAGGATTACACAGAAGTAGATCGTGAAGAGCTTTTACAAGCCGTCCAATCACATGTTAGCTCTTTTCAAAAATACTCTGAAGCAATTCGAACCTATTTGAATAATGAATTGGGACCGGTTTCCGCTTTTAAAGCTGAATGAGTCTCTTGGAAAATCTGCAAGCTAAAAACACTTGCAGATTTTTTTTACTTTAGGCTCAGTTGAACGGGGATGTTAATTTCCGTTTCAGTCACTCGTTTTCCGCGGGACGGGCGGTGAGCCTCTGCGCACTGCGCCTGGGGGGTCTCACCTGTCCCGCTGATTCCGCAGGAGTCGAGCGCCTTCCACTCCAATCAACTATAAGTTTTAACAGAGCTTTCCTTTAAAATGGAATAGCGGAAGAAAGACATCGTTGTACATCGAATGATATTGCTTGTCCTAGGTTTCACCATTAAACATGGCAAGCTTTTTGTGCTAAAGTATTGGTTATGGATTGATAAGGAGAGATTTTTGATGAAACAGTATAAAGGATATTTAATTGATTTAGATGGAACCATGTATAGAGGTACTGAAAAGATTGAAGAAGCAGCTCAGTTTGTTCACGATTTGAGAAAACAAGGACTGCCTTATTTATTCGTGACGAATAATTCCTCTCGAACCCCAGGACAGGTTGCGGAAAAATTATGTTCTTTTGATATCCCGACAGAAGAAAATCAAGTTTTTACAACTAGTCAAGCTACTGCTAATTACATTTATCAGCAAAAGCAAGATGCTACGGTCTATGTTGTAGGTGAGGAAGGAATTATTACAGCCCTTGAAGAAAAGGGATTTACTCTTGTCGATGAAAAGCCGGAGTTTGTCGTGATGGGCATTGACAGAGGAATTAATTATGAGAAGCTTGCAAAAGCATGCTTAGGGGTAAGAAACGGAGCTACGTTTATTTCTACAAACGGTGACATTGCCATTCCTACAGAACGTGGGTTATTACCTGGAAATGGATCATTAACATCCGTCGTAGCTGTTTCTACACAAACCAAGCCTATTTTTATTGGAAAGCCTGAATCAGTCATTATGGAACAGGCATTAAAGGTATTGGGTACAAAAAAAGAAGAAACACTCATGGTTGGGGACAATTATGATACAGATATTTTGGCTGGAATGAATGCGGGAATGGATACTCTTTTAGTACATACTGGCGTGACAACCGTAGAATTGTTGAAGGGATATAAACAACAACCTACTTATGTAGTTCATTCTTTGTCAGATTGGAAGTTTTAAGAGAAACATGAAGGAGGGTGAATGAATGATCACCCTCCATTTTATTAGGTTAAGAAAATCCTTTATAAAGCTAAATCAGTGTCTATCTTGGACGCTAGTCGGATTAGCGAGGCGCTTCCTCTTTTCTTATTACTCCACATTATTGACTCGATGTGCAAGTCTGCTTGATGCTGCAGCTGCAATCGCCCCTACGATGTCATCTAGGAAAGTATGACATTTACCGGTGCTCTTATCATTTAAATCCTTTAAAATACCTGGTTTTTGTTTATCGATATAGCCGTAGTTCGTAAAGCCGATGGAACCATACACGTTTACGATGGAAAAGGCTAAGATTTCATCCACTCCATATAACCCTTCATCGATTTCGACGATGGATTGAAGAGGTTCCTCTAATAGTTTCTTTTCTGCAAGCATATCTAACTGGATTCCCGTTAATATCGCATTTTGAACTTCACGTTTTGATAATACACGTTCAACATTGTGAATACAGTCTTCCATCTTTAATTCCTTATGGTATTTACTTTGTAAATACATCACTAAATCGGCAATATCCTGAATCGTTACACCTCTCTCATGCAACCACTTTCGTGCCGTCTGTTCTGAAAGATTTACTGGTTTATCTGCCATTTACATCACCTTTTAAGTGTATTTTAAGAAACATCTTTCAATAGGAAAAATATAGACCTTTTCTATTGTTTATTAAAATAATCCACGAAACATTCCATGATTTCATTTATGCTAGAAAACGTGCAAATAAAATTAACAAGTACATATATATGAGTTATAGTGTCCTTTTTTAGCAAACCTACACTTTGACTGGAAGGACTAGGGGGGAAGAATATGCTTCAAGAAGCCATTTTTAATCAATATGGAATTGTGCTTGAGAGAAGGGAGTCTTCTGATCGTTATCAAAGCTTTCGCTCAGGTGAAGTCCTTTATACGGTCATTCCATTAAGCACTATCGATGAAGAAGAATTGTCCGAACGTCTTAAATTATCACAGTTTATGCTTAAGCAAGGAGATAGCTACGTTTCTGAGTTTATCCTATCAAACCAAGGGTCCTATATTTCCGCTGAAGGTGAAAATCTATTTCTGCTTCTAGGAAACCGAAGTCTCATAGAATCACGGCCAGTTAAACTTGGAAGGAAGCTTGCGAAGTTCCATCATCGCGGAAGGACTTTTGCTGAACCAATCAAGAAATGCAATCGAATAGGTAACTGGAAGGAAATGTGGGAGAAGAGGCTCGATCAACTTGAAAATGTGTGGAGAGATAAACTTCATTCCCATCCTACCAATGAATTTGAAAAGAACTTCGTGGATTCTTTCCCCTATTATATGTCTTTAGGTGAAAATGCGATTCAATATTTAGTCGACACAGAAATTGATCAAGAAACAACCGGAATGGATGCTGGAACAGTGTGTCATGAAAGGTTTCATAATGAACTTTGGACAGGAAGCTATTGTGTTAAAAATCCATTTGATTGGGTATTCGATCATGGTGCACGTGATATTGCAGAATGGTCCAGGCAGCATTATTTTTCGAACGTACACACGTATCAGCCAGGACTGAACCAATTCAGTACCGATTATCGATCATTAGGAGAACTATCTGCATTTTCATGGAGCCTGACCTATGCAAGACTTCTGTTTCCTGTACACTATTTTGAGGCTGTTGAGGAATATTATTTGAATGTATCTGAAACTAGAAAGAACTCATTAGAGGAACACCTCAATCAAATTCTGGTTCAATCACATTATTATGAAGATTTCTTAAAACGATATTTTGAAATTTCGCAGGTGCCTGTAAATAAATTAAAAATCGCTAAAGTCGATTGGCTTTAGCATAATCTGCAAATGTACGTTTTGACTTTCCGCTATGATATCATGAAAATAGAACTACATTGGTATTTAAGCTGGAAGGAGTCAAACCATTGGAAAACCCATATATTTTTATTACTAGAAAATTATCAGAGCATATCATTAGACCCTTGAGAGAAAAGTTTCAAGTTGAGATGTGGATGGAAGAAGACCAACCCGTGCCAAGGGATATTTTAATGAATGAGGCAAAAAGAGCGGACGCATTGATCACCATGCTTTCCGATAAAATTGATGAAGAACTACTGAATGTATCACAATCTTTAAAGGTTGTGGCTAATTTGGCAGTAGGGTTTGATAATATTGATATAAAGGCAGCTTCTGATAAAGGCATCGTTGTCTGTAACACACCAGATGTATTGACTGATACAACGGCTGATTTAACCTTTGCATTGCTTATGGCGACCGCACGGAGAATCTCTGAAGCAGTGGATCTCGTGAAAAGTGGAGGATGGAAAAGCTGGAGTCCCTTACTAATGGCTGGCCATGATGTACATCACAAAACGATTGGCATTGTGGGAATGGGGTCGATTGGCGAGGCAGTAGCAAAAAGGGCAAAAGGATTTGACATGGAGATTTTATACTATAATCGCAATAGGAAACTTCGTGCAGAAGAACAATTGGGTGCGAAGTACTGTGAATTCCAGGATTTAATTGAAACCTCAGATTTTATTGTATGCTTAACTCCTTTAACGGAAGAAACATTTCACTTGTTTGACCTGAAGGCATTTCAAAGTATGAAAAGAACAGCAATTTTCATCAATGCTGCTAGGGGTCCCGTCGTTAAAGAAGGAGATTTATATGAAGCACTAATTGACAAGGAAATCGCAGCTGCAGGACTAGACGTATTCGAGGTGGAACCTATAGGGGCAGACCATCCTCTCTTATGTATGGACAATGTAGTAGCACTTCCCCATATCGGTAGCTCCAGTACGGAAACTAGGGAGACCATGATGAAACTATGCGCTGAGAATGTTGAGCGTGTATTAACTGGAAAAGAGCCTCGTACAAAAGTGACTTCAAGTTAATCATACGATTAATTGAAAAAGTGAGATTGAAAAGGATGGCAAGATCCTCTTAAAAAGAGGTATCTTGCCATCCTTTTTTGTACGATTTGAATAGATCTTTATAAACCTAGCATAACCCCACACAAATAAAGGGTTTAAATCATCGAATTTTTTGGAAAAAAAAATTTTCCTTTCTCCCCCTAAGAGTAAGCGTTTACATAGGATTGTAAATTTTTTTGACTATTGTAATAATGAGATAACGAGAATATAATGTCTACTATAGAAAAACAAATGTATTTTCAGAACGAACACTTGAGGGGGAAATAAAGGATGGAAGCAATTTCAATCGGTTTATTAGGATTAGGTACAGTCGGATCTGGTGTAGTGAAAATCATTGAGAACCACCAAGATAAACTAATGCACCAAATTGGCTGTCCTGTACATATCAAAAAGGTATTGGTAAAAGATTTAACTAAAGAGAGATTAGCTTTTGTCGAGCCTTCAAAGCTTACGCTTGACCCTAATGAGATTCTCGAAGACTCAGGGATTGATGTCATCATTGAGGTTATGGGGGGAGTTGAACATACGAAGGAGTATTTATTAAAAGCAGTCCGTAATCGCAAGCATGTGGTAACAGCGAATAAGGATTTAATGGCCTTGTATGGTCCTCAATTATTAGCGGAAGCGACTGCCAACGATTGCGACTTATTCTATGAGGCAAGCGTAGCGGGTGGGATTCCGATTTTACGTAGTCTTGTAGATGGACTTGCATCAGATCGAATCACAAAGATGATGGGAATCGTGAATGGGACGACTAACTTTATCCTGACAAAAATGAGCAAATATGGAAGTGCTTATGAAGAGGTATTAAAAGAAGCACAAGAGCTAGGTTATGCAGAGAGTGACCCTTCTGCTGACGTTGAGGGACTTGATGCAGCTAGGAAAATGGCGATTCTAGCTACATTAGGCTTTTCCATGAACATTGATTTGGATGATGTTAAAGTAAAGGGGATTACTGAAATCTCAGAAGAGGATCTGGATTATAGCAAAAAATTAGGCTACACGATGAAGTTAATCGGAATCGCCTCACGTTTAGGTGAAAAAGTGGAAGTGAGCGTTCAGCCCACTTTGTTATCAGAAACTCACCCGCTTGCATCGGTCAACGATGAATACAATGCTGTCTATGTATATGGGGAAGCGGTAGGAGAAACGATGTTTTATGGGCCAGGGGCTGGAAGCCTTCCCACAGCAACAGCGGTTGTCTCAGACTTAGTTGGGGTTATGAAGAATATGAGACTTGGTGTAAATGGCAGAAGTGCGGTGGCGCCTCAATACGAAAAGAATTTAAAATGCCCTTCGGAAATTTATTCAAAGTATTTTGTTAGATTGCATGTGAAAGATGAAATAGGAGTGTTTGCAAACATTACAACCATCTTTTCAGAATATGGTGTCAGTTACGAAAAAATCTTGCAGCTCCCTTTAAAAGAGCAAGGAATGGCAGAACTTGTACTCGTTACACACCTTGCCTCCCAACAGAATTTTGAAGAAATCCTACAAAAGCTTCAAGACTATGAAAAAGTCATAGTAATTAAAAGTACATATCGGGTAGAAGGAGTGGGAGGTTTATGAGTTGGCAAGGCTTAATCCGTGAGTATCGAGATTATTTGCCCGTCACAGAAAAGACACCTTCTCTCTCCTTATTGGAGGGCAATACACCCTTAGTCAAATGCGAGAAGCTGTCTAAGGAGTGGGGAGTAGAGTTATATGTTAAATATGAAGGGGCAGATCCTACAGGGTCCTTCAAAGACCGAGGTATGGTCATGGCTGTTGCTAAGGCAATTGAGGAGGGGAGTGACTCTATCATTTGTGCCTCTACAGGCAATACATCAGCTGCTGCTGCTGCTTATGCTGCGAGGGCTGGCCTACGCTGTGTCATTGTTATTCCTAATGGGAAAGTGGCAATGGGTAAACTTGCTCAAGCTGTTATGTATGGTGCCGAAATTGTATCCATTGACGGGAATTTTGATCAAGCCTTGCAACTTGTAAGAGGTATCAGTGATAAATCCCAGATTTCCTTAGTGAACTCTGTAAACCCTTATCGGATCGAAGGACAAAAAACAGCCGCTTTTGAAATTTGTGATGTATTAGGAAATGCTCCTGACATATTGGCTATTCCTGTCGGGAATGCAGGGAACATTACGGCGTATTGGAAGGGATTCAAGGAATACAATGAAGTGAAGAAAAAGGGTCTCCCTGAAATGAGAGGTTTTGAAGCTGCTGGTTCAGCCGCTATTGTCCATAACAGGGTTTTTGAAAATCCTGAGACGATTGCAACCGCAATCCGGATTGGAAATCCTGCTAGCTGGAGCTTCGCAGTCGATGCTGTCAATGAATCCAATGGAAAAGTGGATGAGGTTTCCGACGAAGAGATATTAGAGGCATATCAACTGTTAGCACGAAAGGAAGGAATCTTTGCAGAACCCGCTTCATGTGCTTCTATAGCTGGTGTTTGGAAGCAATTACAGACTGGGGAAATCTCAAAAGGTAGCAGGATTGTAGCGGTCTTAACAGGGAACGGTTTGAAGGATCCGAATGTGGCTGTTGAATATAGTCATATAAAGCCAACACTTCTCCCAATGGATGAAAAAGTGATTTTCAATCATTTGCAAGGCGTTGCATTACGATGAACGATGGAAAGATGTTTAGTATCCATGTACCAGCAAGCACTGCTAATTTGGGGCCAGGTTTCGATTCCATTGGTCTAGCATTGAACCTATACTTATCAGTTGACGTTTATGAGAGTGAGCATTATCAGGTAATCCCTATGACAGAGGATCTTGAGGAATTTCCACGAGATGATCAGAACTATATTTTTTTAGTCGCAAAAAAAATCTCAAGTAAATTTGGTAAGACACTCCCTGCTTGTACATTGAAAGTATCTAATGAAATCCCATTGACTAGGGGACTAGGGAGTAGTGCCTCTGCCATAGTAGCTGGAGTGGAACTAGCAGATGTTTTATGCGGATTAGGATTAACTAAGGAAGAAAAAGCTCATTTGGCCTCGGACATGGAGGGGCATCCAGACAACGCAGGTGCTTCTGTATTAGGAGGATTGGTAGTTGGTGTTCAACTGAACGAAGAAACCAACCTAATGGCTCTTCCATTAGACGGAGTGGACATTGTTGCTCTTATTCCGAAGTATGAACTATTAACAACCCATTCGAGAGCAGTGCTCCCTTCAGTGTTTTCATATGATGAAGGGGTTAAGGCAAGTGCAATCGCCAATACATTTCTGGCCGCCTTGTTAACGAAGAATTATACTTTGGCAGGGAAGATGATGAGTGAAGACCGTTTTCACCAGCCTTATAGAAGAATGTTAGTACCACATTTGGGAGTGGCAGAAAAAGTGGCTCTAGAAGCTGGGGCTTTTGGAGTTGCACTAAGTGGGGCTGGACCTACTATAGTGGCGTTCTGCGGAATAGGGGAGGCTGATGCGGTATTTCATGCTTTGCAAGCCCAATTTCCTGAAGATCGTGTGATGAAACTCCAAGTTGATCACGATGGTAGTGTAACCATACCAATCGCAAAAATAATAAAAAGCTAAAGCCCGAATGAACGGCTTTAGCCTTTTTATTATATCGTCATTCTTCAATTAGAATACTTGTTCAACTTCAACTACGCCAGGTACTTCTTCAAGAAGAGCGCGCTCAATACCAGCTTTTAAAGTGATTGTAGAGCTCGGACAGCTTCCGCATGCGCCTAGAAGACGAAGCTTAACGATGCCATCTTCCACGTCTACTAATTCACAATCCCCTCCGTCACGAAGCAAGAACGGACGAAGCTTATCAAGTACTTCTTGTACTTGTTCTACCATTGTTTGTTCAGACATTTAAATCGCTCCTTTCCTAATATTATTATAATCACTCCCATCTGAAAAATCCACAAACAAAATTGAGATTCGTTATAGACTTCAGTACAATATAGGGTAGGAGAAACTTAAACCAAGGGGAGCGAAGAGTAATGGTCAATGAACAATTAGAAATCGAAGTCTATGGAACAGAAGTAGTTTGCCCAAGCTGTGTAAACTTACCTTCTTCCATAGAGACATATGAATGGCTCCAAGCTGCATTGTCTAGAAAGTTTCCTGAGCAGCCTTTTTCAATCAGTTACATCGATATACATAAAGAGCAACAACATCCTGGTAAAGCAGAATTCGCAAAGCGGGTCATTGAAGAAGATCTGTTTTATCCAGTAGTGGTCATTAACGGAAAAATAGTGGGGGAAGGAAATCCAAAACTAAAAACCGTCGCTGCGGAAATGGAGAAGTACGGATATAAAGCATAAACATTGAGAGGGATGAACCTATTGAACTTGGGTCATTCCTCTTTTATTTTGGAAACTCATTTTTACTGTCGAAAAGTGGAGGGTGCAGGGAATCCGGGAGTGAGTGAAGGGTAAATGATTAAAGTGAACAATATAATTATCCAGTGCTGGATAATTGGATAAAGAAGTGGATAACGAATACCAAGTGAAGGATATTTTAAGGGTTTTCGTGAAAAGTGAAGGGTATCCAGGAGTAAGTGCACGATATCCAAGGGTAAGTGGTGGATAAAATGTGGGTAACTAGATAGAGGATGTTGCGCGAGCTGCAAACTGAAGGAAAAACCGGGACCTGTAGTGGATAAGTGCCTCAGGAAGTGGATAAAAGACTTTTTCCGTGGATAAAACTCGGATATTAAGAAAATGTGAAGGATAAATTTTCAAAAGTGAAGGGTATCCAGGTGTAAGTGTACGATATCCGAGGTTAAGTGGTGGATAAAATGGGGGTAACTAGATAGAGGATGTTGTGGGAGCTGCAAACTGAAGGAAAAACCGGGACCTGTAGTGGATAAGAGCCTCAGAAAGTGGATAAAAGACTTTTTTCGTGGATAAATCCGCTAGTCCTTAAGATAAAAGGCGAGGGAACAATCCCCCGCCCATTGAATCAACCATTATGATATTTATACATCCAAAGAATACCAGATTTTAGTAAGCGGGCTACGCGTCCAGTAATAGCTCGATCATTAACTAATCCAAATCCTTGTTTTTTCCCTAGTGATCCTAACACACCTTTTAGCTTAATGGCAGGAAAGCTATCTGGAAGTGGTTCTCCAGCCCATTTCTTTAACAAGACAGTGACAATTTGTTCTGCTTGTCCTTCCGCTAATTGTGCACTTGGTGCATGAGGGAGACTTGCGCAATCTCCTACCACGAAAACGTTATCCTTATTAGGTAGGAAATGTTGTGGAGTTAGAACCACGCGGCCTTGTGAATCCTTTTCAACATCCATATCACGTACGATCTTGGACGGTTGAATACCTGCTGTCCATACAATTGCGTCACATGGGACAGGTTCTCCATGGTTATACAGAAGATTTTCCTCGACAGCTGTAATGTTTGAGTGGTTAATGACTTCCACACCGTTTTTATGGAACCATTCTTCAATATAGGAGCTTAATTTTGGAGAGAATGAAGAAAGAATATGCTCTCCTCTATCAAAGATTTTGATTTTTAAGTCAGGTCTGCTTTCACAAAGTTCACTTGCCAATTCGACTCCACTGAGCCCTGCCCCTACTATGGCAACGTTTGCACCCTGGCCTAAATTGTTCAAAGCCTGGTAAGTCCTACGGGATTTATCGATGGTCTGGATACTGTATGTATAAACGTCAGCACCAGGTACATTATGATACTTATCTTCACATCCAAGACCTATAACTAAGTCATCATATTCGACAGGCTCATTGTCTTTTAGATATACTTTATTTTCATTCATCCCAATTGACTCAACTTCGCCGGAAACATACTTTAGTCTAGGGTGTTCAGGGAAAGCTACACGGATGTGATTGTCAGGGATTGTTCCAGCAGCCAATGCATAGTATTCCGTTTTTAAACTGTGATACGGATTTCGATCGATCAATGTGATCGTAACATCTTCAGGTAACTGATTCGGTAGCAGGCGATGAAGAATTCTCATTCCTCCATAACCACCACCTAAAAGCACTAAGTTTTTCATGTGAAAGTCCCCTTTAGTGAAATATATCAAGCTGCTCGCAATTTAAAATATAAAAGTAATGATAAATTCGTAGTTTATAAATAATAAATCGAGACCGAATACAGTAGTAACTTATATCAAAATAAGACATGTTACTTTACAAATTCCCTTAAAAAGTATATCGAACTTGTACCAAAATCACAACACCTTAATGGAAATGTTGGGGTAGGGATATTGCAGAATGGACTATAAAAATATCCCTTTTTGGTACTATTCCCGCTTACTATCTAAATGAACACAAATTTGACGAAAAAAGAGAAAAAAGATAGCATGTTTTATGAGTGAAAGGTAACCAAAGAGGTGAACGATTGTGATTAACCCAATGATTGAATTTTGTATTAGCAATTTAGCCAATGGAGCTCAACGCGCATTTGAAATATTGGAAAGAGATCCAGATTTAGACGTCCTAGAATATGGCTGTTTAGGCTATTGTGGGAAATGTGCAATTGGATTATTTGCAATGGTTAACGGAGAAATTGTGACAGGTGACACTCCTGAGGAATTAGTCGAAAACATTTATGTATTTTTGGATGAAAATCCAATGTTTTAATATAGAAAACGAGGGTGACCCATGACTATGGGTCACCCTTCGTTATAGTTGCTAATTTGCTTTCTTTTGTGATTCTCTAATATCATGCCATCTTTCTCTAGCCATTTCTACAAGTGTTGTTTCAACGGATCGGTTTTGTCTCTCTATTACCATTGAGAAGAATTTTACCGCCTTTTCTATATCCTCAACTCTTCTGGATAATTCTCCTAACAAATATAAAATTCGGACCTCGGATACTTGAGTGCCTTTAAAATCATCTCTCGAATAAGATTCATTATAGTTTGCGATAGCCACTTTTAAAAATCGGCATTCTTGATCTTTATTTTTAAGCAGTCGGTACAACCACGCGATTCTTAAATATAGACCCGCAACCACAATGTACTTTTCTTTTTTCAATCCAGCGCAATATGCGGCAAGTTTATAGGTTTTTATGCTCTCATCTATAGTTCTAATCCCACTAAAGTCTTGTGGTACCCATTGAGTGCAAATTTTTGATGCAATTTCTTCTTTTGTCCCGGGTGGGAAGTATTTTGAAAAATCATCTGAATATGAAAATCCACACTTAGGGCAGACGTAAATATTATATAGGAGCCCATTTATTTCCTCTTCTTTATAACTAGGGCAAAAGTCTGTGTCATAAGAATCCACTTTTACGAATTTTGACCTTATTTTTTTAGAAGTGAATTTATGTCGACACATATGACAATCGAGATTTCGATTAAATAATGGTTCAAGCGTTTCCATTAAGCATCACCCTTTTGATGTGACTAAATTACTAATGTATTGATGGTATAAAGTACCTATGAATTTATTATAGCGTAAATGATATTACTAAAGAACTACTAATTTATATTAGGTTTCCAACATAAAGATGCTGTTAATTTGAGCAATGGAAAAACTATGGTATATACTAATATGAAAAGGAAGATTTTTTGTGAGGGAGGGGTAAAAGGATGAACGAAGTCATTATTTTAAAAGAAGCAGCTGCATTGCAAATTAAAGAAATGATGATTGCTAACGGTGAAGAAGGTTCATATATAAGAGTTGCTATTAAAGGTGGCGGTTGTAGCGGTCTTTCCTATGGGATGGGATTTGACCAAGAACAAGGGGCTGATGACCTTGTATTTGAACAACATGGGGTAAAGATTCTGGTTGAAAAAGAAAACGTAGGAATTTTGAAGGGAACGGTTATTGATTATAAACAATCCATGCTAGGTGGAGGGTTTACGATCGAAAATCCAAACGCCATTGCGACTTGTGGATGTGGATCTTCTTTCAGAACCGCTGCAAATGCAGGAAAGCCCGAAGAGTGTTAAGAATGATAAAAAAGAGCCATTCCATGGGAGAATTTCCTCACCTTGAATTGGCTCTTTTTATAAAGATACGAAAGCATTACTTTTGAAGTTAGAGCAGTGTCTAGCTACGACGCACAGGACGTGGTAGTGCCGACATCGCCACAGGACATGGCGATGTCGCTTTTCTATGAAAACATAGAGGTGCTATGTAATGGCTGTACCTTCGCTTTTGGATCAATGTATGACTTTGCATTATTGACCGCTGTAGGTGCTTCCCCAAAACCACAAGCAATCAGTTTAACTTTTCCTTCATATGTACAGATGTCACCAGCCGCATAGATTCCAGGGACATTGGTTTCCATTTTTGAATTGACGACTATTGAATTTTTTTCAATTTCAAAGCCCCATTCTTTAATCGGGCCTAATGATGATACAAATCCGAAGTTCACGATGACCGAATCAACATCGATCGTTTCTTTATTTTCACCATTTACATCCTCAAGGACGACTTGTGAAATTTTTTCTCCATCACCAATCAATTCAGTTGGGACATATGGTGTTTTAATGATAACTTTAGAATTTTTCAGGTTATCTACACTATGTTCATGTGCTCTGAATTTATCACGGCGGTGAACAATGGTTACTTCTTTTGCAATTGGTTCAAGCATTAGGGCCCAATCCACTGCGGAGTCTCCCCCACCACATACGATTACTTTTTGACCTGCAAATTGATTTAAATCATCAATGAAATAGTGAAGGTTTTTCCCTTCATACTGAGCGGCAGATTCTAGCTCAATTCGGCGAGGTTGGAATGCTCCGTTTCCAGCAGTGATGATAACGGTACGGGAATAGTGAGTAGCTTTATTGGTCGTTAGTTTGAATACCCCATCATCTTGCTTTTCCAACTTTTCAACTGCTTCCTCTAAAGCAACTGTAGGACTGAATTTTGCCATTTGCTCTTTTAAATTATTTACGAGTTCTTGTGCACGTACTTTTGGGAACCCTGCAACATCATAAATATATTTTTCTGGATAAAGGGCAGATAACTGTCCACCAAGTTGTGGTAAGCTTTCAATTATCTTTACAGAAGCTTGCCTCATACCACCATAGAATGCGGTAAATAATCCAGTTGGACCCCCACCGATAATTGTAATGTCATAAATTTTTTGATCTTCTCTCACACCATATCCCCCCAATAAATAAATGGACACTCTAATTAATACTATCATAAAAGAAGTTAGAATTATTCGAAAACGATTCAAAAAATAACTATTGTTGAAAAAAATTGCGGAATTAGACAAATATTATGACCTATTTAATTTTATCTTTCATATAGAATAATGAAGTATTTATTTAGAAGAATGTAAAGACTACATTTATAGGTAGATAGGATTATTTTTGTAATATTCACAATAGTAAAACCTGCTTTTCTTACTTGAAATACAGTAAAAAAGCATATAATATTTATAGAGGATAAATATTTTATGACAATTTTCGAACATTTTTTTGGATTGTTTAGTGAATAATATCACAAATTATTATGTTCCGTTTTGGCATAAGGTTATATGCGGTGAGAATTGGATTTTAGAGCATCGCTAGAAAATTACTTAAAAAGGTGGAAGTGATACACTTGAGAAAGCCGAAAATTGTAATTCTTGGCGCTGGTTATGGCGGCTTATTGACTACTGTACGTTTGCAAAAATCTTTAGGTGTGAGTGAAGCGGATATTGTTCTGGTTAACAAAAACCCTTATCACTACGAAACAACTTGGCTACATGAGGCATCAGCAGGAACAATGCACCATGACCGTGTACGCTATGATATCAAGGACGTTATCGATCGTCATAAGGTTGATTTCATCCAAGATTCTGTTGTTGAAGTAAAAACTGAACAAAAGGTTGTCGTTTTAGAGAATGGCGAAGTATCATATGACTACTTAGTACTTGCCCTAGGCGGAGAACCAGAAACTTTCGGAATCCAAGGCTTAAAGGAATATGCATTCTCTATTACAAACATCAACTCAGCACGCCAAATCCGTGAGCATATCGAATACCAGTTTGCCCAATACGGAACAGATGTAGAGAAAAAAGAAGAGCGTTTAACAATCGTTGTAGGTGGGGCTGGTTTTACCGGTATCGAGTTTCTAGGTGAACTTGGTAACCGTATGCCTGAGCTATGTAAGGATTATGATATTGATTTCCATAAAGTAAAAATCATTTGTGTAGAAGCTGCTCCAATGGTTCTACCTGGATTTGATCCAGAATTAGTAAAATACGCAGTTTCTCACCTAGAGAAAAAAGGTGTTGAATTCCGCATCGGAACAGCTATTAAAGAATGTACTCCGAACGGAATCATCGTGGCTAAAGGCGAGAATGAAGTAGAAGAAATCAAAGCTGGAACGGTAGTTTGGGCAGCTGGTGTAAGAGGTAACTCTGTAATCGAAAAATCAGGCATTGAGGCTATGCGTGGACGCGTTAAAGTTAACCCTGATCTACGTGTACCAGGACATGATGATATGTTCATTATTGGTGATTGCTCTCTTATCATCAATGAAGAGATTAACCGACCATATCCACCAACAGCTCAAATCGCAATGCAACAAGCTGAGTTAACAGCAAAAAACCTTACTGCACTTGTTCGCAACTCTGAAGAAGGACTAGGTACATTCACACCTGACATTAAAGGTACTGTATGTTCCCTAGGTGAAGACGATGCAATTGGAACGGTATTTGGTAAAAAGCTTGTAGGTACTAAAGCTTCCTTCATGAAAAAAATGATTGATAACCGTGCATTATATATGATTGGCGGTCCATCATTAGTAGTGAAAAAAGGTAAATTTAACATTTTATAATACACGGATACCCTGTCCAATTTTGGACAGGGTATTTTTTTCTCATTT
The DNA here is from genome assembly GCF_010882125.1 of Peribacillus alkalitolerans. GTDB lineage: Bacteria > Bacillota > Bacilli > Bacillales > DSM-1321 > Bacillus_BN > Bacillus_BN alkalitolerans. The sequence continues at coordinate 23,593 of NZ_JAAGVZ010000001.1, read as the reverse complement.
CTTTGTCTTTTGTCATAAGGCTCGCCAATCAGCGAGTTTTTCTAATAGAATAAAGAAAAGACCTAATAAGGGAGTAAAATTCGATGAGTGAAAAACGCAAGAACGTTTGGCTGGCTGTGGCAGGACTAGTCATTACAGATGATGGAAAGTGGTTGGTTGTTAAGAAGAAATACAGTGGTCTAAAAGGGATGTGGTCTTTGCCAGCAGGATTCGTAAATGCAAATGAAACGGTAGATGAAGCAGTTAAAAGAGAGGTATTTGAAGAAACAGGTATTGAGGCAGAGAATATTGGGCTGGTAGGTATGAGGAGCGGGGTAATCCGAGGAGAAATCAGTGACAATATGTTAATTTTTCTTATGAAACCATTACATAAAAACATTATGGTTCAAGAAAGGGAGCTTTTTGATGTCGCCTTTCTAACTCCAGAAGAATTGATGAAAAGTGAAAACCATTCCATTATGCTGGATCATTTAATTAACTTTAAATCGGAAAAAGCAATGGAAACATTAGATGGGATCAATCCGGGGAATCACTTTGGATATACGGCATATAAATTATTTTTATAATTTTCAGTAAATTTAAGAAAACAAAAGAAAAAGGAAGAGAAAACAAGTTGTATGCGTTTACATGAGTGGTTTTTCTCCAAAAATGGATGTTTGCAAAGAAGAAAATATCTGATATATTATCAGAAAATTCAATTAAATTCTTTGGAGGGTGATGACCATGACAACAGCAAAACCAACAACGTGTAATTATTGTTCAGGGAAGGGATATTTCCAATTATTATTAGGTGGTTCTGAAACGTGCGCTTACTGTGGAGGTAGTGGAAAAAAAGTAGAAAAGTAGAGTTACAATTAAACTCCTAAATAGGAGTTTTTTTTGTGTTTAATCCTCGCAGGAACAATCTGCCTTTTAGATTGTTCCGAGGGCGCTTGCGCTTTTCTGATTAATTTTGTCGTTTTGGTGTATTATATTGGGTCTTTATTGACGAGCATTGTAACAATCAGTAAACTAGTATTGATGCTTCTAGGGAGGGGCCAAATACAATGCAAATGTCGATACCTATACTTATTATATCTGTAGTATTATTCTTGATTTTATTTTTTGGAATTGGTTTCCTATTGAACATGTTATTTCGTCAATCATGGATCATGGTCATCCTTTATCCTTTAATCGCAATCTATATTGTTAATGACATGAAACTTATTAAGTATTTCAATTCACCAACAGAAGCCTTTACTGGAATTCCAGGTAAAATCGCCTCGTTAGCAGCGGCAGATATCATCATTTTAGTAAGTGGTTTAGTTGGGGCGATCCTTTCTGGTGTTACGATTCGTTTGCTCCGTAAAATGGGTTATAGAATGTTCTAATTCCTTACTTTTTAAAAAAAGCCTTCAACGATGTTGAAGGTTTTTTTGATTGGATTTTTTATCCAATTATTCTATTAGGTAATTTCTTACAATCTCTCTTTTTTTATGCAATTTGAATATTTTCTTATTTTTTGGGAAAGAAATATTCTTGTGAGAGGAGTGAAGAAACAACCTATATGAAAAAAATAAAGATAGGTATTAAAAAGCTCGTGTTTTCTATTTTATTTGTGTTAGCGATTCAGTCCACGTATTTGCAGATTTCAGGTGTGGAAGCAAGGATGATTCCCTTCGATTCCTATTTAAGCTTTAGTGATGAAGGGATACAGTCTCATAGTGGCAGGCAGGTAGCATTAGGTTATAAATATGTAAAACATATATCCGCAATGAAGACGGAGATTTCCTCACAAGAAGTGGTAATAAGACCGAAAACTTTGGAAGATACCATAGATTTCAGCCAATACCCTACAGCGACAGTCACTGCTACTGGGTATACGGCAGGAGTTGAATCTACTGGAAAAAGTCCTAATCATCCATCCTATGGAATTACATACTCTGGAGTAAAGGTGAAAAGAGATTTATATTCCACGATCGCAGCGGATTTACGAATATACCCAATTGGTACCATACTTTTCATTCCAGGATACGGATATGGAGTAGTGGCAGATAAAGGTGGAGCAATTAAAGGAAATGAACTGGACTTATATTTTGAAACTGTCCAGGAGGTATACGCTGAATGGGGAAAGAAGCAACTGGATGTCTATGTCGTACAGATGGGCAGTGGCAGTCTTTCAGAGCAAGAATTGTCTGCACTTAACGAAAATGAAGAATTGCAAGTGTTTAGACAACAGTATTTAGGTAAATCAAAAGAATAGTGCCATAAAAATAGGATGACTCGTGATTGATTTGCTCAATCTAAAAGTCATCCTTTTGTATTACTTATAGTATTGCTTTATATTCTTTGGGGTGGAGAATGCCAGCAAGTTTTTTAAGACCTTCTAACAGTCTGGGAGAAGGCCTACAATATAATGGCTCTTCAAGGACAAAGATATTATCGTCTTTGATGGCCTTCATTTCACTCCAACCTGGACGTTCCTTTACTTTTTTCGGTTGTATCCTTTTTAATGGAACGCCCACCCATGCTAAGCAAATATAATCAGGATTGAGGTTTAAAACATCTTCTGGAGTGGTCTGGACACTTGCTAGTTCAACATCCTCAAAAATATTTCTCCCGCCTGCTAGTTCACTAATCTCCGTAAGCCAATTAACTTTTCCAGGAGTAAAGATTGGGTTTGGCCACCATTCCCAATAAAGGGTAGGTTTATGCTCAATTTGTTTTGATATCTTGGCATACTTTTCAACGGTCTGCAAGTATTCATTTGCCTTCTTTATCGCTAAATCCTCGTCTCCAATCGCTTTTCCAACAGTGAGTATATCGTCTGCGATATCCTGAAGGCTTTGGGGATTTAAGACGAGATGAGGAATACCTCTAGCAACTAATTCTTCCACATTTTTCTCCATACCCGGAACACTGAGAGATGCCAGCACAAGATCTGGTTCCAAAGCTTCTACTTCATCCATCCTAATGGACAGATCAGGGCCCACCTTGGGCAAGTGTTGGATATGGGGGGGATAATCAGAGTAATCATCAATTGCGATGAGTGTATTTTCAATTCCTAAATAAGTACAAATCTCAGTATTGCTAGGGCATAATGAAATGATTTTCATAAAAACTTCCTCCTATACTCCATAGATGAATACATGCAAAAGTAAGGCAATGAAGATTCCTGTTAATCCACCGAAGAACACTTCAATCGGTTTATGTCCAAGCAATTCTTTCAATTTAATTTGTTTTTGCCTTTCCCCATTTTCTTCCCACTTTTTAGCTTCTTTCAAAAAGGTGTTGAAATCACTGACCAATCTGTTCAAGACCACTGCCTGCTCACCAGCCTGCCTTCTTACCCCAGTTGCATCAAACATGGTGATGATGGCGAAAATAGCGGAGACTGCAAATACAGCAGAATCTGCGCCTGTTTCAAGTGCAACTCCAGTTGCAAGTGCAGTAACAGCTGCAGAATGAGAGCTTGGCATTCCACCTGTGCTTGTCAGTAAAGTCCAGTCTAATCTTTTTAAGGCTATGTATTGGATAGGAACTTTAACAAATTGAGCGAAAAAGATGGCAATCAGTGAAGCGATAAAAGGGAAATTTGTTAATAAATCCATTGGATCACCCTCTTCATTTGAATGTAGTATATAACCATTATGTCATAAACTGTGTTATAAAAATCTCTTATTTCTGTAAATTTTCGAGTATAGATTGTATTCTAATATTCGAGATACCATATGTTTAAACAAAATTAGGTCAATTTAAACGTTTCTTTAGGTAGTCGAAATTTATCATCGTCATGAACCCTCTAGTCAGATATAATGAGGTTAGAATTATTTTGGAGGTGCTATTATGTTTTCAGTGAAAAATGAATGGACAGCTCAGGAGCAGCATGAATGTTTACTAATCGGGGTTAAACAGAACGTTTCTCTTGAGAATGGAATCATCTATGAAGTGAATCAAGCTTTACAAGGACAAGTAGCGAATATTTTAAAGGATGGAGACATCTCCACAAAGAAAAAAGCGATTTCTAGCATACATACACTAGGTCAATCAGGAACAAAGCGAGTGGTCTTCGTTGGTCTTGGTAAAGCCAAAGATTTGACGTTTGAAGAATTGAAAGAAGCTTTTGGAAAGGCTTTTTCTTATGCGGACAAGTCAAAGTATCAAACCGTAACTGTTGATTTAGACTCTTTTACGGGTGAACAAGTAGAAGCTGCTGACGCTGCATATGCTTTAAGTGAAGCTTTTGCCTTATCAACTTATAAATTTGATGGGTACAAACAAAAATCGAATGAGCCAGAAAAGAAAGTAGAAGCAATCACGGTCGTTACATCTACCGACATTGATGAAGTCTCTGCCTCATTAACAGTAGGATATGTGTATGGTAAAGGAACAAATTCTGCACGTTCATTAGTCAATATTCCAGGAAATATGCTTACTGCAACTGAAATGGCTAACTACGCAGTCGAACTTGCAGAAAAATATGGTTTTGAAGCTGAAATTCTTGAAAAGGAAGATATGGAGAAACTAGGTATGGGCGCTTTCCTTGCCGTCAACCAAGGATCTGTAGAACCGCCTAAGATGATTGTGTTGAAATACCAAGGTAAAGAAGAATGGAAAGACGTTATTGGATTAGTAGGTAAAGGTATCACTTTTGATACTGGCGGATATTCTATCAAGCCTAAAGATGGAATAGTAGGCATGAAAACTGATATGGGTGGTGCAGCTGCGGTACTGGGTGCGATGGAAATCATTGGTGAATTAAAGCCAGACCAAAACGTTGTAGCTGTCATTCCTTCCACTGATAACATGATTAGTGGAGCTGCATTCAAGCCAGATGATGTCATTACGGCTATGAATGGAAAAACTATTGAAGTCCTAAATACGGATGCAGAAGGCCGACTTGTATTGGCAGATGCTGTCACGTACGCGAAACACCATGGAGCAGATTATTTAGTCGATGTAGCTACTCTTACAGGTGGTGTAATCATTGCGCTAGGAACAGAAATCACAGGTGTATTAACGAATAATGAAAGCTTGTTCGAACAAGTGTTAGAAGCTTCCGTAGAAGCAGGCGAGCCGATGTGGCGACTTCCGCTTACTGAAAAGGATAAACAACGTGTACGTAATAGTAAAATTGCCGACCTAAACAATTCTCCAGGTAGAGAAGGGCATGCTATCATGGGAGGCGCGTTTATCGGAGAGTTTGCTGAAGGCACGCCTTGGGTACATTTAGACATCGCAGGCACTGCAACAACAAATAAAACAAGTGATTTAGGTCCATCGGGAGCAACCGGTGTTATGACAAGGACATTAGCGCTGTTTGTTGAACGTTTCGAAAATTAATTAAATTTAGTTCTCACTTAAAAGGCAAATCTTAAAGTCTATTAGGACTTTTATGGTTTGAGTTGATTGGCACGCTTCTCGCTACAATCAACAGTCTGGTTTAACTAAGCACCCAAAATTAATAAAAGTATTACACCTCATGCTTCTTGCATGGGGTTTTTTGTATATTAAGACTATTGAACCATTACAGTGCCCACGCATTTTTCTAGGTTTATGCATATCCAAATAATGTAAAAAATATAAAAAAATATATAAACAGGAGGATTATGAATGAATAGGCTAATAAGGTCAGCCTTCTGTTTTAAGGATGAGGACATAATTTCATTTAGAAAAATATTACTTTAAGATGATTAAAGGATATTCAATCAAAATGTCTAATACCTATAAAACAAATAGGAAAAACAATTAAGTTTTTAAAATAAGAATTATAGGGTAATAAATACAAAGGTTGCTCATTATAAGATAGCTGACTTTTTATTCACCCCAACCCTTCTGCCTACGTATGATTGAAAGTATAATATAAAAAATCAGGATAGATGATCGTAAAACAAGTGGGTTTTATCAATGTGTATAAGTTGAGGAATTAGAGAAAAGAGGTGTGAACGATGGAAATAGAAAGCTTCATTCGATGGTTAACCGACTTTGGTTATATGGGATTGTTCCTTTATCTTTGGGTAGGTATATTTGCTTTTCCGATTCCGAATGAAATTCTGATCATTTCTATCTCTATTGCTGCCTCGAACGGGATGATGCATCCTATTTGGACCTTTATCACAGCTTACTTTGGAATCGTAGGGGCTTTAACGACTGCGTATTTATTAGGTAGAGTATTTGGTCGTAAAATACTGATGTTTTTAATAAAAAAACCAAAGTTCAAGCGGATGTATCACCGATCTAATCGGCTATTAAAGCGTTATCACGCATTTTCCTTGTCCATTAGCTATTTTATCCCTGGCATTCGATTGCTTTTACCCTTTATTTTTGGATTCAGTAAACTTCCCTTTAAGAAGTTTGCGTTATATGCTTATAGTGGAGCAATGGTATGGCTTTGCACCTATTATATAACTGCTTATTTCATAGGGGATGAAATAAAGGGTCTATTTAAATATGAAAAAGGTGCTACTGCATTTTTTGTGGGAACAATCGTTATATATGTTTCCGTTAAATTGGTGAAATACTGGAGGCTTCCACGTACCGAATTAGGTAAGCAAAAATAAAAAGGGGGAAAATTATATGGATTTAAGGAACACTATGATTAGTGCCTTAGGCATGGAGATTGTTGAGTTATCTGAGGGGAAGGTTATTGCTACGATGCCAGTAGACGAAAGAACTAGGCAGCCCTTTGGATTATTGCATGGAGGTGCTTCTGTTGCGCTTGCAGAAACGGTGGCAAGTATAGGTGCCTATCATCTTGTTGATCAAGAGACCCAAGCGGTAGTAGGCTTAGAGATTAATGCTAATCATATAAAAGGGAAAAGGGATGGAGTGGTAACTGCTATTGGAACAGTTGCCCATAAAGGTAAGTCAACCATGGTTTGGGATATAAGAATCGTAGACGAACAAGATCAACTTATCTGTATATCTCGTTGTACAATGGCAGTTATTCAATTACGAAAATAATTTATTACATAGCCTGTTTTCATAAATTGTTTTGCTAAGCTTATTGAACAGGTTTTTAAGTTGATTATTCAAGGACACTGGTTGATTGGAGCGGAAGGCGCTTGACTCCTGGGGGATTAGCGTTACAGGCGAGACCCCGCAGGAGCGGTAGCGACGAGGAGGCTCGGCGAACGCCCCCCGGAAAGCAAGCGGCTGGAGCGGAAATCAACCTTTTCGCCTACCATCAAAAATGACAAAAGGTATCGAGAGAGCGTACTCTCGATACCTTTTGTCGACAATTTGAGCAGTGCCAAAATTTATTGGCACTGCTTTTTTATTTTTTATTACAGTACTAGAGAAACAAACCCTTTGAGTGGGTCAAATCATTGATGATCTTTGTCATGGAGTCTTTCGCTGTTTTTCAAATCGTCCTGAACAGATTTTTCCCATAGTGGGACTCCTGTATTATAAGCGGCACGGCTAATTAAATGGCCAGCTACAGGAGAGGTGATGAAAATGAATAGAATCCCAAGAAGAACACGAGAATTAAAATGTCCATGTTCGATATAAAAATAGAGGAATGTACCTAATAGGATGGACATAACCCCAAGAGTAGCGCTCTTGGAAGCTGCATGATTCCGTGTATAGACATCTGGTAACCTAATAATCCCAAAAGCAGTAACAAGGCTTAAAAAGGCACCAATCAATAACAAAACGCCTGCAATGATCTTACCGATTTCGATCATGTTCGATAATCTCTCCTTTCTCAAGGAATTTTGAGAAAGCCACCGTGCCAATAAAGGCAAGAATGCCTAATAATAGAATGACTTCTAAGAAGGCACTTGTATTTAATAAGATGGAGACTAGCGCAATAATTGCAATGAGGTTAATTCCTATTGCATCCAGAGCGACTACCCGATCAGGAATAGATGGCCCTTTAATAACGCGATAAATTAAGCCGAGCATCGAGATTGAGATGCAAAATAGAGAAATCATCAATATGGTCTCAAACACTATCGGCTCACCTCCAAGATTGCTTTCTCAAATGATGTTTTGATGGATTGAATAGAATCTTGTACATCTTGAATATCCATTGCATGAATATATAGGATTTTGTTGTCATACGATACATCCACTACTAAAGTTCCCGGAGTCAATGTTATTAAATTTGCAAGAATCGTAATTTCCCAATCCTGGGTTAGCACGGTTGGTAATGCGAAAATACCTGGTTTAATATCGAGTTTCGGTTTTAATATTACTTTCAGGACTGAGAAATTGGATAAAATCAATTCTTTAATGAATATGAGAATAAGGATTATGACTGCCCATACTCTATATAGGTAAAATCTTGATCCAAAAAATCTCCTCATTCCATATATGATAAGCAGTCCTAATAAATATCCTACAATAAAGGTCTTCGTTTCATAGTTCGTTTTTAAAAACATCCATATAAACGCAAGAAAGAAATTCAACAAAATTTGAAATGCCATTCCCACTACTCCTTCAAAACTGCTTCGATATAAATCGCTGGATCAATCAATGTATCGGTTGCTGCAGAAATATAAGGATATAAAAATTCAATCCCTATTCCAAACAACACAGATATAGCGACCAAAATAGCTGATGGAATAAGCATGCTTTTTATGCCGATAGGTGAGCCTTTATATTCTTGCGGCTTTCCCCATACACCATTGATAAATATTTTCATAATGGAGTAAAGGACCAGTAAACTAGACATTAAAATAATTCCAGCTCCCCAATAATCCTTCGCTTCGAAAGCCCCTTGAATAATTAAAAGCTTTCCAACAAAACCACTTAACGGAGGAATTCCCCCAAGACTAAGTGCTGCGATGAAAAAAGCCCACCCGACGTAAGGGTACTTATGAATCAAACCAGAGAATTCCCTTAAATTATAGGTTCCAGCTATCTTTGCCATAATGCCAATCAAAAGGAAAAGTGCAGCTTTAATGATCATGTCATGAATTAAATAAAAAACGGAACCCATAACCGCAGCTTCATTCAAGCATGAAATTCCGTATGCAATGACACCAACTGCGGTGACAATGTTGTAGATTACGATTTTTTTTAAATCCCAGTATGCAACAGCCCCGATGACTCCAATGATGATGGTGACAAGGGATAATACTCCAAGGAATTGGTGGGTGAATTCAGAATCATGATAAAAAATCAACGTGTACGTTCTGAAAATCGAATAAATACCTACTTTAGTAAGCAAGGCACCGAATAGGGCTAATACAGGGGTGGGTGCAGCTGCATAGGAACCTGGTAGCCAATAGAATAAAGGGAATATAGCCCCTTTCAGTCCAAACACTATCAGAAAAAGGATAGCAATTACCGTCAACTGACCAGGTTGTCCAACTTCGGCTACTCTTTTCGAAATATCTGCCATATTTAAAGTCCCTACGATGGAGTACAACATAGCAACTGCTATAACAAAAAGTGCTGACGAAATGACATTGACTAAAATGTACTTCAGAGATTCTCGAAGCTGAACCTTAGTCCCACCTAACACTAATAACACGTAGGAAGACATGAGCATGACTTCAAAGAATACAAATAGGTTAAAAACGTCCCCTGTAAGAAAGGCACCATTCACTCCTACAATTAAGAAATTGAAAAAGGAGTAATAGTAAAATTTCTCGCGTTCGATGCCTATACTTGTGAACGAATAGAGGAGTACGCATAGCGCAATGATATTTGTCGTCAAAACGAGCAATGCTGCAAGCATATCAGCTACTATGGTAATACCGAATGGAGCTTTCCAATTGCTGACGTCCAGAGTCAAAATCCCGTTCGAGTAGACTTGAGAAACTAGATAAACGGAAAGGAATATGCCCAGTAAGAATGAAAGGGCAGACACTGTTCTTTGTAAGGGAATAGATTTCGAGAAGAAGATCAAGATTATCCCTGTCAATAAGGGTAATAAAACGGGCAAAAATACAAGGTTATTCATTAGCTTCCGTACCTCTCAACAAATCCATATTGTCCGTTCCAAGTTCCTGATAGGCTCTGTATGCTAATACCAGGAAAAAGGAGGTTACCCCAAAGCTGATGACAATCGCAGTCAAGATAAGAGCTTGAGGAAGTGGATCAACATAGTTTTTAGCATGTTCCCCTAAAAGTGGGACAGCTCCACGTTTTAAACCACCCATCGTTAAGATAAGTAAGTGGGCTCCGTGACTCAATAAGCCTGTTCCGATTATGATACGTAATATACTTTTTGAAAGCATGAGATATGTTGCACATGTAAATAAAATTCCAACGACAATAGCCATTAATATTTCCATTATTCATCATCCTCCCCAATCGTTTGAATAATGGTCATCGTTACACCAATAACGACAAGGTACACACCTAAATCAAATAAGGCAGCTGTGTGAAGGGATGTTTTCCCTAGAAGAGGCAGTTGGAAATAGTTGAATGCGTGTGTAAGGAATGGGGCGTCAAAAAATAATCCCCCTGTTCCTGTCAGTACAGCTATAAGTAATCCAATTGCTATGACAATTCGATAATTAATGGGCAGAATGTGTGCCACAGTTTTTAAATCGTATGCCAACAATAATAGTACGATAGCAGCCGAAGTCATGAGTCCGCCGATAAAGCCCCCACCAGGGTTATAGTGACCTGCAAAGAAAATCTGTATAGAGAAAAGGATAATAACGAAAAAGGTAATTTTCGTTACAGTTTGCAGAATGATGTCATTAGTCTTCATCCGTTTTCCTTCCCCCTTGTTAGACGTAGTTTGATCATGGCATAGATTCCGATAGCAGCTATGCCCAATACGGTAATCTCGAACATAGTATCCAAGCCACGGAAATCGACAAGGATAACATTGACCATATTTTCTCCGCCTGCTTCCTTGTATGTAACTTTTACATAGTAATTAGAAATTGTTTCAAATAGTTTAGTGCTGTGAGATGAAATGGCAATGAGTGTTACAATAGCCCCTACACCAATAGAAATCATCGCATTATTCAATTTAAAAGTTAGTCTTTCTTCTTTGTTCAACTTCTTTGGAAGATGGTAGAAGCACAATAGGAACAATGCTACTGAGACTGTTTCAACTACTAGCTGGGTTAATGCAAGATCCGGTGCCCTGAATAGAACAAAAAATAGGGAAACGGTATAACCAACAGACCCTAGCAGGATGATAGAGGTCAGACGAGATTTGACGAAAAGGATTGATACGGAAGCAACTGCAATAACTATTGCTAATATAACCTCATAAATTCCTATCGGAGCCGTATTATCAAGGCTTAAGTTGAAACCATCTTTGAAATACAAGGTTGCTGCTAAAGAAAAAATGAAAAACAGGAAAATGTAAACTAAATAATTTCTAATGAACCCTGTCATGAACATCTTGGTCAATTTGATAGAAATTTTCTCCATCCACACAAGCATCGAATCATAGAGATGGTTGAGAGACATTTTTTCTGGAAAAATCTTATAAATGGAACCCCATTTTGAAAGAGTTTTAAACAGGATTATTCCAACAATGATTACCCCGATTGTCATTAGTAGTTCAGGTGTCCAACCGTGCCAGTAAGAAATATGCACATGGTTACCTTGGCCAAAAATGCTTGGGATAATGGCCGAAACGGCAGGCTCAATAATCGTAGGTGCAAGCAAATTAGGAAAGAATCCGAAAATAACGACGAGGGAAGCGAGAATGACAGGAGAAATCAGCATGCCAATCGGTGCTTCATGTGGCTTCTTCTCTAATTTTTCTAATTGTGGTTTACCCATGAAGGTCTTGAAAATAATGACCATACTATAAATAAAGGTGAAGACTGATGCTATCCATGCGATGACAGGGAAGAGAATTCCCCATGTATCTAGATTGAATATATCAAGCTCCAAAACTCTTATCATACCTGTAAAGAACATTTCCTTACTTAAAAATCCATTGAATGGTGGAAGTCCCGCCATAGAAAATGCACCAATAACTGCAAGAGTAAATGTGATAGGCATGAAGTGGATGAGTCCGCCTAATTTACGGATATCCCTCGTGCCTGTTTCATGATCTACGATCCCAACCACCATAAAAAGACTGCCTTTAAATGTCGCGTGATTAATCAAATGGAAAATGGCAGCTACTGTGGCAGCCATGTACAAATTTTCATCTAAATGATCATAATGCAATGCGGCAGCCCCAATCCCTAAAAGGGACATGATTAACCCGAGCTGACTTATAGTCGAATAGGCTAAGATTCCCTTAAGATCGGTTTGTTTTACTGCAGAGAAGGATCCCCAGAACAACGTCACGATTCCAAATCCTGCTACTAGCCACAGCCAAACTCCAGATTCAGCAAAAATTGGACTCATTCGTGCCACTAAATAAATCCCTGCCTTTACCATCGTAGCTGAGTGAAGGTAGGCACTTACAGGAGTTGGGGCTTCCATTGCATCGGGTAACCAGATATGAAATGGAAACTGAGCGGACTTTGTAAACGCCCCAAGTAAGATAAGCAACATCGCTGGAATGAATAAAGAATGGTTAAATATCTCTTCTGATTGGGAGAATAGGTCCCGAATGCTGAATGTATCGCCCATTATGGAGAGAAGGATGAATCCTCCAAGCATGCTCAAACCACCCAAAACTGTAATTAACATCGATTTTTGGGCCCCGTATCTTGATCTTTCTCGGTGAGACCAATATCCAATCAAGAGGAATGAAGAAAAACTTGTGAACTCCCAAAAGGTATACAGTACTATTAGGTTATCTGATAACACTACCCCTAACATGGATCCCATGAACAAAAGCAAATATACATAGAAATGATTTAGCTTTTCTTTATCTTTTGCTAAGTAATAAATCGAATAAAGGACGACAAGTGCGCCAATACCGGTAATTAATAATGCAAACAATAAAGACAGTCCGTCCAAGTAAACATCAAACCCGATGCCTAAGGAAGGAATCCACTCATAGGATTGAAGGATTTGTTTACCATGAATGGTAAAAGGAATCAACCTAGAAAAGAACATAAACAGTAGAACAGGGAGTAATAGTACGAACCACCCAGTATGTATAGAACGAAACTGCTTATATAAAATTGGTATGAAAATAGCCAATAAAAACGGTGATAAGATGGCTAGGTGCATCCAAGACATAGGAACCCCTCCTTTTAGATAAATAGTGATATATTCTCGCTGAAGGACACAGGTTCTATAGGAAAAGTAGCTCCTACACAGAAAAAACTTTATTTTGATTTTATTATGTAAAATGATGCTACTTGCCATTCAGCTTGTATATAGGTGTTTATTGAAAAGTATAACGTAAAATTAATGGGCATGCATTTCGGAAAGCCTAACATTGTAAGCTTTTACTTAAAATAAATAAATAGGAAGAAACACGTATATTAGCCCTCGAAAATAAATTTTTTTCCAATATGAATAGTATATGTCTAATTTTGTCACTCTACCTATTAGGAGGCGAATTGCATGTACAAAAAACAGGCTATCATTTCGCTAAGCATCTTTGCAGGCTTATTCTGGTCGGCTTTTATAATCAATCACTCGCTGGAAAGAAATATTGTTAAAATTCGCTCCGATGTATTGACTACACAGCTTGTTCTTCCACAAGGGAAGGGTACTTTCGGTGCTTTTGATGAAAATATTATTATTGTCAAAACTAGGCACTATATGCATTTCCCACCTAAACAATCGCTGACAGTAAATCCTCGACCAGATGCAAAATAAATAGTGAAAAACCACCGTCCAATGACGGTGGTAATTAGCTAAAGGATGATTATGCTTTAAGGTTTCTTTGAGTTTGCCGTTGATGGATGGAAAAGGCTGATTCTTTATGTGATGCTTCCTTCATTATTAGGATTATTACTGGAATGAATAATGCTAAGAATAAACTGACCATAAACTTCAATAATGAAGGTGTTTGTATCTCCTTCCCCATATCCTCTAAGTATTTATTAAAAAATTCCTTTACCTCTTTATTACCTAAAACGTTACCTGGAAGAAGAAATTCATTCCGATCCTTGTCATAATACAAAAATTCTTTTTTGGTGAAGAAAAAAATGGAATCTCTAACTTGCTCATATTCGACAAAGGCAATGACTAGATTGCTTTTATATTTTTCAATCCTTTCTTCATTCTCTTCTGTACTGGGATCATCCAGTCTTAGGATTTTTGTCACTGTACCGTACACTTCTGTCATTGCAAGGGTTTTCATCGTATCATCATTATAATAATGGACTGTATCTTCAAGGTATTTCTCCATCGTCACAGAATATTTTGTACTTGCAGACCCATTAGGAATAGTTAAAGATCCTAAAGCAAAACAGCCAATAAATATGAAAGAACATAGAATAAAAAACCTTTTCATTTACCTCACCTCATTTTATCGGAATTAAACTGTTTAACAAAGGCTGAATGTTCTCTAGCTCTGAATGGTAAATGGTTAAATTGTAAGTATAATTTTTATAGTACCAAGATAGCGTCACCTGTTTATCAGAACCTAAAATGTATTCAACTGGTGAGCCATGGAATAGATATTTCACTGAATGTTTACTGGCACCAAGAATTGATTTTCCTTTAGATACTGCAAGGTCATAAGTTTTGTGGCCTTCTTTTGTATACACAGCCAAAAATGCATTTTTCACATCATTTAATTGAAGACTGTAAAGTTCTAAATCTTTTTCTATAGGAGGGGTGTAAGCACCGATGAAATTTGGTTGAATTTCGGATACATCTACTGGCATCCCCCAATTTTCCCTTTGGAATTGACCATACATTTCTTGATTTTCATAAAAGGTTGAATCTATTGGTTTCATAATCTTCTTAGGACTTGGTTTAGGTCTGGTAGCTTTTATGGTGTGTAAAAAGAAAGTGTCATTAGAAAAGGTTTGATTTTTTTGGAACTTAGTGACTCTTGTCTCTACTCGCGCATCCCCTGAATGTTTGATTTCCTTGACGATCATCCAAGATTTTTTGTCAATCCAAATCGAGATATAGTCTTTTTTTGCGGATGCTTTTTTGGGAAGTGCATTGATACGATAGGTGTGAAAAGAACTAATTGTATCTTCTTCCACTAAGGTAAGTTCATATGAATCCCTAACGTTTTCTAAATATTGGATGGTTTGTTCTTTTAAGAAAAATGTACTATCTATTTCTTCAGGTGCTGAAATTTCATATTGGACAAGCTGTTTGTTATGTCTCCAGTTAATAGATTGCTTGTCATCTGTAATTAAAATTTCTCGTTCACCACTAGAATGCATGAACTCTTTTCGTTCTTTCCTTTGGATAGAATCTCGCCACCAACGGATGTCTTCTTGACTAATAAGTGATCCGTTTTGATACACAGAAACTTTCTTTTCTAAATAAAATGTTGGATAGGACAAAGATTTTTTCTGATCTATAATAGAAAAAATCATTGATTCATCGGATAGAGCTGAGTTTGTAGAGCAACCAGACATCAAGCAACAAGTCACCACTAGATAAATGATTAAATAGCGCAATTTAATCCACCTCCGTCGCCAGAGGTAAATGACAGATCACAGTCGAACCATAGCCTTCTGTTGATAAAAAAGAAATAGTCCCTCCATGTTTTTCAATAATTGACTTTACGATAGAAAGCCCAAGGCCACTTCCGATGGAGGAACGATTGGTCCTTGAAGGGTCTCTTTGATACAAAGGCTCAAACAGTTTTTCTATATCCTGATGAGGAACAAATTCTCCTTCGTTCTGTACAATCAACAATACTTGCTGCTTCTCTGTAATATTTATTTTGTTTCGATGTGGCCCGAAAATCCATTCTGGGAGTGTGTATTGTGTCGTTAGCCCACCAGCCCATACCTTACCGTTTGGAGCTACATGATTAAATGCATTGGAAATGAGGTTATCAATAACACGAATCAACTGGTTTGGATGTACATAGACATTTCCAGATGCGATTACGGTTGTTGTGAACAGGATGCGATGTTCGATTGCCAGCTCCTCGTAACCTGATAAAAGCATTTCAAAAAATTCCCCAGCGTCGACTTTGATAGTGGGCAATTCATATTCATCACCTTGTAATATCGTATAAATACTTAAATCATCGATAAGGCCATGAATATAATCGGATTTTTCTAAAATAGTTGATCTAAAGCTTACCCATTCTGTTTGCTTATCCAATGTAAGTTGTTCAGCAGAAGCCCTGATTGACGTTAAAGGAGTTTTTATGTCATGGGCAATCGAAGCAGCAATATACTCTTTTTGTTTTTGTTGTTCTAACAATGCGGCTTGTTGGGTGACTATTTCATCCTGCATGGAGCTGAAACCTTGGAATAATTCTCCGATTTCGTCTTTTCTCCCGTGATAGGACCGTTTTTGGACAGAATGGCCTTTGGCGAATTGATCCATATCAAAAAGTAGTTCTCGAATTGGTAATAGCAGCTTCTTTTTAAGAAAAAGATAACTAAGCCCGTATAAGATTAAAAATGAAGTTACGAAGAGCAGGATCGCAACATTTTTCTGGAACTGGACTCCAGAGATCCATTCATCACGAGGGAAGATGACCATATAAAATCCAATTGTTTCATTATCCATAATGACAGGCTTTTTGTATTGAAAGGTTTGGTATCCTGCCTTAAGTTCATATAGATCTTGGAACATCTCTTCGCTGGATAATTGTTTGCCAGGCGAATATGGCGCTGAAAAGAGGGGGGTACCTGACGAATCATACAGCACAAATCTTACACCAGTCTGAGATAAGCCTTCTAATCGTTTTAACTCATTCATTCTCTGTAAATTTGAATCTGGCCATCCATATAAAATTGGATTTTCCAAAACACTTTCATAATAGGTTAGCTTAGATTGAACCGAGAGATAGTCCGAAATGTCTTTTTTTTCATCCCAAGACTGAACCATTATGAGTAACATGAATAAAATCAATAACGGAATCGACATGATGAGTAAATAGGAGGTCATTAGCCACGTCTTCATTTTCATTTCTTGCCTACCCCGATAAACCGATATCCTTGACCCCAGATTGTTTGGATATATATTGGATTTTTTAATGGATCCTTTATTTTGTCTCGCAAGCTCTTAATATGGACGGTCACCGTATTATTTCCGGATACATCTTGTTGCTGCCAGATGTGCTCATAAAGCTCCTTCTTCGTAAAAGCATGTTGCGGATTTTGACATAACAGCATGAGTAATGAAAATTCCTTTGAGGTTAAGAGGATAGAATCTCCATTGAGGAGGATTTCTTTTTTTTCAGGGTATATCGTCAGACCACCTGCATATTCAAGCACATCCTCATGATATATTTCCTCCTGATACCTTCCATATCTCCGAAGCTGTGATTCCACCCTAGCCTCAAGCTCCCTTAAACTAAAAGGCTTTGTCATATAATCATCCGCACCGATTTTCAATCCCCTAACCTTATCATCTTCTTCATGTCGGGCACTCAGAATCAGCAGAGGAATCTGACTAGTCCATCGAATGTTTTGACACATTGTAAAGCCATCCATACCAGGAAGCATTAAATCGATGATTGCCAAATCATATGTTCCACTTTTGAAATCCTCCCATCCCTCAGTGCCAGTTGATGCCCAGGTGACCTGATAGTCTCTTTCTCTTAAAAACTTTAAAATGATCGTGGCAATCTCTTTGTCATCTTCAACTACCAAAATGGATTGTTTTACCATATAAATCCCCTCAAAATCATTGTATGTGTAAAAAAGTACATAAAATGAAACTTAATAATTTCTTTATTTTTTCTTTTTAGTAAAAAAATGTATTTTTTATTGATGGTATTATTGTAAAGGAAGATGGAGGGAGTATAAAATAAATTTGTCCTTTCGCTTAAGGTTTTGCATAATGAAAAGATGAAAATAGTTTGAAAATGGAGATCAGTAATGAAAAATACATATTTGACAGGGTATTTTCCCTTGATATCAATTATTCTTTTCTCGTTATCATTCGCGATTTATGGAGAAATGGAAGCCCTTATCCTGTTGAAAAACATCGGGGTATACGATGGGATGCGAGAGTTTTTTTCAGTGACAGGTATTAAATTATCCTTGCTACTTGCTGCTTTTATTTGCTTCTTTATGATTTTCGCTGCCTTAAAACTCATCTCAGATACAATTCTTGAATTTTCATTATTGTTCTTTTCAAAGGATTCTGAGGGAGATAGCTTGAAGAGTGTCCGTAAAGTATCGGTTATTTACGTTATTGGAGGAGTTTTATCTTTATTGATGGTCAAATCCATTTTATTTATACTAGCTGCCTTTATCATTACAACGGTTGTTGCTTTTGTTTATTTCGTGAATATCATAAGTCCCACATTATCCAATGCAGGTTTAATAGGATTGATTTTCTTTCATACGTTTATATGGTCGATTCTTTTACTGACTGTAGCTTTGTCGCTATTAAAGCTTTATAACAGTATGATTGCTAGTTTGCCAGTTTAGGAGGAGGGTGAGGAATGAAACAGATTCTAGATTTGAATGACAATATGATTTTGGATGAATTATTCCTTATACAACAAGCATCATATATGGTCGAGGCAAACCTGATCAATTTTTATGATATTCCCCCATTAAAGGAATCTAAAGCACAATTGAAAAGATGTAATGAAGCATTTATCGGATGGTTCGTGGAAAATAAATTAGCAGGAGCAGTCTCATATACCAAGGAAGGACACGAGTTAGCGATTTGTCGTCTGATTGTACATCCGGATCATTTTAGAAAGGGAATTGCAAGTAAGTTATTAGAGGAGCTGTTGTCGATGTATCCTTCTCATCGATTTATTGTTTCAACAGGGAAGGATAATACCCCTGCAAAAAGGCTTTATGAAAAGAAGGGTTTTCGTTGGTTGCATGACCTGGAGGCGGCACCAAGGTTTTACTTAAGCTTCTTTGAGCGATAGAACGAAAAAGGAGCGAGATCCAAGCTTGGGTCTCGCTCTTTGCCTTATTGGGTAGTCTGCATAATTTTTTTCCATGCACGTAAATGGGGGGAAGATTTAGAAAATGACTCTATACTAGCAGGGCGGTCCTTGCCCATCCAAACCCCCGTCGTATAAGTGTCATCCATCCCTACGAACCATAGATCCTTCACATCGTTGGTGGTACCAGTTTTTCCGCCAATATAAGAACTCGGATAATAGGCTTTTCGAGCTGTCCCTTCTTTAACTACACTTTGTAGTAGTTGCCTCATTTTTTCTACTGTGGAATCCTTCCAGACTCTAATAGGCTTGTCTTGCCATTGATAAAGAACCTTACCTTGTCGATCGGTTACACTGCGGATCGCTCTTGAAGGAGTATAGTTTCCATCCACGAAAGAGGTATAGGCAGATGTTAATTGAAGGGGGCTCATTCCATAAGTAAATCCCCCGACAGCAGCGGCCAATCCTTGATCCTGGTCAGAAACCTTTGTGAAATGGAATGGCTCTAAATAAGAAAAGCCTTTTCTTATGCCTATTTTGTCCAATAGCCTCACAGCAGGTGTATTGATGGATTTTGCAAATGCCTTTTCCAGAGTAACGCTATCATAAGTTGCCCCATCATAGTTATCGGGACAATAGCCCTTTTCACAAAAATTTCTAGAGTCAATCGTTTCATCCAATGATGCATTAGTCTGATCTATATATGGAGCATAGACCAACAAAGGCTTAATGGCAGATCCAGGCTGTCTAAAACTTTGAAATCCGCGGTGAAAAGAATATTTTTTATAATACTTTCCCCCAGTCAACGAGACAAGCTCGTGCGTATGATGTTGTATAACAACAGCAACCCCTTGTATTCCAGTAGTGGAAAGCTCATTATCAATGGCCCGTTTTGCTTGAAGCTGAAGGTCTTTATCGAGAGCCGTGTTAATGATGATTCCTGATTCTAGCAACTCTTTCACTTTATGAGCAACAAGCTCCTTGTTTTTTGTGCGAAGGACAAAGTCTGATTCTAAAAGGGATAAGCCCTCCTGTTGGGCTACTAATTCGTGTAGCTCTTTCTCCACATATGTAACGTAATCAGGATAAAGGTTAACCCGTTTATCTATCCGTAGTGAGACTTTTTCTTGGATTAGTTCACTATACTGGGAATGTTTGAGTTTACCAGCAGTAAGCATTTGTTCTAGCAATCGCTCTTGCCGTTCCTTAGTCGCTTCAAAGTGTTTAATAGGATTATATAAATTCGGGTTGTTGGGAATTGCAGCAATGAATGCCATTTCTGCTTTGGACAACTTAGAAACCGATTTATTAAAATATTTTTGGGAAGCGGCTTCAATTCCATACGCACCATTTTGGAAATAGATTGCATTCAAATATAACTCTAATATCTCTTCCTTTGAAAGGTTCCATTCCAATTGATAGGAGTAAAGAAGTTCAGATAGCTTACGATTATAAGTTTTTTCATGGTTTAAAAATAGATTTCTTGCAAGCTGCTGTGTGATCGTGCTACCACCTTGTTCGAGCGCCTGATTTTGAGAGTTCACAAGAATGGCTCGAGTAATGGCGAGTGCATCCACACCCTTATGTTCAAAAAAATGCTGATCCTCGGTTGTAATGAACAAATCTTTCATGAAAGTTGGTATCTCATCCAGTTGTAGGTATACCCGGTTCTGTTCATTATAGATTTCAGAAATGGTGCTACCATCTGAAGCAGTCATTACACTGTTGACAGATAAAGAGGCATCCTTGATTGGTATATGTTTATCTAGATACTGTTGTAACGGCTGAAATGAATTCAATTCATTGTATGTCAATATGGTCAATAAGGCGAAAAGAGGGACGAGTAGTAAAATAAGCAAGTATCCGAAGAAGGTACGCATATTGTTGATCTTCCTGACTATTGCAGTTCTTGTAGTTAGACAAGCATTATACGAAAATGAAAAACTGCAACTAAAGTTGTATTCTAGAAAATAGTATAAAGCACAAATCTATTAAAAAGGGGAAACCCTTGAAAAAAATTATTCTAGTTTGACTCTGCCAATCGTTGAATCTGCTATAATTTTTCAATAAGGAAATATTAGTAGATTGAGAGTCATTGAAATATATGAATAAAGGAGGAATGTAAAGTGGAAAATAATCAAAAATATTTATTCATTGATTTCGAATTTACTATGCCAGAGGGAAAACCAAAGCCAGAAGGATTTTTTCCTGAAATTATTGAAGTGGGTGCTTTGCAAGTTCAGGGAGATAAAATAATACATCAATTCTCTACATTCGTTAAACCAAAGAAGTTCCCTATCCTATCAGAACGGTGTAAAAACTTTCTCAAGATCAGTCAAGACCATGTTGATCAAGGCATTCCATTTGAAGAGCTAGCTAATATGCTTATGGACTTAGAAATGGATCAACCGAGTGTCGTTGTTACTTGGGGGAACATGGATATGAAAGTCCTTCGTAACAATTGTCAAAATGCCGGGGTGGAATTTCCGTTCAAAGGTAAGTTTGTCGACCTCTCTATGGAGTATAAAAGATTTTTTGGGGATCAAAATCAGACAGGCCTATGGAAAGCGGTCCAAGAGTACGGTAAAGAGGGAGTAGGTAAACACCATCGTGCATTAGATGATGCAATGACCACTTATAATATTTTTAACCTGGTAGAAAAGGACAAGAAGTATATGGAAAAGCATCAACCAACAACAATTGGAGACCGAATTGACCTGTCAAAGGTATTAAATAAATTTGCATTATAAAAAGCCAAATCCTCTAAAGTGATTTGGCTTTTTATATTTTTTAACCATTACTTAAAGTAATCCCTTTCTAGGTCTTCAAGCATTTCCAAGCTTTTTAGACTCCATGGACTATTTTCTTCACTTAGGTTCATTTTCATTTTATTGACTGCTTCGCGCAAAGATTCCTTATAATCTGGAACTTTTCCTTCAAAAGGCCTTACCATATTTAATGGGACATTTGTCTGTTCCCTGAATGCAAGTGCTCGACGTTGATGGAACATCCCTACCTCTGTTTGTTTAGGATTATGTAGATCTCCTTGCATTGGATGTTTTTCCACTGCCCCTATTTTAACTAAATACGAAGATGGTCTAACAGCTGTGATTTCTCCGATATATTTCCCAGTCTTATAAATGGCAGTGACGTAATCTCCAATCTTAAAACTTCCTTCTGTCATGATGACACCTTCTCATTATTTTTGTATTCATCATACATATGAAACTGAATTAAAAACAAGGATTCTCTCTACTTAATTGAAAATTTATCGACTCTAGTGATTTTTGAGTTGAAATCATGTAAAGTTTTTAGTGGAGGTAGATATAATGAAAAAATCGTTAGTATTACTCTTAATTTCCATCATGCTCGTATTAACGGCATGTGGAACGAGTAAGGATGAAGCAAAGAAGCAAGAAAAACCAACTGTAACGGAAGAAAAAAAGGATGATTCTACTCAAGGTAATGAGGGAGAAACTGCTGGGGATTACCCACAATTTAAAGAAATCAAAGCAGACGAAAAGGTTGTTTTGATGGAAACATCCATGGGAGATATCAAAATCAAGCTTTTCCCTAAAATGGCTCCCAAGGCGGTTGAAAACTTCGTCACACATGCAGAAAAGGGATACTATGATGGTGTTTCCTTCCATCGTGTCATCAAGGATTTCATGGTGCAGGGTGGTGACCCACAAGGAACCGGAATGGGAGGAGAAAGTATTTGGGGAGCTCCATTCGAAGATGAATTCTCCATGCAGCTTTACAATTTCCGTGGCGCGCTTTCCATGGCGAATTCAGGACCTGGGACAAATGGAAGCCAATTCTTCATTGTTCAGGCAAGCAAGGTAGACGAGGGGCTTCAGGATCAAATGCTGAAGGCAGGTTATCCTGAAGAAGTGGTTAAACTATATGCAAAGCATGGTGGAACACCATGGCTTGATCAAAAGCATACAGTATTTGGACAAGTGGTAGAGGGTATGGATGTAGTGGACTCTATGGCTAATGTTGAGACGGCTGAAGCAGACAAGCCTGTGGAAGACATAATCATTAAAAAAATTAACATCATTCAATAATTATTTAGAGGAGGATGACGTCCAATATGGAGTCTTCTCCTTTTTCGTTTCACTTGGGTTAGCTTGAAAAAAACTTCAAACAAATATCATGAGTATACACCAAAATATTGTAGAAGTACTACACATCCATAACCTAGCCTAATGACAATAATTGAGCTAACCAATAAGTGAATTTCCGTGTAAGTTTTAGGTTGAATTTGTCGAATAATCGATATTTGGGGACTTTCGATTATATTTTGGCCATTTCGATTTTATTTTTCCTGGTACCGAGTGTATTTTTCCAGTTTCGATTATAAATCTTTCAGTTTCGATAAAAGATTCGGGGTCCCACTAAAAAGCAATTAATTATCATTCAGGATATTGGGTTTCAAGGCTGAAACGAAGAGTAAAATGTCTAATGAAGTAATGAATGGATTTAAAAGTACATTCAAATGCTAGTTTTGATTCTTATTTAAGTCTAAGCCTAAAAATTATTTCTTAAATAAGGCACCACCATGGATTTCATGTGCCATGGTGAGAATTTTTATTAGCATGGATGACTCTATTATATTTCGTGGTGAGTTTGACTCAAAGAAAAAGACCGAGAAAATGGACTTAACCCCGTCAAGTAGACAGCTCTAAAAAAGACTATGCAGCCATCGTGATTCGATACTCAATCGGAGCACGATGGTTTAGTCGTTTTTGGAAT